>NZ_FTMK01000015.1 GCF_900156255.1 Paracoccus thiocyanatus
AGCGATTGATTTCTCTGAGGCGGATTTCGCCTTTGTGTGACTACGGGACGGCTCTTAGGCAGGTTTTGGCAGGTTCAGGGTGTTGAACAGCTCCAATTGTTCCGGGGTTGTCGTTGAGAGGCCATCAATTGAGCGTTCGCCGATTTTCGTGCTGTGGCGCTGTATGCGCGCGAGCATGTCGAGCGCGGTTCTGGGGCTTGCGCTGTGCCCCCTGGCTTTCAGGCGCATGCGCATGACGCGGTAGAGAACGAGGGCCAGGAAGCAGATCAGCGCGTGCGCGCGGATGCGCTCGGGCAGCCGATGGTGGACTGGCGCGATCTCGATGTCAGATTTGAGCACGCGGAAGCCCCGCTCGATGTCGGCAAGGCCCTTGTAGCGGGCGACGGCCTCGGCAGGGGGCAGGTCCGGGGCGTTGGTGATCAGCGCGAGCTTGCCGTCGAAGAGTTCCGCCTCAGCAATGGCGTCTTCATCGACGTGCCAGCTGAAGCGATCTGCGTCGAGATCGGCCTTGAGGAAGCGCGTGAGTTCTGCCTCTGCGACGGCTCGGGTGAAGCGGCTGTAGGCCCCGCGGTCGGAAGCACGGCGCCCCTTTGCGGTCTTTCCCGCATCCTGGGCATCAAGCTTGCCGACCATCTTCTCGGCCATGGCCTCCAGCTCGGCGATGCGTGCCCGGCGGCGGCCGGCCTGCTCGGCGGCGCGGAAGGGATCATGGGCAACGATCAGGCGGTGACCAGCAAAACGATCCTCGGTCAGCCCGTTCTCGTCAAAGGCCATGTCTCGGAAGGTCTCGACCAGGTCGCTGTAGCGGCGCGCGGGGACGGCGAGGATGAACTCCAACGTTCGCCCGCCCTGTTCGGCCAGAGATGTCAGGGCGCCAATATTGTCGAGGCTAAGCAGCCCGCGGTCGGCCACCAGGATCACGCGCTCGATCGGGAAGCGCTGCAGGACGGTGGTCAGCATGGCTTGCAGCGTCTTGGTCTCGGCCACGTTGCCCGGATGCACGGTATGCATGAGCGGCAGCCCCTCGGCGGTCTGCACGACGCCAAGCACGAACTGGCGGGCGATCCCACCGGTCTCCTTGTTCATGCCAAAGGCGCGGATGTCGTCCTCGACCTCTCCTTCACCGTGGATGCGCACGGTGGTCAGGTCGTAGAAGACAACCGTCAGATCGCGATCGACCAAGGGCCGGATCTGACGGGCCAGCTCAGCCTCTACGCGATCAACATTGTCCATCAGGGCGTCCATGGCGCGCAGGAGATGGTGATGCTCGACCTTGGCCGGCATCTCGGGCATGGCCACGGTGTCGAGCCAGCGCAGGCACCCCAGCTTGCTGGAAGGGTCGCACAGGCGGTTGAAGACCATCGCCCGCACCAACGCCTCGACATCCAGCTTGCGCTTGCCGGATCGAAGAGCGCGGCCGAGGGCGCGGTCAAAGCCGAGATCCCTCCATAGTTCGTGCAGCGCGAAAACGTCTCCAAATGCTTTGGCAGGTGCGTGAGAGATCTCTGGTGCTTCTGGTTCGTCGCGCCCGGCCACGCGGCAAAGGCCGCGGATCAACGGGTCGAGATGGCCATCCTGCATCCCGTCGATGCGGCCAAGGTTGGCAACAACCCGATGGCGCGGTTGCCCCGCCTCGTTCCGATAGGACTCGACGAGCTGCAGGTAGCGCCGTTCACCGCTTTTGCTGATCCGAACAAACATACCTACAGAATATTGCAGTTGAACCATCCAGGCAAACCAAAACAGCTGTCGACGTGTGACTACAGAACTTTGACCCTTAGATATCACTAACCCATTGAGATGACTCGATCAGACGGACCGACACCCCTCAAACATAGACCAATTTTGTCGAACTTCGGGGCGCCGGCCGCACCGGCGAATGACGGCCGCCAGACGCCGATGCGCGGCCATCCGGTCTTCATCGCCCAGCATGCCACGGCCTGCTGCTGCCGCGGCTGCCTGGAAAAATGGCACCGCATCCCGCGGGGGCGGGCGCTCGACGCGGCCGAGCAGGCACGGATCGGCGATCTGCTGATGGCCTGGATCGACCGGCAGATGGGTTTCGATCCGGCAAGCCCGCACCCGCCCCGATAGGTGCCGCGCCCCCGCTATGGGGAATTCCAGCCCGGCGCTGAAATCGTTTTCAGCGAATCGCCGCATGTGTTAATTGATCAGTCAGTCAAGTTTTGCAGATTTGTCGTGGTACCGGACTGCCGGGCCTTCGGGTCCGGCTTCTCTTTTCCAGCCTCCCGCCGGCGGCGGCAGCGGCAAAGCGCCGACCAGGCCTCCGGGCCGGGAAAGCCCAGGGTCATGCCGATGATCCGGCCCGTTGCGCCGTCCCCGCCTGCTTCTTTCGTGCCGAAATATCCTCGGGGGTGAATTGCGGCGCCAGCCGCAAGAGGGGGCAGACAGCCCCCTCTGCCAGCTTGACGCTCAGCCGACGATGGTCGCCTCGGTCGCGGCGCGCAACTCGTCCTCGCTGACGCCCTCGGCCAGCTCGACGATCTTCAGCCCGCCCTCGACCACGTCCAGCACGCCAAGGTTGGTGATGATCCGGTTGACCACCCCCTTGCCGGTCAGCGGCAGGGTGCAGGATTTCAGCACCTTCGATTCCCCGTGTTTCGAGCTGTGGTCCATCACCACCACCACCCGGCCCACGCCCGCGACCAGGTCCATCGCCCCGCCCATGCCCTTGACCAGCTTGCCGGGGATCATCCAGTTCGCCAGGTCGCCGTTCTCGGCCACCTCCATCGCGCCCAGGATCGCCATGGCGATCTTGCCGCCGCGGATCATGGCGAAGCTTTCGGCGCTGTCGAAATAGGCGGTCTGCGGCAGCTCCGTCACCGTCTGCTTGCCGGCATTGATCAGGTCGGGGTCCTCTTCGCCCTCATAGGGAAAGGGGCCGATGCCCAGCATGCCGTTTTCCGATTGCAGCGTGACATGCACCCCTTCGGGGATGTAGTTCGCCACCAGCGTCGGGATGCCGATCCCCAGGTTCACATACCAGCCGTCCTGCAATTCCTGCGCGGCCCGCGCCGCCATCTGGTTGCGGTCCCAAGGCATCAGACGGTCTCCTTCTTGCTGGTCGTGTCGGAGACGCGCGAACGCGTCGTGCGCTGTTCGATACGCTTCTCGTGCTGGCCCTGGACCAGGCGGTGGACATAGATGCCCGGCAGGTGGATGGCGTCGGCGTCCAGGCTGCCGGTGGGCACGATCTCCTCGACCTCGCAGATGCAGACGCGGCCGCATTTCGCCGCCGGCACGTTGAAGTTGCGCGCGGTCTTGCGGAACACCACATTGCCCGACTCGTCCGCCTTCCAGCCCTTGACGATCGACAGGTCCGCGACGATGCCGCGTTCCAGGATATAGGTCTGGCCGTCGAAATCCTTGTGGTCCTTGCCCTCGGCGATCACGGTGCCGACGCCGGTGCGGGTATAAAAGCCGGGGATGCCGGCGCCGCCCGCCCGCATGCGTTCGGCCAGGGTGCCCTGCGGGTTGAACTCCAGCTCCAGCTCTCCCGACAGGTATTGCCGCATGAACTCGGCGTTCTCGCCCACGTAGGAAGAGATCATCTTGCGGATCTGCCGCGAATCCAGCAGCTTGCCCAGGCCAAAGCCGTCGACGCCGCAATTGTTGCTGGCGACGGTCAGGTCCTTGGTGCCCGCGCGCAAGATCGCCTCGATCAGCAATTCGGGAATGCCGCACAGCCCGAAACCGCCGGCCGCGATCAGCATCCCATCCGTCAGCAGCCCGTCAAGCGCGGCATCCGCGCTGGGATATATCTTGTTCGATCCTGTCATGCGCATCCCTCGATTTGATGACCCCCCGGCAGCCCGTCTGCGTTCCGCCGCAGTCCACCCTGTCGCATGCGGCGCAAATGCTCTATCCGTAGGAATACGTAGATGGATAGGTGTTTACATGCAACGCCCCGCCGCAGCCGGTGATTATGACAGCCTGGGTTTTCGCAATGCGCCCGATGCGACGCTTGTCCTGGCCGAGCGGTTGATCGTCCGCGCCAGCCTGATGGTCGAGACGGTATTCGGCTGGTCCCCGCAGGCATTGGAGGGCCGGTCCATGCGTTGCCTTTACCCCGGCGAGACCGATTTCGAACTGGTGGGCGAACGCGCCTGCAAGGCGCTGCGCGAGCGCCCGTTCTACCGTGACGAACGCTTCATGCGTCATAAGGATGGCCGGATCGTCTGGATGGAGGGCCGGGGCCGGACCATGGACCAGGCCGACCCGCATCGCCTGGCGATCTGGACCTATCGGCCGCTGGATACGGCAGAGTCGGCGGTCGGGGCGGGCAGCCTGCTGACCGCGACCGAAAAACGCATCGCCGGCTATCTGGTCAATGGCTTCACCAGCAAGGAGATCGCCAAGTCGCTGGGCTGCTCGCCGCGGACGGTCGAGGTCCACCGCGCCAACATGATCCGCAAGACGGGCGTGCGCAACAGTTTCGAACTCGTGCGGCGGCTGCTCGACATCGGCTCGGCCTGAAGGTGTTCCGGCGTTCATTTGCTACATAATACGGATTATCACTGGCTTTCCACCGTAGGGCGATCTGCAATATGCGGAACGCCCCTTGGCAATCACCCGCATCGGCGTTCCGGCATGGGTATCGACGGCATGGATCATGCGCCTGAACGCCATGTTCGCTTCCCCGCTATGTCGGCATGGGATGAAAGCCTCGCCCGACGCAATCGGGCGAAGCCTGGGATTTTCAGCACCATGATCGCTGCGGGGCCTTGTCAGGCCGTCATGACGCAGCGGCCAGGATCAAAGCGCCGCCTCGACCTTTTCCACGACTTCGGCGGGCAGCCACTTTGTCCAGATATCCTTGTTTTCCTCCAGGAAATAAAGGGCGGCATCCTCTCCCATCGCCTGGTTCTCGCCCTGCCAGGCCATCAGGCCGGCGACGGTGTCATTGCTCCAGCCGCGGGTGTTGAAATACTCCATGATCGCAGGGTCGATGCGGTCGGCAAAATTCTTGGTCACCACCGTCATGACCTTATCGACCGGCCAGGCCGTCACCTTGGGATCGGGGCAATCCAGGTTGGTGATGCACCTTTCCCATTCGGCCGGGTCCTGCTGTGCATTGGGCTCCAGCAGCACCAGTTCATAACGACCCAGCAGCGCGGTCGGGGCCCAGTAATAGGTAACGAAGCCTTCCTGGCGCTCATAGGCCCGCGCGATGGCACCATCAAGGCCCGCGGCCGATCCGGGCCGTATCAGGTTGAAGCCCTTTTTTTCGGCCTCATAGGCCTTGAACAGTTGCGCGGTGACGACCGTGGCGCCCCAGCCTTCGGCGCCATTGAAGATCACGCCCCGGTCGGGGTTTTCGGGGTCAGGGAAAAGTTCGGGATGCGCCAGGGCATCTTCGACCGTCTTGATGTCGGGATGCGCGTCGGCAAGGTATTTCGGAATCCACCAGCCCTGGATGCCGCCATCGGGAAGGGCCGGCGCGCCATAGACGATCTTGCCGTCATTCAGCCCCTGCGGCACGATCTCGGGCAGCAGATCCACCCAGGTTTCGGAAGAAACGTCGGGCGAGCCCTTCTCGATCATCGAGGTGGTCGAGGGCACCGTGTCGCCGGGAATGGTCTCGACACGGCAGCCAAAGCCATTCTCAAGGACGAACTTGTCGACATAGGTCAGCAGCTCGGCACTTTGGACGTTATGAAGCGCCAAGGTCACGTTGCCGCAATCCTGGGCACTGGCCGACCATGCGCCGCCAAAGAGGCCGGCGGCCAAGACAGTGGAAGCGAGTAGTTTGTGCATGTTCTTTCTCCCCGTGTGCGGCGTTGATCGGGACAGGCTGCCGCGTTGTTCCCTGACCCGGTTTAGGAGCATCTCACCTGCCCCGCGGAGCAGTCCTTGTCGCATATTGGTATACGATATTCATTCTACGAAATTTTCGACTAAGGGCGATTCTGTCAAGTCGGTTTTCCGCGGGCGCGCGCCCGCGATATGCCCGGCCGCAAGCCATCACCGCTGATAAGAGGCCACCGGATCGCCCAGAACCTCCAGGCGCGGGGTCACGCCCAGGCCCGGCACATCCGGGGCGCGGACATGGCCGTTCTCGACACGGAACTCGCCATCGGCCGTCTTCAACGAGACCATGTCGCGGCATTCCAGCAGGCAGCGAAGCTGCCGCAAGGGCACCGTCTGGCCCAGATGGACGATGGCCGCAAAAGCGATGTCCGAGCCGGTGGTTTCCTGCACGCTGACCGTATAGCCGGCGGCCAGGCAGATATCGCGGTGCCGCCGCCCGCGGGTCAGGCCGCCGTTCTTCGAGATTTTCAGCCCGATGCCTTCCGCCGCATCGTCGGCGATCAGCTGGACGATCGAGGCATCGCTTTGCGCCAACTCGTCGAAGATGATCGGCACATCGCTGCGGCGGCGCAGCGACAGGCATTCGCGCCAGGTCGCGCAGGGCGCCTCCAGCACGAAATCCAGGCCGTGCGGCAGCAGGCGCAGCATGCGTAGGGCCGTCTCGACGCTCATGCCGCCATTCGCATCCACGATGAAGAATTCGCCCGGCCGCTTGTCGGCCAGCGACGCGGCGATGCGGGCGGCATCCTCTGCCGGGTCGCCGCTGATCTTGACCGAATGGCCGATATAGCCCCGCCCCCGATGCTCGGCCACGCGGCGGCGCATATCCTCAGGCTCGCCCATGTAGATCGAGGAGATCACCGGCATCCGCGCATCGGTGCGGCCGCCCAGCAGGTCGCAGACCGGCATGCCGACGGATTTCCCGAAGATGTCCCAGCAGGCCACGTCCAGCGCCGTCTTGGCATGATCGTGCCCCAGCAGCGCCTGGTCCATGGCGTCGTTGATCCGGTCGACCCGGCGCGGGTCCAGCCCCAGCAGATGTGGCGCGATCTCGGCGATGCCGGCCCGGACCCCCAAGGCATGCGAGGCGATATAGGTCGCGCCGAAAGGCGTGCTTTCGCCCCATCCTTCCAGCCCGCTATCGGTGGTGACGCGAACGATCGTCGCGTCGAAGCTGCGATATTCCCGGCCGCCCGACAGCGTGTAGACCCCGCCGGAATAGGGCAGTTCCACCTGGAACACGTCGATTTTTTCGATGGCAAGTGCGGACATGGGTTTCGCCTTACTGGGGGATGGTCAGCACCAGCTTGCCGCCGGTGTTCTTGGACAGGAATTCCTTCTGGGCCTCGACGATCTGCTCCAGGGGCCAGGTTCCGGCGACATTCGGCCGGATCTCGCCACGCTCGATGTAAGACACCAGGTTTTCGAACACCTCGTCCTCTTGGAAGGTGCAGCCGAAGAAGGTCAGATCCTTGAGATACAGGGTGCGCACGTCCAGCTCGACGATCGGCCCGGCGATGGCGCCGGCCACTGCATAGCGCCCGCCCCGCTTCAGCGCCTGAAGAAGTTCGGGAAAGCCGGAACCGGCCACCACGTCCAGGACGACATCGACGGATTGCGGCGCGACGTGATCGGATAACGGGTCGCCGCGCGGGACCACCTGATCCGCCCCAAGCGCCCGCAACTGCTTGGCCTTGTTCCCGCCCGCGATAGCTGTCACCCGCGCGCCCCGGCGCTTGGCCAGTTGGATCGCCGCCGAACCGACCCCGCCCGAGGCGCCGGTGATGACCACATGCTCGCCCTTGCCGACCTGCGCGCGATGGATCATGCCCTCGGCCGTCGACCAGGCGCAGGGCATCGAGGCCAGTTCGGCATCGCTCCAATCGCAATCGACCTTGTAGGTCTCGGGCGCGGGGGCCTTGGCGTATTGCGCGAAGGCCCCGTCGCATTCGGAACCAAAGGTCCAGCATTCCCAGGGCCGGTAGCCGACATAGGACCGCAGCATGTTGCGGACCAGCACCCGCTCGCCGATGCGGTCGGGGCTTACGCCCTTGCCCACCGCGACGATCCGCCCGCAGCAATCGGCGCCCTGGATGCGCGGAAAGCTCAGCGCGACCCCCGACCAACTGGCATCGTCGTCATTCGTGGTCTCATAGCCATCGGCGCCGCCATCCGAGGTCGCGCCCGTGACCCCTTTCGAATACCATCCGATCCGGGTGTTGATGTCGGTATTGTTGATGCCGGCGGCGGCGACCTTGATCAGCACCTCGTCCGGTCCGGGAACCGGCACTGCAACGTCGTCCCGGATCTCCAGCTTTTCAAAGCCGCCATGCCCGGTCAGCAGGACGGCGGTCATTTCTGTGGGAATTGCATCGTCTGACGGCATTGCAGTTATCCTTGGTTCGTTCGGACCGATCCCCGCCCCAGGCGCGCGCGAGACGATCATCCGCCCATCAAGAAGTGCGTTCGGATTCGGAGCAACGCACGAAAATTTCCAAATCGAGTTGAGCTGAAGTCAACTCGGCGAAGCCAATGCCGGCCCGGCCGCGGGATTGCACGGCATCTCAACCCGGCGGAAGGCTGGCTGCGAAACCCGGCATCTCGCGCACCTGGCGGGCCTGATCCCGTATCCAGTCGCGCATGACCATTGCGGTATCCGACAGCTTGCGCGTGCTGTTCCAGGTCAGGTAATAGCCGCCGGGCGCCGGCACGATCAGGTCGGTGAACCGGACCAGCGCCCCCTGCTCTACCAGTGGTCCGACCAGCCGGTGCCAGCCGATCACCAGCCCCTGGTCCGCCATGGCAGCCTGGAGGGCGATGCTGAACTTGCCAAAGCGCCGCCCCCGCAGCGCCCCGGCCTTGATTCCGCCGCGCAGAAGAACCTCGTCCCAGCCCAGCCAGTCGGGCTCGACCCATTCCACGCTCAGCAGCGGCAAGTCCACCAGATCGGCAATCCTTGCCCCCTCGTGCTGCCGCGCAAAGGCCGGGCTGCACACCGGATAGATACAGTCGTCGAAAAGCAGTTCCGCCGTTTCATCGACCCAGGAGCCAAGACCGTATCGCACCCGCAATTCGACATCGCTTCTGCGGTAGTTCCGCCCATTCTCCCAGACGATGTGATCGACGAAGACCCGCGGGTGCCGGGTCCAGAAATCCGGCATCCGAGGGATAAGCCACATGGTCGCAAAGACATCGCTGCATGCAATTGCGACGAGGTTGGAGGCCTCGCCCTCCTTGATCGAGCGAACGACTTCGGACGCGCGGGAAAAGCCGCTTGCCAGGACGTGGAACAGCTCTTCTCCCGCCCCGGTCAGCACCACGCCTTTGCCGTTTCTTAGAAAAAGCGGCGCGCCCAGTTCCGTTTCAACGGCCTTGATCTGACGGCTGACCGCGCCCGGCGTCACGTTCATCTCCTGCGCGGCCAGCTTGAAGCTTGAATGTCTTGCAGCAGCTTCGAACACGGCCAGCGCATTAAGGGACGGAAGGTCATAGTAACGGCGAACCACGGCTGCCTCTCGTCTTGGCCGGAATGAACAGGTTTCCTGGGATGCTTTGCCTTACAGATCCTTGACCAGCCGCAGCGCGTCGTAGATCGCGGCATGGGTGTTGCGCGCCGCCACCGCGTCGCCGATGCGATAAAGCCGAAAGCGGCCCTCGGGGTTCTTGCGGACATCCTGCAAGCCGCTGGTGGTCAGCGCCTCGTAATCGACCTCGCCCAGGTTGAAGGACAGCGGCTTCAGCTCGAAATACAGCTCGTCCAGCGGGCGGGTGCCATGGTTGACCACCACCTGATCCACGATGCGCTCGCGGGCGAAGGCGCCGTAATCGCTGCCCAGCCGCGCGCGCAGCCGGTTGCCCTCGCGCGCGACCGACATCAGCCGCCAGGTCACGGTGAAGGTCGTGTCGCGCTTTTGCAGGTTGCGCATATAGGGCACCAGGTTCATCGCCATCACCTCGGGCGAGAAGCTGCGGTCCGGCGTCACGATTTCCACCCTGGCGCCGGTCGCGGCGATCAGATCGGCGGCCTGCAACGCGGCGTGATCGCCCGCATCGTCAAAGATCAGCACGTTCTGACCGGGCTTCACATCGCCCGACAGGATATCCCAGGCCGAGACGACCAGATCGTTGCCTTCCGCCAGAACCTCGACATGCGGCAGGCCGCCGGTGGCGATGATCACCTCGTCCGGTGCGGTGGCCAGAACGTCGTCCGCATCGGCGAAGCTGTTGAAGTTGAAGGTCACGCCGTGCTTTTCGCATTGCGCCATGCGCCAGGCGATGATCGAGATCATCTCGCGGCGCCGCTCGTCCAGGGCGGTCAGGCGGATCTGGCCGCCGGGCTGGTCGGCCGCCTCGAAGACCGTCACCGCGTGGCCGCGTTCGGCGGCGACGCGGGCCGCCTCCATCCCCGCGGGGCCGGCGCCGACCACGGTGACGCGCTTCTTAGCCGGGGCGGACGGGATGCTGTGCGGCATCGTCTCTTCGCGCCCGGTTGCGGCGTTATGCAGGCAAAAGGCCAGCCCGCCCTGATAGATGCGGTCCAGGCAGTAGTTCGCGCCGACGCAGGGGCGGATGTCGTCCTCGCGCCCCTCGATCACCTTGCGGACCAGATGCGGGTCGGCCATATGCGCGCGGGTCATGCCGACCATGTCCAGCAGCCCTGCGGCAATGGCATGGCGGGCGGTCGGCACGTCGGGGATCTTGGCCGCATGAAAGGTCGGGAAACCCGTGGCCTTCCTGATCTGCCCGGCGAAGTCCAGATGCGGGGCGTTCCTCATGCCCTGCACCGGGATCACGTCGGTCAGCCCGGCATCGGTGTCGATATGCCCCTTGACCACGTTCAGGAAATCCACCAGCCCGCTGTCCTTGAGCTTTTGCGAGATCGCCAGCCCGTCCTCGGCGGTGATCCCGCCCGGCAGGTCCTCGTCGCCGGTATAGCGCACGCCCAGGATGAAATCCTCGCCGCAGCGGTCGCGGATGCCGCGCAGCACGTCGAAGGTAAAGCGCAGCCGGTTGTCCAGGCTGCCGCCATAGGTCCCGTCCAGGTCGTTGGTCAGCGGCGACCAGAACTGGTCCATCAGGTGGCCATAGGCCTGCAATTCCAGCCCGTCCAGCCCCGCCGCCTTCATGCGTTCCGCCGCATCGACATAATCGCCGATGATGCGGTCGATGTCCCAATCCTCCATCTTCTTGGGGAATGACCGATGCGCCGCCTCGCGCTCGTGGCTGGGGGATACGACCGGCAGCCAGTCGGCCTTGTCCCAGCGGGTGCGCCGGCCCAGATGGGTAAGCTGGATCATCACCGCGCAGCCGTGGTCGTGGCATTCGTCGGTGAGCTGCCTCATCCAGCCGACCACCTCGTCCTTCCAGGCGAGGATGTTGTTGAACACCGGCGGGCTGTCGCGCGACACCGAAGCCGACCCCGCCGTCATGGTCAGCGCCACCCCGGCCTTTGCGCGCTCGACGTGATAGGCGCGATAGCGGTCCTTGGGCATGCCGTCTTCGGGATAGGCCGGTTCATGGCTGGTGATCATGATCCGGTTGCGAAGCGTCAGATGCTTCAGCTGATAAGGCTGCAAAAGGGGATCGTTCGACATGGCCTGCCTGTGAAAGATGGGGAGTCGCCGCTCAAAATCAGAGCAATGTTCACCTGTGTCAATTAAAAAATCAACCATGAACATGAGATGGTCATGAAAGGACATTTTTCCTTGAACCGAATCAAATACGGGGCTAGTCCAAGGGCATGAAAAATCGTGCAGCAACGGCTGAAACTGGATGGCGCGGGTCCCGTGAGGGCTGGCTTGAAACCGGTTATCAGGCGCTGATCGACGGGGGCATCGACGCGGTCAAGATCCAGCCCCTGGCCAAGAATCTGAACCTGTCCCGCACCAGTTTCTATTGGTTTTTCGAGGATCGAGAGGCGCTGCTGACCGCCCTGATCGACGGCTGGGAGGAAAGGACGACCGCGCCGCTGGTCCGCGCCACCCAAGAATATGCCGAAAGCCCGGCCGAGGCGATGCTGAACGTGCTGGCCTGTTTCCTTTGCGGCATCTTCGACAGCAAGCTGGAATTCGCGGTGCGCAGTTGGGCCTTGCAGGACGACAAGGTCGGCGCGCGCGTGGTCGCCGCCGACGAAACCCGGCTGGCGGCGCTGCGCCAGATGCTGATGCGCTGGGGCCACCAGGAACAGGGCGCCGATGTCCGGGCGCGCACCATCTATCTGACCCAGATCGGCTATATCTCGATGCGCGCGCAGGAAGAGGTGGAAACCCGGCTGGCGCGCATCCCCACCTATGTCGAAATCTATACCGGGCAGGCCCCCGAGCCGCGCGAGATCGCGCGCTTCGACGCCCGCGTAAGAAGCTCGGCCAACCCGCCGTCGTAAGAGCGGTCCATGACGACAAGGGGCGCAACCGCTCCTTCCAGCCCCCGGACAGTGCGACGATCCGGGCAGCGAGAACGCATGTCGCGACAGGGAGCAAGACCATGACACGACCCCTTATTCTCGGCGCCGCCACCCTGCCCTTTCTGGCACTGGCCGGAACCGCCTGGGCGGAATGCGGCAGCCTGACGATCGCCAGCATGAACTGGCAAAGCGCCGAGGTGCTGGCCAGCCTGGACCAGTTCATCCTGAACGAAGGCTATGGCTGCGACGCCGAAATCGTCATCGCCGATACCGTCCCGGCCATCACCTCGCTGGTCGAAAAGGGCAAGCCCGAAGTGGTGCCCGAGGGCTGGGTCGGACTGATGCCGGAACTGTTCGAAACCGGCCTTGCCGAGGGCAAGATCGTCGCGGTCGGCAAGGCGCTGTCGGATGGCGGCGTCCAGGGCTGGTTCATCCCCAAATATATCCAGGATGAACATCCCGAAATCAGAACCGCCGCAGATGTCCTTGCCCATCCCGAACTCTTCCCCGCACCGGAAGAGCCGGGCAAGGGCGCCATCTATACCGGGCCTGCGGGCTGGGGCGGCAATATCGTCACGACACAGCTTGCCAAGGGCTTCGGCGCCGAGGACAAGGGGTTCGTGCTTGTCGATCCCGGCTCGGCGGCGGGCCATGACGGCGCAATCGCGCGGGCTTACGAGCGCAAGCAGGGCTGGGTCGGCTATTACTGGGCGCCCACGGCCCTGCTGGGCAAATACGAGATGGTGCAGATCGACTTCGGCGTTCCCCTGGACATGGAGGAATGGAAGCGCTGCACCTCGGTCGCTGATTGTCCCGACCCGAAACCCAACGCCTGGCCGGTGGACGAGGTCCTGACGCTGGCGGCCAAGGAGTTTTCGGAAACCACCGACCCAGCGGTCATGGAATACCTGTCGAAACGCAGTTGGAGCAACGAGACGGTGAACGCGCTGATGGCCTGGATGACCGACAACCAGGCCACCGGCGAGGCGGGGGCCCAGGAATTTCTGCGCAATAACCAAGAAACCTGGACGCAATGGGTAAGCCCCGATGCGGCCGAAAAGATCAAGGCCGCGCTCTAGGCAAAAGAAAGTGCGCGGTGTCCAAGCCGCGCCTCCCTTCCCAGCAACAGGCGGACGACTTCCTCATGACATGGCTGACCTCATTCCCCCAATTAAAGAACGCATGGCTGCGTGACTTGCAGCGGATCATCGACGATGCCTTCCGCAGCTTTACCCGCAGCTACGGCGACCTGATCGAGGGCCTGTTCAGCCCGCTTCAAACCCTGCTGATCTGGTTCGAGCGGCTGCTTTTGGGCACGCCCTGGCCGATCATCCTGCTGGTGGTCGCGGGGCTGGCCTGGGGCGCCAGCCGCAACCTGCGCGTGGTCATCGGCTCGGTGGTGACGCTGGTGCTGATCGGGCTGTTCGGCATGTGGGACGATACCATGAAGACCATCTCGATGGTGCTGGCCGCGACGCTCTTGTCCATCGCCGTCGGGCTGCCGCTCGGCATCCTGATGGCGCGCTCGCAGCGGGTGCAGCGGATCATCAGCCCGATCCTGGACATCATGCAGACCATGCCCAGCTTTGTCTACCTGATCCCGGTGGTCATGCTTTTGGGCATCGGCCGGGTGCCGGGGCTGATCGCGGTGGTGATCTATGCCATTCCGCCGATGATCCGGCTGACAAACCTGGGCATCCGCCAGGTCGATCCCGAAGTGCTGGAGGCGACCGACGCCTTCGGTTCATCAGCCTGGCAGAAACTGACCAAGGCGCAACTGCCGCTGGCATTGCCCACCATCATGGCCGGCATCAACCAGACCATCATGATGGCGCTGGCCATGGTGGTGATCGCCTCGATGATCGGGGTGCAGGGGCTGGGCCAGCCGGTGCTGCGCGCCATCAACAACCAGTATTTCACCATGGGCCTGTTCAACGGCTTCGCCATCGTCGGCATCGCCATCCTGTTCGACCGCATCAGCCAGGCCTGGGGCAAGCGGCTGCAAAAACATCACGAGGCCCGCCATGACTGATCCCATCGGCATCGAGATCCGCAACCTTTACAAGATCTTCGGCGCCAATCCCGAGGCGCATGTCGAAGCCGTCCGCGCCGGCATGACCAAGGCCGAACTCCAGGCCCGCCATCACCATGTGCTGGGTCTCAGCGACATCAACATCTCCATCGCGCCGGGCTGCATCCAGGTCATCATGGGGCTGTCGGGCTCGGGCAAATCGACCTTGATCCGCCATATCAACCGCCTGATCGAACCCACGGCCGGCGAGATCCTTATCGAGGATCGCAACGTCGTCGAGATGGCCCCCGAGGAATTGCGCGAGTTCCGCCGCCACAAGACCGCGATGGTATTCCAGAAATTCGGCCTGCTGCCGCATCGCACCGTGCTGGACAACGCCGCCTATGGGCTGGAGGTCCAGGGCATGGCCGAGGCCGAGCGCAACCGCATCGCCATGCGCTGGATCGAGCGCGTCGGGCTGAACGGGTTCGAGAAAAGCTATCCCAGCCAGCTTTCCGGCGGCATGCAGCAGCGGGTCGGGCTGGCGCGGGCGCTGGTCAACGACGCGCCGATCCTGCTTATGGACGAGGCCTATTCGGCGCTGGACCCGCTGATCCGCTATGACATGCAGACCGTGCTGCTGGATTTGCAGCAAGAGGTGCGCAAGACCATCGTCTTCATCACCCACGACCTGGACGAGGCGCTGCGCATCGGCGACCGCATCGCGCTGTTGCGCGACGGCTCGGTGATCCAGCAGGGCACGGCGCAGGACATCGTGCTGCGCCCGGCCGACGACTATGTGGCGAACTTCGTCCAGCATGTCGACCGCGGCAAGGTGCTGAAGGTCGGCGCGGTCATGCAGGCCCAGCACGGGTTCGACGCCCTGCCCGAAGCCGCGATCGCCGCCGGGGCCAGCATCGCCGAGGCGCTGCAACAGATGGCCGCCAGCCGCCTCCAGGCGCTGCGGGTCCAGGATGCCGAGGGCCGCGCCATCGGGGTTATCCCCTTCCAGGCCGCAATCAACGCCTATACGGGCAACGCCTATACGGGCAACGCCCATACGGAAAGCGCGGGGACGGTCGCGTGAAGGTCGGGATCATCGGCGCAACGGGCTGGCTTGGATCGGCGCTTGGCAAGGGGCTGCTGGCCGGCGGCATCGTCGCGCCGCGCGATCTGGTGCTGCTCAATCGCAGCGGGCCGCGGGCAGATTATCACGGCCATGCCGATCTGGCCTGGGCGCGGGACGTGGCGGATCTGGTGGCGCAAAGCGACGTGATCGTGGTCTCGGTGCGGCCCGAGGACTGGCCGGGGCTGGCGCTGCGGGCCGATGGGCGGCTGGTCGTCTCGTTCCTGGCCGGGATCGGGGCAGAGGAATTGGCGCGCTGCGGCGGGCGGATCGTGCGGGCGATGCCGAATGCCGCGGCCGAGATCGGCGCCTCTTATTCGCCCTTCTGGGCCGGGCCGGACGTAAGCGACGCCGACCGCGAAACGGTGCGGCGGCTGCTTGCGGCCATCGGCACCACCGACGAGCTGGCGCGCGAGGCCGAAATCGACCTGATGACCGCCCTGCCCGGCTCGGGCGCCGCCTATCCGGCGCTGATGGCGGTGGCAATGGCCGGGTTCATGCGGGCGCAGGGCGTCTCGGACGCCATCGCCTGGCGCGCGGCCGAGGCGGTGGTGGTCGGCGGCGCACGGCTGCTGGCGGGCCGCATAACCCAGGCCCCCGCCCTGCTTGCCGCCTATCGCGACTATCGCGGCACCACCGCCGCCGGCATCGAGGCGGCCGAGGCGGCGGGTTTCGACCATGCGATCCAGGCGGCCCTTGCCGCGGCGGCCGACAAGGCGCGGCGCATGGCGCGGGACGCAGGGGGCGCGGCATGACCCGCCCGCCCCTCTCTGCCCTTGATGGCACCGATTATGACGCCGTCGTCATCGGCGCCGGCGCGGTCGGCTGCGCCAGCGCGCGCCAGCTTGCCGGGCGCGGCTTTCGCACCCTGCTGGTGGATCGCGGCGATATCGGCGCCGGCACCTCGTCGCGTTCCAGCCGCATGCTCTATTCCGGGCTCGGCTATCTGGCCGCCCGCTATCCCTTGTGGCAGATGCCCTTTCGGCCCGCCGACATGTTCCAGCGGCTGCTCTACACCCGCGAGGTGATGCGCTGCCGGGCCGAACTGGTGCGCGACATGCCGGGCCATCTGACGAAGCACCGCTTCCATTACCCGTTCCGCAAGGGCGACCGCTATCCGCCCTGGCTGGTGGACCTGGGCTTTCGCCTGGTCGAGGCGCTGGACGGCTGGCGGGTGCCGCTGGCCTATCGCCGGCTCTCGCCTGCGAAAGCCGCCGGCGAAAGCGCCATGGCGGCAGCATTGGGCGGACCCCTGCGCGGCGTCGGGGTGTTTCAGGAATACATGTATGCCTGGCCCGAGCGCATCTGCGTCGATACCGCGCTGGATGCCGAGCGGCGCGGCGCCACCATCCGTACCTATGCCGAAGCGACCGCCATCGCGCGCGAGGGCGAGGATTGGCTGGTCACGCTGGACGAACGCGCGCCCGAGATGCAGGGCCGGGCGCAGGTCCGCGCCCGCATGGTGGTGAACGCCGCAGGCCCCTGGATCGACCGGGTGCCGGGCGGCGGCTGGGGCAAGCGGCGGGTGATCGGCATCAAGGGCGTCAACGTCATGGTCCGCCTGCCCCCGGCGTTCCGCGGCCAGGGGCTGGAAGCCTTTTCCCGCAAGGGCGAGCCCTATTACGTCTTTCCCTGGCGCGATTTCCATTTCATCGGCCCGACCGAGACCGAGGTCAGCGCCGATCCCGACGACATCCGCGTCGAGGAGGCCGAGATCGACTATATCCTGGCCGAGGCGAACCACCTGTTCCCCGCCCTGCGCCTGACCCGCGCCGATGTGCTGCATTGCTGGTGCGGGGTGCGGCCGACCTCGACCCGCGACGGCCGCCAGACCAGCCTGCCGGTCGAGGTGGCCGAGGATCCCGCGATGCCCGGCCTGCTGGCCGTCACCGGCTCGACCATCATGCTGCACCGCCACGCGGCGCGAAAGGTGGCGCGGGCGGTCGAAAGCCGCCTGGGACGGCGTGGCCCGGCGCCGGCGGGGATCATCGCGCCGCCCGACGGCCTGGGCACCGGCCAGAGGGTGGCCGCCGAACATGTGGTGCGGCTTGCCGACCTGATCCGCCGGCGGCTGCCCGACGGGCTGGAGCCCGACCTGGGCCGCGGCCGTGCCGAAGAATTGTCGCGCATCGCCGCCGCCAGCCTGGGCTGGTCCGAGGCGCGCCGGCAGGACGAGTTGCGCCATTTCGAGGAAGACACCGCGCGGGTCTACGTCAACCCTGACGCCTAGCCCACCGCCAGCCAATCCGCGAACAGCCGGGCTTTGGCCGAGGCGCGGGGATGGATCGTCAGGTGGAAGCCGGCCGGAGAAGGGATGCTTTCCGGCACCAGCCGGACCAGCCGGCCCTGGTCCAGCAGGTTTCCAAGCAGCCCGTCCCAGCCCAGCACGGCGCCGACATCGTCCTCGGCCGCTTGCAGGGCGATCATATAGTTGTTCACATGCAGGCTGCGCCCCCTTGGCGCCGCAAGGCCCGATGCGGCGAACCATTCCGTCCAGCCGGTCCAGTCGTTGTCCTCGCTGCGCATATGGATCAAGGGGGCAGACATCAGGTCGGCGGCGCTGCGAATGCCGTGGTCCTGGCGAAAGCGCTCGGTTCCCAGGGCCAGGATCCGGTCGTGGAACAGCGGGCGCCATTCCTCGCCATCGTCCTGGGGGATGGCATAGCGGATGCTCAGGTCGTGGCGGCCGGCCGGGCCCGGCACATCGCTGATGATCTGCGAGACAGTGACGCCCGGATGGTCCTTCCAGAACGCGCCGATCTTGGGGGTCAGCCACAGCGCACTGACCGCGGTCGAGGCGCGGATGGTGACATCGACCGCCTCGGGGCTTTCGCGCAATTGCGTGACGCAATCCGAGATGGTCTCGAAGCCGCGTTGCAGGGCGACCAGCAGGAAGGCGCCCTTTTCGGTCAGTTCCACCCCGCGATGGCGGCGGATGAACAGCGCGCAGCCCAGGTCCTGTTCCAGCGCCTTGATCTGGTGGCTGATCGCGGCGGGGGTGACGTTAGCCTCCTTTGCGGCTGCCTTGAAGCTCAGCTTGCGGGCCGCGGCTTCGAAACACATCAGGGCGGTGATCGAGGCAAGGTCGTAGGGTCTGCGCAACCAATTCGCTCCGCCGCGTTTCAGATTACCTCAGATAATCTAAGGTGAATTTTTATGCCGTTGTCAAGCTGCTGCATGCGCCTGATTGTCGCAGTCAGGATTCACCCTTATCCCATGGAAGCCGACATGTCCGCCACCAACACGAATCTGCCCGACCTGCTTGCCCGCCGGATTCCCGGACACGCGCTGGAGCAGCCCTTCTACACCTCGCCCGAAATCTTCCAGCAGGACCTGGAACACATCTTCTACAGGGAATGGCTCTTCGCCATCCCGGCCTGCCAACTGGTCAAGGCCGGCAGCTACGCGACGCTGCGGGTCGGCGCCTATAACATCGTCATCGTCAAGGGCCGCGACGGCGAGATCCGCGCCTTTCACAATTCCTGCCGGCATCGCGGCTCGATCGTCTGCAAGCAGCGCGAAGGCCAGGTGGCCAAGCTGGTCTGCCCCTATCACCAATGGACCTACGACCTGGACGGTAAGCTGATCTGGGCCAACAGCATGGGCCCGGACTTCGACCCGACGCAGCACGGGCTGCGCGGCGTGGCGCTGCGCGACCTGAACGGGCTGGTCTATATCTGCCTGTCCGACAACCCGCCGGATTTCGAAGCCTTCGCCCGCCAGGCCCGGCCCTATCTGGCCGTCCACGACCTGTCCCAGGCCAAGGTCGCCCATACGTCCACCACGATCGAGAAGGCCAACTGGAAGCTGGTCTGGGAAAACAACCGCGAATGCTATCATTGCAGCGCCAACCACCCGGCGCTGTGCCGGTCCTTCCCGCTGGACCCGGAAGTGGCGGGGGTGTCGCCCGACGGCTCGATCTCGGCGCGGTTGCAGGCGCATTTCGACGCCTGCGACGCGGCGGGGGCGCCGGCGCAGTTCCTGCTGAGCGAGGACGGCCAATACCGGCTGGCGCGGATGCCGCTTCAGGAAACCGCCATCAGCTTCACGATGGACGGCAAGCCGGCGGTCGCGAAACCGTTGGGCTGCGTCGCCAAATCGGACGCAGGCTCGCTGCTGGTCTTCCACTATCCCTCGACCTGGAACCATTTCCTGCCCGACCATTCGCTGACCTTCCGCATCACCCCGATCAGCCCGACCGAGACCGAGTTGACGACAACCTGGCTGGTCCACAAGGACGCGGTCGAGGGGGTGGATTACGACCTGCAACGCCTGACCGAGGTGTGGCTTGCCACCAATGACGAGGACCGCGAGATCGTCGAGACCAACCAGGAAGGCATCCTGTCCCCCGCCTATATCCCCGGCCCCTATTCGCCGGACTGGGAAAGCGGCGTCATCCAGTTCATCGACTGGTATGCCGAATGGATGGAGCGCAGCCTTGCCCCCAGCCGCCTGGCGGCCGAGTGACGATGGCCGCGCTGCCCAAGCCGGCCCTGGCCTTCTGGACCGATGCCGAGGAACTGGAATGCGCCTCTTATCTGCAAGAGGCGCCCAATGTCATGACCTTCTGCTTTCGCAGCCCGTCCGGCGCGCTGTTCAGCCATGAGCCGGGGCAGTTCCTGACGCTGGAGCTGCCCTTGCCGGGCGGGGTGCTGCACCGCACCTATACCATCTCGTCCTCGCCCTCGCGGCCGACCTCGCTGACGGTGACGGTCAAGGCGCAAAAGGACTCGGTCGGCACCCGCTGGATGTTCGACCACCTGCGGCCGGGGATGCGGATCAAGGCGCGCGGCCCGGCCGGCAAGTTCTCGATGATGCAGGATCCGGCCGAGAAATACCTGTTCATCTCGGCCGGGTCGGGCATCACGCCGATGATGTCGATGACGACCTTTCTGTACGATTCCGGGCGCGACCCCGACATCGTCTTCGTCAACTGCGCGCGGCGCCCGTCCGAGATCATCTTTCGCGAGGGGCTGGAATACATGGCCACCCGCACCCCCGGCATCCATCTGAAATGGATCGTCGAGGAACCCGACCCCTACCGCCCCTGGACCGGCTTTCGCGGCATCTTCAACCAGCTGATGCTGGGCCTGATCGCGCCCGACTACCTGGAGCGCGACGTCTATTGCTGCGGCCCCGAGCCCTTCATGCAGGCGGTGCGCGACATCCTGCACGGGCTGGGCTACGACATGGCCCGCTATCACCAGGAAAGCTTCGGCGGCCCGCCAGCCGAGGCCGAGACGGTCCCCGAGGACGTGGTGCCGCAGGAAGGCGCGCTGGCCGAGGTTCGCTTTGCCGCATCCGGCAGGGCCGCGCGGGCGGCCGAGACCGAGACCATCCTGGCCACGGCGCGGGCCGCCGGCATCCCCATCCCCTCGGGCTGCGGCATGGGCATCTGCGGCACTTGCCAGGTGCTCAAGCTCTCGGGCCAGGTGCACATGGTCCATAATGGCGGCATCACCGACGAGGATGTCGAGGCGGGCTATATCCTGGCCTGCTGCTCGCGGCCCATCGGCGACGTTACCATCGACCTGTGAAGCCATTTGCCGATCACAAGACAGGGACAGGCCATGAAGATTTCCGAAATCCACATCCATGCCCATGAGTTGCCGGTCAAGGACGGCCCCTATACCATCGCCAGTTCGACCGTCTGGTCGCTGCAAAGCACGCTGGTCAAGATCGTCGCCGACAACGGGCTGGTGGGCTGGGGCGAGACCTGCCCGGTCGGCCCGACCTATGCGCCCAGCCACGCCGCCGGCGCCCGCGCCGCGCTGGCCGAGATGGCGCCGGGCCTGATCGGCGCCAGCCCGCTGCAACCGCTGGTCCTGCGGCGCCGGATGGACGGGCTGCTTTGCGGGCACAGCTACGCCAAGGCGGCCATCGACATCGCCGCCCATGACCTGATGGGCAAGCATTACGGCGTCCGCGTGGCGGACCTGCTGGGCGGCGTCGCGGCCGAGCGCGTGCCCTCTTATTACGCGACCGGCATCGGCGAGCCCGACGAGATCGCCCGCATCGCCGCCGAGAAGGTCGCCGAGGGCTTCCCGCGCCTGCAGATCAAGATCGGCGCGCGCCCGGTCGAGATCGACATCGAGACCGTGCGCAAGGTCTGGGAACGCATCCGCGGCACCGGCACGCGGCTGGCCGTGGACGGCAACCGCAGCCTGCCCGCGCGCGACGTGCTGCGGCTTAGCCGCGAATGCCCCCAGGTCCCCTTCGTGCTGGAACAGCCCTGCAACACGTTGGAGGAAATCGTCGCGATCCGAAGCCGCGTGCAGCACGGTATCTATCTGGACGAAAGCGGCGAGGATCTGTCCACCGTGATCCGCGCCGCCGGCCAGGGGCTTTGCGACGGGTTCGGCATGAAGGTGACGCGCATCGGCGGCTTGCAGCCCATGGCGGCGTTTCGCGACATCTGCGAGGCGCGCGCCCTGCCCCATACCTGCGACGACGCCTGGGGCGGCGACATCATCGCCGCCGCCTGCACCCATATCGGCGCCACCGTCCAGCCGCGGCTGAACGAGGGGGTCTGGGTGGCCCAGCCCTATATCGCGCAGCCCTATGACGCGAAGAACGGCATCCGCATCGCCGGCGGCCATATCGCCCTGCCGGAAGGTCCCGGCCTTGGCGTCGTCCCCGAGGAAAGCCCGTTCGGTCCGGCGGTTGCATCGTTTTCCTGAAGTGGTTTCTCTTGAGCAATCCCCAAGGGATGTTGCCGCCTGACCGGGCAGATCGGTGAAAAGAGGCCGGCCAAGGATCATGGCCGGCCTACACCCTGGCCGATACCGGCCCCTTGGCAAATGTCAGCCGGACGAAGCCAGCAGCGCCGCGTTGCCCCCTGCCGCGGTGGTGTCCACGCACAGGTGGCGCTCATGCGCGACATGGGCCAGGTCGGGCATGGCTGTCAGCAGCGGCACGATCTCGCCATCGCGTTCGGCCAGGGCCTGGGCATAGGCGCGGCCTTGCGCCTGATCGCCCCACCACAGCACCGCCGACAGATGCGGCAACTGGGCCAGCACCTGGGGCGGCAGGTCGCCGTCGGCGCCGACGGCATGGCCGCCCAACGCCTCGACCGCCGCCACCTGCGCCGCCTGGGCCTTGGGACCCGGACCCAGGCACAGGGCCGGGGCGCGGCTATGCGCGGTCAGCCGGTTCAATTCGCCCGTGGGGCCGGGCATCAGCCGCTCGTCGATCTTGCGCGAGGGCGCATTGGCCAGCGCCCCGCGCACCCTGGCCTCGTCTGCCTGCCCCTGCCAATCGCCGGCCGTGGCCGCAGGCGCGGCGGGCGTCAGGAAGCGCGGCACGTAGCGCGGCCCGCCGGCCTTGGGCCCGGTGCCCGACAGCCCCTCGCCGCCAAAGGGTTGGCTGCCCACCACCGCGCCGATCTGGTTGCGGTTGACGTAGATATTGCCGACATGGATGGCGTCCGAGACCTCTTGCACGCGCGCATCGATGCGGGTGTGCAGCCCGAAGGTCAGGCCGAAGCCGCGGGCGTTGATGTCGGCGATCACCTGGCCAAGCTGGTCGCCCCTGAAGGTCGCGACATGCAGGACCGGGCCGAAGATCTCGCGTTCGAGGTCATTGATGCCCGAGACCTTCAGCATGGTGGGCGGGATGAAATAGCCGCCCGCGGGGGTGGCCAGCCTGTGCAGCACGCGATTTGCATGTCCGGCGATGTAATCGGCGATTTCCTTTTGCGCGCCGGGGTCGATCACCGGGCCGACATCGGTGGCAAGGCTCCACGGGTCGCCCAGGCGCAATTCGTCCATGGCGCCCTGGATCATCTGGATCAGATGCGGGGCGATATCTTCTTGCACATAAAGGCAGCGCAGCGCCGAACAGCGCTGGCCCGCCGAGCGGAAGGCCGAGTTGACGATATCGCGCACCGCCTGTTCCGGCAGCGCGGTCGAATCGACGATCATCGCGTTCAGCCCGCCGGTTTCCGCGATCAGCGGCGTGCCGGGCGCCAGGTTCGCGGCCATGTTGCGGGCGATGGTCTGCGCGGTCCCGGTCGAGCCGGTAAAGACCAGCCCGGCGACCCGCGCGTCCGAAGTCAGCGCCGTGCCGATCACGCTGCCGCGGCCGGGCAGCAATTGCAGCGCGGCTTTCGGCACCCCCGCCTGATGCATCAGGCCCACGGCATAGGCGGCGATGACCGGCGTCGGCTCGGCCGGCTTGGCGATCACCGCATTGCCGGCCATCAGCGCTGCCGCGATCTGGCCGGTAAAGATCGCCAGCGGAAAGTTCCACGGGCTGATCGCGCCGATGATGCCGCGCGATGTGCCGGCATCGGCCTCGCCCTCGGCGGCGTAATAGCGCAGGAAGTCCACCGCCTCGCGCAGTTCCGCCACCGCGTCGGGCAGCGCCTTGCCTGCCTCGCGCGCCAGGATGCCGAAGATCGGGCCGAAATGCTCTTCGTAAAGATCGGCGGCGCGGTGCAGCACCGCGGCACGCTCGGCCGCCGGCGCGTCCCAGATGCGCGCATCGTCGATGGCGCGGACGGCGGTCTGGGCATCGACCATCATCACCTGGGCGATCTTTTCGCCCGTCGTCGGGTTGACCACATCCTGCATCTTGCCAGTGGGTTCCGAGACGGTCAGCGGCATCGCATCAGGGATCGCCACGTCGCGGGCGGCATAGATGCGCGCCAAAGTCTTCTCGTCCGTCAGATCAAACCCGGTCGAGTTCCGACGCGAGGCGCCGAACAGCGCGTCCGGCGCCACCAGCGCGCGCGGCGCACGCGCGTCCGCCAGCGCCACGAAGGGGTCGCGGGCGATTTCCTCGGGCGGGACGGATTCGTCCACGATCTGATGCACGAAGCTGCTGTTGGCACCGTTCTCCAGCAGCCGGCGCACCAGATAGGCCAGCAGGTCGCGATGCGCGCCCACGGGCGCATAGATGCGGCAGCGGCCTTTCGTCTCGCGCAGCACGATGTCGTGCAGCCGCTCGCCCATGCCGTGCAGCCGCTGGAATTCGAAGCGGGTGTCGCCCGCCATTTCCAGGATCGCCGCAACCGTATGGGCGTTGTGGGTGGCGAATTGCGGATAGATGCGGTCGCTGTGGCCGATCAGCTTGCGGGCATGGGCGATATAGCTGACGTCGGTCGCGACCTTGCTGGTGAACAGCGCAAAGCCCGGCAGGCCCTCGACCTGGGCATGCTTGATCTCGCTGTCCCAATAGGCGCCCTTGACCAGCCGCACCATGATCCGGCGATCAAGCCGGGCCGCGGTCTGGTAAAGCCAGTCGATCACCTGCCCGGCGCGCTTGCCGTAAGCCTGCACCACGACGCCGAACCCGTCCCAGCCGGCCAGCGAGGGATCGGCCAGCACCGCCTCGATCACACCCATCGACAGGACCAGCCGGTCCTGTTCCTCGGCGTCGATGTTCATGCCCATGCCGGCGGCCTTGGCGGCTTGCGCCAGCCGCAGCACCACCGGCACCAGTTCGGCCATGACCCGGTCCTGCTGCGCCACCTCGTAACGCGGATGCAGCGCCGAGAGCTTGATCGAGATGCCGGGATTGTCCTCGACCGAGCCCTTGGTGCAAGCCTTGGCGATCGCGGCGATGGCATCGGCATAGGCGTGCTCGTAGCGGGCGGCGTCCGCCCCGGTCATCGCCGCCTCGCCCAGCATGTCGTAGCTGTAGGTAAAGCCCTGCGCCTCGCGTTTGGCGGCGCGGTCCAGCGCGCCTTCGATGGTCTGGCCCAGCACGAATTGCCGGCCCATTTCCTTCATGGCGCGGGTGACGGCGGTGCGGATCACCGGCTCGCCCAGCCGACGCACCAGCCGGCGCAGCGTTCCGGCCTGGTCGTCGTCCAGCACCTTGCCGGTCAGCATCAAGGCCCAGGTCGAGGCGTTGACCAGCGACGAGGACGCCGCGCCCAGATGCCTGCCCCAGTCCGAGGGCGCGATCTTGTCCTCGATCAGCGCGTCGATGGTCTGGCGGTCGGGGACGCGCAGCATCGCCTCGGCCAGGCACATCAGCGCCACGCCCTCGCGCGTGGACAGCCCGTATTCGGCCAGGAAATGTTCCATCATCGAGGGGCTTGCCTCGGCGCGGATGCGGCGCACCAGGCCCGCCGCGCGGGCGGTGATGGCGGCGCGGGCACCGGCATCCAGCCCGGCCTGCACCACCAGCCCTTGCAGCAGCTCCGCCTCGTCGGCGAATTTCGCCTGGGTGGAAAACACGTCCGAAAACGGCGCGGGGTTGACATGGGTCATGCCGATCTCCTTATTCGATGGGACAAGGCTATCAGATGCCGGATAGGCGGTGCGGCTGAAGATGGTCCACTCCATAGGCATACAGAACAAATTCGAGGCGTTTTTTAGAATGGACCCAAACCTGGATGCGCAGGATCGCAAGATCTTGGCGGAACTGACCCAGAACGCGCGCATCCCCATCGCCGAGCTGGCGCGGCGGGTTGGCCTGTCCAAGACGCCCGTGGCCCTGCGGATCAAGCATCTGGAAGACATCGGCCTGATCACCGGCTATCGCGCCATCCTGTCGCCCCTGAAGCTGGGCCTGACCCATGTGACCTATGTCGAGGTCAGCATGAGCGACACCCGCGAACAGGCGCTGCAACAGTTCAACGCCGCTGTCCGCGCCATTCCTGAGGTCGAGGAATGCTACATGATCGCCGGCGGCTGCGACTATCTGATGAAGGTGCGCTCGCGCGACATGGCCGATTTCCGGCGCATCCTGGCCGAGAAGATCTCGGTCCTGCCCCATGTCAGCAACACCTCCAGCCATGTCTCGATGGAGGCCGTGGTCGAGCAGAATTTCACGCTGGGCTAGCCACCCCGTCCGGGGACGGGGCGATCGGCCAGCCATTGACTGCCTGGCCTTGGGTCAGGCCGGCTTTGCCATCACGCGCGCGATGTAGGACGCGATCATCAGGTCCAGATGCGCGCCGCCGCCGTTCTTGAACACGGTGATCTCGTCCCCGGACCGCCGCCGCCGGGCGTCGGGGCGCACCAGGTCGTAAAGATCGCCCAGCACGCTTTTGGCCGTGATCGCCCCCGAGGCGATGGGCAGCACAAGCTCGCCGATATGGCCCAGCGTGGTTTCGCGGCTGTCCACGAACAGCGCGGCCCTGGCCATCAGCGCATCGTCGGCCTCGCGCATGTCGGCCTTGAAGGCGCCGATCAGGTCCACATGGGTGCCGGGCCGGACCCAATCCCCCAGGATCACCGGCTGGCGCGCCATGGTGGCCGAAGAAACGATATCGGCCTGCCCGACCGCGGCGCGCAGGTCCTCGACCGCCGCCAGTTCGGCGTTGATGCCGCCAAGTCCCGCGACCAGCGCCTGCGCCTGTTCCGGCCGGCGCGCCCAGACCGAGACCCGCCTGATCCCCGGCAGCACGGCTGTATAGGCCCTGACCAGGCTGGCCGCGACCGTGCCCGCGCCGACCACCAGCAGGTGCCGGCTATCGGGCCGTGCAAGCAGGCTGGCGCCCAGCACGGAATCGGCGGCGGTCTTGAACTCGGTGACCAGCGGGCTGTCGACGATGGCTTGCAGCCCGCCGGTTTCGCCGTCGAAAACCAGCATCGCGCCCTGGACCGTGGGCAGCCCCCGCGCGGCATTGCCGTCAAAGACGGTGAAGGTCTTGGCGCCGTAGCCCAGCCCCTCGATCCAGGCCGAGCGGCTCATCATCGTGCCGGTGGGCGGGCCAAGGAACACGTCGGCGATCTGCGCGCGGGGCAGCGCATGGCCCTGGCGCAGCGCCTCGACGGCATCGGCCCAGTTCAGCCGGCCGATGGCAGCGTCATAGGACAGGAATTGCGGCGCAGGGCTTGTGGCGGTCATGGAACGAAGCCTCCTTAAACATCCATCGGCCAGGTGTCCGACAGGCGATAGCCACCCTGGAACGGGTCGGACGGGTCGACCATCAACTGTTTCGTCCCGATAATCCAGCCCCGGCCGGAAATGATCGGGCTGATCGCCGGCTTGCCGTTCAGATCGACCTGATCGGCAATCGCGCAATGAAACTCGGTGTCCAGGATCGAGCGGCCGGTGAAGCGGTCCCCGACCTTCATCTGCCCGCGCGCATGCAGCACCGCCATCCGCGCCGAGCAGCCCGTCCCGGTCGGAGAGCGGTCGATCTTGCCCGGACGGATCGCCACGGCATTCTTGCCATAAAGCACACCGTCCGCCTTGGTCAGCGGGTCGGTGAACTGGCAGAACGAGATGTGGTTCCAATCGTTCGCCGGGTGGCGGAAACCAAGCTGTTCATTGGCGGCGCGCGTGATCCGCACCCCCCACTCGGCCAGGTCGCGGGCTTGATCGGGGGCGATGCGCATCCCGACCGAGGCCGCATCGACCAGCACGAAACTGTCGCCGCCATAGGCGGTGTCGACGGTGATCGTGCCCAAGCCGTCGACCTCGATCCGCGCATCCAGCCGGTCGGCGAAAGAGGGCACGTTGCGGACCCGGATGCGCTCGGCCTTGCCGCCCCTGCATTCGGCCTCGACCTGGATCAGCCCGCCCGGTGCTTCCAGCACCATGCTGGTGATCGGCTCTTGCATGGGAACGATGCCGGTATCCAGCAGCACCGTCGCCACGCAGATCGCGTTCGAGCCGGACATGGGCGGCGTGTCGGCCGGCTCCATGATGATCCAGCCCATGCGGGCGCGCGGATCCTTGGGCGGCACCAGCAGGTTGACATGGCGGAACACGCCGCCGCGCGGCTCGTTCAGCACGAAGTTCCGCAGGGTCTCATCCTGGGCGATCCAGCGCGACTGGTCCCAGACCGTCTCGCCCGGCGGCGGAGCGACGCCGCCGACGATGACATCGCCGACCTCGCCTTCGGCATGGCAGGACACGACATGCACGACCCTGGATGTGCGCATTTTCCCTCGCTCGGCGGTGAGTGATTATATTTCGTATACGATATCAGGGCGAATTTGCCCGGCCCGTCCGATCCTGTCAAGCGGCATCGCCGTGGGCCAGACCGCAAGCCGCTGTCTCTTGCGGCGATATATCGGCTACCATATCTTCGGCGTTGCGACGGCCCTGTTCGCCAGCTTGGGGAAAGCGGATGCCATTGAAGGAAGTAGAGGTTCCCAATCTGGGGAAAGCCCCCACCGCCTCGGACATCATCCTGAAATTCATCCGCGATTCCATCGCCGACGGGTCGCTGGACGAGGGCGAGCCGATTCGCCAGGACGATGTCGCGCGCATGTTCAATGTCAGCAAGATCCCGGTCCGCGAGGCGCTGAAGCGGCTGGAGGCCGAGGGGCTGGTCGCGTTCCAGCGCAACAAGGGCGCCGTCGTCACCACCCTGTCAGAGCCCGAGATCGCCCAGGTGTTCGAGACCCGCGCCATCCTGGAAGCGGCCGCCGTCAAGCTGTCGGTGCCGCATATGACGCCGGAAACCTTTGCCGAGGCCGAGGCTTTCTGCGACGGCTTCGCCAAGGAAACGGATGTGGCGCAATGGTCGGCGCTGAACTGGCAGTTCCACAGCCGCCTGTATCTGGATGCGCAAAGGCCGTTCCTGGTCGGCACGATCCGTTCGGTCAACGACCGGCTGGAACGATATTTGCGCATTCAGCTAAGCCTCTCGCACGGCCAGGGCACCGCGGATCGCGAGCATCGCCAGATCCTTGCCGCCTGCCGCGCGGGTGATGCGGATAAGGCGGGCAAGCTTGTCTACGACCATATCATGGGGGCCTGCGCATCGCTGCTGCATCACCTGCCGGCAAGCAAGGCGTAGGGACGCGCTGACCGGCGCGCTGCGAAAGCACCAAAGCGGGCAAGGATTGCTGTTCCCGCAGGATCGCTGCTGTCGTGTCTATATAGATTGCATTGCAAATCAAGTCAAATGGCCCCATATGGAAGGCCATGAACGATCATCTTCCCCTTCGCGCGCAGTTCGGCATGCGCTTTTCGCTGCTGGCCCGCCGCTGGCGCCGCGCGGTCGATGCCCGGCTGTCGGCGGCCGGGCTGAGCGATGCAACCTGGGTGCCGCTGGTCCATCTGAAGGAAACCGGCGGCGGCATCAGCCAGAAAGAACTGGCCGCCCTGGTGGGCGTGGATGGGTCGAGCCTGGTGCGCGTCCTTGACATTCTTGAACGCGAAGGAATGATCGAAAGACGCAGGGACCAGGCCGATGGGCGCGCCCGGCTGATCCATCTGACCGCCTCGGGCGAAGCCCGCGTCGGCCAGATCCGCGCCGAACTGGGCCGCGTCGAAGAAACGATGCTTTGCGACCTTGCCGACCGGGAACTCACTGCAATGCTGACGCATTTCGAGACGATCGACCGGCGCATGAACGCGCTGGATGCGCAGGCCGCAGGGCAAGGCCGATGAAGATCCGCAACCTGGCCGACAGGCCGGGTCCGCTGGCGGCAAGCCGCCGGGACGCCGCCCGCCATCTGCTGCATCGCGACCAGTTCCGCGCCAGCGTCGCGCTGTCGCGCCAGCCGTCGCTGCGAAACTCGGCATTGGCGGGGATGCAGGCGGCGATCACCGCCGCCATCGCCTTGCCGCTGTTCTGGCTGTCGCCCTGGTCCGACCTGATCCGATTTGCCTCGCTTGGCGCGCTGGTCGCGTTGTTCGGCCGCTTCGCCCCGGCCCGCAGCCGCAACCGGATCGTCCTGCTTTGCGGGCTTTGGCAGGTGCTGGCGGTGCTGGTCATGTCCGGCGCGGTGTGGATGGGCGCACCGGCGGCCCTGCAACTGGTGCTGCTGGCCCTGTCCTGCGGCGTCTTTCTGTTCGTCAGCCTGACCGGCGGCTTCGGCGCGCCGGGACCGCTGATCTTCGTCTTTGCCTCCGGGGCCTCGATGGCGGGCAGCCTGACCGGCCATGAGGTGATCGGACGCGTCCTGGCAACCGCGCTGGTCGCGGCGCTGGCCTGGGCGGTCTGCGCGGCCAGCGAGGCGCTGCGCCATCACCCGGCGCCCGAGCGTGCGCTGCCGACCGAGCCCGAGCTGTTGCTGAGCCATCGGCTGGCTGCCGCCGCCCGCACCATTGCCGGAGCCGGGATCGCCATTTTTCTAAGCCATGCCTTTGGGGCGAACCACCCGGCCTGGGCGGCGATGGGGGCGCTGGCGGTGATGCAGGGGGCGCATCTGCACATCACCATGAACCGCGCATTGCAACGGATGGCGGGAACGGTGGTGGGGGCGCTGCTGGCCTGGGTCCTGCTGGTGCAGGATCCTGCGGTCTGGACCGTGATCGCCGTGCTGATCGTGCTTCAGGTCGCGACCGAGATGGTGATCGGGATCAACTACGCCTTTGGGCAGATCCTGGTCACGCCGATGGCGCTGTTGATGACCCATCTTGCCGCACCGCATGGCGCCGGGCCGGAAATGGCGCCGGAACGGGTTCTGGACACGCTTTTGGGCGCCGGGGTGGGCATCGCGGCCGCGGTGCTGCTGTCCACGCTTGACGATCGCAAGCATCTGGCCCGGCTGCGGGCCGAGGCCGCCGGCAGGGTCAAAGGGTAACGCCGTCCTAAGCTTGGCCTCGGGTCCGCTTCTTGCCCTGGCCTGCGCCCTGGCCAAGCCCGACCACCGCGGCGGCAAGAAGATCGCTGACCATCAGCTTGCCGATCAGCGGCGCCAATTCGCCCCGCTGCGGGGATGGCACCAGGGGGGCGGTGGTGATGATCTCGTCGCATAGCGGGGCAAGGGCCTCGGCGCCCCCCTGCCCGCAGACCGCCACGGTGATCGCGCCGGCGTCGCGAGAATGGGCCAGGAACGTGCCGGTGCGCAATGTCAGGCCGGTTTCCGACAGGATCATCGCCACCGACCCGCGCTTGCGGGACGCGGCTATCTCGTTCGCGGTGATGTCGTCGCGAAAGGCCCGCGCCAGCAGGCCGATCCGCGAAAAGCGATATGCGAAAAGATCGGCCCCCATCCCCGACACGCCCGATCCGAAGATGTCGATATGCGGCGCATCCCGCATGGCGCGGGCGACGCGATACAGGGTTGCGGCCTCCAACCCGTCCGACGTTCCGCGCAGGGCGGTGCAAAGCTGGTCGACATGGCTGGCGGGGGCGCAGGACGCATCGCCGCGCCGATAGACGACATCGGCGGCCAGGGCGACCCTTAGGTCGCGCAGATTGTCGAACCCCATGGTCCGGCAAAAGCGCACGACGCTGGCTTCGCCCGATTGTGCCGCATGCGCGAGGCCGGCGACCGACAGGCGGATCGCCTCTTCGGGGCGTTCCAGAAAGATGCGCGCCACGCGGGCCTGGGCGGCCGGCAAGGTCGCGCTTTTGTTGTGGATGGCGGCCAAGGTGGTCCGGCCCAGCGTTGGTTGCGTCATGCGCGGCCCTTTGCCCCGGCCCAAGACCGGCTTTTCGTCAAAGCCAGAACGGATTGCTCCAGGCGCGCTTGCCGTCCGGCCCGAAAACGATGACCCGCAGCCACGGGCTGCCGCGAAGACCGTCAAGGGACAGTTCCGCCCGGCTGACCCCGGCTTCGAAATGATAGCTGTGCTGATAGCCCTGGCCCGCGATCAGGATGCCCGCCGCGGGCGAGCATTCGACCAGCAGCCGGTCGTCCTGGAACCGGATGTTCTGGATGCTGGGCCCTTGGGTCGAATAGAACTGCCCCGCCTTCAGTGCCGAGACGATCGCATCCGCCGAACGGTCGCGCGCTTTCAGCATCACCCAGCCGCCGCCGAAATCGGGCGTGCGGAAATGCGCGTCGTCGCAGGCATAGGCCAGCAGCCGGTGCCCCTTGTCCGCCAGCCCGTCCAGCAGATAGGCGCCATCGCCCTTGTCATGCATGATCTGGCAGCCGTGGTTATAGATTTCGACCGCATGGGCCGCATCAAGCAGCGTTTCGGCATCGTCCATCGAAAGCTGGTACCAGGCCGGATGCGCGATGCCGACAAAGGCGCCCGCGGCATGGGCGCGGCGGGCCAGCGCGGGCCCGTCCTCGTGATCCGCGGTCGGCGCGAAATCCGGCGGCAGGCCGACGGCGACCAGGTGCCACAGATCGGACATCTCGGTGCGCGGCGCGTGAAGCTCGGCGCCGAAGATCGGGGTGAAATCCGCGGTTTCCAGATCCGAGATGTCGGTGATCGGAAAGTCGCAGGATTTCAGGAAATGGTCGGTGATCGACAAGAAGTCATAACCGGCGGCGCGATAGCGGGCCGCGACTTCCTGCGGGGCCAGCGTCCCGTCGGACAGGTTGGAATGGGTGTGGATGTTGCCCTTGAGAAAGGGGCCGGGAAGATCAAAGGGGGAAAATGCGCTCATGTGCCTGGGTCCTGCGGATGATGGGCCGGGGGTTGCCCCGGCCCTGCCCTGTCCTGGGTTATTTCGCGATCAGATCGTTGGTGGCTTCGACCATTTCGGCCAGCCCGTCCTCGACGCTCAGATCGCCGCTCATCACTTCGGCGATGATTTCGCGCTGCGTGCGCCAGATCTCGACCGAGTTGGTGCCGGGATAGCCCGCCCAGGGGGTCGCCCGGTCGATCTGGTCCAGCGAGATGCGCCAGTTCGGGTTGTCGCGATAGAAATCGCCCAGCAGTTCGGGGGCCATCGCGTTCTGGTTGGTCGGCATGTAGCCCGAACCGCGCACCGCGATGTTCTGCCCCTCGGCCGAGGACACGAACTTGATGTATTCCCATGCGGCCTGCTGCTTTTCGGGATCGCTGGCCAGGATCACCGCGCCGTTGCCGCCGGTGGGGATCTTGCCGTCGGCGGCGTTGTCCACCGGGAAGATCGCCGTTCCCAGCGTGAACTTGCCGGCCGACAATTCGCCAAAGGACCGGGCCGAGTTCACCGACTGGACGGTAAAGCCCGTCAGCCCGGCGACGAATTGCTGCCGCGCCTGGTCGAAATCCATCTGCTTCATGCCGCCTTCCGCGACGAAGCGGCGGGCCAGTTCCAGCGCGGCGGTGCCGGTCTGGCCGTCCCAGGCCACGGTCACGCCGTCCTCGTTCATGAACGGCACCCCCTGCTGCGAGATCAGCGCCCGCCACAGCCAGTCGTCCGGCCAGGCATCGACCGAATAGGACATGCCCATCACGCCGTCGCCAAGCCCGGCGATCCTGTTGCCAAGCTGGATCCAGCCGTCCCAATCGGTGGGCAGCTTGCCGGTATCGCCGCCGGCCTTTTCGATCAGTTCCTTGTTGTAGAAGATGACCGGGGTCGAGGCGTTGAAGGGCATGGCCCACATCTCGCCGTCGATCACGGTCAGGTTGCTGATCGCGGGGTTGAAATTGTCGGCGATCCAGTCCTGCCCGCCCTCGGCCTCGATAAAGGGGCCAAGTTCGGCGATCTGGTCGCGCGCCGACAGCGTGCGGACCAGTTCCGGCAGCAGATGAAAGCCCGAATGATAGACATCCGGCGCATTGCCGGTCATCGCATCGCGGATGATCGACTGGTGGCCGGTGTCATAGTTTTCGGCCGAGGCGCGGAACTCGACCTTGATGTCGGGATTTTCAGCCATGAATGCCTGGGCGGCGGCCTGGTGGAACGGGCTGTGGCCCGGCCAGGGATGCATGACCTGAATGGTCACTTCGGCCAGGGCCGGACTGCCCAGCATAAGGCCAAGGGCAAGGGTGGGAAGGAATCTGGACATCGGATGGCTCCGTTGGTCTTGGGGAGGAAAGGGAAGGAAGGGGGGTTACTTGACGCCGGTCATGGTGATGCCGCGGACGAAGTGGCGCTGCGCCAGCAGAAAGCCCAGCATCAGCGGCGCGGTCAGGATCGTCGCCGTCGCCATCAGCGCGCCGTAATTCGCGCCGCTTTCGCTGTCGGCAAAGAAGGACAGGCCCAGCGGCGGGGTCATCAGGTCGGTCGAGCGGATCACGACCATCGGCCAGTAAAGGTCGTTCCAATGCGCCGTCACCGAAAAGACCGAGAAGGCCGCGACCGACGGCAGGCAGCCGGGCACCACGACGGTCCACAGGATCGCCCATTCCGGCATCCCGTCCAGGCGCGCGGCCTGGATGATCTCGTCGGGATAAGAGCGGAAGGTCTGGCGGAACAGGAAGATCGCAAAGACCGACAGGAAAAACGGCGCCATGGCCGCAAAATAGCTGTCGATGGCGCCGATCGCGTTCAGGCCCAGAAACAGCGGCAGCGCCGGCGCCTGGATCGGCACGGTCAGCGAGAACAGGACCAGCGCGAACAGCAGGTCGCGGCCCCGGAACTGGAACTTGGCCAGGGCATAGGCGCAGGGGATGGCGGTCAGAAGCTGGACGAGCAGGATCCCGCCCGACACGATGACGCCGTTCTTCAGGAAGGTCAGCGCCGGGATCTCGGTCAGGGCCTGGATATAATATTGCAGCCCGGTGAATTGCTGCGGCAGCCAGCGGAACTGGGGCACGAACAGTTCCTGCGGCGACCGAACCGAGGTCACGATCATCACATAAAAGGGGAACAGGAACAGAAAGGCCAGGAACAGCAAGATCACATGTGCCAGGATCTGTCCGGGGCGAAAGCGGTAAGGGGTATTCATCAGTAATGCACCTTGCGGTCCAGCACCCGCGCCTGGATCCAGGCAAAGACCATCATGATGGCCAGGAACACGACCGTCATCGCGGCGGCCGAACCCATGCGGAAATAGCTGAATCCCTCTAGATAAGTGGTGTAAAGCAGCACGTCGGTCGATCCGCGCGGCCCTCCGCGGGTGACGACGGCCACGGTGTCGAAGACCTTGAAGGCGGTGATGGTCGAGGTGACGACGGCGAACAGCGTCGTCGGCCCCAGCAGCGGCAGGGTGACGTTCAGGAAACGGTCCAGCCTGCTGTCCATGCCGTCCATCGCGGCGGCGTCATACAGGTCCTGGGGAACGCCGGTCAGACCGGCCGAGAAAAGCACCATGTTGAAGCCGGCCAGCGACCAGACATTGATCGCCGCCAGCCCCGCCAGCGCCAGGTCGCGGTCGCCAAAGACATCCAGCGACGGCAGGCCCAGGGATTGCAGCATCAGGTTGAACGGCCCGATGGTCCCGTGCAGCAGGTATTTCCACACCATCGCCATGGCCACCAGCGTGGCCGTCACCGGCAGGAAAAAGACCAGCCGATAGAAACGCTGCCCGCGGTCCAGCGCGTCGATCAGCACGGCCAGAAACAGGCCCAGAAGAACCGAGGCCGGGGCCACCATCGCGACATAGGCGAAGGTGTTCCACAAGGCCCGCTTGAAGGTCCGGTCGTCCAGCAATTGCAGATAGTTGCCAAGTCCGGTCCACCGAAGCCCGGCTTCCCCGAAACGGTAATCGGTAAAGCTAAGCGCGATCATCACCAGGATCGGCGCGATGACGGTCGCGACCAGCAGCAGGACGGCCGGCGCGGCCAGGCCATAGGCGATCCGCGGCGGCAGGACCGCCCCCAGCCGCCCCGGCTGCGCCTTGGGCGCGTGCAGGGACAGGTCAGCCGGCATGGGCAAGCTCGTGCTGGGGCGCCTTGTCCATCCGCGCGCCGCTGGCGTCGAACAGCATGGGCGTCCGGCGCGGCAGCCACAGGTCAAGCCGCTGGCCCGCCGGGGAGATCGGGACCTGTCCCGCGACCGCCCGCGCCGTCAGCCGGGCGCCGCCGGCCAGGCGCAGGAAGACCAGGATTTCATGGCCCAGCTGCTCCACCCGCTCAAGCGTCGCCGGCAGTTGCAGATGTTCCGGGGCGGGCGCAAGCGATACCGATTCCGGCCGGAAGGCGGCGATGGCCGGATCGCGCGGCAGGATCGGCGCGAAGCCTTGGTTCGCCGCGATCAGCTCGTCCGAGCTTATGGTGGCGATCTCGGGCGTGCCGATAAAGCGGGCCACGCGCAGGTCGCGCGGATTGTCGTAAAGCTGGGTCGGGGCGGCGCATTGGACGATCTCGCCGTCCATCATCACCGCCACGCGGTCGGACATGGTCATCGCCTCGACCTGGTCATGGGTGACATAGACGAAGGTCGCGCCCAGCCGGCGGTGCAGCGCCGCGATCTCGGCCCGCATGGTGACGCGCAGCCGGGCATCCAGGTTCGACAGCGGCTCGTCCATCAAAAACACCCGCGGCCGGCGCACGATGGCGCGCGCCAGCGCCACCCGCTGGCGCTGGCCGCCCGACAGCGCGGCGGGCTTGCGATCCAGCATCGCCTCGATCTCGACCAGCCGCGCCGCCTGGGCCACCGCCTGGCCGATCCGGGCGCGGCTTACCGATTGTCCGGGCCACAGCCGCCCGACCAGCGGCAGGCGGGCGGCGGCGGATAGCTGGCGCATCCGCAGCGGCGTCGCGATGTTCTGGCCGACGGTCATATGCGGATAAAGCGCATAGCTTTGGAACACCATGGCGATATCGCGCCCGCTGGGCGGCAGATGATCGACCCCGGCGCCGTCGATGCTGACCGTGCCGCCCGATTGCGGCGCCAGCCCGGCAAGGATGCGCAGCAGCGTGGACTTGCCGCAGCCGGACGGCCCGACCAGCGAGATGAATTCCCCCGGCCTGATCGACAGCGACACGTCGCGCAGGGTCTGCGTTTCCCCGAATGACTTGCTGATGTTGCGCAACTCGATTGCGGCGGTCATGGCGATACTCCCGAATCTCTTGCAGCGGGAGATAGCGGAGCAATACTTCAGGAAGGTGACAAAAACCGGAGTTTAATTGCCATGGCGGAGCAGCGCGGCCGCCCGCACCGGAAAACGGATCGGGCCGCCCGGTGGAATGCCGGGCGGCCCGTTGGTCCCTGGATGGCCCCGGCGTCAGCGCGCCAGGCCCAGGTCCCGGAGATAGGCGACCGAGCGCAGGATTTCCGACTTGTCCCGCAACTCCAGGATCAGCCGCGGGCTTGAGGTCAACTCGCCCAATGCCCGGAAAAGCTGCCTCCAGCGGATCGTGCCCTCGCCGATGCACCAATGGCGGTCGGCATGGCCGTCGGCATCTTGCAGATGCACATGTTCCAGCCCATTTCCGGCGCGGCGGACATAATAATCCACCGTGGGCGCGCCGGTTGAGCCATGGGCATAATGCGCGTGCCCGGTGTCCAGCGATACGGCCATCGCCGGCGTGTCGAAACTGTCGGCCAGGATGCGGCGGATGTCGGGGTCCTTGTCCTCGATGTTCTCGACAACCATGGTGACGCCGATCTCGGCGGCGCGGCGCACCGGCTCGGCCATGGTGGCATGGCAGTTTTCCAGCACGCGGGCATAGGCGGCGCGATCGGGGAAATTGTCCAGGTTGTTGAAATCCCAGGTGGTGTAGGGCGAATGGATCACCATCTGGGTCGCGCCCAGATATTCGCAGACCTCCAGCCCCTGCAACATGCGCCGGGTGACGATGGCGCGCACATCCGGGTCGGGGGTGGCGATGCTCAGCCCCCAGAACGGGCCGTGGATGCCCAGCCGGCCCTTATGGCCCGCCAGCAGGCGGCGGGCTTCGTCCGCCAATGGCTTCCAGTCGCCGTTGAGAACCGCCGCCTCGATGAAATCCTGCAATTCCAGGTCGCGGTTCTCGGACAGGATGAAATCCTGCAATCCCGCCAGGTCCCGCGTGGACATGGCAGCGCCAAGCAATGGTCGTTCGGTCATCTCGGTTTCCTGTTCTTAGGCCGCATCCGGCAGCGAAAGCCGGGACAGCAGGGCGTGAAGTTCGTCCATGCCGTGGACGACGTGATCGGCGCCGGCCTGCGCCAGGCTGCGCGCATGGTCGGCGCGCTGCTCGGCCGGGCCGACAAAGCCGATGGCCAGGCAGCCGGCGCCGATCCCGCAGCGCAGGCCGTGCGGGTTGTCGTCCACGAAGACCGCCTGGGCCGGCGACACCCCCAGCCGGGCCGCGGCGAAAAACGCCAGATCCGGCGCGGGCTTGGCGGCTGGCACCTGTTCGGCCGAATAGATGTGCCCGCCGAACCGCCGCGCCAGCGGCGTGCGGGCGATGGACCTGTCCAGCCTGCGGACAAGCGAGTTCGAACAGACCGCCATCGGCACGTCGAACCCCCACAGGACCCGTTCCACCCCCGCCATCAGCGGCACCTCTTGTTCGAACATGGAAAACAGGATGCGGTCGGCATGGTCGGCGACCGCATGGGGGTCCAGCCCGGCGCGCGCGATCACGGCAAGGCTGGCCGCGGCCGAGTGCCCGCAGAACAGCGCCGCCGCCTCGTCCGTGGTCATCGCGACGCCCGCGGCGGTCATGGCCTGTGCGATCGAGGCGCAGCCCAGCGGCTCGCTGTCCAGCAAAACGCCGTCGCAGTCGAAAAGAATTGCCTTGAACCCGGTCATGCCGCGACGCTTTCCGCCATCAGCCTGCGCAGGGCCACGGGGTTGTCCGAGACCAGGTAGCCCGGCGCGCGCCTGATCCATTCGCGCATCAGCTCCGGCGTGTTGATGGTCCAGGCCGAGCAGCGCGACCGCAGGCCCATCGCCTCGACCAGGTCGAATTCGGCGGCGAAAAGTTCGTGATGGATGCCGATCACGTCCACCAGGTCCCGGACCTCGTGCAGGAAAGCCTCCAGCCCGCCCTGTCGCCCGGCCCAGTCGCGATCGACGGAAATCAGCCGGCGGAAACCGGGCGCATGGTCGCGGATATCGCGGACCACCGCGATGTCGAAGGCATGCAGCACGGCGCGGCTTTCCAGCCCGCGACGGCGCAGCATATCGGCCGCCATGGAAACCATGCGCGGGTCGGTGGTGCCGGTCTGGTCGGGCTTAAGCTCGACGAAAAGATCGGCGCCGCTGGGGGCCAGGATCTCCAGCGCCTCCTCCAGGCTGGGCACGCCTTCGTCGATCAGCGCGCCATCGGGGCCCTTCAGGCGCAGCGCCTTGCGGCTTTGGGGCGTCAGCGCGCGCACCGGGCCGGTGCCGGTGGTCGTCCGCTCCAGCGTGGGGTCGTGGATCACCACCAACTCGCCCGCATCGGTCAGGTGCAGGTCGAATTCGATCCCGTCGAAGCCGTGCTTGACGGTTTCGCGAAAGCCCAGCAGCGAGTTTTCCGCCCAGATATCGCGCGCGCCGCGATGGGCCATGACAAGAGACATGCGTCGTTCCTTTCAGCGTATGGTCGGGTCCAGCCGGTCGCGCAGCCAGTCGCCCAGCAGCGAGATGGAAAGCGTGGTCAGGACGATGACGAATGAGGGGGCCAGCATGATCCAGGGCGCGCGCGTCAGGTATTCGCGCCCGAACCCCACCATGTTGCCAAGCGAGGATTGCGGGGGCTGCACCCCCAGCCCCAGGAAGCTTAGCCCGGATTCCATCAAGATGATCTCGGGGAAGGTCAGGGTCATCGACACGATCAGCGTCGAGGCGACATTGGGCAGGATATGGCGCAGATAGACCCGCGACGGGCTTGCCCCCAATTGCACCACCTCGGCCGCATAGCCCTGGGCCGAGGCGGAAATCGCCAGCCCCCGCGCGATGCGGGCATAGCGTTCCCAGCCGTAAAAGCCCATCAGGCAGACCAGCAGCCACATCGAGGAACCGAAAAAGGCCAGCACCGCCAGCGACATGATCATGAAGGGCAGCGCGGCCTGGAAATCGGCCAGCGCGACCACCAGATGCTCGACCCAGCCCCGGAACTGCGCGGCCAGGAATCCCAGCGTGGTGCCGAAGACCGCCGAGATCAGCGTCGCGCAAAAGGCGATGACCAGCGAGACGCGGATGGATTGCAGCAGGCGCGACAGCACGTCGCGGCCCAGCTCGTCGGTTCCCAGCAGGTGGCCGGGGCTGCCCATGGGCACCAGCCGGTCCCCAAGGTTCATCGCGGTGATGTCATAGGGGCGCAGCCAGTCGGCCAGGATCGCGACAAGGACCATCGCGCCCAGCCACAGCATGGCCAGCGCGACCAGCGCGGGCAGCCTTAGCCGGATGCGGCGGATCAGGCGCGGGGCGGAAACGGTCGTGATATCGGTCATGGCTCGATCCCCTGTTACCGGCCGGGCGCGGCGCCGCGCAGGCGCGGGTCAAGGGCGCCATAGGCGAAATCCACCAGCAGGTTCGCCATCACCATGCTGGCCGCGATGACCAGCAGGATGCATTGCACCACGGCCAGATCGCGGTTGGCGACCGACACGACGATCAGCCGCCCGATGCCGGGCCAGGAAAAGATGCTTTCCACGACGACCGCCCCCGCGATCAGCGCGCCGACCATGAAGCCGACCAGCGTGACGATGGGCACCGCCGCATTGGGCAGGGCGTGTTTCCAGACCACGTCGCGCCAGGGCAGGCCCTTGGCCATGGCGGTGCGGATATAGGGCTGGCCCAGCACCTCGATCATGGCCGAGCGCGAAAACCGCGCCAGGATGCCGATGCCGCCGATGGACATGGTGGCGATGGGCAGGATCGCGTAATGCCAGCCGTCCTGTCCGCCGGCGGGCAGCCAGTCCAGCTTGACGGCAAAGACCAGCACCAGGACCAGCCCCAGCACAAAGGACGGGATGGTGAAGCCAAAGATCGACAGCATGATCACGCCCCGATCCGCGACGGATTCGCGATGCAGCGCCGCATAGACGCCCGCCGGGATGCCGATGCAGATCTTCAGCATCAGGGCCGGGACGGTCAGCGCCAGCGTCGCCGGAACCCGGTCCATCACCAGTTGCAGCGCGGGTGAATGGTCGCGCATCGACACGCCGAAATCAAAGGCCGCCAATTGCCGCAGATAGGCCAGGTATTGCTGCCATAACGGGTCGTTCAGCCCCCAGCGGGCGCGAAAGGCGTCAACCGCATCCTGCGGCGCGTCGGGGCCAAGCAGCACCTGCGCCGGATCGCCCGACAGGCGCAGGACGATAAAGGCAAAGCTCATGACCAGCAGGATGGTCAGCATTGCGCGGGCGAATTTCGTCAGAAGGAATCTCGGCATGGGGCCTCAGGCAGCGGTGCGCTGGTTGGATTGCAGCTTCAGGCAGGCCGCCAGACGGCCGTCATGGCGTTCCAGCGCCGGCACCTTGGCGGCACAGGCGGCATCGGCGATGCGGCAGCGCGGGTGAAAGGCGCAGCCCGCGGGGCGCGCGGCGGGGTTGGGCGGCTCTCCTTGCAGGATGATCCGCCCGCGCAGTCCCGCCCCCGCCTTGGGGACCGAAGACACCAGCGCCTGCGTATAGGGGTGGCGCGGGTCGGCGAAGATCCGGTCCGAGGGCGCCTCCTCGACGATCCGGCCCAGATACATCACCGCCACCCGGTCGCAGATGTTGCGCACCACTTTCAGGTCGTGGCTGATAAAGACCATCGACAGCCCCTCGCGTTCCTGAAGGTCGCGCAGCAGGTTCACCACCTGCGCCTGGATCGAGACATCCAGCGCCGAAACCGGCTCGTCGCAGACAAGAAAGCGCGGCTGGCTGGCCAAGGCGCGGGCGATCACCACGCGCTGGCGCTGGCCGCCCGACAGTTCATGCGGATAGCGGCGCGCCTGGTCGGGGCGCAGCCCGACCCGGTGGATCAGCGCGGCGACACGCTCCTGTCGCTCGGCGCCGCTGGCGATACGGTGGATGTCCAGCGGCTCGGCGATCTGCGCCGCGACGGTCAGCCGCCGGTCCAGCGCCGCCAGCGGGTCCTGGAAGATCAGTTGCATCTGGGCGCGCAGGCGGCGCCATTCGGCGCTGCGGGGGGCGGGCATCGGCCGGCCCAGGTAGCTGACCCGACCCGAAAACGGGGCTTCCAGCCCCAGCAGCATCCGCCCAAGCGTGGATTTTCCCGAACCGGATTCGCCGACGATGCCGACGACCTCGCCCGGATTGACGGTCAGGTCCACGCCATCGACCGCGCGAACCGTGCCGGGCTTGCCGAAAAGGGACTTGGCGGTGGTGTATTGCTGGACCAGTCCCGTGGCTTGCAGGATGGCGTTCATGCCAACATCTCCTGTCGTCTTGCCGCCGGTTCCTGCGCGGGATGGAAACAGGCCAGCAGCCCGCCTTGGCGTTGCGGGCGCAATTCGGGCTGGTGATCCTGGCAAAGACCGCTTGCCGCCGCGCAGCGGGCCGAGAAGGCGCAGCCCCGCGGCAGCTTTCGCGGATCGGGAACGGTGCCTGGAACCGGGTGCAGCCGCGCCCGCCCGGCGTCCAGGTCGGGGATCGCGTCGAACAGCCCGCGCGTATAGGGGTGGCGCGGTGCATCGAACAGGCGTCCGATATCGTTCTGCTCGACGATCCGGCCGGCATACATCACCGCGGCGCGGTCGCAGACGGCGGAAACCGCGCCCAGATCGTGGCTGATAAAGACCATCGCCATGCCGGTCTGGCGGCGCAGGTTCGACAGCAGGTCCAGGATCTGCGCCTGGATGGTGGCGTCCAGGGCGGTCGTCGGCTCGTCTGCGACCAGCAGGTCGGGTTTGCCGGCCAGGGCCATGGCGATCAGCAGCCGCTGGCACTGGCCGCCGGAAAATTCATGCGGGTAAAGGTCGATGCGGGTCGCGGCGGAAGGGATGCCGACCATGTCCATCAGCGCGATCGCCTGGGACCGGGCAGCGGCGCCGCGCAAGCCGCGATGCAGGCGCAGGCTTTCGCAGATCTGCCGGCCGACCCGGTGGACCGGGTTCAACGATGATGACGGGTCCTGGAAGATCATGGCGATCCGGGCGCCGCGCACGGCCTCGACCTGGGCGCGCGGCGCGCCGATCAGCTCGCGCCCCTCGATCATGACCGAGCCGCGGACCTGCGCCTTGCCCGGCAAAAGCCCAAGCGCCGCCAGCCATGTGACCGACTTGCCGCAGCCGCTTTCGCCGACAAGGCCGACCGCCTCGCCCGGCGCGATTTCCAGGTCGATCCCGTGAAGCACCTGCACGCCGTCGAAGGCGACCTTCAGGTCACGGATAAGGACGAACGACATGGGCCATTCCTGCTTTCCAAAAATGAAACGGGACGCGCCGGTAAGCGCGCCCCGTTCTTGCGTCAGACGGTCCAGTTGCCGGTGCGGAAATCCATGGCAAAGGCCGGGGCGGCCTTCCAGTTCAGCTCGGATTTCATCCCGGTGAAGACGGCGTTCTGGTGCAGGACGGTATAGGCCGGATCCTCGCGCTCGGTGATCTCCAGCAGGCGGGCGGCGGCGCGCTTGCGTTCGGCCGGATCGACCGAGGTTTCCATGACCACCGAAAGCTGGTTCACCTCATCGTTCCAGTAGTCGCGCTTTTGCTGGGCTTCGCCGTTGGGTCCGAACTGCACCACCATGGGCGTGATCGGATCGTTGATGAGGTTCGAGGCCGACCAGTCCCGCACCCCCTTGATGCCCTCGGGGTCGTGGATCTGGCCCCAGTTCTCCTTCATCTCGATCTCGACGTTCAGGCCGACCTGCTTCCACATCTCGACCAGCACCTGCGCGGTGGGGGTCTGGTTGGTGTAATAGTTGTTCAGCAGGCGATAGGGGATCGCATCGCCCTTGTAGCCGGCCTGTTTCAGCAGGTCGCGCGCCAGTTCCGGGTCGTATTCGGGAACCGTCCAGCCTTCGACGAACATGTCCGAGGTCTTGAAGCTTTCGAATTGCAAGCCGGCCGGGATCACCGTCTGCCCGCCCCACAGCGCATCGACGATGGCCTTGCGGTCGATCGAATGGCTCATGGCGCGGCGGACCAGCGGATCGGCCAGGATGTCGTTTTCCTTGTTGAAGGTGGTGACGCGGTGGTTCCAGATGGTCGAGCTTTGCACCTCTAGCCCCGGCTGGGCGGTGATGGCGGCGATCTGGTCGGGCGGCAGGTCGCAGGCAAAGTCGTATTCGCCCGACAGCAACCCGTTCACGCGACTGGCGACCTCGGGGACCTCGACAAAGCGGATGCGTTCCAGCGGCGGGCGGCCGCCCCAATAGTCGTCAAAGGCCACCAGCGTCAGCGAAACGTCGGGGCGGAACTCTTCGACCCTATAGGGGCCGGTGGTAACGGGCTTGGCCGCCCAATCGGCATAGGTCGCAGCCTCGTCCCAGGCCCGCTTGTTGGCGATCTGCGAACCAAAGGCGTAAAGGCGGCCCTCCAGCGTGACGTCCGGCGTCGCGTTGTGAAAGCGGACGGTATATTTGTCCACCGCCTCGACGCCGCGCAGCGCCGGCCACAGGCGGCGGGCGACGCCGGGAATGCTGGCGGGCAGTTCCTTGGCGTTCTGCGGCTTGAAATTCTCGGCATAAAGCGTCTTGCCGCCGGCCGGCGCGGTTCCGGCGAACAGCCGCTCGTCCGAGAAAGAGAACACCACGTCTTCGGCGGTCAGTTCGTCGCCGTTGTGGAAGCGGACGCCCTGGCGCAGCTTCAGTTCGATGGTCTTGTCATTCAGGCGGCTCCATTCGGTGGCCAGGCCCGGAACTGGTCCCTGGTTGCCCATCCAGTCGCGCAGGATCAGCCCTTCCCAAAGGTTGGGGAAGAACACCCGCTCGCCCACGTTGGACTGTTCGTTCCAGATATCCAGCGTGTTGTTGTTGGTGATCTTCTGCACCGCGATGGTGATCGAGCGGCGGCTGCCCTGCGCCATCAGGCGGCGCGGCAGGATCAGCGATCCGGCGGCAGCGCCGAAAAGCCCAAGCGTGTTGCGGCGGGAAATGAGCATCCTGGTCTCCTGTCGATCTGGGATCGTGCTGATCCGTTCGGCCGGGTTGTCGTCCCGGTTTGCGACAAGTGGATGACCGGCGCATGAAACTGCGGTGAACTTGCGCTCCGCGGCGGAGCAGGTTTCCGGGGCAGGAAGGGCCCGCGCGCGGCGTGAAAGCTGTTCCAGGCCAAGGGATTGCGCGACTGCTGCCTGCTTCGGCGGCGCGCCGCAGGCTCCGCTTGCGCCGCGCGGCGCGGGACCCATGACGCCGGCCCTGCCCCGCCGGCCGGGCGGAGCGCGGCTGTCCCGGCTGTTCGGCGGCACTGGCGCGGCGGCCTGGGCGGCCCTATATGAAAGCCGACCCCGGCGCCGTCCCGCCGTTGCCGATACGGCGACGGAAACTGCGCGCCACCGATCAGAACCCCATGGGGAATTGCCTTTGCCCACAGGAAGTCCGATGTCCGATTGCCGCCCGATCCTGCTTTCCGATACCCATGTCGCGCGGGTGGCCGCGGCGGACGGGCCGCTTTACGATCCGCGCTGGCGGATGCTGGACGATGCCGATCTGGACCTTTTGGCCCAGGGGCTGACGCAGGGGCGGCCGCGGCCGATTCCGATCTTTGCCTATGGCTCGCTGATCTGGAAACCCGACTTTACCGTGGGCGCGCGCCGTCGCGGCACGGCCATCGGCTGGCATCGCAGCTTCTCGATCTCGCTCGACCATTTCCGCGGCACGCCCGAGCGGCCGGGGCTGATGCTTGCGCTGGCATCGGGCGGGCAATGCGACGGCCTGGTGCTGGATATCGCCGAAGGGACCGAGGCGCAGTCGCTGCGCGCCGTGCTGCGCCGCGAGCTTGTCGCCCACGAATTGGCGGCCAATGCCTGCTGGATCGAGGTCCAGACCGAGCGCGGCCGGGAAGAGGCGCTGACATTCTATGCCGACCCCGTCGGCGCGCAGCTTGCCGATCTGTCGGTCGAGGATCAGGCGCGCCGGCTGGCCCATGCCGCCGGCGCGGCCGGATCGGGCGCGGAATACCTGCTGCGCACCGTCCGCGGCCTGGCCGAGAACGGCATCCACGACGACTATATCTGGCAGCTCCAGCATCTGGTGGCCAAGGAAATCGAGGCCGCGGCCGAAAGGGAAGCGCCCCCCGCCCATGCGACAGGGACGGCGGGACGCAGCGGCGGCTAGCCCGGCCTGGAAAGGCGCGAACGCGCCGCCCGGCGCCTTGCGGTCTTTGCGCCCCGCGCTATTCGGTGGACTTGCGGATACGGGCCGGCTGGGCGGCAGTCCGGCCCGCCGCGTCCGTGTCCCCGGCCCCGGCCCCCTGCCCGGTGGCCAGGGCGGCGGCGGCCTGGGCCACCTCGGGTTCGGGGCGGGTTTCGCCGGCCGGCTGGCCGGGCGGCGCCTGCATGCCTGCCGCGTCCTCGTGATCGGTGACGCCGGCTGTCGCCGCGCCGTCGCGCAGTTCCCGTTCGGCCTGCTGCCAATGCTCGACCTCGCGGCCGCTGGGGCGGCCTTCGGATTCCCAGATCTGGTGGGCACGCTCGCGGATCTTGTCTTGCTCTTCCATGGTCTCCTCCGGTTGCAGGATCAGCGCCGCAGCGCCATGACGGTCTGCCAGGGCAGCGCGATGCTGCCGCCGACAGGCCGGTTGCAGGAAATCTCGTCGGCGGATGTGTCGATGCAAAGCCGCCATTCGCCCTGGGGCAGCGCGAATTGCGCATCCTCGCCGGCGTTGATCAGCACCAGGATCCGGGACTGGTCCCATTCCACCAGCATGGCAAGGCAGCGCAGCTCGGCATCGTCCCAGTCGGCCTGCGCCATCTCGCGGCCCTCGGGGTGCAGCCAGGTGGCGCGCGGCTTGGCCTCGGCGGTCAGGAAGCGCGCCTGCGCCAGCCCGGTTTCCTGGCGAAACCGGACCAGCGCCGCCAGCGCGCCCTGGATGTCGCCGCCGCCCCTGGCCCAGTCGATCCAGGAAATCTCGTTATCCTGGCAATAGGCGTTGTTGTTGCCTTGCTGGGTATGGCCAATCTCGTCGCCGGCCAGGATCATCGGCACGCCTTGCGACAGCGTCAGCGTCGCCAGCATGGCGCGGATCCGCCGCAGCCGGGCCGCCTGGATGGCGGGATCGTCGGTCGCGCCCTCGGCCCCCAGATTGTCGGACAGGTTGTGGTCATGGCCGTCGCGGTTCTGCTCGCCATTGGCCTGGTTGTGCTTTTCGTTGAAGCTGACCGTGTCCATCAGCGTAAAGCCGTCATGCGCGGCCAGGAAATTCACGCTGGAACTGGCCGGCCGGTGGCTGTGGTCGAACTGCACGGGCGAGCCGGCCAGCCGCTCGGCCAGGGCGGGCAGCTGGCCCGGATCGCGCCGCCAAAAGGCGCGGACATCGTCGCGGAACTGGTCGTTCCATTCGCGGAACGGCCAGCGATAGCCGCCGACCTGATAGCCGCCCTCGCCCACGTCCCAGGGCTCGGCGATCAGCTTGACGCCCGACAGCACCGGATCCTGGCGGATGGCGTTGAAGAACGAGCCGTCGCGTTCGAACCCCTGGGCCTCGCGCCCCAGCGTCGAGGCCAGGTCAAAGCGGAACCCGTCCACATGCATCGCCTGCACCCAATAGCGCAGGCTGTCCATCACCAGGCGCAGCACCATCGGATGGGCGACGTTCAGCGTGTTGCCGGTGCCGGTGGTGTCGAAGCTGTGGCGCGGGTCTTCCGGCGACAGCAGGTAATACGAGGCATTGTCGATGCCGCGAAAGGACAGGGTGGGGCCAAGCTCGTTGCCTTCGCAGGTGTGGTTGAAGACCACGTCCAGCACCACCTCGATCCCGGCGGCATGCAGGCGGCGCACGGTTTGCTTGACCTCGCGGATGCGGCCGGATTGCAGATAGGGCGCATGGGGGGCGAAAAAGGACAGGGTGGAATAGCCCCAGTAATTCGCCAGCCCCTTTTCAACCAGGTAGCGGTCATTGGCAAAGGCATGGACCGGCAGCAGTTCCAGCGTGGTGACGCCCAGCCGGTGCAGATGGTCGATCATCGCATCGCTGGCCAGGCCGCGGAAGGTGCCGCGATCCTGGGCCGGCACGTCGGGATGCAGCCGGGTCAGGCCCTTGACATGCGCCTCGTAGATCACCGTCTGGGTCCAGTGATGGCGCAGGGCGCGGTCGCTGTCCCAGTCGAATGCCGCATCGACCACCACGCCCTTGGGCATGAAGGGCGCGCTGTCGCGCCCGTCCAGGCTTTGGTCGTCCTGGCCGATGACATAGCCGTGCAGCGCGTCGTCCCAATGGATCTGGCCGCGCAATTCGCGGGCATAGGGGTCCAGCAGCAGCTTGCTGGGGTTGAAGCGATGGCCCTGTTCGGGGGCATATGGGCCGTGGACGCGGTAGCCATAGACCTGTCCCGGCCGGATGCCGGGCAGATAGCCGAACCAGATCCCGCCCTCCATCTCGGGCAGGTCCAGGCGGGCCAGTTCCTGGCCGCCGGTTTCATCGAAAAGGCACAGCTCGACCCGCGTGGCGTTGTCCGAGAACAGGGCGAAATTCGTGCCCTCGCCCAGGAACTCGGCCCCCAGGGTATCAGAGCGGCCGGCCGTCAGATCGAAAGCGGGCGGGGCGCTGTTTGGCATGGCGGCCGCGCGTCAGGCGACGATGCGCGGAAAGGGCCGGCCGGCCTCGCGCCGGTCCAGCATGGCTTGCGTGACCAGCACGGTGTCGCCGTCGCGGCGGAACCAGCGCCCGTCCTCGACCGCGCATTCGCCGACCACCAAGCCGGGCGGGATCCGCGCGCCGGGGGCGACGATGGTGTTGGTCAGCCGCGCCGATAGGGGCACATGCGCCCCCGGCATCATCACGCTGCCGCGGCCCAGCGACCAGTCCGCCACCAGCGAAGGCTGCGGCGGGCACACGGGCGGCGCGCCCAGGAAATCCAGATGGGCGCGGCGCAATGCGTCCAGCGTGCCCACGTCGCGCCAATAGCTTTGCCCCGAGGCCGAGGGCGGCAGGCGATAGGCCGATGCCTCGGACAGCGCCACCGCCATCGGGATCAGGTCATGGCCGAAATCCAGCGCCAGGGCGCAATCGTGCAACAGCCGCTCGCGCAGCCAGGCGGTGGAAAAGACATAGACGCCCATCGAGACCAGCGCGCAATCCGGCCGGCCCGGCATGGCGGGCGGATCGGCGGGCTTTTCGTGAAAGGCCAGGATGCGGCCGTCCTCATCGGTGGTCATCACGCCAAGGCCCTGGGCCTGCCGGCGCGCGATCACATCGGCCGCGACCGTGACCGCCGCGCCGGAACGCCGATGCGCCGCAACCAGCGCGGCATAGTCCATGTCATAGACATGGTCGGCGGCCAGGACCAGAACCTCGGGGGCGTTCCATGCCTCGACCTGCGGCCAGTTGCGGCGCACTGCGTCGGCGGTGCCGCGATAGCGCCCGCGGCCGTCGCGCAGGACCAGCCCGCCGCGGCCGAACGCCCTGCCCCAGCGGGCGGGCAGGTGCTGGTGCAGCGTGGCCGGGGCGAATTGCGTGGCGACCAGCAGCCGGTCCAGGCCCGAGCGGACCACGTTGGCCATGACGAAATCGACGATGCGGCCGCGGCCGGCAAAGAAGACCGCAGGCTTGGCCTCGTGGGCGGTCAGGTCATGCAGCCGGCTGCCGCGGCCGCCGGCCAGAAGGATCGTCGCGGTCGGGATCGGCAAAGGCGGGGGCACTTGGCGCATGGACGAAACCCTTTGGCTGAAAAGCTGGGACGGGCGCCGCAACGGGGCACGGGTCGCAAACCGGCAAGGGACCGCGATGTTCCCGGACTTATCAAACTTTGCTCCGGCTTTCGTGAACCATCACCCGGCAGCCGTCGGCAAAGTCCTGGCACAGCAGGATGCCGTCGGGGGAAATGTCCGGCGCAGCATGGCAGATTTCCGCGGCCAGCCGGTCGCCGCGCGCTTCGCGCAGCAACCGCAGGCCCTGGGCCGCCGTCTCGACCCGTGCGCCGGCCGCATCCAGGAAATCGCGGCGATCCGCGCGCAGGTCCAGCAAGGCGCGGGTCCAGCGCGCCTTGGGATCGCGCGAGCCGGCAAGCGCCCGCCAGTCGAGCGGGCGGCGGTTGTCGGGATCGGTCAGCGCCAGGAACCCCGTCTCGTCGCCGCGATAAAGGTCCGGGATGCCGGGCCAAAGCATCTGGAACGCGCGCTGCGCCAGCGCCAGCGCCTGGGCCCGCGTCACCAGCGCGGCAAGCTCTGGCGGGGGTGCGGCCTGCCATTGCGCCAGCACCTGGGCGGCAAAGCGGCCCGCGCCCCGTTCGGCGTCTTCGTCGGGGTTCAGCCAGAAACTGGTCAGCTTGGCTTCACGCATGGCTTTTTGCAGGTGGTCCTGCAACCGTTGCGCAACCGGGCTGGCCCCATCCCACAGCGTAAGGGCCGATTGCAGCGCATACCAACGCCAGCGCGGCTGGACCGCGGCGGCGCCGGGCAGCGCCTCGGCCGCCCGGTAAAGCGCCTTGAACGCCTGGGGCAGATGGCTGATGGCGGCCAGCCGCATTCGCGCATCCCCCGACCTTTTCGTGTCATGGGTCGAGACGGGCACCAGGTCCCCGGCCCTGCCCCGCGCCAGCGCCGCATTCGCCGCGGACACCGTGACCGTGGGTTCGTCCGGTTCGGCCCCGACCTCGTTCGCGGCCAGATAGCGCGACCAGCGAAAGCCGGCGGTGTCCTCTTGCGCCTTGGCCAGAAGCGCGCCCGAGACCTGCTGAAAGCGGCGCAGGAACTGGTCCGCGGCCGGGCCGGCGGGGTGCAGCATCAGGTCCACGACCATGTCCAGCACGGCGCGGCTGCGCAGCCCGGCCGCCGCCCGCCCGGCTGCATCCAACAGGATGCGGCGGTCCTCGTCGCGCGGCGGGCCTTCCAGATAGGTGCGATAGCGCGGCATCTCGACCAGCAGGGCGGTGACCGCCTCGCGCAGGGATTCGGGGCCGGGCTCGGCCAGTTCCGAGCCCTGCGCCGCCGCCGCGGCCAGGTCGCGCAACTGCCGGCGTTCGGCGGCAAGCTCGTGTTCCAGCACGTCCAGCTTGGCCTGGCGCAGCGTGTCGCAAAAATCGCCCGCCTCGCCCGTCGCCTTGCGCCAGATGCGGTCCAGACGCCGGATGCCGCCGGCATCGGTCAACAGCCGCGCCATCAGCCGGGCATGTTCATAGCCGGTCGTTCCGGTGATGGGCCAGCCGGGCGGCAGGGTTTCATCCCCGACCAGGATCTTTTCGACCCAGAGCGGGGTTTCGGGCAGCGCGGCGCGCAGCCGGTCCAGATAGCCGCCCGGATCGGCCAGCCCGTCGATGTGATCGACCCGCAGCCCCTGGACCAGCCCCTGCCGCACCAGGTCCAGCACCAGGCCGTGGGTGACGCGGAAAACCGCGGGATCCTCGACGCGCAAGCCGATCAGGCCGGTCACGTTGAAAAAGCGCCGATGGGTGATGCCGTCGCGCTCCAGCTCGGAATGCGCCAGCCGCCAGTGCTGGGCGTCGTGCAACTGGCGCAGGTCGCCTGTCTCGCGTCCTTCGGCCAGGGGCAGGCGCAGATCGCCCCAGCACCAATGCCCGTCCCGGACATGAAAGGCGCCCTCGGCCAGCAGCTTTTCAAAGGGCTCGGGCAGAAAGGGCAGGACCAGCGGTCCCGCCTGCCAGTCGATGTCGAAGACCTGCGCATGCGGGCTGCGCCGACCCTGGCGCAAAACGTCCAGCAGCCAGGGATTTTCCAGCGAAAAGGCGGCATGGTTCGGGACGATGTCCAGGATGATGCCCAAGGCCCGCGCCTGCGCCGCCCGCGCCAGCGCCTCGAAGCCTTGGCGCCCGCCCAGCACCGGGTCGATGGCGGTCGGGTCGGTGATGTCATAGCCGTGGCTGGACCCGGCCACGGCGGCAAAGATGGGCGACAGGTAAAGATGCGAGACGCCCAAGCCCGCCAGGTAGTCCAGGTGCCCGGCCAGTTCGGCAAAGCCCAGCCCGCCGCGCAACTGGATGCGATAGGTGGCAAGCGGCAGGGTTTTGGTCATGACGGCTCCACGCTGGCGCAAAGGGCAAAGGGGTCCACGCCGGGCCGGCCCAGCCGGAACTGCGGCGCGGCGATGGCGGGCAGGTCCTCGACCGCGCCGGCGCTTAGCACGATGCGCAGCGTTCCCGCGCCAAAGCGCCAGCGGGCATCCAGGCCGCGGCGGCCGTGGCGCTGCACCTCGGCCCCGATCCGGCCGCTTTTCAGCAAGCCCACCACGCTTTCGCGGCGGAAATCCAGGGCGCGGCGGGTCAGGTCCAGCCAGGGACGGGCCCGGCCCTCGTCCTGCCAGTCGATGCGCGAGCGTTCCAGCGTCGCCGGGTCCAGCGGGTCGGGAACCGCGCCGCCGAAGCTGGGATCGTCGGCAAATTCCGCCGCGCGGCCCTGGCGCACCGCCTGCGCCAGGTCGCCCCGGTAATCGGCAAAGAACAGGAAAGGGCTTTGCGCGCCGCGCTCTTCGCCCATGAACACCATGGGGATATAGGGTGCGACCAGCAGCAGCGCATAGGCCATCCGCACGCCCGCGGGATCGGCCAGCGCCAGCAGCCTTTCGCCCTGGGCGCGGTTGCCGACCTGGTCGTGGGTCTGGATCGCATTGACGAAGGCCGTCGGTGGCAGGTGCCCGCAGGGCGCGCCGCGGGGCCGGTCGCGGCCGGGGCGGGGCTGGCCTTGCTCGACATGGCCGCGGGCCAGCGCCAGGGCCAGATCGCCCATCGGGTCGCGGGCGAAGCTGGCGTAATAGCCCTGGTCCTCGCCGGTCAGCAGGGTGTGGATCGCGTGGTGGAAATCGTCGTTCCAGCTTGCGTCATAGCCGGACTGGCGCAGGTCGGGCAGGTTGCGTTCGTCCTCGGTGACCAGGTGGATGGCGCGGCCGGCACCTGCGCCGCGCGCGCGCAGCGCCAGATCGGCCAGGAACTGCCTGGCGCCGGGGCCGGCGATCTGGTGGACCGCGTCCAGCCGCAGCCCGTCCAGCCGGAACTCGGCCAGCCAGTATTCGGCGCATTCCGTCCAATAGGCGCGCACGGCGGGCTGGGAAAAGTCGATAGCCGCGCCCCAGGGGGTCTGCCGGCCGGGGTCGAAGAATTCGGGCGAGGTCAGGTGCAGGCTGGCGCCGTCGGGTCCGAAATGGTTCATCACCAGGTCCAGCAGGACCATCAGCCCCAGCCCATGCGCCCGGTCCACGAAGCGGCGCAGGTCGTCCGGCGCGCCATAGGCGGGATGCAGCGCAAAGGGCAATACGCCGTCATAGCCCCAGCCGCGCTGGCCCGGCCACTGGCCCAGCGGCATCAGCTCGATGGCGGTAAAGCCAAGCGCCGCCAGACCCGCCAGCCGGGTTTCCGCCTCGGCCAGCGTTCCCGATGGGGTGAAGCTGCCGACATGCAGCTCATAGATCGCCGCTTCGGCCCAATCCCGGCCCCGCCACGGCACCCGCCAGGGAAAATCCGCCGCGGCCGTCACCACCGAGGCGCCATGCACCCCCCGCACCTGGCAGCGGCTGGCCGGATCGGGCGCAAGTCGGCCGTCCACCCGGAACAGATAGGTGTCGCCGATCCCCGGACGGGCGGTCGCGGACCAATAGCCGTCGCCGTCCCGCGCCATGTCCTGTTCGCGGCCGTTCAGGACAAGCTGGACCCGGTCCGCGCCCGGCGCCCAAAGCCGCGCCTGCCAGCGACCGGCATCGTCCCAGCAGGCGCCCCAGCGGGCCACGGGTCCGCCGCCCGGCCCTAGCGTTTGGCCGCGACGTCCTGGCCCAGGCGCGCCAGGTATTCCCTGGTCACGCCGTCCATGTTGTCCAGCAGCCACAGCGCCATGTCCTGTTCCTGGCGCAGAATGCCGTTCAGCACCGTCACCGCCTCTTGATCGTCCAGAAGCTCGGCGGTGGCGATCAGGATCGTATAGCTGGCGATCTCCATCTGCTCAAAGGCATAGCTGAACAGGCTGCCCTTGACGACCTCGTCGGTCGAGACCGCCCCGCCCAGGCTTTGCGCCAGGGCCATCGCCCGCCCGGTCATGTCCTTGATGGTCGAGGAACTGGTGCCATAGCGGTCCAGCAACCCTTCCAGCGCCTCGACCTGGGATTCGGTCTCGCGGATGTGCTGCTCGATCCGGCCGCGCAGGGCGGGATAACCCTCGATCCGGTTCGCCTGGCTGTTCAGCATGGTCAGGGCCTGCTTTTCAGCGGCATGGGCATCGCGCAGCCATTCAAGAAAGGTTTCGCGGATCTGTTCCATGTCGTGCCACCTCGGGGCTGAATGATGCTCGGGGACGCGGCCGCTGTTCCCGCATCGGCGGGCCGGGCTGCAACCGCTCACCAACAAGCGGGCCGCGGATTTGTTCCCGCGGCCGCCCCGATGCAGGGGCGCGCGCGCCCGCCGGCATTTGTCCCGCTTGCCAGCGCCGTCGCCAGCCGCTAGGGATCATGCGTCGGTTTCCGCAAGGAATTGAAAGGGAATCCGTCGGGGCGCGTAGCTGCCCCGAACCGGAACTGCCCCCGCAACTGTAGGCGGCGAGCAAGATGCGAAAAAGCCACTGTGGCGCTTGCGCCATGGGAAGGCCGCATTCCTGCCGTGACCCGTCAGTCAGGAGACCTGCCGACGATGTTTGACCAATCCGAGCGGGTCGGCTCGGGAAGGGGTTGCGATCGGCGGCGTTTTCCGTCCCGTTCCATCCGCTGTCCTCCGGCCTGTCCATGATGTAGCGGAAGGACACATTATGCAAAGGCTGATACCGGCGGTCATCGCCACCCTGGCTTGCGCGCCCATGGCGCAGGCGGCAACCGAATACCCGCTGACCCTGACAAGCTGCGGCCACGAGATCACCATCGACAAGGCCCCCGAAAGCGTCGTCAGCGTCGGGCAAAGCACCACCGAGATCCTGTATATGCTGGGCCTGGGGGACAAGGTGGCGGGCACCGCGCTGTGGATCAACCCGGTCCTGCCGGAATTTGCCGCGGTGGACGCCAAGGTCGAGCGGCTTTCGGACAATGCGCCCAGCTTCGAAAGCGTACTGGCCAAAAAGCCCGACCTGGTGGTCACGGCCTATGAATGGATGATCGGCCCCCAAGGCGCGGTCGGCACGCGCGAGATGTTCGACGATGCGCAGATCCCAAGCTGGATCATGCCCACCGAATGCGTCGGCAAGGACAATACGCAAAGCATGGACGGGGCGCGCCTGGACCTGTTCGACACCGCCCTGCTTTATCGCGGCATCGAGGAACTGGCGGCCATTTTCGACGTCCAGGACCGCGGCGCCGAGGTGATCGCCGAGCTGATGGCGCGCGAGGCGGCGGCGGTCGAAAAGGCGCGGGCGCTGGACCTGCCCGCCGAGGTGTCGGGCCTGTTCTGGTATTCCTCGGCCGAAATCGAGATCGACCCCTATGTGGCCGGGGCGAATGGCGTGCCGGGCTGGATGCTGTCCAAGCTGGGCATCCGCAACGTGGTGTCCTCGGCCGAGGAATGGCCGACCGTCGGGTGGGAGACCAACGCCAAGGCCAATCCGACCTTTATCGTCGCGGCAGAAATGGACCGCCGCCGCTTTCCCGCCGACGACATCGCGGTCAAGCGGGCGTTCCTGGCCGGCGATCCCGTCACCCGGCAGATGGATGCGGTCAGGCACGGCCGCATCCTGACCATCGAGGCCAATGCCATGGACCCCTCGGTGCGCGCGATCCATGCGCTTGAAACGCTGGCCCAGGCGCTTTCCGGCTTCGGACTGGCGCAATGAGGGCTCGCGCCGCAAGGCGCAGCGGTGTCTGGCTGTGGCTGGCCCCCACCCTGCTGGCGGCGGCGCTGTTTTTCGGCGTCGCGGTGGGCGAGACGCGGATCCCGCTTGCCACGGTCATCGACGTGCTGGCGGTCCAGACGGGGCTGTCCCAGCGCGTTCTGGACCCGATCGACGCCAGCGTGATCTGGCATTACCGGCTGTCGCGGGCCGTGGTCGCGGCCTGCGGCGGCGCCAGCCTGGCGCTGTCGGGGCTGATCCTGCAAGCCTTGCTGCGCAACCCGCTGGCCGAACCTTACCTGCTGGGGATTTCGGCCGGGGCCTCGACCGGGGCGGTGCTGATCGCGGTGGCGGGCCTGGGCGGCGGGCTGGTCGGCATGTCCGCCGGGGCCTTTGCGGGGGCCCTGTCGGCCTTTGCGCTGGTCGCGGGGCTGGCGCATGTCGCGGGCGGCGGCGCCGGGCCGCGCCAGGCGGCGGTAATCATCCTGGCGGGGATCGCCGGATCGCAGATGTTCAATGCGCTGACCGCGCTGATCATCGCGCAATCGGCCAGCGCCGAACAGGCCCGCGGCATCATGTTCTGGCTGCTGGGCAACCTGTCGGGCGTGCGCTGGCCCGACAGTTGGCTGGCGGTGCCCGTCGCGGTGCTGGGGCTGGCGGTCACGCTTTGGCATATCCGCACGCTGGACGCCTTTGCCTTCGGGGCCGAGGCCGCCGCGGCGCTTGGCATCGACTTGCGCCGCGCCCAGGCGGTGCTGATCGCCACCGCGGCGCTGGTCACGGCGGTCATGGTCTCGATCGCCGGGGCCATCGGCTTCGTCGGGCTGGTCGTGCCCCATGCGATGCGCTTTCTGGTCGGCACCCGCCATGGCCGGCTGGTCCCGGCGACGGCGCTGGCCGGGGCGGTGTTCCTGGTGCTGTCGGACGTGGTCTCGCGCATCGTCATTCCGGGACAGGTGCTGCCCATCGGCGTCATCACCGCGCTGATCGGCGCGCCGGGCTTTGCGCTGGTCATGATCCGGGGACGGCGGCGATGACCCCGCTGCTGGAAGTCGTCGCCGCCAGCCGCATGGCGCAGGGCCGCGCCATCGTTTCCGATATAAGCCTGCGGCTGCAACCGGGCGAGATGCTGGGCCTGGTGGGGCCGAACGGCTCGGGCAAGTCCACGCTGCTGGGCATGATGGCGGGGCTGATCCGGCCCTGCCGGGGCCAGGTCCGCCTGAAGGGCCTGCCGATGCAGGCGCTGCGCCGCCGCCGCATTGCGCAGCTTCTGGCGCTGGTGGCGCAATCCGCCGAAACGGCCGAGCGCATCACCGTCCGCCAAGCCGTCGAACTGGGGCGCATCCCGCGGCTTGGCCCCCTGCGCCCGTGGCGGGCCAGGGACCACGAGGCCGTGGCGGCGGCGCTGAAGGCCGTGGACATGGCGCATCTGGCCGGGCGCGACTGGTCCTCGCTGTCGGGGGGCGAGCGTCAGCGCGCCCATATCGCCCGCGCCCTGGCGCAGGCGCCGCGCATCCTGCTGCTGGATGAGCCGACCAACCATCTGGATATCCACCACCAGATCGCCATCCTGGACCTGATCGCCGGGCTTTCCGTCACCACGGTCGTCGCGCTGCACGACATGCATCACGCGCTGCGCTGCGACCGGGTGCTGGTCATGCGCGCCGGGCGATGCGCGGCGCTTGGCCCGCCGGCCCAGGTCCTGACCCCCGGCCTGATCCGCGACATCTTCGCCGTCAAGGCCGAGATCATCCCCCATCCCCGCACCGGCCGCCCGGTCTTCGATTTCGAACGCCTTTGCTGAAAGGACATCCCATGCTGTTTCGCAGCACGCTTGTCATCTGTCTTTTGCCGCTCTGGGCCATGGCCGAGACGCATGAGGTCAGGATGCTGAACCGCAACGACACCGGCCCGATGCCGTTCGAGCCGGACTACCTGGTGATCCAGCCCGGCGACACGGTCAGGTTCCTTGCCGCCGATCCCGGCCACAACGCCGCCACCATCGCCGGCATGATCCCCGAGGGGGGCGAAAAGTTCGTCGGCAGGATCAACGAGGAAATCGAGGTCACGCTGGAGGCCGAGGGCATCTGGGGCATCAAGTGCTCGCCGCATTACACCATGGGCATGGCGATGCTGATCCAGGTCGGCGACACCCCCGCGACCAAGGCCGATCTGCCCGCCGACCTGCCGGACGCCGCCCGCCAAAGGATGCTGGATATCCTGGAACGCCAGCTTTAACGCGGCGGGCGAAGGCGGATCGGCCGCGGTTGCCGACGTGGCACCGCCGCCGCCCGATCCGGGCCCGTCGTCCTGGCTGGCCGGCAAGCTCTGATCGCTTCTTTCGTGGCCAAATATCCTGGGGGGAGCGACCCCGCGGCCCCATCAAGGGGCCGTGGGGACGCGGGGGGCAAAGCCCCCCGGGGCCGGGCCGGGCGGACCTGCCCTCAGGGCCAAAGCCGTTCCGTGTCCCAGCCGTCGGCACTGCGGCGATAGACCAGGCGATGATGCAGGCGGTCGGTCGCGCCCTGCCAGAACTCGACCGTGTCGGGCGCCACCGCATAGGCGCGCCAGGCTGGCGCCACCAGGTCGGGCCGGGCGTCGATGCGCGTCCTGGCTTCGGCCATCGCGGCCGCGAGCAGCGCCGGCGCATCAAGCGTCGCGCTTTGCCGCTCCAGCAGCACATTGGCGCGCGCATCCCTGGAACGCGCCAGGAAATCCTGGGCGCAGGCCGCGGCATCCAGGGGCAGCGCGCGGCCACGGATACGCACCTGCCGGCCCAGACTTTGCCAATAGAAGGTCAGCGCAACGGCGGGATTGGCCGCGATCTGGCGACCCTTGGGACTGGCGGCGCTGATGGCGAAATGCCAGCCGCGCTCGTCCAGGTTCTTCAGGATCAGCACGCGCGCATCCGGCTGGCCCTGCGCGTCGACCGTGGACAGGGTCATGGCATGAGGCTCGGCGATGCCGGCGGCGATGGCCCGGTCCAGCCATTCAAGAAACAGCGCCTGCGGCCCGCTGTCAGCGGCCGGGAAATCGGCGGCGGGGAACGGACCTTCCAGCGCCTTCAGCCCGCGCAGGCGCTCGCGGATGTCAGGGGGTGCGGTCATGGGGCTTGCTCCGTTTCAGGCGCCGGGGACGATGCGGCAAGGGCCAGCGCCCAGTCGCGCCGGCCGGAAACCTGCCCTGGGGCATGCCGCGACATGCGAAAATCGCGCCCGGACCAAGGCTTGGCCATGGCGGTCAATCGGCCAGCAGCGGCGCGCTGCGGCTGTCGATCGACAGCGAGACCGGCGCGCCGGGATCAAAGGGCGGCGCGCCGGTCGCGTGCAGCGTATCGACGATGATCTGGCCATCCGCCGTCTCGACCAGGTAGCGGATCTGGCTGCCCAGGAATTCGCGATGCGCCACCTTGCCGGGAATATCGCCGCCCGAGGCCGCAAGCCGGATGTTCTGCGGCCGCAGGACGATGCGGCTTGCCCCCGCGACCGGCGCGGCCACGGGCAGGCGCTGGCCGGCTGCGGTGACGAAATCCCCGCCCTGCATCGCGCCTTGCAGGATGTTCGCGGTGCCCAGGAACCCGGCGACAAAGGCGTTCGCCGGCCGGTCGTAAAGCTGTTGCGGGGTGCCGACCTGCTGGATCACGCCGCGGTCCAGCACCGCCATGCGATCCGAGGTGGTGTTCGCCTCTTCCTGGTCATGGGTCACGAAGATCGTGGTCAGGCCCAGCTTGCGCTGCAAGGCCAGAAGCTCGCGCCGCATCTGCACGCGCAAGGCCGCGTCCAGGTTCGACAGCGGTTCGTCCAGCAGCAGCACCTGCGGCTCGATGGCGATGGTGCGGGCCAGTGCGACGCGCTGCTGCTGGCCGCCCGACAGTTGCGCGGGCATCCGGTCGGCCAGATGCGACAGGCCGACGGTGTCCAGCGCGGCTTCGACCCTGGGCGCGATCTGGCGGGCGGGCAGCCGGCGTTCTTCCAGCCCGAAGGCCACGTTGCGGCGCACCGACATATGCGGCCACAGCGCATAGGACTGGAACACCATGCCCACGTCGCGCTTCCACGGCGGCAGGTCGGCAATGTCGCGCCCGCCGATCAGGATGCGGCCGCGCGGCGTCGGCCCGAAACCCGCGATGGCCCGCAAGAGCGTCGACTTGCCCGAGCCGGACGGCCCCAGAAAGGCAAAGAACTCGCCCGGCTCGATCACCATGTCGATGCCTTCCAGGACCTTGGTGGCGCCAAAGGCGAGGTGCAGGTTCTCGATGCGGATGCCGGCTTTGGCCTGGGTCATCTTGGTTCTCCGAAAAGCTCAGCGCGGCTCGCCGTTCATGGTCTGGCGGCGGCGCTCGCGCTCGATGATGCGCTGCGACAGATAGGTGCCGAGCGCCACGATCACGACGGCCAGGATGCCAAGCGCCGCCCCCGGCCCGCGCCCGGCGGGCGATTGCATGTAAAGATAGATGCCATAGGCCAGCGGCGCGTCGGACGACCGCCCGACCAGCATGATCGTCGCCGACAGTTCGACCGCCGCGGTGGCAAAGCTGGTGACGAAACCGGCCAGGATCCCGCCGGCCATCAGCGGCACCACGATGCGCCGGATCGTGCTGGCGCGCGAGGCGCCCAGGCTTTCCGCTGCCTCTTCAAGCGACAGCGACACCTGTTGCAGCGCCGCCATGCAGGCGCGCAGCGCGTAAGGCAGGCGGCGCACGGCCAGCGCCACGATGATGATCCCCCAGAAGCTGGACATCTGGCCCAGCCCGAAGGGCAACTGGATGCCGTGGAACATGCGCAGATAGCCGATGCCCAGCACCACGCCCGGCACCGCCAGCGCCGCGGTCGCCATGTAGTCCAGCCATTTGCGGCCCGGCAGCCCGGTGCGGATCACGATATAGGCGATGCCCACGCCCAGCACGACGTCGATCACCGCCGCCGAGCCGGCATAGATCAGCGTGTTCCAGACATATTGCGACGACTGGGTGAAGATGGTGGCGAAATGCTGGACGGTAAAGCCGTCGGGCAGCGGCGCAAAGGACCAGATCGTGCCAAAGGCCAGCAGCAACAGCCCGACATGGGGCGACAGCACCAGGGCCAGGATGAACAGGATCACCGCCCAGGCCAGAAGCTTTTCGCGCGGTTTCAGGTCGCGGCGCGACAGCCCGCCGCCGCCCTTTTGCACGGTGGCATAGTCCTTGCCGCGCATGAACAGGAAGGACGCCCACAGCGAAAACACCGAAAAGGCCACCAGGATAAAGGAAATCACATAGCCCATCGGGTCGTTGATCCCGACCCCGGTGATGCGCAGATAGGCCTGCGGGGCCAGCATGTTGTTGACGTTCAGCAGCAAGGGGGTGCCCAGGTCGTCAAAGACCTTGATGAAGACCAGCGCCGCCCCCGCCAGATAGCCGGGCATGGCCAGCGGAAACACGATGCGCCGGAACATCCGCATCCCGTGCGAGCCCAGGTTCTGCGCCGCCTCTTCCATCGAGCGGTCGATATTGCGCAGGCTGGCCGACAGGTTGATCAGGATAAAGGGGAAATAGTGGATCGACTGGACCAAGATGACGCCGTTCAGCCCCTCCATGAACGGAATCCGAAAGCCGAGATACTGGTTCAGCAGCAGGTTGATCGAACCATTGCGCCCGAACAGCAAGGACATCGCCACCGCCCCGACAAAGGGCGGCATGATCAGCGGGATGATCCCCAGCGCCTGGATCGCGGCGGTGCCCGCGAAATTGAAGCGCGTGGTGATATAGGCCAGCGGCAGCGCGATCGCCGTCGCCACCACCACCGACATGGCCGAGACATAGAACGAGTTCACGAAGCTTTCGCGAAACAGCGTCGTGTTGAAGAAATCCTGGAAGTTTTGCAGCGTAAAGGCGCCGCTGCGCGCATCCAGGAAGGCGACATAGATCACCTGCGCCACCGGCAGGACCAGGAACGCCATCAGAAAGATCGCGATCAGGATGCCGGCGGCCGCGGCCCCCGAAAGGCGCGGAAACAGCGTGAACCCGCGCCGTCCGGTCTGCAAATGGCTGGAATCCTGCATGAAGTCCCCGTCCGGGTTCGGAACGACCCGCACCACGCCTGCGGCGCGGGTCCGGTCGATCACTGCATCGCGGCGGCCTGTTCGGCCAGTTCGCGGGCCTTGCGATAATTCTCGACCGCAAAGCTGTCCCAGGATTGCTCGACCTCGGCCTGCCGGCCCACGACCTCGGTTTCGGGGTCGGCGCGCGAGATGGTGAAGACCTCGGCAAAGGACGGGTCCAGCGACTCTTCCTCGGTGATGGGCATGGCCTCGATCAGTGCGCGGGCCTCGTCGATCATGGCCTTGGCCTCGGCATTGCCGCTTTCGGCCTGGGCGGCCTCGGCCTTGTGCACGGCCGAGACGGCGGCGCGCAGGTCGTCCAGCCGGTAAGTCACCAGCACGTCGAAAAGCGAGTTCACGAGGCTGTAGCGCGTCCCGGACTTGTCCACGTCGAACTCGATAGCACCGGGCGCGAAATCCTCGGAAAAGGGGTTGGGAAAGCCCTCGGGCGCATTCTCATAGGCGGCGGGATTGACCGGCAGGCGCATGATCGCAGGGTTCAGCAACACCTGCTGACCCTGGGGCGACAGCAGGAACTCGACGAATTTCACCGCCCCCTCCTGGTTCGGCGCGTTTTCGATGACGCCGATATTGGCCGGCACGATGGCGGTCACGCTGGGATAGACCAGTTCGACCGGAAAGCCCGACGCCTTGGAGGCCAGTCCGAAAAAGTCGATCACGATGCCAAAGCCCGTCGCGCCCGAGTTGACCGCATCGGGTACGCCGAAGCTGCGCTCGGTCACGGTGTTCATGTTGCCCGCGATCCATTTCCAGGTGGCCCAGCCCTGGTCCCAGCCTTCGCCTTGCAGCAGGGTTTCCACCGTCAGATGCGTGGTGCCCGAGCGCGAGGGCGAGGACATCGCCACATGCCCGTTATATTCGGCGCGCTTGAGATCTTCCCATTCCTTGGCCACGGGCAGGTCGTTGGCCTGGATATAGCGGGTGTTGTACATGATCCCGTATCCCGATGCGGCAAAGCCGAAATAGCTGCCGTCGGGATCGTTGATCGGATAGCCGCCGATGGCGTCCGGGATGCCTTCGGACTGCACCTCGACCTTGGCCAGCAGCCCCTCGGTCTTGAGGACCTCGAAGGCGTCGGGGGCGGATGCCCACATCAGGTCGATGGAATTGGCGCTGCGGGTTTCCTGAAGATGGGACACTGCGGCATTGGTGTTGCGGCTGACCACCTCCAGCGTGGTGCCGGGATGGGCCGCCTCGAACGCGGCCTTGAAGGGATCGGTCAGATCCTGCGGAAACGAGGTCACGACCGTCACCGTATCGGCGCCGGCCAGCGACGTTGACACCAGCAATGCAGCGGTGCCGAGCATTAAGGACTTGTGCATTTTCTCCTCCCAAAGCGCCGAACGGGTCTTGGCCGTGGATGCGGCGGCCCGTTTCCGGCAAATGAAAGAGTGCCCAAAGGCAGGAAACATTTCAATCTTCGTTTGAAAAACCTGGCCACGCGTTCGGGGCCCCCCGGCGCGGCGGGTGGGATCATCCGTCCTGCTGTTCGTCCAGCGCGCGGGCGCAGCGCGCCACCGCCTTGGCGATGTGCTTTGCCACATTGCGTTCGGACATGCCGCAGCGGGCGGCGATTTCATGAAAGCTCAGGCCCTGGACGCGGTTCATCAGGAACAGCCGGCGCGTGGTTTCGGGCAGGTCGGCAATGGCCCGGCGGACCGCCGCGCCCGCCTCGCGCGCGGACAGCGCGTCAAAGGCCGGGTCCTGCGGCACCGGCGCCGGGCCGGCATGGGCCGCATGGGCATTGCGCAGGATTTCGCGCCGCAGGTGGTCGATGGCGGCATTGCGGGCCGAGCGGGTGACAAAGGCCGCCGGACTGCCGCGCAGCGCCCCGCCCCGTTCCCAGCAGCGCAGGAAGACGTCATGCACCAGATCCATGGCGATGCTGCGATTGCCGATCCGCCGGGCGACCTGACGCTCCAGCCGGGCGCCTTCGTCCAGGTAAAGCCGGCCAAGCATGTCACGGTCGCAAAAGGTCATCGCAGCAGCCGAAATCCGCACAAGGACAGGGAAACGGCTGGCGGCTGGGCACAGGACACAGCGGCTGACGGGAAACGAGGTTATTTGGCGCGCGACGTCCTGTCCACCGGCCGCCCTGGGCCGGGCCGTTATTGTTGCATATCCGGCACAGCCGCCTTCCCGGACCGAAAGGCGACAAAAATACTAGGCATCCGGTTCAGTGTCCCCGGCCGCCATCCGTGAAGCCTTCGTCACAACGCAAAACGCGAACAGGAAAGAGGGAACACCGATGAAACGATTGAAGAACACGACGGCCGACCTTCGGGGCCGCCTGCCGCTGTGGCTGGCGGTGTCGGGCGCGGTCCTGCCGGTTCTGGCCGGACCGGCCGGGGCGCAGGATCTGCCCGCCCCGGCCGCCGAGGTGCCGGCCACGGTCCAGCTTGACACCGTGGTCGTGACCGCGACCGGCCAGGCCCAGGCCCTGCCCGACGCGCCGGCGACGATGACGGTGATAAGGGGCGAGGATATCGCCAAGCGCCCCTATGCCTCGATCACCGATGTGCTGAAGACGGTGCCGGGCGTGGTTTTGAACTCGGCCGGGTCCAAGACCGGCCTGCCCTCGATCAGCATGCGCGGCATGGGGTCGGGCTATGTGCTGATGCTGGTGGACGGCAAGCCGGTCGGCAATTCGACCGAGGCCACCTATAACGGCTTTGGCGGCGGCCAGGCGGAATCCTATCTGCCGCCGCCTTCGGCCATCGACCGGATCGAGGTGATCCGCGGCCCCATGTCCTCGCTTTACGGGACCGCCGCCTCGGGCGGGGTGATCAACGTCATCACCAAGCCGGTGGACAGCGTATGGTCGGGCGAGATGACGCTGGGCGCGACCACGCATGAGGACAATGACAGTGGCAGTTCGCACGAGGGCCGCTTCTATCTTAGCGGGCCGCTGATCGCCGACAGGCTGGGCCTGTCGCTGTTCGGCTCGCTGCACGAGCGCGAGGGCGATCGGAACTATGCCGGCGGCTCGGACGGGTATCAGGTCTATGACAACACCCGCAAAAGCCTGGGGGCGCGGCTGGCTTGGTCGATCGACGACGACCAGAAGCTGACCTTCGAACATGTCGTTACCGACAACAGCAGCAGCCGCACCTCGGAAGAGGACGGCGGCGAAGGCGGCATCGACATCGACCGCAAGAACAGCAGCGTCACCCATGACCTGTCCTGGGGCGCGGGATACGAGACCACCACCTTCGTCAACCACGAAGACGTCGATTTCATCAATGGCGACAATGCGTCCGGCTATAAGCAGCTCAACATCAACTCCAAGACCGCGCGGACATTCGGCCGGCACGACCTGGTGCTTGGCTTCGACTATCGCGACGAGGAAACCCGCCACGCGCCGGACCGCATCCCCGAAGATGTCGACCCGGTGATGACGCGTTCGCAATGGGCGGTCTTTGCCGAGGACAGCTTTCACGTCACCGACGACCTGACCGTGACCATGGGGCTGCGCTATGACGACAACGAACGCTATGGCTCGCATGTGACGCCGCGCCTTTACGGCGTCTGGCACGTCTCGGAGCGGTTCACGCTGAAAGGCGGGGTCAGCGGCGGCTACAAGGTGCCGCAGTTGAAGCAGGCCGACAGCAATATCTATGAACCCGCAGGCCGTGGCCGCGGCTGGGATCAGGGCAACACCGCTCTTGAGCCCGAAGAAAGCACGAATTTCGAGATCGGCGCGGTCTGGGAAGGTGAAACCGGGCTGCAACTGGGCTTGACCGCCTATCACACCCGTTTCACCAACAAGATCGACCGCGACCGCATTTGCGAAGGCCCCGAGGGTTCGACGGGTTGCCGGGGACGCGAGTATATCAGCCAGTATGTCAACCGCGACGAGGCGGAGCTGAACGGGATCGAGGCCACGGCCGACTACGCCTTTGGCGATTTCGAGCTTGGGGCGAATTACACCTATTCGGACAGCAAGATCACCAAAGGGCCTGGCGAGGGCGAGGGCTTCAACGACCTGCCGCGGCATGTGCTGAACCTGTCGCTGGACTGGTATGCGACGGATGCGTTGATGGTCTGGGGCAATGCGCAATATCGCAGCGCCACCCGCGACGAGGCGACGGAGACCGGCCATGTCGGTGAACATGCGATCCTGGACCTTGGCGTCGACTATGATTTCAACGACCGGGTCAGCGGCACGCTGGCGGTCTACAATGTCGCCGACAAGTCCTTTGACAATGGCTATTCGGACGGGCGCCGGCTGTATCTGGGCCTGACCAGCAGCTTCTGAACGACGTCCCGGCCGTCGCAGGGCGGCCGGGCCACCGGACCATGCGCGGGTGCGGCGACCGCACCGCGCAGGATCGCGCGGCGCTAGACCCGGCTTCCTGCCAGCCCGCGGGAAATCGCCACGCGGGCGGCTTCGGCCCGGTTGTTGATGCCCAGCTTGCGATAAAGCTCCTTGATGTAATGGCTGACCGTATGCTCGGAAATCGCCAGCCGGCTGGCGATGGCGCCGGTCCTTTCGCCCTGGCCCAGCAGGGCCAGGACCTGCTCTTCGCGCCGCGAGAGATGGACGTCCGGCGACGGCCAGGCCGGTGCCATGCTGTTGCGCTGGCGCAGCGCGAAAGCCAGCGTGTTCTCGATCTTCAGATGCAGCAGGTCCAGGTCGATCGGCTTGGTCAGGTAATCGTCGGCCCCCGCGCGCAGCCCGGCCAGATGCGGTTCGCGATCCGACAGCGCGGTCAGGAAGATGAAGGCGGTGGTTTCCGCCAGCCGCCCCGAGGCGCGCAGCCCCTCCAGCAGATCAAAGCCGCTGCGACCCGGCAGCATGACGTCGCACAGCACGATGTCGGGCCGGTGCCGGGCCAGGACCCGTTCGGCCGCGTCGCCGTCCCGCGCGGTCAGGACCCGATAGCCGCGGGAGGAAAGCTCGTCCTCCAGCTCGTCCAGGATGAACTCCTCATCCTCGACACACAGAATGGTCGGCGGCGGGCACTCGCGTGGCATGGGCCTGATCCCCCGTTGCAGGCATGACGACGACGAACTCGGACCCCTTGCCGAGAAGCGACGTGAAGGTGACTTCGCCGCCGTGCAGCGAGACAATATCACGAACCAGGCTTAGGCCAACCCCGGCGCCCGGCAATCGCTCAACATTCGGCGCGCGATAGAATCGGTCGAACACCGCCGCCTGCGCCGATGGGGGAATGCCCGCGCCGTGATCCTGGACCCGGCAAAAGACCCGGCCGCCCTCGCGCCCCGTTTCCAGGCGGATGGGCGCGGGCGGATCGGAATATTTCACGGCATTGGACAGCAGGTTCAGCAAGACCTGTTCCAGCAGCACTGGGTCGCCGTCGGTTTCCAGCGCCCCGGCCGCAAGCCGCAGCGCCAGGATGCGGTCGGGATGCGCCTCGCGGATCTGGCCGGCGGCGAGGCGCGCGATCCGGTTCAGGTCCACGATGCGGCGCGTTGCGGCGATATCCCTGCCCTCGACGCTGGCCGAGGCGAGAAAGCCGCTCAGCAGCCGCTCCAACCGCTCGGCCGCGTCCAGGATGCGGGCGAACTTGCGCCGCAGGTCCGGGGACAGCAGGGCCGGGGCGGCGCGCAACTGCCTTTGGGCGATCATGTGGATGATCGACACCGGGGTGCGGAACTGATGCGACACGGTGACGATGAAGCTGCGATAGACCTCCTTGGCGCGGCGTTCGACCATCAGCGCGTCGTGCAATTCGCGGGTCCGGGCGGCGACCGTCTGTTCCAGTTCCGCGCGGTGGCCTTGCAGGGCCGCCTGAACCCGCATCAGGCGCCGCGTGTTGCGCCACATCAGCCCGGCCATAACCAGCCCGGTCGCAAAGGTGCCGCCGACCGCCAGCAGCAGCAATTGCATGACGCGCAGCAGCGCCTCGCGGCGGGTGTGCCGGTCAAGCCTTTCGTCATGCGCCGTGGCATTGGTGATCTGGCGCAGGACCGAGGAAAGCGCCGCGACCCGCGGCACCAGCGCACCGGCCTGGGCGGGATCGAACGCCTCATCCGCCAGCGCCGCGTCCAGTTCGCCCAGCAGCGCCTTGGCCTCGGCCACGTCGTCACCGGCGCCGATCGACCGGAAATAGTCGATCTGCGGACGGTCCGCCATCAGCGCGATGCGGCTGTAAAGGATGTCGAAGCGCAGCAGCACGTCATCGGCATCCCGGTCCTGGCCGACGCGGTAAAGCGTCAGCATCAGGTTTTGCACCTCGCGGTCGGCCTGGGTGGCGGCCCACAGGTTGCCTTCCATGATCTCCTTGCGGAACGCCCGGTCGATATGGACAAGCTGGACCAGCGAATAGGCGAACAGCAGGACGAAACAGGCAAAGGTCAGCAGCGCGACATGCGCCCCGCGCAGCCGCATCACAGCACGGTTATTTCGAAAAGCTGCCAGATCCAGCGCTCGTCCCTGACGGCGCTTTGCAGTTCGGGCCGCTGGTCGCGCGGATAGACTAGCCAAAGCGGGCCCTTGTCGCGGACCCGCATCGGCTTGCCGTTCATCTCTCGCGCCAGGACGGGATCATAGGACCAGGCGTCGTCGGCCGGAACGACGGTGCCGAAATCGTTCAGCGCCTTCATCAGCAGGTTGCGCCCGGCAAGATCGGATTGCGTCAGCCCGCCGCTGGTCAGCACATCCCGAAGCAGCGGCCCGCGAAATACCTGCACCCCTTCGGTCCAGCGCGTCCGCGTGGCGATCTGGCGCCAGGGCAGCGCGGCGATGTCCTGTTCGCGCAATTGCCGCACCCGCCCCGAGGGCTCGGTTATGGTCAGCATCACCGGGGGGTGATGGCCCCGCACCGGCGCGGCCAAGGCGAGGGTGGCGACGCCCCCCCACAGGATCATGGTTCTTCGGCTGGCGACCGTCTTGACCAAGCGGCGCATGCGGCGATCTCCGTGACAGGAAACATGACAGCGGAATATGGCATGCACGGGCTGAGGTATAGCCCGTGCATGCCATTCATGACATCCGGTGCAAAGACCGGCACACTCGTTACCAAACCGCATGTCCTTGCGGGCGAGAGGGCTTCGCGACAAAGCAGGCACCCGCCCGGACGCGGCGTTCCTGGCAGGTCGGGGGCCTTGCGGCCATTCCCCAAAACAGGGGAATGGGCGGCGGTGGCGGGCGCCCGTCATCCGCCCTTGGCGGCGCCGGGGCTTGTGGACCGGCCTTCGGCGCATCCCTGCCAATGTCGCGCGGCTCGCGCCGATGTGCAAGCCGCGGCGCTTGCCGCGCCAGGCCCGCGCCGCTAACCGGGGAACGATTTTCCCGTCCGGCGATTGTGACAGGAAGCATCGCCGATGAAGGAGAAAACCATGCGCCCCCTGTCCCTTCTTCTGGCCGTCATGGTCGCGGCCGGCCCCGCCTGGGCCGAGGATCGTGGCGTGGTCATCGCCAATGCCCGTTACCAGAACGCGCCGGAACTGGCCGATGCCGATGCCACCGCGGCATCAGAGGCGATGAAGGCCGCCGGGTTCCGCACCGTCGCGGGCGCCGACCTGACCGCCCAGGACCTGCGCCAGGCGCTGGCCGACCTGCTGCGCCCCGACGATACCCCCGGCGCGCGCATCGTGCTGCTGAACGGCCGCTTTCTGAACGGCGCGGGCGAAAGCTGGTATATGGGCACCGATGCCGACCGGCCCGACCTGGTCGGGGCCGGGGCGCAGGGCGTTGCGCTGTCCCTGGTCCTGGGGCTGATCAAGGATGCGCAGCCCGGCGCGGTGCTGCTGCTGGGCCTTGACGGCGAGGGGATGGACCATGGCGCCGGGCTGGAAAACGGCCTTGGCGCGCTTGCGGGCCCCCAGGGGGTGACGGTGATCTCGGGCCCGGCGGCCGCGACCGGCCCGGCGGCGGCGGCGCTGCTGCGGCCCGGCACCTCGGTTGGCGATGTGCTGGAGGGCGACGAACGGCTGGTCCTGGCCAAGGGCGGCGATGCCGGGCTTGTGCCGGTGCCGCAGGCGGACGCGGAGGCGGACCAGGCGGCTGCCCCTGCCCCCGGTCCGCTGGACGGGGATCGCGACCTTTGGGCCAGGGCCGCAGCCCAGGACAGCGCGGCCGCCTATCGCGGCTATCTGGACCGCTATCCCGGCGGGATCTATTCCGCCGCCGCCAAGGCCCGGCTAGGGGCGCTGGAAACGGTCGAACGGGACCGCGACGTCTGGGCCGACGCCGCGGCCGCCAATACCGTCGCCGCCTACGAGGATTACCTGGCCCGCCATCCCCAGGGCGAATTCGCCCAGGCGGCGCGCAACCGGCTGGCGGAATTGCGTCCCGCCCCGGCCGCCCCCGCCCCCGCCCCCACCCGCCAGCCAGAGATCCAACAGCCCCGCCAGGTCCCGGCGGCGGAGGCGGCCGAAGACCGGCTGAACCTGTCGCGGGCCGACCGGGTGGCGATCCAACAGCGGCTGGGGGTGCTGGGCTATTCGACCGGCGGCACCGACGGGATTTTCGGATCGCGAACCCGTTCGGCCATCCGCGGCTGGCAACAGCGCAACGGCCATGCGGTTACCGGCTACCTGACCGCCGCCCAGCTTGGCGCGCTGCGCGAACAGGCCCAGGCCGCCACGCCCAGCCGCGACGAGCAGGACCGCGCCTATTGGCAGCAGACCGGCGCCAAGGGCGGGGCCAGCAACCTGCGCGCCTATCTGGAGCGCTATCCCGACGGCATCCATGCCAGGACCGCGCGGCAGCGGCTGGATGCGGCCCAGGCGGACGCCCCGCGCGGGGACCCCGAGGACCGCGCCTGGACCCAGGCCCGCCAAGCCGATACGGTGCAGGCCTATACCCAATATTTGCAGAACTGGCCACGGGGCGAGCATGCCGAACAGGCCCGCCAGCGCCGCACCCGCCTGATCGGCCAGGGACAGATCGGCAATGGCGTGATCGGGCTGGATACGATCATCCGCGAACTGGTGAAGTAAAGCTGCGCCGCGGCCCCAAGGCTGCCCCGTCCCCTTCGGCCCGCGCGCCGGTCCGGCCGTGAAGGTGGTGACCGGGGCTTACCGCAGGGGTTGCAAAACCCACCGGCCGAGTCCAAGGTTCGGCCTCGCCATTTCCAGGGCCATCTCCATGTCTGCATCCTCTGCTTCCAGCCGGGACGTTTCCCGGCCCGAATTCATTGCCTTGATCGCCGGGCTCATGGCGCTTAACGCGCTGGCCATCGACGTCATGCTTCCGGCGCTGCCCTATATGGGCCATGCGCTTGGCGTCGCTGATGAAAACGACCGCCATTTCGTGCTGACCGCCTATATGCTTGGCTTCGGCGCGGCGCAGTTGGCCTTTGGCCCGCTTTCGGACCGATTCGGAAGACGCGCGCCGCTGTTTGTCGGGCTGGTGATCTATGCCGCCGCCGCCTGTGCCGCGGTATTCTCGCCCAATTTCGCGACCCTTCTGGCCCTGCGCTTCGTCCAGGGCGTCGGCGCTGCCGGAACCCGCGTCATCGCCACCTCGGTGGTCCGCGACCGTTTCCACGGCCGCGCCATGGCCGAGGTGATGTCCCTGGTCTTCATGGTTTTCATGATCGTGCCGGTGGTCGCCCCGGCCATCGGCCAGGTCATCCTTTTGACGGGTCCGTGGGAATATATCTTCCTGTTCATGGCGGCCGTCAGCGTCGCGATAACAGTCTGGGCCGTGCTTCGCCTGCCCGAAACCCTGGCGCCCGAGCGGCGGCGGCCGCTGCGGGCCGATGTCGTCCTGGACGGGTTCCGCATCGTTTTGTCGAACCGCAGCGCCATCATGTATGGGCTTGCGGGCACCTTCATCTTTTCGGCCCTGTTCGGCTTTATCAACACCTCTCAGCAGATCTATGTCGACATTTACGGCCTTGGCGCGCTTTTCCCCCTGGCCTTCGCTTTCCAGGCGTCGCTGATGGCGGTCTCGTCCTATACCAATTCGCGCATGGTGCGCCGGATCGGCATGCGGCGGCTGAGCCATGCCGCCATACTGATCTTCACCGCGGTCAGCGGGCTGTGGCTGGTCCTGGCGCTGACCTTGCCGATGCCGCTGTGGCTGTTCATGACGCTGCTATGCGTGATCATGTTCATGTTCGGCTGGTCGGCATCCAACATGAATTCCCTGTCGCTGGAGCCGCTGGGCGCGGTCGCGGGCACGGCTTCGTCGGTGTTCGGCTTTATCCAGACCGTGGGCGGCGCGGTTCTGGGCACGATCGTGGGCAGCTTTTTCGACGGCACGGTGGTCCCGATTGCCGCGGGCTATGTCGTCTTCGGTCTTCTGGCGCTCGGCTGCATCCTGATCGCCGAAAAGGGCAGGCTGTTCGGGGTGGGCGAGGAATATCGCGCCTAGCGGGGCGGCCATGGCCGCCGAAACCGCCCCCCGATTTTCATTGCCGTTCCCTCCACTCCGGCCGAGACTGCTGACAGGGGGGGAATCAACATGCGTCCGCACGCTTTCGTTCTGGCCTTGGCCGCAACACTGGCATCGCCGGCTTTCGCGCAGGCCGAAAGCTTGGCGATACTTCCCGTAAAGCTTCTGGATACCTCGCATGAGGCCCGCGACCAGGCCCAGGATCATGAGCGCCGGCTGGAACTGCTCGCAAAGGTTCTGGCCAGCGGGATGGCCGGCCAGCGCATAGAGCGAACCGAGGTAGAGCGGGCTTGCTCACCCCAGACGACCGACTGCCTGGTCAAGCTGCTGCGTGACAGGGGCGCTGAGCGCGGGTTGTTCGTGGTGGTGCAGAAATCCAGCACGCTGATCCTGCAAATCTTTGCCGATCTGGTCGATATCCGAAACGAAAAGCTTCTGGTCCACAAGGAATTGAACTTCCGCGGCGACAATGACGAATCCTGGCGGCGCGCCGGCGCGTTTCTGGCCCGCCAGCTTGAAGCGGCGCCCGATGGCGCCTCGTCGCGGGTCCGCTAGATCCGGGCCGCCAAGGGTCCAGTTGCCGCCCGCCACAAGCGCTGTCCTCGGGACCTGCGCCGCAGCCCCTGGACGAAACAGAGCTATGGCTGACCGGATCGCCGGTTCCCCGCCGAATGGCCGTGATGTGCGTCCTGCAATCGACTGGGCAGAAATCGTCCCGGTCGTCCCGTCGACCGTGCCGAAGCCTCCCATCGGAACAAAAGCTTCCTGCGCCAGTTAGGGCTTGCAAGCTGCCGTCGTCCGCGCCGGATCTTGCCATTGCCCTTTCATAGAGGTTTCCTCACATGACATATTCATCCCAGGAGCCCGACCTGTCCAGCGGTCCCGTTCCCACGCCGACCGTTTCCGAAGACGTCCACACCATCATGATCAACAAGGTCTCTTGGGGCGCGATTTTTGCCGGCGTCGTCGTTGCGCTGGTCGTGCAAGTCCTGTTGACGATGCTTGGCGCCGGTATCGGTCTGGCGACGCTGGATCCCGGCACGGGCGACAATCCCAGCGCCTCGACCTTTTCGATCGCCGCCGGCATCTGGTATGTCGTCTCGGGGATCGTCGCTGCCTTCGCGGGCGGCTATATCGCGGCACGGATGTCGGGCAAGACGGTCCCCACGACCGGCGCCCTGCATGGCCTGACCACCTGGGCCTTCACGACGCTTCTGGTTCTGTATTTCCTTTCGACCACGGTCGGCAGCCTGGTCGGCGGTGCCTTCAGCGGCGTTTCGAACGTGATCGGGGGCGTCGGCCAGACCGCGGCGCAAACCGCGGCCCCGATGCTTGACGACTTCAATCCCCTCGACGAGATCGAAAATCAGGTCCGGGCCACCGGAAACGATCCCGAAGCCCTGAATACGGCGGCGGTGAACGCGGCGCGTGCCCTTGTCACCGGCGATGAAGCCGGGCGGGATGAGGCCCGGCAGCAGGCGGCCCAGGCCCTGGCCAATGCGCGCGGCATCCCTCTGGACGAGGCGAACCAGCAGATCGGCCAGATCGAGCAGCAGTATCAGCAGACGGTCGACCGGGTCCAGCAACAGGCCAGGCAGGCCGCCGACGCCGCGGCCTCGGGCGCGGCAACCGGGGCCATCATGGCCTTTGTCGCCTTGGTCCTCGGCGCCATCGCGGGATGGCTTGGGGGCCGCTCGGGCGTCGTGCATCCGGTCTATGCCGATCGCGTCATCCCGACCCGCAATAGGCTATGAGGCAAAGCAAAAAGCCAGAAGCCCCGCTTTGGCGGGGCTTTCCTTTGCCGGTGCAGGTGAGTCAGTAGCCAGCCCGCCGTGCGCACCGTTCGGCATGTTGCCCTCTGCTCAAGCGCGCTTCCACACCGAAAGGCCGATGGATAGGAAAACCATCGCCACGCCAAGCGCCTGCTGCGCATTCAGCGTCTCTTCCATGACACCGACGCCAAGGGCCAGCGCCACCACGGGGCTTAGAAAGGCCAGCACCGAAACCCGGCTGCCCAGTCGCTGCACCCCGCCGACCCAAAGCCAATAGCTCAGGGCGGTTGCGAACAGCACCAGGTAGCCCAGGCCCAGCGTGTTTCGCGTCTCCCAATGGAGGGGCAGGCCCTCGACCAGCAAGGCAAGGGGCAGGATCAGGACGCCGCCGATCAGCAATTGCCATGTCGTCATCTGCACCGGCGGCGCAAGATCGCGCCAGTGCTCCATCAAAACGATGCCAAGCGCCATGGACAATGCCGCGCCGACACCGGCCAGCACGCCGATCAGGTCGAAGGCAAGGCCGCCGTTCAGGACCATCAGCCCGACACCGGCCATGCCCAGCACCGCCAGCCCGATCTGGCCCATTCCCGGCCGCCGCCCCAGCAGCGGCCAGGCCAGCAGCGCGACCAGCAAGGGCTGGCAGGCGGCCAATGTCGCGGTGATCCCGCCCGGCAATCGGGCCGCGCTGATCAGCAGCAGCGCGAAGAACAATCCGATATTGGTCAGCGCCAGAACGGTAACGGGAAGCAGGATGCGAAGCGGCGGCAGGCGCCGGACCAGAAGCAGCATCAAAAGCCCGGCTGGCAGCGCCCGCAGGGCAGAGATCAGGACCGGGTGATCGGTCGGCAATGTCTGGACAAAGACGATATAGGTCGTGCCCCAAAGCATCGGCCCGATGGCGGTGCCGATGAAGCGGCCGGCATTCCGGTCAGCCATGTCAATCCTCGCGGTCGGGATGATCCTTGCGGGCGCGCCGGGTTCAGCGCGCCAGTTCCGGCGTCCAGTCTCCGGGCTGCGGCTCGCGCGTCAGGTAGCTGATCACCATGTCGACCAGATGCGCCTGGCGATGCTCGATATGCTCGGGCGCGCCCAGCTTGCGGTTGAACAGCATCGACAGCGTATACTGGTTCGACAGGTAGAAATAGCCCAGGCCCGAGATCGAGATATACAGTTCCACCGGGTCCACGCCCTTGCGGAACACGCCCTGCTCTTCGCCCTGCCGCAGGATCTCGCGCAATGTCTCGGCCAGCCGGTCATACATGCTGCGGATGATCGTCGACTTGCCGATATGGCGGGCGCGATGCAGGTTTTCCGTGTTCAGCATGATGATCACATCCGGCTCTTCGACGAAGACGCGAAAGGTATTCTCGCAAAGGCGGATCATGGCATCCAGCGGGTCAAGCCCGTTGACGGCGACGTCGCTTTGCCGCCGCCGCAGGGTTTCGTAGACCCGCTCGAGGATGCGGATATACAGGTCCTCCTTGCCGCGGAAATAGTGGTAAAGCAGGTTCTTGCTGACCTTGGCCCGCGCCACGATGGCATCCACTCGGGCGCCATCGTAGCCGCGGCGCGCAAACTCGGCCTGCGCGGCCGCGAGGATCTTTTCCTGCGTCCGGATCGCATCCCTGACAGCCGGTTTCTCGGCCATGACTCCTCCCACCACTTCCGCGAAGGGGCCGTTCAGGATGCCACCTTCTGTCTTGCCCCGACGAAGGGCGCGCAGCGTTCCACCGCGACGGCGACGGTTTCATGGCCATCGCGCAGCCACCAGTCGAATTTCGAGAACAGTTCGATCTCGAATGGGCCGTCATAGCCGATCTCGTCCAGCAGCGCCTTGTAGGCCGCGAAGTCGATCACGCCGTCGCCGATCATCCCCCTGTCATGATATACATCACGGGTGGGGACAAGCCAGTCGCACAGGTGGAAGGTCAGGATGTTTTCCGGCCCGGCCTCACGCAGGCCGGACATGAAGCTTGCGTCCCACCAGCAATGATAGGTGTCGGCGACGATGCCGGTATCGGCGCTGCCCAGGCTGCGCACCAGGTCAAGACAATGCGCAAAGCTGTTCAGGCAGGACCGATCGGCGGCATACATCGGATGCAAGGGTTCAAGCCCCAGCTTGACCCCGGTCGCGCGGGCGTGGGGCAGCAATTCCTCGAACGCGCCGATGACGCGCGAGCGCGCGGCGGCGAGGTTCTTTTCGCCGGTGGCCAGCCCGCCCGGCACCATGACCAGACAGGGCGCGCCGATCTCGGCCGCCGCATCCAGCCTGCGGCGGTTCTCGTCCAGCGCGGCGTTGAAACCGGCCTTGTCCGAGATGTTGACCCAGGCGCCGGTGCAAAGGCAGGGCACGAACAGACCCGCGTCGCGGATCATGCGCGCCCCCTGGGTCACGCCTGCGGCATCCAGGTATTCCATCCAGACGGCGATTCCCGCCACGCCCGCCCGTGCGTAGCCATCAACCGCCTGGTCCAGCGTCCAGTCCCGCGTGGTGATCTGGTTGATCGCAAATCGGCTGAGGTCCGCCATCAGGCCAGCTCCGGTTGCTTGTTGCGCAGTTGGTCGGTCGCCTGCCGGTCGACCTGCCCGGCCGTGATGACGACGCGGTAATGTTCACGGGCGAAGCCCTCGGTGATCTTGCCGTCCAGCACATCCTCCAGCACCAGTTCCAGCGGGCGCTCCAGCGGGTCGCCATAGCCGCCGCCCCCGGCCTGTTCGTGGCGGATCACATCGCCTTTCGAGACATTGCGCGTAACCTTGCTGTCCAGCAGCTCGAAGGCACCGCCGTTCAGACTGAGCAGGTTGCGCGAGGGCGCGCCGGGCGTGCCGCCGAACAGGCCATAGGGCTGGTGATCGTAGCGGTCGGCGCGCAGTTGCAGCACCGCATCCTCGGCCAGCAGGCGATATTGCCGCACCACGCTGAGCCCGCCGCGCTGGCGCCCTGCCCCGCAAGAGTCGGTGCGCAGCGAATATTCCTCGATGCGGATCGGATAGGCGGTTTCCATAAGCTCGACCGGCATGTTCGACATGTTCTGCGACGGGTTGGTGATCGCGTCAACGCCATCCTTGGTGGCGCGGGCGCCGAGGGCGCCGTTGATCATGTCGACCATGACGAAGGGTTCGCGGGTTTCCTTGTCATAGCCGCCCAGGCAGACGACCGAGTTGCCGCCCTCGCCCGCCGCCGACACGCGGGTCGGAACGATCTTGGACAGCGCACCCAGGACCGTGTCGACGACGCGATAGCCGGTCAGGGCGCGCGCCGCGACCGGCGCCGGGAAATGCGGGTTCAGGAAGCAGCCCTTGGGCGCGCGGATGTCGATGGCGCGGTAGACGCCCGAATTGTTCGGGACCTCGCCGTCCAGCGTGCAGCGGATCGCCAGATAGGTCGCCGATTTGACGAAGGACAGCGTCGAGTTGATCGCGCCCTTCACCTGCGGCGACGAGCCGGTGAAGTCGACGTCCAGGTGGTCGCCCTTGACGGTGATCGTCGCCTTGATCGGGATCGGCGCCGGGTCGAAACCGTCGCCGTCGATGTAGTCGGTGAACTCGTAGACGCCGTCCGGCCAGTTGGCGATCTCGTTGCGGGTCAGGCGCTCGCCATAGTCCAGGAAATCGGCCAGGAACTGGTTGAAGGTCGCGGTGCCGTATTTGTCGACGATGCGCAGCATTTCGCGCTCGCCAAGCGCGCAGGTGGCCAGTTGCGCCTCAAGGTCGCCGATGACCAGGTCGGGCAGGCGCACGTTGCGGCCGATGATGTCGAAGACGATCTCGTTCCTGACGCCGCGATCGTAAAGCTTCAGCGGCGGCAGGCGCAGCCCTTCCTGGAAGATCTCGGTCGAGTCGCTGGCGTTCGAGCCGGGCACGCGGCCGCCCACGTCGCAATGGTGGCAGATCACCACCGAAAATCCCAGATGGTCGTCGCCATGGAAGATCGGCTTGAACATGAAGATATCGGGCAGGTGCATCCCGCCTTCATAGGGATCGTTGAAAATGATGACGTCGCCGGGGTTGATATCGCCCTGGAACCGCGCCAGCAGCGCCTCCATCGCGTCGGGCACGGCGCCCAGATGCAGCGCCACGGTCTTGGCCTGCGCCAGGATACGCCCCTTGGCGTCGCACATGGTGGTCGAATAATCCAGCACGTCGCGGACGATGGGCGAACGCGCGGTGCGCATCACCGTATAGGCCATGTCGTCCACGATGGATTCGACGGCGCTTTTCAGCACGGCGAAGGTGATCGGGTCATTGGCAGAGATCTCGGCCATGGCTCGTGCTCCTTACGAAAGACGGATGTGAAGGTTCAGGAAGTCGTCGCGCTCGACGGTGGCATCCGGCGGCACGACCACGGTCGAGTCGTTCGATTCCAGGATGACCGGGCCGGTCAGCTTGCGCGGCGAACGGGTGCGGTCATAGACCGGGGTGTCGATCCAGCCGGTGTCCTTGCCGAAATAGACCTTGCGCGTCGATGCCGGCCCCGCTTCCTCGTGGTCGGGGGCTGAGAGCTTGCGGAAGTCCAGCCGACCCTTGCGCAACCCGCGACCGGTCATGCGGATGCTGACCACCTCGACCGCGTCGGTCGAGACATAGCTGTAGATCGAGCGATAGGTTTCCAGGAAATCCTCGCGCACCTTGGCCGGGTCGAAGGGTTCGGCGAAGGGGATGGCAAGCGACATTTCCTGGCCACGGAAACGCATATTCGCCTCGGGAAGCAGTTCCATGGCCTCTTTGGCGATACCCTCGTCGTGCAGGTTGGCGACGGCCTGGCGGCGCAGATCCTTGGTCGCCTCGGCAAGGCGGGCCAGATCGACATTTTCCACCACATCGCCGATGGGGGCGGTGAAATAGCGCTCGATATCGCCGGAAAGCATGCCCATGGCGGTGAACACGCCGGGGGTCGCCGGGACCAGCAGCTTGTCCATCGACAGCAGCCGGCCAATGGCGGCGGCATGGACCGGGCCGGAACCGCCGATGGCGACCAGGGTAAAGTCGCGCGGGTCGACCCCGCGTTCGACGGTCACGGCGCGAATGGCGCGGGCCATGTTGGCGTTCACCACCTCGCGGATGCCATAGGCGGCCTCGGTCGCATCCAGACCCAGCTTGTCGCCCAGACGGCTGGCAATGGTGGTTTCCGACGCGGCCTTCTCAAGCTTGCGCGCGCCGCCGGCCAGTTCCTGGGGCAGATAGCCCAGCACCAGGTTTGCGTCGGTCACGGTCGGCTGGTCGCCGCCAAGCCCGTAGCAGACCGGGCCGGGATCGGCGCCGGCGGAAACCGGGCCCACCTTGATCAGGCCGGCGCTGTCCAGCGCGGCGATGGACCCCGCGCCGCTGCCGACCTCGGCCACGTCGACGGTCGGCACGCTCATCATGTAACCGCCGGCCTTGATAAAGCGCGAGGGGGTCGAGATGCCGGCGCGGAATTCATATTCGCTGACCCGGCTCAGCTCGCCGCCATTGACCAGCGTGGCCGAGGCGGTGGTGCCGCCCATGTCGAAGATGACCAGGTTTTCCTGGGTCAGCGCCTCGCCCAGGCGGGCGCCGCCGACAGCACCCGCCGCCCGGCCCGACGAGATGAAGAACACCGGCTTTTCGCAGGCGGTCTCGGCCGAGGCCAGCGCGCCGTTCGAGTTGCTGACCAACAGCGGCGCATTGACGCCCAGCGTGCGGATGCCGGTCTGAAGCCGCCCAAGATAGGCAGCAAGCACCGGCCCCACATAGGCGTTCACCACCGTGGTGCTGGTGCGTTCGTATTCCTTGGCCTCGGGCAGGACCGAGACCGAGGTCGTGACCTGCATCTTGGGGAAACGCTCGCGGATCAGTTCTTCGGCGCGACGTTCATGGGCGGGATTGCGGTAGCTGTTCAGAAAGCAGATGGCGATGGATTCGACCCCGGCCTCGACAAGTGCAGCGGCTGCGTCGATCACGCTTTGCTCGTCCAGGGCCGTGACGACCGAGCCATCGGCGGCGATGCGTTCATCCGCCTCAAGCCGGTAGCGGCGCGGCACCAGCGGCACCGGCTTGTCCCATTGCAGGTCGAACATGTTGGGCGTGCGCAACCGGCCGATTTCCAGCACGTCGCGGAATCCCTTGGTGGTGATCAGGCCGGCCCGCGCGCCGACCTTTTGCAGCAGCGTGTTCGAGCCGACCGTCGTGCCGTGCACGATCTCGGTCACGTTGCCGACCTCGATCCCCGACTCCTTCACCAGTTGCGAGATCCCGGTGATGACCGCCTGCTCGGGCGCGGCGGGGGTCGACGAGACCTTGGCGTGATAGAGTTGGCCGTCGCCTTCGATCATCACCAGATCGGTGAAGGTGCCGCCGATGTCGACGCCGATGCGGGCGGTCCTGGTCGCTGAAGCTGTCATTGCCTTCATCCCTGTTGGACTAATTGGTTAGTTTGATAGCACGCGATTTCGCCACCCGCCAAGCCATTTTTTAATCGTTTTAAAACAGTGTATTGCTGACGTTTTTTCCGGATATGCAGAAACAAACTTGATTACTATTGGACCAGTAGTACTATTGAGAAAATGAAAAACAAGAAAATGCCGCCGGGCGATTCGCCACGGTTCCAACCACAGGAGAGGTAAATGACGAAGATGCAGCCCCTTTCGGTCGTCGCAGCGCTGCTGGTGCTGGCGGCCCCCGCCCTGGCCGACGAAAAGCTGACCGTGCGCCTGGATTTCTCGCCCTGGGGCAGCCACGCTGCGATGCACCTGGCCAAGCACAATGGCTGGTTCAAAGAGGCCGGGCTGGATGTCGACGTGCAGGACGGCCGCGGCTCGGGCAATACGCTGCAACTGGTGAACGCGGGCCAGGTCGATGTCGGCCAGATCCAGTTGGGCCTGATCCCGGCCGCGCGCCAGGGCGGCGCGCATGTCAAGGGCGTCGCCGACTGGGCGCGCCGCACCGACCTGTGCGTTCTGGTGGACAAGGACGCCCCGATCGAGAAGGTCGCCGATTTGAAGGGCATGTCGCTTGTGGTTTTCGCGGCCAGCCCCTGGGCGCCCTATATCGACACCTTCCTGGCTGCGGGTGGGCTTGACCGGAACAATACCACGGTGGAATTCGTCGATGCCTCGGCGTTGTGGGGGACCTATACCGCCGGTCGCGCCGATGGCCTGATGTCGACCGTCAGTTCGGCCCTGCCGCTGGCCGAGGCCACGAGACCGTCGAAATGCCTGACCTCGGACATGGCGGATCTGTATTTCCCCAGCTACGGGCTGGTCGCTTCGGACGACACGATCAAGAACCGTCCCGATGCGCTGAAGAAACTGATCGCGGTGCAGCAGCGGGCCTGGGCGGAACTGGCCAAGAACCCCGACCTGGGCGTCGAGGCGATGCAGGCCGAACGTCCCGACGCGATGCTGAACGCGGATATCCTTCGCGAACAGATCAGGCTGACCATCGAATATTTCGACACGCCGGCAACCGAGGGCAAGCCCATCGGCTGGCAGGCGACCGAGGATTGGGAAGCGGCGCTGAAGGGGATGGAGCGCGCGGGCGTCGTTCCGGCCGGGTGGAACGTGAACGACTATTTCACCAATGAGATGATCTCGGAATGAGGGAGGGAGGGATGAACATGATGGCCAGTCCGGTCACGGACGCCTATCTGCGCATCAACGGCGCCGGCAAGACCTATCCGTCAAAGCATGGGCCGGTCGTCGCACTCAGCGATGTCAACCTGGACGTCAGGCCCGGCGAGTTTCTCAGCGTCGTCGGCCCCAGCGGCTGCGGCAAGAGCACGCTGCTGAAATGCGTGGCCGGGCTGGAAGGCATCACCTCGGGCAATATCACCGTTTCGGGCAAGCCTCTGATGGGACCGCCCGATGGCATGGGCGTGGTGTTCCAGCGCGACGTGCTGCTGGACTGGCGCACCATCCTTGACAACGTGCTGTTGCAGGCCGAATTCCTGGGCCACCCGCGCGAGCAATACCGCGACCGCGCCCTGCAACTGCTTGAGCGGTTCGGGCTGAAAGGCTACGAGAACCGCCATCCGTGGGAGCTGTCGGGCGGCATGCGGCAGCGCGCCTCGATCTGCCGGGCGCTGCTTTGCGACCCGGAACTGCTGCTGATGGACGAGCCCTTTGGCGCGCTGGACGCGATGACCCGCGACGATCTGAACGTCGAACTGGCCCGGATGTGGCAAGAGACCGGCAAGACGGTGATCTTCATCACCCATTCCATCTCGGAAGCGGTGTTTCTGGCCGACCGCGTGGTCATGATGTCGCGCGGCCCAGGCCGCATCGTCGACATCTTCGACGTGGACCTGCCCCGGCCGCGGCCGCTGGCGATCCGCGAAACCGATGCCTTTGGCGTCTATGCGCAACGCATCCGCCATCACTTCGCCGAACTGGGAGTGCTGCACGAATGAAGAACAGTCTTGCCGCAAAGCTGATGCGGGACAACCGCTCGCTGGATATCGTGCTGGTGCTTTTGGGCACTACCATCTTGTGGGAATTGGCGGTGCGGATCTTCCACGCGCCGGCGATCATACTGCCACCGCCCTCGGCGATCTGGGCCGCCTTCATGCACAGCCCCTGGGTGTTCATCCGCAACATGCTGTACACGCTGATGACCACGGGTATCGCCTTTGCCATCTCGGTGGTTCTGGGCGTGATCATGGCCGTGGGCATCGTGCAGTCGAAGTTCCTGGAACGGACGCTTTACACGCTGCTGATCGCCATCAATTCGGTCCCCAAGGTGGCGCTGGCGCCGCTGTTCGTGATCTGGCTGGGCACGGGCGCATCGTCGCAACTGGCGGTCGCGGTCATGCTGGCGATCTTTCCCATCGTCATCAATACGGTGCTGGGGCTGCGTTCGGTCGATCCCGACATGCTGAACCTTGCCAAGGCGACGCGCGCCTCGAAATTCGACATCATCTACAAGATCCGGGTGCCGAACGCCCTGCCCTCGCTGTTCTCGGGCATGAAGGTCGGCATTTCCTTTGCCCTGGTCGGCGCCATCGTCGGCGAATTCGTGGCCGGCGGTCGCGGCCTGGGCTTTCTGGTCCTGACCGCGCAGGGACAATTCGATACCACGCGGGTCTTCGTTTCGCTGGTGCTGCTGGGCATCATGGGGACGATCCTGTTCTATGCCGTCGACGTGGCCGAACGCATCGCCCTGCCCTGGCACAGCTCGCAACGCCAGCCCAACGCGTGAACCAACGGGGCCCCTCTACCCCCATTTTCCAGCCGATCCGAAAGACGACCCATGTCCTCAACCAACCTACTGTCAGCGGGCGGCCTTGCCACGCCGTTCAGGTCGATCCCCGGCGACGAGGCCCTGGCGGTGCTGGATGCATATTATGGCATGACCGGCACGCTGCGGCGCCTGGATACCGAAAAGGACGACACCTTTCGGCTGGCCACGCCCAAGGGGGAACGCTTCATCGTCAAGTTCTCTAACCCGGACGAGGACCCGAACGAGCTGTCGTTGCAGACCGACCTGCTGGACCATCTGGCGCGTGTCGATCCCGGACTGGCGGTGCCGCGCGTGGTGCGCAACCGCGACGGCAAGGGCTTCTTCGCCACCACCGACAGCCACGGCCAGTCGCGCATGGTGCGGATGCTGACATATCTGGAGGGCACGCCCCTGGACCGGATCGATCCCACCCCGGATGAGCGCTTTCGGCTGGGTGCCACGCTGGCCCGGCTGCGGCTGGCCATGGCCGGATTTTCGCATCCGCACGAGGCGCGCCAGATCGCATGGGATGTCCAGCACCTGCCCAAGCTCGCCTTCCTGCTGGACGGCGTGGCCGACCCCGATCACCGCGCCATGCTGACCAAGGGGATCGCGCGCTTTCGCCAGATCGAAGGCAAGCTGCGGACTTGCCGGCGCCAGGTGCTGCACAACGATTTCAATCGCTCGAACGTCGTCGCCGACCGTGGAAAACCGGATTTCGTCACCGGGGTGATCGATTTCGGCGATGCGCTGCGGACCTATATCGCCGTCGACCTGTCGACCGCGCTGCTGGCCTATCTTGATCCCCAGGGCGGTCCGGCGATGTTCGACCGCGGCCGCGACCTGCTGGCCGGCTATCTTTCGGTCGCCGACCTGACCGCGGACGAGCTGGAAGTTCTGCCCCACCTGATCATGGCGCGGGTCATCGCGCGCGCATTGATCACGACATGGCGGGCCGGGCAATTCCCGGATAACGAGCCCTATATCATGCGAAACACCCATCAGGGCTGGAAGCAGCTGCACCAGTTTCTCAGCCTGCCGCTGGACGAAATCAGCCGGACATTCGCCCCAGCCGCCCCAGGCGCCGCAGCCCGCACGACAGAGGAAGCACGGATATGAATGCGCAGGACAAGCCCCGGATCAACGTCGGCATGGTGAACGGCTTTAACCCGGACAACATGGGCGACCTGGATCCGGCGATGCAGGACATGATCCGCCGGCGCCGGCGCCTGCTGGGCCCGGCCTATCGCCTGATGTATGCCGATCCGGTGCAGATCAGCCGCGCCCAGGGCACCAGGCTGTGGGACCGCGACGGCAACGAATATCTGGACGCCTATAACAACGTCGTCTCGGTCGGCCATTGCAACCCGCGCGTGGTCGAGGCGGTGCATCGGCAGATGCAGACGCTCTGCACCCATACCCGCTATGTGCAGGACGAGATCCTGGAATTCGCCGAGCAGATCGTGCCGAGCTTCGGCGAGCCGATCGAGCATATCATGTTCACCTGCACCGGCTCCGAGGCGAACGACCTGGCGCTGCGCATCGCCATGCACCAGACCGGGCGCAAGGGCATTGTCATCACCTCGGAAGCCTATACCGGCAACTCGCATCTGACCGCGGGCCTGTCGCCCTCGCTGGGCAGGAAAAGCCCGCTGGGGCAATGGGTGCGCCGCATTTCGGCACCCGATTCCTATCGCATGGAGCCCTCCGAGATCGGCGCCCGACTGGCCCGCCAGGTCCAGCACGAGATCGACGAGCTGGAACGCCGCGGCGAAGGCATCGCCGCTTTCATCGCGGATTCGCTGTTCTCATCGGACGGCATCTATGCCCATCCGACCGACATCCTTCAGCAGATCACCGAGGTCGTCCATGCCGCGGGCGGCGTGGTGATCGCCGACGAGGTGCAGGCGGGCTTCGGCCGGTCGGGCGACCGGCTTTGGGGGTTCCAGCGACACGGCCAGGTGCCGGACATCGTCACCATGGGCAAGCCGATGGGCAACGGCTTTCCGGTGGCTGCCATCGCCGTGCGGCCCGAGGTCATCGAGCGTTTCGGCAACGAAATGCGCTATTTCAACACTTTCGGCGGCAATACCGTGGCGATCGCGGCGGCGCAGGCGACCTTTGACGTGATCCGCGACGACGGGTTGCAGGAAAACGCCGCCCGGATCGGCGCGATGATCCAGGACGGCTTTCGCCAGATCGCGCAAAGCGATGGCCGTATCGGCGACGTGCGCGGCGCGGGCCTTTATATCGGGGTCGAGTTCGTCAAGGACCACGACAGCAAGGAACCGGATTCAGCGACCGCGCTGGCCTTGGTCGATGGCTTGCGCCAGCGGCGGGTGCTGATCTCGGCCACCGGCCATCACGCCAATACGCTGAAGATCCGGCCGCCACTGGTCTTTTCGGAAAGCGACGTGGACCGGCTGCTGACCGAGACGCGCAACGCACTGGCCGCGATCTGACAAAGGCGGCGCGAGCAAAAGCCTCGCGCCGCCGATCAAAGCACCGCGCAGGCCAGCCGCAGATCAAATTGACGCGCAGCCGTCCCGTTCCCTGCAAGTCAGGCCCTGCTCGACAACAAAGAGCGCAACTGCGTCGGGAAAAGCTGCAAAAGCAATGTCTCGGTGACGGCTTCCCCGCCCTTCGCCACGAAAGCCCGCAGGTCGATCGGGCTGTCGTCCCGCGCCACCAGACCTTCCGGTCCGCCGAAGCTGAGGTCGAATATGGCCCGCCAGTTCTGCCCGCCGACAATGGGATAGACCGCGTCGTTCGAGATCACCCCGCGCGAGGCGGTGATTTCAAAGCGCGGCTTGTCATCCGGCCCAAGCGAATGCGGGGTAAAGTCGCAGACGATCTTGACCACCTCCTCTGGCCTCGGCTGGCCCGGTATGCCGCCTGCACCGATACGGATGGCGGCGAAATCGCCCGTCGTGCCGCTCAGCGGGCTGTCCTTGAGCCAGGACAGAGTATAGCTCAACTCGTATTCGTCGCCGGCCTTCGCCGGCGCGGCGGGTTGCCAGAAGGCCACGATATTGTCGTGGATCTCGTCATCGGTCCTCAACTCGACCAGCGTCACCGTGCCATCGCCCCAATCCCCCTGCGGCACGACCCAGGCACTCGCGCGCTTGTCATAGAAGACGCCGTCATCCTGGTATTGGTCGAAGTTCCGTTCCCTTTGCATTAGGCCGAAACCCTTGATCGAAGGGGCGGCAAAGGTATTTGCCATGGTATGGGGCGGGTTGTTGAGCGGTCGCCATATGCGCTCGCCCCCAGAGGTCAGGATTTCCAGACCATCGGAATCATGGACCTCGGGCCGCCAATCGGGCGAGATGCGCGGCGTATTCTTGCCGAACCAGAACATCGAGGTCAGCGGCGCCACGCCCAGCCGCTCGATCGCATCGCGCACGAAGATGCGGGCGGTGATCTCCTGCATGACGCCCTCGCCGCGACGCGAGACGATGCGATAAGCCCCCGCCACACGCGGGCCGTCCAGCAGCGCATATGTCGTCATGCCGTGTTCGGTCTCTGGTTCAAGCCAGAAATGGGTGAAAAGCGGAAACTCCTCGGGCCCGTCGGGAATGGCGGTGTCAACGGCGATGCCCCGCGCCGAAAGCCCGAACTGGCCGCTATAGCCCGCGGTTCGCCAATAAGAGGCCCCCAGAAAGGCCATCCAGTCACGCCGGGTTTTCGCATCCATGACGCTGAATCCGGCGAAACCCTCGGTCCTGGTCAGGCGACGGGCCGGATTGTCCTCTGGAATATCGAATAGCTCCAGCGAGAAGGGAATCTCCGTTGCCAGGCCGTTTTCGAGCGTATGTATATGCACAGGCTGTTTGAAATAGCGGCCGGGGAAAAAGAAGCGCGCCCGCGATGGGGCTGAAAGACCGTCCCAAAGCTCCCTCCCCTCGTGAAAGCGGATCTCGTTATGGCGATCGAAATCTACCTGTTCGAGGATCTCGGCCTCTTCGATCAGCGGGGGCTGATATGCATGCCCGGCAAGCTTGCGCGCCCGCTCGGTCAGCAGATCGAAGGAGAACGGCTGCTGCTTTCCGTCGTGACCCAAATTCTCGGCGGCGCGCGCGATCTGAGGCAGCAAGAAGAAGGCGCCACCACCGAGGGCGGCTTGCATTGCGGAGCGGCGGGAAAGTTTATGCGAATACATGATGCTCTGGAGATGTCCGTTCAGTTTGTCGCCATCGAGACCCTGAAGCCGGGGATAGTTCAAGGGGGGCGCCGTATCATGGGCCGAGTTCTGCCGGTCTTGACGCCCCGATATTGGCGGAAGCCCGCCAGGGAACTAGGGTCTGTTGAGATTCATCGTGAGTTGATCAGGGCTGCCACAGCGTAGATCATGGCCTCAAAGGATGTATCGGTCTTTTCGGACCGCATGGCGATACGCTTGAACTCCTTGAGTTTGCAGAAGAAGTTCTCGATGAGGTGGCGGCGCTTGTAGAGTTCGGGATCGATGATCAACGGCGCGCGGCGCTGTGGACGCTGCGAGATGCAGATCAGCGCGCCGCGTGCGTTCATCTCGGCGATGATCCAGTTGCTGTCGAAGGCCTTGTCGGCCAGCATCGCATTGAAGGCGAGCCCCTCGATCAGCGGCGCGACCCCAACCGTGTCAAAGCGGTGCCCCGG
>NZ_FTMK01000016.1 GCF_900156255.1 Paracoccus thiocyanatus
CCTGAACCGGAAAACGCCGAACTCGCTCCTTTTCCGGTCTGGTGGCCAAAGCACGAGCAAAACACCCGATCCCATCCCGAACTCGGCCGTTAAGTGCCGTCGCGCCAATGGTACTGCGTCAAAAGACGTGGGAGAGTAGGTCACCGCCAGACCTGAAAAGAAGCGAAAATCTCTCGGAACAAAAAGCACCGCAAAAAACGCGGTGCAAATGCCGCGGGGTAGAGCAGCCCGGTAGCTCGTCAGGCTCATAACCTGAAGGTCGTAGGTTCAAATCCTACCCCCGCAACCAACGATAATTGCGAAACCTCCGCTGACACCGTCGCGGAGGTTTTTGCATTTTTACCCTCATTCCGCAGCGATCGGCTGTTGCGCCCTCCCGCAACCAACGATCCCGGCGATAGCAGGTTGTCCAAAGCCTCGGCCTCCGCAAGGAAGTCGGGGTTTTCCTTGCCCGCCGCAAACCGCAGGATCGCACCGAGGTCGCCGCGCAGGACGATGGCTAGCTCGCCATTGTCGGGAACCAGCGTCACCTGATCGACCAGCGACCGAAAGGTCTCGGCAGCGCGAGTACGACCGTCTTCATCTTGCAGATGTTCGTAGAGTTGGCCGATCCGCTGGGCATAGAGACCGGCCATGTTCGGATGCATCAGGGGAGGCGGCTCGTCGGCATTGGCGAGTTTGTCCGCCAGTTCCGCCTTGCGGGCTTCCAGCCCAGTCATCTTCTCCTTCATCGAAGGGTGATACATGCCATCGGTGATCGCATTGATGATCTGGGAAATCTGCCTGCTGATCTTGTCCAGTTCCCGTTTCCAACCCTCCAGATCGGCGCCGCGCTCGATGCGCAGCCGATTCACCTCCCTGGTGAACTCGGTACAGAACTCCTTGAACAGCGCGGGATCCATCAGATGCTTGCGTAGCCCGTTGAGGATCGAGGCTTCCAGCGCGTCGCGCCGGATGTTGAGCCGGTTGTCGCAGGTGCCCTTGTTGCGCGCCGTCGCACAGCCGAGCAGATCCTTCGAGATCATCGTATAGCCGCCACCGCAGCAGCCGCATTTGACGAGGCCGGCGAAGAGGTGCTTCGGGCGACGCCGGTCGTTCAGGGGATTCGGGCTGGTCTCGACCACATCGTAGGCGAGGCGGCTCTGCCGTGCCTTGACCGCATCCCAGACATCCTGGTCGATGAGCCGCAGGTCGGGAACCTCATGGACGACCCAATTGCTTTCCGGGTTCAGGCGGGATACGCGCCGACCGGTGTCGGGGTCCTTGATATAGCGCAGCCGGTTCCAGACCAGCTTGCCGATATAGAGTTCGTTGTTCAGGATGCCGGTGCCGCGCTTCGGGTTGCCGTGGATCGTTGATGGTCCCCATTCGCTGCCCTGCGGCCCCGGTACGCCTTCGCGGTTCAGCGCCATGGCGATAGTGCGCGATGATTTCCCCTCGAGATAATCGGCAAAGATGCGGCGCACGATCCCGGCCTCAGTCTCGTTGATGGTCCGGTCGCCGCGGACGGCTTCCCCACGATCATCGAACTTCTTAACCACGTCATAGCCGTAGCAGAGACCGCCGCCGGATTTGCCATCCTCGACCCGACCGCGCAGCCCACGGCGGGTCTTGTCGGCCAGATCCTTCAGGAACAGCGCGTTCATCGTGCCCTTCAACCCGACATGCAGATGGGTGATCTCGCCCTCGGACAGGGTGAACAGCGCACCAGCGGCGAAGAGATGCTGGTAGAACTCGGGATCTAGACCCGGCTTCAGCGCGAAACAGTAGTAGACGAAGGGTATGAGAGCCGTTGGGCGTTCGAGGCGGAAGACGCAGCCGTAGGGTGCGGTCTTGGAATTGCCCTTGTTATAGGCGAACTCACCTTCATGCAGGAGCGTGTATCGCTCGACGCTTCGCCGAGAATGGCGCTTACGAGTTCTTCGCGGCGAAAGGCGAGTTGACGGAGCAGCTGCCCCTCCTGCCGGGCGAGGGCATTGAGTTCGACGATACGCTTCTGTGTGGGCAGGTCGGGGACGGCAATCTCGAGGTTCTCGAGGACCGCCATCGGGATCATCCTGAGACTTGTGCCTTGTGCTTCCGCGCCGAGCCTGCGCTGCGCATCGGGCTGGTTGATGGCCCATGCCACGTATTCGGGGAGAACTCGGTCCCTGTCGGGGCGAACGATCACCAACGGGACGATGACCACGACGGGCTCCGGCAGCGAAGCGGGAATGGCCGCCGCGGCGTTCGGCTCGCCACGCGATCGAAAGACGACCTCGCCGCCGCTGACGAAGTATCGGTCAGACAGCTTGTCTAGGGCGTACCGCTGGAAGTCAGGGCCTGGCGCTTCACCGCCAATCCCAACATCACGTAGCTGCAGCGCCGGCACGCCACCCTCTGCTAGTGGCTCGAGTCTGCCGCGCGCAGTGTAGCCAGAGTGGATGTCAGAGAGCTCCGCGAGTCGCATGCAATTATCCTCTGTAAGTAGTTCTACAGAGAATAGAGGGGACCCGCCCGTCGAGTCAATCCTGAAATGTGCAGTTTTCATCCTACAGAGAAACAGGCAGTGCCCGATGCTGCCATGTGGCAGAAGCGGCTCCATTAACTGCGCGAATGTCACCATCGGCCCCCGCCTCTCCTCCCCGACGTGGCCTATGACGGCAAGCTGACTGACGCGATGACCGCGCTGCTGATTTGTGACCCGGAGGTTAAGACGTGATTTCCACGACAAACATGTATCTTGACATCCTCGCTAACGAGGCGTCGGAGCGGTCTGGTAGCCTTGGCCCTGCCGCCTCGCTAAATGCGGTCACGGATTATGCCGTCGTGCAGGCCCAGCACCGGACGTTGAGGGGAAATCCTCGGCTCCCATGTCTCGAGCGGTTGGACGCCTTCCTTCTCACACAGCCGGGGGCCAGTTGATGTGCGGATAAGGAAGGTTCTCAGATGCCTGAGGGCGCGCCGCGGAAGTAGACGTGAGCTTCCTGGTGGCCTGGACACAGATCTTTAGAGTGTGCCGCCGCGCGGCGATAATCCCTCTCATAACGGCTTTGTAAGCGGCAAGTTGCCCCCCCCCGCTAACCCTCGCACCTGTCATTTTTTGCGCCGCTCGCCGAACGACCGCTTCCGGGAATGCTGTCGCGCAGCAATCGGTCGAGGCGACCGGCGGCAATGGGCCGACCGTTCGCTCTGCAACTGTATTCGCTCCGGTCAGTCCGAACGTCGCTAAGGGCTCGAAGTAGCCATGCGGCGGTGCAGCAGTCTGGGCAAGCCTCCAGGACGGGGCATATGGCGCTCGCGGCCCAAACCGGACTTTCACCCGTTGGCAACATGCTGCGTCGCAGTTTTCCAAAAAAGAACCTTCAATCCTAGGTCTCAGGCCGCTAGCCTCTCGAAGGCACTGCGCAATCCGGCGCGTCTTCAAATTCGAAGGCCCTAAAGTCAACTGGTTGATATGTCGAACTATATTTCAGTATCTCGCAGATTTGCTCTCGCTGAAAAAGCTGAACTCAGAGACCCCGACTACTTGTCGTTCTTTGGATCGGTGCCCGACGGAGTCTACAAGTGGCTGGACCTACTTGAAATGACGCCCTTGGTAATACTGGGTGAGGGGCGTACCGGAAAAACACGAGAATTCGAAAAACAAGTCGAGAAGCTTCGCGCATCAGGAAGCGACGCGTTCTTCATTCCGTTGGAACGACTTCACGACGAAGACTTGGAAAGCGCCATGCTGCCAGCAGACGTCGAGGCGTTTGAGAGATGGAGACGAAGTCCCACGGCGGTGGCGTACTTCTTCTTGGACGCCTTGGACGAACTGAAGCTCAGAGAAGGTTCCTTACGCTCTGCTGTGAAAAAACTCCAAAGGGCGTGTGAGCCGCATTTTGCTCGTACGAAACTTGTGCTTTCTTGTCGGCCGGCAGACTGGCAATCACAAATTGATTCACAACACCTCGAACCGTTTTGCGTGGCCCAACGTGCTCATCTTTCGAGCGGGGAGACGACAGTTATATCGGTTAAGGCGAGTCGGAGCGATGGAAAGCACATTCGAACCGACAGCGGTACCGAAAACCCTGTTGGTCGAGTCGTAACATGGCTGAAACGCAAATTCTCCCGGCAGCCTTCATCGCACGCCGCACAGATCGATCAGGGCAGTGAAGACTTCTTCTTGGAGGTGATTTCAAAGTCAAAAGCCGAACAAGGGAAACACAAATCAACTCAAGAAGCCCCTGACGCCTCGAAAAGCGTCTCTCCAACAATCGTCACCCTTCTCCCGCTAAGCAAGGATGAGATACGAGAGTTCGCGCAAAGATATTCGCCATCATGTGCCGACGCATTTTGCCAACATTTGGAAGCCCATGATTTTTGGCATCTGTATCGCCTACCTGCTGAGATAATCGATGCGCTTGACCAATTGTCCACCAACGTGCCCTTGGGCACCTTGGAAGATCAACTTCGGCTTGGTATTCAGAGAAAACTGCGAGAGAAGCACCCCAACAAGCGGCAAGCATTAAGTGTCGAGAAGGCCCAAAAAGGTGCGGAGCGGATAGCACTCGCCTTATTCTTGCTAAAAAAGCGCACGCTGACGGTTAATGAGAGCGGAGATCCTGAGAAACTAGATATTGGCGACATCTTGATCGATTGGACGCCAGAAGAACAACAAGAGCTCATAGGGAAAACCCTCTTCGATCCGAGCGGAGTCGGCTCCGTCAGATTTCACCATCGTGCTACGCAAGAGTACTTGGCGGCGTTACGCCTCGACCGTTTGCGGTCAGATGGTATCCATAATCGATCTCTGTTTGCCCTACTTTTTGGAGAGGTCGGTGGCGAGGCAGTCGTAAAACCCAGTATGGCCCCGGTAGCGGCTTGGCTTGCGCTTTGGCATGTTGATATCCGACGAATGGTACTCGCGCGCGAACCGGCGCTGCTGTTCCGTCAAGGTTTGCCCAGTGCGCTGTCTTTGGACATCAGAGCGGAGGTTTTACGCGCTTACGTTCCTCAATATGCAGGTAAGGGATGGTGTCGTGCGGGTGTCGGGCATGAAGAGCTAAAGCGTGTAGCGCGCCCCGAGCTTAGCGATCTCGTTCGAGAATTGTGGGCCGATGCCTATACTGGTCATGATAGCCGCGAACTTCTTTTGGAAATGATCTGGCTAACGCCAATGCCGGATTGCGCAGACCTTTCGCTCGCGGCGGCTTTGGACAACACGTTGGAGCCACATCATCGTACCTACGCGTCTTGGGGCGTTTTGGCCGCAGGAAATCAGGCTCAAAAACAAGATCTTGCACAAGCCGTCTTAGATTCGTCGCTCCCGCAGCGCGTCATAAGGAATGTTCTGCCAAAAATGGTGCCTTCGTTGATTGAAGTCAGCGATTTCTTGCAGTTGGTGGATGGACTAGACGACACGCCAAACGATGTCCACGGCCTGAATTACACTATATATCGCGTTACCAAATCGGATGGCCTTGGCCGGGAAGAGCAAGTTGCTTTGAGAGATGCACTGGTTGAGTCCATCTGGACGACACGACAATCTGATTGCCGAATGTACCAAGCTCGATCTCCAAAAGATCACTACCAAGATGGGTTGATCGCGAGCTGTAAGGCGACAATTCCGGAAAGTGACGAAGACGCGACAGCTTGGGCAAGGGCCCTTGCAATCGCAGTTCATTTTGGGGAGCGGGATGAAAGCATCATCGCGGAGAAGGAAACCAAGGCAATTTGGTCAGCATTGGATGAACATCCTAGGCTTCGAGAAGCGTATCTCTGGGCATGCCTAGATCTGGCCGATGATCTAGAGGGTCATGAGGAAGACTGGCCTAGATTCATACGTGCCGTTTCGGAAAGCAGGTGTTCAATTCGATTCAACAAAGAAGATAAATCTTGGTTGCTTGGATCCATCTCTGCAGAGGCACCTGAAAATCGCCGTGGCATCGCTTTTCAGGCGTTGATCTATTTCTTTGATCTTAAGGCCGAAACAGAGCTTGCGGCCTCAATTGAGGCGCTCGTCGCTGATCGAGAAGACTGGCTTGAAACCCTCGGACACATTCGCAACCCTCAGCCTCGTGAACCCGATGAATGGGAAATCAAGATTGAAGCAAGGCGGGCTGAGCGCGAAGCGGAAGAAGCGAAACGAATAGAAGACTGGAAAGCGTGGCGCGACGAGATACTGGCATCCTCGGATTTTCTGATGGATTCGGATAGGCGACTCGGGATTCTTTATGATGCGAAGAAGGTCATCAGCCAAGGTATCAGTCGTGACAGCACATGGGGGCATTGGGATAGCGCAATCATTGCACGCGCTCTGGGTAACGACTTTCTAAACCGATACCGTCAAGAGTTGTCTGTTTTCTGGCGGCATACTGACGTTCAGCTAAAAAGCGAACGGACACCTGAAGAGCGAAATAGCTATCCAGCCAGTTGGTTGCTCGCATTGGCGGCAGTTAAGGCAGAGTCCGAAACAGACGGTTGGGCGACGTCACTATCTCATGACGAAGCCATCCGAGCCGCGAGGATCTCATGCGTCGAATTAAATGGGTTCGGTGGCTATTTATCCATGCTTGATCAGGCGCACCCCAATGCGGTCGCGGAAGTAGTATCCTGGGAGGCTCTGGCGCAATTGCAGCAACTTGCCGATATCGGGCAGGCCGAGATTTTTCATGATGTATTGTACCATGGAACAGCAAACATGAAGTCCGCGGTAGCTACTTGCATCGCCCCTCGAATTGCGGACTTTCTTTCGACTGAGCAGGCGGGCGCGAGGAACGCTCTAGAGTATGCAATCCGTATCATCGAGGAGGCAGGCGGGGCGGAGCATCGTCAGCATGCAAAGGATCAGCTTGAAGCATCACTTAGAGACGAAAGCCTTTCGGCGGGCTTCGCGCTGTCGCTTCTTGTAACAATTGATGCAGAGGCAGGTTGCCGACAACTTTTGCTTAAAACCGAGGACCTAGGTAGTGCCGAAAGCCGTCAAGACGCAATTGATGTATTCGCATCGGTCTTTGGTGACCGTCGTTCTGGACGTGTGCCTGACTTGACCGAAATACCAGATGATCGCCGCGTCCCTCTCGTGAAAGACCTCGTACTGCGTGCCTACCAAGCCGTTCGGAGAGATGAGGATATCGAGCACGAGGGCACCTATACGCCAGACCTACGTGACAATGCTCAGGACGCTCGATCCTTCCTTCTTGAGACGCTTGTGAACTTAAGGCTACCGGAAACACTGGCTGCCATCCATGAACTAGCCGAACAACCTGAACTCAGCCACATGCCGGATCGCTTGCGCCAGATGGCTTACGAGATCGCAGCGCAAATAAGCGACATGACCGCGCATCCGGTTGCCGCGTTCCAAGCACTAGACCGAGACGGTGCGTTCGTTCCGTTCGACCACAAATCGCTTTTCACAGCCATGATGGCGAAACTCGACACCTTCGAGCATGACATTTTGTATGCGGAAGATTCTCCAGTCGACGCGCTTCGACTTCTAGAGCAGGAAACGGAACTGCGTCGCTCTATAGCTTTCTGGCTTCGTAAAGCAGATCATGGCGTTTTTGATTTCACACAGGAAGCTGTTGTGGTCGAGGAGAACCGAACAGATATCCGCTTTCACCCAAGAGCTATGCCCGGGTATGCGACAGTTGAATTGAAAAGAGAGACATGGAGTGTTCGCGAGTTGGAGCATGCTCTAAGCAACCAGCTAGTCGGTCAATACTTGCAACATGACAATTGTCGTGCCGGATGCCTTCTAATTTGCCAAGCTAAAGCGAAACGATGGCGGCACCCCGATACAAATGCGTGGATGTCTTTGAAGGATGTAGTCGAACATTTGGAAACGATGGCAAGAAAGGTGATGGCAGCACGCCCAGAGTTACATGTTGCGGTGAAGGGGATTGACTACTCTTGATTCTGAGAAGCTTCGATCCACGAATGGCGTATGGGATCAATTCGACCAGAATCTGATCGACTGTTGACTAATGATCAGGCCTTTGAGCCGGATGCCGCCAAAGTCCGGTACTTCTTCGACGCCCGCGAGGCACGCGGATGCAGCGAAGGACCGCTTCCCGCCTTCATGTAGAAATGCGCGTGGCGCAGCATCGGTCAGTTTGAGCTCGCCACGGGCCTTCGCTGCGGCTCGCTCGAGTGGTGGCAGTGACCGACAGAACACATTTCTAACTTGACTGTCAGGATAAGTCGCCGAGATGAACGCGGCATTCTGCTGCGCCTCGCTTGGTATCGCGCCGACCGTGCGCCATGCCGACTATATCGGCTCCTGGCTGGAGGTGCTGCGCGAGGACAACCGCGCCATCGTCCGCGCAGCTTCTCAGGCCAGCAAGGCGGCCGACTGGCTGCTGTCGCATCTGCCCGACGAAGATGCCGGGGAGCCGGTTCCGGCTGCAATCGAAGGGAGGGTCGCGGCATGATCCTTTTGACCGGAACACAGCGCGACCGGCTTCTGGCCAATGGTCGCCAACGTGATGTGGATCACATCCCCGTCGTGAAATTCTTCAACCCCTTCGGCGCGGGCGTCTGGCTCGCCACTGAGCTGGATCAGGGCGGCGACATCATGTTCGGCCTGGCCGATATCGGCTACCCCGAACTTGGCTCGTGGAGCCTGGAAGAGCTGCGCAGGGTCCGATTGCCCTTCGGCATGGGGATCGAGCGGGATCTGCTCTTCACCGGGGATTTCCCGATCTCGGTCTGGGCGGAGGCTGCGCGGGAAGCCGGCAGCATCCGTGCGGCGGAGCGAGCCCTCTACCGCGCCGGTGCGGCATTCACCTGCACATCCGCAGATACGGAAAGCCGGGATTCCTGATTTCCGGCTGTCGGCTTTGTGGCCTGGCGTCGCGCTCTTCAGAGGAAGAGGGCGGCGCTTCGCTTCGTGACGGGTTGGAGGTCGAGAGAGAGGCTCCCGGCCGCCCGTCGCGGAGAAACCACCATGGCCAAAGCTGCCAGGAAGAAGCCCGTCGCCCCGATGATCGTCTTTTCGCGGGCGCGCGACATTCCGTTCAACCGCATCAGGCTGTCGGACAGCAATGTCCGCGAGACCGATGTCGAGGCGGGTCTGGACGAACTTACCCATGACATCGACCGGCGCGAGGATCTCGTGCAGGGTCTCAATGTCCGCGCCATCCTCGACGAGGACGGCAATGAGACCGGCGAGTTCGAAACCCCGGCCGGCGGCCGCCGCTACAGGTCCATCGCGCGCCTTGTCGAGGCCGGTCGCTTCCCGGCCGAAGGGCTCGTGCCCTGCATCGTCAAGAAGGCCGACGCCAAGACCTCGGCCGTGGACGACTCGCTGGCCGAGAACCTGCTGCGCCTCGCCCTGCATCCGCTCGACCAGTTCAAGGCGTTCAAGCGGATGTTCGACATGGGCATGTCGAAGGAGGAGATCGCCGACGCATGGCGGACCACCCCGCGCTACATCATGCAGCGTCTTCGCCTCGCCACCGTCGCGCCGACGCTGCACGACGCCTATGCGCGCAACGAGATGACGCTGGCGATGCTGGAAGCCTTCACCGTCAACCCCGACCACGAGCGCCAGCAGCAGGTCTGGGAGCGCATCAGCACGTCGTGGCAGAAGGAACCCTGGCAGATCCGCAACATGCTGACCGAGACCACGGTTCCGGCCGCCGACAAGCGCGCCCGCTTCATTGGCGTTGACGCTTACGATGCGGCGGGTGGCCCGGTGCTGCGCGACCTCTTCTCCGAGGAGAACGGCGGCTGGTTGCAGGACGTCACGCTTCTCGACCGGCTGGTCGACGAGAAGCTGCGCACCGTCGCCGACGAGATCGCCGGTCAGGGCTGGAAGTGGATCGACGCGGCAGTCGAGCTGCCCTACGGCCACACCAACGGGTTGCGCAGGCTGGTCGGCGTGACCCAGGAACTGACCGACGAGGAACGCGCCACCCGAGAGGCGCTGCGCGACGAGTATGACGAACTCGAAGCGCAGTATGCCGAAGCCGACGAGCTGCCCGATGAGGTCGATCAGCGGCTCGGGGAAATCGAAGCCGAGCTGGAAGCCTTCGAGAATCGGCCTGTCACCTTCGCGCCGGAAGACATCGCTCGTGCCGGTGTCTTCGTCAGCATCGGCCGCGATGGCGAGTTGATCGTCAGCAACGGCTACGTCCGCTCCGAGGACGAACAACCCGAGACCGTCGATGGCGAGGATGCCACCGAGGGTGCGGACCCGTCCGATCCCGATGCCGTGCAGCGCGCGGTCATCACCGTCGGCGGCGAGCCCGTCCCGGACGCCGATGAAGAGGAGGACGATGCCGTCAAGCCGTTGCCCGAGCGACTCGTGACCGACCTGACCGCCTGGCGGACGCTGGCGCTGCGCAATGCGCTTGCCGAGAATCCGCGCGTCGCCATGACGGCGCTGCTGCACAAGCTGGTTCTCGATACTTTCGAGCGCACCGCCACCTCGGGAACCAGCCTCTATGCCGCCGTGCGTCACATCTATCTTCCCACGGATGCGACCGGGCTCGCTGACAGCGCCGCCGCGAAGATGATCGACGAGCGCGCGGACGCCTGGCGGGGGGACATTCCCTCCGGTGATGACGACCGGCTCTGGGACTGGATCGACGGTCTCGACGATGCCAGCCGCCTGGCGCTGCTTGCGCATTGCGTCAGTTTCGGCGTCAACGCGCTCTACGAGCGGCCCAACCCCTATTCGGGGAATGGCATCTCGCAGCACGGTCTCGACCGCCGCATGGCCGAGGCCGAACGGCTGGCGCAGGCCACCGGCCTCGACCTCGTCGAAGCGGGCTGGAGGCCAACGGTCGAGAACTATCTGGGCCGCGTGACCAAGACCCGCATCATCGAGGCGGTGCGCGAGGGTGCCGGCGATCGCGCGGCCGATCTCATCGCGCATCTCAAGAAGGGCGACATGGCGAAGGAGGCCGAACGGCTCCTGGCCGATACCGGCTGGCTGCCGGAGCCGCTGCGCCCCGCCATCGAGGCGCAGGCCGTGGATGGCGCGACCGATCAGGACGAGGACAGCGTGGCGCTGCCCGACTTCCTCGCCGGTGGCCATGAGGACACGGCCGAGGCCGCCGACGATCCGGAGGCCCTCGTCGCCGCCGAGTGACGCGAATCAGCGGGGCGGCCTCCGTCGCCCCGCATTCCATCCCTTCCATCTCAAGGCCCGGCATCTCGCCGGGCCGCTTTCGTTTCAGGAGCAAGATCATGTCCGCTTCCCTCATCTTCGACATCGTGCCGCTCGGCTCGCTCGTGGCCTACAGCGACGGCCAGCCGAAGCCGCCCGCACGTTTCACCAAGAAGCTCGCCGCGTGGAAATCCCGCAACGGGGCCGGTCGTCTCGTGCGCAAGGAACCGGGCCGCGAGCGCCCGACCTACACGACCACGCCGTCCTTCACCCTGCATGAAGGCGATTTCGGCGAAGGCGGCATCATTCTTATCACCGTCATGCGCAGCTACGGCATCGACAGCGATCTGAGCTTCCGGGTGATCGAACGCCCGAAGATCGGTCAAGTCCGCGTTGTGCAGGATGTCGGAGAGAACGTCGAATTGCTGCACCTCGCGGAGAACCACGAGGCGGCCGAACTCTGGCTAGCCAGGAACGGCTACACCCGCGCGCGCCTCGAGGAGATCACCGCCGACGAGGCAGGCGCCGACGCCGTCGAGGGTCGAGCTGCCGCGTGACGTTCGCCGATCCCGTTCATCCGGCCCGCTTGTCCCGTAACGGCGGGCCTTCTTCGTTTCAGGAGAACACAATGGCCATTCCCGATCCCGTTCGAACGAACTTCGACACTCTGCTTCGTGCTGCCGATGACGGCAATCTCGCCCTTATGGAATGCCTCGACGCCGCGACCCGTGAGACACGCTATGTCCTGTGCGCGGTCGGCCGCGACGGGGGTGATTACGTCTTCACGCCGTTCGGCCATCTCGCAAGCGGCAACCCCTATGACGCCTATCTGCCGCCGGATCCCGACGATCCTGCCGGCTTTGTCGAGAAGGCCGAAGATGGGGGCGCATCATGATGACGGTCGATGAAATCTTCGCCGATGACCGCCGCAATCCGCCATCGGAGCGCTCGCTTCCCTGGGAGGAAACCCGCAACGGCGTCACCGTCATCGTGGAACCGAAACCGCATTGGGCCGAGGACATGCGCGCCTTCCGGCTCGATGCCCGCGAATACTGCCGCTATGCCGACTGGACGGCCCATGGCGCCCGGACGCGCTTTTTCGGTCATATCGACACCTCCGGCGACGATGTGATGATGAAGGCCCGCGCCATGATCGCCCGCGAAATCGCCGATGGGTTCTGGGACTGACCGGCCCTGAAAGCCGAACCTTGCACACGGGGCTATCGGGTATCGCTGCACAAGCAGCGATGGATCGAGTTCGAGCTTCACCATTGCGGCAACTCCTTGGTGTTGTGGGGGCAACGGGTTCCGTCCCCGGCCTGAAACACACCCTGAATATCCGCCGGCAACGAGGCTGGCGCAGCAAAGCATCTGCGACGGGTTTCCGGCACCGGCTCGACGCAAAGCACCATCCCCCGCTTCCATTCGCTAACCTTGGTCCGACCGTCTCTTTGCATTCAACCCTGGTGGGGTCGGCTTACGCGCGCGTGCCGCCCTCGGGGATTCGGAAAGAATCCGAACGCCCGAGGGTGATTGCAGATCCGGTCAGACACTTCGGGCGCCTGTCGCGCGGGGGATGGTCCCCCGCCTCCAAAGACAGGAGCCGGAACCCATGTCCTACGCAGATGCCACCGCTTTCGCCGCCAGCCTCGCCACCACGCTGATGGTCGTGATCGTCGTGTTCCAGGCCGGGGACGGCACCCACGGCGCCATGCCCGCCGACGAGTTCGACGGCGACGAAGAGATGGTGAAGCTCGAACTCGATCCCTTCGGCTGAGGCGCGAAAGCGCCTCCGCCCGACGGCCCGGCCCGCGTCAGGCGCAGCCGGGCCTTGTGCCATGCGCAGGCTGCGCATCGCCAGCGGCGGTGCCGAGGCCTCGCCTCGGCTGTGGAAAGGGAGAGTTGGGCCGGGATCGGGGCGAGCCTGGCGGAAGGAGAGGAGAGCGCCGCCGGGCCATATCATCCCGCTCTCCTGGAGGATCATCCAATGACCGATACCGACAAACCAGCCACGCCGGAATTCGACATGGCCGCCAGCGTCGCGCGCTTCTTCGCCGAGCGCGATGAGCGCAACCGTCGCGCTGAAGCGGTCCGTCCCGACAACAAGACGGCGCTGTTCGATGCGCTGGCCGCCGCAGGCATCACTCTCGTGACCGTCACCTTCGACGGTTCTGGCGACAGCGGCCAGATCGAGGACATCACCGCGCAATCGGACGACCGGACCGTGGACCTGCCGCAGGGCGAGATCACCATTGCCACGGTGGCATGGGGAACCGACAAGGTGACCGCAATCTCAATGGGCGTTGAGGCGGCCATCGAACAGCTCGCCTATGACTTCCTCTCGGAAACCCATGGCGGCTGGGAGAACAATGATGGCGCCTATGGCGAGTTCAGCTTCGATGTGGCGGCGCGCACCATCACGCTCGACTACAACGAGCGCTACACCGCCACCGAATTCTACAGTCACGAGTTCTGAGGGGGCGGAAATGGCACATCCCTATCATCATGCGCTCTCGTCGGTGAAGAAATGGGGCGGCACGGTCGAGGATTACTTGCCCATCCATAGCTGGTTCGATGCCAGCAAGGAGATCCTGGCCGATTTTCGTCATCGCGCGCTTCGCCACCATGCCGAGGGTATCTTCATGGCCGAGAGCATTTTCGGGGCGACGATCACCCTGTCCACCGGCAGGGTGATCCCGACCCGATGGGTCGGGGAGCAGCATGTCCGCGAGGATCTGGGCCGTATCCCGTCCTTCGCCGATTGGGCGCGGGCAATCCACCCGGCGCCTTGGATGGGGCGGACGCAGCGGATCGAGGCGGAGGTCGATCCGCATTGCGTCAATGGCCGACTTCAGGAAGAAGTCTGAGCAGTCGCGTCAGCCTCCCCCTTATGAAAGCCTCTTGCCATGCTCAGCCATATCGTCATCTCCGTCCTGCTCTGCACGGCTTCCTGCGAACCGGCGGAAATCCGCGTCTGGGACGGTGACTCGATCCGGCTGGGTATGGGACAGCAGTCCGAAGCTGTTCGGATATTCAACATCGACGCTCCCGAAATGGAGGGCCGCTGCATCCATGAAACCGACCTTGCCCGGCAAGCGAAGATCAGGCTGGCGGAAATCCTGCAAGGTCGGCGGGTCGAAATCCTGCGTCAGGGGACCGACCGCTATGGCCGGACCCTGGCGGCGATACGCGTCGAAGGCCGCGATGTCGGCGATATTCTCGTCGATGAAGGGCTGGCGAGAACCTGGGCCGGGCGGCGTGAGCCCTGGTGCTGATCGCCGGATCGTCCCGCCGAGGTGCGGGACGATCCACCGTCGGGACGGGAAAGTAAGAGTGCGGGCCGGTTGGCCGTGACGGATTGTGAGGCGGGAGAGGGGCTTCCGCCGTCCGTCGCGGAGCATTCCCCATGAGCCTTTCCCACCACACCACTTTCGCCTCGATCGGCGAAATTGTCGCGCGACAGATCCTGCCCCGGCTGCGTCATGCCCAGAAGCTGCCGCTGCGCATCTCCTGCATCGGTATCGCCAGCGATGACGAAAGCGATGACGTCGGCGGCTTCGACCGCACGCTCGTCATCGGCCAGTGCCAATCCCCCGAAGAGGCGCTGATCATCGCCAGCCAGCGCGTTGCGCGCGGTGATTTCCGCGTTGGACAGGGCGATGCGCTGCGCTTTCGCCCCCGCGTCATGGTCATTCAGGACAACGAACTGGGCCTTGTCCTTGCCGGTGAGGTCCGGGCCGGGATCGTGCTCTGGCAGCATCCGGTCGCCTCCGACGCCGAGGCTCGCCGCACCGTCACGGAGGCCAGCCGTCTGCGGGGCATGGCCTTCACGGCATCCGGGCGCGGCGATGCGGTATCGGCTCGTGATCTCCGCCACCGCGCCAGCCTGCTCGAGGCGCGGCTGGTCGATCCCTTCTGGCGCGAGACGACTGCCGATCTGCTGCGGCTGCCACAAGCTGCCTGACCTGTCGCCCCTTTCCATCCACTAGGCCCGGCCCCGCGCCGGGCCTTCTCGTTTCAGGAGCCTGACATGGCCGACTACTTCACCCATTTCTCCTGCCTGCTCGACGTGGGCAGCCCCGAGAACGCCGCCCGCGCGCTTGATCTCTACAACGCGCTGGCGCACGAAAACGCCGCCGAAGATCCGCCCTCGGACGGCTTCATGCTTTCGATCCAGCCCGAACATGGCGGCACCCAGCTCTGGATGCGCGATGACGGCACCGGCGATCCCGAGCATGTCATCCAGTTCGTCAAACGCTGTGCCGCCGCGTTCGGCCTGACCGGGCTATGGGGGATGCAATACGCCAATACCTGCTCACGTCCGAGAATCGACGGGTTCGGGGGCGGCGCGCATGTCCTCGACCTCGCCACCGGCGAGACGGTGGACTGGATCTACACCGACGGTTGGCTTTCCACCGTTCTGGACGGAGGCGACGCTCATGCCTGACGTCATCGAAACCACGGTCTATCGGCTCGACGAGCTTTCCGAAGCCGCGAAAGGCAAGGCCCGCGCCTGGTATCGCGAGGGCGGCTTCGACTACGATTGGTACGATGCCGTCTATGAGGATTTCCGGCGGATCGCGGACATCCTCGGCATCCGCATCAAGACCCGCACCGTCCGCCTCATGGGCGGCGGCGTGCGACAAGAGCCTTGCATCTGGTTTACGGGCTTCTGGTCGCAGGGCGATGGCGCCGCGTTCGAAGGCCACTATTCCTATCGCAAAGGCACGGCGGCGGAAATCCGTGCCTATGCGCCGAAGGATGCGGAGCTGCACCGCATCGCGGATGCCCTACATCAGGCGCAACGCCGCAACTTCTACCAGTTGACGGCCGAGACGACCCATCGGGGGCGATACTATCACGAATACTGCATGGCGATCTCGGTCACCCGCGACAGCCCGACAGGGCAGGGCATGACCGCCGATGCCGAGGAGACCGTCATCGAGGCATTGCGCGATCTCGCGCGTTGGCTCTATCGCCAGCTTGAGCGCGACTACGATGACCTGACTTCGGATGAGGCGGTCGATGAGGCCATCGGTGCCAACGAATACAGCTTCACAGTTGATGGGAATCGCTTCGGCTAAAGCCCGGCTTTCCGGGGTTACAGTACCGACCGCAGGTCCGTCCGTGAGAAATCATCGCCGACAAAGAGCAACGGACAGCCGCGCTCGCTCGCGACCTCATAGGCGAAGCAATCGCCGTAGTTGAGACCGGCGGGATGAACGCCCTTGCCCCAGCGAGCATAGGCTTCGGAGATCCTGCGTGCCGAAGCCTCCGTGACGGAGACGACCTCGAACCCAAGGCCCTCGATCAGGGCGGCAATCTCTTCCCCAACATTGCGGCGCCCTGCGACGATCAGCGTCTCGGCCACGGTTCCGGCCGAGATCAGCAATCCGTCCGCCGCCTCGATCGCCGCCATGCAGGTCTCGGCCTGCGGCTCGTCCAGCACGATCGCCATCAGCGCCGAGGTGTCGACGACGATCACGCCGGCATCCCGTCATCACCATAGAGGAAGTCCTGACTGCGCGCGGCATCGGCGCCGGGCAGTGCCTTGCCCCGCGCCGTGGCCCGGACCCGCTCCATCAGCGCACGCCGGCCTTTCGGGGTCGCTGCGACAGCAACCCGCACGAGGCGGGCGACCTCATGGCCCCGCCGGGTCAGGATCACCTCGTCGCCGGCCTCGGCGCGTTTCACCAGTTCGGTGAGCTGCCCTTTCGCCTCGGTGACAGAAACCCTCATCGCACATCGCTCCAGATGTTCTCCGCTATCCTGCCAAGATGGTCCATAGAATGGTCCATTTCAAGCCCCCAGAGCGAGAGGAGGGCCGGGAGAGGGTGCCTCCGGACGGGTTGAGAGAGGGTCGTCCGGCTGCCGTCCCTTTCCCTCCAGGAGACCGATCATGGCTTTGCCCGAACTTGCTTCTCAATCCGCAACCCGTGTCCCCGACGCGCGCCGCATGGAGTTCCTGCCGCGCCTTTTCGGCCGGCGCCTGCTCATCATCGGCGAGCATGCCGTCTTCCGATTCATGGAGATCCTCAGCCCCGCCGATTACGGCGGCGGGCTCTGGGATTTCTACGAACGCGCCGGCCAGCCGCTCTATCTCGCGCCGACATCAAAGCCCCGTTACCTCCTGTTCTGCGAAGGCAACGGTTTCGAGGGCGAGGTCTCATGCGATGCGGCTGGGATCATCGCCACGCTCTTCGCCTTCTCGCATCTTTCCTTCCGCTACGATGACGACGAACTCGCCGAGGGCTATGGCCGTCTCTACGAACATGCCGCCAATCACCCGGAGGCGGCGGCGATCTTCCAGGCCATCGACTGAAACCCACAAGCGCCCAGCCTGACGGTCGGGCGCTTGTTTCATGCCTGCTTTCGCCACGGCTTCAGAGCGAGAGATGGGCCGGAAGGGGTTTGAGCCGGTGCGGTCGAGAGAGAGCGCTGCCCGGCTTGATCCTGACTTGCTCTCCCGAGGAATCCCCGATGAACATGATTTCCGCATCCGCGGCGGCATCCGCCACCGCGCCGCTTCCGCTCGACCATGGCGCCGAGACCGCAGCCTGCGTTTTCACCGCTGCCGGTCTGCTGCTGCCGCATCTGGAACGCGGTCAGCGTGTCGACGCCGCCACGCTGCGCGGCGCGATGGAAGCGGGTTTCGGCGCTTCCGACGCTACCGGCGCATGGACCTGGAAGATCGCCTATGATGCTTGCGAGGCGGCCACCGTCCTCTTCCTGCGCAAATACGGCAAAGCGCTTTTCCGCAAAACCGGGTCTCCGGCCACCATCCTGCCGCAACTCGGCAAGATCGCCGGGCTTCTGCCGACGCATACGCGCCGCTCGGAAGAAGCGCAGAGCTTCCAGCAGTTCTCCACCCCGATCCCGCTCGGTTTCGCGGCGGTCACGGCGGCGGCGATCACCCCCGCCGACCGGGTGCTGGAACCCTCGGCCGGCATCGGGCTCCTCGCCATCCTGGCCGAGATCGCCGGCGGCGCGCTTCTCGTCAATGAACTGGCCGAGGCGCGCGCCGGCCTCTTGTCTTCCCTCTTTCCGGCCCTTTCCGTTACCCGCTTCGATGCGGCCCAGATCGATGACCATCTCGATCCCTGCCTTGTTCCGACCGTTGTGCTGATGAACCCGCCGTTCTCGGTCATGGCCCATGTCGAGGGCCGCATGGCCGATGCTGCCTTCCGCCATGTCGCTTCGGCGCTGGCGCGTCTTGCGCCCGGCGGACGGCTCGTGACCATCACCGGGGCGAGCTTCGCCCCCGATAATCCGGCGTGGACCGCCTCCTGGACCCGGCTGCAGGAACGCGGTCGCGTCACCTTTTCCGCCGCCATCGACGGCTCGGTCTATGCCAAGCAAGGCACCACTGTCCCGACCCGGCTCACGGTCATCGACAAGCTGCCGGCCGAAGATGCGGCGGTGTTTCCGGCAGCGCCTGGTGTCGCGCCGGACGTGGCCACGCTGATCGCCTGGCTAGCCGACCTGCTTCCCACGCGGCTGCCGGTCGATCCCGGCCTGACGGTGCCGGTCGCACGACCCACCGCGCCCCGCACCGTGCGCGGCTACGTCAACCGCGCCGCGCGATCCGCGCCCGCCGCGCCCCTTGCGGAACCGGAGGCCGTGCCGGTCGCCTACGAGACCGTGGATTGGGAACCGGCCGAGGGCGGCGGCCTCTCCGACGCGATCTACGAGGAATACGGGCTTCAGACCATCCGCATCGACGGGGCGCAGGCGCATCCTACCCAGCTCGTGCAGTCGGCCTCGATGGCGAGCATCGCGCCGCCGAAGCCCAGCTATCGGCCGACGCTTCCCAACGACATTCTCGGCAAGCTGTCCGAGGCGCAGCTGGAGACCGTGATTTATGCGGGCGAGGCCCATGGGGGCTTCCTCGCCGGGGGCTGGACGATCGATGACACGCTCGACAATCTCGCCGCCGCGCCGGAGGATGCCGAGGGAGCAATCCGTTTCCGTCAGGGCTTCATGATCGGCGACGGCACCGGCGTCGGCAAGGGTCGGGAATCCGCCGCCATCATCCTCGACAACTGGATGCAGGGGCGGCGTAAGGCGATCTGGATCTCGAAATCCGACAAGCTGTTGGAGGACGCGCAACGTGACTGGTCGGCGCTCGGCATGGAGCGGCTGCTGGTCACGCCGCTGTCGCGAGTCCCGCAAGGCAAGCCCATCACGCTGAACGAAGGCATCCTGTTTCTAACCTATGCCACGCTGCGCTCCGACGACCGGGGGACAAGGGTTTCCAGGGTCAAACAGATCGTCGAATGGTTGGGCACAGACTTCGATGGGGTGGTGATTTTCGACGAGGCGCATGCCATGGCCAATGCAGCAGGAGGCAGGGGAGAACGCGGCGATGTCGCCGCCTCGCAGCAGGGCCGTGCCGGGCTGCGCATCCAGCATGCACTTCCCGATGCCCGAGTCGTCTATGTCTCGGCCACCGGCGCCACCACCGTCCACAATCTCGCCTATGCGCAGCGGCTCGGCCTCTGGGGCGGTGAGGATTTCCCGTTCTCGACCAGGGCCGAGTTCGTTGAGGCGATCGAGGCGGGCGGCGTCGCGGCGATGGAGGTTTTGGCCCGCGACCTGCGGGCGCTCGGCCTCTACACCGCCCGGTCCTTGTCCTTCAAAGGCGTCGAATACGAGTTGCTCGACCACGAGCTGACGCCCGAGCAGGTCCGTATCTACGACAGTTATGCCGATGCCTTCGCCATCATCCACAACAATCTGGATGCGGCGATGCAGGCCGCCAACATCACCGGCGGCGACGGCGGTTCCGGCACGTTGAACCGGCAGGCCAAATCCGCCGCCCGCTCGACCTTCGAGAGCGCGAAGCAGCGCTTCTTCGGGCACCTGCTGACGAGCATGAAAACCCCGACGCTGATCCGCTCGATCGCCAGCGATCTGGAAGCGGGCCATTCCTCCGTCATCCAGATTGTCTCGACCGGCGAAGCGCTGATGGAGCGGCGGCTGGCGGAGATCCCTACCGAAGAATGGGGCGATCTGAAAATGGACCTCTCGCCGCGCGAATATGTCCTAGATTACCTTGCCCATTCCTTCCCGGTCCAACTCTACGAGCCGTTCACCGACAGCGAGGGCAATCTGTCCTCGCGCCCGGTCTATCGGGACGGCCAGCCGGTCGAGAGCCGGGAGGCGGTAGCCCGGCGCGACGAGATGATCGCCAGTCTCGCCAGCCTGCCGCCGGTTCCCGGCGCGCTCGACCAGATCATCCAGTATTTCGGGACCGACACGGTGGCCGAGGTCACGGGTCGTTCGCGCCGTATCGTCCGCAAACGCAGCGTCTCCATCGACCGGCTCGTCGTGGAAAGCCGCGCCGGTTCGGCCAACCTGGCCGAGACGCAAGCCTTCATGGACGATCAGAAACGCGTGCTGGTCTTTTCCGATGCGGGCGGCACGGGCCGGTCGTATCACGCCGAACTGTCGGCGAAGAACACCCGGCTGCGTGTCCACTATCTCCTCGAAGCCGGGTGGAAGGCGGACGCCGCCATCCAGGGCCTCGGCCGCACGCATCGCACCAACCAGGCACAGCCGCCACTGTTCCGACCGATCTCGACCAATGTGAAGGCCGAGAAGCGCTTCCTCTCGACCATCGCCCGCCGTCTTGACACGCTGGGCGCGATTACGCGCGGCCAGCGCCAGACCGGTGGTCAGGGCCTGTTCCGCCCGGAAGATAACCTGGAATCGCATTACGCCCGTGACGCGCTGCGCCAGCTTTATCTCCTGCTGGTGCGCGGCAAGGTCGACGGCTGCTCACTGGAGCGGTTCGAGGCTGCCACCGGGTTGAAGCTGATGGATGCGAACGGCATCAAGGACGATTTGCCGGCCATCACCACCTTCCTCAACCGGCTGCTGGCGCTGACCATCGAGCTTCAGGGCATCCTCTTCACCGCCTTCGAACAACTTCTGACCGCCCGCATCGAGGGCGCCATCGCCTCCGGCACCTATGACGCCGGGCTGGAGACCCTGCGCGCCGAGAGCTTCGTAGTGACGGATCGGCAGGTGATCTACACGCACCCGCGCACCGGGGCCGAGACCAGCCTGCTGACCATCACCGAACGCAGGCGCAACCGCCCGGTGACGCTCGACGCCGCGCTGGCGGAACTCGACGATCCCCGCGCCAGGCTGCTGATCAACGAGCGCTCAGGCCGGGCAGCGGTGCAGATCCCCACCACCAGCGTGATGTTGGACGATGGCGAGATCGAGCGCCGCGTCCGGCTGATCCGGCCGATGGAAGCGCAGAACGTCCCGGTCAGGATGATGCGCGAGACCCATTGGGTCGAAGCCGACAGGGATGCCTTCGCATCGGCCTGGGAAGCCGAAGTCGCGGAGGTGCCGGAGTTCGCCGAGTCCACCTTGCACATGGTGACGGGCCTGCTGCTACCGATCTGGAAGCGGCTGCCGAACGACTCCACTCGCGTCTATCGGCTTCAGTCTGACGCCGGCGAGCGCATCATCGGCCGCAAGGTCTCGCCGGCCTGGGCCGCCAACGCCACCACGACCGGCATCGCGTCGATTACCCCCGACGACGCTTTCGCGGCGCTGCTGGAAAGTCGGACCATCCTCGATCTCGCTGAGGGCCTCCAGCTTCGCCGGGTCCGGGTCATGGGGGCAAACCGGATCGAGCTGTCGGGTTTCACCGACACCATGCGCCAGCGCCTCACGGCCTATGGGCTGTTCCACGAGATCATCTCCTGGAAGCTGCGCATGTTCGTGCCGGTCGATGCCAGCGGTCCGGCGATCCTCGGGAAGCTCTTCGACCGCTGGCCGGTCGAACGCATCGGCGAGCGGGACGCAGCCTGATGCTGTGCCACGACGCATCCGAACTGGCGATCCGCCTTGGCCGCGAGGCCGAGGCGGTTTGCCGCCACTATCTCTCGTCCGGCCAACGCACTGGGCGATACTGGCTGGTCGGCGACGTGCAGAACACCCCAGGACGCTCCATGTTCGTGCGACTGACCGGCCCGGAATCAGGCAAGGGCGCGGCGGGCAAGTGGAGTGACATGGCGACGGGAGAGCATGGCGACCTTCTCGACGTCATCCGCGAGGCGCTCGGCCTCGCCGATTTCAAGGACGTGGCTGAGGAAGCGCGCCGCTTCCTCGCCCTCCCGCATCCCGAACCAGCAAAGACGAGAGCGCCGACCGACAGCACATCCGGCGCGGCACCCGGTTCGCCTGAAGCGTCGCGGCGGCTCTTCGCCATGGCGCAGCCGATCCACGGCACCCTTGCTGCGATCTACCTCAACCGGCGAGCGATCACCACGCTCGAAGGCACCACCGCGCTGCGCTACCATCCCCGGTGCTATTACAGGCCCAACGAGCATGCGCCCACCGAGATCAGGCCGGCGATGGTCGCCGCCGTCACCGATCTCACCGGCCACCAGACCGGCGCGCATCGCACATGGCTCGCCCCGGACGGTTCCGGCAAGGCGCCTGTCGAGACACCGCGGCGGGCGATGGGCGACCTTCTTGGGCACGCCGTCCGCTTCGGCAATGCCGGTGTGGTGCTCGCGGCTGGCGAGGGCATCGAGACCGTGCTGTCGCCCCGTCAGGTTCTGCCCAAGATGCCGATGCTGGCGGCGCTTTCCGCCGCTCACCTCGCCGCCATCCTGTTCCCGCCGACCCTGCGCCGACTCTATGTCTTGCGCGATCGCGACCCGGCCGGGGAAGGCGCAAGAGACCGCCTGGTCGCCCGAGCAGCGAGCCTCGGAATTGAGGCGATGTCGCTCACGCCGCGCGAGGGCGATTTCAACGATGATCTGCGACGCCATGGCGCCGATGCTCTCGGGGCGGCCTTGAAGGATCAGCTTCATCCCGAAGACGTCCGCCGTTTCATGGAAGGGTGAGGGTGTGATCGGCCCCGGAGGCTCGGTCCGGCTCGGCCTCTGCCGGTTTCGTTCGCTTGCCATCGGCAGGTGCATCCATCGCCGGAGAGTCCCGCACCCACGGCCTGTCTCGAGAGGGCGATCGGCGCACAAACGGGCCGGGCTGGCAATGGCCGGGGGTGGACTATTTTCCGCCGGCGGGGAGCCACCCCACGCGACAGGTCGCGTGGGGACCCCGTCTCTGGCCCCGCCTTTGCATCGCGAAAGTCAAAATAGCCCACCCCGGCCATCGAGGCCCTCGCGGAGCGGGCGAGGGCTGCCAACCCGCCTCGCCCGTGCGCTTCGACGCCTGCGAAGGCCGCGATGGGCGCGGTCTCCAGACAAAGGACGCTCCCGATGACGATTGATCCCGAATATGCAGGGGCCGAGCCGGTCCACACCTCCTCCCAGACCGATCACGCCCTCTCTGAGCTCCAGCTCTACGGCTGGCGTCCCTTCCAGGATGAACCCGATCCAAGGCCGCTGCCCGAGGGCAATACCGTCGCTGCCGCCGTCACCGACATCTTCGACGCCCTTGTGGCGACGCTCAGTGACACCCGCCTTGAGCCCGATCTCGAAGAACTGCTCTGGGGGACCGCAAATCTCTTCCACCGGGCCACCGGCCGGGTGGAACGCGATCTCGACGACAACGAGCAGGCACAGCGCCGGATGCAGCGGGAACAGGACGGCAGCGAAGTGAAGTCCGTCGAACTCGAACGCCTCACGGCCGAGGGACAGACTCTGATCGAACGGCGCAGCAGCATGGAACTCTTCCGCGACCTCGCCGCCGAGGCTTTCGAGCACCATACCGGCAGCGCCTGGCGACCGCGCACCGGCTCGATGGTCAACCATCGCAACCTGACCGCCGCGATGATCGACAGCCGCGACTTCCTCGCCGCGAAGCGCCGGGCCGAGACCGAGGTGATGCTGCCCGCCGGTCCAAAGGTGGCGCTGACCGGCGGTGCGGATTTCAACGATCATCGCCTGATTTGGGCGAAGCTCGATCAGGTCCATGCCAAGCACCCCGACATGGTGCTGCTGCACGGTGGCTCGCCGAAGGGGGCGGAGTTGATCGCATCCCGCTGGGCGGACAACCGCAAGGTTCCACAGGTCGCCTTCCGGCCCGACTGGACCAAGCACGCCAAGGCCGCGCCGTTCAAGCGCAACGATACCATGCTGGACGTGCTGCCGGTCGGCGTCCTCGTCTTCCCCGGCACCGGGATTCAGGAGAATCTCGCCGACAAGGCCCGCAAGCTCGGCATTCCGGTCATGAAGTTCGATGGCGGGGCGTAAGCCCCGCCGTTCGGCGGCTTTCAGCCGCCAAACCTTGACAGAAAGTGCCGCCGCGCCTTTGATGAAACATCCTTGCAGAACCGGCGAAGCAGCATAGTCGCAGGCGGAGCGCATCTCCCGGCAGCCTGTCGTGATCCCCAACCGTTCTCTGGAGGTTTCCATGACGCTGATCCTGCTTGCCATCTCGCTCACCATCGCGGCCTGCGTGATCGCTTGGAATCTCGCGATCTATGCCTTGCCCGTCATGGCGGCCATCACGGCCGCGCAATATGCTTGGGGCGCGGGAGCCGGTGTCGTGATGTCGGGCTTTGCTGCCATCGGCGCTGCCTTGTTCTCGATCGCCCTTGTGATCGTGGTTCTCGGCTTCGCGAAAAATCCGGCGCTGCGGCTCATTGCGCTTGCTCTCTTCGCCGTGCCTGCCGTCATTGCCGGCTATGCCCTTGTCTATGGCATCACCAAGAACGCCATCGACTCGGGCCTGGTCCTCAATCTGCTCGGCGGCATGGGCGGTCTCGTCATCGGCATCTCGGCCATCGTCAATCTGAATGCCCTCGGCGAGTCGGTGTTCTCGCGCTGAAACTCCCGCCGCGATCCGCCACCTCCGAGTAAACCCGGCAGCTTGCGCTATCGGGCCTCGGTCGTTCCACCCAAGACGGAAAGTGAGTTCATCGCGGGCATGTCGCCGTCGCTCCCGGCCCGCTTCGCCCGGCTCTGGAAACGGTTCATCGGTGCGAACCCGCAGTTCTTTGCGGTCGATACCCCGCTGCATCGGTCCACCTCGCTTCGTAGGGCCTCCGAGAACACCTTCCTTGCCCCTTCACGATGCAGTAGGACCGAGCCTTTGGCCGATGAAGCAGGACGGTGCCACACTGGACCTGGGAACCCGATAGCCTGTTCGATCACATCGCGGATGACAGGGCCTTCCGGCGGCGGACGCGAGGGCGGCCGACGATGACGGGTGACGGCTGCCATGCCGGGTGGTCTTGGTTCAAATGGGGCTGACAGGTCACGGTTGCAAGCAAGGACGATGGTTCTGCTGTGCGTCCCCGATCCGCTCACGAAAGCACCATCCCTCCGCCTGACTGATCCCCTAAGTCCGTTCGGCTTCCACCAGCAACCCCCGCGGCTCCCAGCCGTGTTGCCGCGCAAGCGCGGCTGCCCGCCCCACCTGGGGCCTTGGGGGCAAGCTGCAGCAAGGGCGGCAGTTGCAGGAGTCTTCCGACGGCCTTGGCCGGGTCTCGTCGGAGGGACGGTCCCTCCGAGGAGCAACGGAGACCTACAATGCAGAACATCGTCATCCTCGCCGGCAACATCGGCCAGGCCCCCGAAACCCGCACCACCCAGGGCGGCACCGGCATCACCCACTTCACCCTGGCCACCTCGCGCCCCCGCTATTCGGAAGGCCGCGTCCTGCGCGACGAGAATGGCTATCGGGTCCAGGACACCGAATGGCACCGCATCACCTGCTTCAACGGCCTCGGCAAAACGGTCCAGCAGCATTGCGACAAGGGCATGAAGGTTCTGGTTCGCGGCCGTATCCACTACACGAAATGGACCGACGCCGCCGGGGTCGATCGTTACGGCTGCGAGATCATCGCCGAGACGGTCGATTTCCTGAGCCGCGCGAAGCAGACCGAGAACGACGACGGCAAGTTCATCGACGACGATGACATTCCGTTCTGATCGGGAACCCGAGGCCCGGCGGCGCAAGCCGCCGGGTTTCTCCCCTGCTTCACCGGATCGCGCCCGCCGATTCTGGCAAGGTCCAGCGACCGAATCAGACGGGCATGGACGGGAGAGTCGCCTAGCTATCCTTGATAATTGCACCTGAATTTCGGCTGGCATCCGAAGCAAGAACGACTATTATAGATGGGGTATTCGGGTTCCGCAGAAGCCCATGCCGTCAATCTCGTGAAGGCGCCAATAACTTCAATTATGCGCGCTTCGGGGAAGGCAATATCTCCACAGCAGAATGGCTAATCCCAGATTTGCAACAGCCACTGCTGCTATCGCCGTTAATGTCCCGTCGCTTCCCCAAACCGAAAGCAAGACCGCCCCGATCGTAGGGGCCATGGCCTGCGCGATCAGCGAAGGCCGCGCCAGCCTTCCCATCACCGGCGCGTAGCGATCCGCCCCGAACAGGGCCAGCGGCAGCGCGCCCCTGGCAATCGAGAAGATGCCGTTTCCGGCCGCATAGAGGAAGATGGCGGCCCCGACGAGCGGCAGCCCGAGGGCCAGCATGACCAGACCCACGGCAGACAGGCCCGCTGCTGCGGCCAGCGTCCAGATCGGGTGATGCCGCCCGCCGCTCGCCATTTCGACCAGCCGTGCCGTCACTTGGGCTGGGCCGATCAAGGCTCCCAGGGCGACAGCTTCGGCCAGGGACAGGCCACGGCCTTGCAGCATGGTCAGCAGATGGACGGAAACGATGGTGACGGTGAGACCGGCAAGCACCATGATCGCCATCATGGTCAGGAAGGCCCGCCGCTCCGGGCCGGAATGCGGGATCGCGCCACGCCGATCTTCGGGGGTGGGAGCTGCGCGGCCGTTGCCCGGCAGGACGAACAGGATCAGCGGCAGGCATATCCCGAGCTGGATTGCCGCATAGGCGACGCAGGACCAGCGCCAGCCCAGATGCTCGATGAACAGCGCCGACAGCGGCCAGCAGACCGTGCTGGCGAAGCCGCCCCAGAGGGTCAGCGTGGTGATCGCGGATCGGGCCTCGCGCCCGTAGATGCGCAGGTCCTGCTGGCAAGAGTAAAGCGGTGGTCAGCACTGAAGGCCTGGGCCATGCAGGTGGCCCGGCGGCGCGGCCGCAAGAAGGCTGTCGTTGCGCTTGCGCGGAAGATCGCGGTGATCCTGCATCGCATGTGGATTGATGGAACAGAATTCGACTGGGGTGAACGGCGGCAGCCTGCCTCCCCATGACACGAGTTCGGCCAGGGGATTCCTGACCGAAGCACCTCCCCGCGAGGGGACGGGGGACGGCGAGTGCGCAAATACGACTTGACCGCTGCAGACTACCGCTGCGATGTCGCATTATAGATTGTTCCGTCGGCTCCTCTGATCCCATCCTGTGGCGGCCATGTGCCGACCTCGAAGAGAAGCGTGATCCTCGCGGGAGTGCTCTTCAGTCTTGGTCATCTGGTTTGACAAGTTCGACGTGACTGACCTCGAGCGCCTGCGCGATCTCGTAGAGCGTGATGACAGTCGGGTTGCGTCGCCCGCGTTCCAGGCTGCTGAGATACTGCTGACTGAGGCCAGAGCGCACTTCCAGTTCCTCCTGCGTCAGGCCTCTCTCCCGACGCAGGCGGGCAAGATTCCGGCCGACCAGTTTGCGCATGTCCATGCGCGGGAAGATCGCGATTTACATACTTTAAGTTTATCAACTATAATATGTATCAACGCTGCGGCGCCGAGTTCGCGGTCGCGCATGTGACGCGATCCGAATAGAGAAGTCGTAGTTCTGGAGTGCGTGCATATCCCGGTGGGAGGTGATCATGTATGATCACCGCTCGCCAATCACGGGCTGCGCGTGCGTTACTGGGATGGACACAGGAGACGCTCGCCGACAAGGCCCAGGTCGCATTGACCGCACTCAAACGTCTCGAATCCCAAAACGGGCTCGAGGTGTTCGAGTCCACCCGCGATCAGGTGCGCCGCGCTCTCGAAGCGGCGGGGATCGTTTTCCTGTCGACGGACAAGGGCGAGGGCGTGTTGTTGCAGCACGATGGGACCAACACCGCCAAACGGTGAAATAGCGGCCCGCGTGATGTCAGGTTCTCGTCAAAAGGAATGGCTATCTTCCGCCGAAGATGGTTAACAAATACGTTACCCGAACGTGAGCGAATGATGGCCCGCGCGACACAGACATATCTCGACAAACCGCCGTCCAGCCAGACGCTGACATCTTATGATCGCGAGCACATGAAACTCTACATGCGCCTGCTCGATGCCGAGCGTGATGGCGCCGATTGGCGCGAAGCCGTGCAGGTTCTTTTTGGCCTCGATCCCGAACACGACCCCGAGCATTGCCGAGCCGTCCATGAAGCTCATCTCGCCCGCGCGCACTGGATGACCGAACAGGGCTACCGGGAGCTGGTCCGCGAAAGCCAACGCAAGACCTGACCCGTGATGCGTGCCGCGCATCACCTGTTGACCAGCGCCTGACTTCCGAAACGCAACCCGTGCGGGAATCCTGAGCCTTCCCTATTCGTTTGAGTGGATTCGGGAGGCCGCGATGACCCCTGACGCATCGACCTGGCGTTCTTCGGCGCAATACGACCATCTGGATGAACTGACCGCATCCGATCTGGCCTGGGAATGGCTGCGCCGCAACGATGATTATGACGCAGATTTTGAAGCCTCGATTGCCGACCATGGAGACCCCCAGCCGCTGACCGAACGGATCCGGCAGCGCTGGGGGTTGCGATTTCCCCGTCGATCCGCTGATCCCGCCGCCCGATGCGCCAGTTTTCTGGCTTCCGGCCGAGGACACAAGTGTCGTGGTGCTGACCGAGGCCCCTTCGGGTCTCGGCGACAGCATTGATGACGCTCCGCCGACCTGGCGCCTCGACTTCTCGGTCAAGAACCCCGGTATGGAGTTCCGATTCCCGCTCGGCAACGGGCAGCATCTGCAGGTTCTCGACGGCGCCCTCAAGGGCGATGCGATCGCGGTCGCCGTCGTCCCTCTCAGTCTCGCCGGTTTCGACCGGATCGAAGCCGTTCAACGCTTCCTTTCCGCCCTGCATGGACGCGCGATTCCCCCGGATACGCGCCTGACACGCCAGCAAAGGGAGCGACTCCGACGGATGCTGCGGGCTTTCGATGGCCATCGGGCCGGCACCACGCAGCAGGAGATCGCGCGTGTCCTCCTGAACACCGGCCGTCTCGACCGGGACGAATGGCAGGCATCCTCCGCCCGTCATGCCATCAAGGCACTCCTGCGTGACGCCCGTTCCATGGTCGCCGGCGGTTATCGGAAACTCCTTCGTCATCGCCGCCCACGATAGCGCGGGTTTGCGCCGGCAACAGCCACTTCGTTGCGCCCGTCGCGGGCGCGTGGCTCTTCGGTGCCACGCTGCTATACAAGATCAACTCCAGCACCAATGCGCGTATGCGCGGGCGGCTGGTGCTGAACGGATCGACCGAAATCCGAGATCAAAGGGCGAGATTTCAGGGGCGCACGCCTCCGAGGCGACGGCGCTCTGGCTGCAGACCATGGCGCCGCTCGCGCAGGGCGACACCGTCGAGTTGCAGGGCACCTTTCGCGCGGCGGATGGGTATTTCGCGGCCGATCACACGTCGTTCTGGGGCTGCAAGGTCGGTTGAGCGGCGGAAGGGAGAAGTGATGACACCACCCGTTCCGATCAGGGCTTTGTCCGCATGCCGGACGCCGAGTTCGAGGCGATCCTGACGCGCACGGCGGAAGAAGGCGCAAAACGCGCACTGGCGGATATCGGCCTCGACGGCGAAGAGGCCGCGCCGCCGGATTAAGCGGCGATGGCCGACAATGCCCCGCAGTCAGACGGAGGGGCGGCTGCCTGGCAGGGGTGCCCTCGCGGGTGCCGGCCGATGCTCCGGGGCCGCTTGCTCGAAGTCGCAGAGGATCGGGCAGTCGGGCCGGTGGTCGCCCGCGCAGGCGTCCGCCAGCGTCGTGAGCGTGGTGACCATGTCCTCCATCTCGGCGATCCGATGCCGCAGCTCCTCGATGTGCTGAAGAGCGACGCGCTTGACATCGCCGCTCTGCCGGCTGCCGTCACGCCAGAGGTTCAGGAGCTTCTGGATCTCGGGCACCGAGAAGCCCAGATCGCGCGCGCGACGGATGAAGCGCAGCATGTGGACGTCGGTGTCCGAATAGTCGCGATAGCCCGATTGGGTCCGGTTGGCGGGAGGGATGAGGCCGGTCTGTTCGTAGTAGCGGATCATCTTGGCGGAGACTCCCGAGGCGTGGGCTGCTTGTCCGATGTTCATGGGTGGCTCCTTTGGTTGGTGGTGAAGATGAGCGGAACGGCCGCTGGCGGAAAGATGACGTCGTGCGTGACGTGCGTGATATTGGTCATGACGGTCTTCCAGGCTAGGGGAATGACCGGGACGCACTCTGGCGCCCCGGTCGGCGCGGGTGGCGATCACTCGGCAGGTGCAAGCCGGCCGGACATGGCGGGGCTGGCGGTCGCTGGGGCCGTCGGATCGGTCCCCATCGGCGGCGTGAAGCGGCGCAGGCGGAGCGCGTTGCCGAGCACGAAGACCGAGGACAGCGCCATCGCCCCGGCGGCGAAGACCGGCGACAGCAGAACCCCGTAGGCCGGGTAGAGCACGCCCGCCGCGACCGGGATCAGCGCGGTGTTGTAGGCGAAGGCCCAGAACAGGTTCTGCCGGATATTGCCGATCGTCGCGCGCGACAACGCGATGGCGTTGGGCACGCCCTTGAGGCTGCCCGACATCAGCACCACGTCGGCGGCCTCGATCGCCACATCCGTTCCGGTGCCGATGGCAAGGCCCACATCCGCCTCGGCCAGCGCCGGGGCGTCGTTGATGCCGTCACCGACATAGGCCAGCGTCCCATGACTGGTCTTGAGACGGCGCACGGCCTCGACCTTGCCTTCGGGCAGCACCTCGGCCACGACCTCGTCGATGCCTAGCCGCCGGGCGATGGCTTCGGCCGTGCGGCGGTTGTCGCCGGTGATCATCGCAACCTTCAGGCCGAGGTCGTGCAACGCCGCGATCGCGGCCGGCGTCGTCTCCTTGATCGGGTCGGCCACGGCGATGATCGCCGCCAGCTTGCCGTCGATCGCGGCGTAGAGGGGCGACTTGCCCTCGTTGCCGAGACGCTCGGCGATCTTGGCGAAACCGGCCACGTCATGGCCAAGCTCGGCCATGTAGCGGTCTGCGCCGATCTCGACGGGCTTGCCGCCGGCCACGGCCCTGACGCCGAACCCTGTCACCGACTCGAAGTTCGAGACGGCGGGCAGCGTAAGGCCTTCCCCGGCGGCCGCGTCCACGATCGCACGGGCGATCGGGTGCTCCGACTTCTCCTCGACCGCGGCGACGAGGCTCAGGACCTCGGCCCGCTCGAACCCGGCGGCCAGTTCCAGATCGGTCAGCGCGGGGGCGCCTTCCGTCAGCGTGCCGGTCTTGTCCACCGCCACGACCCTGGCATCCTTCAGCAGCTGGAGCGCTTCGCCCTTGCGGAACAGCACGCCCATCTCGGCGCCGCGCCCGGTGCCCACCATGATCGAGGTCGGCGTGGCGAGGCCCATCGCACAGGGGCAGGCGATGATCAGGACCGCGACGGCGTTCACCAGCGCGAAGGTCAGCGCCGGGTCGGGACCGAAGAAGAACCAGATGCCGAAGGTCAGCGCCGCCACCGCCATGACGGCCGGGACGAACCACATGGTGACGCGGTCCACCAGCGCCTGGATTGGCAGTTTCGTGCCCTGCGCCTCCTCGACCAGGCGGATGATCTGCGCCAGCACCGTGTCCCCGCCGACCGCACTGGCGCGAAAGGCGAAGGCGCCTTTCTGGTTCACGGTGCCGCCGGTCACGGCAGCGCCCGCCTGCTTCTGGACGGGGATGGGCTCGCCGGTGATCATCGATTCATCCACCCAGCTCTCGCCCTCGACCACCTCGCCGTCCACGGGGACGCGCTCGCCCGGACGGACCTCGACGAGATCGCCGGGAGCCACGTTGGCCACCGCGATGTCCTCGACGCGGCCGCCCCGGCGCACGCGCGCGGTCTTGGGCTGCAGGCCAACAAGGCGGGTGATCGCCTCGGAGGTGCGGCCCTTGGCGCGCGCCTCGAGATAGCGGCCGAGCAGGATCAGCGTCACGATAACGGCTGCCGCCTCGTAATAGACGTTGACGGTGCCCGCCGGCAGCAGGCCGGGGGCGAAGGTGGCGACAAGTGAATAACCGAAAGCCGCCAGCGTGCCGACCGCGACAAGGCTGTTCATGTCAGGCGCGCCACGGAACAGGGCGGGAAGGCCCTTCTGGTAGAAGCGGATGCCGGGGATGGCGAGGACCAGCAGCGTCAGCGCGAACTGGATATACCAACTGGCCTGCATGCCGATGGTGCCCGCGACGAGGTCATGGACGGCGGGAATGAGGTGGCTGCCCATCTCGAGGACGAAGACCGGCAGGGTCAGCGCCGCCGCCAGGATCAGGTCGCGCCGCAGCGTCTCGCGCTCGGCCTCCTTGCGGGCGTTGGCCTGCGCCTCATCGGCCCCGCCGCCGTCGATCAGCCGCGCCTCGTAGCCGGTTTCGGTGATGGCCCGCAGCAACGCGCCGGCATCGGCCGGGCCCGTGACGGTCGCGCGCTCGGTGGCGAGGTTGACGGTCGCCGAAGCAACGCCGGGCACCGCCTGCAGCGCCCTTTCGACCCGGCCCACGCAAGAGGCGCAGGTCATCCCCTCGATGGCGATCTCGACCGCACCCTGGGGCTTGGGCACGTCATAGCCCGCGCTTTCCACCGCACCCACCAGCGCGGCACGCTCGACCGGCGCGCTGAGACGGATGTCGGCGCGCTCGGTGGCCAGGTTGACATTTGCCGAGGCGACGCCGGGCACGGCCCGCAGCGCCTTCTCGACCCGGCCCACGCATGAGGCACAGGTCATGCCCTCGATGGACAGGCTGATCGGGGGCAGATTGATGCTGCCGGCTCCGGGCTCGCGATCTCGCGCTGGGGCGGTCATGAAGGGGGTCTCCTTGAAGCTATTCCATCATCCGCCAAGGGAGATAAGGGTTCCCATCGCTGGAAGGTCAAGACCTGTCAGGATCGATTCTTTCCTCTTGACCTTCCAACGATGGGAAACCCTATCTCACCTTGCATGAGACGAACCACAGGAGGCACTCATGCAGTTCCACATTGAAAATATGACCTGCGGCGGCTGCGCGTGCGGCGTGACCAGGGCGATTCACACGGTTGATCCCGCAGCGAACGTCGAGGCCGATCCCCCGAAGCGCAAGGTCGTCGTCACCTCCGGGCAGCCCCGCGCCGCCTTCGAGGCCGCGCTGGCCGAGGCGGGCTTTCCCGTCGCGCCGGTGGGGACGGTCGCCTGATGAACAAGCTGTCCGTTCTGTTCATGGCGACCGCGCTTGCCGCCGCGGGCGGACTGGCCGTTGCGCAATCGCAGATCGTGGATGAAGGCGTTACGATCACGGATCGTTCGGACATGGGTCATGGCGCGCATGGTGCGGCTGCCTCCGACAGCCCGGCAGTTCAGGCCTACATGGCCGCAAACGACCGCATGCATGCCGGGATGGCCGTCGAGTTCAGTGGCGACGCCGACGTGGATTTCATGCGCAGCATGATCCCGCACCATCAGGGCGCCATCGACATGGCGCGCGTCGTGTTGGGACACGGCGAGGACCCGCAGATCCGTGCCCTCGCCGAAGACGTGATCGCGGCGCAGGAGGGCGAGATCGCCATGATGCGCGAGTGGCTGGCCGCCCGCGGTCAGTAACAGGCTCGCGCCCCCCAAGGGATAGCGAGGGCCCGCCAATGAGACGGCGGGCCCTATTGTTCTGACCGACCGCGGCTCGGTGCCTGGCCGGTAGCTGGCGCCGGAGCGAACTCCGGCGCCGATCGCTCAGCGCGCCGGGCCGCCGTAGACGATGCCGTTCGGGCGATCGCCAACCGGCACTGTCTTGACCACTTCCTGGCTCCCCACGTCGATGATCGACACGGTATCGTCGGCGATGTTGGTCACGAACACATAGACCCCGTCCGCCGATGCCGATACTCCATGGGCGCCGCGGCCGGTGGTGATGGTCTTCACCACCTGACCGATTGCGGTGTCGATCACGGATACGGTGTCGTTCGGCTCGGCCTCGGTGCCCTGATTGGCGACATAGACGAATTTCCCATCCTGCGTCGCGATGAGCTGGATCGGGTTCGGCCCGACGTCGATCCTGTTCGTCACCTCGCGGGTTGAAGTGTCGATCACGGCGACGCGGTTCTCGTCGCGCAGCGAGACATAGACCTGATCGCCCGAGGGCGTGAACCCGACCTGAACCGGCGCGGTCCCGATCGGAATGCGCGCGACCTCGGACAGCGCCTGGGTGTCGATGACGGACACGGACCCGTCCTCGACATTGGCCACGTAAAGCTGGGTCTCATCCGGGCTGAGCCGTAGGCCGTGCGGATAGTCCCCCGTCGCGATACGCCCGATGACTTCGGCCCGTGCGAGATCGACGACCGCGATCTCGTCTCCGCCGGCCAAGGAGACATAGGCGCGCCCCTGCCGGTCAGCGACCACATGGGCCGGGTGCGAGCCTACCGCGACGGTCGCCTTGGGCGCCGAGATGTTCTGCGGATCGAGAATGACCAACAGACCCTCGGCCGCACCGTCCCCGCCGTGCCCATGCCCGTCCGACCCGTGATCCCCTTCGACGGCAGGATCGCCAACGGCCAACAGCAGCTTGCCGTCAGGCGTCAGGTCGACGTTGTGGGGCGCGATCGGGATCAAAACCGTGTCGACCGCTCCGGTGGCGAGATTGATGGCGCTGATGGAATTGCCGCCTTCATTGGCGGACCAGACAGTCCCGCCGGTCTGACCAAAGGGCGCAGGTGCCTCGCCGGCCTTCGCCTCCAGCCATGCCTGCATTTCGGCGATCTCGCCTTCCTGCACCGCGATGATCTGCTCCGCCCACTCCCTTGTCTTCGGGTCGTCGCCATACTGCAGGACGATCCGGGCCATATCGATCGCGCCCTGATGATGCGGGATCATGCCCCGGACGAAGGCGACATCCGGATCGTCGGCCATGACGCCGTCCATCATCGGTCCGTGCATTTCATTCATCGATTCGACGTAGGCCCGGGTGAAATCCGGAAGGCTTTCGTTAACCGGGGCCGCCCCGGCGTTCGGCGCGCCCATCATCCCCTGCATCATCCCACCCTGCATCATCTGGCGCATCGCGCCCATGCATTCCGGGGTCATGGCCTGGCACTGCTCGGGCATCATCCCTTGCATGCCGGGCATCTGGCCTGAAGGCGGCGTTGGCGCGGGCGCCTGCTCCGCCTGTGCGGGCGGGGTTCCCGGGTGATGGGTGTCATGTCCGGCCTGCGCGAGAGCAGCGCCTGGCAGGCCTGCCAGCAGGCTGACAGTAAGGGCGATTACGATTGCTGTTCGGTTCATTGGATTTCATCCTCTGGTTCCGGAGCACCGGCCCGGATTTGCGGGCGCGGCTCTCCATCCTGTTCGTTTGTCTTTCGGGTTTGCGCGGAGCGGCCGGAGACGTCTCTCGTCCTCGCGGCGATCCCTGCGCATCACGCAGCGATGAGACGTGGCGGCTTCAGGATGCCTTCGGGTGATCGGTCGTGCGGATCAGTGCGCACAACCGTGAAAACCTCACCGTTCACGGACGGGCCGAACGTCGGCGGCGCGACGAGAACCGCGGCGGCCAGACAGATCTGGCAGCAGTCCGCCGGACCCTGGCCACTGTCCTCGTTCAGGCAGCCTGCCGATTGATCTGCGCCATGCTCGTCCGGCAGGTGAGGCTGGGCGCAGTGGCTTGCCGTGGCGGCGACCTGCTGCTGGTGGATGGCGTGTCCGGCGGGGCCGGCATGTACCGGGACCTGCAGAACCAGGGCGCCGATGGCAAGCAGCAGGATGCAAACCGCAAACTGGCGCAATCGACCGCATCTCACCCGGAAGGCAGCTCGCACCCGCCCGGTCATGCGCCACTTTCCTTCCCGGCGGCACGCCGGGCCAGTGCGATGTCGCGTTCACGTCTCCCGCCACCCGACGCCGCGAGACCGCCCCGCTGACGGAGGCAAGCCGCCTCGGCCAGGTGCTGTTTCGGATCATTCGCAAGTCGGGCGATCATGTCGGCAGCCCCGTGTCAGATTTCCCGTGGACCGAGAAAGCGCCCGAAGCTCCGGACGGTCGGGCCGAACAGGAACGCTTCATAGGGCTCGGGATCGACGCCCGGAAAATCCATGCCGGGCGAGCCGGCCGGCATGCCGGGAACGGCCAGCCCCGTCGCGTCAGGCCGCTCGGCCAGAAGGCGGCGGATGGCTGCGGCAGGCACATGGCCCTCGACCACGTAGCCGCCCACCTCGGCGGTGTGGCAGGAGGCCAGTTCGGCCGGGACGCCGAGCCGCTGCTTGAGGCTGTCCATATCGGAGGATTCTACCACCTTCACCGGGAAGCCTGCGGCCTCGATATGCGCGACCCAGCCATCGCAGCAGCCGCAGGATGGATCCTTGCTGACGCTCACCAGCGGCAGCGCTTCGGCATGTCCCCGCCTTGGCATGGACATCAGCAGGGGCAGCGCGCCGGCAGCGGCCAGAACGGTGCGCCGGCTGATGGGGTGATCGTTTCTCATCGTCAAACCTCGTTTCATGGATTCATTATCTCGCCGTCACGGTCCGGGCGCGACGCACGAAGGGGTGAGCAGGTGCTTGCATGCTGCGGCATGGTGCCGGCAGAGGCGCGCCAGCGGGCATCACAGCTTCACCCTCCGCAGCCGAGCGGCATTGGTGATCACGCTGACCGAGGACAGCGCCATGGCGGCCGCCGCGATGATCGGCGACAGCAGGATGCCGAAGAACGGATACAGCACCCCGGCCGCGACCGGCACGCCCAGAGCGTTGTAGATGAAGGCGAAGAACAGGTTCTGGCGGATATTGCCCATGACCGCTTCCGACAGCTTGCGGGCGCGGACGATGCCGGTCAGATCGCCCTTGAGCAATGTGACGCCCGCGCTTTCCATCGCCACATCGGTGCCGGTGCCCATGGCGATGCCAACGTCCGCAGCGGCCAGCGCCGGGGCGTCGTTGACGCCGTCGCCGGCCATCGCCACCACCTCGCCCGCCGCCTTGTGCCGCTGCACGACCGCGCTCTTCTGGTCGGGCAGCACCTCCGCCTCGACCTCGTCGATGCCGAGCTGGCGCGCGACGGCCTTCGCCGTGGTCCAGTTGTCGCCGGTGAGCATCACCACGCGGATGCCCTGCTCCTTGAGCGCGGCGAGCGCCTCGGGCGTCGATGGCTTGACCGGATCGGCGATGGCAAAGATGGCCGCAACCTGCCCGTCCACCCCCATGAAGATCGCGGTTGCGCCGTCCTCGCCCAGCCGGTCGGCCTCATCGGCCAGCGGCGCGACATCGACGCCCTGCTCGGCGAGGAACTTGGCATTGCCAAGGGGAATGCGCTTGCCCTCGACCACTCCGAGCGCGCCCTTGCCGGTGGGTGAGTCGAAATCCGCGACCGGTGCGAGTTCAAGGCCGCGCTCCTCGGCCGCCCGCACGATGGCCAGCGCCAACGGATGCTCGCTGGCGCGTTCGACACTGGCGGCAAGGCGCAAGGCTTCTTCCTCGGTAAAGCCAGCAGCCGGAACGATGGCGGTGACGGCGGGCCGGCCCTCGGTCAGGGTGCCGGTCTTGTCGACGATGATGGTGTCGACCTTCTCCATATGCTCCAGCGCCTCGGCGTTCTTGATCAGCACGCCCGCCTGCGCGCCGCGCCCGACGCCGACCATGATCGACATCGGCGTCGCCAGCCCCAGCGCACAGGGGCAGGCGATGATCAGAACCGAGACCGCCGCGATGAGACCGAACGAGAAGCGCGGCTCGGGACCCCAGATCGACCAGGCGATGAAGGCGAGCACCGCGACCACGATCACCGCCGGGACGAACCAGCCGGAGACCTGATCGGCCAGCCGCTGGATCGGCGCGCGGCTCCGCTGCGCCTCGGCGACAAGCTGGACGATCTGCGACAGCATGGTGTCGCGGCCGACCTTCTTCGCCTCGATCACCAGCGCGCCGGACTGGTTCATGGTGCCGCCGATGGCGGTGGCGCCGACCTCCTTGGTCACCGGCATCGACTCGCCGGTCACCATCGATTCATCGACGGCGCTGCGACCCTCGAGCACCTCGCCATCGACCGGAACCTTCTCGCCGGGCCGCACCCGCAGGCGGTCGCCGACATGAACGGTGTCGAGCTGAACCTCCTCCTCGGTGCCGTCGTCGCGGATGATCCGGGCGGTCTTGGGGGCAAGGTCGAGCAGCGCGCGGATCGCGCCGCTGGTGCTCTCTCTCGCGCGCAACTCCAGCACCTGCCCGAGCAGCACGAGCACGGTAATGACCGCCGCCGCCTCGAAATAGACCGCGACCGAGCCGTCGGGCTGGCGGAACTGGTCAGGAAAAATGCCCGGCGCCAGCGTCGCCACGACGCTGTAGATCCAGGCCGTGCCGGTGCCCATGGCGATCAGGGTGAACATGTTGAGGCTGCGGTTGACCAGCGACTGCCAGCCGCGCTGGAAGAATGGCCAGCCCGCCCAGAGAACGACTGGCGTGGCGAGGAGCAGTTGCAGCCAGTTCGAGGCCTGCTGACCGATGGCGTGGGTCAGCCCGAAAAGATGCCCGCCCATCTCGAGGACGAACACCGGGATCGTCAGAGCAAGGCCGATCCAGAACCGGCGCGTCATGTCGATCAGTTCTACATTCGGCTCTGCCTCTAGGCTGACCAGAACCGGCTCCAGCCCCATGCCGCAGATCGGGCATGATCCGGGCCCGACCTGCCGGATCTCCGGGTGCATCGGGCAGGTGTAGATCGTCCCTTCGGGAACCGGCTCTGCCTTGGCCGCCGCGGCGGCCGGATCGAGATAGCGTTCCGGCTCGGCCAAGAACTTCGCCCGGCACCCGGCCGAGCAGAAGTAATATGGCCGACCGGCATGCTCGGCCTTGTGCTGGGTCGTGTGGGGATCGACCATCATTCCGCAGACCGGGTCCTTGACCTTGTGCGTGTCGTCCTGCGCGGCGGCTGCGTGGTCATGCGCGTGATCATGCACATGTCCGTGGGCCGAATGGGCGTGAGTCTGGTTCTGGTGATCGTGTTCCGTCTTGCTGGTCATGTTCACGCCTCCTCGGCGTTTCCTGAGCTTGCGTTTCGTCTGTTCTGCGCCTTCCAATCGCTGGAAGGTCAAGAGGTGATTGGATTCCGGAGTTCCTGCCGTCAGTGACTACCGTGGACCTTTCCGACGCTGGCCCGTCCTGACCCGGCATGTGACCGCGTGATGTCGATGTCGGCCGCGGTCTCCTCACCATCGAGACAGTATTCCTCGATCTGCAACGTCGAGAAGTAGATGTTGAACTGCTGGCGCAGAAGATTGTTCGCCTGCCGCAGCACCCGCTCGCCGTCCTGCCAGTTCCGAACGCAGATATGGCTCGAGAAGACATTGCGCCCGGATGTCAGGCTCCAGGCATGGACGTGATGCACGTCCGTCACCCCCTCCAATTGCCGGATGGCCTCGATGGCGGCTTCCAGGTCGAGGTCTTCCGGCGTGCCTTGCAGCAGGATGTGCAATGCCTCGCGCAGAATGCCCCAGGAGGCCCAGAGCAGCACCAGTCCGAAGGCCATGCCAAGCAGAGGATCGATGGCCATAAAGCCCGTGAACCGGATCACCAGCGCAGAGATGATGATCAGGAAGCTGCCGACGAAGGTCTGCAGGATGTGCCAGTAGGCGCCGCGCATGTTCAGGTTGCCCTTCTGGCGCTCGTACAGCAGCCAGAGCGCGACAAGCTCGGTGGCGATCCCGCCCGCAGCGGCAAACAGCATCGGCGTCGTGGCCAGCTCGATCGGCTCCATGAGGCGCATCGCGCCCATCCACAGCACCAAAAGCGCCATCGCGACGAGAAACAGGCCGTTGAAAAGGGCGCCGAGGATCTCGGCCCGGACATAACCGAAGGTGCGCGCCGGGCTGGATTTCCGCTCGGTCAAGCGTAGCGCGACCAGCGCGATGAGCACGCCGCCCACGGCCGAGAAGGTGTGAAAGGCATCGGAGATGACGGCGACCGAGCCCGTCCAGATGCCGATTCCCAGCTCGATGACAAAGTAAAGGCCGGTGAGCCAGCCCGAGATGACAAGCGCCTTGCGATCGCCGCCCACGGGCATGTGACCGGCATGGCCGCCGTGAGACATCGACATGAGTCCGCCTCCTTGTTGCTGAGGGAGAACGCCGGGATCCGGCGTTCTCGGTTTGGCCTATGCGCTGACCGCGAATTCGGTCATCATGCCGGTTTCGAGATGCGGCATGTGGTGGCAATGCAACATCCAGCGCGCCGCCTCACCGGCGTCGAGCGCCACATCGACCATCGACATCGGCGGCACATAGACCGTGTCGCGCAACGCGCCCGCGACCGCACGTCCGTTCAGCCTGACGACCTGGAAGACATGCCCGTGCAGATGCATCGGGTGACCCATCATCGACATGTTGTGAAAGGACAGCACTACCCGCTCACCACTGCGCGCGGCTATCGGGCGATGCTGTCCCCAGACGGCTCCGTCGATCGTCCAGACATAGGGCTGCATCGAGCCGCCCAGCATCACCATATGGCTGCGGTCCACCGGCCGATCCGGCAGCGCCTCCGCCGCGAGCAGACGCGACTCCTGCGCCAGATCGGTGTCGAAGGCGGGGGCTTCCGATTCAGCCACGGCATCGATGCGCCGGATTTCGGCACCCTGCGTGGCAAGGATCAGGCCGGTGCGCTCACGCGCGCCTTCCCGCAGCGCGAGGATCGGCCAAGCGCCGCCCTCGTTCGGCAGGTCGATCTCCAGATCGAGCCGCTGGCCCATGGCCAGGCCGAAGCGCGTGCCAGAAACCGGCTGAACCGCATGTCCGTCCACCGCAACAAGCCGCGCCTGCGCCTCGCCGGTCTCGATCCAGAACACTGTCGCCGCGGCGGCGTTGATCACACGCAGGCGGACGCGCCCGCCGCGCTCGATCTGCACCACCTCGGGGTCCGACAGCGTGCGGTCATTGGCAAGATAGGCGTCCCAGTCGTAGTCATTGAGGTCCATCGCCATGGCGTCCATGGCACCCATCCCCATCATGCCGCCCATGGCGCCGTGATCCATGCCTTCCATCGGCATGTTCCCCATGGCGCCATGATCCATACCCGCCATGCCGCCCATGCCCGCGCCGTGGCCGCCTCCATGGCCGTCTGCCGTCCCATGGCCGTCGAGGATCTCGGCCATCACTTCCTCGGGCGCCTTGAACGAGAAGTCATGCAGGAAAAGCACTACTTCCTGACGGTCGGCGCTGATATCCTCGGCGCTGCGCACGATCAGCGGTGCTGCCAGAAGGCGCATTTCGTGCAGCGGCACATGCGCGTGCATCCAGTAGGTGCCGGGCAGCGGCGCGAAGTCATAGGCGCGTGTCTCGCCGGGGGCGAGCATCGGCAAAGGCATGTCGGGCACGCCATCCTGCGCGTTGGGCGGGATCTGGCCGTGCCAGTGGATCAGCGTGTCAACATCGAGATCGTTGCGCAGATCCACCCGGAAGCGCGCGCCGGGGTTGAGTGTCAGGCCCTGTCCGGTGGGTCCGGAAAGACCCCAGACGGTGGCGGCGCGACCGTCGATGTCCAGCGTCCGGCTAGCGGCGTGCAATGATAGCGGGGCGGCGCCCTGCGCGGCCGCGATCCGGGGCAGATGCGCATAGGCCAGCACGGCTGCGCCAGCGGCAAGAAAGCCGCGTCGTGAAAGGGTATTCATGGTCGTCTCCTCGGGACAGCCTGTCCCGTTCATCAAAACCGACAGAACGCCGCGGGCTCCAGCCCGGACGCAATCAGAGGAGACGGAGCTTGGGAGGTCGTTCGTTCAGCCCAGGTGCCCGACTGGCAAGCACTGCACCGGTCGGCAGGTCATGGCTGGCAGGCGCGTAATCGCTGCCAGAGCCTTCGCTCGGCGAGGTCAGGAAGACCGAAAAACCTACGCAAAGCAACTCACAGGCTTCGGCATCGCCTGAGCCACAGTGCTGGTCGCCATCACAGGGATTTTCGCTGCCGGCCGCAACCTGCATCATCTCGCCGACATGCACCGAGGGATCCGGTTCTGCGCTCAAGCGCGCCGCGTGCGCGGACGTCGCCGTCGTCATGACGGCGATCGCGAGGACGGCAAGCATGGTGACGAGGCGCGCGAACATGCCGGAAAGATAGGCGCTGGTCACGGGAATGTCCATTGCCCCCGGCGTCGCGCCTCTGGCAGTAATTCAATTTCGGCATGTAGCCGATTGAAATTCTTCACCAGCAGTCATGCAACTCATGCGCAATGAACTCCGTAATATCTTGTGGCTCGGGTTGCTCCTCGGCGGCCTGATCCTGGCGATCCTCGTTGGGTGGCATCAGGTCCGCACGGTATCCCCCGCCGCGGCATCCGCAGAAGTCATCGAACAGGGCCGGCAGGTCTATGCGGACCAATGTGCGTCCTGCCACGGTGCGCAGCTCGAGGGGCAGCCGGACTGGAAGACGCCCCTTCCATCCGGACGTCTCCCGGCGCCACCGCACGATGCCGGCGGCCACACGTGGCACCATCCCGATGACATCCTGTTCCGCATCGTCAGGGAAGGCACGGCCGCCATCGTCGGGGGCGGCTATGAGAGCGACATGCCGGGGTTTGCCGATCTTCTCAGCGACGCCGAGATCCGGGCTGTCCTCGCCTATATCAAGAGCACCTGGCCAGAGCGCGAGCGGACCTACCAGGAGAATGTGTCGCAACCACACTGATGGCACCTTCGGGATGGAGCTGCCCGTGCGACCGGCAGTGCAATTTCCCGAGGCCCACCGGTCACAGTTGAGGCCGCCGAACAGAAGCGGCATATTTGGATCGACCTGATGGCGAAACCTTTGGGAGGGATGTTCGTGGGATTATTCATGGCTTACTTGGCATTTGAAGCGCGCTCGATCTTGGCGCCGCCTCGGGTTTTCCCTCGATGAACAATCCCGGCTCCAGTTCATCGAAGCGGGTTCATGACCGCACGGAGCGGCTCAACAAGAGCTGCTTCTGCGTTACACTGGACCTTCCATCGCTGCGCGAAGCGATGGAGCGCGAGGCCGGTGATCCGGCGTTCTTCGAGACGTTCATCCGCCCCAAGGCCCATCTGTTCTCGCACGTGCCGGTGTTCCTTTCGGCCACCGCCGTCAATGAGATGCGCGCGATCGCAGTGGCTGTGGAGACCACCGCCCAACTCGCGGCATACAAGGCCGCAGTCCTCTCTTGGGTGCCGGAAATCGCGCGGGCGGATCATGGCCCGCTCGGGGCATTGATGGGCTACGACTTCCATCTTGGCGAAGACGGCCCCCGCTTGATCGAAATCAATACCAACGCCGGCGGGGCGTTTCTCAATGCCTTTCTTGCGAGGGCGCAGCGCGTGTGTTGCACCGAAATGGATATCCCCCCGACGCTGCCATCGTTCGAGGACGCGGCGTTTCGCATGTTCCAGAACGAATGGATTCGGCAGCGGGGAACGGGCGCGCCACAACGCATCGCCATCGTCGATGACAGTCCGCCGGAACAGTATCTCTACCCCGAGTTCGTGCTCGCGGGGCAAGTTTTCGCGGCACGAGGGGTAGACGCGATCATCGCCGACGCCAGTCACCTTCGCTACGACGATGGTCGGCTCAGCGCCGATGGAAAGACAATCGACCTCGTTTACAACCGGGTCACCGATTTCGCCTTCGATCAGCCCGAGCACAAGGCATTGCAGGAAGCCTACCGGGATGGCGCGGTGGTCGTGACGCCGAATCCGCACAATCACGCGCTCCTTGCAGACAAGCGCAACCTTTCGCTTCTTTCGAATTCCGCGACGCTGGAGGCCTGGGGCGTGGAACCGAGACTTCGCGCCCTGCTTGATGCCGTTCCACGCACCGTGCTGGTCAGTCCTGACAACGCTGACGCACTTTGGAAATCCCGCAGGGACCTGTTCTTCAAGCCGACCGGCGGACATGGCGGCAAGGCGGTATATCGTGGCGACAAGCTGACGAAAGGGGTCTGGGCGGAGATCGCGGAGGGCGGATACGTTGCTCAGACGCTGGTCCGCCCCAGCGAGCGCATGATCAGGATCGACGAGATACCCCAGACGCGCAAAATGGACGTGCGTCTGTATACATATGATGGCCAGGTGCTTCTGGTGGCCGCGCGCCTCTATCAAGGTCAGACCACGAACTTCAGGACGCCAGGGGGCGGCTTCGCGCCCGTGTTCGTGATCTGAAGCGTGAGCTGGCGGGGTTTGGCTTTAATATATCAATGCATTAATTTGGGGAGCATTCAACATCAGGCGCATCCCCTCCGGCACTTGCCCTCGCGAAAGCGTTCTCCCGATCCGGTTGCGGCCGGATTTTTTCGTTGTTTTCGAGGGCTATTCGGGCGGCTGAACACTGACCCCGCTGCCATGAGGTCCGGAAGCGGTTTCTCCGGACCGATACTCTCCTGACCTGATGACTGTGCCGGTTGGTGAATTTCTTACAGCAAGCTGAAATTGTGTGCTTTTCGGCTTTTCGGGATCGCCGGCCCGAATACTTCGATGCCGGTGGCGTTCGTGAGGGGGAGAATAAATCGAGCTATCGCCCTCAGAATAGTTCCGTGCTGCTCTCGTCGCGGATACGGAGGGGGTATCTTTCGCCCCTGATGGTGGGCGATTTCGATACCCCCCAACTTCGCCCTGCACCTCGCCGGTCTTCCTTCGCCACCGTGGTCATTGCCCGCCGCTGATCCGCAGTGGCCGTTTGCAACACCACGGAGGCCCGATCATGCCACATGAACCCGTCGTCCTGCCGCCGCGTTTTCTACGGACCAAAGAGGCCGCGACCTTTCTCAGCCTCTCGGCCCGGACGCTCGAAAAACACCGCACCTACGGAACCGGGCCAGCCTATCGCAAGCTTGGCGGCCGTGTGGTCTATGCCATCGACGATCTTGAGGCCTGGACCGAGCGCGGCGCGGTGACCTCCACCTCCGATCCGCGCGGCTCCGTGCTGCCCGCCAAGCGTCATGCGTTTCCGTCCGGCCCGCAGGCTGGTCGTTACGCCCGCTGACCGCTCGCGGTTTTCTTCATGACGGTGCGACGTCGATCCCTTTCCGAGCGCGGGCAACTCGACCTGTTCAGGGCGCTCCCCGGCGATTTCGCGCCACGAGACGCGCAGGATCTCATGGCCTATCCCTTCTTCTCCCTCGCCAAGTCGAAGCGCATCGCGCCCATCGACTTCGCCGCCGGCAATGTCTCCATCCGGGTCGAGGCTGTTCCCGATCACGGCATGGCCACGATCTGGGACGCCGATATTCTGATCTGGGCGGCGAGCCAGATCGTCGAAGCCCGCGACAGCGGCCTTCGCACCTCCCGGCTGATGGCCGCCACGCCCTACGAGATTCTCACCTATGTCGGGCGCGGCACCGGCTTGCGCGACTATCAGCGCCTGAAGGCGGCGCTCGACCGGCTGCAATCGACCACGATTTCCACCTCGATCCGCCAGCCGGTCGAAGGGCGCCGGCATCGCTTCTCCTGGATCAACGAATGGCAGGAACGCACCGACCATAGCGGCAGACCCGATGGCATCGAGATGATCGTGCCGGACTGGTTCTACCAGGCCGTCCTCGACGATGCGCTCGTGCTGACCATCGACCGGACCTATTTCGACCTAACCGGCGGCCTTGACCGCTGGCTCTATCGCCTGGTGCGCAAGCACGGCGGCCGCCAGCGCGATGGCTGGCGGTTCGATTTCCGTCACCTTCACCAGAAATCCGGCAGCCTGTCGCCGTTCAAGCGCTTCGCCTTCGAGCTGCGCGACATCATCCGGCGCCAGCCTCTGCCGGGCTATTCGCTGTTTCTCGAAGCTGAGGTTGGCGGGCGGATGCTGCTGGCCTTCGAGCCGGTCGCGCCCTGTGGAAAACCTGTGGATGGCCTCGTGCTATCAGGAACCCGGACTATCGTGCTATCGGGAACCGGAGGCTCGTGCTATCAGGAACCGAAACCGGGCTTAACACCCGGAACCCATTCAGGAAATCGCGCCCTTAACTTAGAGTCTAACAAAGAGTCTAACTTTGAAGAGCGCGCGCGCGATGTGGAAAACCTCATCCGCGACACCGCCAGAAACCTCGGTAGAGCCGCGAAGGAGAGGGCCTCATGTGCCCTGACACCGCCTCGACCGGCATCTGATCGAGGCGCAACCGAGGCTCCTGAATCTGCCGATACACCCCGCCTGCCTCTCGATCTGCCGGGGGGGTGCGAATGATCATCGCGCTCCTCAACCAGAAGGGCGGCGTCGGGAAGACGACGCTGGCGCTGCATCTTGCCGGAGAATTGGCGCAGGGTGGCAAGCGCGTCACCCTGATCGACGCCGATCCGCAAGGTTCCGCCCTCGACTGGTCGCAACAACGCGCGCGTGAGGGCCTGCCCCGTGCCTTCGGCACACTCGGCCTGGCGCGCGATACGCTGCACCGTGAGGCGCCAGAGCTTGCCCGCGATGTCGATCATATCGTCATAGACGGGCCGCCGCGCGTCGCCGGCCTCATGCGCTCGGCGCTGCTCGCCGCCGATCTCGTGCTGATCCCGGTGCAGCCATCGCCGTTCGACGGCTGGGCCTCGGCCGAGATGCTCGCCCTCCTGACGGAAGCGAGCATCTATCGCCCGCAGCTCGTCGCGCGCTTCGTGCTCAACCGCTGCGGCTCGCGCACCGTCATTGCCCGCGAAACGGCCGAGACGCTGGCGGACCACGACCCCCCGCTACTCGCCAGCGCCATCGGCCAGCGCGTCGTCTTCGCCGACGCCGCGCAGACCGGGCGGCTCGCCAGTGAGATCGACGCCCGATCACCTGCGGCGCGCGAGATCGCAGCACTGGCTACCGAGGTCGAACGGCTGGGCATCGGGAGGGCGTCGGCATGACGATTCTCACCGGCGATTGCCGCGAACAGATGCCCTGGCACGCACCCTACGACATGATCCTCGCTGATCCGCCCTATGGCGGCACCTCGCTCGCCTGGGATCGGCGTGTCGAGGGCTGGGTCGGGCTGGCGCGCGCCGCGCTTACGCCGACCGGCTCGCTCTGGGTCTTCGGTTCGCTGCGCAGCTTCATGGCGACAGCGGACCGCTTCACTGATGCGGGCCTGCGGATCGCGCAGGAGGTGGTTTGGGAGAAGCAGAACGGCACCGGCTTTCATGCCGACCGCTTCAAGCGCGTGCATGAACTGGCGGTGCAGTTCTATCCCGCCGAGACGACATGGCGCGACATCTACAACGACGTCCAGACCACGCCCGACGCAACAGCCCGCACCGTCCGGCGCAAGCGGCGCCCACCCCATACCGGCAAGATCGACGCCGGCCATTACGTCAGCCATGACGGCGGGCCGCGCCTCATGCGCTCGGTCATCTACCTGCGCAACTGTCATGGCCGCGCCATCCATCCGACCGAGAAACCTGCGGCGCTCCTGGAAATTCTGATCCGCACGAGCTGCCCGGAAGGTGGCCTGGTCGGCGACTGGTTCGCCGGTTCCGGCGCGGCCGGGGAAGCCTGCCGGCTTTCCGGCCGGCGCTATATCGGCTGCGAGATCGACCCCGACATGGCCGAGCGCGCGCGGGCGCGCATCGCCACCGTGCTGCCGTTTCATGACGGAGGCCCGTCATGACGGCGCGCACCGACAAGCGCGGCTTCGCCGCCCGCCCGGCCGATCCCGAAGGCTGGATCAGGGCCGGCGATGCGCGACCAGCGCGAGATGGCGCCGTAACCGCCCATTCCGCCCGGCTGACGATTGACATCACGCCCGAGCTTCGCGGGCGGATCAAGATCGCCGCGATCAGACGCGGCATCACCGTCGCCGACATGCTGCGCGACCTGCTGGCGCGCGAGTTTCCCGACATATCGGGAGACCGCCCATGAACGGCATCGACGCCCATGACGACGATCTGACCCGCGTGGAACTGACCTGGGTGGAAGGCAGGACCGAATACTGGATCAGGTTCGGCCATGAGGCGGGAACGCAGCTCCTCGACCGCAACCGCCGTATCGTCTCTTTCGGTCCTGGCGCGGTGTTCGCGTTCGTCCGCTGGGCGGCGAACGACCACGGCACGATCATTTCGCGCCTCGACATCCTGCGCGCGGTTGCGCCGGGCGAGTCCTATCAGACGCTGCCCTTCGCCCGTCCGGGCGGCGAAATCCTGCTGAAGATCGAAGGCTGGCCGAAGGTCGAGGCCGTCCTCCGCCATGTCGACGGGATCGAGGCCATTGGCGTCGATCCCGCCCAGGTCGATCCCGATCACTGGCGGCACGTTGCCCATTGGATGAACGCGGGCGAAGCGCCGCGACCCTACACCGCCGAGCGCCATCAGGCATGGCTCCGGCGCCGGGAGATCGCCCCATGACGCGCTTTCGCTATGTCATGGCGACAACGGCTGCCACGCTCGGGATCGCCATTACCGGATTCGTTCCGACCGCGCCAAGGCTGGTCTGGAACGCATCGGCCAGCGTGCCCATCGGCTTCTACACCGTCACGCCCACTCAGCGGATCGAGGTGCCCGATCTGGTCGCCGTCATCCCACCCGAACCCATCGCTTCGTTCATGGTCAAGCGCGGCTATGTCGCCCGCGACGTGCCGCTTCTGAAGCATGTCCTCGGCTTGCCCGGACAGCGCGTATGTCGCGCTGGCCGCGCCATCTCCGTCAACGGCGTTCCGCTCGGCGAGGCGCGCGACCACGACAGCCTCGGCCGAGACCTGCCGGTCTGGCTGGGCTGCCGCGTCATCGCCGAGGGCGAGGTTTTCCTGATGAACCCGGACGTCGGCGACAGCCTCGACGGCCGCTATTTCGGCCCGCTCCCCGCCTCCGCGGTGATCGGCCACGCGATCCCGCTTTTCACCGACGAAGACGGCGATGGCCGCTTTGTCTGGCGCGCGCCGATGCGGTGACGGCGCGTCCAGTGCGGGGCGTGCGAGCGGCCCGCGTCTTCTCTACCGCATAGGAAAGGAGCCTTCCATGGCACAGATCGGCCAGTTTACCCGCACCCCGTCCGGCTATTTCGGGCAGCTTCGCACCCTCTCGCTCGACCTTGAGCTGACCTTTGTTCCGATCGATGATGTCGAGTCAGAGAACGCGCCCGCCTATCGAATTCGGCTTGGGGATGAAGACGGGCCGGAAGTCGGCGCAGGCTGGAAACATTCTGGCGAGCGCGCAGGACCGTTCGTCTCCGTCCTTCTCGACGATCCCGTCTTTCAGCAGCCGATCCGCGCCCGGCTGTTCCAGTCGGACGAAGATGGCCGCGAGTGGGGTCTGCACTGGACCCGTCCGAAGAAGCGCGACGAACAGGGGTGATCATGGTCACGTCCTGCACTCGTCCCGCTTCGGGGAGATGCGGTGTCCGCCGCCGCATCATCCTCCTTCTTTTTTCCGGCCTGTTCGTCTCCACCATCGCCCCGCTGTCCGGTCTGGCGCAAACCACCGTGCCGGATCGCACGGTCGCTGCGCATCCGCACGGCGCGCATATCGAGGAGGCTTCGCAGCGTTTCGGCATCCCGCCGTCATGGATCATCGCCGTGATGCAGGTCGAAAGCGCGGGCGATATGCGCGCCATATCCACCGCCGGGGCGATGGGGCTGATGCAGGTCATGCCCTCGACTTGGGCGGAGCTGCGCATCCGCCATGCTCTCGGCCGCGACCCCTTCGAGCCGCGCGACAACATCCTCGCGGGCACCGCCTACCTACGCGAGATGTGGGATCGCTACGGCAATGTCGCCGCGATGCTCGCGGCCTACAATGCCGGTCCCGGTCGCTACGATGAATACCGCGCGACGGCTCGTCCGCTGCCTGCCGAGACGCGCGCCTATGTCGCTGCTTTGACGCCGATCCTGCTCGGCGAGCGGCCTTCCGGCAGCGGCTCGACGGTCGCTCCGCCGCCCGACTGGCGCGAGGCGGCGCTCTTCGTCGCGCGTGAAATAGGCGCTTCCGCTGCCGATCCCGCGTCCCCCGACCGCACGCCGGACGATGCCCCTTCGCTCGTCCCGGCGGCACCGGACGCACTCACCGCCTTGCAGTCGGAGGGGCTGTTCGTCGCCCGCGATGCCGGTGGGGACCGGCCATGAGCAGCGGCACCGCAATTCGCATCCCATCGGGCGCTGGCGTGTCATGGAGGGCGCAGAGGGTGGCGGCAGGCACCACGACCGAAAGATGGCGAGATAAAAAGGCGCACGGTGCGCTTCAGTTGGGCGGTTGTTTTTGCAGGGTTTTCCGGCGCGTTCCGCACCGTGCGGCGCTGGCGCGCACCGTGCGCTGCGCACCTATCTTCCTGATATTCCATATCCTTTTGCACCGTGCGAGGCTGCGCCATGTCTGATGACAGCGAGTTCCGCATCCGTCCGGGGCGCATCCGCTCGACACGCGCACAACAGGCCCGGCCCTTCATCGCCCAGGCGCTCGCCGCCGCCCAGAAGGCCGGCGGGCGTGTCTCGCGCTCCGGCAAGATCACGTCCGGCAACCGCTCCCGCTTCGGGCGCGGCCAGCGCGCCAGCATCCAGGCCAATCGCCTGCTGAGCGGGCGCTCGCGTGCCGTCGTCATCAAGACCCGCGTGGTGCGCCATACCGCGCGATCCGCCCCGCTGGGTGCCCACCTCAATTACCTGCGCCGCGATGGCGTGACCCGCGATGGGGAAAAGGCGCGGATGTTCGGCCCGGAAATCGACGACATGGATGCCGGCGCCTTCGCGGAAAGGTGCCAGGAGGACAGGCACCATTTCCGCTTCATCGTCTCGCCGGAGGATGCCGTCGACATGACCGACCTCAGAGCGCATGCCCGCGAGTTGATGGGTCAGATGGAAAAGGATCTCGCCACCCGGCTCGATTGGGTCGCGGTCGATCACTGGAACACCGACAACCCCCATATCCACATCATCCTGCGCGGCCGCACCGACGACGGCCAGGACCTCGTGATCTCCCGCGACTACATTAAGGAGGGGATGCGCGCCCGCGCACAGGATCTCGTCACGCAGGAATTCGGCCCGCGCACCGATCTGGAGATCCATCGCAATCTGGAGCGGCAGGTCGAGGCGGAACGCTGGACCCAACTCGACAGACAGCTTGTCCGCGACGCCCACAAGTCCGGGATCATCGACCTCGCCCCGCCTGCCGTCGGCCAGCCGGACGAGTTCCATGCGTTGAAGGTCGGTCGTCTGCGCACCCTCGAAATCCGGGGATTGGCCGGGCAGATCGGGCATTTGCAATGGTTCATCAAGCCCGAGGCCGAGACCGTGCTGCGCGAGATGGGCGAGCGTGGGGACATCATCAAGCGCATGCACCGCGCCCTGACCGAGCGTGGTATCGAACGCGGTTCCGCCAGCTATGTCCTCGCCGGCGAAAGCCTCGACGTCCCCGTCATCGGCCGCCTGGTCGAACGCGGCCTCGATGACGAGTTGAAGGGCACGGCCTATGCCGTGATCGACGGCACCGACGGTCGCACCCATCACATCAGGCTGCCGCATCTCGATGCCACGGGCGACAGCCCGCCCGGCTCGATCGTCGAACTGCGATCCTGGGAGGACGCGCGAGGGCAGCGCCGTGTCGCTCTCGCCGTCCGCTCCGATCTCGATCTCGGCGCTCAGATCGGCGCCACCGGCGCGACCTGGCTCGACCGGCAGGCCGTGGCGCGGGAACCCATCCCGCTCTCGGACAGCGGCTTCGGCGCGGAAGTCCGTCAGGCCAAGGACGAACGCGCCGAGCATCTCATTGGTGAAGGCTTCGCCGAGCGTCAGGGCGGGCGCGTCGTCTTCGCGCGTCGCCTTCTCAGCACCCTGCGCCAGCGCGAGGTCGATGCGCTCGGCGAGAAGCTCGCTGCTGAGACCGGCATGCCGTTCAACCGCGCCGGCAGCGGCGAGTATGTCGCTGGCGCCTACCGTCAACGGCTTGCGCTGGCCTCCGGCCGCTTCGCCATGATCGATGACGGCCTCGGCTTCCAACTCGTGCCCTGGTCGCCCTCCCTCGAAAAGCAGATCGGCCGCCATGTCTCCGGCGTCGCCCGTGACGATGGCGGCGTCGATTGGGAGTTTGGCCGCAAGCGGGGCCTCGGCCTCTGACATCAACCGGAAAGGACCATCGCCCATGTCCGCAACCAAGATCCTCTGGGGACAGATCAGCATCGTCTTCCTCATCATCCTCGCCACCACCTGGGGCGCGACGCAATATGTCGCCTGGAGCCTCGGCTATCAGGCCCAGCTCGGGCCGCCTTGGTTCGTGCTGTTCGACGTACCAGTCTATTATCCGCCCGCGATCTTCTGGTGGTGGTATTTCTATGAAGCCTACGCGCCGCCGATCTTCGCCATGGGCGGGATCATCGCAGCCTCGGGCGGCTTCATCGCCATCGCGGTCGCCATCGGCATGTCGGTTTGGCGGGCGCGCGAGGCCAGGAACGTCGCCACCTACGGTTCGGCGCGATGGGCCGAAACCTCCGAGATCAGGAAGGCCGGCCTGCTCGACCCCGATGGCGTCGTCCTCGGCTGCCACGAAAGGGACTATCTGCGCCATGACGGGCCGGAGCATGTGCTGTGCTTCGCGCCGACTCGATCCGGCAAGGGCGTCGGTCTGGTCATTCCGTCGCTCCTGACCTGGCCGGGCTCGGCCATCGTCCACGACATCAAGGGCGAGAACTGGCAACTCACTTCGGGCTTCCGCGCGCAGCATGGTCGGGTGTTGCTCTTCGATCCCACAAATCCGAACTCCTCGGCCTATAATCCGCTGCTCGAGGTGCGCCGCGGCAAATGGGAGGTGCGCGACGTCCAGAACATCGCCGATATCTTGGTGGACCCCGAAGGCAGCCTCGACAAGCGCAACCATTGGGAAAAGACCTCCCATTCGCTCCTCGTCGGCGCCATCCTGCACGTCCTCTATGCCGAGCCGGACAAGACGCTGGCGGGTGTCGCCAAATTCCTCTCCGACCCCAAGCGCCCGGTGGAATCCACCCTGCTTGCCATGATGCGAACCCCGCATCTGGGGGAAGCGGGACCGCATCCCGTCGTCGCCAGCGCGGCGCGCGAGCTGCGCAACAAATCCGACAATGAAATGTCCGGCGTGTTGTCGACGGCCATGTCCTTCTTGGGCCTCTATCGCGATCCCGTGGTTGCGGAGGTGACGCGCCGTTGCGACTGGCGGATCAGCGATATCGTCGGGGGCGAGCGGCCGACGACGCTCTACCTCGTCGTGCCGCCCTCCGACATCAACCGCACTAAGCCCCTTATGCGATTGCTGCTGAACCAGGTCGGTCGCCGCCTTACCGAGGATTTGCAGGAGAATGCCGGGCGGCATCGCCTGCTCTTGATGCTCGATGAGTTTCCGGCGCTTGGGCGGCTGGACTTCTTCGAGACCGCGCTGGCCTTCATGGCGGGCTACGGCCTCAAGAGCTTCCTGATCGCACAGTCGCTGAACCAGATCGAGAAAGCCTACGGGCCGAACAACTCGATCCTCGACAACTGCCATGTCCGCGTGAGCTTCGCCACGAACGATGAGCGCACCGCCAAGAGGGTTTCCGACGCACTCGGCACCGCCACCGAAATGAAGGCGATGAAGAACTATGCCGGGCATCGCCTCGCGCCCTGGCTCAGCCATCTCATGGTGTCGCGCTCGGAGACCGCCCGGCAGTTGCTGACGCCGGGCGAGATCATGCAGCTTCCCCCGAGCGACGAGATCGTCATGGTCGCCGGCATCCCGCCGGTTCGCGCGAAGAAGGCGCGGTATTTCGAGGACGAGCGGTTCCGTGAACGCCTTCTCGCGCCACCGGAGCTGACGCCGCCCGACACGCCGCAGGCGGACAACTGGACCGCGCTGCCGATTCCGGCACGACCCGAACATTCCGTCGAAGATCCTTCACCTGAACCGGCCGAGGATGAAGACCCGACCCAATCCGAACGCAGGCTGCAACCCGAACTCGGCCGCGTGAAGCCGGTGGAGAAGAAAAAGCCCATCGAGAACGAGTTCGAGGCGGGCCTGGCCGACGACGGTGACGAAGAGGTCGGCCAGAACCGGCGCATGATCCGCCACATGCTGGATACCGCGCGCCGGGTCTCGATGAACCCGCATGACCGGATGGATCTCTAGGCCATGGCCAGCGCGCGGAAGAAGAAGTTCACCGTCTATCTGGAGCCGGCCGTCGAGAAGGCCTTGGCGGATTTTGCCGCCCGCCGGGATCGCTCGCAGTCAATGATCGCTGAGGCCGCGATTGCGTCCTTCCTGTCGCCAGATGATGCCGAGCGCCGGGAGGCGATCGTTGCCCGGCGTCTCGATCAGATCGACCGTCGCATCATGCGGATGGAACGCGATGTTGGCATCGCGGTCGAGACCCTGGCGGTCTTCATCCGCTTCTGGCTCGCCACGACGCCGGCCCTGCCCGAACCCGCTGCGAACGCGGCCAGGGCCAAGGTGGGCGAGCGGTATGAAGCCTTTATCACCGCACTCGGCAGGCGGCTCGCCCAAGGACCGAAGCTCCGACAGGAGGTTTCTGAGGATGTTCCCGAATCGGAAAACTCCTGATGTCACATGCGCCATGTGGGTGGGACGGTCATAGCTTCAAGAACAAGGCGCCACCGCCGTTCTCCTGTATTTTTATCCTACACTACTACGACGCCCGAAACTTGTTGAATCGCACCGTTTCAGGTCTCTTTTAGTCATCCCCATCCGGGGATCGCATCTCGCCTCCCCGGTGGAACGGGGACGAGATGGCAGGCAGCAACCACAAACAGGCAAGTGTTGACCGCGGCGCGCGGATGCTCCGAACGGCGCTTGGGCCTGCCATCTCGACTCTCTTGCAGGAGCCTTCCGTCGTCGAGGTCATGCTGAACCCCGACGGCAGGATCTGGGTGGATCGGCTGTCCGAGGGACTGGCCGATACGGGTGAGACGCTCACGGCCGCCGACGGCGAGCGCATCGTTCGCCTGGTCGCGCATCATGTCGGCTCAGAGGTCCATGCCCGCAGCCCGCGCGTTTCGGCGGAACTGCCGGAAACAGGCGAGCGCTTCGAGGGCCTGTTGCCGCCCGTCGTCGCAGCCCCGGCCTTCGCCATCCGCAAGCCAGCCGTCGCGGTATTCAGCCTCGACGATTATGTCGCCGCCGGGATCATGACCCGGATGCAGGCCGAGGCCCTGCGACTGGCGGTCGTCACCCGCGCCAACATCCTCGTCGCCGGCGGCACGTCCACCGGCAAAACTACCCTGACCAATGCGTTGCTGGCCGAAGTGGCCAAGACCTCGGATCGCGTCGTCATCATCGAGGATACGCGCGAACTGCAATGCGCCGCGCCGAACCTCGTCGCCATGCGGACCAAGGATGGCGTCGCCACGCTGTCGGAGCTTGTCCGGTCCTCGCTGCGCCTGCGCCCGGATCGCATCCCGATCGGTGAGGTGCGCGGCGCCGAGGCGCTGGACCTGCTCAAAGCCTGGGGCACCGGACATCCGGGCGGCATCGGCACCATCCATGCCGGTTCCGGTATCGGCGCGCTGCGCCGTCTCGAACAACTGATCCAGGAAGCCGTCGTGACCGTCCCCCGCGCCATGATCGCGGAGACCATCGACCTTGTGGCCGTCCTGGCCGGGCGCGGTTCCGCGCGCCGGCTGGCCGAACTCGCTCGCGTCGAGGGCCTCGGGCCGGACGGCGACTATCGGATTTCCCCCGCTTTTTCCGAAACCGCCACCACTCACGATTCAGGAGATCCTGCATGATCCGTCGCGCCTTCCGTATCCGCCACCACATCGCCACGGCCGCCGCCGTCACCTATGTCAGCCTCTTCATGGCGCCGGCCGCCCATGCCTCGGGTTCTTCCATGCCCTGGGAAGCGCCGCTGCAATCCATCCTCGAATCCGTCGAAGGGCCGGTGGCCAAGATCGTCGCCGTAATCATCATCATCGTCACCGGCCTGACGCTGGCTTTCGGCGACACCGGCGGCGGCTTCCGGCGGTTGATCCAGATCGTGTTCGGCATCTCCATCGCCTTCGCGGCATCCAGCTTCTTCCTCTCCTTCTTCAGCTTCGGTGGCGGGGCGCTGGTCTGATGGCGGTCGCGTTCGAAGCACTCGACGAAGTGCCAGGCTTCTCGATCCCGGTTCACCGCGCCCTGACCGAGCCGATCCTGCTCGGCGGGGCGCCGCGATCCGTCGCCATCCTGAACGGCACGCTCGCCGGGGCTGTGGGTCTCGGCCTCCAGCTCTGGCTGGCCGGCATCCTGATCTGGGCGGTGGGCCATATCGCCGCCGTCTGGGCGGCCAAACGCGATCCGCTCTTCGTCGAGGTCGCGCGCCGTCATCTGCGCATCCCCGGCCATCTCTCGGTGTGAGGCACGAGCCATGATGAATCTCGCAGAATACCGCCGCACCGCCTCCCGCTTGGCTGACTATCTGCCTTGGGTGGCGCTGGTCGGCTCCGGCGTCGTGCTGAACAAGGATGGCTCGCTCCAGCGCACCGCGAAGTTTCGCGGGCCGGATCTGGACTCCGCCGTCGCGGCAGAAATGGTCGCGGTGGCAGGGCGTCTGAACAATGCCTTCCGCCGTCTGGGCTCGGGCTGGGCGATCTTCGTCGAGGCGCAGCGGACCGAGGCCGCGACCTATCCCGACAGCACCTTTCTCGATCCCGCCTCGGCGCTGGTCGATGCCGAGCGCAAGGCCGATTTCGAGGGTGAGGCCGATGAGCGATCATCCCAGTGGGACGATCGCCGGCCGAACGGCACCTATTTCGTCTCGGGCTATTTCCTGACCTTCCTCTGGCTCCCGCCCGCCGAGGATGCGGCACGCTCAGAATCCTGGCTCTACGAGGGCCGCGAGACCTCGGGCGTGAATCCCTGGGAACTGGTGCGCGGCTTCATCGACCGCACCGACCGCGTGCTGGCGCTGCTCGACGGCTTCATGCCGGAATGCCGCTGGCTCGATGACGCGGAGACACTCACCTACTTGCACTCGACGATCTCGACCAACCGGCATCGCGTGCGTGTGCCCGAGGTGCCGATGCATCTCGACGCGCTGCTGCCGGATCAGGCGCTGACCGGCGGGCTGGAGCCGCGCCTGGGCGACCAGCATCTCCGAGTTCTCACCATCACCGGCTTTCCGGGCGTCACGACCCCCGGCCTGCTCGATGAACTGAACCGGCTGGCCTTTCCCTATCGCTGGTCGACCCGCGCCATTCTCATGGACAAGGTGGACGCGACGCGGCTGCTGACCCGTATCCGGCGCCAGTGGTTCGCCAAGCGCAAGTCCATCGCCGCCATCCTCAAGGAGGTGATGACCAACGAGCAATCTGCACTGGTCGATACCGATGCCGCCAACAAGGCGGCCGACGCGGACATGGCCTTGCAGGAACTCGGCGCCGACATGGCCGGCATGGCCTATGTCACCGCGACCGTCACCGTATGGGACGAGGACGCCTGCCGCGCCGACGAAAAGCTGCGGCTGGTCGAGAAAATCGTCCAGTCGCGCGATTTCAGCGTCATGGTCGAGACGGTCAATGCCGTCGACGCCTGGCTTGGCAGCTTGCCCGGACATGCCTATGCCAATGTCCGGCAACCGCCGGTTTCGACGCTCAACCTTGCCCACATGATCCCCTCAAGTGCCGTGTGGGCGGGGCCGGAACGGGACGACCACTTCGGCGCACCCCCGCTGCTCTATGGCAGGACCGAAGGATCGACCCCGTTCCGGTTTTCCCTTCATGTCGGCGATGTGGGCCACACACTCGTCGTCGGCCCGACCGGCGCGGGTAAATCGGTTCTGCTGGCGCTGATGGCCTTGCAGTTCCGGCGCTATCCGCGCAGCCAGGTCTTTGCCTTCGATTTCGGCGGCTCGATCCGCGCCGCGTCGCTTGCCATGGGCGGCGACTGGCACGACCTCGGCGGTGAACTGACCGATGCGGCCGAGACCTCCGTTTCGCTGCAACCGCTGGCGCGTATCCACGAGACGGCCGAGCGCGCATGGGCCGCCGACTGGATCGTGGCGATCCTGACGCGCGAGAACATCCAGATCACCCCCGAGGTAAAGGAGCATATCTGGACGGCCCTGACCTCGCTCGCTTCCGCGCCAGTCGGGGAACGCACCATCACCGGGCTCGCGGTCCTGCTGCAATCCAACGACCTGAAACAGGCCCTGCGCGCCTATTGCGTCGGCGGTCCTTACGGCCGCCTGCTGGACGCTGAGAGCGAACATCTTGGTTCAGCCGACGTCCAGGCGTTCGAAATCGAGGGCTTGGTCGGAACCGGCGCGGCCCCGGCTGTCCTTTCCTACCTGTTTCACCGTATCGGCGACCGCCTCGACGGCCGGCCCACGCTGCTCATCATCGACGAAGGCTGGCTGGCGCTCGATGACGATGCCTTCGCGGAGCAGCTCCGTGAATGGCTGAAGACGCTCAGGAAGAAGAACGCCAGTGTCGTCTTCGCCACGCAAAGCCTGTCCGACATCGACGGCAGCAACATCGCGCCCGCGATCATCGAAAGCTGCCCGACGCGGCTTCTACTGCCGAACGAGCGTGCGATCGAGCCGCAGATCACCGCGATCTATCGCCGCTTCGGCCTCAACGACCGGCAGATCGAGATCCTCGCACGAGCCACGCCCAAGCGCGATTACTACTGCCAGTCCCGGCGGGGCAACCGGCTGTTCGAGCTGGGCCTCAGCGAAGTCGGTCTCGCGCTCTGCGCCGCGTCCGCCAAATCCGACCAGGCATTGATTGCCGAAATCTTCGCGGAGCACGGCCGAGACGGCTTTCTCGCCGCCTGGCTTCGAGCGCGCGGCGTCGACTGGGCGGCCGACCTGATCCCGGACCTCACCAACCTCGCGCTGGAAAGCGAGGACCTGCCGCCCCTCGTCGACGATGAAAACGAGTTCGGCATCACCCTGGAAGAAGAGGAGATCACTCCATGACGTACAAACTGCCCCGGTTCACCCGCATGGTGAGTGCCTCGGCGCTTGCCCTTGCCCTCGCTGCCCCGCTGGCGCTGACCCCGGTGTTGACGACGCCTGCCCATGCCTTCTTCGGCGGCTTCGGCCGCATCGTCTACGATCCGACCAACCATGCCGAGAACCTGCTGACCGCCGCCCGGACGCTGGAGCAGATCAACAACCAGATCACCTCGCTCCAGAACGAGGCGCAGATGCTGATCAACCAGGCCCGCAATCTCGCCAGCCTGCCCCACAGTTCGCTTCAGGCGCTCCAGCAGAATGTGCAACGCACCCAGCAGCTTCTCGGGCAGGCCCAGAACATTGCCTTCAACGTGCAGAACATCGACCAGATGTTCCAGCAGGACTACGGCAACCTGTCTCTGACGGCCACCGACCAGCAACTCATCGCTGACGCCAGGTCCCGCTGGGAGAACACTGTTGGCGGCTTGCAGGACGCCATGCGCGTGCAAGCTGGCGTCGTCGGCAATATCGACAGCAACCGCGCTGAGATGTCGGCGCTGGTCGGCGAAAGCCAGGGGGCGACGGGTGCGCTGCAAGCAACCCAGGCCGGCAACCAGCTTCTCGCCCTTCAATCGCAGCAGCTCTCCGACCTGATCGCGGTGATTTCGGCAAACGGCCGCGCCCAGGCGCTGACCGAGGCCGAGCGCGCCACCGCCGCCGAACAGGGCCGCATCCAGCGTGAGCGGTTCCTGACGCCGGGCTTGGGCTACCAGCCCGGCAATGCGCAGATGTTCAACTGAGGAAAGGAGGCGAAGCATGGAGGGGAAGGTGCTGGCCCGGATCGCGGCCATCGTGTTCGTCGCGATTGTGATCACCGCCACGGTCATCGAGATGACGCGCGAGGACGATCCCGCGCCGGTCAGCACCGCTCCCGCGCTCCAGCCGCCGGCCGATCCGCTGCGCGAAACCCTGCGCCGGTGCCAGCAACTCGGCGAGGCCGCCGGCAGCGATGCCGATTGCCTCGCCGCCTGGGCCGAGAACCGCGACCGCTTCCTTGGCCGGACGCCAGCCCCGGCGACGCCTGCACCGAACGGAGGGCAGTGACTATGGGCGGAACGGGGGTCATCGACAATTTTCTCGGTATCTTCACCAGCTATATCGACAGCGGATTCGGCCTGCTCGGTGGCGAGGTTGCCTTCATCGCTACCACGCTGATCGTCATTGACGTTACGCTCGCCGCCCTATTCTGGGCCTGGGGCGCCGATGACGACATCATCGCCCGACTAGTCAAGAAGACGCTCTTCGTCGGTGTCTTCGCCTACATCATTAGCAATTGGAACAACCTCGCCCGCATCGTCTTCGAAAGCTTCGCCGGTCTCGGCCTGATGGCTTCGGGCACCGGCTTTTCCGCCGCCGATCTCCTTCGCCCCGGACGTGTCGCCCAGACCGGGCTCGAGGCCGGGCGACCCCTGCTCGAAAGCATTTCCGACCTGATGGGCTGGATCGCGGTGTTCGAGAATCTCGTCCAGATCCTCTGCCTGTTCTTCGCCTGGGCGTTGGTGATCCTCGCCTTCTTCATCCTCGCCGTGCAGCTCTTCGTCACCCTGATCGAGTTTAAGCTGACCACGCTTGCGGGCTTCGTCCTCATCCCCTTCGGCCTGTTCGGCAAGACCGCCTTCATGGCTGAGCGCGTGCTTGGCAACGTCATCTCCTCCGGCATCAAGGTTCTGGTGCTGGCCGTCATCATCGGTATCGGTTCGACGCTGTTCTCGCAGTTCACCGCCGGCTTCGGCGGCGCGACCCCGACCATCGACGACGCCATGGCGATCGTGCTGGCGGCACTCTCTCTTCTCGGCCTCGGCATTTTCGGCCCCGGCATCGCCTCCGGTCTTGTCTCCGGCGGTCCGCAACTCAGTGCGGGTGCCGCGGTCGGGACGGGTCTCGCCGTGGGCGGTGCGGCCGTTGCGGCCGGCGGCGCGACCATGCTCGCGGCACGTGGCGGCACCGCAGCCCTGTCCGGCGGCGCGGCGCTCGCACGCGGCACCGCCTCGGCCGTAGGGGCTGCGTCATCGGCCTACACGCTCGGAACTGTCGGCGGGTCCGGGGGCGTTTCCAGTGGTCTTGGAGGCGTCGCCCGCGCCGGAGCCTCCACCGCCGTCTCTCCGCTCAAACGGGCTGCATCCCGCGCCAGTGACAGCATGAAGTCCAGCTACGCCGACGGTGTGAGGGCCGGGTTCGGCGCAACGGGCGGCACATCCTCCATGGGGACCGTCGGTGGCACAGGTCCCGATGCCGCCATCGCGCCTGCAGCCGATGGGCCGCCCGCCTGGGCAAAGCGCATGCGTCGAAACCAGGCCATGAGCCAAGGCACACGGGCCGCCGCCCATGCCGTCCGGTCTGGTGACAGCCGTGGCGCCGGCTCTTCCGTCAATCTCTCCGAAAGCGACCGCTCATGAACCTCTTCAAACGCCCCGCAACCCATTACGGCAAGACGCCGGAACCCGAGACTCCGTACCAGAAGGCCGCCCAGGTCTGGGATGAACGTATCGGCTCGGCCCGCGTGCAGGCGCGGAACTGGCGCTACATGGCCTTCGGCAGCCTGATCCTGTCTGCTGGTTTCGCCACCGCACTTGTCTGGCAGTCGGCACAAGGGACCGTGGTGCCCTGGGTGGTGCAGGTCGATGCGCTCGGCGAAGCCCAGACCGTCGCCCCGGCCTCAGCCGACTACCAGCCGACCGATCCCCAGATTGCCTTCCATCTCGGCCGTTTCATCGAGCAGGTCCGCTCGATTCCTGCCGATCCGATCATCGTGCGGCAGAACTGGCTGCGCGCCTACGAGTTCACCACGGATCGCGGCGCGATCGCGCTGAACGACTATGCCCGCGCCAACGACCCGTTCACGCGCGTCGGCCGCCAGCAGATCGCCATCGAGGTCTCGAGCGTCATCCGGGCCTCGCCGGGATCGTTCCGGGTCGCCTGGACCGAACGCCATTTCGAGAACGGCCAGCTTTCCACCACCGAGCGATGGACCGCGATCCTGACCGTCGTGATCCAGACTCCGCGCAGCGCCGAGCGCCTGCGCGCCAATCCGCTCGGCATCTACGTCAATGCGATCAACTGGTCGCGGGAGATGAGTCAATGACCGCCTCGACCTTCCGTAACGCCGGGCTCCCGGTTTTCCGTAAACCCGCATTGGCAGCTTTGCTGCTTTCCGCCACCATGCTGGCCGGCTGCGCCACCAACCGGACACCGCAGTTCAGCTATGACGACTCCGTGCCACCGCTGCCGACGCCGCTCGCGGCCTCTGCCGAGGATCGTCCCCGGTCGCTGCATGTTCCACCCGCCTGGACCGTGGCGCGCGGCGGCACTCCTGCCGGCACGCCGGATGGCCGCGTCGAGAACGCCAATGCCGCCGCCCGCGTCGAGCCGCGTCGGGAAGGCTATTACAACGCCATCCAGATCTATCCATGGTCGGAAGGTGCGCTCTATCAGGTCTATGCAGCCCCCGGTCAGATCACCAATATTGCGCTGGAGCCTGGCGAGCGCCTGACCGGAGCGGGACCGATTGCGGCTGGCGATACGACGCGCTGGATCATTGGCGACACCCAGAGCGGATCGGGCGCGAATACCCGCGTCCATATCCTCGTGAAGCCGACACGCGAGGACATCTCGACCAATCTCGTGATCACCACCGATAGGCGGGTTTACACGATCGAACTGCGTGCGCGGGGGGCCCTCTACATGCCCTCGGTCGCCTGGGCCTATCCGGCTGCGCCCCGTGGTGCGCGACAGGCTGTGGCGACCGCGCCGACAATGCCGACGCCGTCGGCCCGCAATCATCGTTACGGCTTGCAGATCCCAGGTGAGAGCCCGCCCTGGCGCCCAGTCTCGGTCTTCGACGATGGTCGCCGCGTCTATGTCGTCTTCCCGGCGGGCATCGCCCAGGGCGAGATGCCACCGCTCTTCGTGCTCGGCGCCGATGGAGAACCGCAGATCGTTAACAGCCGTATCCACCGGAACGTACTGATCGTGGATCGCCTCTTTGAGGCAGCGGAGCTTCGGCTGGGGGCAGGCGACCGCCAGCAGGTGGTACGGATCGTTCGCATGGAAGAGCGCGAGGCAGAGGCGCGGACGGAGGGGGACGCGCATAGGGGAGGGGCGTCATGAATGAAACCGATCCTGCAGCTCCGATGCGTCTGCGCCCCGATCCGCCGCGCGTGACCAGGCTGTCGCGCAAGGTTCTGGCCGGTGTCGGAGCTGTCGCACTCTTCGGCATTGGCGGCGCGCTGATCTATGCGCTCCAGACCCGTGAGGTTGGGCCGGGAGGTGGAGAACTCTATTCCATCGACAACCGACCGGCAGCGGACGGCCTGGAAGGGCTGCCATCCGACTATACTGGCCCGGTTCTCGGACCCGCACTGCCCGGTGACCTCGGACGGCCGATCCTCGACGCGCAGGAGCGGGGACTGCCGGTTGCGCCGCCACCGATCACTGGCCCCGCCGTCGATCCCGAAGAGGAACGCCGCCGCGCCGAGGAAGAGGCCGCGCGCTTGAGCGGCGTGTTCTTCCAAACGGTGCCGCGCCGGGGAGCGACGCCCGGTGTCGGCGCGAATGTCCCCGGCCTCGGGCGTTCCGGGCAGGCCGAGCAGAGCCGCCATACGGCCTTCCTGAACGGGCCGGTGGATCGACAGACCGTCGCGCCGGATCGTTTCCAGCCACTGGTATCGCCTTACATCCTTCAGGCCGGAGCGGTCATCCCGGCCGCGCTCATCACCGGCATCCGCTCGGACCTTCCCGGTCAGATCACCGCGCAGGTCACGGAGAACGTCTATGACAGTCCGACCGGCGCGCTGCTCCTGATCCCGCAGGGCACACGCATCATCGGCCAATATGATGATGGCGTGAGTTACGGTCAGCGCCGCGTGTTGCTTGTCTGGAATCGCCTGATCCTGCCGGGCGGCCGCTCCATCGTTCTTGAACGTCTGCCAGGCGCGGATGCGAGCGGCTATGCCGGCCTCGAAGATGGCGTCGACTATCACTGGTGGGATCTGATGCGCGCGGCGGGTCTGTCCACGCTGCTCGCAGTCGGGGTGGAACTTGCCGCCAATGATGAGGACCGGCTGGTTCAGGCTATTCGGGATGGGGCGGTGGACACGATCAACCAGGCTGGTCAGCAGATCGTGCAGCGCCAGTTGCAAATCACGCCGACCTTGACGATCCGGCCGGGATTTCCAGTCCGGATTATCGTGACCCGCGATTTGGTATTCGAACCCGCAGGAGGCTGACCATGACGAAACTGAAGCTGGGACCGCTGCCCGACGACAAGTCCGTGAAAGTGACGGTGGAACTACCCGCGTCCCTTCACCGCGATCTGGTCGCGTATGCCGAGGTATTGGGGCGGGAAACGGGGCAAGCTGTTGCCGATCCTGCTAAGCTGATCGTCCCGATGCTGGAGCGGTTCATTGGAACGGACCGGGGGTTCGCCAAGGCGCGACGCTCTGCCCAACTGGCCAAGCTGCGGACCGAAAACTGATGGAGGCTCAAGATGATGTCATCGCCTTGGCTAGGCTAAGCAGCCGCCTAAACGCGGGATTGTCGTTTTCCCGAGACCATATAGCTGAAAAGGGAAGAACCTCATTACAGATAGGACGGTAAGCGATTCCGGGAAATCGCGCTACTGTCATTGCTTCGCTGACCAGGGTCAAGCCCCGGCCCATTGCCACAAGTGACAGAAGGTTATCTCGCCCAACCGACTGCACCTGCACATCTGGGTGCTGGCCGAGGTTGGCGAGTTCCCTAATTAGATGGTCGTGGATTTCCTGCCCGGGAGCTGTCTCGCTGACGACAAATGGTTCTTCTATGAGATCCTGCCATTTCAGTTCCTTCCGAGCAACCAGCGCATGGTGATCCGGCAGCACAACGTAAACCCGCTCCGACCACAAATGCGTTCTCTCACAGTCGGGCCAATCCCGCGTCCCGGTCACGAAGGCAACGTCAATCCGTAGTTGACGGATGGCAGCGATATGCTCGCTTGGATTGCCGTCAACCAGCTCGATTCGGATGTCCCCATGTCGGCAACCGTAGGTGCGTAGTAATTCGGCCAGAAAACCCGAGGCAATCGAGGAGTAGATGCCGATTCTCAGCATACCATTCTCTGACCGGCCAACAGAGGCGATATCTTGTGCTCCCTCCTTGAGGCTACGGAGAATCTGGCGGACGCACGGCAGGTAGCGTTGGCCAGCAAAGGTGAGGCGGACGCCACTGCTATGGCGATGAAACAATGCTGCCCCGAGTCGATCTTCGAGATCATGAATTCGGCGGCTGATGGCCGATTGTTGAACGCCAAGCGAAGCACCTGCCTTGCGAAAGCTGCCATGCTCCGCCGCAGCCACGAAATAGCGCAGATGTCGAAGCTCTATGGTGTCCCGATGCTTCACTGCCTCGTTCATTAGTCTGTGCCGTGACCCAGCGTTAGGTGAGCTTCTCTTATTCCTGTCAGATGGTTGGCTTCGACTATGCATTGCCACCTCACCAACTACGCTTGCAAGGCGAGTAAATGGCAACCGCCCTTCCCTCGGATGGCGCGAAAGCCGCAGCATTGCCGGTATCGGCAGCTTCGCGCCATCGCTTGATAGAGGTGGGTGGACACTCTCATCGCGGATGCGCAGGAATAAGTACTGCGGCCAAAGGCTCTAGAACGAATGCACCGGCCTGGACCAATACGGGATCTCTTTCGCCACGCATTCTGGGGAACACCGTGACCAATCCCACAAACCGGCTATGCATCGTCGCGTCTGGTGACGAAACGTCAGATATATCTATGACTCTGATCCCGTTGGTGTTCGCCAGGGCCTGTACTCGTGGATCCTGCACGTCGCGGGTGCCGAGCCTGCTGCGCGATCCGGTGAGGCGGGCGGAAATCGTCAAAGCACGATCGTCTGGTGCGACGAGTAACGTTAACGGTGGATCAAGAGGGCCGATGATCTCGATCTGTCTCCGAAACACATCGATATCGATGTCTGGTGCCGCGAGCACAACATCTCCCAGACGTTCAATCGTCCGGTCCTGACCTGTAAGCCGTAGCTGCCGCAACGCTTCGACGACGAGCATTGCCCCCATGGAGTGCCCGAAAAGAGTAATGCGCCCCACCTGCGGCTGGCCCGCAAGCGTGTTGAGGACATGCACCAGATCATCTCGTGAATAGGTGATCGCATCTCGATCGGCAACGTAGCCCGTGACAGATGCCGCCGACGGCCACGCGAAGAGAACTGGCGCGTCATCCAATCCACCATCGGCCACAAGCTGGGCCAAACGGAAGAGCGACTCTTGGAAGTTGTAGTTATAACCATGGACGAATATGACGACATCTCGCTTGCCCGGCTTGAGCCGTACGGCACCGGCCGCGACGCTTGCCGTGCCTAATTCTGAAGTCGGTCGAATTTCTCGCTCTGTCACGACGAAGTTTTTAGCCGGATCTGGGTCGCCCTTTGGCCATTCGATCCGGGTGAGTTGATGACTGGGCGGGACCGATAACTTGAACCTCTCGAGTTGCAGCTTGTGAGAGCGCAGATCGGAATAGCTGTGAGACATGACGTCGAACCGCCGATTGGTGACGACGTCAATTGTCACGAAGCTGGCAGCGGAACTCTCGTCTGGCACAACGGCAAGGACCTCGGGACCAGGCCGCAGTGCACAACCCGGCAAAGCCAAGAAGGTCAGAACGAGCAACAGGGGCAAACCTCCAAGGTGCCCCATCTGCCTCGCAACGTCAGCGATCCGCTCTGGCACATGGCTCGTGGGTTTAGGCAAATGGGCGCACATCGCTTCACCCTGCCAAGCTCATGGATCGGCGGAACAGCAGAAGACTGGCCACGAAGAATGTGGTTCCGAGCCCCGCCATCAGCGCAAGTTCGACCCAAACTGAACCCAGACCAGCGCCGCGGAAGACGACGGCTTTTGCGAAAGCCAGAAAATGGCGCGAGGGAAGCGCCAGAGTGAGGCGTTGGACGAGGTCGGGCTGACTTTCGATTGCACCCATTCCACCGGAGAGCATGATGATCGGAATGATCACCATGATGACCAGCAGCGCGAACTGTGCCATGCTGCGCGCCATGGTGCCGAGGAACATGCCAATGGCCGCTGCAGCGGCCAGATAGACCGTGGTGCCGACCAGCAGCAGGCCCATCGAGCCCCGCATCGGCACATCGAGCACACCCTGCACCACGAACAGAAGCGAGAGCGTGAACGCCGCCAGCACCACCACCACGTTGGCCAGAACCTTGGAAAGCGCGATTTCCAGCGGCGTCAGCGGCATCACCATCAGATGTTCGATCGTACCCTGTTCGCGCTCGCGCAACATCGCCGCACCCGTCAGCGCGATGGTCAGCAGCGACAACTGGTTCAGAAGCGAGGAGACCGACTTGAACCAGACGGGATCGCCGTTGGCGTTGAAGGCGCGGCGCAGTTCCAGCCGCAGCGCCGGGTCGGACGCGTCGGGGTTGTTCGTGAGGAACGCGCGGGTTTCCGAGGCCAGGATATTCGCGATGTAGTCGGTGCCGAGTTGGGCCTGGCTGACCGCCGTGGCATCGACCTCGAGCTGGGCGGTGGGCATCCGACCAGCGATCACGTCGGCCTCGAAGCCCGGCGGGAATGCGAGGACGAACATGATTCGGCCCGCATCCATCTCGGGCGCGATGCGGTCCGCGCCGATGGTGACCGGCGGTTGGAACCAGGGCGGGTCGAACGCGTCGGCGATCTGGCGGGTAAGGCTGGAGCCGTCCTCATCAACGATGGCGATGGCGGCGTTGTAGACGGTGTCGCCCGCGCCGCTCGCTTCGAGGATCACGGCGATGATGAAGGACCACAGGATCAGCACCACCATCACCGGATCGCCTAGGACACTTTTGAGTTCCTTTCCCGCCAGCCAGAAGATGTTGAAAAGCCCGCGCATCGCTACTTCTCCTGCTTTTTCAGAAGAAGGATCGCGAGCCCGGTCAGCACCGGACCGAAAGCGGCGAGGCGCAACAGATGGCCCGAGAGCTCGGCCAGACTCAGCCCCTTGGTAAAGGTTCCGACGCTCAGCCCCATGTACCAGGTGGTGGGCCAGAACGTGCCGAGGATGCGCGCGGGGCCTTCCAGCGATGAGACAGGCGTGATCATGCCTGAGAATTGCAATGTCGGCATCACTGACAGGATTGCCGCAGCAAAAACGGCGGTGACCTGCGTACTGGTCATCATGGAAACCAGAAGGCCATACCCTGTGGCGGCGAAGGCATAGACCAACGCGCCGATGACCAGGGCTGCCGGACTGCCCTTGAGCGGTACGCCCAATACCGTGACCACCAGCACCGTCAGGATCACGAAGTTCAGAAGCGTGATGGCGACATAGACCAGTTGCTTGCCGATCAGGAATTCGGCTCGGCCGGTGGGCGTGACGTAGAAGTTGGTGATCGTGCCGATCTCCTTTTCTCGCGCGACGCTGACCGCCATCAGGATCGCCGGGAATAGCAGCAGAAGGAGCGGCGGGATCGAGGGGCCGATCGCGGGCAGGCTTTCCATCGCCGGATTGTAGTGGAACCGAGGCGCCAGTTGCGCGGGCGGCTGGATCGGGTCAGCGCCGACCAGGGCGCCAAGAGTGCCGAGCGCGAGGGCCGCGCCTGCATCCTCGTTCAGGGCATGGGCATGTGCGCCCTCGACATAGCTTTCCACCGTCCCGGCGCGGCTGGTGTCGGTGCCGTCGATCAGGGCGGCGATCTCGGTCGTTTCGCCACGGCGCACGGCCTTGCCGAAACCGGGTGGGAGTTGCAGCGCCAGCGCCAGTTCGCCGCTGGCCATGCGCCGGTCGAGTTCGTCCGCGCTGGCAATGGCGGGGCGCTCGCGGAACCAATCGGACTCCTCAAAACCAGACAGGTAGGCGCGGCTTTCCGGGCTGCGGTCCTGGTCGAGGGCGGCGAAGGGGATCTCACGCACCTCCTGCGAGATGCCGAAGGACATGATCAGAAGCAGAACCGCGCTGCCGACGAAGGAGAAGACCAGCCGCACCGGATCGCGCCGCACCTGCATCGCCTCGCGCGTAGTGAAGGCCAGAAGCCGGCGCAGGCTGAAGCCCGGGCGGTCCGCCAGGGCCTCGGCGGGCGCGCTGACGCGCACCTCGGGCGTGCTTTCTGCTGCCGCGTACTGCGGCATCGCGTCGAGCATGTGGGCGATGAAAGCATCCTCGAGCGTTCCGGCCCCGTGCGCGTCGATGATCGCCTGCGGCGCATCCGTCACCAGTACCTTGCCCGCATGCATCAGCGAGATGCGGTCGCAGCGCATGCCCTCATCCATGAAATGCGTCGATATGAAGATCGTCACGCGCTCGCGATGCGCCAGATCGAGCAGCATTTCCCAGAATGCATCACGCGCCTGCGGGTCGACGCCCGAGGTTGGCTCGTCGAGGATAAGGATGTCCGGTGCATGGATCACCGCGACCGCCAGCGACAGGCGTTGCCGCACCCCCAAAGGGAGCGAGGCCGCGTTCTGGTCGAGATAGGGATCGAGCCCGAAACGCGGCACCAGATCGGCCATGCGGTCCCTGGTCAGGTCGGGGCCCAGATGGAAGAGACGGGCATGCAGAAGCAGGTTCTCGCGCACCGTCAATTCGCCATAAAGCGAGAAGGACTGCGACATGAAGCCGACCCGGCGGCGTGCGTCGAGGTTCTGCGCATCGACCGGCTGGCCGAAGATCCAGGCTTCACCCTCGGTCGCGGGTGTCAACCCCGTCAGCATCTTCATCGTGGTGGTCTTGCCGCAGCCGTTCGAGCCAAGAAAGCCGAAGATTTCACCGCGCCGGATCTCGAAGCTGACCGAATCGACGGCGGTGAAATCGCCGAACCGCTTGGTCAGACCACGCGCATTGATCGCGGGGATTTCATCGGTGGTGGCGCCGGTCGGCGCTGGCAGAGCGTGTGTGTCGTTTTGCGCCTCGGTCCTCCCGCCGCCCAGAAGGGCGACATAGGCGGCACCCACGGTGTCGGTGCTTGTCCGCTCCTTGAGAACGTCCGGGCTCGCTTCGGCCAGAACGCGGCCCTCGTTCATGGCGATCAGGTATTCGAACCGCTCGGCTTCCTCCATGTAGGCGGTCGAGACCAGCACGCTCATTTCGGGGCGGTCCTTGCGGATCGCGTCGATCAGATCCCAGAACTGACGCCGCGAAAGCGGATCGACGCCGGTGGTGGGTTCATCGAGTAGGAGGAAATCCGGGTCATGGATCAGCGCGGCACAAAGTCCCAGCTTCTGCTTCATGCCACCCGAGAGCTTGCCCGCCGGGCGGTCGAGAAACGGCGCAAGGCCAGTGGCGCGGGTCAGCCGTTCGATCCGCGCGCCGCGTTCCGCCTGGCCCTGGCCGAAGAGCTTGCCGAAGAATTCGAGATTCTCGCGGATGCTTAGATCATGGTAGAGGTTCTTGCCGAGACCCTGCGGCATGAAGGCGATGCGCCGCCCCATCTCAGTCCGGACACGAGCACTTGACATATTCCCGCCCAGCGTCTCAAGTCCACCGGTCTGCAGCTTCTTGGCTCCGGCGATGAGGCCCATCAGGGTCGATTTTCCGACGCCGTCGGGCCCAATCAGGCCCACCATGCGCCCCATCGGGATCCTCAGCGTCACATCGCTGAGGGCAGTCACTTTGCCATAGCGATGGCTCACCGCCGCCAGAGATGCGACGGGGCCGGGGTTCTCAGCGCTGGTCATTGCCCGGTCTCGGTTGCGCCGTCACCCGTCATCGGTGCGGGCAAGACTGCCGCCACGGGCGGTGTCAGCCCATCGGGCCAATCGGGCAAGTTGCCATCGGGATCGACGAGCCGCACCCAGGCGACGCCGCGCACCCCGGTCTTGACCTGGGCGAGCCGGGCCTCGACCAACTGCTGCGGGATGCGCACGCGGACGCGGAACATCAGGCTTTCGCGCTCCTCGACGGTCTCGACCTGCTTGGGGGTGAACTGCGCCTCCGGCGCGACGAAACTGACATGCGCCGGTACGGCGACATTCGGCATCGCGTCGACGACAATGCGCGCCTCGTCGCCCAGTTTCACCCGCGTCGCCGCACCGGCGGGCAGGAAGAATTCCATGTAGACATTGCCGAGGCTCACGAGCGTCAGCACCTTACCGCCGCTGCCCAGAACCTCGCCGGGCTGCGCAAGGCGGTAAAGGACGCGACCAGCCTCGGGGGCATGGAGCGTGCTGTCGGCGATGCGCGCCTCGATCTCTTGCAGGTTCGCGACGTCCGCATCGACCACGCGTTCCTTTGCCTGCGCCTCGGCCTGTGCGGCGGCGAGGCTGGCTTCTGCCACCTGAGCTTCGGTCCGGCGGATGTCGTAGTTCGCCTTGGAGATCACGTCACGCCCGCTCAGCGCCTCGGCGCGCGCGAGCTCGGTTTGGGCGAGCGCGAGGCTGGCCTCGGCCTTGGTTACACCCGCCTGTGCCACGGCTACTGCGGCCTCTGCACTGGCCACCGCCGCCTCGGCGCGCGCCTTTTGCGCTTCGAGTTCGGTTGTGTCCATGACCGCAAGGACGTCGCCTGCGGCGACGAGATCGCCCTCCTGCACCGCGATCGTGGCCACCCGCCCGGAAAGACGGTTCGAGACATCGACGAGATCGGCTTCAACCCTGCCGTTGCCCCGCGCGAAGCCCTCGGGCGGCAGGCCGCTCGGGGCCAAGAAGATCGACCAAAGGGCATAGCCCATGAATCCCGCAAGTACAGCGAGAACAAGCGCGATTGAAATCTTGCGTGACATCTCTATCGGTCTCCCTTCATGTCATGTCCTTGGACGATCATCGGCTCGTCAGGAGGGTGACCGCCGTAGAAATCTTTCAGGACCGACACGGCCTGCTCTGCTGTTTCGACGAAGCGGAAGAGGGCGCGATCCTGCGAAGAGATCATTCCCTCATCGACCAGGAAGTCGAAATCGATCGCCCGGTTCCAGAATTCCCGTCCGAACAGGATGATCGGAAGGCTTTGCATCTTTCGGGTTTGCACAAGGGTCAGGACTTCGAACAGTTCATCGAGGGTGCCATAGCCGCCGGGAAAGGCCACGAGTGCCTTGGCCCGCAGCAGGAAGTGCATTTTGCGTATGGCGAAGTAGCGAAAACGGAATGCGAGGTCCGGTGTGATGAACGGGTTTGGCCTCTGTTCGCTCGGCAAGGTGACATTCAAACCGGCCGAGCGCGCTCCAACATCGAAGGCACCGCGGTTCGCAGCCTCCATCACGCCCGGGCCACCGCCTGTGACGATAACGAAATCCCGGCGTCCGACCCGTTGAAATTGGTGCGAGACGAGCTCAGAAAAACACCGCGCTTCTGCATAGTAGCGCGACCAATGTAGCCGGCGTTCGGCTGCCAGAAGTTGTCGTTCGGATGCCGGGTCCTCCCGGTGGAGCTGTTGAGCTTCTTCCAACTGCTTTTCTGCGACTTCCGGCGAGACGATACGGGCGCTGCCAAATACCACCACAGTCGAGTGGATATCATGGTGACGCAGCGCGCGTTCTGGCTTGATCAGTTCGAGTTGCAGGCGCACCGGACGCAGATCGTCCTCCGCCAGAAAATCCAAGTCCTCGTGCGCCAATCGATACGCGGGCCCGACCAGGATATGTTCGGTGAGTTCTCTTTCGCTTGTCCGGTCGATGGTCATGGGCTTGGGCCTATTTCGAAACATGCACCCGGTTCAGGAACTGTCACCGTCCAGCCCTTCTCGGTTCGAAGCGCGTGCGCGAATTCCAGTGCCGCTGTCTCCTCGCCGTGCACAATGAAGGTCTGATGCGGTGGCACTCTGAAACCATCCGCCCAAGCCATGAGCGCCTTCCGGTCCGCATGCGCGGACAGCCCGTTGACCGAGTGAATGGCGGCCCGCACCGGGATGTCGTCTCCAAACAGGCGGACCCGCCGGACGCCATCCACAAGCTGCCGACCCAGCGATCCCTTGGCCTGGAACCCGGTGATCATCACAACGGACTCGGGTCGGGGCAGGTTCTGTCGCAGATGGTGACGGATGCGCCCGGCATCACACATACCGCTGGCCGAGATGATTATCGCCCCTGCGCTGATCTGGTTGAGTGCCTTCGATTCGTCGACACTCGATGTGAACTTGAGATAGGGGAGGTCCGCACCCACCTTGTGCCATCCCGCGAGGTTCTTCGCCTGTTCGTCGAACAACTCCAGATGTCGGCGGGTGATCCTTGTGGCTTCGGTCGCCATCGGCGAGTCCACAAAAATCATCAAGTCGCGAAGTCGTCCTTCGCAGGTCAGCCGATGCAGATGGTAGAGCACCTCTTGCGTGCGACCGACTGCGAAGGCGGGCACGATAATATTTCCGCCGTCGCCGTGGCGGGTGCGTTCGACGATCTCGATCATCTCGTCCAGAGTTGTGCTCAGATCCTCGTGCTCGCGGTTCCCATAGGTCGACTCGATTACCAGAATATCAGCATCGGGAATGGGCGTGGGATCCCGTAGGATTGGCCGCCCGGGCTGCCCCAGATCGCCACTGAACACGATCTTAGTTGTTTCGCCGTCCCCTTCGGATATCCAGACTTCGATGATCGCCGAGCCGAGGATATGGCCGGCATCGTGGAACCGGCAGCGCACATTTTCATTCGGGGTGAGCTTGGTGTCGTAGCGGATCGCGTGAACCTGCCGCAGACAAAGCCTGACATCGTTCATGGTGTAGATTGGCTCTGTCGAAGAGGCTGCACCGCGCTTGGATCTGCGCCAGTGCTTTCGAGCGTCCGATTCCTGAATGTGGGCGCTGTCTGGCAGCATGACGCCTAACAGATCCGCTGTCGCTTCGGTTGCGAAAATCGGCCCGGTGAACCCTGCCTTGGTCAGTTTTGGCAGCAGACCGCTGTGGTCGATATGCGCATGTGTCAGAAGAACGAAATCAATTGATTCCGGGTCGAAACCGAAGGGTTTTCGATTGCGGGCAGGCGCTTCCCGCCCGCCTTGAAACATGCCGCAATCGATCAGAAACCGGACTTCGCCGGTTTCAACGAGGAAGCAGGAGCCGGTGACTTCGCGCGCCGCGCCCAGAAAGCTGATCTTCGGCGCCATGTCACTCCTGCTCCTCGGCATCGCCCGCCCTAGAAATCCCGTGTAGATAGATTCCAAAAACACGTGGCGCATCGGCGCGCATTTTATCCACGTCGCCGGCGATCAGGGATTGCATCACGAGGCCCTGAATGGTGCCAATGAACAGAGTGGCCGCCGCCTCGGCATCAAGATTGTCGCGCAATTCGCCGCATTCCTTGCCACTCGTAATCATGTCGCGCAGGCGTGCCGCGTATTGTTTCATCATGCTCTGCGCGAGACGCTTGGCCGGCGTCTGCCGAGCGCCCTGAAGCTCTCCGAACAGCATGCGTGGTGCGCCTGGATGATCGGCAACAAATGCGATGTGGGCGAGAAACATCGCCTCCATCTTTCCCGTAGGCGAAGTGATGTCTTTGGCCGCGCGATCGATCCGGGCCATCAGGTTCTTGGCCACCCAGTTCATGACCGCTTTCCAAATCGCATCCTTGTTCGGAAAGTGGCGAAAGATCGCGCCCTGTGTCAGCTTCATGTGCTTGGCAATGGCCGCGGTCGTAATGCTGTCCGGGTTGGAAGAGCCGGCCAGGTCGATGACCGCTTCGACCGTAATGTTGCGGCGCTCTTCCGCCGGGATCTTTTTTGGTTTCGTCTTGGTCAATGAAACGTCTCCGTTTGCCATACATATGCAGCCGTCCATATCATCGCGGCGACCATTGAAATGCCGCCAGCCACAACGAGGACCGGCGGAACACCAAAAAGCACCTCTGCCAGAATGCCCAGAGGCATCAGCAGCCCGAGCAGTGCCAACGCGGATATCCAGCGCCCGGTCCGGGTGTCCGGGGCGCGCGACAGGGCGAGACCGACCGCAATATTGATGAGCGCGAACAGGTTGCCGTGAACATGCGCAAGCCGCGATTCGAAATGCGTACCCACCGCATAGTCAGCGATCCACTGCTCCTTGCCCGGCGCGAAATCGCGCAAGAAGATCAGCACGAACCCGTACAGCATGAAAAGTGCCAGGAACGCGAAGCCCGTCACGACATTCGTTTTGCCCGTCAGCATGGGTCTCCTCCTCGGTCAGTCGCGGCACTTACCTGCCTTGCCGTGCATCATGGCTTGAATAAATATAGTAATCAATTACTATCTTGATTCGAGATTGTCCAGCGGTGCCGGTGCCATTGATCATGGTCTCGAGATCGCCGGCCGGACATCAGGCAATATCGATGGAGCGGCAAATGTCGGACCAGGTGGTAAAACTGCGCGATGCGCAAGGAAAGCAGGGGACAGCACGAGCGGTGCCTGACCGCTCTACACGCGACATGTCAGACGCTAAGGCCGAGCCGGAACGGGATGCGGCGATGACGTCTGACACCGATGATCGTCCGGATACACATGATACCCGTCACGAAGCGTTCGACCATGCGGCACAGGTTTGGCTTTCGCGCTTCACGCATGGGTTGTCGCCCGCTGCCCTCATGAATGCCTGGTTCGATTGGGCGACGCATATGGTCGCTGCTCCGGGAAAACAGTTGGAAATCGCAGAAAAGGCTGGAGAAAAGTTCGGTCGGTACACGCGCTATGCAATGGCATGCACAGGTTCGACCAACGCGGTGGCGCCCTGCATTGATCCACTGCCGCAAGACAACCGGTTTCGCGGCGATGCTTGGAAAATGCCCCCCTTCAATCTGATTCAGCAAGGTTTTCTGCTGCAGCAGCAATGGTGGCACAACCTGGTCACTGATGTACCCGGTGTGACTGTTCAGCACGAGCGCGAATTGCAATTCCTGACGCGCCAGATGCTTGATGTTCTCTCTCCATCCAACTTTCCCGGAACCAACCCCGAGGTTCTGAAAAAGACGCAACAGACCGGCGGTCTGAACCTGATCCGGGGGTTCCAGAACTACATGGAGGACCTGCAGGACCTCATGGCAGGAGAGGCCCCCGATGGCGCCGACTCCTTCCAGCCAGGCCGGGACGTGGCGGTAACGAAAGGCAGCATCGTTTACCGCAATCAGTTGATCGAACTCATCCAGTACGCCCCACTCACGGACAAGGTACGACCTGAGCCGATCCTGATCGTCCCGGCCTGGATCATGAAATACTATATCCTCGACCTCTCGCCGCAAAACTCGTTGGTGCGCTATCTGGTCGAGCTAGGCCACACCGTCTTCATGATTTCGTGGAAGAACCCCGATGCGGGCGACCGTGACATGACTCTGGACGATTATCGTCGGCTGGGTGTAATGGAAGCGCTGGATGCGGTCAGCGCGATCGTCCCGGATCAGAAGGTTCATGCCGTCGGTTATTGCCTCGGCGGTACGCTCCTGTCGATCGCCTCCGCCGCGATGGCGCGCGATGACGACGCGCGGCTGGCCTCGCTGTCGTTGCTGGCCAGTCAGATCGATTTCACCGAACCGGGCGAATTGGCGCTGTTCATCAACGAAAGCCAGCTCGCGTTTCTCGACAGCGTGATGTGGAAGCAGGGCTATCTTGACACCACGCAAATGGCCGGCGCCTTCCAGATGCTGCGCTCGAACGATCTGATCTGGTCGCGGATTGTGCGCGAATACCTGATGGGCGAACGTGCCCAGATGAATGATCTTATGGCCTGGAACGCCGACGCGACACGCATGCCGTATCGAATGCATTCGGAATATCTGCGCAGGCTCTATCTCAACAACGACCTTGCCGAGGGTCGACTCAAGGTCGATGGCCGTCCGGTACATGTTTCGGATATCCGGGTGCCGATCTTTGCCGTGGGCACGATAAAGGATCATGTGGCACCCTGGCGGTCGGCCTTCAAGATCGACATGCTCAGTGACACCGACGTGAGTTTCGCGCTGACCAGCGGCGGGCACAATGCCGGCATCGTCTCGGAGCCGGGCCACCCGCGCCGGACCTTCCGGGTGCGGCACCGCAAGGCCGAGGACTTGCACATGGATCCCGACACGTGGCTGAGCGAGACGCCTGAGCGGGAGGGATCATGGTGGCCGACCTGGTCAGAATGGCTGACTGCCCGCTCGGGCGACATGACTGGCCCGCCCCGGATGGGCCGCAAGGATCATCCGCCGCTCGACGACGCGCCGGGAACATTTGTGTTTCAGAAATAACGCATCAGCGGACGCCGGGAAGAACTGGAGTGAGAAATATGCAAAGCAGACGATGGGATATCCTGATTGCGGCGGTTGTCGTCACGCTTTTCGGCTTGCTGACGGTTTTATCGGGCGGGCGCGCACTTTTCGGTGGCTCGGAGGCACGTGCGGCGGTCGGCGATGCGGTCCTCTTCGTTCTATGGTTCAACTTCCTGGCCGGCTTCGCCTATGTCGCAGCAGGTATCGGGCTCATGTTGCAGACAAACTGGGCGGTCAAGTTATCGATCGCCATCCTCATCGCCACGATCCTGGTGATGATCGCCTTCGGTGTCCACGTTCTGCTCGGCGGCGCCTATGAGATGCGGACGGTATGGGCCATGAGCCTGCGAACCGTCGTCTGGGGCGTCATTGTCGGCCTCGCGATCCGCGACCCGGACGGGCTCGCTCCAGAACAGCTAGAAGAACGTCACTGAATTAGTTTAACAAGCTAGGGAGGGCAGCATGTCGCAAGACAACGCAAATGGTCAGAGTGGCGCCCCGGAGCTTCAATCTCGGTTTCCATCGGCCTACACGATCCTGTTCCTTCTGATCGTGCTGGTCGCGGTGCTGACCTGGATCATCCCGGCCGGCCGGTACGACCGGGTGATGAACGAGGAGGTCGGCCGCGAAGTGGCCGTCGCCGGCACCTATCAGCAGGTCGATCCGAACCCGCAGGGCTTCGTCGCGGTGATGCTGGCGCCGATTGCGGGGTTCTACGATCCCGACAGCTATGCGGCGAACGCCATCGACGTGGCGCTTTTCATCCTGTTCCTGGGCGGGTTCCTGGGCGTGGTGAACGCCACCGGCGCGATCGACACCGGGATCAGAACGGCGATGTCCGCGATGAAGGGGCACGAGATCTGGATGATCCCGATCATGATGTGCCTTTTCGCGCTGGGCGGCACGACCTATGGCATGGCCGAGGAAACGCTGGCCTTCTACGCGATCCTGATCCCGGTCATGATCGCCGCGGGCTACGACGCGGTGACGGGGGTCGCGATCATCCTGGTCGGGGCGGGGATCGGCGTGCTCGGCTCGACGATCAACCCCTTCGCCACGGTCATCGCCTCGAACGCGGCGAGCATCCCCTTTACCGAGGGCATGATCCTGCGGCTGGTGATCCTGCTGGGCGGGCTGGCGATCTGCGCGGCCTATGTCATGCGCTATGCGCACCGGGTCAAGGCCGATCCCGCGCGCTCGGTCGTGGCCAAGCAGGCCGAGGCGCATAGGAAGTTCTTTCTGAAGGACGAGGCCGGCGACAAGACCGAGGCCGCGCTGAGCGGCACGCAGAAGATCGTCCTGGTGATCTTTGCCGTCACCTTCGCGGTGATGATCTGGGGCGTGTCCAGCCAGGGCTGGTGGATGGCGCGGATGGGCGCGCTGTTCTTTGGCGCGGCCATCGTCATCGGGGTGGTGGCGCGGCAGGGCGAAAAGCAGCTGACCGGCAATTTCGTGGACGGCGCGCGCGACCTTCTGGGCGTCGCGCTGGTCGTGGGGCTTGCGCGCGGCATCGTCGTGATCATGGAGCAGGGGCTGATCGCCGACACGATCCTGCACGGCGCCGAACAGTCGCTTGCCGGGCTTGGCGACTTTGCCTTCATCAACCTGATGTTCTGGATCGAGATCGGCATGAGCTTTTTCGTCCCCTCCTCGTCCGGCCTTGCGGTGCTGTCGATGCCGATCCTGGCGCCGCTTGCCGATTTCGCCGGCGTCGGCCGCGACCTGGTGGTCACGGCCTATCAGTCGGCGAACGGGCTGGTGAACCTGATCAACCCGACCTTCGCGGTGGTCATCGGCGGGCTTGCCATCGGGCGGGTGTCCTATGACCGCTGGATCGTCTTCATCTGGCCGCTGATGCTGATCCTGCTGGTGTTCATCTCGGCCGCGCTGAGCGTCGGCGCGCTGTTCTGAAAGGGAGGTCCAACATGACCGGCCACCAACTCGGGGTTCATTCCGAAAGCGGCACGCTGCGGCAGGTGATCATCTGCCGTCCCGGGCTGGCGCATCGGCGCCTGACCCCGGACAATTGCGAGGAACTGCTGTTCGACGACGTGTTCTGGGTCAAGCAGGCCCAGAAGGATCACGACGCCTTTGCCGAAGCGATGCGCGGCGAGGGTGTCGAGGTGCTGGAAACCGGCGCGATGCTGGCCGAGGTGCTGGACAACCCCGAGGCCCGCAAATGGGTGCTGGATAACCGCATATCGGCCAGCCATGTCGGCGTCGGGATGCAGCGGGAGTTGCGGGACTGGATGGACACCCTGCCGGGGGCGGCGCTGTCGGACTACCTGATCGGCGGGCTGACGGTGGGCGATCTGCCGTTCGAGGCGACAGGCATGTTCGGCAGCTACCTGGGCTATCACGGCTTCATCCTGCCGCCGCTGCCGAATTTCCTGTTCACCCGCGACAACTCGGCCTGGATATATGGAGGCGTCACGCTGAACCCGATGTATTGGCAGGCGCGGCGCCCGGAAACCCTGCTGACCGCGGCGATCTACCGGTTCCACCCGATTTTCGCGGGCAGGGCCGAGGTGATCTGGGGCGATCCGCTGGCCGATCACGGGCTTGCCACGCTGGAAGGCGGCGACCAGATGCCGGTCGGCGACGGGCTGGTGCTGATCGGCATGGGCGAGCGGACCTCGCCGCAGGCGGTGGGGCTGCTGGCGCAGGCGCTGTTCGACCAGGGCCGGGCCGAGCGGGTCATCGCCTGCCAGATGCCCAAGGCGCGGTCGGCCATGCATCTCGATACGGTCTTTACCTTCTGCGGCGGCGATATCGTCACCAGCTTCAAGGAGGTCGCCGACGAGATGAGTTGCTATGACCTGCACCCGGGCGAAGGGGACAGGCCGCTCGACATGCGCCACGATCCCCGCCCGATGTTCGATGTCGTGGCCGAGGCGATGGGGTTCAAACGGCTGAAGGTCGTGGCCACCGGCGGCAGCGATCCGTTCGAACAATCGCGCGAACAGTGGAACGACGGTAACAACGTGCTGGCGCTGCGCCCCGGGCTGGTCATGGGCTATGACCGCAACGACGACACCAACGCCGCCCTGCGCGCCGAGGGCATCGAGGTGATCGAACTGCCCGGCGCCGAACTGGGGCGCGGGCGCGGCGGCAGCCGCTGCATGTCCTGCCCCACGATCCGCGACCCGGTCTGAGGAGGCACCGCATGGCTTACAACCTGAAAAACCGTCATTTCCTGACCCTGCGCGATTTCACGCCGCAGGAAATCGCCTTCCTGCTGAAGCTTTCGGCCGACCTGAAGGCCGCCAAGTATGCCGGCACCGAGGTGCCGATGCTCAGGGGCAGGGAAATCGCGCTGATCTTCGAAAAGGACAGCACCCGCACCCGCGTGGGATTCGAGGTGGCGGCCCACGATCAGGGCGCGACCGTTACCTACCTGGGTCCCTCGGGCAACCACATGGGCCACAAGGAGACCGTCAAGGATACCGCCCGCGTGCTGGGCCGCGTCTATGACGCGATCGAGTATCGCGGCTTCGGGCAGGAGGTGGTGCAGACCCTGGCCGAATGGTCGGGCGTGCCGGTGTATAACGGGCTGACGGACGAATTCCACCCGACCCAGATCCTTGCCGATTTCCTGACCATGCAGGAACATTCCGAAAAACCCCTGCGCGAGATTGCCTATTGCTTCATGGGGGATGCGGGCAACAACATGGGCGACAGCCTGGCTATCGGCGGCGCCAAGATGGGCATGGACGTGCGGCTTTGCGCGCCGGAAAGCCTGTGGCCCGGCGCGGACATCCGCGACGAGGCGCAGGAGATCGCGGCGGAAACCGGCGCGCGGATCACCCTGACGCAGGACGTGGACGAGGCCGTGGAGGGGGTCGATTTCATCTATACCGATGTCTGGGTGTCGATGGGCGAGGGCAAGGAGAAATGGGCCGAACGCATCGAGCTTCTCAAACCCTACCAGGTCACCGCGCAGGTCATGGCAAAGACCGGCAACCCGCGCACGAAGTTCATGCATTGCCTGCCTGCCTTCCACAATGCCGATACCGCCGTCGGCCGGGAGATACGGGAACAGTTCGGCCTCGACGCGATGGAAGTGACCGAAGAGGTGTTCGAAAGCCCCGCCTCGATCGTCTTCGACCAGGCCGAGAACCGGATGCACACGATCAAGGCGGTGCTTGTCGCCACGCTGGGGGGCTGAGGATGCTGGTCGTGGCAGCACTTGGCGGAAATGCGCTGCTGAAACGGGGCGATCCGCTGACCGCCGAAAACCAGCGCGCCAATGTCCGCCATGCGGCCGATGCGCTGGCCCGCATCGTCCGGGCCGGGCACCGGCTGGTCGTGACCCACGGCAACGGCCCGCAGGTGGGGCTGCTGGCGCTTCAGGGCGCGGCCTACAAGCCCGACGAGGCCTATCCGCTGGACGTGCTGGGGGCCGAGACCGGCGGCATGATCGGCTACATGATCGAGCAGGAGCTGGAGAACGCGCTGGATCACGCGCACCCGGTCGCCACGCTGCTGACGCAGGTCATCGTGGACGGGCGCGACCCGGCCTTTCGCAAGCCGACGAAGTTCATCGGCCCGGTCTATGACCGCGACGAGGCCGAGGCCCGCGCGCGGGCCGCCGGCTGGACCATCGCGCAGGATGGCGACAAGTGGCGGCGCGTCGTGCCCTCGCCCGCGCCGCAGGAAATCCCCGATATCCGCGTGCTGCGGCTTTTGCTGGACCAGGGGGTGATCGTGATCTGCACCGGCGGCGGCGGCATTCCCGTGTTGCGCCGGCCCGATGGCAGTCTGACGGGCATCGAGGCGGTGATCGACAAGGATGCGGCCAGCGCCCTTCTGGCGCGGGAGCTGGGGGCCGACGCCCTGCTGCTGCTGACGGATGTCGACGCGGTCTATCGCGGTTTCGGCACCGGGGACGAAGCGGCGATCGGGGTGCTGACCCCCGACGAGGCCCGCGCGCTGGACTTGCCCGCCGGGTCGATGGGGCCCAAGGTCAGGGCCGCGGCGGATTTCGCCAGCCGGGGCGGGCTGGCCGGGATCGGGCGGCTGGACCAAGCTGTAGCGATTCTGAATCGCCAAACCGGCACCATGATCATGCAAATGCGCGAACAGGTTGTGTGTTAAATCCCAGAAACTGGTGGATTCGGCTAACTATCTCCTGTGGCGTACCGAGATTCTAACTAGAGAAATGAAGCGCGTGCTGTTCGTATGCCCGGGTGGACCTGATACCCAGTCTGACGAAAGCTAATCCGCTTAGCAAAACAACGAAAAGGTTCAGGGCCCATTCCAAGGCAGGGTGCCGATTTGACCGCCCGAACGTCCGGGTGCGGCATCGCGATGGGTTGGGTTGATGACCCAACAAATGGTAAGAACATTATTCTACCGGGATCAACCGCATGCCATTGGACGCGCGATATGTTCCATCCGGTTCGGTTACAAATTTCAGGCACTCATCCGCTTTTCTCGGTCCAGTCTCCAGTTTGACGCAAAGCCGGTCGCCAGAAATCATCCACCGGCCCGTTCCGGTGCCAAGCGGCGAGCGCATCGTGACCGTACCATCGGTGCCATACTGCAACGAAACCGACAGAATGCCCTTCCGCCCCTGGAAGGCGTGACCGATAATCTGATCTTCGATCCCTGCCGCTGACAGCGCTTCCTGAGCATCGCTCCTCATGCAGAGTGCGATCAGAATGGCGGCCGCCAGGAGGCCGGTTTTCAGGTATTGCGGTAACGGGCATCCCCTGTTGGCTGGACGCCGTCCAACTCTGGGTTCGGCCCCAGGGGGCATCCTTGAAGAAAGTCTGTCGGCAAAATGCCCATGAAGTCTGCAATATGCTTCAACCGACATTAGGTTCTCCTTCCTGCTTCGTATCGATGCCTGTCCATGGCTCGGTGGGCAGGCGTGTTTTCTCGGGATCACGTGGAGCTTGGGGTTCGCTTCGCAAAGCTTTCAGGAATCCGATTGCCATGGCCAAAACGACGAGCGAAAATGGCAACCCCGCCATCACGACGGCTGACTGCAGCGTGGTCACGCCGCCGCCTGCCAACAAGACGGCCGTCAAAGCGCCGATACCCACGCCCCAGACGATCCTAGGTGTGACCGGCGGGTCAGATTCTCCGAGCGTAAGAATTGTGGTGATCACGAGAATGCCCGAGTCCGCCGATGTGACGAAGAACGTCGCAATCAGAACTGTCGCGATAATGGCCGCCACGGTCGAAAGACCGGGGGTCGCGATAACATCGATGGTTTCATACAGCGCCAGGGTGACGTCGCGGGTGACTGCGTCGGCTATTCCTCCGAGTCCGTAGAGTTCATTGTGCAATGCTGTGCCACCAAGACCGCCGATCCAGATCAGGCTGAACAAGGTCGGCACCAAGAGCACGGCGAACACGAACTCTCGCAAGGTGCGCCCGCGCGAGATCCGCGCGACAAACATTCCGACGAACGGTGTCCATGAAAGCCACCAGCCCCAGTAGAACACGGTCCAGGACTGTTGCCACCCGGACGTACCGGTCACATTGGTCCAGAAGCTCATCTCAATGAGGTGTTGCCCGTAACTACCGGCGCTCTGAATTGTGAAGCGCAGAAGCCAACTCGTCGGTCCGACGATCAGAAAGAACAGAAGCAAGCCGACACCGAGCCACATGTTTCCGATACTGAGCCAGCGCACACCGCGGCGCACTCCGGAAACCACCGAAAAGATCGCCAAGCTCGTTACAAGCAAAATGATCGTCAACTGACGGCCAACAGAAATATCGATGCCGATCAACCAGTGGAGCCCGGCATTCATCTGCGCGGCTCCAAGCCCGAGCGTCGTGGCGATTCCGAAAACCGTACTGACGACGGCGAAGGTATCCACCAGATCCCCGCGCCAGCCGTAGATACGTTCGCCGATCAACGGATAGAGAGCGGACCGCGTCGTCAGCGGCAGGTTTCCGCGATAGCTGAAATAAGCCAGCATTGCGCCCATCAAGGCGAAGATGGCCCAACCGTGCAGGCCCCAGTGGAACAACGTCAGCCGCGCGGCGTCCACCGCTGCTTCCGCTGTTCCGGGGTTGCCGCTGAACGGATTGCCCTGGAAATGGCTGATGGGTTCGGCGATGCTCCAGAACAGCAGTCCGACACCGGTGCCGGCCGCGAAAAGCATCGCGATCCATGATACCATCCCGAATTCGGGACGCTCGTTATCCTTACCCAGGCGCACGTTTCTGTAACGCCCTAGGGTCTGTTGAGATTCATCGTGAGTTGATCAGGGCTGCCACAGCGTAGATCATGGCCTCAAAGGATGTATCGGTCTTTTCGGACCGCATGGCGATACGCTTGAACTCCTTGAGTTTGCAGAAGAAGTTCTCGATGAGGTGGCGGCGCTTGTAGAGTTCGGGATCGATGATCAACGGCGCGCGGCGCTGTGGACGCTGCGAGATGCAGATCAGCGCGCCGCGTGCGTTCATCTCGGCGATGATCCAGTTGCTGTCGAAGGCCTTGTCGGCCAGCATCGCAT
>NZ_FTMK01000017.1 GCF_900156255.1 Paracoccus thiocyanatus
CACCAGGGCGCCATATCCGTCTTCCAAAACCTCGAAGACGCAATCAGCATGCATGAAGCAATCCTGAAGGTCCCGCCAGGGAAATAAGCGAGGGGCTAGCCGGAAACCCGGCGCGCGCGGTCCTGCACCAGGGCCTGGCGATTTTGCCGGTGGCGGGCGGCCGGTTGCCGGCCAAGGCCCCGCACCAGGAAGCGGGCGCTTGGCACCGCCCCTTGGGTCCGCAATTCGGGAAAGACCGCAAAGATTTCCTCGCGGGCGGCCGAACCGACCGCCTCCAGCGCCTGGCTGCCGGTATAAAGCGACTCGGTTTCGGTACCGTTCGAAATGACGACCTGATGGCGGTTCAGCAGGAAATGGACATAGGTGACTTCGCGCAGGTCCGCGGCGGGCTCGATCCCCTCGACTTGCAAAAGCTGCTTGGCGGCGACCAGGACTTCGCAGGTGCCGAACATCCTTTGCGCGATCCTGGACCTGACCAGGACCCGGTGCTGGGGCGACACGATCAGATCGGCCGTCGGCAGGCCCGGTCCCAGCGCCCCCGCCCGGATCCGCACCGGCCGCAACTGGGGCCTGGCGGACAGGGTTCGCGCATCCAGCCGCCGCTTTCCGATCCAGCGCAGGGGTTGCAGGCCGCAATCGCGGGTCATGACCAAGTCCCCGACCTGCAAGGCGCCGGCAGGAACGGCGCCGGTGGCGGTCTCGATCATCGCATCGGCGCCAAAGCAGACCACCGCGGTATTGTCGGTGGTCAGGTCCGAGCCGGCGACGGCGCTGCCGCCATTCTGGATGGCCATGCTGAATTCGGGCAAGCCATTGCTGCCCTGCAGCATGTCCAGGATTCCGTTGTCGGCCTGGTCGGCCCGCATCCAGGCCAGGGCATGCGAATAGGTCTGTTCGGGATTGGCGGCATTCCACCGCGCCAGGTTGGTGCTGTTGTAATAGGATGACAGGTCGGCAAAGTCGTTATTCGTCCGGTCGCCGTCGGAAATGTCCTGGCCGGCGCCGGTGTTGAAATCGGTGATCCGGTCGCCGGTGCCCACGAGGAACGTGTCGAAGCCTTCGCCGCCGGTCAGCAGGTCCGCGCCCGCGCCGCCATCGACAAGATCGTTCCCCATGCCGGCCAGGATGGTATCATTGCCGTCGCCGCCGCGGACCGTATCGTTGCCGGCGCCGGACATGATATTGTCGGCGCCCGCGCCGCCCTCGATCGAATCCGCCCCGCCCTGGCTGCCGGTCCCCAAGGTGTCGTCGCCGTAAAGCAGATCGTTTCCGGCGCCGCCCAGCACCGTATCCGCCCCGGTTCCGCCGATGATGGTGTCGTTGCCGAAGCCGCCAAGGGCGCGGTCGTCCCCGGCCCCGGCGTCGATGTAATCGGCCCCGCCCAGGCTGTCGGCCCCCAGCGTATCGTCGCCGTAAATGCTGTCCGCGCCCGCGCCGCCCAGGAAGCTGTCCGCGCCAAGGCCGCCGGTCATCGTGTCGCTGTCGTCGCCGCCTTCCAGCGTATCGTTCCCGGCTCCTCCGTCCAGAAGGTCGTTGCCGGTGCCCCCCAGCAGGCTGTCGGCCCCGCCGCCGCCGTAAAGCCGGTCCTGGCCATCGCCTCCGTCCAGCGTATCGGCCGCCCCGTCATCGCCTGCCGCCTGGCGATAGCCGTAAAGCACGTCGTCGCCGGCGCCGCCCCGCACACTGTCGCGGCCGCTGCCTGCATAGACGGTATCGTTGCCGGCACCGGCGCGGATATCGTCGTCATCGCCCAAGGCGCCGGGCAGGATGGCGTCACCCGCATCCACCCTGTCCCCCGAGCCGTCGATATAGGCGTCCCCGATCAGGTCATTGCCATCGGTCCCGTCCACATAACCATCGGCAAAGGGCAGCACCGCGCGATTAAGCGTCAGGCCCGAATAAGCGGCGGTGTCATATGTCGCATTGGACGGGACAGAGATGCTGACGACGGGATTTTCGGTCAGCCGGGTTTCGTTGGGAAACTGGTTTTCGCTTGACGGCGGCAACATGAAGACATTGCCGTTGACGTCCTGGAAAATGCGCAGCGTGACCTGGATGGTGCGCGTGCCGCCGCCATCCAGCGCCTGCACCACATTGGCGCTGAGCACGCGGACCGCCGAGTCGACCTTGACCGTGGAACTGGTATCGCCAAGCCGATAGCTGACCGTATCGGTGGTGCCGCCGCTTCGGTGATTGAAGGACACGACCCCGTCATTGTTGTTGTCATTCAGCGTCACGCGCATGCTTTGGGAAAAAAGCGGATTGCCGGCCGAGCCAAAGGTCTTTCCGTTCAAAACCGCGCCGGGATTGTCCGCGACCTGATTGGTTTCGATGGTATCCATATCCGGAAGCTTGCCGAGATAGAGCATGCTGTAAGTGACGCTGGCCATTTTCGCGCTTCCCTTTTTCCATTTTCGGGGGATTGGTGGCCGCGCGGCCAAGGGCAGGCAACCCCCAATCCAAAGCTCGGCAGGTTCGTGCCAGGGTTGTATTTTTGGATGCGCAGATAACTGCTATCGGCGCAAAAGCGCCAATTCCACCGGGAACTTGGGGTTGAAATGCCGGGTTTTATCGTGACCGCGGATTATCGGCTTTCCGGTGCGCCGTCAGGTTTTCAGCAGGCGCAGCACGGTTCCGGTGGCGTCGTCGAAATCCGCCGGCTTGCCGCTGACCAGCCCCAGCAGCATCGCCCCTTCCAGGGTCGAGACAAGCAGGCGGGCGACCGAGCCGCTGTCGATGCCATGAATGACCTCGCCCTTCCGCGCGCCCTGGACGATCACCCGCGTCAGCCAGTCCACATGCGCCTGGAAGAAAAGCCTTACCCGCGACAGCAGGTCGGGCGGCAGCGTGCCCATATCGGCAGCCAGCGCGACGCAAAGACAGCCCAGCCCGCGATGCAGCCCCTGGCGATACAGATCGGCATAAGCCTCGATCCGGGCGATGGCATGGTGCTGTTCGGCTTCGATGCGCACCAGCGCCGCTTCATATTGCCGGCTATAGGCGTCGACGGCCGCCGCCACCAATATCGCCTTGGTGGGGAAATGGTGGTGGATGCTGGCCTTGCGGATGCCCACCGCCGCCTCGATGTCCGAATAGCTGAAGCCGAAATAGCCGCGGGTCCGGATAAGATCCTCGGCGACCTGCAAGATTGCGGCCCTGGTGTCTGACATTGCCTGTTCCTCGCGGTCGCCGGCCGGACCGGGGCCAAATTAATATGGCGGCGGGCGGACACAAGACTGCCGAGGCGGCCATAAGGTCGCAGGCGCCGTTTGCACCGCCGCCTGCACGGGTCCGTGCGGGCGGACCCAGCCGCAAGGGCATGGGTCCGCCCGCACCTTGGTCAAAGCGAATCCGGCCTGGGATCGGCGATGAATCCGTCGGCATTCGGCATCTGCACCTGCGGCAGGCTTTGGGCGTCAAGTTCCGCATCCTCGCCCAGGATGCCGCCGCGGCCCAGGATATAGGCGCTCAGCGCATAGACCTCGTCCGCGCTCAGCGAGCCGGGGGAATCCAGCGGCATGGCCCGGTGGATGTAGTCGTAAAGCGTGCTGGCATTGGCCAGATAGCTTTCGACCGTCTTCACCGGCTTGTCGCTGCCCAGGGTGTCGCGGCCGCCGATCAGCGCCGGCGCGCCCAGTTCCTTGATGCCTTCCAGGTTCTCGCCATGGCAGGCCAGGCATTTTTCCTCGTAAAGGCTGCTGCCCTCGGCATAGCTGCCGTTGCCTTCGGGCAGGCCGCGGCCATCGGGCATGACGTCGATGTCGATGGCCGCGATTTCCGCCTCGGTCGCCGCCCGGCCCAGACCGAAATTCGACTCGAGCCCCGCATCGGCCGTCCCTTCGCTATCCGCGACCGGCGAGGTGGGCACCAGTTCGGTCGTTTCCTCGATCTCGGCCGGCAGCGGGGCGACGGTGCGGCCCTGGGTTTCCTGGCCGATGGCCGGCAGGGCGGTCGTCGTCAGCGCCAGGGCGCCGATCGCCAGCGACTGGCGCAGCTTGTCACGCATGAACATTGCTCACCTCCCCGTTGGCCGCGACATGCCAGCTTTGGATCGCGTTCAGGTGATAGACGGAATAGACGCCGCGCACCTTGACCAGTTCGGCCAGGGTCGGCTGCACATAGCCGGACTCGTCGGTGCATCTGCTTTGCAAGACCGCCTCGCGCCCGTCCCATACCCAGGGCATGCGGAAGCGGGTATGGCACTTGTCCAGCACCGGCTCTTGCAAGGTGGCCTTGTTCCAGGTCTTGCCGCCATCGGCCGAGATTTCGACCCCGGTGATCTTGCCGCGCCCGGACCAGGCAATGCCGCTGATCTCGTAATACCCCGGAGTCGGCAGCCGCATCGCACCCGAGGGGAAGGTGATGACCGATTTGGCATCCATTTCCAGCGTGAATTCCCGCGCCTTTCCGTCGGGCAGCAGGTCGGTGTATTTCAGCGTTTCTTCGCGGGTCATGAAGGGCTTGTCGCTGATCTCCAGCCGCCGCAGCCATTTGATATGGGTGTTGCCCTCATAGCCCGGCAGCAACAGGCGCAGCGGATAGCCCTGTTCGGGGCGCAGCGCCTCGCCGTTCTGGCCATAGGCAAGAATGGCGTCGTCCATCGCCTTGTCGATGGGAACCGAACGCGTCATCACCGCCGCATCCGCGCCCTCGGCCAGGATCCATGCCGCGCCGTCCTGGATCCCCGCCTCTTTCAGCACGGTGGACAGCAGGACGCCGGTCCATTCCGAGGTCGAGGTCAGCCCATGCGTGCCCTGCACCGTCTTCAGCGTCGGCTTGTCCCATTCCGACAGCCCGTTGCCCGAGCATTCGATGAACATGGTCCGGCTGACCGAAGGCAGCCGCTTCAGGTCGTTCATGGTAAAGCGCAGCGGCTTGTCGACCATGCCATGAATGATCAGGCTGTGCTTTTCGGGGTCGATGGTCGGAATGCCGCCATGATGGCGTTCGAAATGCAGGCCCGAGGGCGTGATGATGCCCATGCCCGCGGCCAGGGGCGTCATCGACCAGCTCGAATCCAGGCTGTCGGTGGGATAGCGCCAGCGCAGTTCGTTCTCGAATTGCGAGCGCGATCCATAGCCGCCGTCATCCAGGATAAGCCGGCCCTGCTCCTTGGTCGAATCGGGCTGGACGGGATATTCGATGGCGCCGGGCGGCGCCTGCGCCGCGGCCTGCCCGCTTGACAGCAGCGACGCGCCAAGCGCCGCGCCCCCGAACAGCATGCCGCGCCGGCTGACGCCGGGGAACATGCCCTCGCGGCATTCGCAATCCGCATCGTCCTGCGCAAGCTGGTCAAGCATCTGCGTCTCGGCATCGGCCATTTGCCGGACCATCCGCCTTTCGGCCGGACCATAGCGTTCGTGGTGTGTCGTGTCGTCTGACATCGCGATCTCCCTTCGCTCCGCTGGATTGTCGTGCCTGGCTATCGCGTCCCCGATCCGGTCCCCCCCGATCACCGCGCCGATGTTCACAGTTGGCGACGGGGATTTTCGCGATTCAACCCTACCAATTAATAGGTAGCGTAGCTGGGCATCGGCATTGGGTCAACCGTGCCCGGCATCCGTGACATCCAGGTGAAAACTGACTATCCCTTCGGGCAGCCCAGGGTCCGGCACGGGCCATCGGCGACCTCGCGCCGCGCAGCCCGCGGCCCCGTCTTGCAAGGAAAGGAGCGGCCGGATGCGCCCCGCCCCCCGCCTGATCTGCGCGCTGGCCTTCCTGGGACTGGCCTGCGCCGCCCATGCCGACCCGCTGGCGGACCTAAGCGATTCCGTCACCGATCTGTTCAGCCGCGCCGAAAGCGCCCGCGCCCATGCGCGGCAATGCGCCGGGCAGACGGGCGCGGACCGGGTGGCGCTGGGGGATGCGCTGGCCGGCTGGTCGCATCGCAACGACGCGGCGGATTACGACGCGCTCATGGCTGCGCTCAAGGACGCGGCGCCGGGGCTGGCGGAACAGACCGACGCCGCCTTTGCCCAGATCGACGCGGCCGTGGCGCAGCAGATCGCCGCCAAGCCGCAGCTTTGCGCCGGCCTGCCCGAACGGCTGAAATCCGACGAATACGCGCTGCGCCCGGCCCTGCGCGAAACCCGGCGGATCGCCCGCGACCTGGGCGTCCGCCCCGCCGATCCCGTGCCGCCCCGGCTCGAACCGGGGCTGGCCGCGGCGGTCCAGCCGCTGGCGCAGTTCTCGGCCTGGGCCAGCGCCGCGATGGCCGAAATCGGCTCGGCCCCCGGCGCGCAGTCCGACCCCGCCCTGCGCAAGGCGCGCGAGGAATATTTGCTGGCGCTGCTCGAACCCCAGGGGCGGCTGATGTTTCAGGGCCGCGTGGTCTCGGACAGCGAGTTGCGCGAATGGCACGGCGACCGGCAATCCAGCTTTGCCGCCAGTTGCCGCCGCTTTTCAGACCAGGACGACCAGCAGCGGATGGCCGATCTTGTCGGCCACACCGCGGTGCTGACCGGCAAGGTCTACTGGGTCCGCGACGACGCCCCCGGCGGCGTGGTCGGCCTGCGCGACTGCCGCATCCTTGATGCGGCCGCGGCGGGCCTGCCGCTGGCCGGCGACGGCCCGGTGGAGTTGGAACCGCGCCCGCCCGAACTGGCCGAGCTGCTGGCCGCGCCGGGACCGCGGATCGCCCCTGCCGATGTCGACCGGGTGCTTTACACTGCCGAGTTCTCGCCGCGTCTGGACGGCGCCGGCAACGGCTATCTGGACCGGCAAGAGGACATCTGGGTGCTGCTGCGCGACGGCACCGCGATGCGCCACGACTGGCCGGTGCCCTTCGGCGATCTGGCGCTGGACATGTCGCGGGCGCGCGAACCCCAGCGCTGGTTTACCTGGGTCCAGCGTGACGGCGCGGTGGTCCTGACCGCGGCGGATGGCACGACGCTGGATCTTTCGGGGGCCGAACGGCTGCTGCCGATGCCCGAGGGCCGGGCAATCACCGGCACCTGGGCGATGACCGACATCGCCATGGGCGGGCTGCGGCGCGACCGCAGCTTCGACTTTGCCGGCGACGGGACCTTGCTGCACGGCAGCGACAGTTTCGTCGGCGGCCGGGTCGGGACCAGCTTCATCACCTCGCCCCTGGGACCCGAGCAACAGACCCGCTCTGCCTATCGCTTCCAGGGCTACGCGCTGATCCTGATTGGCCCCGAGGGCGAGGAACGCCATTTCGCGGCCCGGCTTGCGGATGGCGACCCCGCCGCGCCCGACGACCTGGTCATCGACGGCCGCGTCTATTGGCGCGACGGCAAATAGCCCGCCGGGCAATCGGCGGCGGGGACGGGGGCGGGGCTGGACGAACCCCCCGCCCGGCCTGCATGATCGGACCGGCAACCAAAGAGCAGCAAGCATGACCCAGCCCACCACCTTGGCCCTGCGCGACCTGATGGCGCAAAGCGGCGTAGCCTTTGGCACCAGCGGCGCGCGCGGCCCGGTCGAGGCGCTGACCGACCGCGTGGCCTATGCCTGCACCCAGGGCTTCCTGCGCTACCTGCACGAGATCGGGGGCTTTTCCCCGCAAACCCAGGTGGCGCTGGCGGGCGATCTGCGCCTCTCGACCCCGCGCATCCTGCGCGCCTGCGCCCAGGCGGTCCGCGACGCCGGGGGCCGGCCGCTGTTTTGCGGCCACGTCCCCACTCCGGCCCTGGCGCATTACGGCCTTGGCCGGGCCATCCCGTCGCTGATGGTCACCGGCAGCCACATCCCCGACGACCGCAACGGCATCAAGTTCCACCTGCCGACCGGCGAGATTCTCAAGCCCGACGAAGCCGGCATGGCGCGGCAGGAACTGGCGCTGGACCCCGCGCGCTTCGACGCCCAGGGCGCGCTGGTCGATCCCGCCCCCCTGCCCGAGCCGGTGGATATCGAGACGGGCTATCTGCACCGCTACCTGGATTTCTTCGGTCCGCAGGCGCTGGCTGGGCTGACGCTGGGGCTATACCAGCATTCCGCCGTCGGCCGCGACCTTCTGGCCCGCATCCTGCGCGCGCTTGGCGCCCAGGTGCTGGCGCTGGGGCGCAGCGACCGCTTTATCCCCGTCGATACCGAGGCGCTGCGCCCCCAGGATGTCGCGCTGGCCCGCGGCTGGGCGGCCGAACATCGGCTGGACGCCATCGTCTCGACCGACGGCGATTCAGACCGGCCGCTTTTGGCCGATCATCGCGGGGAATGGCTGCGCGGCGACACGCTGGGGCTGCTTTGCGCCCGCGAACTGGGCGCGGCCTGCGTCGTCACCCCGGTCAGCAGCAATACCGCGCTGGAACGCTCGGGCGCCTTTGCGCGCACCATCCGCACCCGCATCGGCTCGCCCCATGTCATCGCCGCCATGGACCAGGCGGCCCGCCACGCCGCCGGCCCCGTCTGCGGCTACGAGGCGAATGGCGGCTTCCTTTTGGGCAGCGACATCTGGCGCGACGGGCGCAAGCTTGCGGCCCTGCCGACGCGCGACGCGGTCCTGCCGGTGGTCGCGGTGCTGGCGGCGGCCCGGACGCAAGGCCTGGCCAAGCTATGCGCCGGCCTGCCGCAGCGCGCGACCTTCAGCGACCGGCTGGAGCATTTTCCGAACCCCGACGCCCAGGCGATCCTGGCCTGGCTGGACCCGGCGGACAAGGCCCAGCGGACCGCGCGGATCGAGGCGGAATTCGCCCCGCTGGCCGGCCGGCTGCGCCAGGTCGACCTGACCGACGGTCTGCGCATGACCTTCGAGAACGGCGCGATCATCCACCTGCGCCCCTCGGGCAATGCGCCGGAACTGCGGCTTTATACCGAGGCCGAGACCGAGGACGCCGCGCGCAGCCTGAACGCCGCGGCGCTGGCGCGCGTGCGCGGCCTTGCGCCGCGCTAACGGCGCCGGCGGGTGACAAGGGCCAGGCAGGCCGGGAAACGCCTTGCAGGCTACCGATCCTTCGGCAATTCGCGCTGGGTGATAAGCCGCGCCGAGTTCTGCCCCGACAGAAAGACCCAAAGCCAGCTCAGCGCCACGAACAGCCGCGACCGCGCGCCGATCAGGAAATAGATATGCGCGACGCCCCAGACCCACCAGGCCAGCCAGCCCTTCAGCCTGAAGCGGCCGTATTCGATCACCGCTGCGTTACGCCCGATGGTCGCCAGATTGCCCATGTCGCGATAACGGAAACCGCCCGGCCCCGGCCGGCCGGCCAGCCGGGCGCGAATCGCCCGCGCGGCATGGGCTCCCTGCTGCTTGGCGGCCGGCGCCACCCCCGGCACCGGCTTGCCGTCCGACACGACATGCGCGGTATCGCCCAGCACGAAAACCGCCGGATCGCCGGGCAGGGTCAGGTCCGGCGCCACCATCACCCGCCCGGCCCGGTCGCCCTTGGCCCCCAGCCATTCCTGGGCCCGCGACGCCTGCACCCCGGCAGCCCAGATCACCGTGCGGGCCGGGATCAGCTCACCCCCGACCACGATGCCCTGCGCCGAGCATTCGGTCATCGGCGCGCCGGTCCTGACCTCGACCCCGCGCCTGGCCAGCGCCGCCGAGGCATAGGCCGACAGCTCGGCGCTAAAGGCAGGCAGGATGCGCGGCCCGGCCTCGACCAGCAGGATACGCGCCTTGCGGGTATCGGCGCGGCGAAACTCGGCCGGCAGGATGCGATGCGCCAGTTCGGCGATGATGCCGACCAGCTCGACCCCGGTCGGCCCGGCCCCGATGACGGCAAAGGTCAGCAGCGCCTGGCGCTCGGCCGGGTCTTCGGTCAGTTCGGCGCGCTCAAAGGCCAAAAGCAGGCGCCGGCGAATCGTCGTCGCATCCTCCAGCGTCTTCAGACCCGGCGCATCGGCTTCCCAGGCGTCCTTGCCGAAATAGGCGTGGCGCGCGCCGGTCGAAACGACAAGCGTGTCATAGGGAATGCGCCCGCCGCCGCGCAGGACCACCTGGCGGGTGTCGCGATCGATGCCCTCGACCGTGCCCAGAAGCGTGGTCACGTCGCGGCGCTCGCGCAGCAGCGCGCGGATCGGCCAGGCGATGTCCGATGTCGCCAGCAGCGTCGTCGCCACTTGGTAAAGCAGCGGCTGGAACAGGTGGTGGTTGCGCCGGTCGATCAGCGTGATCTCGCAGCCGGCGCCCTTCAGCCCCAGCACCACCTGCAAACCGGCAAACCCTGCCCCGATGACGACGACGCGGTGCTTCATGCGCCAAAGCCTCCCTTGTCCGGGCCAGCCGGCCGGCCGCTCCCGCCCAGCCTTCAGGTTGCACCAGCCGATGCGCGCCGGGCAAGGGCAGCCGCACGAGTTTGACGGGCGCTGCGCCGCAAAACCATCGGACCAAGGTCTTACGCGCCGGGATTTTCCTTGGATTCGCAGCCGCCGGCAGCGTGAACTTGGTCGCGGAGGAAATCGGATGACAAGTCAGGACAGGATGGCCGGCGATCCGGTGCCGCGGCTGGTCGCGGATGTGGCGGCGGGACTTGTCGGCCACGCACGGCTGGCCGAGCGGCTGGTGATCGCGCTTCTTGCCAACGGCCATGTGCTGCTGGAAGGTCCGCCCGGCATCGCCAAGACCCGCGCCGTCAAGCGGCTGGCGGCGCATCTGCCCGGACGCCATGCCCGCATCCAATGCACGCCGGACCTGCTTCCCTCGGACCTGACGGGAACGCAGATCTTCCGTCCCGGCAACGGCGGCTTCGACTTCGTGCCGGGGCCGCTGTTCCACGCGCTGGTGCTGGTGGACGAGATCAACCGCGCGCCGCCCAAGGTGCAATCGGCGCTGCTGGAGGCGATGGCCGAGCATCAGGTGACGACCGGCGGCACCACCCGGCCGCTGCCCGATCCCTTCATGGTCGTGGCCACGCAGAACCCCATCGAGCACGAGGGCACCTTTCCGCTGCCCGAAGCGCAGATGGACCGCTTCCTGCTGCATCTTGCCCTGGACATGCCGGGGGCCGAGGACGAACGCGCCATCCTGGACCTGGTCGAGGCCGAGACCGCCGCGCCCCCCGCCCCGCCCGGCACCGCCATCGCCGAGGCGGAAATCCACGCCGCCCGCCGCGCCGTCGCGGGCGTGTATCTGGCCCCGGCGCTCAAGGATTTCATCATCCGGCTGGTGATGGCGACGCGGGCGGGCGGGATGGCGGCGGAATGGGTCGAACATCCGGTCTCGCCGCGCGGCACGCTGGCGCTGGCGGCGGCGGCGCGGGCGCGGGCCTGGCTGCACGGCCGCGACCATGCCCTGCCCGAGGATGTCGAGGACCTGGCCCAGGACGCCCTGGCCCATCGCCTGGTCCCCAACTGGCAGGCGGTCAGCGAGGGGCGCAGCGGCCGCAGCCTGATCGCCGACATCCTGCGCCAGGTCCGGCCGTGGTAGCGGCGGCGCTGGACCATCCCGGCCTGCGCCTGACCGCGGCGGAACTGGTGGCGCTGCGCCCGCCGGCGCGCGCCGGGCGCGAAACCCCGGCCAGCCGCCGGCCCGGCGCGCTGGCATCGCGCGCGCCGGGACAGGGCATGGACCTGCGCGAAATCCGCGCCTTTGCCCAAGGGGACGACCTGCGCCGCCTTGATCCCTCGGCGACGGCGCGGACCGGCCAGTTGCATGTCCGCAGCTTTCACGACGACCGCGACGACAGCACGCTGCTGATTGCCGATTTCCGCCCTGCCATGCTGTGGGGGACCGGCACGGCGCTGCGCTCGGTCCGGGGCGCGCGCGCGCTGGCGCGGATCGGCTGGCAGGGCGTGGCGCGCGGCGGCTCGGTGGCGCTGGTCGCGGTCGGGGACGGCCCGCCGGCGCTGCTGGCCGCCGGCACGGGCGCGGCGCAAATGCAGGCGGTGGCGGCGGCGCTGGCCCGCGTCCATGACGCGGCGCTGGCGCGGGCGGCGCAGGCGGCGGGGCGGTCTTCGGGACAGGCTTCGGGGCCGGCGCAAGGCTTGGCCCCGGTGCTGGCGCAGGCCCGGCGGCTGGCCCCGCCCGGCGCCCAGGTGCATCTGGCCACCGGCCCCGAGGGGCTGGAGGGCGCGGATGCGGCCCTGGCGCGGCTGGCCCGCGGGCGCAGGGTCAGCCTGCACCTGATCCTGGACCCGGCCGAAACCGCGCCGCCCGCCGCGGGGCTGGCGGTCCATGACGGGCGGGCGGCGCGCCATGGCCGGCTTTGCGCCCATGATCCGCTGCCGCTGATGGCCCGCCTGCGCGGCCTGGGCCTGCGCGTCGCCACGGTTCTGCCCGATGACACCGGATGAACTGATCGCCGCCCTGGCCCCCAGCCGCCTGCCGCCCGGCCTGATGGCGCTGGACTGGCGCGGGATGCTGGCGCTGGCGGGGCTTGGCCTGCTGGCCGGGCTGGCGCTCGCGCTGGCGCTGTCGCCGCTGCTGTCGCGCCGCCCCTCGCGCCGCGCCCGGATCCGCGCCACCCGCGGCCTGCCGGGGGCCGAGCGGCTGCTGGCCATCGCCCGCATCCTGGGCCGCCTGCCCGCCGCCCTGCGCGCCCCCGCCTATGGCGCCGCCCCCATGCCGCCCCAGGACGAGGTCGAGCGCCTTGCCAGGCGGCGCAGATGAGCCTGGCCTTTCCCCTGGCGCTGCTGCTTTTGCCCTTGCCGCTGCTGATGCGGCTGTTGCCGCCGGCGGCGGCGCAAGGCGGGCTGCGCGTGCCGCCGCATGTCTTTGCCGCCATGGCGCCGCAGCGGGGCCGCAGGGGCGGGCTGCTGCTGCCGGCGCTGGCCTGGGCGGCGCTGGTGCTGGCGCTGGCCGGGCCGCAGGTCGACCGCTCCAGCGGCATGCTGCCGGCTTCGGGGCGCGACATCGTGCTGGCCATCGACCTGTCGGGCAGCATGCTCAAGCAGGACTTCCAGCTTGACGGCCAGCCCGTCTCGCGGCTCCAGGCGGTCAAGCGCACCGCCGCAAGCTTTGTCGCGGCGCGGCAGGGCGACCGGATCGGGCTGGTGATCTTTGGCGACCGGGCCTATTTCGCGCAGCCGCTGACCTTTGACGTGGCCTCGGTCGCCCGCGCCATCGACGAGGCGCAGGTGGGCATCTCGGGCCGCGCCACGGCCATCTCGGACGGGCTGGGGCTGGCGATGAAGCGGCTGGCCGCCAGCGATGCGCCCAGCCGGGTGATCGTGCTCATGTCGGACGGGGTCGATACCTCGGGCAAGGTCCGCGCGCGGGACGCGGCGCGGCTGGCGGCCCGGCACGGCATCCGCATCCACAGCGTGGCGCTTGGCCCCGACGACCTGGAAACCCGCCCCGGCGCGCGCGACGCCGTCGACATCCGCACCCTGCGCGAACTGGCGCAGACCAGCGGCGGCGCCACCTTTCGCGTGCGCCGGACCGAGGACCTGCGCGCCATGGCCGCGGCGCTGGACCGGCTGGAACCCAACCCGGCCGAGCGCCCGCCGATGCGCTATTGGCAATCGCTCTGGGCCTGGCCGGGGGCGTTGGGGCTGCTGGCGCTGGTTCTGATCGGCTGGAGGCGCGGATGATCCTTTTGCGTCCCTGGTGGCTTCTGGCGCTGCCGGTTCTGGCCGGGATCGCGCTGGCGATCCGGCGGCGCGGCCCCGATGCCGGCGGCTGGCAGGCGGTGATGCCGCCCCATATGCTGGCGGGCCTGGCGGCGCTGGGGCAGCTTGGCACCGGCGCGGGCTGGCCGCGGATGCTGCCGCTGGCCGCCGCGGCGGCGCTGGCGCTGGGGCTGGCCGGCCCGGCCGTCCCGCGGCCCGACAGCCCGGTCCTGGCCCAGGCCGACGCGGTGGTGATCGCCATCGACATGTCGCCCTCGGTCGCGCAAGGCCCGGCGCTGGCGGATGCGCAGGCCGCGGCCGCCGGGCTGCTGGCGCGGCTGGCCGGCCGTCCCGTCGGGCTGATCCTGTTCGCCGGCGAAGCCTATGCCGTCGCCGCCCCCACCGGCGACCCGGCGACGCTTCAGACGCAGATCGCGGTCCTGGACGCCGAAACCATGCCCGACCAGGGCTCTCGTCCCGCCGCGGCGCTGGCCCTGGCCGGGCAGATGCTGCGCGGCACGGCCCGCGCCGATCTGGTGCTGATCTCGGATGGCGGCGGCATCGACGGCGCGGCGCGGGCCGAGGCCGGGCGGCTGGCGGCGGCCGGGATCGGCATCTCGGCCCTGACGGTGCGGGGGAACCCGCCCGGCCGGGTCCAGGATCTGGCCGGGATCGCCAGCGGCCCGGTCGTGCCCGCCGACCAGCCGGCGGCCCTGGCGCAGGCGCTGGCCGCCTCGGGGCTGGCGCGCGACCCGGCGCTTCGGGCGCTGCGCTATCGCGACCTGGGGCCCTGGTCGGCGCTGCTGGCGCTGGCCCTGCTTTTGCCGCGCTTTCGGAGACAGGCATGAGACGGGCGCTGCCGCTTGCCGCCGGGCTGGCCTGCCTGGCGCTGGCCGGGCCGCAGGCGCTGGGGCGGCTTTTGCTGATCGCCGGCCTGCCGGGCCTTGCGGCGCCGCTGCTCTCGGACCCGGCCGAGCGGGGCGTCGCGCTCTATCGCGCCGGCCGCTATGCCCAGGCGGATGCGGCGCTGGCCGCCTCGGGGCGGGGGCAGACCTATAACCGCGGGCTCAGCCTGGCGGCGGTCGGGGACTATCCGCTGTCCGTGGCCTATTTCGATGCCGTGCTTTACGCCAATCCCGCCGATGCCGAGGCGCGGCAGAGCCGCGATCTGGTCGCCGCCATGTATCCGCCCGCGCGCGGTGAAAGCATCGCGCCGGGCCGGATCCAGGGGCATGGCGGCCAGGGGCCGGGCCAGCAAAGCCCGCAAAGCTCGCCCGGCGCCGTCCAGGATCCCGAAAACCAGCGCCGGCTGGACGCGGGCGGCATCGTCGCCAGCGACGCCTGGCTTGACAGCATTCCCGACGATCCGGGCGCGTTTCTCAAGCTGCGCCTGGCCGCGGAATACGACCGCCGCGCCGCCCAGGGCCTGGTCCGCCCGCGCGAGGGCGAGCCATGGTGATCCGCGCCCTGCTGCTTTTTCTGCTGTCGGCGCTGCCGCTTGCGGCGCAGGACAGCCTGCGCCTGATCGTGCCGCCGATGCGGCCGGTGGTGGGCGAGATGATCCCGGTGACGATCCGCGGCGAATACAAGGGCGCGATCACCCTGGAAAACATGCAATTCCCCGATTCCACCGCCTATGACTGGATCCAGGTCGCGCGCGACCGCTGGGCGGATGAACGGGTCGAAGGCCGGCTGCGCCGGGTCTTCGAACGCCGCATCGCGGTCTTTCCCCGCGCCGCCGGCACCCTGACCATCGGCCCGGTCGTCCATAGCCTGACCAAGGCCCAGGGCACTGCCCGGCTGCAAGGCGACGTGACCGCCAGCCCGGTCGTCCTGTCGGTGCTGGCCTATCCGGGTTCGGGCCGGCCGCTGGCGGCGCGCCATGTCACGGTCAAGGACGAATATTCCGCCGACCCGGCCAGCCTGCGCCCCGGCCAGACCTTTACCCGCCGCCTGACCCTGACGGCCGAGGGCAGCATGGACCACCTGCTGCCGCCCCGGCCCGACATCCGCGGCGACGGGCTGGTCAGCCTTGCCGCGCCCGAGATCCGCGAGACCCGGCTGACCGCCGAAGGGCCGGTCGCCGTGGCGATCTGGGAATGGAGCCTGCGATCCCAGGGCAGCGGGTCCGGCAGCGGCGGCGGGGCGCTGACGCCGATCCAGTTCGTCTGGTTCAACACCCTGATCCGCGAGATGCGCGGCGCGGTGACATTGCCGGTGCAGGTCGGGCCGGCCGGCAGCGGCCTGGACGGGGCGGCGCGCCCGCCCGCCGGCATGGCGGCGCTGGCCGCGGCCATCGGCGGGATCGCCCTGCTTGCCGGTCTGGCCGCGGGGCTGCCGGGGACCCGGCTGGCCACCCGCCGCCAGGTCCTGCGCCGGCTGCACCGGGGCCTGCCCAACCCGCACCGCCACGCCCTGCGCCAGGCCGCCGCGGCCGGCGATCTATGGGCGCTGCGCCGCGCCGCGCAGGATTATGCCGCGCATGAGCGCGCGGCCGGCCGCAGCATCGACGCGCAGGCGCTGGCGACGCTGGACCGGGCGCTGTTCGCCGCCCGGCCGCCGCCCTTCGACCCGATGGGCTTTGCGCGCCGGTTGCAGTCGCGCCCGGCGCGTCAATAGCGCAGCCGGGCGTAATAGGATTGCGCGGCCGCCGCCCGCGCCTGGCCCAGCGTGACGATGCCGCGGTCGCGAAGCAGCGGCAAAAGCCGCAGGAACAGTTCCGCCGTCACCAGCGCGTCGCCAAGCGCATTGTGGCGCTGCGCGATCCCGACCCCCAGCCGCGCCGCGAGGGCCTCCAGCGAATGCGAGGGCTCATGCGGCTGGGCAATGCTGGCCAGCAGCAGCGTGTCCAGCACCGGCTGGTCAAAGCGCAGCCCGGTCGCGGCCTCTTTCATCTGCAAAAAGCGCATGTCGAAGGCGACGTTATGGCCGACCAGCACCGTATCGGCGGCATAGGCGTGAAATGCCGGCAGCACCTGGCCGATGCGGGGCTGGCCCTGCACCATCTCGGGGCGGATGCCGTGATAGGGGATCGACGCCTCGGGGATCTCGCGCCCCGGATCGACCAACTGGTCGAAACGCTCACCGCGCAGGATCTTGCCGCTCAGGATGCGCAGCGCGCCGACCTGGATGATCTCGTCGCCCTGCGCCGGGTTCAGCCCGGTCGTCTCGGTGTCGAAGACGGTATAGGTCAGCCGGTCAAGCGGCTGGTCGTCCAGCGAATGGCTGGATTCGCTGGCCGCGAACAGGTCGAAATCGTAATATTCGGGGCGCGGCTCCAAAGCCTCGGCCTGGGGTCCCGCCTCGGCCGTGGGCAGCAGGAAGCGGAAAAAGGCCAGCCCCGCCGCCCGGTCCCGTTCCAGCCACAGCGCGCCGCCATGGCGTTCGGCGATGTCGCTTGCCTCGGGCGGTGCGGCGGCCCTGGTCCCGGCGGGGTCCAGCGGCCAGACCAGGTCCAGATGCGCCCAGCCCGGCGTCGCGGCCGGCGCCAGCCGCAGGGTCAGCGGCGGCATGCCCTGCGGCCCGGCCAGTTGCCCCGCCAGCGCGCCAAGCGCCTGGATCAGCGAGAAGCTGTCCAGCCGCAGCCACAGCCCGGCATCGGCGCTTTCCACCCCGGCGACCCGCCCGGTCCGGGCCAGCACATGCTGCGCCGCCGCCGCCAGCAGGTCCTCGCCCAGCATCTCTTGCAAGGGCCAGCGCGTCAGGATCTCTTGCGAGGCGTCCTCGGTCAGCGCCGCCAGCCGCCGGCCCATGGCAGCGACCTCGTCGCGGACGATGGCGTGGAAGCCGTCGCGCTCGGCCGGGTCCAGGTCGGGATAATCCAGCATGTCCAGCGCCGCGCCCATATTGGCAAGCGAGGCGCGGCTGGCCTCGGTCAACTGGGTCAGCCGGCGGTCGCGCAGCGATTGGGCGGCATAATCCTGGGTGATGTCGTCAAGCAGCAGCACATAGCCGCTGATCGCGCCGCCCTGCGCCCGCACCGGGGCCAGCACGACATGCAAAAGGCTGCCGGTGGGCGTCGCGGTGACGAATTGCGCCGAAACGGCGGCCTCGCCGCGGGCGATATGGCGGTCCACCGTCTCGCGCGCATGTTCGATCAGCGCCCGGTCGATCATCGCATGGATCGAGCGGCCCAGCCCGATCGCCTCGGCCCCGCCGGCGGGCTGGCCGCCCAAGGCACGGTGAAACAGCCCGCGCGCATGGTCGTTGTAAAGCAGGATGCGGCCGTCCAGGTTGCAGACCACGACGCTTTGGCGCAGTTCGGCCATCAGCGCGCCAAGCTGGTCGCGTTCCTGCGCCACCTTGTCCTGGGCCTCGGCCACCAGCCGGGCCATGTCGGTCTGCAAGGTCTGGCGCTGGTCGGCCAGCCGGTTCAGCGCATCGGCCAGCCCGGCCAGGGCGCCGCTTGCCTGGAGCCGCGGCGCATCGGCATTGCCTGCCAAAAGCCGCGCCGCATCGGCCAGCCGCGCCGGGGCCGCGACATGGCGGGCATGCAGCCGCGCCGCCAGCCAGCCCGCCAGCACCGCGCCGGCCAGCCACCAGCCCAGCAGGATCGCGCCGCTGGATTGCAGCGCCGGGGCCAGGGCGGCGGCCAGCCCCCCGCGCAGCCCCAAAGGCAGCGAGGCATGAAACAGCGCCCCACCGGCAAGCGCCCAAAGCGCCAGCGCCAGCCCCGGCGCGGCCACCAGCGCCAGGCGGCGCGGCGCGGGCTTCATGCCAGCATCTCGCGGATGCGGGCGATCAGGTCGCGGGTCGAAAACGGCTTGGTCACATAGGCATCCGCCCCCGCGCCCATGCCGCGGGCGATGTCGGTGTCGCGGCCCTTGGCGGTCAGCATCAGGATGCGGATGCCCGACAGGCCGGGATCGGCGCGCACCGCCTCGCAGACCTCAAAGCCGCTCAGCCCCGGCATGGCCGCGTCCAGCAGCACCAGCCGCGGCCGCTCGGCCCGGATCGCGGCCAGCGCCTGGGTGCCGTCGGGGGCGACCAGCACCTCGTAGCCCTCGCGCTTCAGCATGAAGGACAGCGACACGACGATGTTCGGCTCGTCATCCGCGATCAGCACCCTATCGGCCATCGGCTCCCCCCTTGGGCAGGGCGAAGCCGAAACAGGCCCCCCGGCCCGGCTGGCTGTCCAGCCATATCCTGCCGCCCAGATTGGCGATGATCTGCCGGCTGATCGGCAGCCCCAGCCCGGTGCCCTGCGGGCGGTTGCCGGCCTCGCCGCCCTGGCGGAACTTGTCGAATACGCCCGCCTGGTCCTGGGGCGCGACGCCGGGGCCGTTGTCGCAGACCGTGACCACCAGCTCGCTGCCCTGCTCGCGCAGCGCGACCTGGACCCGGCCGCGCCCCTCGGGGACGAATTTCGCGGCGTTGGACAACAGGTTGACCAGCACCTGCGTCAGCCGGTCGGGATCGGCCAGCAACAGCGGCACCTGATCGGGCAGGTCCAGCACCACCTCGGCCCCGCGCTCGCGGAACAGTTCCGCGGTCGCGCGCAGCGCGGCGACGATCAGCGCCTTCAGGTCCACGTCGGTATTGTGCCATTCGGCCATGCCGGATTCGATCTTGGCCAGGTCCAGCACCTGGTTGACCAGCCGGCTCAGCCTTTCGCTTTCCGACAGGATGATGGCCAGGAACTCCTTGCGCTCGTGCGGCTGGATGTCGGGCGTGTCCAGCATCAGTTCGGTCAGCGCCCGGATCGAGGTCAGAGGCGTGCGCAGTTCATGCGTGACCGAGGACATGAAATCGTCCTTGAGCTGGTCCAGGCTCTTCAGCTTTTCATTGGCGGCGCGCAGCTCGACCGTCGCCTCTTCAAGCTCGCGGGCATAGATGCGCACCTGCGACGCCTCGTCGATGATCTCCAGCACGTCGCCCAGGCTCAGCGGTTCTTCCTGCGCCACCGATTCGACCATGACGCGGGCCGATGCGGTGCCGATGGCGCCGGCGATCTGGCGCTCGACCCGGTCCACCAGCCGGGCATCGGCGGTCAGGTTGTCCAGCGCGGTGCCGGTCTCGCGCGCGTGGTCGCGAAACAGCGCCTCGGCCCGCGCCGCGCCCAGAAAGCGGCCGGCCAGCCGGCGCAGGTCCTCGGGCCGCGCCCGGCCGCGCCAGAAGACGGGCTGCGCCTGCCCCCGCTCGAACACCTCGACGAACAGCAGCGCCTGGCTGGCCTCGCGCGCCGAGGCCCGGCCGCGCAGCGACAGGCCGACGTAAAGCGCGACATTGACCAAAAGGCTCCAGAACAGCGAATGGGTCAACTCGTCGAAACCGGCCATGCCGAACAGCCGCTGCGGCGCCAGGAAGCCCAGGCCCATGGGGCCGTCCAGAAAGCCGGCGCCGATCCAGCCCGACCGCGCCAGCGATGGCAGCATCAGCGTATAGGCCCAGACCAGCGACCCGCCCAGCAGCCCGCCAAGCGCGCCCGCCCGCGTCGCGCCGCGCCAATACATGCCGCCCAGAAGCGCCGGGGCGAATTGCGCCACCGCGGCAAAGCTGATCAGCCCGATCGAGACCAGCGCATAAGCCTCGCCGGCGACGTGGAAATACAGATAGCCCAGCAGCAGCACCAGCAGGATGGCGGCCCGGCGGATGTTCAGCAACAGCCGCGTCAGGTCGCCGCCCTTGCGGGCAAAGCGGCCGCTGCCCAGCAGCGCCGGCATCACCAGGTCGTTGCACACCATGGTCGAGACGGCGACGGTTTCCACGATGATCATCCCCGTCGCCGCCGACAGCCCGCCGATATAGGCCAGCAGCGCCAGCCAGACCGCGCCCTGCGACAAAGGCAGCGTCAGCACATAGCTTTCCGCCCCCGCGCCGCCATCGCCGAAGATCAGCATCCCGCCGATGGCGATGGGCAGCACGAAGATGTTGATCAGCAGCAGATAGGCCGGGAACAGCCACGACGCGCGCAGGATATGGCGTTCGTTCACGCATTCGACCACCATCATCTGGAACTGCCGCGGCAGCATCAGCACCGACAGCATCGACAAAAGCGTCAGCGTGAACCATTGCGCGCCATGGAAGCCCTGAAAGCCCTGCCCGTCCAGGCTCAGCAGGTCGGCGATCTGGGGCTGGGCCTGGGCGCGCGCCCAGATGTCGCCCATGCCGCCGAAAAGCCCGTAGGTGACAAAGACCCCGACCGCCAGAAACGCCGCCAGCTTGACCGCGGATTCAAAGGCGATGGCGGCGACCATGCCCTCGTGGCGCTCGGACAGGTCCAGGTGGCGGGTGCCGAAGACCACCGCGAAACCCGCCAGCGACAGCGCCATGTAAAGCGTGCCGTCGCGCCACCATGCCGCGCCGTCCTGGCCCGGCCCGCCGGTCAGCGCCTCGTATCCGGCCGAGACCGCCTTTAGCTGCAAGGCGATATAGGGCAGGATGCCGACCACGGTGATCAGCGTGACCAGCGCCGCCAGCAACGGGCTTTTGCCATAGCGGCTGGCGATGAAATCCGCGATCGAGGTGATGCGGTAGCTGCGCGCGATCCGCACCATCTTGCGCAGCACCAGCCAGGCCAGCAGCATGGCCAGCATCGGCCCCAGATAGATGGGCAGGAACCACACCCCGCCCGAGGCGGCGCGCCCCACGCTGCCGAAATAGGTCCAGGCCGAACAATAGACCCCCCAGGACAGCGCATAGACAAAGCTGTTGTCGATCAGCGACCGGCCCTGGCCGGCGCGGCGGTCGCCATGCGCCGCCACCGCCACCAAAAGCAGCAGATAGCCAAAGGATACGCCAAGGACCAGGCCGGGCTGGATCATCGGTCCACCTTGTTGTCGTCCGGGGCATCCTTGGCGCCGCGGCCGCCGCGGCGGGCGCTGACCCAGGCCAGCGCCGCGACCAGCCCGGCCCAGATCGCGAACAGCGCCACCGGCAGCAGCGGCAGGCCCAGCACCGTCAGCGGCTGGTCCCAGACCAGCAGCATGGGAAAGTTGAACAGCAGAAAACCCGCGCCGCACAGCGCCAGCAGCACCTGCGCCGGGGGACCGTCGCGCCGCCTCATAGCAGGTCCAGCCGGTAATGCCGGCCCAGCCATTGCTTGAAATCGCGCACGATGTTCAGCGAATCGCGCAGGGCCTGGCGGTCCAGCCGGCCCAGATCGGCGGGGCGGATGGTGTTGTCGGGGGCCTGGCCGCGGCTGATCTGCGCCAGGTTGGCCTCCAGCTTCAGCCCCATCATGCAATGCAGCGCATCCGCCAGGTCGCGCGCCAGCCCCGCCTCGATGCGCCCCGCCCCGGCCAGCGCCTGCAAGCGGGCGCGGGTGCCGGTGGCGGCGACGCCATGTTCCAGCGCCAGCGCGCGGGCGCCATGCACCAGCGGAAAGATGCCCAGCTTTTTCAGGTCGATCTCGGCCGCCTCGGGGCCGCGCATCCCCGGCAGGCGGCGCCACCAGCCGCCCTCGGCGCCGCTGTCGAACTGCCGGATCGCGGCGGCGAAGCGGGCGTGGAAACTGTCGCTGCCGGTCAGCATGCGCCGCAGCCGGTTCTGCACCGCGGCCAGCAAGGTGGCGTCGCCGGACACCGGCACGGCGTCCAGAAAGATCGCCAGGTTCATCGGCCCCTCGGCATCGCCGCCATGGATCCAGTCGCGCAGGCTGTCGCCAAAGCCCCGCACGTCCTGGCACCATTGCGGCCGGCTCAGCATGATGCCGCCCGCGCAGGGCGGATAGCCGAACGAAATCAGCGCCTGGGTGAACGCCTGGGTGACGCGCCCCAGCCCGTCAAAGGCAAAGCCGTCGCGCAGGATCAGGGCGTTGTCCTGATCGGTGCGGATGATCTGTTCGGACCGCCCCTCGCTGCCCATGACGATCAGGCAGCAGTTCTCGCGCAGCGGCTGCGGCGCCAGCATCTGCCACAGCCGGCGAAAGATCTGCCGGTTCAGCCCGCCGACCAGCCCGGCGATGACCTCGATGCGCACCCCGTCCTGGTGCAGGATGCGGATCAGCGCCTCGACCTGGGCGGCGGGGCGGGCCAGTTCGGCCGGGCTGGTGGCGCGCGCGATCTCGGCCGCGACCAGATGCGACTGGTTGGCCAGGAACCCCATCAGGTCAAGCTGGCTGAGGATGCCGACCACCTGGTCCCCATCGCGCACCAGGACGCGGTGGATGCGGTGGCGCAGCATCAGCATCATCGCATCGTAAAGATCGTCCCCGACGCCCACGGCCAGGGGGGTGAAGCTGGTAAAGTCGCGCACCTTCAGCGCCGCCGGCGGCTGGTCGCGCAGGATCGCCTGCACCAGGTTGGTGGTGGTAAAGATGCCCAGCCGCGCGCCGTCCTGCACCAGCGCATCGGTGATGCCGCGCGCCGCCAACTGGCCGCACAGGGACAAAAGGTCGGTCTGGGCATCGACGAAAAGCGGCTTGCGCAGGATGGCGTCGCGCACCCGCGCCGTGACCAGCGTCACCATCTCGCGCTGCTCGTGGCGCAGCGCCCGGCCGGCGGCGGTCACGGCCGCCATCCCGGCCCGGCGCGTCCGGGCCAAGCCGCTGCTTTGCAGGTATCGCGCATGGATCGCTGCCCCCCTCCCGACCTTGCAACCGCGCGCGCCGCAGCCTTTCGGGCTGCGCCGGGCGCCATTCCGGCATTCCTCCCTGCTCGCAATTCCCTTGTTAAGCCCAAGCGCGGGGGTTTCACAACATCCTTGCCCACGCCAAAGCCGCCCCCGGCCGGCGGCGCGGGGTCGCATGCGCAGTTCTTGACTTGAATCAATACCCTGCGGCATCGATATCCGCAGGATGGCCCCGCGCCATGGCCGGATTTCCGCGCCGCAGCCCGCCGCCGGGCGCGCGCGCCCCCGGCAAGCCGCCCGCCACAGGAGGAACGCGATGACCCCAGCCGAACCCGCGCCGGACCCGGTGCCGTGGCATGCCCGGACCGCCCAGGCGACCTGCGCCGCCCTGGCGACCGGCCCCGACGGGCTGACCCAGGACGAGGCGGCGCGGCGGCTGGACCGCTTCGGCCCCAACGAATTGCCGCCCGCGCCCCGCACCCATCCGGCGCTGCGCTTTCTGGCGCAGTTCAACAATGCGCTGATCTATTTCCTGCTTTCCGCGGCACTGGCCTCCATCGCGCTGGGGCATGTCGTCGACGGCGCGGTCATCCTCGCGGTGGTGCTGATCAACGCCGTCGTCGGCTTCGTCCAGGAAGGCAAGGCCGAACGCGCGCTGGACGCCATCCGCGACATGATCGCCCCCCAGGCCGTGGTCCTGCGCCAGGGGCAGCGGCACGTGATCGACACCCGCCGGATCGTGCTCGGCGACATCGTCGCGGTCGAGGCGGGCGACAAGGTTCCCGCCGACCTGCGCCTGCTGCGCGCCCGCGGCCTTTCCGCCGACGAGGCGATCCTGACCGGCGAATCGGTGCCGGCGGAAAAGACCGAAATCCCGGTCGCGCCCGATGCCGTTCTGGGCGACCGCGCGCCGATCCTGCATTCCGGCACGCTGATCACCACCGGCCAGGGCCTGGGCGTGGCGGTGGCGACGGGGCCGCGGACCCAGATCGGCCGCATCTCCGGCATGATCGGCGCGGTCCAGACCCTGACCACGCCGCTTTTGCGCCAGATCAACGGCTTCGGCACCCGCTTTACCTGGTTCGCCATCGCCACCGGCGCGCTGCTTTTCGCCTTTGCCACCCTGCTGCGGGGCTATGACCCGCTGGACGCGCTGATGGTGGTGGTGGCCCTGGCGGTCGGCGTCGTCCCCGAGGGGCTGCCCGCCGTCATCACCATCACCCTTGCCATCGGCGTGCGCCGCATGGCGGCGCGCAACGCCGTGGTGCGCCGCCTGCCCGCGGTCGAGACGCTGGGCGCGACCTCGGTCATCTGCTCGGACAAGACCGGCACCCTGACCCGCAACGAAATGACCGTGCGCCATCTGGTGACTGCCGCCGGCCTGACCGCGGTGTCGGGCACCGGCTATGCGCCGCAGGGCGGCGGGCTTGCCGCCCCCGACGGGACCGCCGCCGCCGCCGATCCCGCCCGCGACACGCTGATCCGCGCCGCGCTGCTTTGCAACGATGCCCGGCTGGCCGAGCGCCAGGGGCAGTGGACCGTGCTGGGCGACCCGATGGAGGGCGCGCTGCTCGCCGCCGCCGCCAGGGCCGGCCTGGACCCGCAGACCCAGCGCGCCGCCTGGCGCCGCCTGGACGAGATCCCCTTTGACGCCCAGCACCGCTTCATGGCGACTTTGCATGACGATCCCGGCGGCGGCTGGCGCATCTTCGTCAAGGGCGCGCCGGAACGGCTGCTGGCCATGTGCGCCGACCAGGCGGCGGGCGGGACCGTGCAGCCGCTCGACCCCGGCTATTGGCAGACCCGCATCGACGCCTGCGCCAGGAACGGCGAACGGGTGCTGGGTTTCGCCACCCGTGCCGCCGCTTCCGGCGACACGCGGTTGGATTTCGCCATGGTCGAAAGCGGGCTGACCTTTCTGGGCCTGGCCGGGCTGATGGACCCGCCGCGGGACGAGGCGGTGGCGGCGGTGGCCGAGTGCCGCTCGGCCGGGATCGCCATCAAGATGATCACCGGCGACCACAAGGGCACGGCCGCCGCCATCGCCCGCCAGCTTGCCATCGCCGACGACCCGCAGGTCCTGGAAGGCGCGGCGCTGGACGGCATGCCCGACGCCACCCTGCGCCGCGAGGTAGAGCGGGTCAGCGTCTTCGCCCGCGCCACGCCCGAACACAAGCTGCGCATCGTCGATGCCTTGCAGGCGAATGGCCATATCGTCGCCATGACCGGCGACGGGGTGAACGACGCGCCCGCCGTCAAGCAGGCCGATGTCGGCGTCGCCATGGGCCGCAAGGGCACCGAGGCCGCCAAGGAGGCGGCGCAGATGGTGCTGCTTGACGACAATTTCGCCTCGATCGTCGCCGCGGTGCATGAAGGCCGCACCGTCTACGACAATATCCGCAAGGTGATCGGCTGGACCCTGCCCAGCAATGGCGGCGAGGTGCTTTGCGTGATCCTGGCCATCATCCTGGGCCTGACCCTGCCGATGACGCCGGTGCAGATCCTGTGGATCAACATGATCCTGACCGTGACGCTTGGCCTGGTGCTGGCCTTCGAGCCGCCCGAGCCCGACGTGATGAACCGCCCGCCGCGGCCGCGCGACGCGCCGATCCTATCGCGCTTCCTGGTCTGGCGCATCGGCTTCGTCTCGGTGCTGTTCATGCTGGGGGTGTTCGGCATCTTCGCCTATGCCCAGCATCGCGGCTACGGGATCGACGGCGCCCGCACCATGGTCGTGAACACCCTGGTGGTGATGGAGATCTTCTACCTGTTCAACGTGCGCTACCTGCACCGCACATCCTTCAGCCTGGTCGGCGCCATGGGCACTCCGGCGGTGCTGGCGGCGGTCGCGGTGGTGGTCGCGGCGCAGATGCTGTTCACCTATGCGCCCTTCATGCAGGACCTGTTCGACAGCGCGCCCCTGGCCTTTGCCGACGGGCTGGTGATCGTGCTGGTGGGCGTGGCGACCATGACCATCCTGGAAATCGAAAAGATCCTGACCCGCCGCCTGACCCTGTAAGCGGCCGGGATCGCCCGCCCCGGATTGATTTTGTTCCCCATATGTTCTATATCGGGATCACGATCCGCAAGGGAGATCCGCGATGGACACCACCACCTTTGCCCTGCCGGCCACGCCGCGGCAGATGGCCTATGCCCGCTCGCTGGCGCTGAGAAACCAGACGCTTCTACCGTGGGAGGTGCAGCAGGACCGCCGCACCCTCAGCGCCTGGATCGAGGCGCAGGCGCGGATGCGGCCGGCCACGGGGCTGCCGACCTCGAAACAGGTCGCCTTTGCCGAACGCATCGCGCGCATCAAGCGCCGCGCCGTGCCCGAGGAATGTTTCCGCGACCGGGGATTGCTGTCGCGCTGGATCGACAGCAACCGCTGACCGGCGGGCTAGCGGGCGGCGGCGGTGCCCGCATCAGTGGGGCGGCCGTCCGGCGGCGGCTTGGCCGGGCGGTTCGGCGCCAGCAGCACCGGGCGCAGCAGCACCGCCGCCACGAACCCGGCCGCAGCCAACCCCACCGCCGACAGATAGACCCAGCCAAAGGCATCGCGGAACGCCAGCGACACCGCCTCGCGCAGCGGCGGCGCCAGGGCCGCCAGCCGCTCGGGCGTCATCTCGGCCAGGGGTCCCGCACCCTCGACCGTGATGCGCAGCAGCCGGTCCGACAGGATCGCGCCATAGACCGAAATCGCCAGCGACGCGCCCGCCATCCGCGACAGCGTGACCGCCCCGGTCGCCGCGCCGACATCCGCGCGGGGGGCGGAAACCTGCGCCCCGATCACCGGCCCCTGCTGGCCCAGCCCGATGGCCACGCCCTGCCCCATCAGCAGGCCCGCCACCGCCCAGAACGGCGCATGCAGCGGCAGCACCGACAGGCTGAACAGGCAGCCCATCGCCAGGAACAGGCCCAGCACCACCCAGGGCTTGTAGCGCCCGGTGGTCGAGATCAGCCGCCCCGCCGTCAGCGAGCCGATGGCAAGCCCCCCGGTCACGGCGATGAAGAACAGCCCCGCCGCGGCCGGCGACAGGCCGGTGGTCATCTGCAAGAACAGCGCATGGTAATTGACCATGCCGATGGCGATGCCGCCGCTGGCCGCCCCCACGACCAGCAGCAGGCCAAAGTTGCGGTCGGCAAACAGGCGCAGCGGGATGATCGGCTCGGGCGCGCGCCGCTCGATGCGCAGCCACAGGACCAGCGCCAGCGCGGAAATCACCGGCAACGCCAGCGCCGGCCACGCCGTCAGCGATCCGAAAAGCGAACGGCTGTCGGCCCAAAGCACCACCCCCGCGATCGCCACCGCCAGCGTCAGCGCGCCGGGATAATCGACCCTGGGCCGCCGGTCGGGGCGGTAATGCGGCAAAAGCAGCGCCAGCGCGGTCAGCGCCAGCACCCCGATGGGCAGGTTGATCAGAAAGATCGAGCGCCAGCCCAGATATTGGCTCATGCTGCCGCCAAGCGCCGGCCCGACCGAGGCCGAGGCCATCAGCACCAGGCTGGAAAAGCTTTGATAGCGCGCCCGCTCGCGCGGCTCGAACAGGTCGGCATTGATGGAAAAGATCGACACCATGATGCCGCCCCCGCCCAGGCCCTGAAAGGCCCGCGCCGCGATCAGGCTGTCCATCGACCAGGCCAGCCCGCAAACGGCCGAGCCCAGCGTGAACAGCGCCACCGCAAAGATCATCACGTATTTGCGCCCCAAAAGGTCGCCCAGCTTGCCATAGACCGGCATGATCGCCGCCTGCGCCAGCAGATAGGCCGAACCGACCCAGCCGAAACGCTCGATGGCGCCGAACTCGCCGGTGATGGTGGGCAGCGCGGTCGAGACGATCTGGCTGTCCAGCGTGGCCATGAACATGGATAGCATCAGAAAGGCGAAGATCACCTTGCGGCGGCGATGGCTGGGGGCCGCGGGGCCGCAGGACATGGGCTGGATCATGGACCGGAAACCTGTCTGGCCCGCAGGCCGGCGGGCGGGTTCGCATTGCGCAACATATGCGTTTGGCATATATATGCTAAAGGCACATATAACGGGAAGGAAGGACCGATGCAAGCGACCGGCAGGACGGCTGGCATCCAGCGCATTTCCTCGTCCCTGGGGCGGCTGCGCATGATGATCGGGCGGCGGGTGATGGGCCGGCTGGCGCTTAGAAATGTGGCGCCGATGCTGGATGTCTCGGATCTGGACGTGCTGGGCCTGGTGCCGGCGGCCGCTGGCACGGACGGGGAAACGGACGGGGTCTCGGTCGGGGACATCGCGCGGCAATTGCGCATCGACCCTTCGCGCGCCAGCCGGCTGGTGGCGGAACTGGTGCAGCGCGGCTTCCTGGTCCGCGCCATTTCGCAACAGGACGGGCGGCGCGCGGTGCTAAGGCGCAGCGAAACCGGCGAGCGCGTCCTGGCCGAGGTCGAGCGGCTGAAGCACGAATTGATCCGCGAGATCGTCGGCGACTGGCCCGAGGCGCGGCTGGCCGCCTTTGCGCGGGATTTCGACGGTTTCACCCAGGCGCTGGACGCGCGGCTTTCCCGCCCCGACCTGCGCCCGGCCCGGCCCGAATCGCCGCCCGAACCCCGGCCCGAGGCATCCTGACGCCCGCGACAGGCGGCGCCCCTACCCGGCCAGCCGGGCCAGCGCCGCCCATTGCGCCCCGTTCGGGTCCGCAAGGTCGTCCAGCACCCGGAAATGGTCGCAGCCGGGCACATGCAGCAGCGCCGCCCGCTGCCCCGCCAGCCGGCAGGCCGTCGCATAATCGCCGGACTGCCGGATCAGTTCCGGCAATTCCTCGGCCCCCACGGCGACCAGCATCGGCGCGCCCGCGCCGATATGGCGCTGCGGGCTGCAAGCGGCGATCTCGGCCGCGGTCAGGCGCAGCTTGTCGTTAAGCTGGCCCAGGGCGATCGGCTCCAGCTCGAACAGCCCGCTGATCGCCAGCACCGAGCCGACAGCGGAATGGCCGCGATGCATGGCCGCCAGATGCCCGCCGGCGGAATGCCCGGCCAGGCAAAGCCGCCCGACCCCTGTCGCCGCCAGATGGTCCAGAAGCTGGCCGATCTCGGCCACGATCTGCGTCATCGACGCCTGCGGCGCCAGCGTGTATTCGGCCAGGACCACGTCATGGCCATGCGCCAACGGACCCTGGGCGCAAAAGGCGAAATCCTCCTTGGCGCAGCTTTGCCAATAGCCGCCATGGATGAAGACCAAGACCGGCGCATCCGCCCGGCCGCAGGAAAACCAGTCATAGGTCTGGCGCGCGCCGGGACCATAGCGCAGGTCGCGCCGGCCATTTTGCGCGGCATGGAAAGCCTGGCTGCGGGCGCGGAAATCCCGCATCAGGCCCGGAAAATCCGCAAGCCTGGCGGTATTGCTATAGGCTGCGTCCAGTTCCTGCCGGTTCATGCCCCGATAAAGCGTCATTCACACCCCCAGATAGCGGTCGGCCAGATCGGCGGTCAGATCGGCGATGCCGCCCTGCCAGACCGTCGCGCCGCGTTCCACGATCACCGCGCGGTCGGCGACCAGGGCGATTTCGCGCAGCGACTTGTCCACCAGCAGGATCGACAGCCCCTCGGCTTTCAGCCGCCGCACGGCGCCCCAGATCTCGTGCCGGACGACCGGGGCCAGCCCCTCGGTCGCCTCGTCCAGCACCAGCAGGCGCGGATTGGTCATCAGCGCCCGGCCGATGGCCAGCATCTGCTGTTCGCCCCCCGACAGGGTGCGCGCCACCTGGCCCATGCGTTCCCGCAGCCGCGGAAACAGCGCGCAGACGCGGGCCATGTCCCAGGGGCCGGGGCGGGCGGCGACGGTCAGGTTCTCGGCCACGGTCAGGGGCGCGAAGCAGCGCCGCCCCTCGGGGACCAGCCCGACGCCCAGCCGCGCCACCTTGGGCGCGGTCAGGCCAGCGATGTCGCGGCCGGCCAGGCGCAGGCTGCCGCCCGAATGCGGCATCAGCCGGCTGATGCAGCGGATCGTCGTGGTCTTGCCCATGCCGTTGCGGCCCATCAGCGCCACCACCTCGCCCTGGTCCAGGTCCAGGGTGATGCCGAACAGCGCCTGCACCGGGCCATAGGATGCGGTCACGTCGCGCAGTTCCAGCAGCCGGGTCATGCCTCCTCTCCCAGATAAGAGCGCCGCACCTCGGGATTGGCGCGGATCTCGGCGACGCTGCCGGTGGCGATGACGCGGCCATAGACCAGGACCGAGACGCGGTCGGCCAGCGCAAAGACCGCATCCATGTCATGTTCGACCAGCAGGATCGGCGCTTCGGCGCGCAGGTCCGACAGGATGGCGGTCAATTGCCGCCCGCCCTCCAGCCCCATGCCGGCCATCGGCTCGTCCAGCAGAAAGGCGCGCGGGCGCAGGGCCAGCGCCATGGCGATTTCCAGCTTGCGGCGCTCGCCATGCGACAGCGCCGCGGCGGGGACCAGGTGCCGCCCGGCCAGGCCCGCCTGCTCGATATGGAACAGCGCCGGTTCGGTCAGCTTGCGGTCGGCCAGCGCCGGCCGGTGAAAGCGGAACACCGCGCCGCTGGCCCCGGCCACCGCCAGCATGACGTTTTGCAGCGCGGTGAAATCCGCGATGACCGAGGACACCTGGAAGCTGCGCGCCAGCCCCAGCCGCGCCCGCGCCGCCGCGTCCAGCCCGTCGATCACCTGCCCCTCAAAGCGGATGCTGCCGGCGTCGGGCCGGATCTCGCCCACGATCTGCTTGATCAGCGTGGACTTGCCGGCGCCGTTCGGGCCGATCAGGGCATGGATCTCGCCCGGCCGCAGGTCCAGGCTGACATCGTCGGTCGCCGCCAGCGCGCCAAAGGACTTGCGCAGGCCGCGGATCTCCAGGATGGGGTCGTGCCGCTTGGGTTCAGGCATGGCGGCGCCTTTGCGTAAGTATGCCGATCAGCCCGCCCGGCGCGAACAGCACGATCGCCAGCAGCAACAGGCCCAGCAGCGCCTGCCAGTAATCGCTGACGCCGCCCAGCACATGCTCCAGCAGGATGAAAAGCGCCGCACCCGCGACCGGGCCGCAAAGCCGCCCGACGCCGCCCAGGATGACGAAGACCATGATCTCGCCCGACATGTGCCAGGACAGCATGGCCGGGCTGACGAAGCGGTTGAGATCGGCGTAAAGCGATCCCGCCAGCCCGACGATCATCCCCGACAGCACGAATGCCGTCAGCCGGATCGCATAGGGCCGGATGCCCAAGGCGACGGTGCGCTGGCTGTTCTGCCGCGCCGCCTGCAAGGCCAGGCCGAAACGCGACTGCGTGACCACGGCGGTAAAGACCAGCGCCACCGCCAGCAATGTGGTGCAGATGGCGAAATACTGGATCGGGGCAAAGGTGTTCAGGCCGGGAAAGCTGTTGCGGACATAAAAGCTCAGCCCGTCCTCGCCGCCATAGCGCGGCCAACTGATGGCGAAGTAATAGAGCATCTGCGCAAAGGCCAGCGTCACCATGATGAAATAGACGCCCCAGGTGCGCAAGGACAGCGCGCCGATGACCAGCGCCGCCAGCCCCGCCGCCAGCATGGCCATGGGCCAGATGCCCAGCATTTCGTTGCTGCCCATGACGGTAAAGGGCAGGGTGGCGACCGGCGTGCCCGCGGCGGCATGGCTGGCCAGGATCCCGGTGACATAGCCGCCGATGCCGAAAAAGGCGGCATGGCCAAAGGAAATCAGCCCGCCATAGCCAAGCGCCAGGTTCAGCCCCACCCCGGCCAGGCCAAAGATCGCGGCCTTGGTCGCCAGCGTGACGGTAAAGCCGTTGCCCAGCACATGCGCGCCGATGGCGGTGGCGACCAGCAGGGCCAGGATCGCCAGGTTGACGACAGTGTCGCGGTTCAACGTCATCGCCCGGCCCCCGCCCCGAACAGCCCCTGCGGCCGCAGGATCAGCACCACCGCCATCAGCACATAGATCAGCACCGATGCCAGCGAGGCCCCCACGGTATTGGCGCTGGCGGCGTCCCACATCCGCGACAGCAGCCCCGGCAGCAGCGCCTTGCCCAGCGTGTCGGTCATGCCGACCAGCAGCGCGCCGACGAAGGCACCCTTGATCGAGCCGATGCCGCCGATCACCACCACCACGAAGGCCAGGATCAGCACCGGCTCGCCCATGCCGACCTGCACCGACTGGATGGTGCCGACCAGCGCCCCGGCGAAGCCCGCCAACGCCGCGCCAAGCGCAAAGACGATGGTGTAAAGCCGGGCGATATCCACCCCCAGCGCGCCGATCATCTCGCGGTCCGCCTCGCCGGCGCGGATGCGGATGCCCAGCCGGGTGCGGGCGATCAGCCACCACAGCCCCAGCGCCACCGCCGCGCCAAAGCCGATGATGACCAGCCGGAACAGCGGGTAATGCAGCCCGCCCGGCAGCATGACCGCGCCGGAAAGCGAAGGCGGCAGCGTCAGGTAAAGCGGGAAGGAGCCGAAAAGCCAGCGCGTGCCCTCGGAAAACACCAGGATCAGCGCGAATGTCGCCAGCACCTGGTCCAGGTGGTCGCGGGCGTAAAGCCGCCGGATCACCGCGATCTCGACCAGCGCGCCGGCCGCGGCGGCGGCGACCAGGCTGGCCGCCAGCCCCAGCCAGAACGAGCCGGTGGCCGCCGCCACCGCCGCACAGGCGAATGCCCCGGCCATGTAAAGCGAACCATGCGCCAAGTTGATCAGCCCCATGACGCCGAAGACCAGCGTCAGCCCGGCCGCCATCAGAAACAGCATCATCCCGTATTGCAGGCCGTTCAGCGCCTGCTCGGCCAGAAGCATCACCGCGTTATCCCCCCGATCGCCCTGGGGCCGGGCCTCATCGACCCGGCCCGGCAGGGCTTACATCTTGCACTGCTCGGCATAGGCGTCGCCATGGTCGGCCATGGCCGGGCCGATGATCTTGTTGGTCAGCACGTCGCCTTCCCTGACCACCTCGCGCACGTAATAGTCCTGGATCGGGTGCTGGTTCGGGCCAAAGCGGAACTTGCCGCGTACGCTGGGGAAATCCGCCTGGGCCAAGGCGGCGCGAAAGGCGTCGGCATCGTCCAGATCGGCCTTGGCCATCGCCGACAGCAGCAGGTTCGCCGTGTCATAGGCCTGCGCCGCGTAAAGCGACGGCAGCCGGCCATATTCGGCCTGGAAGGTTTCGACGAATGCCGCGTTCGGCTGGTTCTCCAGGTCCTTGGACCATTGCGCGGTGTTCTTGACCCCCAGCGCGGCATCGCCCACCGCGGGCAGGATGTCCTGACTAAAGCTGAAGGCCGGGCCGATCAGCGGCTTGCCGACGCCGGATTCGGCATATTGCTTCATGAAGGCGATGCCCATGCCGCCGGGCAGGAAGAAGAACACCGCATCCGCGTCGCTGGCGCGGATCTGGGCGATCTCGCCGGCGTAATCGGTCTGGCCGACCTGGGTATAGACCTCGCTGACCACCTCGCCCTTGTAATAGCGCTTGAAGCCCGCCAGCGAATCCTGCCCGGCGGGATAGTTCGGCGCCATGATGAAGACCTTGCCGATGCCGGCATCGGTGGCATGGGCGCCGGCCGCCTCGTGCAGGTTGTCGTTCTGGTAAGAGACCGAGAAATATTTCGGATGGCAGCCCGCCCCCGCCAGTTGCGAGGGCGCGGCATTGGTGGACAGGTAGAACTTGTCCTGCGCCACCGCCGCCGGCACCACCGCCATGGCCAGGTTCGACCAGACGATGCCGGTCAGCACGTCCACCTGGTCCGACTGGATCATCTTGTCGGCGATCTGCACCGCCACGTCCGGTTTCTGCTGGTCGTCCTCGATCACCAGCTCGACCTGTTGGCCCGCCTCGCCCGCGTTCTTCAGCGCCAACAGGAAACCGTCGCGCGTATCGACGCCCAGCCCGGCCCCGCCGCCCGACAGCGTGGTGATCATGCCGACCTTGACGGGTTCGGCCCCTGCCGCCCCGGCCAGGGCGATGGCGGCAGCGCCCCCGATCAGCAACCGTTTCAGTTTCATGGCGAACTCCCTGTTGTAAGCGCGATGGTGCTTTGCATGTCTTTCCGATGCGGGCGCAGGCTGCAACGGCTTTTCCGCCCCGGCCCACATCTGCGGCGGCCGCCAAGGCCCGGCGCGCGGGATATTTACTAGTATGCAAGTATGGTATAGAACCGTCCTGGGGGAAGAATCATGACCATGCAGCCGAATATCGACTTCACGCTTTCGACCGCGCCGCAGGTCCATGAATGGCTGCGCGACGCGATCCTGCGCGGCGAACTGCCCCCCGGCGCCCGTCTCAGCGAGACCGAGATCGCCAACCGCATCGGCGTCAGCCGCCAGCCGGTGCGCGAGGCGTTCATTCGCCTGACCGCCGACGGCCTGGCCGAGGTGCGGCCCCAGCGCGGCACCTATATCCGCCGCATCTCGCTTGCGGCGGTGCTGTCGGCGCGGCTGATCCGCGAGGCGGTGGAAAGCGACCTGATCCGCATGGTGGCCGATCTGGCCGACGACCGGCTGCTGGCCCGTCTCGACCAGGAAATCGCGCAACAGGCCCAGGCCGTCGCGGCGGGCGATGCCGAAACCTTCGTGCGCCTTGACGACCGCTTCCATCGCATGCTGGCCGTGGCCGCCGGGCAAGAGGCGGCATGGGACGTGCTGGAGGGGCTGAAATCCCAGATGAACCGCCTGCGCTACATCACCGCGCGCGCCTTCGACATCAAGAAGCTGATCGGCCAGCATTCCGAGATCGTCGAGGGCCTGCGCCAGCACGACCCGGCCCTGGCCGAAGCCGCCATGCGCCGGCACCTGCGCGAACTGCTCAACGACCTGCCCGGAATCTCGGACAGCCGACCGGAACTTTTCATACCCTAGACCGCATCACCCGGAGGAGAACGATGATCACCCTGAACCGCCGCCGCTTCGCGGCGCTGGCCGTAGCCTGCATGACCGCCGCTTCCGCCATGGGCGCCTCGGCGGCCGAACTGACGCTGAAGCTGGGCCATCTCGCCAACGAACAGAACTCCTGGCACAAGGCGTCGCTGAAATTCGCCGAGGAACTGGACCGCCTGACCGAAGGCCGTATCGCCGTCGAGGTCTTCCCCAACGACTCGCTGGGCCGCGAGATGGACCTGATCAACGGCATGCAACTTGGCACGGTCGAGATGACCATCACCGGCGAAAGCTTGCAGAACTGGGCGCCGATGGCGGCGCTGCTGGCCATTCCCTATGCCTACCAGTCGCTTGAACACATGGATCAGGTCGCCGGCGGCGAGATCGGCAAAGAGATCGAGGCGCAGGTCATCGAACGCGCCCAGGTCCGGCCCATCGGCTATTTCGCCCGCGGCCCGCGCAACCTGACCGCCAACCGCGCCATCACCACCCCGGCCGAGTTGCAGCGGATGCGGCTGCGCGTCCCGAACGTGCCGCTGTTCGTCGATGCCTGGACCGCGCTTGGTGCCCAGCCGACGCCGATGGCGTTCTCCGAGGTCTTCACCTCGCTCCAGAACGGCACCATCGACGGACAGGAAAACCCGCTGGCGCTGATCCAGACCGCCTCGCTGAACGAGGTGCAAAGCCATGTGAACCAGACCGAGCATGTGCGCTCCTGGATCTACCTGACCATCGCCGAGCAGGTCTGGCAAAACCTGTCGGCCGAGGATCAGGCCCATGTGCAAGAAGCGGCCCGCATCGCCCAGGAATTCGAACGCCAGCAGTTCCTGCAAGACGAGGACGCCATCCGCGCCGACCTGGAAGCCAAGGGCATGACCTTTGTCGAGGTGGACCAGAAAGCCTTTGCCGACGGCTCGCGCGATGCGGTGATCAAAAGCGTCGACGAAAGCATCCGCCCCATCGTCGAGGACCTGTTCAACCACTGACCGGAACGGGACGACGCCGGCCGGCGCACAACCGCGCCGGCCGCTTCGTCCCCAAGAGTTTGGAACCATGAAAAACCTGGCATATTTGCAAGGCGGCGTCGCGGCGGTCAGCCGGTTCGTGGTGGGCCTTGCCTTCTTCGTGCTGATCGCCGTGGTCACGCTGCAAATCGTCACCCGCACCTTCGGCCTGCCCTCGCCGGTCTGGACCGAGGAATTGTCGCGCTATCTGCTGCTTTACCTGACCGCATTCGGCATCGGCCTGTCGCTGATGACGGGCGAGCTGGTGAACGTGGACTTGGTGCAGGAAATCATGCCCCCGCGCGCCGCCTGGTGGATGCGCCTGGTCGCGGCGCTCTGCACGGCGGGGCTGGGCCTGGTGATGATCTGGCCGGCCTGGAAATTCACCCGCATCGGCGCCTTTCAGCAATCCCCCAGCCTGCGCTGGCCGATGGACATCATCCACGCCTCGGTGCTGGTGCTGTCGGTGCTGCTGTTCCTGTTCGCGCTGCTGCGCGTGATCGGCATGATCGCCGGCACCGATGACGGCCGCCCCCACCTAGCCGAAGAGGAATAAGCCCTTGGACCTTTTCCTGCTGCTCACCACCTTTGTCGCGACCCTGGCGCTTGGCGTGCCGGTCGCGGTCTGCCTGGGGCTTGCCTCGCTGGCCTATATCCTGTCGGCGGGCCTGCCGGTCGTCATCATCCCGCAGCGCATGTATGCCGGCATGGACGTCTTTGTCCTGCTGTGCATCCCCGGCTTCATCCTGGCCGGCAACCTGATGAATTTCGGCGGCATCACCGAACGCATCATCCGCCTGGCCAATGCCATGGTGGGCTGGATGCGCGGCGGCCTGGCCATGGCCAACGTCGCCGATTCGATGATGTTCGGCGGCGTCTCGGGCACGGCCGTCGCCGATGTCGCGGCGACCGGCGGCGTCATGATCCCCGGCATGAAGAAATCCGGCTATCCCGGCGATTTCGCCGCCGCCATCACCGCCGCCTCGGCCACGGTGGGGCCGATGCTGCCGCCCAGCGTGCCGATGATCATCGTCGGCGCCCTGTCGGGCATCTCGGTCGGCAAGCTGTTCCTGGCCGGTGCGGTGCCGGGCGTGCTGATGGGCTTCGGCATGGCGATCACCTGCTATATCCTGGCCGTGCGCCGCAACTATCCGCGCCAGGAATGGCAGGGCTTTCGCGAACTGATCGCAGCCTTCCTTGCCGCGTTCTGGGCGCTGGCCATGACCGGGCTGATCATCGGCGGGCTGCTGACCGGCATCGCGACGCCGACCGAAACCGCCATCGTCGCCTGCCTTTACGCCTTTGTCGTCGGTGCCTTCGTCTATCGCGAATTGCCGATCCGCGCGGTGCCGCGCATCGTCGTCAACAGCGCCGTTTCCTCGGCCGGCATCCTGGCGCTGGTGGGGTTCGCCAACGTCTTCGGCTCGATCCTGGCGTCCGAGCGCATCCCGCAGATGCTGGTCAGCAGCGTCCTGGCGATCACCGATAACCCGATTCTGGTCATCCTGCTGATCAACGTGCTGCTGCTGTGCATCGGCATGTTCATGGAAACCATCGCCGCGCTCATCATCCTGTTCGTGCCCCTGCTGGGCCTGGCGACCAGCGTCGGGATCGAGCCGTTGCATTTCGCCACCTTCGCGGTCTTGAACCTGATGATCGGCCTGACCACGCCGCCGGTGGGCGTCTGCCTGTTCGTCGCCTGCAACATCGCGCGCGAGCCGCTGGCCAAGGTGATCAGCGCGGTCATCCCCTTCCTGATCTCGAACATCCTGGTGCTGCTGCTGGTGTCCTATTACCCGCCCTTCGCCACCTGGCTGCCGAACACGCTGATGGGGAACTGACATGAGCCATGATATCGCCTGCCGCCTGCATGCGGCCCATGACCTGCGGATCGAGCCGCTGGCCGATCCGCAACCCCAGCCCGGCGCGGCGCTGGTCCGGGTGCTGCGCGGCGGCATCTGCGGCTCGGACCTGCATTACTATCACGACGGCGGCTTCGGCCCGGTCCGGGTGCGCCAGCCCATCGTGCTGGGCCACGAGGCCGCGGGCGTGGTGGAAAGCGCGCCCGAGGGCTCGGGCCTCGTGGCCGGGCAACTGGTGGCGCTGTCGCCTTCGCGCCCCTGCGGCGACTGCGACTATTGCCGCGCGGGCCAGGAACGGCATTGCCTGAACATGCGCTTCAGCGGCTCGGCCATGCGGCTTCCGCATGAGGACGGGTTTTTCCGCAACCGGCTCTATCACCCGCTGGACCAATGCCTGCCGCTGCCCGACGGGGCCGACGCCCAGGCCGCGGCGGGGGCCGAGCCGCTGGCCGTCTGCCTGCACGCGCTTGGCATGGCCCCCGACCTGTCCGGCCAGCGGGTGCTGATCACCGGCGCCGGTCCCATCGGCGCGATCTGCACCGCGCTCGCCCGGCTGCGCGGCGCGGCGCAGATCGTGGTGACGGATGTGCAGGACTTCACGCTTGGGATCGCCCGCCGCATGGGCGCCGACCGGGCGGTGAACGTGGCCGAAGATGCCGACGCCCTGGCCGACCTGGCCCAGGGCAAGGGCCAGATCGACCTGGTGCTGGAATGTTCGGCCAATCCCCATGCCATCGCGCAGGCCATCACCCTGGCGCGGCCGCAGGCCACCATGGTGCAGATCGGCGTCGGCGGCACCCTGCCCCTGCCCCTGAACCTGATCGTCGCCAAGGAACTGCGCCTGGTCGGCACCCACCGCTTCGACCGCGAATTCGCGCAGGCCGTGGCCATGATCGGCGCCGGCCAGATCGACCTGTCGCCCATGGTCACGCAGGTCCTGCCGGCGGCCCAGGCGCAGCGCGCCTTCGACCTGGCCGGCGACCGGGCGCAGGCGGTCAAGGTGCAGCTGGATTTCGGGGCCTGAACCCATGCCGGTCATCACCGAGATCGAGGACCTGCGCCGCCTGCACCGGCGGCGCGTCCCGCGCATGTTCTACGATTACGTCGATGTCGGCGCCTGGACCGGCGGCACCTATCGCGCCAACCACGCCGATTTCGAACGTATCCTGGTGCGCCAGCGCGTGGCCCGCAACATCGAATCCCGCAGCCTTGCCACCACCATGCTGGGCCAGCCGGTCTCGATGCCGCTGGCGCTGGCCCCGGTGGGCCTTTTGGGCATGCAGCACCCGGACGGCGAAATCCACGCCGCCCGCGCCGCGCATGCCGCCGGCGTGCCCTTTACCCTGTCCACCATGTCCATGTGTTCGCTGGAAGACGTGGCCGCCGCGACCGGCGCGCCGTTCTGGTTCCAGCTTTACACCCTGCGGGACGAAGAGTTCCTGGACAATATCCTGGACCGCGCCCGCCGCGCCGGGGTGACGGCGCTGGTGCTGACGCTGGACCTGACCATCCAGGGCCAGCGCCATAAGGACCTCAAGAACCGCATGACCGCGCCGCCGCGGCTGTCGCTGCCGAACCTGATCGACATTGCGCTGCATCCCCGCTGGGCGCTGGGGATGCTGGGCACGCGCCGGCGCAGCTTCGGCAATATCGTCGGCCATGCCCGCGGCGTCGACAGCCTGGGCGACCTGATGGACTGGACGGCGCGCCAGTTCGACCAGCGGCTGGACTGGGCGCGGGTGGAACAGATCATCCGCAAATGGGGCGGGCCGGTGATCCTGAAAGGCATCAACGACCCCGAGGACGCGCGCCGCGCCCGCGACACCGGCTGCGACGCGATCCTGGTCTCGAACCACGGCGGGCGACAGCTCGACGGCGCGCCCTCGACCATCCGCGCCCTGCCGGCGATCCGGCGCGCGGTCGGGCCAGAGTTCCCGCTTTATCTCGACGGCGGCGTCCAGTCGGGACAACAGGCGCTCAAGGCCATCGCCCTGGGCGCGAACGGCGTGTTTATCGGCCGCGCCTTTACCTATGGGCTGGGCGCCATGGGGCAAAAGGGCGTCGCGACGGCGCTGGCCATCCTGCGCCGCGAAATGGACATCACCATGGCGCTGTGCGGCGTCAACGACATCAAGGATTTCGGTCCCGGCTGCCTGTGGCCGGACGACCGCGGCAATGCCGCCTGAGAAACAAGGAAACGTGAAATGCGACATACCTGGCGCTGGTTCGGCCCCAAGGATCGGGTCTCGATCGACGACATGCTGCAAGCGGGGGTCCAGGGCGTGGTCTCGGCCCTGCACCACATCCCGACCGGCGCCGTCTGGACGCCCGAGGAAATCGCCCGCCGGCAGGCCGATCTGGCGCTGATGACCGACGGCGCGCCCTCGGGCCTGAAATGGGAGGTGGTTGAAAGCCTGCCGGTCAGCGAGGCGATCAAGACCCAGACCGGCGAGTGGCGCGCCCATGTCGCGAACTGGATCACCTCGATGCGGCATCTGAAGGACGCCGGGATCGAGGTGATCTGCTATAACTTCATGCCGGTCCTGGACTGGACGCGCACCGACCTGGTCTGGCGGCGGCCCAATGGCGCGCGCTGCATGCGCTTCGACTTTACCGATTTCGCCGCCTTCGACATCCATATCCTGCAACGCCGCGGCGCGGCCGAGGATTTCCCCCAAGACATCCGCGAAGAAGCCGCCCGCCGCTTTGCCCAGATGGACGACGCCCGGCGCGAGCAATTGGCCGGCAACGTGGTCTTCGGCCTGCCCGGCGCGGCCGAGCATTTCAGCCTGGACGACGTGCGGGCGCTGCTGGAAAGCTATGCCCCCGTCACCGACGCGGTGCTGCGCCGGCATTTCCACGACTTCCTGGAACAGGTGGTCCCGGTCGCGCAGGAGATCGGGGTGCGGCTCTGCTGCCATCCCGACGACCCGCCCTTTGCCCTGCTGGGCCTGCCCCGCGTCATGTCGACCGAGGCCGATTACGCCGAACGCATGGCCGCCGTGGACCTGCCGGCGAACGGCATCACGCTTTGCTCGGGCTCGCTTGGCGCGCGGCCGGACAACGACCTGCCCGGCATGATGGAGCGGCTGGGCGAGCGGGTGCATTTCCTGCACCTGCGCAACGTGCGCCGCGACACCGACGCGATCCGCGGTTCCTTCTTCGAGGATGAACATCTGGGCGGCCAGACCGACATGGTGGCGCTGGTCGCCGCCGTCCTGCGCGAGGAAGCCCGCCGCCGCGAAGCCGGCCGCGCCGATGCCGTGATCCCGATGCGCCCCGACCACGGCCAGGACATCCTGGACGATATCGGCCGCGGCGGCCAGCCGGGCTATCCCGCCATCGGCCGGCTCAAGGGCCTGGCGGAACTGCGCGGGGTCGAACTGGCGCTGGCCCACGGGGCGCGGCCATGACGCCGCGCCTGACCGGGCTTGCCGACCTGCCGCCCGGCGTCGCGCGCCCGCGCTATGACCGCGCGGCGCATGGCGTGGGCATCCTGCACCTGGGCCTGGGCGCGTTCCACCGCGCGCATCAGGCGGTTTACACCGACGACGCGCTGGCGGCCCAGGGCGGCGACTGGCGCATCCTTGGCGCCAACCTGCGCAGCCGCGACATCCCGGATGCGCTGAACGCGCAAGACGGGCTGTTCACCGTGCTGGAGCGTTCGGACAGCGACCGGGCGCGGGTGATCGGCGCGCATGGCCCGGCCATCGGCGGCGATGCGGCGGCGATCCTGCGCGCCGCCTGCGATCCGGCGATCCGCATCCTGTCGCTGACCGTCTCGGAAAAGGCTTACGGCATCGACCGCGCCGCCATGGATGCGGATCCGGCCCATCCGGCGGTCGCGGCCGACCTGGCGCAGCCGCAGGCGCCGCAGGGCGTGCTGGGCATCATCGCCGCCGCCCTGGCCGCGCGGCGCGACGCCGGCACCCCCGCTTTTACCGTGCTAAGCTGCGACAACCTGCCCGACAACGGCGCGCTGCTGCGCGCCGGCGTGCTGGGCTTTGCCCGCCGCCGCGACCCCGACCTGGCCGGCTGGATCGCCGATCACGTGGCCTTTCCGGCCACCATGGTGGACCGCATCACCCCCGCCACGACCCCGCGCACCCTGGCCGATGCCCAGGCGCTGACCGGCCATAGCGACCTGGCCGCGGTCGAGACCGAGCCCTTCAGCCAATGGGTGATCGAGGATCATTTCCCCCAGGGCCGCCCGGCATGGCAGGCCGGCGGCGCGCTGTTCGTCCAGGATGTCCGCCCCTATGAGGCGATGAAGCTGCGGATGCTGAACGGCAGCCATTCGCTGATCGCCTATGCCGGGCAGATGCTGGGCATGCCCCATGTCCGCGACACCATGGCCGATCCGGCGCTGGCGGCGCTGGTCCGCCGCCACATGCAGGCGGCGGGCGCGACCCTGCCGCGGGGCGCCGGGCTTGACCCGCAATCCTATGCCGCGGCGCTGCTGGCGCGCTTTGCCAACCCGGCCATCGCCCACCAGACCCGGCAGATCGCCATGGACGGCAGCGAAAAGCTGCCGCAGCGCTGGTTCGCCCCCGCCGCCGAATTGCTGCGACAGGGCGGCGACGCCCGCCCCTTTGCCTTTGCCACCGCGATCTGGCTGGCCTGGCTGGCGGCGCAGGACCAGGCCCCCGACGATCCGCGCGGCCCGGTGCTGCTGGACCTGGCCCGCCAGGCGGGCGAGGATGACGCGGTCCTGACCCGCTCGGTCCTGGCGCTGCCGGGGCTGGCGCCGGCGGATCTGGCTGGGAATGCCGGCTTTGCCGACGCCGTGCGGCAGGCCGTCACCCATATCCGCCGCGACGGATTGCGCGCGGCCATGGCGACGGAGTTGGCATCGTGACCGGAAAATCCATCCTTTCCATCGGCGAGGCGATGGTGGAACTGTCGCCCTCGGGACAGGACGGGCTGTGGCGGCTGGGCATCGCCGGCGACACGCTGAACACCGCCTGGTATCTGCGCCGCCTGCTGCCCGCCGATTGGCGCGTCGCCTATTGCAGCCGCGTGGGCTTGGGCGAATTTTCCCAGCAGATGGTCGATTTCCTGACGGCCGAGGGGATCGACGCCGCCCATGTCACCCGCGACGGGCAACGCGAGATCGCGCTTTACGCCATCTCGCTTAAGGATGGCGAGCGCAGCTTCAGCTATTGGCGCGACAGTTCGGCGGCCAGGGGGCTGGCCGACGACCCGGCCGCGCTGGAGGCGGCGCTTGACGGCGCGGGCATCGCCTATCTGTCCGGCATCACCCTGGCGATCCTGCCGCCCGCCGGCCGCGCCCGGCTGATCCAGGCGCTGAAGGCCGCGCGCCAGGCCGGCACCCAGGTGGTCTTCGACCCCAACCTGCGGCCCCGGCTATGGCCCGACCTTGACACCATGCGCCAGCAGATCCAGGCGGCGGCAGCGGTCTCGGACCTGCTCCTGCCCAGTTTCGACGACGAGCGCGACCATTTCGGCGATGCCGATCCGCAGGCGACGGTGGCGCGCTACCTGGCCTGCGGCGCCGGGCAGGTCGTGGTCAAGGCCGGCGGCGACCCGGTGATCTATGGCGGGTGCCAGGGCGCGGGCCTGGTCAAGGACCTGCCGCGCGAAATCCCGGTCGATACCACCGCCGCCGGCGACAGCTTCAACGCCGGCTACCTGGCCGCGCGCCTGCAAGGCCAGGACATCCCCGCCGCAATCCGCAGCGGGCACGAGCTTGGCCGCAAGGTCATCCGCCATCGCGGCGCCCTGGTGCCCCAGGCGCTGGCCACCGGCTGATCCGCGCCGCGCCACGGAAAACGGACCAGCCCGCCCGCCTGCCCCTGGGGGCCATGCGGGCGGGCGTCCGCTCAGCCCTCGCCCATGCCCTCGGCCGGCTTGGTGGCGGTGCCCGAGCGCACCTTTTCCTCGATCCGGCGGCCGGTCTCGGCGTCGATGCTTTTCCAATAGTCAAAGGCCCGGCCCAGCACCGGCTCGCGCACCCCGCCCAGCAGGCTGCCTGCGACCGTGTCGACCAGGGCGGCGCGCTGCGCCTCGTCCATGACGTCGCGCACCAGGATGCCGGGCTGGGTAAAGTCGTCATCGTCAGCGCGCAGGGCATAGGCGCTGCGGACCATGGCGCCGTCGGCCTCCCACCCGTCGGGCACCGGGCCGGTGTCGTCGGCCCAGGGCCGGCCGGCGCTGTTCGGGGCATAGGTGGGCGCGCTGCCGCTGTGGTGATAGGCCATCTGCCCGTCGAACATATAGCTGTTCACCGCCACCTTGGGCTGGTTCACCGGCAATTGGTGGAAATTCGTGCCGATGCGGTTCCGCTGCGCGTCGTTATAGGCGAAGGCGCGGCCCAGCAGCATCTTGTCCGGCGACAGGCCGATGCCGGGAACCGTATTGCCCGGCGAAAAGGCCGCCTGCTCGATCTGGGCAAAGAAGTTCTCGGGGTTACGGTTCAGCACCATCCGGCCGACCCGGATCAGCGGATAATCGGCATGCGGCCAGGTCTTGGTCAGGTCGAACGGGTTGATCCGATAGGTCCGGGCATCCTCATAGGGCATGACCTGCACCGACAGGATCCAGGCCGGGTGATCGCCGCGCGCGATGGCGTCGAACAGGTCGCGGCGGTGGAAATCGGCATCGGCGCCGGCCATCTCCGCGGCCTCGGCATTGCTGAAGAACGCCATGCCCTGTTCGGTGTGGAAATGATACTTGACCCAGAACCGCTCGCCCGCCGCATTGACCCACATATAGGTATGCGAGCCATAGCCGTTCATGTTGCGCCAGGTGCGCGGCAGCCCGCGCTGGCCCATCAGATAGGTGACCTGATGCGCGCTTTCGGGATTGTTGGTCCAGAAATCCCATTGCATGTGGTTGTCGCGCAGGCCGGAATCGCCCAGCCGCTTCTGGCTGCGGATGAAATGCGGGAATTTCATCGGGTCGCGGACAAAGAAGATGGGCGTGTTGTTGCCCACCAGGTCGTAATTGCCCTGGGTCGTATAGAATTTCAGCGAAAAGCCGCGCACGTCGCGCCAGGTGTCGGGGCTGCCCATCTCGCCCGCCACGGTCGAGAACCGCGCCAGCATCTCGGTCGAGGCGCCCTTCTGGAACAGCGCGGCGCGGGTATAGGCCGACACGTCCTCGGTCGTCTCGAAGATGCCGAAGGCGCCGGCGCCTTTGGCATGGGGCTGGCGCTCGGGGACCTTTTCGCGGTTGAAATGCGCCATCTGCTCCAGGAAATGCACGTCGTGCAGCAGGATGGGGCCGTCGGTGCCGATGGTCAGCGAATTGCGGTCGCTTGGCGCGGGCGCGCCGGCGCCGGTGGTGGACGGCACGGCGCGGCTGTCCGTGGATTTGCCTTGATCTGACATGGTGCCTCCTGACAGGTCTTGGAATAACGCGGGGGCCAAAGCGGCGGCCCCGCATCACCGTAATCGGCCTTGGCGCGGAAGTCTCGCCCCAAGGTGGCTGCGCGGCCCGGCCGGCGGCCCAAAGCAGGCGGCCCCCCGGCCGGGCCTAGGCCGGATAGCCGAAGGTTTCGAAATCGCGGGCGTAATGGTCGCGGACGCGGATGCGGTCGGCGGGGCTCCAGTCGATGTCCAGCGGGTCCGAGCGCAGCTCATGCGGGTTTTGCGCGGGCGGCGCGACGCCCAGCCGCCCGGCCACGGCCGCCAATGGCGCAGAGAGCCCGTCTTCCAGCTTGAAGACCTCGACATCCTTGCCCAGGAACTCCCATTGCGGGCGCAGGTGGTTGTCCAGATGGAACTTGGCGCGCCGCTGCTGGTCCAGGTTTTCCTCGATCCAGGCCGAGAAGGCCGGCAGCCCTTTCCAGAAACTGTCCTTGGCCAGTTGCGCGCGCATCCGATATTCGCTTTCCAGCCGGTGATAGGGGTTGCGCACGATGGTAAAGGCGTAATCGAAAAACCCCTCGCCCAGCAGCGCCTGGATGTCCTGGGCGCGATAATGCTGGGGCGTGCAGCGGCTGGCATGGGGAATGCCCATGGAAAACAGCCGCAGAGGCGCGATGCCCTTCATCCAGCTCTCGACCGAGGTGCCCCCCGCCTTGGGGATATGGATGAAAAGGATGCGCTGGCCGTTATGCTGGATGAAGGGCATGGATTATGCCTCCTGCCTTACAAGCTTCATATTATTCATGAAGCCATTCAGAGTGACCGATCTCATCAAGTGACTTTATGATGATATCATGTTCACTCTCTTCAAAACGATCAAGAATAGTGGAGGTGTGAAGCTTTTCCTTCTTTGGCTTAAGCGCTACAGGCGAAACTCCGATGAAATCCAAGACTTCAGAGAAACCGCGATTTACGACATCCAAATAGGAAATATCCAGAGTCCTTCCCTTCGAATTTGCCCTATAGAAATTGAACATCCCCTTATGTCGTTTAACATAATTTTGGAACTGTTCTGGATTGAAGGTTAGCTTCTTATCAAGCATATCCGGCCGCTCTGCGCCCGAGTTCAAATTCCATATCCCAGTCTGCTTTGCAAGCTGACTTGACGAGTACTTCGCCAGCACATTCGACCGCTCATAGATAATTTTTGCGACGCTTTCATCTTCAAGCAACTCGTCACAATAGCGTGGATTCTGACTTCTCCACATTTTGAAGCCGACGGCTTTTGTGCTCGGCCTATTATAAACCAACTCAACAAATCTTTGCGTGTCGTTCTCACGCAGCGAAAGCACTTCCTCGGGGTCTACTTCTTCACGTGGCACCTTAATATGATAATCCTTAGGAGCTTGGTGGAAAATTTCACCATGACAGATCACATCCGGGTGGCTGTTTAGCGTCGCTGTTAAGAGCGACGTACCGGAACGAGCGTCGCTAAGTATGGCAAATCTGGTCGGAGTTTCCACAGAGCATCTCCTCTAGGTGGACGTGGATTTAGAGCCGATTTATTGAAGAATGCTGCTGGCCCATTCTGCATTCTATCACGATATTCACCTCAAGGGTTTGCACATTAGCTCTCTAGTGCTTAAGCTTCCTGTCAAGGACTTTCGACACGGCAGCTTCGTCAACACTCTCTCCCAAGAAGTCGAACAACTCGGATACATAGCCGCTTCCTTCGGCATACCGTTCATAGTTGACCGTCATGCAGGAATCCGGATTCTGCTCGGAAAAACTTTGGAACAGCATTTCCGCGTTCCTGATCATCTCCAAAACATCGGACTTTTTCCTGCTGCCCCACCAACTTGATTTAGAGACATCTTCCGGGTCGCGCGTCTGAAAGATGAACCGAGCCTTCGGAAAGCTACTCTTTATGATATCCAGATAGGAAGGGAAGAATGCCTTGTCCTCGTGGAAACGTATTTCCTTAAAGCCGCATACCCTGGTCCCTTTCGGCGGAGCCAAAACATCACGCACAAATACATTCGCAAGCGATCTGGAAAAATGCAAGGGATCGACATTCTCTGCCCCATACCACGGATCACCCGGCGTCCCCAGAATGCCTTTCAGGAACACGCGCTGCTCCTCTGCCGGCTTGTCGCGATCCGTTCTTCTCCAGACGTAATTGTCCCAAGTCTTCGTTACAGATACTGCACGCGCAAGTTGGTAAAGCAAATTCCCGTTCTCCCCGCGAATGCAATAGCCGGGGATCGAGTTCAGCAGGCTTTGCGTCAGCGTCGAGCCAGAGCGGCCATATGTCACCACGAACACATAGCCATCCTTCGGAGCATACAAGGCGGGATACAACTTGGCGTTCATCGTTTTTCCTTTTTTATTTTTTCCGTCGATCCGCAGCCTGCATGATCTCCAGCCGCTCGATCAACGGTTCGACCGCGCCGTCCCAGTCGCGCCCGTGCATGTCCTGGCGCGCCCGCGCCGACAGGCGCTGGACCAGGTCCGGGTCGCCGGCCAGGCGGGTCAAGGCGGACAGCGCCTCGGCCACCGTGTCGTCTTGCGACAGCACCACGCCGTTCTCTCCCTGCCGCACGACCTCGGTCACGGCGCCCGCATCGGTGGCCATGGGGATGACGCCCGACCGCATCGCCTCCAGGATCGTCAGCGGCAGTCCTTCGTAATACGAAGGCAGGATAAAGACATCCGCCCATTCAAAGGCATCCGCCAGCCCCTCGGGCGTGGTCAGCGGCGGCTCCAGCAGCCCGGCGATATGGGGCGGGATCTCGGGCGCGTTGTCGCCCAGCACCGCCTTGCCGATCAGCCGCCATTCGACGGGCAGGCGCGCGGCCCCCGCCGCCTCGACGATCGAGATCAGCCGCTCGACGCCCTTCTGGTGGTCCAGCCGCCCCAGATAGATCACCCGCAGCGGGTCCTGGGGCGACCGCAGCGCGCGGCGGGCCTCGATCCGGGCCAGGGCGCCCTCCGGCAGATCGAAGCTTGGGGCATTCAGCAGCGGCACGATCTTGTCCGCCGGAATGCCCATGCCGTGGCACCAGTCGCCGAGCTGTTCCGAACAGGGCAGCACCAGGTCATAGGCATGTTCAAAGGCCAGGCCCAGATAGGTATTGCCGACCAGCCGCCGGAACGGGCTTTGATCGCTTAGATGCAGCGACAGCGCGGTCTTGACCCCGAACCGCTTCAGCCGTCCCATCACGCCCGAAATGGCGCCGCCGTGGAAATTGACCACCGCATCCAGCCAGGCCAGCATCGCGGTGGCGTGCCGCTGGTCGCCGAACCGCGACCAGTCGGGCACATCGGTGCCCAGATAGTTGGAATTGGCCGGCCCCCAGGTCGAGAAATTCGCATCCGCCAGAAAGGTGACGCTTTCGAAGGTCTCGCGCCATTCCGCGCTGAACTGGCAGCTTTGCGCCTCCAGCACGAACAGATGCGGCCGCCAGCCGGCGGATTTCATCGCCCGCGCCGTGTTCAGCGCCACGCGTTCCACGCCGCCGAACTCGACCAGCGGCAGCACAAAGCCGATATCGCGCCCGCCGCCGGCCACCCTTGGATAGGCGGCATCCGCCTTGGTGGGAACGCGGCTGATTTCCTGCGTGCGTGCGCGCCAGGGAATGTCGGCATTGCGCCAGTCCCAGCTATGGTTCAGCGCCGCGCGGTGGGCCGAGGCATGGAAGCGCGCGGTCATGGCCACGAAATCATGCGCGGCCGAGGTGTAAAGCCCGTCCCGCCCGGAAAAAAGCGCCTCGGGCAGTTGCAGCCGCATCAGCGTGGCCGGCATCGCGCAGGGGCTGGACGCGATGCCCGTGGCCCAGGCGATGGAACTGTCGCGCACGATGGCTGCAAGCGTGCCGGGCCGCACCATCAGCATGGCGGCGTTCAGGCCGGCGGTCCCTTGCGCCTCATGCTCGCTCCAGCCGATGCGCTCGGCTTCGCGCGGCTCGATCTCAAGCGCGGTAAAGCAATGCCGGCTCAGCCGGCGTTCCATCGTCCAAAGCACCCCGTGCAGCAGCCGCGCGTCCCGCAACTGCTCCAGCACGGCCGAATGGGTCATGACCAGGATCGGCGGCATGTGATGCTGGCTGTTGTCGGTCTGGGTGCGCCACCAAAGCTGCTCGAACTCGGCCGCGGGCAGGCGGCGCGCATCGGCCGCGTCGGGATCGACGGTCAGCAGCACCTCGCCCCGGTCGGCCAGGAAGATGGCATAGCGCGGCGCCTCTTCCTGCTCCAGCTCCAGCAGCCCGCGCGGGCTGAACAGGCGCTTGTGCTTCTTGCGCATCTCGCTGCGGATCGCATCCGCGTCGCGTTCGGAATCGGCCAGCATGCTTTCGGCGCGCTTGCGATAGAGAAAGCCGAAATTGTCGATATTGCGCCCCCGGAACCCGGCCTCGGCGGCGGTCAGGAAGAAATCCCAATCCTCGAAGCCGGATTTGAACGAGGTATCGAAACAGACCCCGGCGTCGAAGACCTGGCGCCGGATCAGGCTGCCGGCCTCGCAGATGTTCATCACCGTGTGGATCAGCAGCGAATAGTCGCCGCCATAATCCCCCGCCCAGGTCAGCCCGAACATGTCGATATTGGGATAGATCCACCCCGCATCGGGATGCGCGTCCAGCGCCGCCATGGCGTTGGCCATGGCATCGGGGCGCAGCCGGTTGTCGGCATCCAGCATATAGATCGCATCGACCGAGGGCCAGGCCGCCAGCGCATGGCGGATGCCGTGGTTGCGCGCGTCGCTCAGCCCGCCATTGGGCTTGCGCAGATAGGTGATGCGCTCGGGATAGCTTAGCGCATATTCGCGGCACACCAGGTCGGTTTCCTGATGCGGGCAGCCGTCATTGACCAGAATTAGCTGGATCGGAAACCCGGCCCGCTGGGCCAGGACGCTTTCGATGGCCTCGGCCAGCAGCACCGAATGGCGAAAGATCGGCACCACGACGGCGATGCGCGGGGCGGAGACCGGGGTCGGGTTCAGGTCCCGCGGGCGCAAGGGCGATTGCTGCATGCTTCGCGCCCCCGTCAGAATTGCAAGCAGATGTTCGAAAAGGTGGACCAGCCATAATGGTTGCTGGAATGGCCCTGCGGCAGCCGCGTCATCAGATAGATGTCATGCGGGCCATCCAGCGGGCCGGGCGGCAGCACATGCGCCTGCCCCTCTTCCTCGGGCTGCAACCTGATCCAGCCCGAAGCCAGGGCCGGGTCGAATGCCGGCAGGCGGCCCGGCAGATGCGGCCGCTGGTCCTGGGGCAGCAGCGCAAGCTGGTATTCCACCGGCGGCGCCTCGGGATGGCGGGTCAGGATCGAGGCGAAGACCTGCCGCATCCCCGGCAGCGCCAGCCCGGCCAGGACGCCGCAGGCGGTAAGATCGGGCAGCACATGCACCAGCAGCGCGTCGCCGGACTGGAACATGGGCAAGGTGTCGTGCAGCGTCTCCAGGTTGATGGCGGTGGCCAGGCTGTCGCGCTCGACCCGGCGCAGGCGGTTCTTGCCGCCGACCTGGATCACGGCATTGGCCGGGACCGGCGCCCGCGCGCCGGCGATCCAGCGCCAGATCTGCAAGGCCGGCAGGGTTTCGACCGGCTGGCCGTCCAGGTCGGGATGGAACCGCGGCTCGGGGTGCTGGACCGCGCTTGCCAGCCGGATCGTCTCGGTTCCCTGATAGCTCAGGCTCAGCGTCAGGCTGATCGTGTCCGGCCCCAGCGCCCGGTCCAGCGAAAAGCGCAGCCAGCCCTGGGTCAGCCGCGCGGCGGGCACCTGCCAGATCGCCAGGGTTTCGCTGGTGTCGGGGCTTTGCAGGCTGACATTCAGCACCCCTTCGGCCGGCGGCGTCTCGTTGGCGATCTGGATCGCGATGTCGCTCAGCCCGACGCTGGAACCGGGCAGCCGCTCGACCAGCCGCGAACCGTTGCGCAGGGTGATCGGCAATTGCCCCGCGACCGGCGACAGCGTCGTCTCCAGCTTGCGATGCTGCGGGCCATGGCGATAGACGAATTGCTCAAGATTCTGGAAGCTGGCCTGGATTTCCTCGTGCTGCTGGCGCAACAGGCCCAGTTCGCGCATGAAGCGGGTCGAACGCTGCGCGCCTTGCTGCTGGGCCTTGGTCAGTTCCGCGACCAGCCATTCCAGCACCTTGGCGCGGCTGTCGGCGGTGTCGACCATTTCCAGCGGGATCTCTGCCGGGGCGTCGGCGTCCAGCTTGGACTGCCACAGCTTGGCCAGTTGCGCCAGATGCGCCTTGCCGCCGCTGGACAGCGGCAGCCGGCCGATGGCGCGCAGCGCCACCTGGTCCAGCGGCAGGGCCTGGCCCCGGCCGTCGCTGAACTCGACGGTATCGGACGACGCCTGCGCGACGATCAGCGACACCGGCAGCGACAGGGCGCTGACCTTGGCATAGTCTTCCGGCGCCACGAGAACGGAGGCAAATTGCTTGGACATGAGAATGCGCGACCCTGGTGGATGAAATGGACGGGGCGGCGTAAAGGCCAACTATGTAAACTAAACTCGTCGGTTTTTGCGATATTTGAAGCCGGATGACAACCGATTGCTGGCGCCGGGACGACGATTCCCTACGCGGTTGTATTACGGACCTTTCGTGACAGTCATGCAAAGATTTTCCGCCCCCGCGCCGGCCGTTGCGGGGGTGGCAGCGCGGAAAACCGCTCATCCGCCCGTTGTATCGGCAACCCCTGCGGCAGCCTTGGCGATAAGCGTAATTACGCCACCTGCCCTGGGTTTTTGCGCCAAGGCCAAGCCGTGCTATAGACCTTCGGCAAGGTTGCTGACATGAGGCCAGGCGTGGAACCGGCGGGCCGCGGCCTGGGGCAAGCTGGCCGGCATCGCACCACGCGGACGGGGCATTGGGGTGAACGGATGAAGATACTGCTTGTGGGCGCGGGATTGTCGGGCGCGGTGATCGGCCGCCAGCTTGCCGAGGCGGGCCATGACTGCCGCATCATCGACAGCCGCCCGCATATCGCCGGCAATTGCCATACCGAACGCGACCCCGAAACCGGCGTCATGCTGCATCTTTACGGCCCCCACATCTTCCACACCGACGACGCGGGCGTCTGGGATTATGTCAACCGCTTCGCCGAATTCGTGCCGTTCCGGAACCGGGTCAAGACCACCTCGCAGGGCGCGGTCTATTCGCTGCCGGTGAACCTGCACACCATCAACCAGTTCTTCGGCAAGACCCTGCGCCCGGACGAGGCCCGCGCCTTCATCGAAAGCCGCGCCGACCGCTCGATCGCCGAGCCGCAAAGCTTCGAGGAACAGGCGCTGCGCTTCGTCGGCCCCGAACTCTATCAGGCGTTCTTCAAGGGCTATACCGAAAAGCAATGGGGCTGTTCGCCGCGCGATCTGCCGGCCTCGATCCTCAAGCGGCTGCCGCTGCGCTTCAACTATGACGACAACTATTTCTTCCACCGCTTCCAGGGCATGCCGCGGGCCGGCTATACCGCCATGGTGGCGGCGATCCTGGACCATCCGCGCATCACGGTCGAGTTGCAGACCCCCTATCGCGCCCAGATGGCCCAGGCCGCCGACCATGTGTTCTGGTCGGGACCGCTGGACGGGTTCTTCGACTACAAGCTGGGCCGGCTGGGTTATCGCACCCTGGATTTCGAGCGTTTCACCCATCAGGGCGACTATCAGGGCTGCGCGGTGATGAATTACGGCGACCGCGAGGTGCCCTGGACCCGCATCACCGAACACAAGCATTTCTCGCCCTGGGAAAGCCATGATTCCAGCACCTGCTATCGCGAATATTCCCGCGCAGCCGGTCCCGGCGACATCCCCTATTACCCGATTCGCCTGGTCGAGGAAAAATCGCTTTTGGCGCAATATGTCGATCTGGCGCAGGCGCAGCGCGGCGTGACCTTCGTCGGCCGGCTGGGCACCTATCGCTATCTCGACATGGACGTGACCATTCGCGAGGCGCTGGATACGGCGGGGGTGTTTCTGCGGGCCGGGAAGGCGATGCCGGGGTTTGTTACACCGCCGATATGAGCGCCGTCCCCCCGCTCTTGCATGAGGGCAAAAAAGCTGCGAATGCCGACGCGAGGGCAGTTCGCTCACCTGACTATCCGGAGAAAAAGTGATGTTCTACTACCAAAACTGTAACCAGAGACTCGGTCCGCAGCAGATGAACTATCATTTTTCGATTTCGCTGAAGAATATGTATTTCTTTTGTGAGGTGGCGAAATCGGGATGCTCGGCCGTAAAGAAAGAGCTATGGCGACAGGAAACCATGGATGTGCCCGTGCCGGAGGGCTTTCTGCGGGAAAACCACAACCCCCATGTCCCTTTTCAGCATCAGCTTCTGATCAAGCCTTTCCAGATGGGCCGCACGAAATTCAACGAGTTCATCAGAGATAGCAACGTCATTAAGTGGGCGGTCGTGCGCAACCCCTTCACGCGGATTCTGTCGGGCTATCTCGACAAGGTTCGGCGTGACGAGCCCCAGTTCAGAAACATCGCGCACCGGGTGGCAAAACTACGCAACGTTCATGTGTCCGCCGTTGCGCACAATTCCGTAAGCTTCGAGGAATATTGCGAGGCATTGACGCTGTTCGAACAGCCGCTGGACTTCGATCAGCATTGGCGGCCGCAATACGAACACATCTGTGCCGATATCATACCCTATACTTTCTTTGCGAAGCTTGAAACACTGGATGAAGACTCGGGCGACATCGCCCGCCGAATAGGCTTGGCAAAGCTCTCCTTCACCGCCGGGCGCTCACACGCCACCGGGTCGAATGAAAAGGTGCAGGAATACTACACCCAGAAGACTGCCGATATTGTTCGGAAGGTTTATGCCAACGATTTCGAACATTTCGGCTATGGCCTTGAACTTCCAAGGTGACGTCTGCATCTGGATTTGTCTGATTGAACGAGAAGTAAGCCGGCAGGATGTAGAGGCAGTCCGATGAGGCTACTCCGATTTATTACAAGGCGAAAGCATATAGGAGAGGTCAACGCCTCTTCGGACTTTACCTTCCATCTTTCGAACCATCGCCTTCAATACAAGGCGGGCGGGCGGACGCTAATCGTTTCCTTCGATAACGCCGCCCGGCCGCTTAATGAGAAATACCACGGCCGCCACACCTGGGGCGAGAAGTTCTATCTTGGACAAGGCCATTCGCTGCTGGGCGTAATTGCACGCAGGCGCGATTGGTATCGCCGCCACGACCTCATAGAAGCATTTGAAGCGATAAAAAATCAGGGCTTCTTTGAAAGCTTTTCGAATGTTGTCTTTACCGGGGGCTCCATGGGCGGTTATGCGGCAGCGGCCTTTGCTCCCTTTGCGCCGGGATGTAAAGTCCTCGCATATAGCCCGCAGAGCACTTTGAAACCAGATATTACCCCGTGGGAGAACAGGTTTCCAGAAGGCACAAGGCAGAACTGGTCCCTGCCCTTCTGGGACGGTGCAGACGGCGTCCGCCATGCCGGCCTATGCTATATTATATACGACAACTTGGATACTTTCGACAGACGACACGCAGACCGCTTGGCCGTGGGGTCGCATGTTGTCAATTTGCCAATACCGGGCGCTGGACATGGCGGTGCGCCTATGTTGAACCAGATGGGCATTTTCAAAGAGGTCAATCGAGCCATGATCGCTGGTGAACTGGATCCGAAATGGTTCTTCAGGACTATAAGGGCTCGCCGTGGCACCTTGTTGTATCGCGAAGTCTTGGCGAACCACGCGGTCGCACGAAACCACCCAATCCTTGCCGAGCGCGTCCATAGGCTAGCCGGCCCATAGCGCCCAAGCTTCACGGCTTGGCATCCATCCCAAGACCGGATCACACCTTCACGATCCCCGGCCGGAACACCGCCCCCCGCGCAATCGCCCGGAAAATCTCTCGCCGCAGTTTCCAGGGCACATTGCCGCCCTTCATCTGCAAATGCACGCCATAGGCAAAGGCCAGGATCCCCATCCGGCCCCTTTCGCGGCGGCGCCAGGACGCCTCGTTGCGGGCGCCGTATTTGAATTTCCACAGGCTCTTTTCATCCACAAGGGCGAAATTCACCCCGCGATTGTCGGGCGTGTCGTGGATCACCCGGCTTTCGGGGCAGAAAATCCCCGGATAGGATCGCGACAGCCGCCGGGTATATTCCGCGTCGTCGAACCAGATGAAATAATCCGCGATCGGCAGGCCGTGCTGTTCCACCGCCCAACGCGGGATCAGGATCGACACGAACGAGGCGGAATCGACCAGCGCCCAGGGCGTCCGGGCGGTCAGGAAACGCGGCCAGTCCCAGACCGGGCGCGGCGTGTTCATCTCGCACAGCGAGCCGTCGATCCATTCCACCCGCGAACAGGCAAAGCTGGGCCGCCATTCGTGCTGCGCCTCGAAGGCGGTGATGGCCTGGACCAGGCGCTCGATGGCGTCGGGCTGCGGATAGGCGTCGTCGTCCGAGACCCAGAAATAATGCGCGCCCAGCCGATAGGCGGCCTTCAGCCCCTCGTGGAACCCCCCTGCCCCGCCGACATTCTGCGCCAGCCGCAGATAGCGGATGCGCGCGTCGTCCTGGGCCCGCGCCTCGACCAGCGCCTGGGTGTCGTCGGTCGAGGCATTGTCGACCACCAGGATCACGTCGGGGCGCAGCGTCTGGCCGTCCAGCGCGTCCAGCACCTTCATCAACTTGGCCGAACGGTTGAACGTCACGATCACCGCCGCCGTCTTGCCCAAAGCACTCATCTTGAAACACTACTCCTGAAGGCCCGCCGCGGCCTTCTGATAGACCGGCATCAGCACGTCCTTGGCGGTGGGGTCACTCGTTATCGCAGTCCAGGACCGGACCAGCGCCTCGCGCTGCCGGGACAGGAAATCCGCATCGCGCCACAGCCGGTCCACCGCGGCCACGATGCCCTTGACGCAGGCCCGCGGCGCCAGCGGCACCAGCAGGTCCTTGGGCACGATCTCGGCCTGCGAGCCGACATCAGTCGAAATGGGGATGCAGCCCTGTTCCACCGCTTCATAGCAGACCAGCGCCAGCCCCTCGTTGTTGGACGGCAACAGCAGGATGTCGGACTGGCGCAGGATCTCGGGCACCGGCGCGTCGGCAGGCAGCAACGCCACCCGGTCGGCCAGGCCGTAACGGCTTATCAGCGCCCGCACCGCGTCCAGGAACGGCCCCTCGCCCACGATCTTGGCGGCCAGTTCGACATCGTTGCGCCTGGCCCAGTCCGACAGCGCCCGCAACGCCTCGACCAGCACGATCGGCCGCTTCTGGTAGTAAAGCCGGCCGACAAAGGCCACCTGCAACCGCTTCTTGCCCGGCTGCATGTTCGGTTCGGGCAGGCTGGCGGGATGCCCGCCCCGCTCCAGCATGCGCCCCAGCCGCACCTGGCCGATGATCTGGAACCTGTCGCGGTAGTAATCGACCAGCTCCCGGCTGATGACATGATGCAGGTCGATGAAGCCCGACCAGACCCCGGAGCTGCGCGGAAAGCCGCCATCGGCATGTTCGACGATATGGGTGCTGTCGATCACCCTGATCCAGGGCAGCCTGGCCCGCACCTGCGGCAGCGATTCGTAAAGCGGCCGGCAATGGTGGATATGGATCAGCCGGATGTTTTCCGCCCGCGCCAGGTTCTCGACATAGCGCGGCCACAGGGGGTGGGGCAGATAGCGGTCCAGCCGCAGAAAGGTGACGTCGGGGTGGTCGGGCAGCCTGTCCGCCAGCCGCTGGATCGAAGGCACGCCGGCGGCCACGAAGACCCGCAAGCCCGCCTCCAGCGCCCAGCGGATGGTGTCGAAGCCCAGCTTCTCGGCACCGCCGACCTCCAGCCAATGCATGCCGATCAGGATGGCTGGGCGCTGGTCCTGCTGCGCGGGCGCCGGGGCGGCCAGCAGCGCCGAGCCGTCGCCCCGCGGCAGCGGCTGATGCGAATGGCCGCCGGCGCGGCGCTTGCGCTGCATTTCCGCCTGGTAGCGGACGGTTTCATAGGCCAGCGGCGACAGCCGGTAAAGCGCGCGCAGCCGGCGCATCGGGCTCCAGGGCGCGTCCATCTGCCGGCTTTCGCTGGGCAGCGGCTTGCGCGGGATCGACACCTGGACGGTGACGACCGGCGCGCCGGGATGGGCGCCGGGGCGGTCCACCTGCCCCAGGAACTCGGCATTCAAGTGTTCGGGCTGAAAGGTAAAGGCGCCCTCGGTCACCACCGGCGCGCCCCAGACCGGATCCTTGCCCTGATAGACCAGGAAGCTTAGCGCCTGCGTGGGGTAAAGGCGGGAATAGATGGCGACGATCTCTTGGATTTCGCGCTCGATACGCTGGGCGGTTTCCTCGCCGACGGGGGCGAGTGCGGTCATGCTGGTCATGCTGCTGCGTATCTCGTCTGCCTGCTTCCGGCCCGGATGTAGTCGAGAACGGCCACAAGGAAAAGCCACAAGCGGGCCGTGCCGGAAAACCGGCGCAACTGCGCAGATTGTTGCCACCCGCCCCGGCCGGGGTTGGGGCTTGCATCCGGCCCGCATTTCCCCCCATCAGGACCAGAACCAGTCCCGGCCGAAAGGAGGCCCGCTTGCATCGCTGCGACAGCGCCGGCTTTGCCATCCGGCTTGACGATCTGCGCTATAAGATCGGCGGGCGCGCGGTGCTGGACGGCATCACCCTGCATTGCTCGGCCCGGCGCATCGGCGTGGTGGGGCGCAACGGTTCGGGCAAAAGCACCCTGGCGCGGCTGCTGGCCGGACTGCTGGCACCGACAAGCGGCCAGATCCGCATCGCCGGCCATGACGTGTTTCGCGACCGGCGCGCGGCGCTTGCGACCGTGGGCATCCTGTTCCAGAACCCCGACCACCAGATCATCTTTCCCCGCGTCGGCGAAGAGATCGCCTTTGGCCTGCGCCAGCAGGGGCTGGACAAGGCCCAGGCCGCGGCCGGGGTCCAGGCGGTGCTGCATTCCTTCGGCAAGCCGCATTGGCAGGACGCGCCGGTCTCGGTGCTGTCGCAGGGGCAAAAGCACCTGGTCTGCATGATGGCGGTGCTGGCGATGCGGCCGCAGCTTCTGATCCTGGACGAACCCTATGCCGGGCTGGACATTCCCACCCGCCGCCAGCTTGCCCGGCATCTGCACCGCATCCCGGCCCGGCTGCTGCATATCTCGCACGACCCCGCCGACCTGGCGCAATCCGACCAGCTTTACTGGCTGGAACGCGGGCGCATCATCGCCCAGGGTCCGCCCGAAACGCTTCTGCCCGCCTTTACCGCCGAGATGGTCCGGCTGGGGGATCTTGATGATATCGCTGACCTCCCCGGTTAAGACCCGCGCGCATCGCTGGCCCGCCGGGGCAAAGCTTGCCGCGCTGTGCCTGGCCTCGACCGGGCTGGTGCTGGTGCGCGACATCGCGGTCCACGCCGCCGCGCTGGCCGTGGTGGCGGCGCTTTACGCCGCGCCGGGCCGCATCTTTCTGCGCGCCGGGCTGCACAGCCTGCGGGTGGTGCTGCCTTTCGTGGCCGTGCTGCTGGCCTGGCACGGCCTGGCCGGCGACCTGGCCCAGGGCGTTCTGGTCACGCTGCGCATGGTGACGCTGGTGGCGCTGGCCAATCTGGTGACGATGACCACCGGGCTTGACGCGCTGGTCGAGCTGGTCCACCGCCTGGTCGCGCCGCTGCGCCGGCTGGGCCTGCCGGTGCATCTGCTGGAAACCGCGATCCCGCTGGTCATCCGCTTCACCCCGGTCCTGGTCGCCCGTGCCGAGGCGTTGGCCCAGGCCTGGCGCGCCCGGTCGCGCCGCCGGCCCGGCTGGCGGCTGGTGCTGCCCCTGACCTTGCAGGCACTGGACGAGGCCGACCATGTCGGCGAAGCTTTGCGGGCGCGCGGCGGCGCTCTTGGCCCGCCGGAACAGGAGTAAACGCATGGAACGCAATATCGCCCAGATCGCCCTTTTCGCCGCGATGATCGCGGCGCTGGGGCTGGTGCCGCAGATCACCCTTGGCTTCGGCGTGCCGATCACTGCGCAGACGCTGGGCGTCATGCTGGCCGGGGCGGTGCTGGGCGCGCGCGGAGGCGCCGCGGCAGCGGGGCTGTTTTTGCTGCTGGTGGCGCTTGGCCTGCCGCTTCTGTCCGGCGGCCGCGGCGGGCTGGGCGCCTTTGCCGCGCCCACCGGCGGCTTTGCGCTGGGTTTTCCGGTCGCGGCCTTTGCCACCGGCCTGTTCGTCGAACATGTCCGCCTGCGCTCGGCGGGGTTGGCGGCGGGCTTGGGCGCGGCCTTCGGCGGGATCGCGATCCTTTACGTCATGGGCGCGGCCGGGCTTGCCTTGGCCAGCGGCAAAAGCCTGGGCCAGGCGTTCCTGCTGGTGGCGGTCTTCATCCCCGGCGACCTGCTGAAGGCGGCGATCACCGGCCTGCTGGTGCAGGCTTTGGCCAAGCTGCGCCCGCAGACCCTGGCCTGGCACCGCGCCTGACCGGCGGGGGGCGCGGGGGGTCGAGTCGTTAAAGGCCCGCGCGCGGGGCAGATCTCGGCCGGCCTTCTTGCCCGCCCGTGATGACAAGGCTTTGCCCGGACCCTTTCCCGACCCGCCGACCCTTTCGCAACGGAAGGCCGGACCGACCAGAACCAGCCCCGTTGCGCGGCAAGGGGCGCAACCTTCGGGTCGTCAAAGGCCCGCGTGCGCGGGGCAGATCGCGGCCGGCCTTCTTGCCCGTGGTCACAGGGCTTTGCCGGGACCCGTTCCCGACCCGCCGACCCTTTCGCAACGGAAGGCCGGATCGACCAGAACCGGCCCCGTTGCCCGGCAAGGGGCGCAACCTTCGGGTCGTCAAAGGCCCGCGTGCGCGGGGCAGATCGCGGCCGGCCTTCTTGCCCGTGGTCACAGGGCTTTGCCGGGACCCTTTCCCGACCCGCCGACCCTTTCGCAACGGAAGGCCGGATCGACCAGAACCAACCCCGTTGGGCGGCAAGGGGCGCGGCCTTCGGGTCGTTAAAGGCCCGCGCACGAGGCAGATCGCGGCCGGCCTTCTTGCCCGCCCGTGATGACAGAGCTTTGCCGGGACCCGTTCCCGACCCGCGAACCCTTTCGCGACGGGTGGCCGGACCGACCAGAACCGGCCCCGTTGCCCGGCAAGGGGCGCAACCTTCGGGTCGTCAAAGGCCCGCGTGCGCGGGGCAGATCGCGGCCGGCCTTCTTGCCCGTGGTCACAGGGCTTTGCCGGGACCCGTTCCCGACCCGCCGACCCTTTCGCGACGGGTCGTCAGATCGACCAGCACCGGCCCCGTTGGGCGGCAAGGCCCCCCGCATCTTGCCCCGATGCCCCACCGCGGCCGGCGGGCTGGAACGAACCGCCCCCGCCGCGCAACTCTCTGAAAACCACCCTAAAACCCTGGCTCAAACCCCCACCTGGGGCACCCAAGCGACCAGGCCACATGGCCGAAATACCCTCACTCAAGGGCCTTTCAGCCGGAACCAGCTCAAGCCCTTCCTCCAATAAACGCAAACTTCTATCCCATCATATCCGCTTAAAACTCCCTTTCTGCGGATTACCCATATACCCCAGCGCCAAAAGGGCAAATTGCCCCCCTGCCCTATTCCGGTGGTTTCGCTGCGAAACCCCCTATTTCTCCAGCAGCGCCCGGATCTCCAGCATCAGGCTTTCCATCAGATCGTCGGTCAGCGGATCGCCCTCCAGCCGCAGGATATGGCCCCTGCCGTCCCTGCCCCGCCGAATTTCAACGCCGCTGGTGGTGCGCAGGGTCATTTCGTCGACCCAGCCATAGCGCGGCTGCTTGGAGCGCGGCCGCCCGCCCCGGCTGGCCGTGCCGGGGCCGCCTTCCAGCGATTGCAGCACCGGCTCGATCAGGTCCCATTCCTCCTCGGCATTCTCGGGGCCGCGCATCGACAGGGCCTGGCGCAGCCGCGCCTCGGCCCCGTTGCGCAGCGCCGCCGACAGCCGCAGCCCCCGCCTTTCGGTCAGCGCCTCGGGAAAGCGCAGCATGTCGCCCAATTCCTCGAAAATCAGCGCGAAAGAGCGCACCTTGGACCGCTTGGCCTTTGAGCCGGTGGCGAACAGCCGGTTCACCGCCTCCTCGGTATTGGCAAAGGCCCCCTGGTTGGCGGCGATCACGGCGATGCGGCCGCGCTCGAAATGGCTCAGCTCCTCGCGGACCTCGTTCTCCTCGACCATGGCGACAAAGGCCGCGTCGGTCTCGGTGCGGGGCCGGACCAGGGCGCGGATGCGGCTGTGCTTCTCGGCCTGGGTCAGCTCGTGCAGGGCCCGCACCGCGTGCAGGCGGCGATAGCCCGAAAGCAGGCCGTAGCGCGGCCCCTGCCCGTCCGGCGCCGCCATCTCATAGACCTCGATCGGCAGTCGCAGGCCGTTTGCGGCGATGGACAGCCGCAGCTCCTGCATGTCCTCGTCATTCATCACCATGCGGTCGCGCACCATCGCGCCTTCGTCGATCTGGTCGATGGGCAGTTCGGCGATCAGCAGCCCCCGTTCCTGCGCATCGTGGAGCCGTGCCGCGTCGGCCTCGGCCCGCGCCCGGCCGGCGCGGCTTTCGGTGCTTTCGGCGCTGGACAGCGCCGCGCTGTCGCCCGCCACCTGGGCAATTGGGGCGATGCCGCGGCCCAGGGCCGGCCGCTCATAGGTTTCGCTGCGAAACTGTTCCTCGATCCGGTCCAGATCGGCGCTGCTGGGGGTCGACAGCCGTCTGCGCTTAGCCATGGGCCTGCTGCTCCTTCACCTCGGCCGCCTGCTCGGCCTGTTGCATCTGAAGATCGCGCCACCAGGTGCCCAGGATCAGCTCCTTGACCTCGGCCCAGGTGCGGTCGAATGTCTCGCGGCCGCGGACATAGGTCTCGCGGTTGAACTCGCGGTAATCGGCCTCGTAGATGCCGTTCACCTGTTCGCCGGCCTGGCCGACCATGGCGGTCAGTTCCTGGCGATAGGTGGTCATGAAATCCCCGAAATAGGCCTGGATCACATTGGCCAGGTCGGTCTGCTGGCCGGCATCGAAGCGGGTGACGATGGCCCGCACCGCGTCCCATTCAAAGCGCATCTCGGGCAGGCCGTCGCGGCGGCGGGCGGCATTCTCGCCCTCTTCGACGCTGGCGAAGGTCGAATAGAGCATATCGAAAAAGCGCCCGGTCGAATCGAATTCCAGGAAGGACGCACCCAGCGGCACCAGCAGGATGTCGGCCGCCGCCAGGGCGTTGATGGTCAGGTAGCCAAGCGCCGGCGGGGTATCCAGGATGACGATGTCGTAACCGTCCAGGATACCATCGTTCACCAGGGCGTTGCCGAGCGCGTCCCACAGCGGCCAGCCGCGCAGGCCCATGCGCCAGACCGGCACCTGGAATTCGGCCCAATACAGGTTCAGCTGCGCGCCAAGCAGGTCGATATTCGGCCAATGCGTGTTCTGGATCAGGTCCTGGGCGGTGATCTTCAGCGCCTCGGTCAGGGTCTCGTCGAAGGGCAGGGGGGCATGGCCCGCCGCCTCGCGCACCCGGTTTTCGTCCTGAAGCGCCAGGGCGTAATCCTTGGCCAGCAGGGGAAAGGCCGTGGACCATTCGTCCGCCACCTTGCCGCCCATGATCGAGGTCATGCTGCCCTGGCTGTCGAGGTCGATCACCAGCACCTTGTAGCCGTCCAACGCCGCCGACATGGCCAGATGCGCGGCGGTCGAGGTCTTGCCGACCCCGCCCTTGAAATTCGCCACCGCCAGGACCTTGGCGGGCAGCCCCTGGGGGCGCCAGGGGCGGTATTCCCGGCCGGCCGCGCCCTCGGCCGCGAAATGGTCGCGAAGGCGCAGCACGTCATCGAGGCTGAACCATTTCGAGTTCCCTTCGCCCTGGCCCTGCGGCAGGTCGGGATTCCGAAGCAGGACACGGCGGAAATGCGCCGGGGCCACCGGGATCAGGTAGCGGCAGATTTCCCAGGTCGAGAAGCGGCGCAGCCGCTTTCTGCCGTCGGGGGCATAGCCGCGTTCGGCCAGGTCCTGGCGGCCGCGCGCGGCAAAGGCGGCGGCTTTCGCGAATCGGGCGGTGTCGATAGGTTCGGAAAGACGCTCGGCCGCCCGTGCGGGGTTGATGTTGAAATAGGGGGGGAGGGGGTCCTTGCCTGCGGACATGTCGTATCCTCTGCGATGTGCTGCTTTGAAGGGTGTTTTGGCGAAACTATTACACATCATCGCCGGCAAGTGAATCATCCGCCGAGGTTTCGCAGCGAAATTCCCCCGAAATTGAGAAAAGCAGCAGCGGAAAGCTTGTGATTCCTTTTAGATATTTAGAATCTTTCCGAATAGAAAACTCAACTGAATCAGCAAGTTATCGGCCATACGGCACCCGTTTTCGGGACCAGAAGGACCCGTTTGCGGGACGAAGGGCACCCGATTCCGGGAGCGGGGGCACCGATTCGCGGGAAGAGGGGTTTCCAGATGCGGGACGGGCCCGGATATGCGGTTTCGGCCCGGATTTCGCCCGCAAACGCGACGTGGCCCCCCGTAAACGGGTGCCTTTGCCGGGCGGTTCGGGGCTAAGGAACCCATCTGCGGGACCGGAAGAATGGCGGATGGGGAACCCGGATTGGCGTTGCCGGAAGGTACCTTGTCGGTCATAATCGCCGGCAATGATAAAGGGGCAGGGCGATGGACGATATTCCTCGCGATCAGCTTTCGGGCGCGCTGCGCCGGGGGGCGGTCAAGAAACACGTGGCCGCGATCCATGTGTCGGGCAAGCTGACGCTGTTGCAGCGCAAGCTGTCGAACGTGCTGCTGCTTAATGCCTATGACACGCTGATCAGCCGCGCGCGCCACCAGATCGACGCCCGCACATTGTGCCTGATGATCGGCTATAACAGCAACGACATGGACACGCTGAAACAGTCGCTGCGCGGCCTGGCCGAAACGGTGGCCGAATGGGACATGCTGGACGAAAAGGGCCAGCAGGAATGGGGCGTCAGCAGCCTGCTGAGCTATGCCAAGCTGAAGGGCGGGGTGTGCGAATACGCCTATTCCCCGGCGCTTGCGGAAAAGCTGAACGATCCCAAGGTTTTCGCGCTGATCAACCTGAACATCCAGCGCCGATTCACCAGCGGCCATGCGCTGGCGCTATACGAAAACTGCTATCGCTTTGTCAGGACCGGCTCGACCGGGTGGTGGCCCCTGGACCTGTTCCGGCGGCTGATGGGGGTCGATGGCAGCGCCTATTACGAAACCTTCAAGCACCTGAACGCCAAGGTCATCAAGCCCGCCGTGGACGAGGTGAACCGCAGCAGCAACATCCTGGTCACGCCCGAGACGAAGAAACAGGGCAGGGCGGTCACGGAGATCCGCTTTCGCATCCGGGAAAACCCGCAACTGGCGATCCTGGACCTGGACGATGGCGAGGGGATGCGGCATGGCGCGGTCTATTCCCGGCTGCGCGACCTGGGCGTCAGCGACCGGCTGGCGCGGCAATGGCTGAGCGCGCATGGCGAAGAGCAGGTGCTGGAAAAGCTGGACTATGTCGAATCGCGCAAGAACGTCAAAAGCAAGCTCGGCTATCTGACCGCGGCGCTGGAGGGCAATTTCGGCGCGCCGCCCGAGCGGGCAGGGGAGACACCGCAAAGCCCGCGCGCCGAACGGCTGCGCCGCATCCTGGACGCGGTCAAGGCCCGCACGCCGACCCAGCGCGACGCCGACAAGCGGCTGTTCCTGGCGCAGCTTTCCGATGCCCGCATCCGCGAGGATTTCGAAAAGCACGGCTGGATGTCGCCGCTGAACAGCGCCCGCATCGCGGCATTCTGGGAGGAAATGTCGCCCGGATTGCTGGCCGGGCTGGACGACGGCTGACCGGCTGTGGCGGCGGGGTCAGGCGGCCCGGTCAGTCGGGCGGGTCCTGGCGGCGCAGCGCCGGCAGGCCGACGCCGGTGGCGTCGAAGCCGCCATCGACCGCCAGGGTCTGGCCGGTGACAAAGCTGGCCTTGTCGGAACACAGAAAGACGATGGCCTCGGCGATCTCGTGCGCCTCGCCATAGCGGTTCAGGGGGATGGCGTCGTAATAGGCGGCGATGATTTCCGGCGCGTGGACCGCCGCGGCCAGCTTGGTCTTGACCGGGCCGGGGGCCACGCAATTGACGCGGATGCCCTGTTCGCCCAGTTCGGCGGCGAATTGCTTGGTCAGGTGGATCACCGCCGCCTTGGAGGTGCCATAGGCCACCCGCAGGGTCGAGGCGCGCAGCCCGGAAATCGAGGCGATGTTGACGATGGCGCCGCGGGTCCTGGCCAGTTCCGGCACCGCCGCCTGGATGCACAGGAACACCCCGTCCAGGTTCGTCGCCATGACCTCGCGCCATTCTTCGAAGCCGGTCTGCCCGGCGGGCGAGAACAGCGCCACGCCGGCATTGTTGACCAGCGCATCGACGCGGCCAAAGCGTTCGACCACCTGGCGGATCATGCCCTGGGCGGCCTGGGGGTCGGAGATGTCTGCCTGGATGGGCAGGACGTTTTCCAGGGGGGCGCAGGCGCGGTGCAATTCCTGGGTGTCGCGGTCCACCACGGCCACGGCCCAGCCCTGTTCCAGGAAGATCCGGGTGGCGGCCAGGCCGATGCCGCGGCAGCCCCCGGTGACGATGGCGGTCTTCATGGCGCGTCCCCTGTGGGTTCGATGATCAGTTCCAGCGTCACGCCGACGGGGTTTTCGCCCCGCGCCAGCGTGCCGCGCGCGATATGGCCGTGGATGTCCACGGCCTGGATCGGCACATGCGCCGACCCTTGGGCCAGCCGCGCGCCGTCCAGGCGCAGTTCGGTGGCCAGGCAGTCCATGCGGTGCCCCTGGGCAAAGCGGATATGGTCGATGCTGCCGACGCCATGCAGCCGCGCCGTGGCGATGCCGTGGCGGGCGGCCAGGGTTTCGATGGCCGTGACCACGTCTTCGCCAGGCAGGATGCGGGCGAAGAGGGCAGGGCCGTCGTCGCCGCCCTGCGGGGTGAAGAGCGTGAAGGCGGTTTCCGGGTCGGGCAGGGCCTCGAACCAGGTTTCCGCCGCACCCAGGCCCTGGACCGCCGCGTCCTCGGCGATGACGCAATCCAGGGGCAGCAGGTGGCCCATGGCGGTATCGCCTCCGCCCGACCAGATGCCGTGGCAATGCAGGAAGGGCGCGCCGTCCTTGCAGCCCACGCTGGCGGTGGCGCTGTCGATGGTCCAGCGGCCCTCGGGCGCATGGGTCGCGGAATACCAGGCCGCGTGCAGCCCGTCGGTGGAAAGCGCCGGCAGGACATAGCGCATCGGCTCGCAGGCGACGCCCGCCAGCGACAGGACGCCGCCCTTGCAGCCGTGATCCGCGAACAGATCGGCCACCGCCTGCATCACCGTTTGCCCCGCGCGCAGCCGGCCGCGAATGGGCCGCAGCGTGGCGCGCCGTGCCAGGATGCGCTCGGCCGCGCGGGGGCCGGGATGGATCATGGTCATGCCGGGGCCTGTTCCAGCAGGCCGCGGGTTTCGAGTTCCTCGCGGATCAGCTTCCTGGTGATCTTGCCATAGGCGGATTTCGGCAGCGCATCCCAGAACAGGAAGCGCTTGGGCAGCTTGTAGCGCGAGAGTTTCGGGGCCAGGAACGCCGCCAGCTCGTCTTCGGTCACGGGGGATTGGGCGACGCAGATCGCCCAGCCGACCTCTCCCCACAGGGGGTCGGGGATGCCCAGCACCGCGACTTCGGAAATGGCGGGATGGGTCAGGAGCTTTTCCTCGATCTCGCGCGGGTGGACGTTCGAGCCGCCCGAGATGAACATGTCCGATTCGCGCCCGGTGATATACAGGAACCCGGCCTTGTCCATGTGGCCCAGGTCGCCGGTGCGGAACCAGCCGTCGCGGAACGCCTTGGCGTTGGCCTGCGGGTTCTGGTAGTAGCCGGCAAAGACGGCGGGGCCGATCACGCAGATCTCGCCGGTCTGGCCGGGGGGCAATTCGCGGCCCTGGTCGTCCTGGACCTGGATCTCGATGCCGGTGCGGGCATGGCCGCAGGTGCCGATGCGGGTCGTGGGGCCGTCCTCGGCCTGGTGCAGATGGGCGGGCAGCACGGTGATGTTGCCGGTCACTTCGCCCAGGCCGAAATATTGCACCAGCACCGGGCCGAGCCTGCGCAGCGCCTTTTGCTGGTCCACGCGATACATCGGCGCGCCGGCATAGATGACATAGCGCAGCGAGGACAGGTCGGCCGTTTCCGTCGCCGGATGCTCGACCAGCAGCTTCAGAATCGTGGGCACGGTGAACATGGTGGACACCCGCCATTCCCGCACCAGGTCCCAGACCTGCGCGGCGTCGAACCGCTCGGACGGCAGCAGCACGGTTTTCACCCCGCGCGCCACCTGGGTCAGTTGATGCACCCCCGCGCCATGCGACAGGGGGGCCACGACCAGCGAGGCGTCGTCGCCGGTCAGGCCGGGCATCAGGTCGGCCAGGTGGTTCGTCACCACGAAGGCCATCTGGCCATGGGTCAGGACCGATGCCTTGGGCCGGCCGGTGGTGCCCGAGGTGAAGAAGAACCAGCACGGATCGTCGCGATCCACCGCCGCGACCTGCGGCCGGCTTCCCATGCTTTCGGCGGTGATGTCCTGGACCGAGGGGCCGAAACCGGCGTCGCCGAAGGCCAGCGTGGTCACGCCGCAGGCCGCCGCATGGTCGGGGAAGCCGGCGTTGCAGAACATCAGCGTCGCGCCCGCGGATCGGGTCAGCCAGGCCACTTCCTCGGGCGTCTGGCGGAAATTCGCGGGCACCCAGACGCCGCCGGCGCGCCAGGTGGCGAACATGGCCTGCATCATTTCCATGCAGTTCTGCGACTGGCACATGACCCGGTCGCCCTTTTGCAGCCCGAAACGGGTTTGCAGCGCATGGGCCAGGGCGTCGGTGCGGGCCTCGAACTGACCCCATGTCCAGCGTGCCGCACCCATGACCAGCGCGATGCCGTCCGGGTCGCGCCGCGCGGCCTGGGTCAGGAAGGTGGCAAGGTTCATCACCCTGGTCGAGACCGGGCGCTGGCCGCCGATAGGTTCCGTCATTTCTGCCGCTCCAGGATCGAGCAATAGCTGGCGACGGCGGCGCCGCCCATGTTGAAGACGCCGCCCAGGCTGGCGCCCGGCACCTGCATCGCCCCGGCATCGCCCGCCAGTTGCATCGCCACCATGACATGCTGCGAGACGCCGGTGGCGCCGATCGGATGGCCGCGCGACTTCAGCCCGCCCGAAGGGTTCACCGGCAGCGCGCCGTCAAAGCGGGTCACGCCGTCGCGGATGACGCGCCAGCCCTGGCCGCGGGGGGCAAGGCCCATGGCTTCGTATTCGATCATCTCGGCGGTGGTGAAGCAGTCATGGGTTTCGACCAGCGCCAGGTCCATGATGCCCAGGCCCGCCTGGTCCAGCGCCGCCGCCCAGGCCCGGTGCGGGCCGTCAAAGGCGATGGGATCGCGCCGCGACAGCGCCAGCAGGTCGCCGGCCTGGGCACGGGCGCGAAAGCGGATGGCGCGTTGCAGGTCAGAGGCCAGTTCGGGCGCGGCCAGCACCAGCGCCGCCGCCCCGTCCGAGACCAGCGAGCAGTCGGTGCGCCTGAGCGGCCCGGCCACGCGCGGGTTCTTGTCCGAGATGGTGTTGCAGAATGCCAGGTCGAAGGGTTTCTGCATATGCGCATAGGGGTTGCGCATGCCGTTTTCGTGGTTCTTGGCGGCGATCATCGCCAGTTCCTGGGAGCGGTCGCCATGGCGCTGGAAATAGCTGTCGGTGATGCGGCCGAAGACGCCGGCGAAACCGCCGGGGATCTCGCCCTCTTCGGGGACGTAGCTGGCGGACAAGAGGATGTCGCCGACCTGGTCGCCCGGTGTCGCGCTCATCTTTTCGGCGCCGATGACCAGGGCGACCTTGCCGCGGCCCGAGGCGATGAAATCGGCCGCCGCATAGATCGCGGCCGAGCCGGTGGCGCAGGCGTTTTCGGTGCGCATGAAGGGCACGCCCGCCAGTTCCGGCGTGCCCATGGCGACCAGCGCGCCCTGGAAATCCTGGCGCGAGAAGCCGTTGTTGTAGACGCCGACGAAGATGCCGTCCACGGCATCGGGCGGCAGGCCGGCATGGTCCAGCGCCGGGCGCGCCACCTCGGCCATCAGGGCCATGGTGTCGGGGGCTTCGGACTTGCCGAATTTCGTATGCGCCCAGCCGACGATCAGGGGATCGGTCATGCGATGTTCCTTTCGGGTTCAGTGTCCAATGCGGCAAGCCGGGCCGCGACCAGGCGCGCCTCGCGGTGCAGGGCGGCGGCCAGTTCGGCCTGGCGGGCCGGGCCCATGCGGGTTTCGATGGCGGCGATGGAAAGCGCGCCGGCCGGGCGGCCGTCGGGCCACAGGATCGCCACGCCCAGGCCCCAGGACCCCGGCACCACCCGGCCGGGGTTCAGCGCATGGCCGGCGGCGCGCGCCTGGGCCAGATCGTCGGCCAGCGCCGCGGCCAGGCCGGGGGCCAGTTCGGCGGCCAGGGGCGCGGCCCGATGCAGCAGCGCCCGCGCCTGGGCCTGGGGCAGGGCGGCCAGGATCGCCAAGGCGCCGGCGCCGACGCCCGCGGGCTTGCGGTCGCCGCGCATCAGCGCATGGGTGCGGATGGGGAAATCCCCCTCGATCCGTTCCAGGCACAGGGTGTGGTCGCCCTGCGGCACGGTCAAAAGCAGGGTGTCGCCGGTTTCGTCGGCCAGCCGCAGCATGGAATCGCGGGCATGGTGCAGGATGCCATGCCGTTCGGCGGCGAATGTGCCCAGCAGATAGGCTTCCGGCCCCAGGTGATAGCGGCGGCTGCGGCGGTCCTGTTCGACCATGCGCGCCTGGGCCAGGGCCAAAAGCAGCCGCCGCACCGTGGGCCGGGTCAGCCCCGATGCGGCGGCCAATTGCCCCAGCGCCAGGCCGGCGTCACCGCCCCTGCCGACCAGCGACAGCAGCGACAGCGCGCGCGCCACCGCCTGCGCGCCGCCGGTCGCCTGGGGGGCGGGGGCGTCCTTCATCAGGCCAGCTTCCGGCCGACGGCGGTTTCCAGGATCTCCCATGCCTCGTCGCCATAGGTCTTTTTCCACTCGGCATAGAAGCCGGCTTCGCGCAGCTTGTCCTCGAAGGGCTGGGGGTCCACGTCGTTGAAGACGAAGCCATGCCCTTCCAGGTCGCCGCGCAGGGTGGCGTTCAGCGCCATCACATCCTCGCGCTGGCGGTCCGCGCCGGCGTTGAAATGCCTGGCGACGACCTGCTGCGCATCCTCGGGCAGGGCGGCCCAGGCGCGGCGGTTGCCCAGAAGCCAGAACCCGTCCCACATGTGGTTGGTCATGGACAGGTATTTCTGCACCTCCCACAGCTTGGCGACCTTCATGATGGCCAGCGGGTTTTCCTGTCCGTCCACGATGCCGGTTTGCAGCGCGGTATAGACTTCGGCGAAGTTGATCGAGGCGGGCGCGGCGCCGAAGGCCGAGAACAGCGAGGTCCAGAGCGGGCTGACCGGGACGCGGATCTTGAAGCCCTGGAAATCCTCGGGCGTCTGGATCGGCTTGCTGGACGAGGTGGTCTGGCGAAAGCCGTTGTCCCAGATCTTGTCCATCACCACCAGGCCGGCATTTTCGATCTGGCCGCGGGCATAGGCGCCCAGGTCGCCGTCCATCGCCTTCCACACGGTGTCGTAGTCGGGAAAGGCAAAGCCCACGCCGTTGATCGAGGCGTTGGGCACCAGCGTCGACAGGATCACCGGCGAAAGCTGGAAGAATTCGACCCCGCCCGAGCGGAGCTGGCCCAGCACGTCGGTATCGGCGCCCAACTGGTTCGAGGGGAAGATCTGGATGTCCACCGCGCCCGAGGTTTCTTCCAGGATCGCCTTGACCGCCTCGGCCAGGCGCACGTTGCTGGGGTGTTCCAAGGGCTGGTTGTTGGCGATCTTATAGGCGAACTCGGCGGCGCGGGCGGCGCCGAGCCGGATGAAGGGCGCGGCAAGCGCGCCTGCGGCGGCACCCATCAGGATGCTGCGGCGGGTGATGGTCATGGTTTCCTCCTCCTCCAGGGGGTGTTGACGTCAAAGCAGGGCGGTCGAGAATGCCGGCACGGCGGCGATGGCCAGCAGCCCGACCAGCAGCGCCGCCAGATAGGGCCAGATGCGGCGCATGACCTGGTCGGCGGGCACATTGGCGATCTTGCAGGCGATGTAGAAGCCGATGCCGATGGGCGGCGCCATCAGCCCGATATTCATCGCGGTGACGATGACCATGGCGTAATGGATGTCGTGGATGCCCAGGCCGCGGGCGATGGGGAACATGATCGGCGCCAGCAGCACGATGGCGGGCAACCCCTCCAATACGCAGCCCAGGATCAGGAAGATCAGGATCGAGGCCAGCATGAACACCAGCCAGCCGCCCGGCAGGCCGGTGACGACGGCCATCAGGTCGCGGGCAAAGCCCGATTGCGTCAAGGCCCAGGCCATGGCCGAGGCCGCGCCCAGGATCAGCAGGATCGCGCCCGACATGGCGGCGGTTTCCACCAGCATGGTGCCCAGCCTGCGGACCGGGATGCCGCCGTAAAGCACGACGCCGATGACGAAAGCATAGACCACGGCGATGGTCGAGACCTCGGTCGCGGTCGCCACGCCGCCGCCGACCAGGCTGCGGATCATGAAGGGCAGCACCAGCGCCGGGGCGGCGATCAGCGCGGTCTTGCCGATCAGCGGCAGGGCGCTGCGGCTGACGCCCGACATATCCTCGGCCCGCGCCTTCCAGCGCGCCAGCACCGCCAGCACCACCAGCAGCACCATGGCGATGACGAAGCCCGAGGTGAAAAGCCCGGCGATCGACACGCCGGCGACCGAGCCCAGCACGATCAGCACGATCGAGGGCGGCACGGTATCGGCCATGGCCGCGCCGGTTGCCAGCAGCGCCGTCATCTCGGGCGCGGAATGGCCCCGCCTGCGCATTTCCGGGAAAAGCGCCGGCGCCACCGTCGCCATGTCCGAGACCTTGGAGCCGGAAATCCCCGAGACCAGGAACATCGAGCCCAGCAGCACATAGCTCATCCCCGCCTTGACGTGGCCCAGGAGCGAGGCGAGGAAATTGACGATGGCGCGGCCCATGCCGGTCGCATCCAGGATGCAGCCCAGCAGCACGAAGACCGGCACCGACAGCAGGATCAGCGAGGACATGCCTTCGTCGATGCGGCCCATCATCACGAAGATCGGCGCATGGCTGGCAAAGGTCAGATAGGCCAGCGTCCCCAGCGCGAAGCAAAAGGCGATGGGCACGCCGATGCACAGCAGCACCGCGACCAGCAGGCCCAGCCAGATCGGCAGGTTCCAGTTGCCCATGGACAGAAGCGCCGGCTTGGCGAACCACAGCAGCGCCACCGCCGCCGCGGTGACGGCCAGGGTCGCGGCGATGATGCGCCATTCGCGGGTGCGCAGCAGCGAAAGCACCGCCAGCACCGACATCAGCCCGATCCCGGCGGGCAGGGCCGAGGCGCGCCAGGACATCGGCAGCCCCAGCGCCGGCGAGGTGACATAGCTTTCCTCATAGGCATATTCGACGGCGACCGGCAGCAGCCGCAACAGCAACAGGCAGACCAGAACCTGTCCCGCCACCTCGGCCACCCGCGCCAGCCGCGGCGGCAGCAAGGGCAGCACCACGGTCAGCCGCATGTGTTCGTGCCGGTCCACCGCCAGCGCCGCGCCCAGCATCGCCATCCAGATGAAGCTGATCGAGGCCACTTCGTCGCCCCAGATCAGCGGCTTTGTCAGCACATAGCGAAAGAACACATTGGCCAGCACGGTGACGATCATCACCACCAGCAGGGCGGCGGCGGCGATTTCGACCGGGCGCATCCAGCGTTCGGCGCGCTTGGGTTCGGCCAGGGCCTCGATGCCGCCAAGGGCCAGCTCGCCCTGGGGCTGGGTGTCGGTCAGTTGCATATATGTCCTCCCCTGGCGGCGGGCCCTTCCTTCCCGGCCTGCGATCCACGATGTGGACAGCAGGCAGCCGCGTCTTGTGCCGATTTCTGGGCAGTTCGGCGACAAGTGCAAGAAAAAACTGTCCGGCCCGGTTCGGGGGGCGATTGCGTCGCGGATTGGCTGGCAAACTGGTCCATGATGTGGAATGCCGGGCGCATTGCGCGGGCCGGCATTCCCGGCTTCTATGGCGGCAGGCAGGCAGGCGGACGGGGGCGGCAGGGCATGGCGGAACGGCGGTTGTTCGACGGGATCGTGCAGGACATGGCGCTGCGTTCGGCCGGTTTCATCGTCACGGTCTATGGCGACGTGGTGGTGCCGCGCGGCGGCGTGCTGTGGACCGGCACGCTGATCGAGGTCTGCGAACGAGTCGGCATCAGCGAATCGCTGGTGCGGACCGCGGTGTCGCGCTTGGTTGCCGCGCATCGGCTGCGGGGCGAGCGGCTGGGGCGGCGCAGCTATTACCGGCTGGACGCCTCGGCCCAGCGGGAATTCGACCAGGCGGCGGGGCTGCTTTACGGCGCCGAGGTGCCGCCGCGCGGCTGGCAGATCCTGCATGCCCCCGACCTGGCCGAGGACGAGGCCCGCCACCAGCGCATGGGCCATATGGGCGGCGCGGTGTTCATCCGCCCCGACCGCGGCCAGCCGGTGCCCCCAGGCGCGCTGGCCTTTCGCGCCGCCGACCCGCCGGAACTGGACCGGATCGGGCAGTTCTGGGACCTGTCGGTGCCGCATCGGCGCTATCAGGACATGCTGGCGCGGTTCCAGCCGCTGGCCCAGGCGGGGGCGGCGCTGTCGGACGAGATGGCGCTGATCGCCCGGCTGCTTTTGGTGCATGACTATCGCGGCGCGCTGCTGCGCGACCCGCGCCTGCCGCAAGACGCCCTGCCCGCCGACTGGAAGGGGCACGAGGCGCGGGCGCTGTTTCGCAGCCTTTACCGGCACCTGTCCCCCGCGGCCGAGCGCTGGATCGGCGGGCATTTCGAGGGCCAGGACGGCTTCCTGCCGGCGCAAACCGCCGAAAGCCGGGCGCGGCTGGCGGGGTGAGATCGGGTAATGTGCTGTATTGTAGGGGTAATTGTCGGGCGCCGCCAAACATTACATGGATAGCGAAAAATTCTCTTTCTTCGTGATGTTTCAGCCTGTATAAATTGACCAATCGGTCAGTGAATTGGAGAATCACTGGTCTCGCCACATATAAGGGAGAGAGCATGCAGGACGCCTTCATCTGTGACGCGGTGCGCACGCCGATCGGTCGCTATGGCGGGGCGCTGGCCCAGGTCCGGGCGGACGACCTGGCCGCGGTGCCGCTGAAGGCGCTGATGGCGCGCAATCCCGGCGTGGACTGGGCGGCGGTGGACGACCTGATCTATGGCTGCGCCAACCAGGCGGGCGAGGACAACCGCAACGTCGGCCGCATGGCGGTGCTGCTGGCAGGGATGCCGGTGGCGGTGCCGGGGACCACGGTGAACCGGCTTTGCGGATCGGGCATGGATGCGGTCGGCATGGCGGCGCGCGCCATCAAGGCGGGCGATTGCGATTTCGTCATCGCCGGCGGCGTCGAAAGCATGAGCCGCGCCCCCTTCGTGATGCCCAAGGCGGAAAGCGCCTTTTCCCGCGCCAATGCGGTCCATGACACCACCATCGGCTGGCGTTTCGTCAACCCGGCGATGAAGGCGCAATATGGCATCGACTCGATGCCGCAGACCGCCGACAACGTGGCAGCCGATTTCGCCGTCAGCCGCGCCGACCAGGACGCCTTTGCCGCGCGCAGCCAGGCGCGCTGGGACGCGGCGCAGAAGGCCGGGGTCTTTGCCGACGAGATCGTGCCGGTCACGGTGCCGCAGAAAAAGGGCGAGCCCGTCGTGGTCGATACCGACGAGCATCCGCGCCCCGGCACCACGGCCGAGACCTTGGCCAAGCTGAAAGGCGTGAACGGACCCGACCTGACGGTGACGGCGGGCAATGCCTCGGGCGTGAACGACGGCGCCGCGGCGCTGGCGATCCTGTCGGGTGCTGCGGCAGAGCGCCACGGCCTGCTGCCCAAGGCCCGCATCGTCGCCATGGCGGCGGCGGGGGTCGAGCCGCGGATCATGGGCATCGGTCCGGCGCCGGCGGCGAAAAAGGTGCTGGCGCGCGCGGGACTGACCATCGGTCAGATGGATGTGATAGAATTGAACGAGGCCTTCGCCAGCCAGGCGCTGGCGACCCTGCGCGACCTTGGCCTGCCCGACGACGCCGCCCATGTGAACCCCAACGGCGGCGCCATCGCGCTTGGCCACCCGCTTGGCATGTCGGGGGCCCGGCTTGTGACGACGGCGATGTATCAGCTTCATCGCACCGGCGGGCGCTATGCGCTTTGCACCATGTGCATCGGCGTGGGGCAGGGCATCGCCCTTATCATCGAACGCGTTTGACCCAGGGAGAAGTTTGCCATGTATGCCCAGCTTGTGAAGTCCGAAGGGACGAAGGCCCGCGAAGAGATGACCCCCGAGGAGATCGCCTTTCAGGAGCGCATCGACCGCGGTGAGAAGATCGAGCCCAAGGAATGGATGCCCGAGGGCTATCGCAAGACGCTGGTCCGCCAGATCGGCCAGCATGCCCATAGCGAGATCGTCGGCCAACTGCCCGAGGGCAACTGGATCACCCGCGCCCCCACGCTGGAGCGCAAGGCGATCCTCTTGGCCAAGGTGCAGGACGAGGCCGGGCATGGGCTTTATCTTTACAGCGCCGCCGAGACGCTGGGCGTCAGCCGCGATGAGCTGATGAAGCTGCTGCATGCCGGCAAGATGAAATATTCCTCGATCTTCAACTATCCGACGCTGACCTGGGCCGATATGGGCGCGGTGGGCTGGCTGGTCGATGGCGCGGCGATCATGAACCAGGTGCCGCTGCAAAGGACCAGCTACGGTCCCTATTCCCGCGCCATGATCCGCATCTGCAAGGAAGAAAGCTTTCACCAGCGCCAGGGCTATGCGGTGATGATGAAGCTTGCCCAGGGCACGCCGGCGCAAAAGCGCATGGCGCAGGACGCGCTGAACCGATTCTGGTATCCGTCGCTGATGATGTTCGGGCCTTCGGACAAGGATTCGGTGCATTCGGCGCAGTCGATGGCCTGGAAGATCAAGATCAACACCAATGACGAATTGCGGCAGAAATTCGTCGACCAGACCGTGCCGCAGGCGGAATATCTGGGCCTGACCGTTCCCGACCCGGACCTGAAATGGAACGAGGAAAAGGGCGGCTACGATTTCAGCGAGCCGGACTGGTCGGAATTCTTCGATGTGATCGCCGGCAACGGGCCTTGCAACAAGGACCGGCTGGGCGCGCGCGTCAAGGCCTGGGAGGACGGCGCCTGGTTCCGCGATGGGCTGATGGCCCATGCCGAGAAAGCCGCCGCCCGCCGCGCCCAGGCCGCCGAGTAACCCGTCAGGAACAGCGCCGCCGGCCGACCGGGCCGGGACGCGCAACCAAGTTTAGGGAGAGAACCATGTCCAAGGAATGGCCGCTCTGGGAAGTCTTCATCCGGGGCCAGCACGGGCTGAACCACCGCCATGTCGGCAGCCTGCATGCGCCCGACGCCGAAATGGCGATCATGAACGCCCGCGACGTCTATACGCGCAGGAACGAGGGGGTGTCGATCTGGGTGGTGCCCTCGGCGCAGATCACCGCGTCCAGCCCCTCGGACAAGGGGCCGCTGTTCGAGCCCTCGAACGCCAAGGTCTATCGCCACCCGACCTTTTTCGACATCCCCGAAGAAGTGGGGCATATGTGATGCCGTCGCTGCCCGACATGACCACGCCCCAGGTGGCGGAACTGGCCCGGCAACAGGCCCAGGCGCATCCGGCCCACCCAACCGTGCCCCAGCCCGACGAGGGGCAAGAGGCGCTGTTTGAAACCCTGCTGCGCATCGGCGACAGCGCGCTGGTGCTGGGCCATCGCGTGTCCGAATGGTGCGGCCATTCGCCGGCGCTGGAGGAAGACATCGCGCTGGCCAATGTGGCGCTGGACCTGATCGGCCAGACGCAGCTATGGCTTGGCCTGGCCGGAGAGGTCGAGGGGCAGGGGCGGACGGCCGACGACCTGGCCTATCTGCGCGACGCCTGGGATTTCCGCAACCTGCTGATCTGCGAGCGTCCGAACGGCGATTTCGGCCATACGCTGATGCGGCAGTTCCTGTTCGACGCCTGGCACCATGAAATGCTGAAGGGGCTGGCGGCCTCGTCCGACCCGCGGCTGGCCGAGATCGCGGCCAAGGCCGGCAAGGAAGTGGCCTATCACCTGGAACGGTCATCCGACCTGGTGGTGCGGCTGGGCGACGGGACCGGGGAAAGCCACCGCCGCATGCAGCAGGCGCTGGACGCGCTCTGGCCCTATGCCGGCGAGATGTTTCTGGGCGACGACAAGGATGCCCAGATGGCGGCGCGCGGCATCGCCCCCGATCCGGCCAGCCTGCGCGCCGGCTGGGACGCCACGCTGCGCCATGTGCTGACCGAGGCCACCTTGCAGATCCCCGAGGGCGATTTTTCGCACAAGGGCGGGCGGCAGGGCATCCATACCGAACAGCTTGGCTATATCCTGGCCGAGATGCAGTTCCTGCAACGCGCCTATCCCGGCGCAAGCTGGTAAGCGCCATGGCCGCTGCGACCCATCCCAGCGTCGAGGAGGTCTGGGGCTGGCTGTCCGAGGTGCCCGACCCGGAAATCCCGGTCATCAGCCTGACCGACCTGGGCATCATCCGCGGCGTCGAATGGCAGGGCGACACGCTGGTCGTCCGGGTCACGCCGACCTATTCCGGCTGTCCCGCGACCAGCATCATCAACCTGGACATCGAGACCGCGCTGCGCAGCCACGGCATCGACAAGCTGCGGCTGGAACGCCAGCTGACCCCGCCCTGGACCACCGACTGGATCACCCAGGCGGGCCGCGAAAAGCTGCGCGCCTATGGCATCGCCCCGCCCATCGACGGCACGGCGGCGGACGGGGTGCTGGCCGGGCGCATCGCCCGCATGAGCGGCGCGAACCTGACCATCGCCTGCCCGCGCTGCGGCTCGACCCATACCGAAAAGATCAGCCAGTTCGGCTCGACCCCCTGCAAGGCGAATTATCGCTGCAAGGACTGTCTGGAACCCTTTGACTACTTCAAATGCCTGTAAAAGGCCCCGCTTCAGGAAGGATACCCGCATGGCACGCTTCCACCCGCTGAAAGTCACCGATGTGAAGCGCGAGACGCGCGACGCGGTGGTCGTCACCCTGGCCCCCCGCGACGAGGACCGGGCGCTGTTCGATTTCACCCAAGGCCAATACCTGACCTTCCGCCGCGACTTCGACGGCGAGGAGCTGCGCCGGTCCTATTCCATCTGCGCCGGCAAGGACGAGGGGATGCTGCGCGTCGGCATCAAGCGCGTCGATGGCGGCGCCTTCAGCACCTGGGTGAACGAGACCCTGGCGCCCGGCGACGAGATCGAGGCGATGCCGCCGATGGGCAAGTTCTTCACCCCGATCGAGCCTGGGGCGGACAAGCAGTATCTGGGCTTTGCCGCCGGCTCGGGCATCACGCCGGTCCTGTCGATCATCAAGACCGTGCTGGCGCGCGAGCCGCGGGCGCAGTTCACGCTGGTCTATGCCAACCGCCAGATCAGCACCATCATGTTCCGCGAGGAACTGGAGGATCTGAAGAACCTGTATCTGGGCCGCTTTTCGGTCATCCATGTGCTGGAGCAGGAGGGGCAGGAGATCGACCTGTTCACCGGCCGCATCGACGAGGCCAAGATGGCGGCGCTGTTCCAGCATTGGCTGGATGCCGAGGCCGTGGATACCGCATTCATCTGCGGCCCCGAGCCGATGATGCTGGCCGTTGCCGCATCCCTGCGCGCCCACGGGCTGGGCGAGGGGCAGATCAAGTTCGAACTGTTCGCGTCCAGCCAGCCGGGCCGGGCCAAGGCCCGTCCGGTTTCGGCCCAGGCGGGCGCGGCGGGCGAGGGCGTGGCGGCCACGGTGACGCTGGACGGCGCCACCCGCAGCTTCCAGATGCCGCGCGAGGGCGAGACGATCCTGGAGGCCGCGCTCGCCAACAGCATGGACGCGCCCTATTCCTGCAAGGCCGGCGTCTGTTCGACCTGCCGCTGCAAGGTGCTGGAGGGCGAGGTCGAAATGGCGGTGAACCACGCGCTGGAGGATTACGAGGTCCGCGCCGGCTATGTGCTGTCCTGCCAGGCCCGCCCGATCAGCGACCGCGTGGTCGTCACCTATGACGAATGATCCCGGCGCAGGAGGGGAACCCATGTCCGACACCATGAATATCGAGGACTACCTGGCGCAGGGCGGCGTGCTGACCGCGCCCGGCAACGTGCCCGCCCGCTATCGCGGCGAGCTTTTGCGGCTGATGTCGTCCTTCGTGGACAGCGAACTGGCGGCCTCGGCCGGGTTCGCCGATGCGATCAACCTTGCCCCCGGCATCCGGGAGCGGATCGCCGCCAGCCGCATCACCCTGGAAAAGGCCGATCATGCCGAACGGGTGCTGCGGGTGATGGCCGAGTTCGGCACCGATGCCGGGCGCTACCAGACCAGCCATGACTGGGCCGCGCGGGTGGAGCGCGGAGCCGACCTGGGCGCGGCGCGCCGGCCCGGCGACATGCGGCTGTCGGTGTTTCACTATCCCATCGCCGGCTGGACCGACGCGGTGGTGATGAACGTGCTGCAAGGGCTGGCGACCGGGGTGCAGATGACCGAACTGACCCGCGTATCCTACGCGCCCCTGGCCGAGGTGTTCCGCGAGATCGCCCCGCGCGAGGCGCGCCATGCCGAACTGGGCCGAGAGGGGCTGGAGCAGATCGCCCAGACCGAAGCGGGGCGCGAGGAAGCCCGCGCCGCCATCGCCTATTGGCGGCCACGCGTCGCCGCGGGCTTTGGCGTGACGCATTCGGCGCGCCACGACACCCTGGCGCGGTTCGGCCTGCGCCACAGCCCGAACGAGGCGCTGCTGGCGCGCTGGCAGGCGCTGGTGTCGGAACATCTGGCCGCGCTTGGCCTCTGAACCGGCGCTTGCGGCCGCGCTTCCCGACGGGCGGGGCCTTGCCGCCTGACCAAAACGAAGACTGACCAAGGAAACGCCCATGACCACTCCGCGCCGTCTTGAAAGCTATGTCTGCGGGCGCTGGACCCCCGGCGACAAGCCGGGCCAGACCCTGCTGGACGCCGCCACCGGCGCGCCGGTGGCCGTGATCGACGCGACCGGCATCGACTTTGCCGCAGCCCTGGCCCATGGCCGCGAGGCGGCGGGGCCGAAACTGCGCGCCATGTCGTTTCACGAACGCGCCGGGATGCTCAAGGCCCTGGGCCTGGCGCTGATGGCGCAGAAAGAAGAGTTCTACGCCGAAAGCCTGCATACCGGCGCCACCCGCACCGACGGCTGGGTGGATATCGAGGGCGGCATCGGCACCATGCTGGCCTTTGCCTCCAAGGCGCGGCGCGAATTGCCCAATGCCCGCCTGCTGACCGATGGCGAGGTCGAGGTGCTGTCCAGGGACGGCAGCTTCGTCGCCCAGCATATCCTGACGCCGCTGCATGGCGTGGCGGTGCATATCAATGCCTATAACTTCCCGATCTGGGGGATGCTGGAAAAGATCGCGCCGACGCTGCTGGCCGGGGTGCCCTGCCTGGTCAAGCCCGCCAGCCAGACCGCCTATCTGACCGAATTGATGGTGCGCCGCATCGTCGAGACCGGCATCCTGCCCGAAGGCGCGCTGCAACTGATCTGCGGCTCGGTCGGGGATCTGCTGGACCATGTGACCGAACAGGACGCGGTGACCTTTACCGGCTCGGCCTGGACCGGGCGCAAGCTCAGGACCCATCCGGCGGTGATCGCCAATTCCGTGCGCTTCACCATGGAGGCGGACAGCCTGAACGCGGCCATCCTTGGCCCCGACGCGGTGGCCGGCACGCCCGAGTTCGACCTGTTCGTGCGCGAGGTCGCGCGCGAGATGACGGTCAAGGCCGGGCAGAAATGCACTGCCATCCGCCGCGTCATCGCGCCCCGCGCCCAGGTCGATGCGCTGGTCGCCGCGCTGGATCAGCGGCTGGGCAAGACGCCCCTTGGCCTGCCGGGCGACGAGGGGGTGCGCATGGGGCCGCTGGCCAGCCTGGGCCAGCGCGAGGAAGTGCGCGAGCGCATCCGCGACCTGCAAGCCGCGGCCGAGATCGTGGCGGGTGACCCCGACGCGGTGCGCGTGACCTCGGGCGATGCCGAAAGCGGCGCGTTCCTGAACCCGGTGCTGATGTATGCGGCCCAGCCCTTTGCCGCGGCGGCGGTGCACGAGGTCGAGGCGTTCGGACCCGTCGCCACGGTCATGCCCTATGACGGGCTGGACGAGGCGCTGGCGCTGGCGCGGCTGGGCCGCGGCTCGCTGGTCACGTCGGTCTTTACCGACGACCCGGCGGTCGCCCGCGACCTGGTGCTGGGCGCGGCGCCCTGGCACGGGCGGGTGATGATCGGCAACCGGGGCTCGGCCAAATCCTCGACCGGGCATGGCTCGCCTTTGGCGCCGCTGGTCCATGGCGGGCCGGGCCGCGCGGGCGGCGGCGAGGAAATGGGCGGCATCCGCGGCGTCAAGCATTACATGCAGCGCACGGCGGTGCAGGGCACGCCGCGGCTTTTGTCGGCCGTCACCGGGCGCTGGATCCCCGGCGCCGATGTGCAGCAGGGCGAACACCCGTTCCGCAAGTCCCTGGCCGAACTGCGCATCGGCGACCAGCTTGTCACCGCGGCGCGCATCGTCACCCGCGAGGATGTCGAACATTTCGCCCAGTTCACCGGCGACACCTTTTACGCCCATATGGACGAGGCGGCGGCGCGGGCGAACCCGTTCTTCGACGGCCGGGTGGCGCATGGCTATCTGGTCGCAAGCTTTGCGGCGGGGCTGTTCGTCGAACCCGATCCCGGCCCGGTCCTGGCCAATTACGGCGTGGACAACCTGCGCTTCCTGACCCCGGTCTATTTCGGCGACAGCTTGCAGGTGCGGCTGACCTGCAAGGAGATCAACCCGCGCGAGAATGCCGGCCATGGCGAGGTGCGCTGGGATTGCCAGGTGACGAACCAGAAGGCCGAGGTGGTGGCGCAATACGATGTGCTGACCATGGTGGCCAAGACATGGCCGCAGGCTGCCGCGGCCGAGTGACGGCGCCGGCGGCAAAGCCGTCCTGCCCGGCCGAAAGCCCGGTCCCGGCGACAGGCGACGGATCGCCGGGCGGGCGAAAGCCGGTTTCCGCCCCCGGGCAGGCAAAGGGTGACGGCGGCGCGGTTTGCGGTTAAACCCGTCCGCGCAGCGTCGCCCCTTGTTCCCTTCGTCCACGGCAATTCCCCGCCATGTCCCGCAAATCCCTTGCCACCTCTGCCATCCTGTGGCTGACGCTTTTCCGTCGCCGTGCCTTTGCGCGGGGCAACGAGATCGGGCTTATCCTGCTGGGGATTGCGGCGGGGGGGCTTGCCGGGCTGGTGGTGGCGGCGGTGGGCAGCCTTGCGGCGCTGCTGCACCGGCTGCTTTACGGGGTGGGCTTTGCCCAGGGCCTGAGCGGCGCCGGGCTGGAGCGGGGCTGGCCGCTGCTGGCGATCCCGGCCGCCGGCGGGCTGCTCAGCGCCCTGCTGGTGCGGCTGCGCCGCCGCCGCGGGCCGATCGTCGACCCGATCGAGGCCAATGCGCTTTACGGCGGCCGCATGTCGCTGACCGACAGCATCTGGGTGACGCTGCAAAACCTGGCCTCGAACGGCTTCGGCCTGTCGGCGGGGCTGGAGGCGGCCTATACCCAGCTTTCCTCG
>NZ_FTMK01000018.1 GCF_900156255.1 Paracoccus thiocyanatus
GTGAAGCTGACACCTGGATCATCGGGTCACCCCTACCAGGCCGATACGCAAGCTTCCCGTCGAAAACGACCAGACCGCCCGCATATCCCTTCATGAAACAGCAATGTCAAAAAGCAGGGGAAACAAAATCACGGAAGAGGCGCCTAACAAGCGACGCACCGTCCGGTCGTGCATTCCCAGATTGTCCCAGAACCGCGCGTCAAGCGCCGCGTCCCGTCCCGTTCCGACCGTCCCGTCGTCTCGGTGAGCGGGTATTTAGGCCCCCCGCCCAAAACCCGCAAGAGACAAAATTCAAAAAAATGACAATATTAGGGAAGTGAGTGAAATATAAGGGATTTTCGGAACACGCGGCGTCAGCCATGGCTGCGCGCCATTTTGGGGGACCGGGCTTTTGCGGCGAAAACCCAAATTCGCAGCCCGAAAAGCCCCAGAATCGCCGCAAGAATCGCCAGCGGCCAGGGTTCCCAGACCTTCAGCGCCCAAAGCCAATGCGCCGCGGCAAGAATCGCCAGCGGATAGACCAGCCGGTGCAGCTGCCTCCAGCGCGCACCAAGCCGGCGCACCGAGAACCCGTTCGACGTCGCCGCCAGCACCAGGATCATGCCAAAACCCAACATGCCGAAGACCAGATAGGGCCGCTTCACCACGTCCCTGAGCATCTGCGCCCAAAGGAAGCTCATGTCGAAGACCACCCAGGCCCCGACATGGCAGGCGGCATAGGTAAAGCACAGCAGGCCCAGCGCGCGCCGAAACCGCATCATGTTCAGGCGGGTAATGCGCAACAGCGGCGTGACCGCAAGGGTCGCCAGCAGGAAATAGATCGCGGTGCGGCCCAGCCGGTGTTCGATGTCGCGCACCGGATCGACGCCAAGATTGCCGTGCAGCGTGTCCCAGACCAGCAAGCCCAGCGGGATCAGCCCCGCCAGCCAGACCGCCCAGACCGGAACCCGCCGCAGCCAGCGATTGAGGCGCTGCGCCATCAGTAATGATTCGCCAGGTCCATGCCCGCGTAAAGCCCGGCCACCTGTTCGCCATAGCCGTTGAACATCAGCGTGTCTTGCCGGCCGCCGAAAAGCCCGCCGCCGATGCGCCTTTCGGTCGCTTGCGACCAGCGGGGGTGGTCCACCTGCGGGTTCACGTTGGCATAAAATCCGTATTCGCTGGGCTGCGCCATCTGCCAGCTACATTCCGGCTGGCTGTCGGTCAGCGAGATCCTGACCACCGACTTGATCGACTTGAAGCCGTATTTCCACGGCACCACCAACCGGATCGGCGCGCCGTTCTGGTTGGGCAGCACGCGCCCGTAAAGTCCGGTCGCCAGGATGGCCAGCGGGTTCATCGCCTCGTCCAGCCGCAGCCCCTCGCGATAGGGCCAGTCCAGGATCGGCCGGCGCTGGCCCGGCATCTGCTCGGGGTCATGCAGCGTCTGGAAGGAAACGAATTTCGCGCCCGGCTGCACCCCCGCCTTGTCCAGCACGCCGGCCAGCGGCACGCCCAGCCAGGGGATGACCATCGACCAGCCCTCGACGCAGCGCAGGCGGTAGATGCGCTCTTCCAGCGCCGCGTCGGGGGCCAGGTCCTCGACGCCATAGCTGCCGGGCCGGTCCACCATGCCGTCGATGGTCACCGACCAGGGCGAGGTCTTCAGGCCGCCGGCATGTTGCGACGGATCGCTTTTCCCGGTGCCGAATTCATAAAAATTGTTGTAATGCGCGATGTCTTCCAGGCTGTTCAGCGCCTCGTCGGTCGAAAAGGCCGAGGGCCGGCCCTCCAGCCCCAGGGCGGGCGTCGCCAATGCCGCCATGCCCGCGGCCAGAAAGGCGCGGCGGTTCAGATAGTCCGCCTGGGGCGTCACATCGGACCATTTCAGCTTCATGGCGGTTCCCCCCGTCGTTGCGCATATCATGCCACCCGACCCGGCCGATGCCGATGAAACTCCGCGTGATTGCCGCGCGAGCGCCGGGCGGGAAAAGGGGCGGATGCCGCGCAGCCGCCCCCTTTGTTTCCTTAGTGCAGCGGTACCCGCGGCCCGCTTTCATCCGCCGAGCCCAGATGGGCCGAAGAGACGCGGTTGCCGACCACCAGCCCCTCGGGGCCGGCGGTGACATGCACGGCATGGCCGTCCAGAACCTCGCCGGCCAGGATCATCTCGGCCAGGGGGTTCTGCAAGCTGCGCTGCATCACCCGCTTCAGCGGCCGGGCGCCGAAGACCGGGTCATAGCCTTCGTCGGCCAGCCATTTCAGCGCCGCCTCGTCCAGCTCCAGCCCGATCTTGTGCTGGGCCAGCCGGCCTTCCAGCTGCGCAAGCTGGATGCGGACGATGGCGTCCATGTTCTCGCGCGTCAGCCGGTGGAAGATGATGATCTCGTCCAGCCGGTTCAGGAACTCGGGCCGGAAATGCGCCCGGACCGCATCCATCACCTGCGCGCGCGCCTGGCCCGAATCGGCCCCTTCGGGCAAGGCCGACAGCGCCTGCGCCCCCAGGTTCGAGGTCAGCACGATCAGCGTCTGCTTGAAGTCCACCGTCCGGCCCTGGCCGTCGGTCAACTGGCCGTCGTCCAGAACCTGCAACAGCACGTTGAAGACGTCGGGATGCGCCTTTTCGACCTCGTCGAACAGGATCACCTGATAGGGGCGGCGCCGCACCGCCTCGGTCAGGACGCCGCCTTCGTCATAGCCGACATAGCCGGGGGGCGCGCCGATCAGCCGCGCGACCGAATGCTTCTCCATGAATTCGGACATGTCGATGCGGACCATGGCGCTGTCGTCGTCGAACAGATATTGGGCGATGGCCTTGGTCAGTTCGGTCTTGCCGACCCCGGTCGGACCCAGGAACAGAAAGCTGCCCAGGGGCCGCTTGGGGTCATTCAGCCCCGCCCGCGCCCGGCGCACGGCATTGGACACCGCCGTCACCGCCTCGGACTGGCCGATGACGCGATTGCCCAGCACGTCCTCCATCTTCAGCAGCTTTTCGCGCTCGCCCTCCAGCATCTTGCTGGTGGGGATGCCGGTCCAGCGTTCGACCACCTCGGCGATCTGCTCGGGGCGGACGGTTTCCTCGACCAGCAGGCCGTCGTTATGGCCCTCGGCCTCGGCCAGTTGCCGCTCAAGGCCGGGGATGATGCCGTAGCTGAGTTCCCCGGCGCGGGCCAGGTTGCCTTCGCGCTTGGCCTGGTCCAGTTCGGCGCGGGCGCGGTCCAGCCGCTCCTTGAGCGTGCGCGAGCCTTCCAGCTTGTCACGTTCGGCCTGCCAGCGCGCGGTCAGCGAGGCGGATTTCTCCTGCAATTCCGACAACTGCTTTTCCAGCTTTTCCAGCCGGTCCTGGGATGCCGCGTCGTCTTCCTTTTTCAGCGCCTCGGCCTCGATCTGCATTTGCAAGATCTGCCGGTCCAACTGGTCCAGTTCCTCGGGCTTGCTGTCCACCTCCATGCGCAGCCGGCTTGCCGCCTCGTCCACCAGGTCGATCGCCTTGTCGGGCAGGAAGCGGTCGGTGATGTAGCGATGCGACAGCGTCGCGGCGGCCACCAGCGCGGCATCGCTGATACGAACACCGTGGTGCAGTTCGTATTTTTCCTTGATGCCGCGCAGGATGCTGATGGTGTCCTCGACCGTCGGCTCCTCGACCATGACGGGCTGGAAGCGCCGGGCCAGCGCCGCGTCCTTTTCGATATATTTGCGATATTCGTCCAGCGTGGTGGCGCCGACGCAATGCAATTCGCCCCGCGCCAAGGCCGGCTTGATCAGGTTCGCGGCATCCATGGCGCCGTCGGTCTTGCCGGCGCCGACCAGGACGTGAAGCTCGTCGATGAACAGCACCACCTCGCCGGCGGCGTTCTCGATCTCCTTCAGGACGGATTTCAACCGCTCCTCGAACTCGCCGCGGTATTTCGCGCCGGCGATCAGCGCGCCCATGTCCAGCGCCCAAAGCTGCTTGTTGCGCAGGGATTCGGGCACGTCGCCATCGACGATGCGCAGCGCCAGCCCCTCGGCGATGGCGGTCTTGCCGACGCCGGGTTCGCCGATCAGCACCGGGTTGTTCTTGGTGCGCCGCGACAGCACCTGCATGGCGCGGCGGATTTCCTCGTCCCGGCCGATGATCGGGTCGATCTTGCCCTCGGCCGCGGCCTCGGTCAGGTTGCGGGCGTATTTCGACAGCGCCTCATAGCTGTCCTCGGCGCTGGCGGTGTCGGCCGTGCGCCCCTTGCGGATGTCGTTGATCGCGCTGTTCAGCCCCTGCGCCGTCACCTTGCCCGCCGTCAGCGCATCGCGGGCATTGGTGTTGACGATGGCCAGCGCGGTCAGCACCCGCTCGGCCGGCACGAAACTGTCGCCGGCCTTCTTGGCCAGCTTCTCGGCCTCGTCCAGCACGCGCACCATCGACGGGTCGACATAGACCTGCCCCTGCCCGCCGCTGACCTTGGGCTGTTTGGCCACCGCCTGGTCGACGGCCTGGCGCACGGCCTGGGCATCGCCCCCGGCCCGCGCGATCAGGTTGCTGGCAAAGCCTTGGTCATCATCCATCAGCGCCTTGAGCAGGTGTTCGGGCATCACGCGCTGGTTTTCCTCGCGGATGGCGATGGTCTGCGCCGCTTGCAGAAAGCCCCGCGACCGTTCCGTGAACTTTTCCATATCCATATGAAAATCCTTTCCTCAGCCCCCGCTTTGGATCGCCCGCATTGGCACGATCCGGCTCGGGTCCTGCCTGTGACATGGGCAGGAGGAAACGGGGTTTCAAGACAGAGGGTTCCCCCCTATAAGCGGCCCGTTTGTCGCAGGGGCCAAAGGGAAAACATGGACGACCGTCTGATCGTGGCGCTGGACGTGCCGAACGCGCTGGCCGGGCTGGAACTGGCCGAAAGGATCGGCGACGCCGCCAGTTTCTACAAGATCGGGCTGGGCATGCTGACCGGCGGCGGCCTGGCGCTGGCCAATGAGCTGAAGCAGGAACATGGCAAGCGTATCTTCCTGGACATGAAGTTCTTCGACATCGGCGCCACGGTCGAGGCGGCGGTGAAAGGCATCGCGCAATACGACCTGGATTTCCTGACCGTGCATGGCGACCCGCATGTGGTCCGGGCGGCGAAACAGGGTGCAAGCGGGTCGGGGCTCAAGATCCTGGCGGTGACCATCCTGACCTCGCTGGACCGGGCCGACCTGGATGCCGGGCTGATCGTGCCGGGCGACGTGGCGGACATCGTGGCGACCCGCGCCGCCCGCGCCTTCGAGGCCGGGGCGGACGGCGTCATCGCCAGCCCGCGCGAGGCAGCCCTGATCCGCGCCCTGCCCCAGGCGGCGGGCCGGCTGATCGTCACCCCCGGCGTGCGCCCGGCCGGCAGCGATGCCGGCGACCAGAAGCGGATCGAGACGCCGGCGACCGCCATCGCCAACGGCGCCGACCATATCGTCGTCGGCCGACCGATCTGGCAGGCGGCGGACCCGCGCGCCGCGGCGCAGGCGATCCAGGCGGAACTGGCCGGGCGCTGACCCGCGGGGCTGCGCCATCGCTGACCCGCGCATCCCGATCGGCTAGCCGCGCCTAATTGTCGTTGATGTCGCGGGTCCAGCGCCGGACTTCGCCCCGGTTCCTGCCGAAGATGCGCCGCAGCGCCAGCCAGATCACCCCGGTCAGCACCGCCGTGACCACCAGCGCCATCGGCAGCCCGCCGGGCCAAAGGCCCAGGACCAGCGCCAGCCCCATCAGCAGCACCGCACCGGCCAGGCCCAGAAAGAACCAGCCCGGCAGCGCCAGTTCCAGCGCCGCCAGGACCAGCGCCGCGATGATCCAGATCCAGCCATTCGCCCAGCTCATCCGCGCCCCCTTACTTCGCGCCGCGGAACATGCGGAAAGCGTCCCCAAGCGCCTCTAGCGCCGAGGCGGGGACGATAACGGTCTGCTTGCCCTGACCTTTGCCGACCTCGGTCAGCACCTCGACCTGGCGCATGGCGACCTGGTATTGCGCCGCCTCGATCCCGCCGTCGCGGATGGCCGTGGCAATGGCCGCGGTGGCATAGGCTTCGGCATCGGCCAGCAGCCGCTTGGCCTTGGCCTGCTGCTCGGCGGCGTAAAGATCGCCGTCGGCGGCCAGTTCCACCGCGCGGCGGCGGCCCTCGGCCTCGGTCACCTGGGCACGGCGGGCGCGCTCGGCGTTAAGCTGTTGCAGCATGGCGGCCCGCGTCGCCTCGTCCAGGTTGACGTCCAGGATCTCGGCCCGCGTCACCTCGATGCCCCAGTCGTCGACGATATTGGCCAGCGATTCGCGGATGCGTTCGATCAGGGGGGCGCGATTGGACTGCACCTGGTCCAATTCCATGGTGCCGATTTCCGAGCGCACGATCCCCGCCACCGTGGTGGTGATCGCCGCATCCACGTCGCGGATGCGATAGACGGTCTTCTCCGGCTCGATGATGCGGTAAAAGACGCTGGTTTCCACCTGGACCAGCACGTTGTCGGCCGTGATCGCGTCCTGGCGCGAGGTCGGAAGCTGGCATTCCAGCACCGAGATCCGATGCGCGACCTGGTCCAGGAAGGGAACGATGAAGTTGATCCCCGGCCCCAGCACCGCATGCAGCCGGCCGAAGCGCTCGACGACGTATTTTTCGGATTGCGGGACGATGCGGACGGCGCGGCTGACGGCCAGCAGGATCACCAGCGCCAGCACCACCAGCGCCAGGTTCTGGCCGATCATCTCGGCGATTTCGGGCGGCATCGCTTTTCCTTTCCTGGGTCACTCGGCCGCGACGGCCGAATCGCTTGCATCCGGCCGCAGCCGCGCCAGCCGCTCGACGATACGCGCGAAACGCGCCTGGAACAGGTCGAAATCGGGGCGCGGCTCGATCCGGCGCTCGTCCATGTAAAGCGAGCGGTCCAGTTCCAGTTGCACCACATGGACATTGTTGCGCGGCCGGCCATAGGTCTGGGTGATATAGGCGCCGGAAAAGGGCGAATTGCGCCGCAGCCGAAAGCCCTCGGCCGTCACCGCCTCGACCACGCCGGCGCTGATGCGTGGCGCGGCCGAGACGCCGTTGCGGTCGCCCAGCACCATGTCGGGCCGCGGGCGGGGCAGATGGGTCAGCGCGTCGCGCGGCATGGAATGCATGTCGAACAGGATGGCGCCGCCGAATCGCGCCACCGCCTCGTCGATCAGCGCCGCAAGCGCGCGGTGGTAGGGATGCCAAAGCCGGGCGATGCGGCTTTCGGCCTCGGCCCTGGGGATCGGCCGGTCGCGGATGGCGCGGCCCTGCGAGACGACGCGCGGAATCACCCCAAGCCCGGCCATGATGCGCGGATTGGTCATCACCGGCGCCGCCCCGGCGACCACCAGGGGGTCCATTTCCTCGGGGCCGCGGTTCAGGTCCACGACGCAGCGCGGCACCCGCGCGGTCAGCAGCACCGCGCCGTGATCCAGCGCCGGCCGGATCAGCCGGTCGACGAAAGCATCCTCGGACGAGCGCAGAAGCTGCGCGTCCAGCCGCGATTCGGCCAGGAACCACCCCGGATAGGCGCGTCCTGAATGGGGTGAGGCAAAGATCACCCCGCCCAGCCATTGCTGCGGCCGCGTCAGATCATAGGTCGGCTCTGGCCTGGTCATTTCCGGCTTTCCCCCACGGCGATTGCGCCCTTCCTGGGTGGTCGAGACAGGAAGTTTATAAACCATGATCGAGCCGCGCCAATAGCTGTCGATTGAGGGCTTGAAACCCGTGGAGGAGGTGGCTATAGACACGCCGATCAAGGGATCTGGCGGCACGAGCCGGCAGAATCACCTGTCGGGGGGCGGTTAGCTCAGCGGTAGAGCACTACGTTGACATCGTAGTGGCCACTGGTTCGATCCCAGTACCGCCCACCATTCTTTCGCGCCCCCGAGGGTTTTCGGGGGTATTTCGTTTTCAAGGCGCGACCTAGCGATGCGCCGCGATAGGAGAAGACCGATGAAGGTTCGCAATTCGCTCCGCTCGCTCAAGAGCCGCCACCGTGATTGCCAGGTCGTGCGCCGCAAGGGCCGCATCTATATCATCAACAAGACCAACCCGCGCTTCAAGGCCCGCCAGGGCTGAAGCTGCCGCCTGGTTCGATTCGGAAACGCCCGCCGGCCCCGCGCCGCGGGCGTTTTTCATTCGGCAAGGCCGGCGCGCCGCAGGTGGGGGCTGACTGCCCCCACACCCCCGTGGATATTTCAGCACGAAAGAAGGCCGGGCGCGCGACCCATATTGCCGGGAAGCGCGATGAGGGCGTCGGCTGGATCGGCGCCGGTGCCTGTGATGCGATTCCGGCCAGCCGCGCCGGCATGCCGCCCGGTCGGGGCCGCGGTCAGTCGTAGCTGCGCCGGTCCTCGATCACCTTGCCGTCATTGGGCAGCGAGCCCGGCGCAACCAGTTCCACCCGGCCGCGAAGTTTCAGCGTGTCGAGCACCGTTCCCTCGTATCTTGCCGCATCATCGGCCCCGGTTTCCAGCAGCACCGTCATCACATCCATGTCCCCGGCCCTGTCCGCCACCACCCGAGCCCGCGCGATTTCCGGATGACGCGCCATCAGCGCCGCGACCTGTTCGGGACGCACGAACATGCCCTTGATCTTGGTGGTCTGGTCGGCGCGGCCCATCCAGCCCTTGATGCGCATGTTGGTGCGGCCGCAGGGGCTGATCCCCGGCAGCACCGCCGAAAGATCCCCGGTGGCAAAGCGAACCAGCGGATAGTCCGGGTTCAGCGTGGTGACGACGACCTCGCCCACCTCGCCATCCGGGACCGGGGTGCCGGTGCCGGGCCGGACGATTTCGACGATCACCCGCTCGTCCACGATCATCCCCTCCATGGCCGGGGATTCATAGGCGATCAGGCCCAGGTCGGCTGTGGCATAGCATTGCGTCGTGGCGATGCCGCGATCGGCATAGGCCTGGCGCAGGGCGGGAAACAGCGCCCCGCCCGAAACCGCGGCGCGGGTGAAGCGCAGCCGCTCGCCCAGCTCGTCGGCCTTGTCGAGCATGATCTTCAGGTAATCGGGCGTCCCGGCATAGACCGTGGTGCCGATGTCCACCGCGGCGCGGACCTGCAATTCGGTCTGGCCGGTGCCGGCCGGCAGGGTGGCGGCCCCGACCGCACGGGCGGCGCTTTCGAACATCATCCCCGCCGGGGTCAGGTGATAGCCAAAGCAATTGTGGACGATGTCGCCCCGCCCCACGCCCGCCGCATGCAGGAAGCGGCCCAGCCGCCACCAGTCGTCGCCGCGCCGGCCGGGTTCATAGATCGGGCCGGGACTTTGAAAGACGTTCTCGAAATCCGCCGCCGGCCGGGTGGTGAAGCCGCCAAAGGGCGGGAATGCCTTTTGCGCGGCCGAGAGTTCGGACTTGCGGATCACCGGCAGCCGGGCCAGCGCCTCGCGCGTGGTGATCTGCGCGGGCTCGACATCGCCCAGGATGCGCGCCAGCCCCGGCGCGGTTCGCGCGCGGGCGATGGCGGCCGGCAGTTCCGCCGCCAGCCACAGCGCCCGCTCTTCCGCGCGGCGGGTTTCAAACTCGTCATAGAATGCCATGAAGGTGCCTTTCTGCGCTCAGGCCAGCCAGCGCTTGCGCCGGCGATAGGACCGCACGTCGCGAAAGCTCTTGCGGCCCTGGTCGGACATGCCGAGATAGAATTCCTTGACGTCCGGGTTCTCGCGCAGCGCCTCCGCCGGCCCGTCCATCACCACGCGGCCGCTTTCCAGGATATAGCCGTAATGGGCATAGCGCAGCGCCACATTGGTGTTCTGTTCAGCCAGGAGGAAGGTGACGCCCTCGCCCTCGTTCACCGCGCGGACGATCTCGAAGATCTGCTCGACCAGTTGCGGGGCCAGGCCCATCGAGGGTTCGTCCAGCAGGATCGTTTCGGGGCGCGACATCAGCGCCCGGCCCATGGCGCACATCTGCTGTTCGCCGCCCGAGGTATAGCCGGCCTGGCTTTTGCGGCGCTCCTTGAGGCGGGGGAAATAGGAATAGACCATCTCGAGGTCGCGGGCGATGGCGGCGCGGCCGTCGCCGCGGGTATAGGCGCCGGTCAGCAGGTTTTCCTCGATGGTCAGGTGCTCGAAGCAATGGCGCCCCTCCATCACCTGGATCACGCCCTTCCTGACCAGGCTGGCCGGGTCCAGTTCCTGCACCCGCTCGCCGCGATAGCTGATCGTGCCCTTGGTGACTTCGCCGCGCTCGGAATGCAGCAGGTTCGAGATCGCCTTCAGCGTCGTGGTCTTGCCGGCGCCGTTGCCGCCCAGCAGCGCGGTGATGCCGCCCTTGGGCACCGACAGGCTGACGCCCTTCAGCACCAGGATGACGTGGTTATAGATCACCTCGATATTGTTGACCTCAAGCAGGGTCTCGGCTCGGGGCGCGGCGTCGAACATGGGCTTTCCCTTTCAGGACGCGAGGACAAGGGACCCCGGCGGCGAACCGCCGGGGCCGGGGATCAGCAGCGCGGCGAGATGCCGGCTTCCTTGGCATAGGCTTCGCTGTCTTCGACGATCAGCGGGTCCAGCACCTCTTGGTCGGGCGCGGTGAACTCGGTGATCAGGCTCCATTTCTTGGCTTCGGCGTCCCATTGCTGAAGCCGCGCCATGCCGCTGCCGCCATGGTTGTCGCAGGACATCTTGATCTCGGGGCCAAAGTCCGGCAGCCCGATCTCGGCCAGGCGCTCGGGGGTGATGTCCAGCGCCTCGAACCCGTCGCGCAATTGCGGGGCGGTGATCTGTGCGGTGCCGGCCAGTTCCTGGGCCTTCCTGATCGCCTCGGCGATGACGACGGCCGCATACATGCCGCGCGAATACAGCGACGAGCCGACGAACTGGCCGCCTTGCGAGGCTTTGCCGGGCTCGACGACGTATTTCTGCATGTCGTCATACAGCGGATAATCGGTGCCGACGCCGTTGAAGGTCAGCGACTTGTAGCCATGCGCCGCAGCACCGACCGGCAGCACGTCCACCTCGGACCCCGACCACCAGACGCCGATGAAATTCTCCATCGGGAAACGGATGTTGGCGGCTTCCTGGATGGCGGCCTGGTTCATCACGCCCCAGCCCCACATGATGACATAGTCCGGCTTGTCGCGGCGGATCTGCAACCACTGGCTTTTCTGTTCCTGGCCCGGCGGATCGACGGGCAGTTCGGTCAGGGTGAAGCCGTGCTTTGCCGACAGGTCCTGAAGCGTGCGGATCGGCTCCTTGCCATAGGCCGAGTTGTGATAGACCAGCGCAATCTTCTTGCCGTTCAGGTCGCCGCCGTTCTGGTCCAGCAGATATTTGATCGCCACGCTGGCGCCGTCCCAATAGTTGGCCGGCGCGTTGAAAATCCATTCGAAGACCTTGCCGTTCTTGGCCGAGGTGCGGCCGTAGCCGGGCGTATAAAGCACCTTCTGGTCGACCGAGACCTTGGGGATCAGCTGATAGGTGATGCCGGTCGAAAGCGGGTTATAGACCAGCGCGCCGTCGCCCTTGGTCGCCTCGTAGCATTCGACGCCTTTTTCGGTGTTGTAGGCGGTCTCGCATTCCGGGGTGCGGACCTTTTCGCCGCCGATGCCGCCGTCGCGTTCGTTGAGCAGGGTGAAGTAGTCGTTGAACCCATCGGCATATTGCGTGCCGTTCGCCCCATAAGGCCCGGTGCGATAGCTTAGGTTGGGCACCACCAGGTCGGCCATGGCCGGCGCCGCCGCCATGACGGCGCCCAGTGCGACAGTTGCAAGTTTCAGCTTCATCTTGGTCTCCTCCCCAAGGTTTTGATTGTGCCGGTTGTCCGGTCGTTAATGCGGGAACGGCCAGAGCCGCAGCTTTTCCTTTGTCAGCGCCCAAAGCCGGGCAAGGCCATGCGGCTCGACGATCAGGAAGAACACGATCAGCGCGCCGACGATCATCAGTTCGATATGGGCGGCCAGGTCGGTCGGCCAGCCGAACTGCGCCACCAGCACGTTCTTCAGCAACACCGGCAGCAGCACCAGGAAGGCGGCGCCGGCAAAGCTGCCGAAGATGCTGCCCAGCCCGCCGATGATGACCATGAACAGGATCAGGAAGCTCTTGTTGATGCCGAATGCCTCGCTGGCCTCGGCCGCACCCAGGTAGACGGCGAAAAGCAGCGCGCCGGCGATGCCGACAAAGAAGCTGGAGACGGCAAAGGCCGACAGCTTGGCGGTCAGCGGATTGACCCCGATGATCTCGGCGGCGATGTCCATGTCGCGGATCGCCATCCATTTGCGCCCCACGCTGCCGCGGGTCAGGTTGCGCGCCACCCAGGCCAGCACGACGGCAAAGACCAGGCAGACCAGGTATTTCGCCGAGGCCGAGGTCGCAGGGCCGGTCACTGCCCAGCCCAGGATGGTGCGCTCGGGCGCGTTGATCTGGCCCGAGGCCGAATAGTTGTAAAACCACGGCACCTTGTTGAACAGCCAGACCAGGAAGAACTGCGCCGCCAGCGTCGCCACCGCCAGGTAGAAGCCCTTGATGCGCAGGCTGGGCAGGCCGAACAACATGCCGACAACGGCAGTGATCGCGCCGGCCAGCACGATATGAATGACGATCGGCACCCCCGGAAAGGCGGTCATCAGCTTGTAGACCGCATAGGCCCCCACCGCCATGAAGCCGCCGGTGCCCAGGCTGACCTGCCCGGCATAGCCGGTCAGGATGTTCAGCCCGATGGCGGCGATGGCATAGATCAGGAAGGGCACCAGGACCGCATTCGCCCAGTAGCTGTCGATGACGAAGGGCACGACCAGGAACGCCACCGCCAGGACCGCGTAATAGCCCCAGCGATCCAGCCGGATCGGAAAGGTCTGGCCATCATCGCGATAGCTCGTCTTGAAGTCGCCCGCCTCACGATAGAACATCTGCCCCTCCCGGCTTCAAATCTTGCTGGTGGGGGCTTCGCGCCCCCACGCCCCCGCGGGATATTTCCCCACGGAAGAATGCGGGACGCCGCGCTTCTTTCGTGTCCAAATATCCCCGCCGGAGGCATAGAATCTTTTCATCCTCAGACCCGCTCGATGATGCGCTCGCCAAACAGGCCCTGGGGCCGGAAGACGAGGAAGATCAGCGCCAGCACATAGGCGAACCAGTTCTCGGTCGCGCCGCCGACCATGGGTCCGATGAAATATTCGAAAAGCTTCTCGCCCATGCCGATGATCAGCCCGCCGACGATGGCGCCGGGGATCGAGGTGAAGCCGCCCAGCATCAGCACCGGCAGCGCCTTGAGTGCGATCAGCGACAGGCTGAACTGCACCCCGGACTTGGTGCCCCACATGATGCCGGCGACCAGCGCCACGAAGCCGGCGATCGACCATACCATGATCCAGATGAAGCGCAGGCTGATGCCCACCGAAAGCGCCGCCTGGTGGTCGTCGGCCACGGCGCGCATCGCCCGGCCCTGCTTGGTATATTGCGAGAAACCGACCAGCGCCGCGACCAGCGCCGCCGCGATCACCGTCGCCCAGATGTCCAGCCGGTCGATGAAGAAGCCATAGCCCAGCCAGTTATTCGTCGCCGTCTCGACCGTTTCGGAAATGCCCTGCGGCAGGCCGACATCCAGCATCTTGACATCGGCGCCCCACATCACGTCGCCCAGCCCCTCCAGGAACCAGGCCAGGCCGATGGTGGCCATGAACAGGATGATCGGTTCCTGCCCGACAAGGTGCTTCAGCACCAGCTTTTCGATGACGATGGCGAGCCCCACCATGACCAGCGCGGTAAGCAGGATGGCCAGCAGCCCCGGCACGGTCCAGCCAAAGCTGCTGACATGCACGCCGAAGGCCGCGTTGATCAGATGGGCGAAGGGCACCCGGCCCTCCATGATGCCGACCAGCGTCATGGCAGCAAAGAGCGCCATCACCCCCTGGGCATAGTTGAAGACGCCCGACGCCTTGTAGATCAGCACGAAGCCCAGGGCGACCAGCGCATACATCACCCCCGCCATCAGGCCGTTCAGCAGGATCTCGCTTGCGTAAAGAAACTCCATTCCCGCCCCCTATGCGTGTTCCACGCCCAGATAGGCGCTGATGACCTCGGGATTGCTGCGCACCTCGTCGGGGGTGCCGTCGCCGATCTTGCGGCCGTAATCCATCACCACCACCCGGTCCGACAGATCCATGACCACGCCCATGTCATGTTCGATCAGCGCGATGGTGGTGCCGAATTCGTCGTTCACGTCCAGGATGAAGCGGCACATGTCCTCTTTCTCCTCGACGTTCATGCCGGCCATGGGTTCGTCGAGCAGCAGGATCCTGGGTTCGGCTGCCAGCGCGCGGGCCAGTTCGACGCGCTTTTTCAACCCGTAAGGCAGCCGGCCCACCGGGGTCTTGCGGATGTTCTGGATTTCCAGGAAGTCGATGATCTTTTCCACCTGCTCGCGGTTCTCGATCTCTTCGCGCTCGGCGCCTCCCCACCACAGCGCCTGGCTCCAGATCCGCGCCTTCATCAGGTTCAGCCGCCCGGTCATGATGTTGTCCAGGACCGACATGCCGTCGAACAGCGCGATGTTCTGGAAGGTGCGGGCGATGCCCAGCCGCGCCACCTCATAGGGTTTCATCGGGCCGCGGCGATAGCCCTTGAACCAGATCTCGCCCTCTTGCGGGACGTAGAAGCCCGAGATCACGTTCAGCATCGAGGACTTGCCGGCGCCGTTCGGGCCGATGATGGCGCGGATCTCGCCCTCGCGGATGTCGAAGCTGATATCCTTGATCGCCGTCACGCCGCCGAAGCGCAGGGTGATGTTGCGAAGGTCCATCAGGACGGGGCCGGCTTGGCGGCCGTCGGGGGTGATTGTCGCCTGTGTCATTCCGCGGCCACCTTTTGCATGGTCTGCGACTGGAAGGTCCGGGCGTCCTGGATCGTCAGCGTGGCGCGGATCTCGCCCTTGCGGCCGTCCTCATAGGTCACTTCGGTGCGGGTGCTGACCGCATCGCGGCCGTCATAAAGCGCCTCGATCAGGTCGGCATATTTCTCGGCGATGATGTTGCGGCGCACCTTGCGGGTGCGGGTCATCTCGCCATCGTCGGGATCCAGTTCCTTGTGCAGCACCAGGAAGCGGCTGATCTGGCAGCCCGACAGCATCGGGTCGGCGGCCACGGATTCGTTCACCGCCTCGACATGCTGCTTGATCGTGGCATAGACCTGCGGATGGCCGGCCAGTTCCTGGTAGCTGGCATAGGCGATATTGTTGCGCTCGGCCCAGTTGCCGACCGCGGTCAGGTCGATGTTGATGAAGGCGGTGCACATGTCGCGGCCGGCGCCGAAGACCACCGCCTCCAGGATGTTGGGATAGAATTTCAGCCTGTTCTCGACATATTTCGGCGCGAACATCCGGCCATCGGCCATGCGGCCCACATCCTTTGCGCGGTCGATGATGCGCAGATGGCCGGTTTCCTGTTCAAAGAAACCGGCATCCCCGGTCGCCACCCAGCCTTCGGCGTCCTTGGTCGATGCCGTGCTGTCGGGATTGTTGAAATATTCCACGAAAGTGCCGGGCGAGCGATAGAAGACCTCGCCATTCTCGGCGATCCGCAGCTCGACCCCCGGAGAGGGCACGCCCACCGTGTCCGAGCGCACCTGCCCGTCCGGCTGCTGGGTGATGAAGACGCTGGCCTCGGTCTGGCCGTAAAGCTGTTTCAGGTTGATGCCCAGCGACCGGTAGAAATCAAAGATTTCGGGGCCGATCGCCTCGCCCGCCGTGTAGCCGACGCGGATGCGGGAATAGCCCAAGGTATTTTTCAGCGGGCCATAGACCAGCAGGCTGCCCAGGCCGTAGCGCAGCCGGTCCAGCATATTCACCGGCTGGCCGTCCAGCAGCGCCGGGCCGATGCGGCGGGCCAGGTCCATGTAATGCCGAAACAGCCAGCGCTTGACGCGGCCGGCATCCTCCATGCGGATCATCACCGAGGTCAGCTGCCCTTCGAACACGCGGGGCGGGGCGAAGAAATAGGTCGGACCGATTTCGCGCAGGTCGGTCATCATCGTATGCGCGCCTTCGGGGCAGTTCACGGTGAATCCGGCCCAATAGGCCTGCCCGATCGAAAAGATGAAGTCCCCGACCCAGGCCATCGGCAGATAGGCCAGGACCTCTTCCGCGGCGGTCAGGTGATCGAAGCCGGCGGTGTTCTTTCCCGTTTCGATGATGTTGCGATTGGACAGCACCACGCCCTTGGGCTTGCCGGTGGTGCCCGAGGTATACAGCATGACGCAGGTGTCGTCATAGCCCAGCGCCGCGATGCGCGCGTCCAGCTCATCGCCCAGCCGCTGCTCGGCGGCGCGGCCCTCGGCCTGAAGATGGGCCAGCGCGTTCATGCGGGAATGGTCGTATTTCCGCATCCCGCGCTTGTCGGTGTAAACAAGGTGCTGCACCGAAGGGGCGCGGTCGCCCACCTCCAGCACCTTGTCCACCTGTTCCTGGTCGCCGCAGACGACGAATCGCGCGCCGCAATGGCCCAGCACATAGGCCATCTCGTCGGCCACCGCGTCCTGATACAGCGGCACCGGCACCGCGCCGCACATCTGCGCCGCGACCATGGACCAGTAATGCGCCGGGCGGTTGCGGCCGATGATGGCGACATGGTCGCCGCGGTTCAGTCCCAGCACCAGAAAGCCCAGCGCCAGAGCGCGGATCTCGTCCGCGGCCTCGGCCCAGGTCCAGCTTTGCCAGATGCCGAATTCCTTTTCGCGATAGGCGGGCCGATTGCCGAAGCGTTCGGCATTGCGCGCCAGCAACGCCGGAATCGACTGCAAGCCGGCCTGTGCCGCCTGAGCGTTCTGCATGGTTCCTCCCCTTGCCGTCCGGGCTCCTCTTCCCTCTGGCAATCGCAGCTTACTGCGGCAATCCTTGCGTCAGTTTTTCCCGAATCCTACGAATTGTTACAAGGACTGCGCAATGCCAGGGACGGACATGGCCAACGACCGCCACGCCGAGCTGACCCGCTCGGGGCTGAACCTGATCCAGCAGGCGATTTCGATCTTCGACGCCAAGCTGCGGCTGGCGGTCTGCAATCGCCCCTATCAGGCGATGTTCGGCCTGCCCGATGAACTGACCCGCACCGGCGCCACATTCCAGGATACGATCCGCTACCTGGTGCATCGCGGCGAATACGGCCCCCAGGACGACCCCGAGGCCGCGATTCGCGAACGCGTCGACCAGGCCCGCACCTTCCAGCCGCATTACATGGAACGAAAGCGCGCCGACGGCCGCTGGATCTCGGTCGAGGGGGCGCCCCTGTCGCAGGGCGGCTGGATCGCGGTCTATACCGACATCACCCAGATCAAGCGGCAGGAAGAACTGCTGCGCGCCCGGTCCGAAGAACTGTCGGAACTGGTGCTGAACCATGCCGAGCGGCTGTCGGCCGCCAACCGCGCCCTGGCCGCCACCAACGCCGCGCTAGAGGAAGCCAAGCGCATTCTGACCGAATCCGAGGCGCGAACCCGCCACGTGACTGCCATGGTGCCGGCCCATATCGCGCATATGGATCGCGATTATCGCTATACCTTTTCGAACAACCAGATCTCGATGGTGTTTCCGGGCGCCCGCGCCTCGGTCATCGGCTGCCGCTGCGAAGCCGTGCTGGGGGCCGAGACATTTGGCCGCATCCGGCCGCATCTGGACCGCGCCATCGCCGGCCAGCCGCAGGTGTTCGAGATCACGCACCCGCCCTCGGGGCGGCGCATCCGCATCGCGCTGACCCCGGACCAGAACGGGCGCGGGGTCTATATCCTGTCCACCGACGTCACCGCCGAGGTGCAGGCGCGCGAGGCGCTGACCCATGCCGCCAAGCGCGCGGTGGCGGCGCAGATGACATCCGGGCTGGCGCATGATTTCGGCAACCTGCTGACCATCATCCTGGGGCTTCAGGGCCGGCTGGCCCGCGCCGGCCTGCCCCCCGAACAGGCCGAGGACGTGCAGGCCACGCTGGCCGCCGCCCGGCGCGGCGTGCGGCTGCTCGACGGTATCTCGGCGCTGACCGGGGGGCGCGAACACCAGCCGCAGCCGGTCGAATTGCGCGCCATGCTGGACGACCTGGCGGCGATGACCCGGCCGACGCTGGGCGCGGGCGTCACGCTGGACACCCGCATCGGCGATCTGCCGGCGCGGGTGATGCTGGACCCCGGCGCGCTTCAGGATGCGCTTTTGAACCTGATCCTGAACGCCCGCGACGCCATGCTGGGCCGCGGCCGCATCAGCGTCACCGTGCGCCCCGCCGGGCGCTGGCTGGAAATCGCGGTCGCCGATACCGGACCCGGCTTTTCCGACGAGGCGCTGGCACGCGCGACCGAGCCGTTTTTCACCACCAAGGGCAGCCAGGGCACCGGGCTTGGCCTGTCGATGGTCTATGACCAGATCAAGCTGTCCGGCGGCACGCTGCGGCTTGGCAATGCCAAGGGGGGCGGGGCGCAAGTCACCATCCGCCTGCCGCTGCGCGCCGCGCGCCCCCATCTGGTGCTGCTGGCCGAAGACGACGACGCCATCCGCGCCCATATCCGCGCGATGCTGACCGCCCAGGGCCATCTGGTGATCGAGGCCGGCTCGCTGGCCGAGGCGCGGGGGCTGACCGATCTGGCCGGCCTGACCATGATCCTGTCGGACTTGCAACTGGGCGACGGATCAGGCGCCGAATTGCGGGGCCGCGGCCTGCCCGTGGTGCTGATGACGGCGCTGCCGCCGGGCGATCCGCGCAGATCGGGGCTTGACTGCCCGGTCCTGACCAAGCCCTTTGGCGACACCGAACTGGCCGTGGCCATGGCAGAGACAGATGACTGACGCCCCCCTGATCGCCATTCTCGACGACGAACCCGAAATCCGCCGCCTGCTGTCCGCGGCGCTGGAAGAGGCGGGCTTTCGCACCCAGGGCTTCGCCCGCGCCACCGAGTTCGAGGCGGCGCTGCGCCGCATCCAGCCCGATGCCTGCCTGATCGACCTGGGCCTGCCCGACCGCGACGGGCTGGCGCTGGTCCACCGGCTGGCCAGCGAAAGCGGCGCGGCGATCATCATCATCTCGGGCCGGGCGCAGGTGCAGGACCGCGTGACCGGGCTGGAACTTGGCGCCGACGACTACATCATCAAGCCCTTCGAGCCGGCCGAGGTGGTGGCCCGCATCCGCGCCCGGCTGCGCAAGCCCCAGCGCGATGCCGGCCCCGGCCGCCAGCAGGTCCGCTTTGCCGGCTGGTCGGCGGATTTCGACCGCTACTCCCTGACCTCGCCCGAAGGCGCCGAGACCCCGATCAGCCATGCCGAGGCCGAGGTCCTGCGGCTGTTCCTGGACAATCCGCGCCGGCTGATTTCCCGCGCGCAGATGCTGGAGACGCTGGGCGGCACGGCGGGCGAAAGCTTCGACCGGGCGATGGACGTGCGCATCTCGCGCCTGCGCACCAAGCTGGGCGAGGACCCCCGGAACCCGCGCCTGATCAAGACGATCTACGGCGCGGGCTATATCTTCCTGGCCGAACTGGGCTAGATTGCCCCATCGCTGCCGGAGAACGCCATGCCCACCGTCTATGTCCTGAACGGCCCGAACCTGAACCTGCTGGGCCAGCGCCAGCCCGAGATCTATGGCAGCACCACCCTGGCCGACGTGGAACGCGACTGCCGGGCGCTGGCGGCCGAACTGGGGCTGGAGATCGCCTTTCACCAGTCGAACCACGAGGGCGCGATCATCGACCTGATCCACGAGGCGCGGCGATCGGCCCAGGCCGTCGTCATCAACCCGGCCGCCTTTACCCATACCTCGGTGGCGATCCTGGACGCGCTGAACACCTTTGACGGGCCGGTGATCGAGGTGCACATCTCGAACGTCCACAAGCGCGAGAGCTTCCGTCACCATTCCTATGTCAGCCTGCGCGCCGAGGGGGTGATCGCCGGTTTCGGGGTCAACGGCTACCTGCTGGCGCTGCGCCATGTGGCGAAACTGGTGGGATAGGGTGGGGCGGTGGTTTGAGCCCGAAGCGGACGGTCATGATGAGTGTCGGACGAGCGTTAGAGTAGGACGAGGAAGACTTCTTTTTTTGCGGTGGCAAACATCTCGTTGAACTTCTTTTCAAACATTGCAGCAAGTTCGTCGTCGGTAGTTTTAGGCGAAAAAAAAGGTTTGAAATTCTGGTAGACCGGCAATAACGGATTTGGGTTTTTGGCCTCTATGTTGGCGAGGGCTTCGGTCGCAAGCTTCCCTTGTAACTTGATCATTTCCCTAACTGGGGCACGGAAAGCTTCGCTCTCCATGTCGCTTTGGCTCAGCGGTGGGGTATTAGGGATTTTAGGAATTACGAGGGGGAGAAGGTTTTGAGACATGGTCGCTTGATACATGACCATAATGGCGGTGTGGGGGTGCGCCGGGTCCTTGACACACTTCTGCATGTAAGCTGCATACACTAGGGCATAGGCTGCTTTGACAGCATCAGCATCGGCGTGGATCGCCGCAGGCATTGGGGAGCGTGCTCCGTGCGATTGAAGCAGGCCCAGAATTTCCGTTGCTAGGTCATGGGTGATGTCAAGAAGAGGCCTTGCCTTACTTCTTACAGCTTCCAGCTTTTGAAGCTTGTCGGGTGCTATCATGTGGGCATCTAACCGCTTTTTCGGCGAGCGTAGAGCTTCGATACCTTGCCCTGAAAAGATGCAGTTTGCCTGACTGAGGACTGCAAAGAAGATGGTCGTTATGAGGGGGATGTAGGCAAGTTCATCCCAGTAAAGACTTTCTGCGAACATAAATGCAAGGCCACCGCCTAATACGATGATCCCCACAAGATACTTTCTTTGTATCGTCGTTCCATTTGTCAACCATTGCAGACCGTAGTGTAGCCACACTGGGGACGCCACGGTGAGCAACGCAAATATTCGCATAAACAAACCGCCATCGAGGACTTGCTGATAAAGGTGTTCGGATATGGGTATAGAGATCAGAACCCATATGGCAGATAGCGCCATAGACGCCTTCTTGTGGTCTATTTTCAAAAATCACCTCCTCGAAGTTTCGTTTATTTTTTGAGAGTCCGCTCCGTCTCGCAAAGCGGACTAGCCTCCCCCTCAAATCACCCCGCGCCGCGCCAGTTCCCGGCCCAGCGCCTCGGCGCCGGTAAAGTGAATCCCGTCCATGCCCAGCGCGCGGGCGCCCTCGACATTGGCCAGGACGTCGTCGATGAAGATGCAATCCTGGGGCCGCAGCCCGTTGCGGTCCATCAGCCGGCGATAGATCGCGGGCTCGGGCTTCAGCGCGCCGACCTGGCCCGAAACCAGGATGTCGGCGAACAGCCCGCCCAGCCGGGGATGCACGTCAAGCGCATGGGGCCAGGTTTCGGCCGCCCAGTTGGTCAGCGCATATAGCGGCACCCCGCGGGCCAGCAGCGCCTCGGCCAAGGCCCAGGTGCCGGGGACGGTCTTTTCGATGGTGACGGGAAAGGCCGCCAGATAGCCGGCCAGGTGCCGCGCCTCGTCGCCATGTTCGGCGCGGGCGGCGGCCAGCCCCTCGGCAAAGCTGCGCCCGCCGTCCTGCATCCGGTTCCAGCCGGGAAAGTCGATGCGGGCCAACCAGGCCTCGGCCTTGGCCCGGCTGGTGAACACATCCGCAAAGGCCAGCGCCGGATCCCAGTCGATCAGCACCCCGCCCAGGTCGAAGATCACGCTTTTCATCGCACCCTTCCGTTTTCGCCGGCCCCAGATCGGCCGGAACCGCGGGCGCTGTAAAGCCCGAAATGCCGCAGCCTGCACCCGGCCCTTGCCAAGTCCACCGCCAGGGCCTAGGGTTCCGCGAAAGACTCATACACTTGGGGAGCCCCGCAACGGGGCTGAGAGGTGCCAGGCACCGACCCATCGAACCTGATCCGGGTCATGCCGGCGTAGGGAAGGGTAGAGTGAAGCGGCCCCGAATGCCTTGGCCGCCCGCAATCCCCCCGCGCCACCATGCCCGGCCGAAAGAAAGGCGGGCCATGTCGGGATTGCAGCCCCATCCCATCGCACTGACCATTGCCGGCTCGGACAGCGGCGGCGGCGCCGGCATCCAGGCCGATTTGAAAGCGTTCTCGGCGCTGGGCGTCTATGGCGCCTCGGTCATCACCGCGATCACCGCGCAGAACACCCGCACCGTCGCCGCGGTCGAGGCGGTCAGCCCGGCCATGGTCGCGGCCCAGCTCGACGCGGTCTTCGGCGACCTGGACGTGCGCGCGGTCAAGATCGGCATGGTCGGCGGCGTGGATGCGATCACGGTGGTCGCCGACCGGCTGGCCGCGCTGTTGGCCGACAACCCGGTCCCGGTGGTGCTGGACCCGGTGATGGTGGCGAAATCCGGCGGCGCGCTGTTGCCCGACGATGCCGTCGCAGCCCTGCGCGAAAGGCTGATCCCGCTGGCGACCGTGCTGACCCCGAACTTGCCCGAGGCCGCGCGGCTGCTGGGCCGCGACCCCGCCGCGACCCCCGAAAAGATGCAGGCGCAGGGCCAGGCGCTGCGCGCGCTCGGCGCCGCCCATGTGCTGATGAAGGGCGGCCATGGCGCGGGCGACGATTGCACCGACCTGCTGATCGGGCCCGAGCCGCTGGTCCTGACCGCCCCGCGCCAGCACACCCGCAACACCCATGGCACCGGCTGCTCGCTGTCCTCGGCCATCGCGGCGGGGCTGGCGCAGGGCATGACGGTGCCCCATGCCGTGACCCGCGCGCATGGCTGGCTGCAAGCCGCCATCGCCCGCGCCGACGAATTGTCGGTCGGGCTGGGCCATGGCCCGGTCCATCACTTCCACGAATATTGGAGCCAGGCATGAGCCAGATCACCATCCTGGGCGCCGGGGTCATGGGGCTTTGCATCGCCACCGAACTGGCGGCCCGCGGCGTGCTGCCGCGCATCATCGACCCGGCCGGCAAGCCCGGATCGCAGGCGTGCAGTTGGCGCGCCGGCGGCATGCTGGCGCCTTATTGCGAGGCCGAAAGCGCCGAGCCGGCGGTGCTGCGCCTGGGCCTGGATGCTGCCGACTGGTGGCAGGCGAACGGGGCCGAGGTCATCCGCCGCGGCACGCTGGTGCTAGCGCCCTCGCGCGACCGGGCGGAACTGGACCGCTTCGCCCGCCTGACCCAGGCGCATCAGCCGGTGAACGGCGACGAAATCGCGGCGCTGGAGCCGGAACTCTCTGGCCGCTTCCCGCGCGGGCTGCATTTCGCGACCGAGGCGCATCTGAACCCCCGCGCCGCCCTGCTGGCGCTGCGCGACCGGCTGGGGGAACGCGGCATCCAGATCGAAACCGAGGGGACGCCCACCGGCCTGGTGGTGGATGCGCGCGGCCTGGCGGCCAAGGACGAACTGGCCGACCTGCGCGGGGTGCGCGGCGAAATGCTGGTGATCCGCTGCCCGGAAGTGACGCTGACCCGCACCATCCGCCTGCTGCATCCGCGCATCCCGCTTTATGTCGTGCCGCGCGGCGATGGCGTCTACATGATCGGCGCCACCATGCTGGAGACGGGCGGCAAGTATCGCGTCACCGCCCGTTCGGCGGTCGAGATGCTGTCGGCCGCCTATGCGCTGCATCCCGGCTTTGCCGAGGCCGAGATCCTTGAGCTTGGCTCGGACGCGCGGCCCGCCTTTCCCGACAACCTGCCCCGCCTGCGTCGGCGCGGCGGCACGCTTTACGCAAACGGCCTTTACCGCCACGGCTATCTTCTGGCCCCCGCCGTGGCCCGCATGGCCGCCGATTACCTTGTCGAGGGCCGGAAACCGGAGTTCATGGATGAAGATCACCCTTAACGGAGAAATGCGCGACCTGACCGGCCCGACCGTGCAGGACGCGCTGGTCCAGGCCGGGCTGGGCGCGGCCAAGGTGGCGACGGCGCTGAACGGCGCCTTCCTGCCGGCCGCGGCGCGGGCGGAAACCACGCTCAAGGATGGCGACGCGCTGGAAGTCGTGGCGCCGATGCAGGGGGGCTAGGATGCCGGTCTTTTACGGAACCGCGGTCGAAAGCCCGCTGATGCTGGGGACGGCGCAATACCCCTCGCCCGCGATCATGGCGCAGGCGTTCCGCGCCTCGCGCGCCGGCATCGCCACCGTCAGCCTGCGCCGCGAAGGCGGCGCCGGGCAGGATTTCCATAACCTCATCAAGGACCTGGGCGTCCCGGTCCTGCCCAATACCGCCGGCTGCCATTCGGTGCGCGAGGCGGTGACGACCGCGCAGATGGCGCGCGAGCTGTTCGAGACGCCCTGGATCAAGCTGGAGGTGATCCGCGACGACGACACGCTGTGCCCCGACGTGATCGCCCTGGTCGAGGCGGCGCGGCTGCTGTCCGACGACGGCTTCCAGGTCTTTCCCTATTGCACCGAAGACCTGTCGGTCTGCGGCCGGCTCTTGGACGCGGGCTGCCAGGTGTTGATGCCGTGGGGCGCGCCCATCGGCTCGGGCCGGGGGCTGAACAACCCTTACGGCTTGCGCAGCCTGCGGGCGCATTTCCCCGACGTGCCGCTGGTCGTGGATGCCGGCATCGGCCTGCCCAGCCACGCGGCCCAGGCGATGGAGCTGGGCTATGACGCCGTGCTGCTGAACACCGCCGTCGCCAAGGCCGGCGACCCGGTGGCCATGGCCCGCGCCATGGCCCTGGCGATCGAGGCGGGGCAGTTGGCGCGTCGTGCCGGCGCGATCGAGCCGCGCGACATGGCCGCGCCTTCGACACCGCTGTTCGGCATGGCGGTGCTGGGATGAAGGGAAACGGAATGAGATTGCCGCGCTTTTACCCGATCTTCGACAGCAGCGACTGGCTGCGCCGCGCCCTGCCCCTGGGGGTGAAGCTGGTGCAGATCCGCATCAAGGACCAGCCGCCCGCCCCGCTGATGGGCGAATTGGCGCTGTGCCAGGAACTGTGCCGCGACCATGGCGCTACGCTGGTCGTCAACGACCATTGGCGCGAGGCCATCGACCTGGGCTGCGACTTCCTGCACCTGGGGCAAGAGGACCTGGACACGGCCGACATCGCCGCGATCCGCAAGGCCGGGCTGCGGCTGGGCATCTCGACCCATGACCATGCCGAACTGGACCGGGCGCTGGCGCTTGGGCCCGATTACGTGGCGCTGGGGCCGGTCTGGCCGACGATCCTGAAAAAGATGAAATGGGAACGACAGGGGCTGGACCGGGTCCGCGAATGGCGCCGGCTGGTCGGCGCGACGCCCTTAGTCGCCATCGGCGGCGTGACCCCGGACCGCGCGCTGGAAGCATTCGCCGCCGGGGCCGACGTGGCCGCGGCCGTGACCGACATCACCCTGAACCCCGACCCCGAAGGCCGCATCCGCGAATGGCTGCGGGTGACGACATGAACCGCTATGCTCGCCAGATGGTCCTGCCGGAAATCGGCACCCAGGGCCAGGACCGCATCGGTGCCGCCCATGCGCTGGTCGTGGGCGCGGGCGCGCTTGGCGTGCCGGTGCTGCAATACCTGGCCGGCAGCGGCATCGGCCGCATCACCCTGATCGACCCCGACACGGTCGAGGAAACCAACCTGCACCGCCAGCCGCTTTATCGCATGACCGACCTGGGCCAGCCCAAGGTGCAGGCGGCGGCGCAGGCCCTGGCCGCGCTGAACCCCGCCGTCCGGGTCGAGACGCTGGCGGACCGCCTGACGCCCCGGAACGCCCCGGCCCTGGTCGCGGCGGCGGATGTGGTGCTGGACTGCGCCGACAGTTATGCCGCCAGCTACACCCTGTCGGATGCCTGCCTGGCCGTGGGCAAGCCGCTGATCTCGGCCTCGGCGCTGGGGCTTTCGGGCTATGTCGGGGGCTTTTGCGGGGGCGCCCCCAGCCTGCGCGCAATGTTCCCCGACCCGCCCGACAGCGGCCAGACCTGCGCCACCGCCGGCGTGCTGGGCCCGGTGGTGGGCATGCTCGGCTGCATCCAGGCGCAGATGGCGCTGCGGCTGATCCTGGGCCTGGCCCCATCGCCCCTGGGCGAATTCACCCGCTTCGACCATGGCCGCTTCACCCAGTTCCGCTTCGACGCCGCGCCCGAAGCCAATGGCCCCCGCTTTGTCGCCGCCCAGGACATCCGCCCCGCCGACCTGGTCATCGACCTGCGCCCGCAGGACGAAGCACCGCTGAAAGCCACCCCCGACGCGCTGCGCCTGCCCGATTACGGCGCGACCGGCCCCCTGCCCCCGCCCGGCGGCCGCGTGGTGCTGGCCTGCCGCTCCGGCCTGCGCTCATGGCGCGCCGCCGACGCCCTTGCCCAGCGCTGGGACGGCGAAATCACCCTGCTTGCCCTAGGAGATAACGATTGATGAAACATGTTGCCCTGGCCGCCGCCCTTGCCGTCCTGGCCCAGCCCGCGCTGGCTCAGGACAAGGTCACGCTGATCCTGGACTGGTTCGTGAACCCCGACCACGGCCCGATCATCGTCGCCCAGGAAAAAGGCTTCTTCGCCGACGAAGGCCTGGAGGTCGAGGTCGTCGCCCCCGCCGACCCCGCCGACCCGCCCAAGCTGGTCGCCGCCGGCCGGGCCGATTACGCCATCAGCTACCAGCCGCAACTGCACCTGCAAGTGCATGAAGGACTGCCGCTGAAACGCATCGGCACCCTGGTCGCAACGCCCCTGAACTGCCTGATGGTCAAGGCCGACGGCCCGGTGCAGGACATCGCCGACCTCAAGGGCAGGAAGATCGGCTACTCCGTCTCGGGCGTGGAAGAGGCGCTGGTCGGCCGGATCCTCGACACCGCCGGCCTGACCATGGACGATGTCGAGATGGTGAACGTGAACTGGTCGCTTGCGCCGGCGCTGATCGCCGGCCAGGTCGATGCCACCATCGGCGCCTATCGCAATTTCGAACTGACCCAGATGCGGCTGGAAGGCGCCGAGGGCCGCTGTTTCTTCGTCGAGGAACAGGGCGTGCCGACCTATGACGAGCTGATCTTCGTCGCCAACCCGGCCAACCTGGACACGGACCAGGCCCGCCGCCTGCTCAGCGCGGTCGAACGCGGCGCGCAATACATGGTCAACCACCCCGACGAGGCTTGGAAGCTGTTCTCGGCCACCGCGCCCGACCTGCGCGACGAACTGAACGCCCAGGCGTGGAAGGACACGCTGCCGCGCTTTTCGCAATCGCCGGCGGCGCTAGACCAGGGCCGCTATGCGCGGTTCGAAACCTTCCTGCACCAAGCCGGGCTGGTGGACGCCGTGCTGCCGGTCTCGGACCTGGCGCTGGACGTGGGGGCGGCGCAATGAACCGCTACGGAGACGCTTTCGCAGCCCTGCGCGCCGAGGCCCAGCCGGATTGGGACGCCTATACCCGCCACCCTTTCGTCGAAGGGCTGCGCGACGGCACGCTGCCGCATTCCGGCTTCCTGGCCTATCTGGTCCAGGACTACCTGTTCCTCAAGAACTTCTCGCGCGCCTGGGCGCTGGCGGTGGTCAAGGCCGGCGACCCTGACGAAATGCGCGCCTGTTCCGCCACGGTCCACACGCTTCTGGACCATGAAATGGGCCTGCATGTCCAGACCTGCGCCCGCGCCGGCATGGATGCCAAGGCGCTGGCCGATACGCCAGAGGCAGTCACCAATATCGCCTATACCCGCTACGTGCTCGAAGCCGGCTATTCCGGCGATTTCCTGGACCTGCTGGCGGCCTTGATGCCCTGCGTGATCGGCTATGGCGAAATCGGCCTGCGCCTCCAGGCCGAGGCGGCGCCCGACACCCCCTATCGCGAATGGATCGACACCTATGCCGGGGCGGAGTACCAGGCGGCCTGCGCCTCGGCCGGCGCGCTTCTGGACAGCGCCATCCGCAAGCGGCTGGGCGATGCACCGCGGGAAAGCCCGCGCTGGCCGGCGCTATCGCATCGTTTCGCCACCGCCACCCGGCTGGAGGCTGCGTTTTGGGACCTGGGCCGGCCATGACGGCGGCCGCCCGCGTCCGCGGCCGCGCCTGGGTCGGCGAAACGCCGCTTTTCGCGCCGGTCGACCTGGCGCTGACGCCCGGCGGCTGGACCTGCCTGCTCGGACCCTCGGGGGTGGGGAAATCGACCCTGCTGCGCCTGATCGCCGGGCTGGAAACCGGCGCGCGCTTCCAGGGCAAGGTGACACGCGATCGCCCGGTCGCCCTGATGGCGCAGGATCCCGGCCTGATCCCCTGGCTCGACGTGACCGGCAACGTCACCTTGGGCGCGCGGCTGCGGGGCACCTTGCGGGCTTCTTTCGTGCCCAAATATCCTGGGGGACGTGCGTCCGGCCCCGACCAGGGGCCGGACGCGCGGGGGGCAAAGCCCCCGGCCACCGCCGCAGCCCGCGCCGCCCATCTGATCCAGGCCGTGGGCCTGGCCGACCGCGCCCATCACCTGCCCGCCAACCTGTCCGGCGGCCAGCGCCAGCGCGTGGCCCTGGCCCGCACCCTGTTCGAGGATCGGCCGCTGGTGCTGCTGGACGAACCCTTTTCCGCGCTCGACGCGCGCACGCGGGCGCAGATGCAGGAACTGGCGGCGCGCCTGCTCGATACCCGCACGGTGCTTTTGGTCACGCATGATCCGGCCGAGGCCGCGCGGCTGGGCGACCGCATCCTGCTTTTGCGCGAGACCGGGCTGACCGAATGGCCCGCGCCCTCGCCGCGTCCCCAGGGCGGCGCCCGGCCCTATGACGCGCCCGAGGTCCTGGCGCTGCAAACCGAACTGATGCGGGGAATGATGGCATGAAAACCGCCATGCTGCTGGTCGTCACCGTGCTGATGCTGTGGCAGGGCATTATCTGGCTGGGCGACATGCCGCCCTTTCTGCTGCCCTCGCCGGCCGCGGTGCTTGATGCGCTGTGGATCAACCGCGCCGAAATCGCCCGCCATGCCGGCTTCACCCTGGCCGAGGTGGCGCTGGGCTTCACCCTGGGCGCGACCCTGGGCGCGGCGCTGGCGGTGGCGATGGGGTTTTCGCAAAAGCTGACCGGAGTGCTGCGGCCGATCCTGACCTTCAGCCAGACCATCCCGGTCTTTGCCCTGGCGCCGATCCTGACGCTGTGGCTGGGCTTCGGCATGGCGCCCAAGATCGCCATGACGGTGCTGATCGTGTTCTTCCCGGTGGCCAGCGCCTTTCTGGACGGGCTGATGCGCACGCCGCAGGCGGCGCTGGACCTGGCGCAGGTGATGGGCGCCGGCCGCGTCCGCATCATGCGCCACCTGCGCATCCCGGCGGCGCTGCCCGGACTGGCGACCGGGTTGCGGCTGGCGGCGGTCTATGCCCCGATCGGGGCGGTGATCGGCGAATGGGTCGGCGGCGCCCGCGGCCTGGGCGCGCTGATGATCCATGCCAACGGAAGGATGAAGACCGACCTGGTCTTTGCCGCCCTGCTGGTGCTGTCGGTGTTGACGGTGATTTTCGCCAAGGCCGTCGCCATCGCGCTGCACCGGCTGCTCGGCCGCTATGGCGTCTAGACCAGGCGCGCGGCGCGGGCCAGGTCCTCGGGCGTGTTCAGGTTCAGGAATGGGTCCAGCGGCCGGCTGTCAAAGACCGCCCGTCCCGGATCATGCGCGGCCGCGAACTGGCCGACCCGGTGCAGCCCGGATTCCAGCGCCTCGCGCAGTTCCGGGGCCAGCGCCACCGGCCACAGCGCGCAGGTCGGGTGGTCGCGCAGCCGCCCGCCGTCACCGGAACTGGCGGCGATGGCCATGCCGGAACGACCGCGCGCCTCGAACAGCCGATGCACCAGGTCCTGGGGCAGGAACGGCGTGTCGACGCTGACGCTGACGACGCTGTCCGCCCCCTGATCCGCGGCCCATTCCATGCCGGCCAGCACCCCGGCCAGCGGCCCGGCAAAGCCCGCGATGCCGTCCGCGATCACCGGCAGCCCGTATTCCGCAAAGGCCCCCGGATCGCCATTGGCATTGATCGCCAGCCGCCCGCATTGCGGCGCCAGCCGGGCGATCACCCGCGCCAGCAAGGTTTCGCCCGCCAGCATCCGCAGCGCCTTGTTGCCGCCGCCCATGCGGCGCGACAGCCCCCCGGCCAGGATGACGGCGGGGGCCGCGCTCATTCCAGGCCCGCCGCGATGGCGCGGGCCAGGGCAAAGACCCGCTGCTCCAGGATCACCGGCGTCTCGCAGACATAGGTCAGCGCCTGCTGGCGGTCCTGAAAGATGCGCATATCCCAGTCCAACTGTTCCTCTTGGGCATCGACGGCGTCGAAATCCGGCGCTTCGGCCTGTTGCAGCTGTTCCATCTTCTGGCGATGGGCGTCGATCCTTTGTGCCAGATCGACCTGCTTGTGACCATAGCGCGCGATACCGGCGATCAGCGCGGCGCGATGCGGCTCGACCCGGTCGAAGATCGCCACCATCAGCGCGGTCAATTGCCGGTCGTCGGCGGTCTTGGCAAATTCCGCGATCTCGGCTTCGGCTTCTTCCAGCGGCAGGCGGCGCTGCTCCAGCCGGTCGGCCAGGGCGGCGATCTTGGGCGTGCGGGCAAGTTCCCCCACCGCCTCGTCGGGTTCAGGCCCGCTCCACATCTGGCCCAGCGACAGATGCGGCTGCTTGCGCTGCACGCAGGGCCAGTCGGGATCGGTGCCGCTTTCCGCCTGCGCCGCCCCCGCGACCCCCGTCGCGGCGACGCATAGCGCCAGAACCAGGTATCTCATGCTCCCCCCTTTCGTCGGGCCCACAGCCCCTTGGCCGGGTCATACATGATGACCGCCCCTGCAAAGAACAGGATCAGGCAGCCCGACACCACCAAGAAGGACAGCAGATCGAAGCGCCCGTAAAGGGCAAAGCGGATCAACTCAACCGCATGGGTGAAGGGATTGGCCGCGCAGATGTCATGCAGCAGCGGCGAACTTTCGTTCATCCGCCATAGCGGGTAAAGCGCGCTGGAGGCAAAGAACATCGGGAAGATGACAAAGTTCATCACCCCGGCGAAGTTCTCAAGCTGGCGGATGGCGGATGACAGGAACAGCCCCAGCGCCCCCAGCATCAGCCCCGACAAAAACAGCGCCGGCAGCACCGCCAGATAGCCGATGGCGGGCGGCTGCACGTCCCAGAACCAGGCGATGGCCAGGAAGGCATAGACCTGGATGATCGACACGATCACCCCGGCGACCAGCTTGGCCCCCAGCAGGAACCAGCGCGGAAACGGGCTGACCAGCAGGGTGCGCATCGCCCCCGTCTCGCGGTCATGGACCATGGAAAGCGAACTTTGCATGCCGTTGAATAGCTGGATCATCGCGCAAAGGCCGGGGGTCACATAGACCTCGTAAAGCACATAGGTCTGGTAGGGCGGCGTGATCGACAGGCCCAGCACGGCGCGAAACCCGGCGGCAAAGATGAACAGCCAGACCAGCGGCCGCACCAGCGCCGCCAGGAACCGGCCGCGCTGGTTGACGAAGCGCAGGGTCTCGCGCCGGGCGATGCCCAGGAATGCGGTCAGCCACATGCGCGGGGTCAGGCGATGGCTCATGCCGCCTCTCCGGTCAGGCGCAGGAAGGCGGCGGTCAGGTCGTCGCCGCCGATGGCGCCGGCATTGCCGCGGGCCAGCACCTGGCCCTTGTGCAGGATGACCAGCCCGTCCTCGGGGCCGATCTCGTCCAGGATATGCGTGGCCCACAGCGCCGAGACCCCGCCCCGCGTCAATTCGCGGGTCAGCGCCACCACCTCGGCGCGGGATTTCACGTCCAGGCCCACCGTGGGCTCGTCCAGCAGCAGGATTTCGGGGCGGTGGATCAGGGCGCGGGCAATCTCGGCCCGCCGGCTCTGGCCGCCCGACAGCGCCGAGACCCTGGCATGCAGCCGGTCCGACAGCTCGACCTGGGCCAGCACCTCAAGGCTGCGCGCCCGCGCCTCGCGCCGGGGAATGCCGTGCAGCGCGGCGTGATATTCCAGGTTCTGTGCCACGGTCAGGTCGGCATCCAGCGCGCGGGACTGAAACACCACCCCCAGCCGCGCCAGCGCCGCGCCGGGCTGGCGGTGCAGGTCGTGGCCCGCCACCTCGATCCGGCCCGAGCGGTTGGCGTAAAGCCGGGTGATCAGCGAAAACAGCGTGGTCTTGCCGGCGCCGTTCACGCCAAGAAGCGCGGTGAACCCGCCGCGCGGCACGGTCAGCGACACGTCCTTCAGCGCCTGAAAGCGGCCAAAGCTGTGGCTGACATTCTGGATGGAAAGCGCGTCCTGCGGCATCTGGCAAAGGGCGGGGCATGTGCGCGCGCCCCGCCCGTCTTCCTTATTGGATGTTGAACACCGCCTGCTGCGTTTCGCCCTGGCTGCCGGGGATCGACAGCGTATAGCGGCCCGGCACGACGGCGATAAAGCTGATCGTGGCGGTGCCGGCATCGTCGAATTCAAGCGAATGCACGCCCATCGGCCGGATCTCGATATCGTTGATGACGATTTCGTTGATCCAGACGGCGCGGAAGAAATCGCCGCCCGACAGTGCCAGCTCCTGGCTGCCGTCGGCATTGATGTCGATGCGGTAGAAGCCGCCGGATTTCAGCTTGTATTCCGCGCCCGCCACCGGCTTGCCCGAGGCGAGTGTCAGCGGCGCAAGCTGGGTCCGGTTGTCGCGCGCCATGATGCCCGAAAAGCCGAAATCGAACATCGAGCCGGCCTCGTGCACGCCTTCTTCGGCGGTCGCCGCGCCATCTTCATCGTCGTCGTCATCCTCTTCGGTGGCGGCGGGGGCGGCGCCCTCGGCCGCGGCGCCGGCCTGGGGTTCCGCGGCGGGCGCGGCGTCCTGGGCCGTCGCGGGCGCGGCCAGTCCGGCCATGATGAACAGGATGGTCAGCAAACGGGTCATGGTTCTTTTCTCCCTCTGGGTGTGTCAGTTGGGCGCGACGACCACGCCCCAGGGCTGCTGGCCCACGGGCAAGGATTTGACGACCTTCAGCGCCGCCACGTCGATCACCGAGACATCGTTGGAATTGCCGTTGGTGGTGAACAGGTATTTTTCGTCCGGGGTAAAGGCCATCTGCCAGACGCGCTGGCCGACCAGCAGGTAATCCTGGACCTCGTCCGTTTCGCCGTCGATCACGGCGACGCGGTTGGCGGGACCCAAGGCGACAAAGACCTTGCTGCCGTCGCCGGTCACGCGCACGCCGACCGGCTGGATCGCCTCGGGCAGGACGCCGGGGATTTCAAAGCTGATCTTCTTGACGATCTGCTGGGTTTCGGGGTCGATCACGCTGACCGTGCCGCCGATTTCCGAACTGACGTAAAGCTTGGTCCCGGCATCGTTGAACTGGGCAAAGCGCGGGCGCGAATCCACCAGAACGTTGGCAAAGATCTCGAAGCTTTCGCTGTCGATGAAATGCGCCATGTTGGTGGTTTCCGAGGTGTTGATGACCACCTTGCCGTCGGGGCTGACGCCCATGCCTTCGGGCTCGACGCCGACCGGGATTTCGGCCAGCACCTTGTGGGTCTGGGTATCGACCACGGTCACGAGGTTGTCGTCCTCGTTCGCGATGTAAAGCGGGTTGCCCGAAGGGTGCAGCACGAACAGTTCCGGGTCGGGGCCGGAAGGCAGGGTATGCGTCTCCTCCATCGTCTCGGGGTTGAAGACCCGCACCAGGTCGTCATCCGAGGCGCAGACGTAAAGTTCCTTGCCGTCGGGGCTGATGGTGATGCCGCGCGGGCGGGCGCCGACCGGATAGGTGCCGATCACCTCCAGCGTGTCGCTGTCCAGCACGGTGACGTCATTGCCCTTTTCGTTGCTGACAAAGACCCGGTTGGCCGCGCCAGGCAGGGCGAAACCAAGGCACAGCGCCGAGGTCAGGATGGCGGTTGAAACTTTCATCTTCGGCCTCAGAATTTGCATTCGGTTTCGGGACGGTCGAAGCCAAGCGTGTCCAGCGCCGAGCTTTGGTGCAGATACTGGTCCTGCGGGCTGACCGAGGCGGTGACGGAACCCGTGGCCAACAGGATCGGCTGGCGCAACTGGTGGTCCCAGTCGCGCAGGGTCAGCTTTTGGCCCTTGAAGCCCGCGACCTCGAAATTCTCGGACAGCATGAAGTCCTTCAGCGCGGCGGGATCGGTGCTTTGCGTGCGCGTCGCCGCCTCGCCGATCATGCGCAATGCGACCCAGGTCTGGTAATCCTCTTCGCGGATCGGGCGGCCGGCAAGCTTTTCGAAACGGTTCTGGAACTGCGTCGCGCCCCAGGCTTCCAGCGAAGGCGCCCAGGACCGCGGCACCAGCCCGGCCGAGCCGGCGACCGGGCGCGGATCCCAGGTCGCATAGGGCAGCCAGTCGGCAAAGACGCCGTTCTCATCCGCCGCGATCACCACGTCATGATCGGCGGCGCGCTGGGTAAAGACCGGCATCTGCTGCTGGACCTGCACATGGCCGCTGTCGCTGCGCCGGCTGCCGCCGGTATCCTCATAGGTCCGTTCCTCGACGATCTTCGCGCCGAACTTGGCGGCGGCGCGGCGATAGGCATCGGCCAGCGCCACGTCTTCGGGGTGACTGCCGGCGATCAGGAACCAGTCGGGCCATTGCTTCCACATCAGGAACTGCGCCAGCGCATCGGCCAGCATGGCATGGCTGGGCGCGGCATGGATCACGTTGAAGCGGCAATCCTTGCCGCGCAGCCCGTCGCCGCGCGCCCGCGCGTTCAGCACCAGCGCCCGGTCGCCGGCCTGGTCGGCCAGCGCCAGCGTCTGCGCGTCATCGGCCAGGGTGACGATAAAGGGGATGCCCTGGGCCAGCAGCTTGTCCATCTCGGCCGCCGCCGTCTCGGGCGTGGCGGTGATCTCCAGCGCCTCGAAATCCTGGCCCATGAAGCGGCCGGTGGTGTCGTTGTCCTCGATGGCGAGCCGCGCACCGGCAAAGCCCAGATCCTGGGGCGCGGCATCCAGCCGCGAGATCGGCGGCAGATGCGGCACGTCCACCCGCAGCACCGCCGCGCGCACGGCTTGCGTTTCTGCGGCATTTTGTCCCAAGGCCGGGGCAGCCATGGACAATCCAGCCAAAAGTATGATGATTCTGCGTTTCACGGCCGTCCTCCCGCCTGCATCATGACGGGCGGATCGACTTGCGCCAACCCGGCAAATCCCCCTGATTTCACCGGGGAAAATCACCTGATACCTAAGTCTTAGGGACTTTCGTCCTATGGACGGGCTGGCCGGCCGCGCGCATTGTCCGGCCATGGCATTTTCGCGGCTCATCCTGATCGCCTGCGTTGCCGCCCTGACCGGATCGGGCGCCGGGGCGGACCCGCAAGATCACGGACCGCCGCCGCCCGGCACCGCCGCCTGGTTTGGCCTGCATCTGATCGACACCTCGACCGAAGGCGCGATCAACGGCGCGCGCGAGGACGAGGCCCGCCGCATCCAGACCGCCGAAGACGTGATCGCCCAGGATTTGCAGGCCCGCGGCTTTACCCTGATGGCGCCGCCTGCCGAACAGGTGGCGCAGATCAAGAATCCGACCAAATCCAATGGCAGTGACAGCCGCATCGCGCGGCAGATGGGCGCGCATTACGCCATCTCGGGCGAGGTGCAGAAGGTCTCGAACCTGATCCTGACGCTGAACCTTTACCTGCGCGACGCGGAAAGCGGCGAAACGCTGCGTGCCGGCGTGGTCGATATTCGCGGCAATACCGACGAAAGCTTTCGCCGCGGTTATCTTTATCTTTTGAAAAACATCATCTTTCGGGAGGAATGACGGATGATTCGACTGCTGGCCCTGACGCTGGGGACGGCCATGGCGCTGGCTCCGGCGGCGCAGGCGCATGGACCCGCGCGGCTGAAGCTGGAAATGCAGCAAAGGCTGGACGCCACGCCCGACGAGGTCTGGGCCGTGATCGGCCGGTTCGACGACATGAGCTGGCATCCCGCCATCACCAGCCTGGAGCTGACCGGCGACGGCACCGCCGACCAGCCCGAAAAATCCACCCGCGTGCTGCATCTGAAATCCGACGCCGGCGATCCGACCATCACCGAGGTCCTGTCGAAATGGCAGCCTGAAAAACGCTGCTATGCCTATCGCATCCAGGCGGTCGAGGTGACGGTTCTGCCAGTCACGAACTACGCATCGACCCTGTGCGTCAAGGACGAGGGCGGCAAGGCCCTGGTGCATTGGAAGGGCGGCTTCTATCGCGGCTATCCCAACAACGACCCGCCGGCCGAACTGAACGACGATGCGGCGAACCAGGCCGTCGGCGGGGTTTACCAGGCCGGGCTTGACGCGCTGGCCGAAAGGTTCGGCGCGGCGGAATGATCCGCATCTTGGCCGCGCTGCTGGTCTGCGCCGCGGCGGCGCAGGCGGATGACCTGGGCTTCGTCACCTCGCAGATCGCCGGCAGGGTTTCGATCGTCGATCTGGAAAGCGGCGCTGTGCTGGCGGAAACGCCGGTCGGCGGTGCGCCCGCCCCGGTCGCCTATGATGCCCGGCACGGCCGGGCCTTTGTCATCTCGGCCGAGACGGGCCGGCTGAGCGTGCTGGACGAAACCGGCCGGGTGATCCGCAGCAAGCCGCTGCCCGAGGGCACATTCGGCATCGCCCTGGCGCCGGATGGCGGGCTGTTCGTCGCCGACTGGTACAACGACCGGCTGACGCGGCTGGATGCGGGGCTGGACCCGGTCTGGCAGGTGCCCACCGGCCGCGCCCCGGCGGGCGTGGCCAGCAACGGCGTGCTGGTCGCCACGGCGGATCGCGACGACGACCAAGTTTCGATCCGCGACGCCCGGACCGGGGCGCTAAGGGCGCGGGTCGCGGTCGGCAAGCATCCCTATGCCCTGGCCTTTCACGACGAGCGGCTGTGGACCACCGATGTGATGGGCGACACGGTCAGCGTGATCGCGCCGGGCACCGGCCGGCTGCTGGGCCAGGTTCCGACCGGCAGCCATCCCTATGGCATCGCCTTTGCCGGCGGGCGCGGCTTCGTCACCGACCAATATGCCGGCACGGTGACGGTCTTCGACCCGCAAAGTCTGGACGTCCTGGACCGGATCGAGACGGGCGACTATCCCGAAGGCGTAGCGGCCCTGCCCGACGGTTCGGGCGTGGTGGTGGCGCATTGGGATTCCAACAGCCTGGTCTGGATCGACGCCGCCACGCTGCAAGTGACGCGCGAGATCGACCTGCCCGACGGTCCGCGGGCCTTTGGCCAGTTCACGGGCCGGCAAGAGTGACGGGTTCCAGCGCGCCGCCCTGTTCCTGCCACCCCTCGACCCCGTCGGGGAACCAGTTCACGCCGCGATAGCCCAGCGCCACCGCGCGTTTGGCGGCGTTCCAGCCCATCCAGCAGCCGCGCTTGCAAAAGATCACCAGCGGCGCCGCCTTGTCGCCGCCGGTCAGCCGGGCCAGCCCCTGGACCAGCCGCGCCTCTTCGGCGGGGGAAAGCCGGTCATAGCCGGTGCCGTAAAGCCAGGTCGCGCCGGGGATGGTCAGGTGCGGCGGCTCGTTCCACAGCGTGCCCTGGGGCAGGCCCGCCGGGCGGGCGGTGCGCGGCAGCACGTCGATAAAGGGCACGCCCTGCCGATGCAGCCCCACCGCCTGGGCGGTGTCGATGACTTGCGCGCCGGCCAGGCTGCCGGGGGTTTCGGCGCGATAGGGCTCGCCCCGGAACCCCTGCGGTTCGGGCACCTGGGCTTGGGCGGCGACGCCAGCCAGCAAGGCTGCCAGCGCCGCCCAGCGTGTCATTCCTTCAGCGCCTTGCCGTAATCATCCAGCAGCGGCACACCGGCATCGCGCAGGATGGCGTCGATCTCGTCCTGGTGGCGGCGGATCAGGCTGTTCAGCTGTCGCTTCCATTCCTGCTCGCCCAGCCGCACCCCCATGGTGATGCGATAGAACATCCGCGGCCCCGAGGTTTCCCCCAGCAGCGGCGTGAACTGCAATTCGGGATCCTGCTTGACCAGCGGGCCGGCCAGAGGGCCCCAGATCACCGCGGCCGCCAGTTCCCCCGACTTGACCTGTGCCAGCATGTCGCCCACCGGGTCCTCGGTCCGGCGATCCACGAACAGATCCCAGCCGCGCATGTTCTTGGCCAGGCCGGCCCGCGCCAGGTTGGTCGCGGGCGGCGTGCCCGCCACCACGCCGATGGGATGATCCCTAAGCGCCGGATCCTCCAGCACCTGGACCGCGGCCAGCGGGCTGTCCTTGCGCGTCACGATGCCATAGGCCGAGGTATAGTAATGGTTGGTGTTCTGCACCATCTCGTCGCCCTGGGCATAGCCGATGACGACGTCGCACAGCCCGGCGCGCAGGGTCTTGCGGATAAAGCCCGGACCCTGCGGAAACCAGGTATAGGCGACGGGCACGCCCAGCTTTTCGGCGAAAAGCTGGGCGATGCGGTTTTCGAAGCCCTGGCCGTCCTCGGACGACATCGGCACGGCGGCGGGATCGGCGCAGACCCGAAACTCGGTCTTGGAGCGCAGGTCGGCGACTTGCGCCGCGGCCGGCAGCGCGCCGGCCAGCAGCGCGGCCAGGATGAGGGCGCGCCTCATCCGCTCATGCAGGAATCTTCCTGCGCGGCAAATTCGTCGGACTTGCTTTCCTTTTTCGCCGGACGGCCGCGCGGCAGGTCGCCCACGCCCCGCGCCACCAGATAGGCATAGATGTCGTCGATATAGCACCAGACGTTGCGGTTGGTGCCAAAGGCCGGCATGACCAGGTTGGCGGTCGTGTTGACCTCTTGCTTGCCCGAGGCGGCGATTTCCAGGAAATCGTAATAGCCCATATTGAGCACCGAGGTCTTCAGCGCCGGGGCATAGGTCGAGCCTTCGCCGTCCGGGCCGTGGCAGACATGGCATTCCGCCGAATAGCGGCGATAGCCCGAGAATGTCGCCCAATCCACCGTGCCGTCATCGGATATCTTGAAGGTCGGGATGTCCTCGGCCGTATACCAGCGACCGTTTTCCATATGGTCCGCGGCGATCTCCTGGCCATTGGGCAGCGTGGCGGATGCCTGCGCCGGGGCCGGGGCCTCGGCGGCGGGCTGCTCGGCGGCGTCGCCCGAAACGGCGGCGGCGGCCCCTGCCCCGGCCTGTGCGGGGGCCGCCCCGGTGGTCTGCGCAAGGGCCGTTCCCGTAGTCTGCGCAAGGGCCGTCCCGGCCATGGCGCAAGCCGCATACGCGACACAGATCGCCATCAGGCTGGCGGTCGTCTTGCTTGTCATGAATATCCTCCCTGGCTGTCACCCGAAGATGAAGGCCGCCCCAAGCTACACCTGGAACGGCCAGTTTCGAGTCACAGTTTGAATTTCTACACCAAAGTATTAGCCGGGCAGTTCGAACACGGTCAGCTGACCGCCCAGTTCGGTATATTGCGACAGCGAGGCATAGCCGCCCACCGCCCCAAGCCCCTCGTTGGGATTGGTCAGGCCCGCCGCCAGGCCGATCCCGGCCCAGCCGCCGACACCGGACAGGATGCCGACATACTGCTTGCCGTCATGGACGTAGGTCATGACGTTGCCGATGATGCCCGACGGGGTCTTGAACTTGTAAAGCTCTTCGCCCGTTTCGGCGTCGATCGCCTTCAGATAGCCCTCCAGCGTGCCGTAGAACACCACGTCGCCCGCCGTCGCCAGCGCACCCGACCAGACCGAGAACTGTTCGGGAAGCGACCACTTGATCTCGCCCTTGATGTTGTCCCAGGCGATGAAGTTGCCCATGCCGCCGTGGCTGTCGGGGGCGGGATACATCGACAGCGTGGCGCCGACATAGGGCTGGCCGGCCGTATAGGCCACCCGGAAGGGTTCGTAATCCATGCAGACATGGTTCGTCGGCACATAGAACAGGTTGGTTTTGGGCGAGAAGGCGGCGGGCTGCTGGTCCTTGGTGCCCAGCGCGGCCGGGCAGACGCCGGTGGTGTTCTCGTCCTCGCCATTCTGTTCGGTCGAATATTCGGCCACCACGGCCGGCCGGCCATAGGTTTCCGAATTCGGGTCCATGTCCACGCCGGTGGTCCAGTTCACCGCGGGGTCGAACTTTTCGGCGACCAGCAATTCGCCGGTTTCGCGGTCCATGGTATAGGCAAGGCCGTTGCGGTCGAAATGGGTCAGGAGCTTGCGTTCCTGTCCGTCGAACTCCTGGTTGGTCAGGATCATCTCGTTGACGCCGTCATAGTCCCATTCATCATGCGGCGTCATCTGATAGAACCACTTGGCCATGCCGGTATCGACATCGCGCGCCATGATGGTCATCGACCACTTGTTGTCGCCCGGCCGCTGGCTGGGGTTCCAGGTCGAGGGGTTGCCGGTGCCGTAATAGACCAGGTTCAGGTCCGGGTCATACGAGAACCAGCCCCAGATCGGCCCGCCGCCGATCTTCCACTGGTCGCCTTCCCAGCTGTTGAGCGAGCTGTCTGCGCCGATGGGCTTGCCCAGATGCGTGGTCTTTTCGGGATCGACCAGCATTTCGTCGTCGGGGCCGGTGGAATAGGCTTTCCACGCCTCGGTCCCGTCGGCCAGGTTCAGGGCGGTCATCCGGCCGCGCACGCCGTATTCGCCGCCCGAGATCCCCACCATGACCTTGTCCTTGATCGGCACGACGGTCGCGGTCAGCGTCTCGCCGATGCCCGGATCGCCGATCTTGTTGGTCCACTTCACCTCGCCCGACTCGGCGTCCAGTGCGACCACGGTCGTGTCGGCCTGTCCCAACAGGATCATGCCGTCGGCATAGGACAGGCCGCGGTTGACGGTGTCGCAGCACATGACCGCGATGACGTTGGGGTCCTGCTGCGGCTCATAGCGCCACAGGATCTTGCCGTTGTCGTTCAGGTCCAGGGCAAAGACGTTGTTGGGGAACGGCGTATGGACATACATGATGTCGCCGATCACCAGCGGCGCGCCCTCGTGCCCGCGCAGCACCCCGGTCGAGAAGGTCCAGGCGACGCGCAGATCCTTGACGTTGTCCTTGGTGATCTGGTCCAGGGTCGAGTAGCGCGTATTCGCGTAATCGCCGGTCTGGATCGCCCATTGCTCGGGCTTGGCGATAGCGGCCATGACGCTGTCATTGGCCAAGGCCGCCGTGCCGGACAAGAGCAGCGCAAGACAGGCGCCATTCACAACTTTTTTCATGGATTTTTCCTCCCGCATGTCGGCGGTTGCGCGTGTCCTCCTGCGCAAGCACCTTCTGCGGAAAGGTTCGGGCCCGGTCGCATTTGCGTCAACGCGACCGGGGGCTTCCTTGGACCAAAGTATTAGGGAAATTCGGCAATAGGTATGGGGCATTGGCCCCTGTCCAGGGGGTCCAGTCCCCGTTCCACCCTATCCCAGCCGTTCGGCATGCCAGCGGATATGATCGCCCATGAAGCTTTGGACAAAGAAATAGCTGTGATCATAACCCTGTTGCAGGCGAAAGGTGCCGGGCTGGCGACGCTCGGCCATGGCATGGGCCAGCGCCTCGGGCTTCAGCAGATCCAGGAACTGGTCGCTTGCGCCCTGGTCGACCAGCACCTCGCCCGGATAGCCGCGCTCGCGCATCAGCAGGGTCGAATCGTGGCGTTCCCAGGCGCTGCGGTCCTGGCCCAGATAGGCCGTGAACTGCTTGCGCCCCCAGTCGGATTCGCTGGGATGCGCGATCGGCGAAAATGCCGAAACCGACTTGTAGCGGTCGGGGAAGGTCATGGCGATGGTCAGCGCCCCATGCCCGCCCATGGAATGGCCGGTGATGCCCTGCGCCTCGCGCTCCAGCGGGAAGTTGTTGAAGACCAGTTCGGGCAATTCGTGGGTGATGTAATGCCACATGCGGAAATGCGGCGCCCAGGGCTGTTCGGTCGCATCGACATAGAAGCCGGCGCCCTGCCCCAGGTCATAGGCTTCGTCATCGGCCACGCCCTCGCCACGCGGCGAGGTGTCGGGAAAGATCAGCGCGATGCCGTATTCCGCCGCCCATTCCTGCGCACCGGCCTTGGTCATGGCATTCTCATGCGTGCAGGTCAGGCCCGACAGATACCACAGCACCGGCACCTTGCCGCCCTGTGCCTCGGGCGGCAGGAAGACGGCAAAGGTCATCGGCGTGCCGGTTGCCTGCGACTGGTGGCGATAGACGCCCTGGATGCCGCCGAAGCAGCGGTTCTCGGATAGGGTTTCATAGGCCATCGTCATGGTTTTTCCCTTCTGTCAGGTCGTGGAACATGACCAGCGCATCGACATAGCCATGCCGGGGGTGAAGAAACGCAGCCGGCAAGCGGCCGACAATATCGAAACCGGCTTTCTGCCACGAATGAACGGCATCGGCATTGGTCGCGACGACAAAGTTGAACTGCATCGCCCGAAAGCCCTGCGCCCGCGCCCAGTCCTTGGCCTGGGCGACCAGCGCGCCGGCAATGCCCCGGCCGCGGGCATCGGGATGGGTGGCAAAGCTGGCATTGGCGACATGGGAGGCCGGGCCGGGCCGGTTGCGGCCGACATGGCTGGTGCCCAGCACCCGCCCGCCCAGTTCGGCCAGAAAGACGGCGAAGGGCGCGGCGAACCAGTCCGCCAGCGCCTCATCGCGGCCAATGTCAGGCGGGATGCAATAGGTTTCCCCCGCGCGATAGGCGGGTTCCAGGATGGCCCAGATCGCCTCGTGATCGTTGGACGTGGCGGGACGGATCAGAATGTCTGCCCCGCCGCCCGTCATGCCAGCTCGTCCACCGAACGGATGACCTTGCCCAGAAGGCCGTAATCCAGCGCCTCTTGCGTGTTCAGCCAGAAGTCGCGCTGGGTGTCCTTTTCGATCCGCTCGGCGCTTTGGCCGGTCGCCTCGGCGAAGATCTGGTTCAGCCGGTCGCGCATCAGCCGCACCTGCTCGGCCTGGATCATCATGTCCGAGGACGTGCCGCCGATCCCGCCCGAGGGCTGGTGGATCAGGAAACGGGTATTGGGCAGGCAATAGCGGTTTTCCCGCTCTGCGCCGACAAAGATCAGCGCCCCGGCCGAGGCCACCCAGCCCGAACCGATGGTCCGCACGGTGGGGCGGATGAACTTGATCACGTCATGGATCATATCGCCCGATTCGACATGGCCGCCGGGCGAGGAAATCAGCATGTTGATCGGCGCGTCGCCATCTTCGGCCAAGGCCAGCAGATGCGCGACGGTGCGCTGCGCCAGCTTGTCGGTAATGGCCCCGGCAACGATCACCGTGCGCGACTTGAAGTAAAGCTTGCCGATCTTGTCGCCCTCGGGCAGGCCAAGCCCTTCGTCCTTCGACCCCTCCTGGCGGCGGTCATCGTCATCGTCGTCATCGTCGTCCAGGCGGATGTGCTGTGCCATGATCGGTCCTTTCATGTTGACGGCGGGGCCGGTCGCCCGCCCCCGCCGTCCTTTTACCTAAGCAGCCCTTGACGATCAGTAAAGCACGACCGAGCGGATGGACTCGCCCGCATGCATCAGGTCGAAGCCCTTGTTGATGTCGTCCAAGGGCATGGTGTGGGTGATCATCGGGTCGATCTCGATCTTGCCGTTCATGTACCAGTCGACGATCTGCGGCACGTCGGTGCGGCCGCGCGCGCCGCCAAAGGCCGTGCCCTTCCAGACCCGGCCGGTGACAAGCTGGAACGGACGGGTGCTGATTTCCGCCCCCGCCGGCGCCACGCCGATGATGATCGACTGGCCCCAGCCGCGATGGGTGCATTCCAGCGCATCGCGCATCACCTTGACGTTGCCGGTGCAGTCAAAGCTGTAATCCGCGCCGCCGATCTGGTCGAAGGGCGTCTTGGTCAGGTTGACGATCTCCTGCACCACGTTGTCGCAATTCTTCGGGTTGATGAAATGCGTCATGCCGAAATGCTCGGCCATCGGCTTCTTGTCGTCATTCAGGTCGACGCCGATGATCATGTCGGCGCCGGCCAGCCGCAGGCCCTGAAGCACGTTCAGCCCGATGCCGCCCAGGCCAAAGACCACCGCCTTGGCGCCGATTTCCACCTTGGCGGTGTTGATGACCGCGCCGATGCCGGTGGTCACGCCGCAGCCGATATAGCAGATCTTGTCGAAGGGCGCGTCCTCGCGCACCTTGGCCACGGCGATTTCCGGCAGCACCGTGTAGTTCGAAAAGGTCGAGCAGCCCATGTAGTGATAGATCGGCGTGCCGTCGAGCATGCTGAACCGGGTGGTGCCGTCGGGCATCAGGCCCTGGCCCTGGGTCGCGCGGATGGCGGTGCAAAGGTTGGTCTTGCCCGACAGGCAGGACGCGCATTGCCGGCATTCGGGGGTGTAAAGCGGGATGACATGGTCGCCCGGCTTGACCGAGGTGACGCCGGGGCCGACCTCGACCACCACGCCCGCGCCTTCATGGCCCAGGATCGCCGGAAAGATGCCTTCGGGATCGGCGCCGGAAAGGGTGAATTCGTCGGTATGGCAGATGCCGGTGGCCTTTATCTCGACCATGACCTCGCCGGCCTTGGGACCTTCCAGGTTGACCTCCATGACCTCCAGCGGCTTGCCGGCTTCCAACGCGACGGCGGCACGGGTTCTCATGTTCCTATCTCCTTTTGGCGGCGCTGGGCCTTGTGGTTCTTTTCATGGCCTCGGGGGCCGGTAAACCGGCCCCCGCCATGTATCGTGATCTGTCAGGCGCTTAGGCCGCAAGAGCGCCGGACCGCTTGGCGACATGGGTGGCGATCGCATCCATCAGCGGCGGCGAAAGCGCATCATAGGGTTCCAGCCCCAATTCCCGCAACCGGGCGCGAATCGCGTCCATGCGGCTGGGATCGACGCCCGATTCGATGACCGAGCTGACGAAGGCGGCGAATTCCGGCGCCGACCAGCCGTCCTGGTCGGACAGTTCGGTATGGACGAAATCCAGCCCGTAGAACGGGTGGTCGCGGTTTTCGATCCGGCCATACATATGCACGCCGCAATCGCGGCAGCGATAACGCTGGATCGGCGCTTCGGCGTTCACGACCTCTAGCTTGTCGGCGCCTTCCAGCACTTCCACCGCGTCGCGGCCGACGACGGCCACCTGCGAAAAGATCGCGCCTTCGGGCTTCCAGCATTTGGTGCAGCCGCAGACATGGTTATGCGCGGTCTGCGACCGGACTGCGACCCGGACCGGATTCGTGGTGCATTTGCATTGCAGCGTCCCGCCGGTAAATCCGGGCTGGGCCGGCTTGATGCCGTTGTCGACCGCGGGATGGATCTTTACTCCCGATGTGTCCACCATAGTCCTGTTCCTCCCCTTAAAGCCATTGCGCCGAGGTTCGCGCCACGGCAGGGCCGGGGCAAGTGGGCAAAAGGTTGTAACCCCCCCGTGCCGCGGTCGGCCTATGCTTCCGGGCGAGAGACCAGCCAGGCCCCGATGGCGGTGCAGGCCAGCACCTGCACGGTGATGATCCGCGGATCGAGTCCCAGCCAGATCGCCCAGGCCACGCCCGCGGACATGCCGGCCACGGCCCAGATCTTGGCGTTCCGGCTGATCACGCCGCGCTTGCGCCAGGCGCGGATCGGCGGGCCGAACCGGGGATGGCGCATGATGCGCGCCCCCAGCCGCGGCGAGGAGCGCGCAAAGGCCCAGACCGCAAGCAGCAGGAACGGCACCGTCGGCAAGACCGGCAGGAAAATCCCGATCGCGCCCAGCGTCAGGGTCAGCCAGCCCATCGAGAGCCACAGATATCGCATCTTACTCCGCCAGTTCGCGCAGGATCGCATTGAGCACCGGACGCCCGGCCGGTGTCGCCGCCAGCCGCCCGTCCCGCAGCGAGATAAGGCCCAATTCGCTGAGATTCATCAGCCGATCCTGCGGCAATTTCGCGCCATGCGCCAGATAGCGCGCAATCTCCAGCCCCTCGACCAGCCGCATGGACATCAGCAGATATTCCAGCGCCCGGTCCGGCAGGTCCAGAATCTCGCGGGCGCTGTCGCCATTGGCGCGCGCCTCGACCGCGTCGAGCCATTCGCCCGGCGCCCTGTGCGCCTCGGTCGCCCAGCGGCCCGTGGGCAGCGTCAGCCGGCCATGCGCGCCCGGCCCCACCGCGGCCCAGTCGCCTTGCCGCCAATAGACCAGGTTGTGCCGGCTTTCCGCACCGGGCCGGGCGTGGTTCGAGATTTCATAGGTCGGCATCCCCGCCGCTGCGCAGATGTCCTGCGTGTCCAGATACATGTCGGCGGACAGGTCGTCGCCGGGCAGGCCCCTGAGCCCGCCTTTGGCGTGGCGGGCGCCAAAGGCGGTGCCCGGCTCGATGGTAAGCTGATAGGCCGAAAGGTGATCGACGGCCATGCCAAGCGCCTGGGTCAATTCGCGCCGCCAATGCGCGCGGTCCTGGTCCTGGCGGGCATAGATCAGGTCGAAGCTGACCCGCGTGAAACAATCGCGCGCGATGTCGAAGGCGGCGCGGGCCTCGGCCGCCGAATGCATCCGGCCCAGCCGGCGCAGGTCGTCATCATTGAGCGCCTGCACCCCCATCGAGACGCGATTGACGCCGGCATCGGCATAGGCGCGGAAGCGGCCGGTTTCGACGCTGGTCGGGTTGGCTTCCAGCGTGATCTCGATGTCATTGGCAAAGGGCCAGGCGGCGCGCGCGGCCTCGATCACGCCGGCCACGGTCTCGGGCGCCATCAGGCTGGGGGTGCCGCCGCCAAAGAAGATGCTGTTGAGCACCCGCCCCGGCGTGTCGCGACCCAGCCGGGCCAGTTCGCGGCGATAGGCGGCCAGCCAGCGGCCCTGGTCGATCACGGCCGCGACATGGCTGTTGAAATCGCAATAGGGGCATTTGGCGGCGCAAAAGGGCCAATGGACGTAAAGCGCGAAACCGCCGGCCCGCCAATCCTGGGCAAGCGATGCGGTGCAGGCGGCAGGGGCTGGCATGGACAGGGTCATTCCCGAAAGGCGGTCACTTCGATCTCGACCTTCATTTCGGGTCTGATGAGCCCGGCGACAACCATTGTCGCAGCCGGTAACGCATCCTTCATCGCATCGCGCAGCACCGGCCTATGCAAACAGCGTCTCCAGCTTGCTGAAGGCGCGGGCGCGGTGGCTGATGGCGTTCTTTTCCTCGGCCGTCATCTCGGCATAGGTCAGGTCATGGCCGTCCGGGACGAAGATCGGGTCGTAGCCATGGCCCTGCACCCCGCGCGGCGGCCAGACCAGCCGGCCGGGCGCGACGCCCTCGAAAATCTCCTCGTGCCCATCGGGCCAAAGCAGGACCAGCGTGGCGCGGAACTGCGCGCTGCGCGGCTCGGGCGCGCCGCGTTCGTCCAGTTCACGCCAGGTGCGGGTCATCGCCTGCATGAAGTCGCGGCCCTGCGGAGTCTCGGCCCAGTCGGCGGTATAGACGCCGGGCGCGCCGTCCAGCCCGTCCACGGTGATGCCGCTGTCATCGGCCAGGACCGGCAGCCCGGTCGCCTGCATGGCGGCGCGGGCCTTGATGCGGGCATTGCCGATGAAACTGTCCTCGGTCTCGGCCGGCTCGGCCAGGCCCATCTCGCCGGCCGAAACCACCTTGATGCCATGCGGGGCCATCAAGGCGCGGATCTCGTCCAGCTTGCCGCGGTTATGGGTGGCGACCAGCAGGGTCTTTTCCGTCAGTTTGCGCATGCCATCGCCTCGGTCTGGGCGCGGACCAGTTCAGCCACCCCGGCTTCGGCCAGATCGAGCAGTTGGTCCATTTCCGGGCGCGAGAAGGTGGCGCCTTCGGCCGACATCTGCACCTCGATCAGCCGCCCGGCCCCGGTCATGATGAAATTGCCGTCGGTCCCGGCCTCGCTATCCTCGGCATAGTCCAGGTCCAGCACGGCCTGTCCGGCGTAAATGCCGCAGGACACGGCGGCCACATGGTCCAGGATCGGGTCCGAGGTGATGATCCCCGCCTTCAAAAGCCGGTTTGCGGCCAGGCGCAGCGCCACCCAGCCGCCGGTAATGGCGGCGCAGCGGGTGCCGCCATCGGCCTGGATCACGTCGCAGTCGATGACGATCTGCCGTTCCCCCAGCGCGCGGCGGTCCACCCCGGCGCGCAGCGCGCGGCCGATCAGGCGCTGGATCTCTTGCGTGCGGCCGGACTGCTTGCCCGCCGCCGCCTCGCGCCGGTTGCGGGTGTTGGTCGCGCGCGGCAGCATCCCGTATTCGGCCGTCACCCAGCCCTGGCCCGATCCCTTCAGGAAGGGGGGCGCCTTGTCCTCGATGCTGGCCGAGCACAGCACGCGCGTATGGCCGCAGGTGATCAGGCAAGAGCCCTCGGCATGGCGCATGACGCCCGTTTCGATTGAAATCGGACGCATATCGCTTAAATTCCGGCCAGAGGGACGCATCTTTCATTCCTTTCGGGGGTTTTGGCATTCAGATACAGGTCCGAAGCCCATGCCCGCAACCCGTGAATGTCCTGACACCATGCCCATGCCCGAAACAGCGCTGCTTTCCGATCTGAACGACCGCTCACGCGAAGTCTTTCGCCGCGTGGTCGAAGCCTATCTTGCCACCGGCGAGCCGGTCGGCTCTCGCACCCTGACGCGCGAGATGACGGAAAAGGTCAGCGCCGCGACGATTCGCAACGTGATGCAGGACCTGGAATTGCTGGGGCTTCTGGATCACCCGCATATCTCGGCCGGGCGCATGCCCACGCAGCTTGGCCTGCGCCTGTTCGTGGACGGGCTGATGGAGGCCGGGCCGGTTTCGGCCAGCGACCGCGAGATGATCGACGAGACGCTGGACGGCAACCGCGAAACCGGCGTCATGCTGGACCGGGTCAGCACGGCGCTGTCGGCGCTGACCCAGGGGGCATCGCTGGTGCTTATGCCCAAGCAGGAAGCGCCGGTGCGGCATATCGAATTCGTCAGCCTGGCCCCGGACCGGGCCTTGGTGGTGCTGGTCTTTGCCGACGGCCGGGTCGAGAACCGGGTCTTTGCCCCCCCGCCCGGCCACACCGCCAGTTCCATGCGCGAGGCGGCGAATTTCCTGAACGCCGTGGCAGAAGGCCGCACCCTGGCGGAACTGCGCCGCAGCATCGCGCGCGAGATCGAGGCCAGCCGGCAAAAGCTGGACGGCATTGCGGCGCAGCTCGTATCCTCGGGCCTGGCGCTGTGGGAGGGGGAAAGCACCGATCCCCGGCTGATCGTGCGCGGCCGCGCCAATCTGCTGGCGCATGAGCTGGCCGACCTGGACCGGATCCGCAGCCTGTTCGACGACCTGGAACGCAAGCGCGACATCGCCGAATTCCTGGAACTGGCCGAACAGGGCGAGGGGGTGCGCATTTTCATCGGCTCGGAAAACAAGCTTTTTTCACTTTCCGGTTCCTCTCTGGTGGTTTCACCCTATATGAATGCCGACCGAAAGATTGTGGGCGCGGTCGGCGTCATCGGTCCGACGCGGCTGAACTATGGCCGCATCGTGCCGATCGTCGACTATACTGCGCAGCTTGTCGGCCGGGTGCTGTCCGGTCGGAAAGGATGATGAGGACATGACGAACGAAAACCCGAACGGCAGCCCGCTGGATGAGGAGATCATCGACCCTCTGACCGATGACGCGCCTTCGCCCGATGTCGAGGCCCTGGTCGCCGAGCGGGACGAATACCGCGACCGCTTCATGCGGGCCTTGGCCGATGCCGAGAACGCCCGCAAGCGCGCCGAAAAGGACCGCCGGGATGCCGAGCAATATGGCGGCTCGCGGCTGGCGCGCGACCTGCTGCCGGTGCATGACGCATTGACCCGCGCGCTGGATGTGGCCGGCGAGGAACAGCGCGCCGCGGCCGCGGCCCTGATCGAAGGCGTCGAACTGACCCTGCGCGAGTTGAACAACGTTTTCGCCAAGCACGGAATCAAGGTCATCACCCCTGCCCTGGGCGAAAAGTTCGACCCGCAGCAGCACGAGGCGATGTTCGAAGCGCCCGTCCCCGGCACCGTGGCCGGCAATATCATCCAGGTCATGGACAACGGGTTCATGCTGCATGACCGCCTGTTGCGGCCGGCAAAGGTGGGCGTCAGTTCGACCCCGGCAAGCTGAACCCGAAAGAAAAGCGGCGAAGACCCCGGAAGGTTCCGGGGTCCGCATTTAGTGCATATCTTTAGCTTTTATACCAGATATCGCGTCAGTTTCCCGCCAATAACTGGCAAAGCCGATCCAATTGGTCCAGATCGCGATAGGTGATGACCATCTGGCCGCCGTCCATGCCGGCATGGTTGATCGCCACCTTCATCTTCAGATGCGCTGACAGGTCGCCTTCAAGCGCGCGGGTGTCCGCGTCCTTTTCCTGCCGGGCGCTTTTGGGTTTCTGCGGCTTGGGCCCCTCGGCCTGGCGGCGCACCAGATCTTCCGTTTCGCGCACGGACAGGGATTTTTCCATCACCTTGCGGGCAAGATCGACAGCATTCGGAGCGGTGATCAGCGCACGGGCATGGCCGGCGGTCAGCTTCCCCTCTTTCAGCCAGGCTTGCACCTGGTCCGGCAGGTTCAAAAGACGCAGCAGGTTGGCGATATGGCTGCGGCTTTTGTTCAAAGCCTCGGCCAGCTTTTCCTGCGTATGGCCGAACCGCTCCATCAATTGGCGATAAGAGGCCGCTTCTTCCACTGCGTTCAGATCGGCACGCTGGATATTCTCGACAATCGCGACTTCCAGAACTTCGGTATCATCCAGTTCGCGGATGATGACCGGAACTTCGTGCAACTGCGCTATCTGCGCCGCCCGCCAGCGCCGTTCTCCGGCGACGATCTGGTAAAGGCCGCGATCTGACGGGTGCGGCCGCACGATCAGCGGCTGCAACAACCCCCGCGACCGCAAGGAATCGGCAAGCTCTTGCAACGCTTCGGGGGCGAAGCTGCGCCGCGGCTGGTCGGGGTTCGGCGTCAACTGCTCGACGGGAAGGATCTGTCGCGGAGCCGGCCGCTCTGACGGAATCAGGTCGACATCCGCCATAAGCGCCGAAAGGCCCCTGCCCAGGCCGCGCTTTTCCAGCTTGTTCTCTGCCATGATGCCTCCTCAGGCGGTCGCGAGTTGACGGGACAGGAACTCCTTTGCCAATTCGCGATAGGCTTGGCTTCCCTTGGAGTTTGGATCGTATTGCAAAACCGGCATCGCATGCGACGGCGCTTCGGAAAGGCGGACATTGCGCGGAATCACGGTCTGATAAACCAGACCCGAAAGCGTGCTGCGCGCGTCCGCCTCGACCTGCTGGGAAAGATTGTTCCGGTTGTCCGACATGGTCAGCAGCACCCCTTCGATCCGCAGATCCGGGTTGGCGGTCTGGCGCACCTCGCGAACGGTCATCAGAAGCTGTGAAAGCCCCTCCAACGCATAGAATTCGGCTTGCAGCGGCACCAGGACGCTATCCGCCGCCACCATGGCGTTGACCGTCAGCAAGCCAAGCGCAGGGGGGCAGTCGATCAAGATATAGTCGAATTCGCCCGGATTGGTCAGTTTCCGCCGCAATAGCTGGGTCCGCCCGGCGCGGCTGGATAGCTCGACATCGGCAGAGGCAAGGTCGCTATTTGCAGGAACAATGCAAAGATTGGCGATAGCCGTGTCGCGAAGCATGTCTTGCACCATCGGCTCGCCGGTCAGCAGATCATAAGAGGTAAGCTCGCGGTCCTCTAGCGGCACCCCCAGCCCGGTAGAAGCATTCCCCTGTGGGTCTAGGTCAATGATGACAACGCGCTGCCCCTGCTCTGCCAAGGCGGCCCCCAGATTGATCGCTGTCGTGGTTTTCCCGACTCCGCCTTTCTGATTGGCGACGGCAACGATGCGGGTGTCAGGCATGGCGTATTCCCGTGATTTCCAGAATGGCCGCGTCAGGATCTGTCGCGCTTTGGTGGGGCTTGAGGTCGAATGTCCAGTTATTCCTTGCCTGTGCGACTTCCGCCCTCCAGTTGCGGCCCTTCATCAGCCACGCCGTGCCGGTAGGATGCAGATGTCGATTCACATATGCCATGAGTTGCGGCAGAGGGGCAAGCGCCCTGGCGCTGATATTGGCGGCATCCAGCCCGTCCAAAACCTCGATACGCTGACAGATGACCTTGGCGCCCAAAGACAGTTCGCGCACGACGCTTCGCAGGAATGCGGCCTTTCGCTGATCGCTTTCAATCAGCGTCAGCGAAAAATCCGGGCGCATGATCGCCATAACAATGCCCGGAAGGCCGCCGCCGCTGCCCAGATCGAGCCAGTCTCCGGGGGTGCTTTCTGCGATTTCAGCTAGATGCAAGCTATCCGCAATATGCCGGGTTTCAAGCTGGTCCAGCGTGGATGGCGCGACCAGATTGATGGCCGGGTTCCATTTCCGCAGCATGGAGGCGTAACCGCGAAGCCTCTCTGTTTCACGTGAAACACTCATCCGGCGCGACGCTTATTTGCTCGAAGAACTGCCAGCAGAAGAGTCAACGCCGCGGGGGTCATGCCTTCGATATTCGCCGCCGCAGCCAAGTTCGCAGGGCGGTGTTGGTTAAGCTTGAATTTTAGCTCGTTGGAAAGCCCCGGCAGGGCGTCATAGTCAAACCCGGCGGGGATCACGACCGCTTCTTCCTTACGCAGCATATTGGCGTCGCGTTCCTGGCGATCCGCGTATTGATGGTAAAGAGCATCCGCGGCCAATTGCCGAATGGTCGCCGGCTCATGCGCGGCCAGATCGGCATCCAGGGCAAGTATCTGATCTGGTTCAATATCCTTCTGCGCAAGCAGGGTAAACAGGCTGCGGCGCGCGCCGTCCTGCCGCACAACGATGCCTGACCGCGAAAGTTCAGCCGGCGTGAAGGAAACCGTTTCTGCGCGCTCACGAGCAGCGACATAGCGCTGCATCTTGTCCAGAAACGCAGCCTGCCGCCCCTGACCGACGCAGCCGATGTCGATCCCCAATGGGGTCAGACGTTGATCGGCGTTGTCGGCGCGCAGGGACAGCCGGAACTCGGCCCGCGAGGTAAACATGCGATAAGGTTCGCTCACGCCGCGGGTAATAAGGTCATCGATCATCACGCCGATATAGCTTTGAGAGCGACTGAAATGCAGCGGTTCACGGCCCTGGGCCTTGAGCGCAGCGTTCAGCCCGGCAACCAGCCCTTGTGCGCCAGCCTCTTCATAGCCGGTGGTGCCGTTGATCTGCCCGGCCAGAAACAGGCCGGAAAGCGCCTTTGTTTCCAACGACGGTGTCAACGCGCGCGGGTCGACATAGTCATATTCAACCGCATATCCCGGCTGGGCGATCTGCGCCTGTTCCAAACCGCGAATGGATCGGACATAGGCAAGCTGGACCTCTTCCGGCAAGGAGGTGGATATGCCGTTGGGGTAAACCAGGTCGCTGTCCAGCCCCTCGGGTTCCAGGAATATCTGGTGCGACTCTTTTCCCGCAAAGCGGACGATCTTGTCTTCGATCGAGGGGCAATAGCGCGGCCCCACCCCATCGATCCGCCCGCCATACATGGCTGACAAGGCCAGGTTGTCCCGGATGATGCGGTGCGTTTCACCATTCGTATGCGTAATGGCGCAGTTGATCTGGGGAACAGCAGGAACTGTGTTGAGATACGAGAACATCACCGGGCTGTCGTCGCCCTGTTGCTGCTCCAGGCTTTCCCAATTGATGCTTTCTCGCAACAGCCGCGGCGGTGTCCCGGTCTTTAATCGTCCCAAGGGCAGGTTGAGCGGGTGCAAAGACGCCGCCAGCCCTGTGGAGGCTTGGCCGCCCCACCGTCCGGCCGGACGGCTGACTTGGCCTATATGGATGATTCCATTCAGAAATGTTCCGGTGGTCAAGATGACCTGCCGCGCACCCAATTCCCGCCCGTCTGCCAGTTTCAAGCCAATGACCTGCCCCTGCTCGTGCAACAGCTCATCAGCCTCGCCGAAGATCAAGGAAAGGCCATCTTGCGCCGCTACGGCACGTGCTGCCGCGGCTCGATACAGCTTCCGGTCCGCCTGGGCGCGCGGACCTTGCACGGCCGGCCCCTTCCTGCGGTTCAACAGCCGAAACTGTATGCCAGCGGCATCCCCCAATCGCCCCATCAGCCCATCAAGTGCGTCGATTTCCCGCACAAGATGACCCTTGCCCAGCCCTCCGATCGCAGGATTGCAGGACATGGTTCCGATATCGTCCTGCTTCAGCGTGACCAGGCAGGTCCGGACGCCCATACGCGTAGCGGCTGCGGCGGCTTCCACGCCGGCATGGCCTCCGCCAATGACGATCACATCGAATTGTTCCACGTGAAACCCTACTTCCCGATACAGAATGAGCGGAAGATTTCATCCAGATAATCTTCTGCCCCGACCCGCCCCACCAACACCGACAAGGCCAGATTTACTTGCCGCAGCGCTTCTGCAAGCAGTTCGGGCGCGGTCTCTTGGGTGATTTCCAGCGCCGAGCAAGCCCGCTGCAAGGCTTCCGCCTGGCGCTTATGCCCAACCAGCCCCAAACCCGCTGCCCTGTGGCGCAGCGCATCATAGACCATATCCAGAAGTTCCGCGACCCCTTCGCCGGTGGCGCCCGAAACCGCCAGGCCCTGGCCCGGAACCAGATCCGCCTTGGAGCGCAAGACGATATCGCCCTTTTTGATCTGGTCGACAGGGCGCCCCTCCTCCGACAGATGAATGCGCAGGTCTGCATCCGCCGCCCGGCGCAAGGCCTTGGCCACCCCCATCCGTTCCACCGGATCGTCGCTTTCACGCAATCCCGCCGTGTCTATGAAGGTCACCGGCAACCCGCGCAGCTCGGTATGCAGTTCCAGAATGTCCCGCGTCGTCCCCGCCATCTCGGATACCAGCGCGATTTCGCGTTGCCCGATCCGGTTCAGCAAGGTGGATTTCCCGGCATTGGGCGGCCCGATGATCGCCACCTCATAGCCCTGGCGCAGCCGTTCGGTCGCCGGATAGCGCGCCAGCATCTCGGAAATGTCGGCGCGAACCGCCTCGATCAAGGCAAAGGCTTCGGCCGGGACATCCTCGGGCACCTCTTCATCGGCAAAATCGATGCTGGCTTCGATCAAGGCGCCGGCCCGGACCAGCTTGGCCCGCAATTGCTCGACCTTTTGCCCCAAAAGCCCTTCCGTGGCCTGCATGGCAAGCTTGCGCTGCGCCTCGGTTTCCGCGGACAGCAGATCCGCCAACCCCTCGGCCTCTGCCAGATCCATGCGGCCGTTGAGAAAAGCCCGACGGGTGAACTCTCCCGCTTCCGCGCGCCGCAACCCGCGCGCAATCAGGGCCTGCGACACTCTGTTGGCAATGACCGGCGCGCCATGCAGATGCAGTTCCGCGACTTCCTCGCCGGTAAAGCTCCGCCCGCTTTCGAACCAGATCACCAAGGCTCGATCGATCAGGTCGTCGCCGTCGCGCAAGGCGCGAAGCGTGGCGATACGCGGCGTCGCAACCGGCCCCGCCAGCGTTTCCATCGCGGCGCGCGCCTTCGGCCCGCTTAGACGGACAACACAAACCCCCCCTCGGCCGGGCGGCGTGGCCTCGGCAAAGATCGTATCCACCACGTCCTCCGCACCATCAGGCGTTCATCGAGTCGAAGAATTCGCTGTTGGTCTTGGTCTGTTTCAATTTGGAGATCAGGAACTCGACCGCATCGGTGGTCCCCATAGGGTTCAGGATGCGCCGCAGCAGATAGGTCTTTTGCAAGTCCTTGGAATCGACCAGCAATTCTTCCTTGCGGGTGCCGGATTTCAGGATGTCCATGGCCGGGAAAACGCGCTTGTCGGCGACCTTGCGGTCCAGCACGATCTCGCTATTGCCGGTGCCCTTGAACTCTTCGAAGATCACCTCGTCCATGCGCGAGCCGGTGTCGATCAGCGCCGTGGCGATGATGGTCAGCGATCCGCCCTCTTCGATATTGCGCGCCGCGCCGAAGAACCGCTTGGGACGCTGCAAGGCATTCGCGTCAACGCCACCGGTCAGCACCTTGCCCGAGCTGGGCACCACGGTATTGAACGCCCTACCAAGTCTTGTGATCGAATCCAGCAAGATCACAACATCTCGCTTATGTTCGACCAAGCGCTTGGCCTTTTCAATCACCATTTCCGACACGGCAACGTGACGGCTGGCCGGTTCGTCGAAGGTCGAGGAAATGACCTCGCCCTTCACGGACCGCTGCATGTCCGTCACTTCTTCGGGCCGCTCGTCGATCAGCAGCACGATCAGATAGCATTCGGGATGGTTCTTCTCGATCGAATGGGCGATGTTTTGCAGCAGCACCGTCTTGCCGGTGCGCGGCGGCGCCACGATCAGCGACCGCTGGCCCTTGCCGATCGGCGCGACCAGGTCGATGATCCGGGCCGAACGGTCCCTGATGGTCGGGTCCTCGATCTCCATCTTCAGCCGCTCATTGGGGTAAAGCGGCGTCAGGTTGTCGAAGGCGACCTTGTGACGGGCCTTTTCCGGGCTTTCGAAATTGATCTTTTCGACCTTGGTCAGGGCGAAATAGCGCTCATTCTCGCCCGGTGCGCGGATCACGCCCTCGACCGTGTCGCCGGTGCGCAGGCTGTGCTGGCGGATCATGTCGGGGCTGACATAGATGTCGTCGGGACCGGGCAGATAGTTCGCCTCGGGCGAACGCAGGAAGCCGAAACCGTCCTGGACCACCTCCAGCACGCCGTCGCCGCCGATGTCCCAGCCTTCCTCGGCATGTTCCTTCAGGATCGAGAACATCATCTCGCCCTTGCGCATGGTCGATGCGTTCTCGATCTCCCATTCCTCGGCCATGGCCAGCAGGTCGGCCGGGCTTTTGGCCTTGAGATCGGACAGGTTGAGGCGTTCTTCGGTCATGTCTAGCCTATGGCCGCGCATCGCCCGACGCATGATCGGTCCGCGCAGGAAACTGTGTCAGGAAAAGCCCCGCCGGACGGCGGTTGCCGCGTCACATAGGCACAATCCCGTCCCGAGTCAATTCTTCCTAGAATTTCACGATCACCGAAAGCACGATCACGACCATGAACAGCGTCGGCAGTTCGTTCATCATCCGATAGCTTCGTCCGCTCAGCCCCTGCCCGGCCAGCAATGACCGCCGCTGCCCCGCCAGCCACATGTGAAACCAGGTCATCGCCAGCACGCCGGCGGCCTTGGTCCAGGGCCAGATCATCGTCCAGTCCACGATCCCCGGCGTCAGCACCAGCATCAGGCCGGCAATCCAGGTCACGATCATCGACGGGTTCATGATCAGCCGCAGCAGCTTGTCTTCCATGATCTTAAAGGATTGCGCCGGTTCCTGTCCCGACCGCCCGCGCTCGGCGTGATAGACGAACAGCCGGGGCAGATAGAAGATCCCAGCCATCCAGGTGATCACTGCCATCACATGCAGGGCCTTGGTCCAGGGATAGGCAAGAGCCAGGAAATCGAACATGCGGCACCTCCAGCGCCTGCCATCCTCTAAATATCAATAAAGATAAAGAAAAGGATGTTGTTGTGGTTGGGCCTGTGGATAGCTGGAAAACCTGGGTTCAAGCCGGATGTCCCCACCCCGCCCGGCCTGGGGAGAAAAATCGAATCAGCCGGCAATTTCAGGAAAATTCTTTTTTTGCCATAGGGATGCAAGATACCGATCTGTGGATAAGTTTGTGAAAATTTTTCTTTTCCACAGCATGTGGGCGCTTTGCCGCGGGTTGTGGACATGGGGAGAAACTGCTTTCGTTCTCACCCTGTCGCGGGGTGTCGCGCAGGCCCCGGCGGAGGCTGCCCGATTTCCACAGATTCGACCCGCCGAGTCGGCCAGGCTTATCCACAGGGTTATGCCGGGCGCCACTATCCGGGGCGGATCAGGGCCAAGGTTCGTTTCCGTCATCGCGGCGTCGCATTTGACAAGCTTCCCCCGCAAAGCGGTGCGAAGCTGTCCCAAGGACGCCCTCTTTTTGATGGAATCACGCCATGCTGAACACGGCAGAAATCCTGGACCAGCTTGCCCGCCGGCGGAAGAATTTCTCGCTTAGCCGCGACCTTTACAGCGACGAGGGCGCCTATCGCGCCGATCTTGAGCATATCTGGTATCGCGAATGGCTGTTTGCCGTTCCCGCTTGCGACATTCCCAAGACCGGCCACCACGCCACCTTGCAGGTCGGCGCCTATCCCGTGGTGGTCGTGCGCGGTGCCGATGGGCAGATCCGCGCCTTTCACAACGTCTGCCGCCATCGCGGCCAGCGGCTGTGCCCCAAGCAGAACGGCAGCTCTGCCAAGCTGGTCTGCCCCTATCACCAGTGGACTTATGACCTTGACGGCAAGCTTCTGTTTGCGCGCGACATGGGGCCGGATTTCGATCCGTCTCAATTCAGCCTGAAGCCGGTGGAATGCCGGGTCGAAGGCGGCATGGTCTTCATCTGCCTGGCCGATGATCCGCCGGATTTCGAACCCTTGGGCGGCTTCCTGCGCGACTATGTCGGCGCCAGCGACCTGTCGAACGCCAAGGTGGCCTTCACCTCGACCATCGTCGAAAACGGCAACTGGAAGCTGGTGATCGAGAACAATCGCGAATGCTATCATTGCGGCGGCAGCCACCCTTCGCTTTGCCGAAGCTATTCCGACAATCCGCTGATGACGGTGATGGAGGGGCCGAACGCCGCCTCGGCCGAGATCCTGGCGCATTGGGACCGCTGCGACCAGGCCGGCCTGCCCGCGCGTTTCGTGAACGATCCGGGGATGCAATGGCGCTTTGCCCGCGTGCCGCTGCTGAACAATGCCGAAAGCTTTACCATGTCCACCAAGGCGGCGGTGAACCGGCGCATGGGCACGATCCCGTGGAACGACGCCGGCAGCCTGATGTTCTATCACTTCCCGTCAAGCTGGCACCACTTCCTGCCCGACCATGCCATCGTGTTCCGGCTGCTGCCGATCTCTCCGACCCAGACCGAGATGACGTCGAAATGGCTGGTCCACAAGGACGCGGTCGAGGGCGTGGACTACGACCTGCAAAAGCTGACCGAGGTCTGGCTGGCCACCAATGACGAGGATCGCCGCGTGGTCGAGGAAAACCAAAAGGGCATCCTGTCCCCGGCCTATGAGCCCGGCCCCTATTCCCCCAGCCAGGAAGAGGGCGTGATCCATTTCGTCGACTGGTATGTGCGGCGGATGATGGACCGGCTGTCGCCACGCCCGGCGATGGCGGCGGAATAATGGCGGTTCTGGTCAAGGCTTTCGGCGAAAACCCGTGGCGGGACGACGAGCCCCTGGAATGCGAGATGGTGGTGCCCGAAACCCTGGACACCTCTACCTTCACCTTTCGCGCCCCTTCGGGGGCTTGGTTCAACTATCAGCCGGGACAGTTCGTTACCCTGGACCTGCCCCTGCCCGGCGGCAATCTTCAGCGCACCTATACGATCAGCTCCAGCCCGTCGCGGCCGCTGTCGATTTCGGTCACGGTCAAGGCGCAGCCGGGCAGCATCGGCGGGCGCTGGATGCTGGACCACCTGCGGCCGGGGATGCGGCTGAAAGCCTTTGGACCGGCGGGGATCTTTTCCTTTGTCCAGCACGAGGCGCCGAAATACCTGTTCATCTCGGCCGGGTCGGGGATCACGCCGATGATGTCCATGGCCACCTGGGCCTGGGATTCGGGCGAGATGCCGGACATCGTCTTTGTCCATGCGGCGCGCACGCCCAGCGACATCATCTTTCGCCAGCGGCTGGATGGGATGGCCGACCGCGTGCCCGGCTTGCAACTGCGCTTTACCGTCGAGGAATCGGACCCGTTCCGCTCGTGGCACGGCTATCGCGGCCGTCTCAACCAGATCATGCTGGGGCTGATGGCGCCCGACTATCTGGAACGCGAGGTGTTCTGCTGCGGACCCGAGCCGTTCATGCAGGCGGTGCGCGACATGCTGATCGCGCTGGGCTACGACATGGACCGCTATCACCAGGAAAGCTTCGGGGCGCCCATCCGCAACCAGGCCGAAACCCCGGTGCTGGACGACCTGGTCCCGGACCAGGAAAGCGCCGCGCAGATCACCTTCGAAACCTCGGGCGTGACCGCGAATTGCGCCCAGACCGACACCGTGCTGGCCGTGGCCAGGGCCAATGGGCTGAATATTCCGTCGGGCTGCACCTTTGGCCTGTGCGGCACCTGCAAGATCAGGAAGACCGCCGGAGAAGTGCATATGGTCCATAACGGCGGCATCACCGACGAGGATATCGAGGACGGCTATATCCTGGCCTGCTGTTCGCATCCGATCGGTGCGGTCTCGGTCGAGGTGTGACCAAAGACCCAAGGTTTTTCTGGGAAAAGCGGCGATCCGAAAGCTTCGCCGCTTTTTCGCGCCGCGCTTGACAGAACTACCATACCGGGTGATCCTGACCCGGTACCTATCTATTCGACAGGCAAAGGAGGGCACGATGAATATCGACCTCTCGCGGCGCGGTTTCCTGAAACTGGCGGGTGCGGGCGTCGCGGCGACATCGCTGGGGGCCATGGGCTTCGGCGGGGCAGAGGCAGCGGAACAGGCGCATGTGCGCGCCTTCAAGCTGGCCTCGACGACCGAGACGCGCAACACCTGCCCCTATTGCTCGGTCGCCTGCGGCGTCATCATCTATTCGAATGGCGACCTGAAGGCCGGGCAAGAGGCCAGGGTCGTCCATATCGAAGGCGATGCCGACCATCCGACCAACCGCGGCACGCTTTGCCCCAAAGGCGCGGCGCTGAAGGATTTCGTCAATGCCGAGACGCGGCTGACCACCCCGCGCATCCGCCGCCCCGGCGCCGCCAGCTTCGAGGAGATTTCCTGGGAAGAGGCGCTGGACAAGATCGCCCGCGCCTTGAAGGACGACCGCGACGCCAACATGGTTCTGACCAATGACGACGGCGTGCCGGTCAACCGCTGGACGACGGCCGGCTATCTGGCCGCTTCGGCCACCACCAATGAAACGGCATGGCTGACCTACAAGACGGTCAGGGCCATGGGAATCGTCGGTTTCGACAACCAGGCGCGCGTCTGACACGGCCCCACGGTGTCCAGTTTGGGCCCGACATTTGGCCGTGGAGCGATGACCAACTCCTGGACCGACATCAAGAATACCGACCTTGTGGTCGTCATGGGCGGCAACGCTGCCGAAGCGCATCCCTGCGGCTTCAAATGGGTGACCGAGGCCAAGGCCAATCGCGGCGCCAAGCTGATCGTGGTGGACCCGCGCTTTACCCGCACCGCTTCGGTGGCGGATTACTATGCGCCGATCCGGCCCGGTTCGGACATTGCCTTCCTGATGGGTCTCATCAACTGGATGATCCAGAACGACAAGGTCCAGTGGGACTATGTCCGCAACTTCACCAATGCCGGGCTGATCGTAAGGGACGATTTCGGCTGGAACGACGGGCTTTTCACCGGCTACGACCCGGAAAAGCGTGATTACGACAAGACAAGCTGGGACTATGTCATCGGCGATGACGGCTTTGCCCAGGTGGACATGACGCTGGAGCATCCGCGCTGCGTCTGGAGCCTGCTGAAAGAGCATGTCTCGCGCTACACGCCCGAACTGGTCGAGCAGGTCTGCGGCACGCCCCGCGACCGCTTCCTGAAGATCGCCGAGATGATCGGCGAATGCTCGGCCCCCGACCGGACCATGACCTCGATGTATGCGCTGGGCTGGACCCAGCACTCGAAAGGGGCGCAGAACATCCGCGGCATGGCGATGTTGCAGCTGATCCTGGGCAATATCGGCGTCCGCGGCGGCGGCATGAACGCGCTGCGCGGCCATTCCAACATCCAGGGCCTGACCGATATCGGGCTGATGTCGAACCTGATCCCCGGCTACCTGAACATCCCGACCGAGTCAGAGCCGGACTGGCAGACCTATATGTCCAGCCGCCGCTTTACGCCCTTGCGGCCGGGCCAGACCAGCTATTGGCAGAACTACCCCAAGTTCATGGTCAGCTTCATGAAGGCCATGTGGGGCGATGCGGCCACGGCGGAAAACGACTGGGCCTATGACTACCTGCCCAAGCTGGATGTGCCGACCTATGACATCCTGCGCATGTTCGAGCTGATGGATGCGGGGCAGGTGAACCTGTACTTCTGCCAGGGCTTCAACCCGCTTCTGTCCTTTCCGAACCGGGCCAAGGTGACTTCGGCGCTGTCCAGGCTGAAGCTTCTGGTGGTCATGGACCCGCTGGCGACGGAAACGGCGCATTTCTGGGAAAACCACGGCGCGCATAACGACGTGGACACCGCCTCGATCCAGACCGAGGTGCTGGAACTGCCCTCGACCTGCTTTGCCGAGGATGACGGCGCGCTGGTCAATTCCGGGCGCTGGCTGCAATGGCACTGGTCGGCGGCGACTCCGCCCGGCCAGGCCAGGCACGACACCTGGATCATGGCGCAGATCTTCCTGAGGGTGAAAAAGCTTTATCAGGAAGAAGGCGGGGTCTTCCCCGACCCGATCCTGAACCTGACCTGGGACTATGCCGACCCCGACGAGCCCTCGCCCGAGGAACTGGCCAAAGAGATGAACGGCCGCGCGCTGGAAGATGTCCGCGATCCCGCCGACCCGACCAGGGTGCTGACCGCCAGGGGCAAGCAGCTTCTGAACTTCAGTCAGTATCGCGACGACGGCACCACCATGGGGGCATGCTGGATCTATTCCGGCTGCTGGAACGAAGAAGGCAACAATATGGCGCGGCGGGACAATACCGATCCCGACGATACCGGCGCCTATCCGAACTGGACCTTTTCCTGGCCGCTGAACCGGCGGATCCTGTATAACCGCGCCTCTGCCGACATGCAGGGCCGGCCCTGGGATCCCTCGCGCAAGCTGCTGGAATGGGACGGGACGAAATGGACCGGCTATGACGTGCCCGACATCGCCCCCACCGCCAGGCCCGAAGAGGTCGGCCCCTTCATCATGAACCAGGAAGGCGTCTCGCGCCTGTTCACGCGGGGGATGATGCGCGACGGGCCGTTCCCGACGCATATGGAGCCGTTCGAATCGCCCCTGGCCAATGTCTTCAACCCGCAGATGCGCGGCAATCCGGTGGCGCGGGTCTTTGCCAGCGATGCCGAGCAATTCGCCACCAGCGAAGAGTTCCCGATCGCCGCGACCTCCTATCGCCTGACCGAGCATTTCCACTACTGGACCAAGCATAACCGTGTGAACGCCGCGCTCCAGCCGGAATTCTTCGTCGAGATCAGCGAGGAACTGGCAGCCGAAAAAGGCATCCAGAGGGGCGGCTGGGTGCGCGTCTGGTCCAAGCGCGGCGAGGTCCGGGCCAAGGCCCTTGTCACCGGGCGGCTGAAGCCGATGCAATGCGGCGACAAGCTGGTGCATGTCATCGGCATCCCGCTGCATTGGGGCTTCATGGGGGCGGCGCGCAAGGGCTTCGGCCCGAACAGCCTGACGCCATTCGTCGGCGATGCGAACGTGGAAACGCCTGAATTCAAGGCGTTCCTGGTCAATATCGAACCCGCCACGGGGGAGGCCGTATCATGACGACCGATCCGAACCTCGACAGCCCGCGCACGGCGGTTTCGAACCCGCCCGTGCAACCGACGCGGGCCAATCTGGGGCCGGGCGACCTTATCCGGTCCTCGGCCACGCCCGACCTGCCGCCGCCGACGCGCCAATTGACGCCGGTGGCCAAGCTGATCGACGTGTCGAAATGCATCGGCTGCAAGGCCTGCCAGTCAGCCTGCGCCGAATGGAACGACACCTATCCCGAGGTCGAAGAAAATGTCGGCATTTACGAAAACCCCCACGACCTGACGCCCGACATGTTCACCCTGATGCGGTTTTCGGAATACGAGAATCCGCAGACCGGGGATTTCGAATGGCTGATCCGCAAGGACGGCTGCATGCATTGCGCCGATCCGGGCTGCCTCAAGGCTTGCCCGGCCCCCGGCGCCATCGTGCAATATTCGAACGGCATCGTCGATTTCATCCACGAGAACTGCATCGGCTGCGGCTATTGCGTGACGGGCTGTCCCTTTGACATCCCGCGCATCAGCAAGACCGACCACCTTGCCTATAAATGCACGCTTTGTTCGGACCGGGTGGCGGTGGGTCAGGGGCCGGCCTGCGCCAAGGCCTGCCCGACCCAGGCCATCGTCTTTGGCACCAAGGAAGACATGCTGGCCCATGCCGAAACGCGGGTCGAGGACCTGAAATCCCGCGGCTACGACAATGCCGGCATCTATGACCCGCAGGGCGTCGGCGGCGCGCATGTCTTTTATGTGCTGCACCATGCCGACCAGCCGGCGCTTTACTCGGGCCTGCCCGAAGAGCCGCGTATTTCTTCGGTGGTCGAGGGGTGGAAAGGGCCGACCAAGGCGCTGGGCCTGGCGGCCATCGGGGTCGCCGCCGTGGGATCGGTCCTGCATGGGCTGATGACGCGGGCCAACAAGGTCTCGGCCGAGGACGAAACCCAAGCCGAACAACTGGTCGAGGGACGCGAGCCCCCGCTCAGGCCGGAAACGGAGGTGTAGGATGGCCAGGCGCATGTTTTCCGCGGCGGGCGACCATATCGAAAGCCGCCAGCCGGTCACGGTCAGCCGCTATCGCGGCTTTACGCGGGTGAACCATTGGGTGACGGCCGCCAGCCTGATTGCGCTGCTGCTGTCGGGCTTGGCGCTGTTCCATCCGTCGCTTTACTTCCTGACCGGGCTGTTCGGCGGCGGGCAGGCAACGCGCTGGCTGCATCCCTTTGTCGGCGTGCTGCTGTTCTTCAGCTTCCTTTTGCTGTTCTTGCAGATGTGGCGGCTGAACCTGCCACGGCCCGAGGATCGCACCTGGGTCAGCCAGATCGGCGATGTGGTGCGCGGCGACGAGGAAAAGCTGCCCGAACTTGGCAAATACAATGCCGGACAGAAATTCGTCTTCTGGGCCATGACGGTGCTGATCCTGGTGCTGATCGTGACCGGCGTGATGATCTGGGAACAGTTCTTCGGCAATCTGGTCTCGATCCAGGTGCGGCGCTGGGCGGTGCTGATCCACTCGGTCTCGGCGGTGGCGATCATCCTGACCTTCATCCTGCATGTCTATGCGGCCTTCTGGACCCGCGGCACCCTGCGCGCGATGACCCGCGGCAGCGTGACCGGGGGCTGGGCCTGGCGGCACCACCGAAAATGGCTGCGCGAAGTGGCTGGACGCCGTGAAGGCGGCCCGGCAGAATAGGCCAAAGCGACCCGAAAGGATGCCATGTCCACCGCCCTGAAGCCCGATCCTTCGATGATCGGCGGCGTCGCCAAGGTTCCCCTGGCGCGCCTGCCCGACCCTGCGGCGCTGTTTTCGACCCGTGCCGAGCGGTTCGATTTCCTGGCCGGGCACAGCCCGAACCTGGCGCCCTATCTGCGCTTCCTGGCCGGGCTTTGCCGGGCGCAGGCCGATCTGGCGGCCGAACTGCCGCAACCCCAGCCGCTTGCGGCCCAGCGGGTCGAACTGGCGCGCTCCAGCCGCATGCCGCCCCTGGACCGCAAGGCCATGCGGGACGGGCTGGCGCAGGCCTTGCCCTTGCTGCTTGGGCGGCTGGCGGCGCTGGACATGCCCGAACCGGCGCGGCTGGCCTTGGCGGCATTGCAGGCGGCCGAGCCCGCGGACCTGGACTGGGTCATGGACAACGTGCTGGCCGATACCATCCCCGAAGACAGCGTGGCCCCGCATCTGTTCGCCGCCGCCGCCTTGCAGGTCCATGCGGCGATGCAGGCCGCGGCGCTGGACGCCGCCAAGCTGGTTCCGATCCGTATCGGCACCTGCCCGGCCTGCGGCGGCCGCCCCGCGACCAGCCTGGTGACCGAAAGCATCGGCGCCGAAGGGGCGCGCTATTGCGCCTGCGCCACCTGCCAGACGCTGTGGAACGAGGTGCGGGTGAAATGCGTCTGCTGCGGCTCGACCAAGGGCATCTCTTATCGCTCGGTCGAAACCGGCGACGCGACGGTCAAGGCCGAGCTCTGCCGCGAATGCGACCATTGGGTCAAGATCCTGTATCAGAACCGCAATGCCTCGCTGGAACCCATCGCCGACGATGTGGCCAGCCTGGGCCTGGACCTGATGATGCGGGACACCGAATGGAAGCGGGGCGGCTTCAACCCCTTCCTGGCCGGCTATTGACGGCGGGCGATGATCGTCGGCACGGCGGGCCATATCGACCATGGCAAAAGCGCGCTGGTCCGGGCGCTGACCGGCATCGAGACCGACCGGCTGGCCGAGGAACAGGCCCGCGGCATCACCATCGAGCTGGGCTTTGCCTATGCAGACCTGGGCGGCGGCGCCGTCACCGGCTTTGTCGATGTGCCGGGGCACGAGAAATTCGTCCACACCATGCTGGCGGGGGCCGGCGGCATCGATCTGGCCCTGCTGGTCGTGGCCGCCGATGACGGCATCATGCCGCAGACGCGCGAACACCTGGCGATCCTCGACCTGCTGGGCATCAGCCGCGGCATGGTCGCGCTGACCAAGTCCGATCTCGCGCCCCCTGACCGCATCGCCGCCTTGACGGCCGAGATCGCGGAATTGCTGGCCCCGACCGGGCTGGCCGGGTCGCCGGTCTTTCCGGTCTCGTCCCTGACCGGCGCGGGCATCGACCCCCTGCGCGCCGCGCTGGTGCGGGCCGAGGCGCAGACCGCCGCCCGCGCCGCCGAGGCACGCTTTCGCATGGCCATCGACCGCAGTTTTTCCCTGGCCGGGGCTGGCACCGTCGTCACCGGCACCGTGCTGTCGGGCCGCGTCTCGCCGGGCGACCACCTGGTCATCAGCCCACGGGGCCTGCCGGCCCGCGTGCGCGACATCCGCGCCCAGAACCGCAAGGCCGAGGCGGGACTGGCCGGCCAGCGCTGCGCCCTGAATCTGGCCGGCGACGGCGTGACGCGCGAGGCGATCCACCGCGGCGACGTGGCGCTGGACCCCATACTGCACGCGCCGACCCAGCGCATCGACGTGATGCTGCGCGTGCTTGGGTCCGAGCCGAAGCCGCTGGCCACCTGGTTTCCCGCCCGCCTGCACCTGGGCGCGGCGGAAACCGGCGCCCGCATCGTGCCGCTGGAGGGGCCGCTGGCACCGGGCGAAGAAGGGCTGGCGCAACTGGTCCTGGACCGTTCCCTGGCCGCGACCCTGGGCGAACGCTTCATCCTGCGCGATGTCTCGGCCCGCCGCACCATCGGCGGCGGTCGGCTGATCGACCTGCGCGCTCCCGCCCGCCACCGCGCCCGCCCCGAACGCCTGGCCGTCTTGCGCGCCATGGCCCTGTCCGATCCGGCCGATGCGCTGGCGGCGCTGGCCGGGCTGGCGCTGGTCGACCTGGACAGCTTTGCCCGCGACCGCGCGCTGGCACCGGCCCAGCTTGACCGCGCCATCGCTGTTTCGGGCGTCGCCATCGTTCCCGGAACGCGCCAGGCGCTTGGCCTCGGCCGCCTCCAGGCGCTGCGCCGGCAGATGCAGGCGGAACTGACAGCCTTTCACGCCGAGAATGCCGACCTTCAGGGACTTGGCCGGGAAAAGCTGCGGCTGATGCTGGACCCGCGCCTGCCCAAGCCCGATTTCGCCGCCTTCCTGCGCGCCGAGGCGGCGGCGGGCCATATCGCGCTGGACGGCGCCTTCATCCGCCTGCCTGGCCACTTGCCCCGCCTTGCGCCCGAGGACGAGGCGCTGCTGGACCGCATCCTGCCGCAGCTTGCCGGCGAAGACCGCTTTCGCCCGCCCCGCGTGCGCGACCTTGCCCAGGAATGCGGCGCAGATGAAGCCGAGATCCGCCGCATCCTGCGCATGGCGGCGCGCCAGGGCCGCATCGACCAGATCGCACATGACCATTTCTTTGCCCGCGCCACCACGGTCGAGATGGTGGGCATCATCCGCGACCTTGGCACGCAGGCCGCGGACGGCTGGTTCACCGCCCCGGCCTTTCGCGACCGGGTGCAGAATGGGCGCAAGGTGGCGATCCAGATCCTTGACTTCTTCGACCGGCTGGGTCTGACCTTGCGTCGGGGCGATCTTCGTCGCATCAACCCCCATCGGATCGACCTGTTCACGCCGGACGGGTCGGACAAGCGGGAATAAGGGAAGAGAAGCGTCCCCGGTGGGGCGGCCGGACTTCAAATCCGGTTGGGGCAGTGAGCCTGTCCTGGGTGGGTTCGACTCCCACTCTCTTCCGCCAGATGCGACGAAAGGACGGACATGGACAGCACGACGCTTGGCAGCAGCGATCTTCGGGTCAGCGCGGTTAGCCTGGGCACGATGACCTTCGGCAACCAGACCGCCGCGCCCGAGGCCCAGGCCCAGATGGACCGGGCGCTGGCCGCCGGCATCACCTTTTTCGATACGGCCGAGATGTATCCCGTCAATCCGGTCCGGCGCGAGACCATAGGCGCCAGCGAGACGATCGTCGGCGACTGGCTTGCCGCGCGCGGTTGCCGCGGCCGGGTGCAGATCGCGACCAAGGTCACCGGACCCAGCGCCACGGTCAGGGCCGAAGGCTATGACGGCGCCATTCTGCGCCAGGCCGTCGACGCGTCACTGAAGCGGCTGGGGACCGATTGCATCGACCTTTACCAACTGCACTGGCCGGTGCGCGGCAGCTATGCCTTTCGCCAGAACTGGCGCTACGATCCCTCGGGCCAGGACCGCGCCGCCACGATCGCGCATATGGAGGACGTGCTGGAGGCGCTGGCCGAACTGCACCGCGCCGGCAAGATCCGCGCCTTTGGCCTGTCGAACGAATCGGCCTGGGGCAGCCTGCGCTGGATCGACACCGCCGCGCGGCTGGGCGCGCCGCCGGTTGCCAGCATCCAGAACGAATATTCGCTGCTTTACCGCGCCTTCGACACCGACCTGGCGGAACTGGCGGTGAACGAAGGGGTGACGCTGCTTGCCTATTCGCCGCTGGCGGCGGGGCTGCTGACGGGGAAATACCGCGATGGCGCCACGCCCCCCGGCAGCCGGGCCGCGGTGGATGTCGCCAGCGGCGGGCGCGGCAACCTTGGCGGCCGCCGGACCCTCCGCGCCCTTGCCGCGGTTGATGCATGGCACGAACTGGCGCGCGACCTGGGGCTCGATCCGGTGCATATGGCCATCGCCTTTACCCGCCAGCGGCCCTTCCGCACCATCCCGATCATCGGCGCGACCGATACCGCGCAGCTTGGCCACCTGCTGTCCGGCCTGGACCTGCGCCTGTCGGACGAGGCGCTGGCGCGCATCGACGCCCTGCATCGCGCCCATCCCATGACCTATTGAAGGACGCCACGGAACCATTGGCACCGGGACGGCGGGCGGGCAATCTGCCCCGACCCCGTGAGCGGAGAAGATCATGTTGCCCCCCATCCTGACCGGCCTGCGCATCCCCGTCGTCGCCTCGCCCATGTTCATCGTCTCGGGGCCCGAACTGGTGATCGCGCAATGCAAGGCGGGGATCGTCGGCAGCTTCCCGGCGCTCAACGCCCGCGAAAAGGATGGCGAGGCCCCGCTGCTCGACGCCTGGCTGACCCGCATCGCCGAGGAGCTGGACCGCCACAACCAGGCCAATCCCGACAACCCGGCCGCGCCCTTTGCGGTGAACCAGATCGTGCATCGCTCGAACGCGCGGCTTCAGCGCGACATCGAAATCTGCCACAAGCACCGGGTGCCGATCTGGATCACCAGCCTGGGCGCCCGCCCCGAGGTGAACGCGGCGGCCCATGATTGCGGCGGCATCGCCCTGCATGACGTCATCACCAACAGCTTTGCCCGGAAGGCGATCGACAAGGGCGCCGACGGGCTGATCGCCGTGGCGGCCGGTGCCGGCGGCCATGCCGGGCCGCAATCGCCCTTTGCCCTGGTGCAGGAAATCCGCGAATGGTTCAGCGGCCCGCTGCTGCTGTCCGGGGCCATCGCCACCGGCCGGGCGGTGCTGGCGGCCCAGGCCATGGGCGCGGACCTGGCCTATGTCGGCAGCCCCTTCATCGCCACCCAGGAAGCCAATGCCCCGCCCGACTACAAGCGCATGATCACCGAATGCGGGGCCGAGGACATCGTGACCTCGTCGCTTTTCACCGGCGTATCGGGCAACTATCTGGCGCCCTCGATCCGGGCCGCCGGGCTTGATCCGGCCGATCTGGCCCGCGGCGACGTCTCGGACATGAGCTTTGACGAAAACACCCCCCGCCCCAAGGCCTGGAGCCAGGTCTGGGGCTCGGGCCAGGGCATCGGCGCGGTGCGTGAAATCCTTCCCGCCGCGCAGTTGATCGACCGCCTGGCCCGCGAACACGCCCAGGCCCGCGCCACCCTTTGCGCCTGACCGCGACTTCTTCGTTCCCTAAATACCCATTGAACGATGCGGCGGGGCGCCAAGGCCCGCCTTTCACCGTTTCCCAAATACTCCTGCGACCGCGCCAAGCGGCGCGGCGGTGCGTCAGGACACCGCCAGCCCCTCGGTCGAGGCAAAGAACATCGCCTGGCTGACGGCCGAGCGCACCTGTTCCTCGGAATAGGGCTTCGAGATCAGGAAGGCGGGCTCCGGCCGGTCGCCGGTCAGCAGCCGTTCGGGGAAGGCGGTGATAAAGATCACCGGAATGTCGCCCATGCTGGCGAGAAGCTCGTTCACCGCCTCGATGCCGGACGACCCGTCGGCCAGCTGGATATCGGCCAGGATCAGGTCCGGCCGCTTCTGATGCGCCAGGTCCACGGCGGCGGCATGGGTGCGGGCGATGCCGGTCACGTCGTGGCCCATGGCCTGCACGATGCCCTTCAGGTCCATGGCGATGATCGTTTCGTCCTCGATCACCATGACCTTGCCGGCCAGCGACTGGCTCATTTCGTTCAGCGCGATCTGCACCAGTTCCTCGGCCTCGGTCTGCGGGCATTGCATGACCTGCGCGATCTGGTCATAGCGCAACTCCTCGATGGTGCGCAGCAAAAGCGCTTCGCGGGAATTGGGCGTCAGGCCGCGCAGATGCGCCTGGGCGCTGGCTTCGCGCGGGGTCTGGGCCTCTACCAGCTCGACGGGCTGGCCCGAGCTTTGCCAGATGGCGTGGAAGGTGCGGAACAGCCCGATGCGGCTGTCCTCGCCATCCATGAGGCTGCGATCGGTCAGGATCGCCTCCAGCGTGGCGGCGGCGTAATTGTCGCCGGCGGTTTGGCTGCCTGTCAGCGCACGCGCGTAGCGCCGCAGATAGGGCAGTTCCCGGCTGATGGACTGGGCGAGATCCGCTGCGGTCATGGCTACCTCGAAAAATGCGTCGTGTGTTGGAACCTGATCGGATAAGCGTTGTTGCAGAACTCATGAGCTTCCGGGATTCACGGCGTGAATCCGGTGGGTTAAGAGCCTGCCATGAGCAAGCCCGAACCTGCCCGCTACCGTACGACCAACTGGAAATCCTATAACGACGCGCTGAAGCGGCGCGGATCTCTGCTCGTCTGGCTAGACCGGGACATGGACTGGCTTGCGCCGAAGGCAGGCAAGCCCGGACGTCCGCCGGTCTTCTCCGACGCCGCCATCCAGTTCTGTCTGATGATCAAGGTGCTCTTCGGCCTGCCGCTTCGGCAAACGACCGGAATGGTCGCCAGCATCCTCGAGATGGCTGGTCTGGACTGGCCGGTCCCGGACTTCTCCACGCTCA
>NZ_FTMK01000019.1 GCF_900156255.1 Paracoccus thiocyanatus
GTCCTGATACCGGGGCACCGCTTTGACACGGTTGGGGTCGCGCCGCTGATCGAGGGGCTCGCCTTCAATGCGATGCTGGCCGACAAGGCCTTCGACAGCAACTGGATCATCGCCGAGATGAACGCACGCGGCGCGCTGATCTGCATCTCGCAGCGTCCACAGCGCCGCGCGCCGTTGATCATCGATCCCGAACTCTACAAGCGCCGCCACCTCATCGAGAACTTCTTCTGCAAACTCAAGGAGTTCAAGCGTATCGCCATGCGGTCCGAAAAGACCGATACATCCTTTGAGGCCATGATCTACGCTGTGGCAGCCCTGATCAACTCACGATGAATCTCAACAGACCCTAGTCAGCAGGCTGGACCGAACCAGCCATGGAGTCAGCAATGACCGACCTTCGCCAAAGCCAGATCTTCCGCACCTCCAAGCTGGAGGAGGCGGACGGGCCGGGCCTGAACCCGACCAGCAATCCGACGATGGGCGACATCATCGCCGCCCGGTTTTCGCGGCGCAACTTCCTGAAGGGCTCGATGGCATCGGCCGCCATCGCCGCCACCGTCTCGCCCGTGGCCATCCTGGCCGCGGACCGGGCGCGCGCGGCGGGCGGCGCCTCGGTCTTCGACTTCCCCGAGGTCGAGGCCGGCGTCGATGCCGACCACCATGTCGCCGACGGCTATGACGCCGACGTGCTGCTGCGCTGGGGCGACAAGCTGTTCCCCGACGCCCCCGATTTCGACCCCGCCAACCAGTCGCAAGCCGCGCAGGAACGCCAGTTCGGCTATAACAACGATTTCGTCGGCTTCATCCCGCTGGACGGCGCCACCGATCGCGGCCTTCTGGTGGTGAACCACGAATACACCAACGAACACCTGATGTTCCCCGGCATCGTCACCGTCGCCGACGGCAAGATCAGCGTCGCCGACGCCACGCCGGAGCGGGTCGATATCGAAATGGCCGCCCATGGCGGCACCATCGTCGAGATCCGCAAGATCGACGGAAAATGGCAGCCGGTCCTGGACGGGGTCCTGAACCGCCGCATCACCGCCACGACCGAAATGCGGCTGTCCGGCCCGGTCGCCGGCCATGACCGCGTCAAGACCATGGACGATCCCGACGGCACCACCGTCCTTGGCACCATCAACAACTGCGCCGGCGGCGTGACGCCCTGGGGCACCTACATCATGGCCGAAGAGAACATCCACGGCTATTTCCAGGGCGAACTGCCCGGCGACCACCCCGAGGCGGGGAACTACAAGCGCATGGGCATCCCGGCCGGCGACTATCAATGGGGCAGGTTCCACCGCCGCTTCGATGTCGCGCAGGAACCGAACGAGCCCAACCGCTTCGGCTGGGTGGTCGAGGTCGATGTGCACGATCCCGGCTCGGTCCCCAGGAAGCGCACCGCGCTTGGCCGCTTCAAGCATGAGGGCGCCGAAAGCGTGGTGGCCAGGGACGGCCGCGTCGTGTTCTACCTGGGCGATGACGAGCGGTTCGATTACGTCTACAAATTCGTGACCGCCGGCACGTTCGACCCGGATAACCGCGCGGCGAACATGGACCTGCTGGACGACGGCACGCTTTACGTCGCCCGCTTTGACGAAGACGGCGCGATGGAATGGCTGGCGCTGGTCCATGGCCAGGGGCCGCTGACCGCCGAGAACGGCTTTGAGACGCAGGCCGACGTGCTGATCGAGACTCGCCGCGCCGCCGACCTGATGGGCGCGACGCCGATGGACCGCCCCGAGGACATCCAGCCCAATCCCGAAACCGGCCGCGCCTATGTGATGCTGACCAATAACACCAAGCGCGACGAGGCCGATGCCGCAAACCCCCGCGCCAACAACGCCTTTGGCCATATCATCGAGATTCTGGAGGACGGCCAGGACTTTACCGCCACCACCGGGCGCTGGGAAATCCTGCTGCAATGCGGCGACCCTGCCGTGGCCGAGGTCGGCGCCACCTTCTCGACCGAAACCACCCGCAACGGCTGGTTCGGCATGCCCGACAACGCGGCCATCGACGCTGACGGCCGGCTATGGGTTTCGACCGACGGCAACAACCTCTCGGATACCGGGCGCACCGACGGGCTTTGGGCGGTCGACACCGAGGGCGCCGCGCGCGGCACATCGCGGCTGTTCTACCGCGTCCCCGTGGGGGCCGAGCTTTGCGGCCCCTGCCCCAGCCCCGACATGACCACCATGTTCGTGGCCATCCAGCATCCGGGCGACGGCGGCGACGACTGGGAGGGGCATGGCCGCCCCTCGTATTACGAGGACCTCTCGACCCGCTGGCCGGATTTCAGCGAGGACATGCCGGTCCGCCCCGCCGTGGTTGCGATCACCCGGCAAGGCGGCGGGCGCATCGGCTGACAGGCAGCCAGCACGGCGGCGGGTCGCACAGGCCCGCCGCAATCCGGGGGGGCGGTTGGGAAAGGGGCAAGACGGGCCGGTGAAAATCGCCTATTGATATCAAGGACGGCGGACGGCTTGGCGCGATGGCCGGGCCCCGCCAGGTCAGCGGGCATATCGGCCTGTCGCTGTCTGCTTGGTTTAGGGGAGAGATGGTGGGCGACCCTGGAATCGAACCAGGCATGGGTCTCCCCGGCGGAGTTACAGTCCGCTGCCGCACCTTGCAGCACGTCGCCCGCCGAACGCTTTCGGCGTGGGGCGGTGATTAGCCCGGCGGGCGGGGGGCGTCAAGCAGGGATCGGCCGAAAAAATCGCACCGCCCGCGCAGCCCTCGCCAGAGGTTGCATTCCGCCGTATTTTCTGCGCAGTCGATGATACCTCCGGGGATGCGACATGGCCGAGAAACAGCAAAAGACCAAGAAACCCGCCTGGGTCATCGACAAGGAACGCGCGCGCCGCGCCGCGGCCGCTGAAACCATCTGGCTGTTCGGCCTGCATGCCGTGCGCGATGCGCTGGCCAATCCCAGGCGCGAAAAGCTGCGACTGGTCGTCACCCGCAACGCGCTGGACCGGCTTGGCCCCCTGCCGGCGGACCTGGCCCACGAAATCGTGGACGCGCGCCTGTTCGACCGCACCGTGCCGCTGCCCGCCGAAAGCGTGCACCAGGGCGCCGCGCTCGAGGTCCGGCCGCTGACATGGGGCAGCCTTGCCGACCTGGCGCTGTCGGGGCCGGGGCGGCCGCTGCTGGTGGCGCTGGACCGGGTCAGCGACCCGCATAACGTCGGCGCCATCCTGCGCTCGGCCGAGGTTTTCGGCGCGCGCGCCGTCATCGCGCCGGCGCGCCATTCCGCCCCCGAAACCGGCGCGCTGGCCAAGACCGCCTCTGGCGCGCTGGAGCGGCAGCCTTATCTGCGGGTCACGAACCTGGCCGACACGCTGATCGAGCTGCAATCCATGGGCTATACCGTCCTGGGCCTTGACGGCACCGGCGACGAGACCCTGCCTCAGGCGCTTGCCGAGCTGTCGGGCCGGGCGATCTGCCTGGTCCTGGGCGCCGAGGGTCCCGGCCTGCGCGAGCGCACCCGCGAAACCTGCGACCGCATCCTGCGCATCCCCTTTGCCGCCGATTTCGGCTCGCTCAATGTCTCGAACGCGGCGGCCGTGGCGCTTTATTCCGCTTCACAGAGTTAGGCCGGGCCTTCACATCGCCGCTAGAAGCCGCGCGTCCCCGTTGAGAATCCGCGGATGATTTGCCAGATCGGATCGAAACCAAGGCCCGTGCTGCATCATGATTCGTCCCCTTCTTGCCAGTCTGCTTCTTGCCCTGTCCCCCGTCGGGTCTCTGGCCCAGGATTGGGCGCTGGACGGGATGGACCCGGTATCCTATGGCGCGGACAATGCGGCCGTTCCGGGCCGGACCGATCTGGTCACGGTCTGGCGCGGCCAGGCCTGGCATTTCGCCAGCGAACAGAACCGCAATCTTTTCGAAGCCAATCCAAGGGTCTACACCCCCGGCATGGGCGGGCTTTGCGTGGTCGCCCTGTCCGAAGGCCGGTCCGAACCGGGCAATCCGCGCCATTTCGTCGTCATCGGGCAGCGCACCTATCTTCTGCGCTCGGCCGAGGCGCGGCGGCGGTTCCTTGCCGATCCGCAGGGCGTTTTGACCCGCGCCAAGACCGCCTGGACGCGGTTGAAACCCTGAATCTTCACATTCTTGCGAACGGGGTGGAACCATTTGGCCACGGTTCCCATTTATTTATCGAACATGGCCTCGGAACGGTCATGTTCAGATCACTGTCCCTCGTTCCGCGACTTGCGCCCGGCCAGACCTCTGGACCGGGCGCTTTTTCCATGCCACTTTCTACCCGGATCTGGGGAGGATCATATGAACTTGGCAGTACTTCGCGACACCGGCCCATCGCCGATCGATGACGACATCGCGCGCATCGCCCGCACCACGCGCTGCATCGCCATCGTCGGCCTGTCGCCGAACGAGGCCCGCCCGTCCTGGGGCGTTGCGCGCTATCTGAAATCGCAAGGCTACCGCATCGTTCCGGTCAATCCGGGCCATGCCGGCAGCACCATCCTGGACGAGCGCGTCTATGCCGACCTGCGGGAAATCCCCGCCGAACTGGCGGTGGACATGGTCGATATCTTTCGCCGCCCCGAGGCGGTGCCCGGCATCGTCGACGACGCCCTGGCCCATCTGCCGAACCTGGCCACGATCTGGATGCAGCTTGGCGTACGCCACCCGCAGGCGGCAGCCCGCGCCCGTGCCCGCGGCCTGGCCGTGGTCGAGGACCGCTGCCCCAAGATCGAGTTCCCGCGCTTTCTGTAAAACCGCGCGCGCCGCATGAAAAAGGCCCCGCCCTGTCCGAGCGGGGCCTTTTTTACGGCGGGGCGGATCAGGTGCCGGAATAAAGCCCCTCGTAGATCGGACCCAGCGTGTCCACCTCGAACAGCGAACTGACCGAGGTGCCGTTCCAGATGTTCAGGATCGCCTGGGCAAACATCGGCGCGGTCGGCACGATGCGGATGTTCGAGGCGGATTTGACCTTGTCGCTCGGCTCGATCGAATCGGTGATGACCAGGGACTTCATCACCGAAGCCTGTACCCGCTCGACCGCCGGGCCCGACAGGACGCCATGGGTGATATAGGCATGCACCTCGGTCGCGCCATGCTCGGTCAGCACCTGCGCCGCCTTGCACAGCGTTCCGGCGGTGTCGCAAATATCGTCCACGATGATGCAGGTCTTGCCCGCCACCTCGCCGATCACCGTCATCTCGGCCACTTCGCCGGGCTTTTCGCGGCGCTTGTCGACGATGGCCAGGGGCGCGCCGATGCGCTGCGCCAGTTCCCGCGCCCGCGCCACGCCGCCCACATCGGGCGAGATGACCAGCAGGTCCGACTGCCGGTCGCGGAAATGATGCTTGATGTCCAGCGCAAAGACCGGCGCGGCATAAAGGTTGTCCACCGGAATGTCGAAAAAGCCCTGGATCTGCGCCGCGTGCAGGTCCAGCGTCAGAACCCGGTCCACCCCCGCCTCGGTCAAAAGGTTCGCCACCAGCTTGGCGCTGATCGGGGTGCGGGCCTTGGCCCGGCGATCCTGGCGGGCATAGCCGAAATAGGGGATCACCGCGGTGATGCGCGCCGCCGAGGACCGCTTGAGCGCGTCGCTCATGATCAGCAGTTCCATCAGGTTGTCATTGGCCGGGTTCGAGGTCGGCTGGATGATGAACATATCCTCGCCGCGGACGTTTTCATAAACCTCGACAAAGATTTCCTGGTCGTTGAACCGTTCGACCCGCGCCTCGACCGGGGCGACGTTCATGCCGCGATGCATCGACATGCGCCGGGCGATGGCGCTGGCCAAGGGCCGGTTCGCATTTCCCGCAATGAGCTTGGGTTCGGTCATGGCCGGCATGGGCTTTCCCTGTCTGGATTCGTGCGATTGCACCCCGCTTAGCACCGGGCTAGCCTGCCCGCAAACCCCGAGGACGAAACCATGGCGCATATCGACTATTACTTCGGCACACCCAGCCCCTGGAGCTATCTCGCCGGCAACCGGCTAGAAGAGATCGCCGCCCGCCATGGCGCGACGATCACCTACAAGCCCGTCGATCTGCTGCAATTGTTCGACCGCACCGGCGGGGTGCGCCCGGCCGACCGCCACCCCTCGCGCATGGAACACCGCGCGCAAGAGCTGCGCCGCTGGTCGCAGCATCTGGGCATGGCGCTGAACCTGAAGCCCGCCTTCTGGCCGGTGAACCCCGCGCCTTCGTCCTATGCCATCATTGCCGCGCAGCAGGCAGGGGGCGGCGACCTGGCCGGGCTGGTGCAAGGCTTCCTGCGCGCCGTCTGGGCCGAGGATGCCGACATCGCCGACGACGCGGTGATCCGCGGGAAACTGGCCGCCGCGGGCTTCGACCCGGACCTGGCCGACAAGGGCCTGTTCGTCGGCGCCGAGACCTTCGGCAGCAACCTGGAACAGGCGGTCGAGGCCGGGGCCTTCGGCGCGCCCTTCTACACCGTGCCCGAGACGGGAGAGCGGTTCTGGGGCCAGGACCGGCTGGATTTCCTTGACCGGCACCTGGCCGGCCTGTGAGCGCGCTGCACCTAAGGCGCTGGCCGGGCAACGAGGACCGCCCGGCCCTGGCGCTGCATTGCATGATGGGCAATGCGGTCTATTGGGGACCGATCGCCCAGGCGCTGCGCGACCAGGTGCGGATCAGCGCGCCGGACCTGCCGGGCCATGGGCAAAGCCCCGACTGGGCGGGCGGGCCGCCGGACTATCACACCGCCGTCACCCGCGCGGCCGCGGCTCTGATCGACCGGCCGCTGGACCTGATCGGCCACAGCATGGGCGCGACCGTGGCGCTGCGCATCGCCGTCGCCGCCCCCGAGGCGGTGCGCAGCCTGACCCTGATCGAGCCGGTGCTGTTCGCCGCCGCGCCCGAGGCGCAAAACGACGCGCTGCTGGAGGATGTCGCAGCCCGGCTCGCCGCCGGAGAGGACGCCGAGGCGGCGCGCACCTTTCTGGGCGTCTGGGGCGGGCTTGACTGGCAAGCGCAGGCCCCGGCGACCCAGGCCCGGCTGGCGCGGCAGATCCATCTGGTCCAGGCCAGCAACGAAACGCTACGCGACGATGCCGCGCATATCCTGCGCCCCGGCGGGCTGGAATCCATCGACGCGCCGGTGATGATCGTCCTGGGCCAGGAATCGCCGCCGGTGATCCCCGCAATCGCCAAGGCGCTGGCGGCGCGGCTGCCCGATGTCGGACGCGCCAGCGTGCCGGGGGCGGGCCACATGCTGCCCATCACCCACCCGCGGCAGGTCGCGGAACTGATCGGGCTGAACCTGGAACGCGCCTGACCCGGCGGTCAGTCGATATCCCAGTCCTCGGCATGGCGCAGCGGACCGATTGCCATCCAGTCGGCCCGCACCCGCGCGACGCGGGTATCCTCCCAGGTGCGGAATTGCAGGTCGAACCCCTGGCGGGTGATGTTCACCGCCCGGATATCGGCGCGCTGGTTGGCATGGCAGGCGATATCCCACATGCTTAGCCCGACATGGACCACCGGCGGCTCGACGAATTCCTCGTCAAAGCGCACCGACCTGGTTTCGACCCGCGGCCCCTGCCCTGTCCACATCGGCCCCCCGCTTTCGAAGGCCGAGAACATCTCGGTCGAGCCATTGGCGACGCCAACGGCAGAATGTTCGATTCGACGCAACCCGCGCTCCTCCCCACGCGCCATGAGAAAGCAGGGCGCGAAACAAATAAAGCCCCGGCTGACCGGGGCTTCCTGTTCTTTTGGTCAGTCCCGCGGCTAATGCGGAAAATTCGCCTGGTTCGGGTCAAGCCCGATATGCGTGCCAAGCGCCTCCATGTCGGCCAGAAGCTTGACCCCGGCGGCGACAAGTTCCTCGCCGGCGGTATCGCGCTCTCTGGCGGTCTCGACGCGACGACGGGCCTGGGCCATCATCTCGTTAAAGACCTCCTGCGTCATCTCGGCGCGGGGATGGCCCCGTTCCGCCAGCAGGGTCACGGATTCGCCGTTGATCTCGGCAAAGCCGCCGGTCACTGCGAACTCCGTCTCGGACCCGTCCCCCGCCACCACGGTCACCAGACCGGGGCGCAGGTTGACGATGGCCGGCGCATGGCCGGGCATCGCGGTCAGGTCGCCCTCGGCGCCGGGCAGGCGCACCTCGCGCACCGGAACGGAAAGCAGGTTCCGTTCCGGCGAGACGAGGTCGAACTGCATCGTGTCGGCCATGTCGCCCCCTTATGCCGCGTCAGCGGCGAGACGCTGAGCCTTGGCTTTCACATCCTCGATGCCGCCGACCATGTAGAAGGCCGCTTCCGGCAGGTGGTCGTATTCACCGGCCACGACCGCCTTGAAGGACTTGATCGTGTCTTCCAGCGGCACCTGCACCCCGTCCGAGCCGGTGAACACCTTGGCCACGTCGAAGGGCTGCGACAGGAAACGCTGGATCTTGCGGGCGCGGGCCACGGTCAGCTTGTCCTCTTCGGACAGTTCGTCCATGCCCAGAATGGCGATGATATCCTGAAGCGACTTGTATTTCTGCAAGATGCCCTGGACGTCGCGCGCCACCTGGTAATGCTCTTCGCCGACGATCGCCGGGTCAAGGATCCGGCTGTTCGAATCGAGCGGGTCCACGGCCGGATAGATGCCCAGTTCCGAAATCGCGCGCGACAGAACCGTCGTGGCGTCCAGGTGGGCAAAGGTCGTGGCGGGCGCCGGGTCGGTCAGGTCGTCCGCGGGAACGTAGACGGCCTGGATCGAGGTGATCGAGCCGTTCTTGGTCGAGGTGATGCGTTCCTGCATCGCGCCCATGTCGGTCGCCAGCGTCGGCTGGTAGCCCACGGCGGACGGGATGCGGCCCAGCAGCGCCGACACTTCCGAACCCGCCTGGGTAAAGCGGAAGATGTTGTCGACAAAGAACAGAACGTCGGTGCCGGTGGCGTCGCGGAACTGTTCGGCCACGGTCAGGCCGGTCAGCGCCACGCGCATCCGCGCCCCCGGGGGCTCGTTCATCTGGCCATAGACCAGGGCCACCTGGCTTTCCGACAGGTTGTCGGGCTTGATGACGCCCGATTCCACCATCTCGTGGTAAAGGTCGTTGCCCTCGCGGGTGCGCTCGCCGACGCCCGCGAACACGGAATAGCCCGAATGCACCTTGGCGATGTTGTTGATCAGTTCCATGATCAGAACCGTCTTGCCGACGCCCGCGCCGCCGAACAGGCCGATCTTGCCGCCCTTGGAATAGGGGGCCAGCAGGTCGATGACCTTGATGCCGGTGACCAGGATTTCCGACGCGGTCGCCTGGGCGGCGAAGTCCGGGGCCGGCTGGTGGATGGCGCGCTTTTCCGCGGCGGCCAGCGGCTCGCCCTCGTCCACCGGCTCGCCGACGACGTTCAGGATCCGGCCCAGCGTCACGTCGCCGACCGGAACCATGATCGGGCCGCCGGTATCGCGCACCGGCAGGCCGCGAACCAGGCCCTCGGTCGCATCCATGGCGATGGTGCGGACGGTGTTTTCGCCCAGGTGCTGGGCCACTTCCAGCACCAGGCGCTTGCCGTTGTTCTCGGTTTCCAGAGCGTTCAGAATCGCAGGAAGCTGGCCGTCGAACTGCACGTCGACGACGGCGCCGATCACCTGCGTGATTTTTCCATTGGCCTCTGCCATGTCTCTACCTCTACGTGTCAGAGCGCCTCTGCGCCCGAGATGATTTCAATCAGTTCCTTGGTGATCGCGGCCTGACGCGAGCGGTTATATTCCGTCGTCAGCCTGTCGATCATGTCGCCGGCATTGCGCGTGGCGTTGTCCATGGCGGTCATCCGCGCGCCCTGTTCGGACGCCGCGTTCTCCAGCAGCGCCGCAAAGACCTGCGTCGCGACCGAACGCGGCAGAAGGTCGTTCAGGATCGCGTTCTCGTCCGGCTCGTAGTCGTAAAGCGCCGAGGCACCGGCCTCGCCCTCTTCGACCACGGCGGGGATGATCTGCCTTGCGGTCGGAACCTGGCTGATCACCGATTCGAAACGGTTGTAGAACAGCGTCGCCACGTCGAATTCGCCGGCGCCGAAGCGGTCCAGGATATCATCCGCGATCTGGCGCGCATTCTCATAGCCGATGCGCTTGACCTCGCTCATGTCGACGTGATGGACGAAAAGATCGCCGTATTCGCGCTTGAGCTGCTCGCGGCCCTTCTTGCCGACGGTCAGGATGGCCACCTGCTTGCCCTGGGCCTGCAACTCTTGCAGGCGCAAGCGGGCCAGCTTGACGATGGTCGAGTTGAACCCGCCCGCAAGCCCGCGTTCCGAGGTCATCACCACCAGCAGATGCCGGCGGTCGTCGCCGGTTCCCGCCAACAGGCGCGGCGCCATGTCCGAGCCGGCCGCCGCAGCGGTCAGCCCGGCCATCACCGAGGCCATCCGGTCCGCATAGGGCCGCGCGGCCTCCGCCGCCTCCTGCGCACGGCGCAGTTTCGCGGCGGCGACCATTTGCATCGCCTTGGTGATCTTGCGCGTGTTCTTGACGCTGCCGATCCGGTTCTTGAGATCCTTGAGGCTGGGCATCTATCCCTCCTCTCAGGCGTAGGTCTTGGCGTAACCGTCCAGCGCTGCCTTGATCGCATCTTCCAGTTCGCCCGCGATCTTGCGGTCGTTCCTGGTCATGTCGTCAAGCAGATCGGCCTTTTGGTTGCGCAGATACTGAAGCAGCCCCTGTTCCCATTTGGTCACGTCCCGGACCGGGATATTGTCCAGATAGCCCTTGGTGCCGGCATAGATCACGATGACGATCTCGGCGTTGGTCAGCGGCGAATATTGCGGCTGCTTCATCAGTTCGGTCAGGCGCGCGCCGCGGTTCAGAAGCTTCTGCGTCGCGGCGTCAAGGTCCGAGCCGAACTGAGCGAATGCCGCCATCTCGCGATACTGCGCCAGTTCCAGCTTGACCGGGCCGGCGACCGATTTCATCGCCTTGGTCTGCGCGGCCGAGCCGACGCGGCTGACCGAAAGGCCGGTGTTCACGGCCGGGCGGATGCCCTGGAAGAACAGTTCGGTTTCCAGGAAGATCTGGCCGTCGGTGATCGAGATCACGTTGGTCGGGATATAGGCCGACACGTCGCCCGCCTGGGTTTCGATGATCGGCAGCGCGGTCAGCGAGCCGGCGCCGTTGGCCTCGTTCAGCTTGGCCGAACGCTCCAGCAGGCGCGAATGCAGGTAGAACACGTCGCCCGGATAGGCTTCGCGCCCCGGCGGACGGCGCAGCAGCAGCGACATCTGGCGGTAAGCCACGGCCTGCTTGGACAGGTCGTCATAGATGATCAGCGCATCCATGCCGTTGTCGCGGAAATATTCGCCCATGGCGGTCGCCGAATAGGGCGCCAGGTATTGCATCGGCGCCGGGTCTGAGGCGGTCGCGGCCACGACGGTGGTGTAGGCCATGGCGCCGGTCTCTTCCAGCTTCTTGACCAACTGGGCCACGGTCGAGCGCTTCTGACCCACCGCGACATAGATGCAGTGCAGGGTCTTCATGCCATCGGCCTCGCGGCCGTTGTAGTTCTGCTGGTTCAGGATGGTGTCCAGCGCGATGGCGGTCTTGCCGGTCTGGCGGTCGCCGATGATCAGCTCGCGCTGGCCGCGGCCCACGGGGATCATGGCGTCCACCGATTTCAGGCCGGTCGCCATCGGCTCGTGCACCGATTTGCGCGGCATGATGCCGGGGGCCTTGACGTCGGCGACGCGACGCTCGGATGCGTTGATCGGGCCCTTGCCGTCGATCGGGTTGCCCAGCGCGTCGACCACGCGGCCCAGCAATTCCTTGCCGGCCGGGACTTCCACGATGGCGCCGGTGCGCTTGACGGTGTCGCCTTCCTTGATCGAGCGGTCGTCGCCGAAGATCACGACGCCGACGTTGTCGGTTTCAAGGTTCAGCACCATGCCGCGGATGCCGCCGGGGAACTCGACCATCTCGCCGGCCTGAACCTTGTCCAGGCCATAGACGCGGGCGATGCCGTCACCGACGGACAGCACCTGCCCGACCTCGGCCACCTCGGCGTCCTGACCGAAATTCTTGATCTGATCCTTGAGGATGGCCGAGATTTCGGCTGCCTGGATTCCCATTATCCGACCTCTTTCATAGCATTCTGGAGGGAGGCGAGCTTCGAGCGGATCGAGCTGTCGATCATCTGCGAGCCCAGTTTGACGATCATGCCGCCGATGAGGCTTTCATCGACACGCGCGTTCAGTTTCACCGTCTTGCCCGATTTCGCCGCCAGCGTATCGCCAAGCCGGGCCTTTTGTTCGTCCGTCAGCGCCTGCGCGCTGACCACGTCGGCGGTGGTTTCGCCCTTCGCCTCGGCGATGAGGTCGCGCAGCCGGGCCAGGAATTGCGGCAGGGTGAACAGCCGCCGGTTGCGGGCCATCAGCCGCAGCGTATTGGCCAGTTCGGGCGCAAGCCCCATGCGGCTGGCCAGCGCACCGACCGCCGTTTCCTGCTGCTGGCGGTCGTAAAGCGGCGACAGGGTCAGGTCGCGCAGATCCTGGCTGGCGTCATAGGCCAAGGCCAGGTCGTCGAGCTGGCCGGACAGGGCGTCGATGCCGCCCGAATCCCTGGCCAGATCGAACAGGGCCTGCGCATAACGCCCGGCGATATCAGCGGAAATCGAAGCGGAATTGGCCACGGTCATCCTTCCGGTTAGCGCAAGCTCCGCTGGCGGGCCGGCGGGCGGGCCGGTCTGTCGCGGAGCGCGGGTCAAGGGCGGGCCCAAGCATAATCCGGCTGGAACCTTCCCGAAATCTGCGGCGTCTCTAGCAGGTGATTTTCGCTGCCGCAACCGCCTTGAACACGGAAAAACGAGGGTTTGCGACCCTTGTTGCAGGCCAGGCCGCGGCCGATTGCGCAAACACCCGGCCCGGCGCGGCCCAGCCACGCCCTTCGCGCGCGCAAGGAACGCCCGCGCGCGCGGCGATCAGCGGGGGGGATTCGTGCCTGGGTCGCCGCCGCCGTTGACGGCCCCCGCCCTTTCCCATCGGCCCCGTCCCTCGGCGCGGCCCCGCGCCTTAGCCCTGATCGCCGGCCGTCCTGCCCGCGCCCTGTCCGGCCGGGCGCGGCCGGGCGATGCCGCCCAGCACGTCAAGCGGGCTTGGCACGCTGACGCGCCGCGCCGGGCCGACCGGGGCCTGCACCTGCTTGCTGAACTCGGTCAGCAGCACGCCCGCGACCAGCACCTGGCTGATGCGCAGGCCGGCCTGTTCCCACATCTGCGCGCTTTTCAGCCAGAACCTGCGATCCGAGGGCGGGATGTAAAGCGCCGCCCCCGCCCGCTCGGTGACAAAGCCGGCCGCGCGGGCCTGCGCCTCTAGCTGGCCCGCCGTATAGCTGCGTCCCAGGCCGAAAGGCGTCGTGTCCGAGCGCGCCCAAAGCCCGGCCCGGTTGGGCACCATGACCAGCATCCGCCCCCCCGGCCCCAGCACGCGCCAGGCTTCCGCCATCAGCGCCGCCGGGTGGTCGGCGGTCTCCAGCGCATGCAGCAGCACCATCCGGTCGACGCTGCCGGTATCCAGCGGCCAGGCCGTCTCTTCGCACAGGACCGAGCAGTTGGGCAGGCCCGCCGGCCAGGCCATCACCCCTTGCGGCCCCGGCATCAGCGACACGACGCGCCGCGCCCGCGCCAGCCAGGGCCGCAGCAGCGGCGCCGCAAAGCCGAACCCGGCAAAGGTCATGCCCTGCGCCTGGTCGGGCGGCCACAGCGCCGTCAGCCGGTCGCGCAGCACGCGCTGCACCACCCGGCCCAGCGCGCGGGTGTAATAGAACTTCCGCAGATCGAATACGTCGTGATGCATTGCGCCTCCCGCCTGGCGGGGCCAGACTGCGGCAAAGAAAGGAATTTGCCAATGCCGCTGGATCTGGTTCCCATTCGCTGCCTGACCGACAACTATGCCTGGCTTTTGCACGGCAACGGCCGGACGGCGCTGGTCGATGCGCCCGAGGCCGCGCCCATCCTTGCGGAACTGGCGGCGCGCGGCTGGACGCTGGACCAGATCGCGCTGACCCATCACCACGCCGACCACATCCAGGCCGTGCCCGAACTGGCGGACAGGACCGGCGCCGCGGTCATCGGCAATGCGCTTGACGCGGCGCGGCTGCCGCCCCTGGACCAGCCGGTCCGCCCCGGCGCGCATTTCGACCTTTGCGGCGAGCAGGCCCAGGCGATCGACGTGCCCGGCCATACCATCGGCCATCTGGCCTTTCACCTGCCGGGCTCGGCCATGGTCTTTACCGCCGACAGCCTGATGGCGCTTGGCTGCGGCCGGCTGTTCGAAGGCGACGCCCAGGCGATGTGGGCCAGCCTCTCGCGGCTGAACGCGCTACCGGCTGGGACGCTGGTCTGTTCGGGGCACGATTACTGCCGCGGCAACGGCGCCTTTGCCCTTTCGGTCGATCCCGGCAATGCCGCCCTGCGCCGGCGGCTGGAGGAAACCGCGGCAGGCAAGCGCCCCTGCGCCCCCTCGACCCTGGCCGATGAGCGGGCGACCAATCCGTTTCTGCGGGTCCGCGAACTGGCGGATGGCTTGGGCATGGCCGGCGCCGCCGATGCCGACGTCTTTGCCGAGCTGCGCGCCAGGAAGGATCGGTTCTGACCGCCCCGGCCAACCCGGCGGCGCGTGCCCAGGGGCGCTTGAAATCCGCCCTGGGGAACATCACATCTGCCTCAATCGCGGGGATTCCGCGGGGCTGGACGCAAATACCGCTTGAATTGCGCGCCAATCCACCAAATCTTAACTGTATCGTGACAGTCTGGTCAGGTGGACCGCTAAATCTGGCGGCCCATACCGCCAGCCGACTGACAGGAGCTTGAAGTGCCGTCCTTTTCGACCTCGTTGGAACAGGCCATCCATGCTGCGCTTGCGCTGGCCAACGAACACCGCCATGAGCTTGCCACGCTCGAGCATCTGCTGCTCGCGCTGACGGAAGAGCCCGAAGCCGTGAAGGTGATGCGGGCCTGCAATGTCGATCTGGACGAATTGCGCCGGATGCTGGTCGAGTTCATCGAAGACGACCTTTCCACCCTCATCACCGATGTCGAGGGTTCCGAGGCCGTCCCCACCGCCGCCTTCCAGCGCGTGATCCAGCGCGCTGCCATCCATGTGCAAAGCTCGGGCCGGACCGAGGTGACGGGGGCGAATGTCCTGGTCGCCATCTTCGCCGAGCGGGAATCGAACGCCGCCTTCTTCCTGCAAGAACTGGACATGACCCGCTATGACGCGGTGAATTTCATCGCCCATGGCGTGGCCAAGAATCCGTCGTTCTCGGAAAACCGGCCAGTCCAGGGCTCGGACCAGCCCGAACAGGCTCAGGCCGAAACCGCCCAGCCCAAGGACGAATCCGCCCTGGCGAAATATTGCGTGGACCTGAACAAGAAAGCCGCCAAGGGCGACGTGGACCCGCTGATCGGCCGCGCCGACGAGGTCGAGCGCTGCATCCAGGTGCTGTGCCGGCGGCGCAAGAACAACCCGCTGCTGGTCGGCGACCCCGGCGTCGGCAAGACCGCCATCGCCGAGGGGCTGGCGCTGAAGATCACCCGCGGCGAAACCCCGGACGTGCTGGCCGGCTCGACCATCTTCTCGCTCGACATGGGCGCGCTGCTGGCCGGCACGCGCTATCGCGGCGATTTCGAGGAACGGCTGAAGGCGGTCGTCAAGGAACTTGAAGACCATCCCGACGCCATCCTCTTCATCGACGAAATCCATACGGTGATCGGCGCCGGCGCCACCTCGGGCGGTGCCATGGACGCGTCGAACCTGCTGAAACCGGCGCTGGCCGGCGGCAAGCTGCGCTGCATGGGCTCGACCACCTACAAGGAGTTCCGCCAGCATTTCGAAAAGGACCGCGCGCTGTCGCGCCGCTTCCAGAAGATCGACGTGAACGAGCCCAACGTTCCCGATACCGTCAAGATCCTGATGGGGCTGAAGCCCAGCTTCGAAAAGCACCACGACCTGCGCTATACCAACGACGCGATCAAGATGGCGGTGGAACTTTCGGCGCGCTACATCCACGACCGCAAGCTGCCCGACAAGGCCATCGACGTGATCGACGAAGCCGGCGCGGCCCAGCACCTGGTCGCGGAAAGCAAGCGCCGCAAGACCATCGGCCCCAAGGAGATCGAGGCGGTGGTGGCCAAGATCGCCCGCATTCCGCCCAAAAGCGTCTCCAAGGACGATGCCGCGGTGCTGAAAGACCTGGAGGCGACGCTGAAGCGGCTGGTCTTCGGCCAGGATGCGGCGATCAGCGCGCTGGCCTCGTCGATCAAGCTGGCGCGGGCGGGCTTGCGCGAACCGGAAAAGCCGATCGGCAACTACCTGTTCGCCGGCCCCACCGGCGTCGGCAAGACCGAGGTCGCCAAGCAACTGGCCGCCAGCCTGGGGGTGGAACTGCTGCGCTTCGACATGTCGGAATACATGGAAAAGCACGCGGTCAGCCGGCTGATCGGCGCGCCGCCGGGCTATGTCGGCTTCGACCAGGGCGGGCTTCTGACCGACGGGGTGGACCAGCATCCGCATTGCGTGCTGCTGCTGGACGAGATCGAAAAGGCACACCCGGATGTCTACAACATCCTGCTTCAGGTCATGGACCACGGCAAGCTGACCGACCATAACGGCCGGCAGGTGGATTTCCGCAACGTGATCCTGATCATGACCTCGAACGCCGGCGCGGCGGACCAGGCCAAGGCCGCCTTCGGCTTCGGCCGCGAACGCCGCGAGGGCGAGGATACCGCCGCCATCGAGCGCACCTTCACGCCGGAATTCCGCAACCGGCTGGATGCGGTCATCAGCTTCGCGCCGCTCTCGCGCGAGGTGATCGTCCAGGTGGTCGAGAAATTCGTGCTGCAACTCGAAGCGCAGCTGATCGACCGCGGCGTCCATATCGAACTGACCGCCGAGGCGGCCGACTGGCTGGCCGAACGCGGCTATGACGACAAGATGGGCGCGCGCCCCCTGGGCCGGGTGATCCAGGAATCCATCAAGAAGCCCCTGGCCGAAGAACTGTTGTTCGGCCGGCTGACCAAGGGCGGCGTCGTCCGGGTGCGGATCGAAGACGACAAGCCCGTCTTCGACATCACCGGCCCCGAGACGCCCAGGATCAGCAATTCCAAGCCGCCGCTGCTGACGGCCGACTGATCCTTTGCTCGCAAAGGCGGCGCCCCTCGCGCCGCCTTTTTTCCGCTGCGGCGGTCCGCCCCGACTAGCACCCGCCCCGGCGACACACCCTGCACCCGACCAAGGCTCCTCCCCCGCGGGCGGCACCCGGTCCCTCCATGCCAGCACGCGCAGGACGGCGATGGCAACCGCCTGCCACGGGGCACGCGCCCCGTGCCGGCCAGCCCGTCCACGGCCTTCGCCCGGCATTTCTTTCGTGTCCAAATATCCCGGGGGTCCGGGGGCAGCGCCCCCGGCCCGGCCCCGCCGGCCTGGCCCGGCCCTAGCCTTTGGCCTTGCCCGCCTTGATCTTCGCCGCCAGGTCCTTGGCGATGGCGAAGCTGCCCTTGATGCGATCGGCCTCGCCCGGCCAGTCGCGCAGGATGACGATACGGTTATCCGTCACCTTGGCCTGGCCGCGCTGCTCGTGGATGAACTCGACCAGCCCGGCCGGGTTCGGGAACTTGTCGCCGTGGAACTGGATGGTTGCACCCTTGGGTCCGGCGTCCAGCTTGGCGATATTGGCGCGCTTGGCCATGGCCTTGATGCGGATGACCAGCAAAAGCGTGTTCACCTCGCGCGGCAGGGGCCCGAACCGGTCGATCAGCTCGGCGGCAAAGCCTTCAAGATCGACCTTGCTGGTCAACTCGGCCAGGCGGCGGTAAAGCCCCAGCCGCACGTCCAGGTCCGGCACATAGCTTTCCGGGATCGTCACCGGCACGCCCAGGTTCAGCTGCGGCGCCCATTCGTCCTCGGGCGTGCCCTCGATCTCGCCGGATTTCAGCTTGGCGATCGTCTCCTCCAGCATCTGCTGGTAAAGCTCGAAGCCAACCTCCTTGATATGGCCCGACTGCTCCTCGCCCAGCAGGTTGCCCGCACCCCGCAGGTCCAGGTCCTGCGAGGCCAGGTTGAAGCCGGCGCCGAGGCTGTCCAGCGTGCCCAGGAACTTCAGCCGCCGCAGCGCCTGCGGGGTCAAGGGCACCCGCGGCTTGGTGGTCAGATAGCAATAGGCGCGGATCTTGGACCGCCCGACCCGGCCGCGGATCTGGTAAAGCTGCGCCAGGCCGAACATGTCGGCGCGCCAAACCACCATGGTATTGGCGGTCGGGATATCCAGCCCCGATTCGACGATGCTGGTCGCCAGCAGGACATCGGCGCCGCGGTCGTAAAAGGCGTTCATTCGCTGGTCCAGGTCGCCCGCCGCCAATTGGCCATGGGCGACGATGGTGCTGACTTCGGGCACATGCTCGCGCAGCCATTCCTCGACCTCGGGCAGGTCCGACAGGCGGGGGACGACGAAGAAGCTCTGCCCGCCGCGATATTTCTCGCGCAGCAGCGCCTCGCGGATGGTGACGCTGTCGAACTCGGACACATAGGTGCGGATCGCCAGCCGGTCCACCGGCGGGGTGCCGATGATCGACAGGTCCCGCACGCCCGTCAGCGACAGTTGCAAGGTGCGCGGGATCGGCGTCGCGGTCAGGGTCAGCACGTGGATATCGCTGCGCAACTCCTTCAGCCGCTCCTTGTGGGCGACGCCGAAATGCTGTTCCTCGTCCACGATCAGCAGGCCCAGGTTCTTGAAGCGGACCTGCTTGGCCAGCACCGCATGGGTGCCGACGACGATGTCCACCGTCCCCTCGGCCAGGCCCTTGCGGGTCTCGGTCGCGTCCCTGGCCGAGACGAAGCGCGACAGCGGCCGCACGTTGATCGCGGTGCCGCGGAACCGCTCGGCAAAGGTGCGGAAATGCTGGCGCGCCAGCAGCGTGGTCGGCGCCACCACCGCGACCTGCCGGCCTTGGCTCGCGGCGATGAAGGCCGCGCGCATGGCGACCTCGGTCTTGCCGAAGCCCACGTCGCCCACGACCAGCCGGTCCATGGGCCGGCCGGCGGCCAGATCCTCGGCCACGTCGGCGATGGCGGCGGCCTGGTCCTCGGTCTCGGCATAGGGGAAACGGGCGGCAAAGCTTTCGGTCTCGTGATGCTCGGGCTCCAGCACCGGGGCGGGGCGCAGCAGCCGTTCGGCCGCGACGCGCATCAGCCGGTCGGCGATCAGCTTGATGCGTTCCTTGAGGCGCGCTTTCCGCGCCTGCCAGGCGCCGCCGCCCAGCTTGTCCAGCAACCCCTGCTCGTGCCCGTAGCGACTGAGCAGTTCGATGTTTTCCACCGGCAGGAAAAGCCGGTCGCCGCCGGCATATTCCAGCGCCACGCAATCATGCGGCACGCCAAGCGCCTTGACGGTTTCCAAGCCCGTATAGCGGCCGATGCCGTGTTCGACATGCACCACAAGGTCGCCGGGGCTTAGCGTCGTGGTGTCGCGCAGGAAATTCTCGGCCTTGCGGCGGCGCTTGGCGCCCCGGATCAGCCGGTCGCCCAGCACGTCCTGTTCCGAGATCACCGCCAGCGCCCCGGTGGCCGACCCGTCCGAGGTGAAGCCTTCCTCCAGCGGCCAGACCGCCAGACCCAGCGCGCCGGGCTGGTCGGGCAGCTCGCGCAGATCGGCGATGGGCTTGGCGCCCTTGATCCCTTCGTCCGCGATCAGCCCGGCCAGCCGTTCGCGCGCCCCGTCCGAGAAGCTGGCGATCACCACGCGGCGCGAAGCTTGAAGATTTCGAATATGATCAGAGAGTGATTTGAAAAGATTTCCCTTTTCGGCCTGCCGCTCGGGGGCGAAATTGCGCCCGACGCGGCCCCCGGCATCCAGCACCCCCGGACCGGGCGGCTGCGGCAGCACCGACAGGCGCAGCAGCCGATGCGCCGCCAGCCAGCGCGCCCATTCCGCCTCATCCGGGAACATCGCTGCGGGGGGAACCGGGCGATAGACCGTGTCGGTGCCCCCCTTGCGGGCCAGCGCCTCGCGCCGGGCCGCGAACTGCTCGGCAATGGTGTGCCAGCGCGCGTCGCGGACCTGGTCCAGGTGGTCATCCGCGACGACCGAGGCGCCGGGCAGATAGTCGAACAGGCTTTCCAGCCGGTCGTGGAACCAGGGCAGCCAATGTTCCATCCCCGCCATCTTGCGGCCGGCGCTGATGCCTTCGTAAAGCGGATCATTGGCGGCGGCACCATATTCGGCGCGATAGTTCTGGCGAAAGCGGGTGATGGCGGCTTCGTCCAGGATCACCTCGGACATGGGCGCAAGCTCGATCCGGTCGAGCTTTTCGACGGAACGCTGTGTTTCTGCATCGAATCTGCGCGCGCCATCCAGAACGTCGCCAAACATGTCCAGCCGGATCGGCCCGGATTCGCCGGGCGGGAAGATGTCGATGATGCCGCCCCGGACGGCGAAATCGCCGGGCTCGGTCACGGTAGGGGCCTGCGAAAAGCCCATCCTGGCCAGGAATGCGCGCAAGGCGCCCTCGTCCATGCGATCGCCCACGGCGGCGGAAAACCCCGCGTCGCGCAGCACGTCGCGCGCCGGCAGGCGCTGCATGGCGGCCGAAAGCGTGGTCAGCACCACGAAGGGTCCCTTCAGCGCACCATGCGCCAGCGCCGCCAGCATTGCCATGCGCGCGGCCATCACGCCTGGCGCGGGCGAGACGCGGTCATAGGGCGTGGTGTCCCAGGCCGGAAACTCCAGCACCACGGCAGCGGGGGCAAAGAACCCCAGCGCCGCCCGCATCGCGGCCATGCGCCGGTCGTCGCGGGCGATGTGGATGACGGGCTGGCCGCGGGACAGTTCGCGCGCGACCAGCGCGGCGTCCATGCCTTCGGGGGCGCCGGAAAGGATCAGGTGTTCGGGATGCGCTGCCATGCGCCCCGAGGTAAAGCCGGCACCGGCGAAGTCAAGGCCCGCTCAATAGCCAAAGGGATGCAGGATCATCCAGACCGCCCCATAGGCGGCCGTCAGCGCCACGGCCAGGATCGACAGGGCCATCCCCGCCAGCCGATGACGGCGCATCAGCCGCGCCGCCTGGGCCGCGGCCAGGTTGGCGGGCATGTCGCGCCCGGCCTGGGCCAGCAGCGGGCGCAGCCGCCCGGCCAGCCGCAAGTCCAGTGCGAAAAGCAGCACGAAGGGCGCCACCAGCAGCACCAGCGCCTGCGCCATTTCCAGCCGGTAGGCAAAGCCCAGCACCGCCAGCACCGTCAGCAGGAACGAGCCCAGCCCCAGCAGAAGCGCGCCTTCGCGCCGCTCCATGCGCCAGCGCGGCAGGGTCAGCGACAGCCAGTCAAGCAGCATCAGCGCCGCCGGATCGCCGTCGGGCTCCGGCTCGACGAAGACCGCGCCGGCGATCACGTCGGCGGGCACGCCCAGGATGCGCCGCCCGGCCATGGTCCAGGCCGCCGTCACGATCACCCAAAACCAGATCGAGCCGAATGACCGGCTGTCCAGCAGGGCAAGGATTGGCTCGGTTGCGGGCACGTCTTCTCCTTGCGGCAATGGCGCGGGTCGCAAACTAACCGCGCCGGGTGCAAAGGAAAACCTTGATTTTCAGGGATGGGCGTCGGGGGTTGCGCGGGCGGGGGCTTGGGTGCAGGTTCGGGCCAGACCCTTTGCAAGCCACAGGCCCCGCCCATGTCCCCGACCCCGATCACCGCCCCCTTCCCCGCCAGCCGCCTGCGCCGGCTGCGCCGCACGCCGGCGCTGCGCGCCATGGTGACGGAAACCACCCTGACCCCCGCCAACCTGATCTGGCCGATCTTCGTGACCGAGATCGCCGGCGGCGAGGGCGAGATCCCTTCGATGCCCGGCGTCGAGCGGCTGACGCTGGAGGGCGCCAAGCGCGCGGCGGAAACCGCGATGCGGCTGGGCATCCCGGCGATCTGCATCTTCCCGCATTCCGACCCGGACCTGAAAACCGAAAACTGCGAGCGCGCCTGGGACCCCGACAATATCGGCAACCGCGCCATCCGCGCCATCAAGCAGGTCGCGCCGGAACTGGCGGTGATGACCGACATCGCGCTGGACCCCTATAACGCCAACGGCCATGACGGGCTGGTGCGCGACGGTGTGATCCTGAACGACGAAACGGTCGAGGCGCTTGGCCGCATGGCGCTGGTCCAGGCCCAGGCGGGGGCGGACATCCTGGGCCCCTCGGACATGATGGACGGGCGCATCGGCGCTTTGCGCGGGTTGCTTGAGGATAACGGCCACAAGGACGTGGCGATCCTGTCCTATGCGGCGAAATTCGCCAGCGGCTTCTATGGGCCGTTCCGCGACGCGGTCGGCGCTTCGGGTCGGCTGGTGGGCGACAAGAAGACCTATCAGGTGAACCCGGCCAACCGCGAAGAGGCGATGCGCTGCGTCGCCCGCGACCTGGCCGAGGGCGCCGACATGGTGATGGTCAAGCCGGGAATGCCCTATCTGGACATCTGCCGCATGGTCCGCGACCAGTTCGCCGCCCCGACCTTTGCCTATCAGGTCAGCGGCGAATATGCGATGATCGAGGGCGCGATCCGCAACGGCTGGCTGTCGCCCGAGGTGGTGGTGGAAAGCCTGCTGGCATTCCGCCGCGCCGGATGCGACGGCATCCTGACCTATTACGCGCCCCAGGTCGCCGAAAGACTGGCATGAGCCGGCCGGGTCCTTTATCATCGCGGCCCAGACAGGCGGGGCAACCGCCGATGATGGAACGAGGGCGAAGATGATGGATTCCAAGGGGATGAGCCGGCGGCTGGTGCTGCTGGGCGGCGCGGCGCTGGGGCTTGCGGGTTGTTCGAACGCGGTGGGCCAGGACGCGCCGTCGCGGCTGGACGCGCGGGTCGATGCGACGCGGGACTACCTGCTGCGCAGCTATCCCGATGTCGCGCCCATGGTGCAGGGGGCCAAGGGCGTGCTCTACATGCCGCTGATGACCGAAGCCGGCTTCGGCGTCGGCGGCGCCTATGGCCAGGGCGCGCTGCGCATCAACGACGTGACGGTGGATTACTATTCGGCGGCCCAGGCCAGCGTCGGGTTCCAGATCGGCGCGCAGCAATATGCGCATGTGCTGATCTTCCAGACCGATGCGGCGCTGGCCGATTTCCGCCGCGCGCCCGGCTGGGTGGCCGAGGCCGGGGCCTATTACGCGCTGCCCGCGGGCGGCGTCTCGATGGGCACCGACACCATCACCGCCCAGCAGCCGGTGGTGGCCATGGTCTTTGGCCAGTCGGGGTTGATGGCCGGCGCCTCGATCGCCGGGACGAAATACTCGCGCATCATCCCTTCGACCTTCTAGCTGCGGGCGCGGACGCCGGGGCATCCCCGGCCCCGCCGCCGGGCCTAGCTGCCGTGGACGATTCGCACATAGTTGCGCGTCTCGCGATAGGGGGGGACGCCCTGATATTTCGCGACCGCCGCCGGCCCGGCGTTATAGGCGGCCAGCGCCAGCCGCCAATTGCCGAAGGTGTTGTACATCATGCGCAGATAGCGCGCGCCGCCTTCCAGGTTCTGGATCGGGTCGTTGGGATCGACGCCCAGCTTGGCGGCCGTGCCCGGCATAAGCTGCGCCAGCCCCCGTGCCCCCTTGTGCGAACGCGCCGAGGGGTTCCAGCCCGATTCCTGCTGCACAAGGCGCAGGAACAGGTCCTCGGGGACGCCGTGCTTGCGGGCCATGGCGCGGGCATGGGGCAGGTATTGGCTGCGCTGGTTGCCACGATAGGCGGGAATCGCGCCGCCCAGGTCCAGGTCGACCACGCTTTTGGTCGAGGTGCCGCCAGGGCGCAGCCGGGCCGATTGCTGGTATTGCCCGGCCAGGCGGCTGTCCATCAGCCGGGTCTGGCGTTCGAATTGCGCCTGGCGCGTCTTGCCGCTTTTGACCTGAAGCCGCAGCCCCTCGGCCGCCGCCGGCGCGGTCAGCGCCGCCGAAACGGCCAAGGCCGTCACGGCCCGGCCAAGCCGGCGCAGCATCGCCCGATCACGTGAAAGCATCGCTGGTCCCTCATGCATCTCGTCGATCTTTTTGGCGACACTATAGCGCAAAGCCCGACCCGCGCCGCAAGAGGATTTCGGCCCGCGCCCCGCGCGCCGGCCATAGGCGAAGTTCCGCCGGGCCGGGCCCGTTCCGCATTCCGCTTGCCCCCTTGGTGCAGGACGCGCTAAACCCCCGCAAGACGCATTCTGGCAAAAAGGAACGCAGCATGGCAGGCAGCGTGAACAAGGTGATCCTGGTCGGCAACCTGGGCCAAGACCCCGAAGTCCGCACCTTTCCCAGCGGCGGCAAGGTCGCCAACCTGCGCATCGCCACCTCTGAATCCTGGAAGGACCGCAATACCGGCGAGCGCAAGGAGCGCACCGAATGGCACTCGGTCGCGATCTATTCCGAGCCGCTGGTCCGCGTGGCCGAGCAATATCTGAAAAAAGGCTCCAAGGTCTATGTCGAAGGCCAGTTGGAGACCCGCAAATGGCAGGATCAAAGCGGCAATGACCGCTACACGACCGAAGTCGCGCTGCGCCCCTTTCGCAGCGAATTGCACATGCTGGACGGCCGCGGCGGCGCGGGCGGCGGCGGCGGCCGGGACGACAGCTATGGCGGCGGCGGCTATGGCGGCGGCAGTTCGTCGGGCGGCGGCTATGGCTCGGGCGGCGGACAGTCGCAAAGCCAAAGCCAGAACCGGCCCGATTTCGACGACGACATCCCGTTCTGATCCCGATCCCGGCCCCCGCGGCCGGGATTTTTCGTTCCAGGGACCGCATCTTCCGGCCGGCGCCAAACTGGCCCCATCTATTCGTGCGATCTGGCTCTATCCCTTTACCGCGATCCGGCGCAGTCAGGGGGAACACCCTTGTCCGCAGGAGTCCGGCCATGACGCTTGATCTGAACCCGAATGACATGTCGCATGTGGTCGAGGCCGACCGCGCCCATGTCTGGCATCATCTAAGCCAGCACAAGCAATACGAGACCATCGACCCGCGCGTCTATGTCGAGGGCAAGGGGATGAAGCTCTGGGATGCCACCGGGCGCGAATTCCTGGACGCGGTTTCGGGCGGGGTCTGGACCGTGAACGTGGGCTATGGCCGCGAAAGCATCGCTGACGCGATCCGCGACCAACTGGTCAAGCTGAACTATTACGCCGGCGCCGCCGGCACCGTGCCGGGCGCGATCTTCGCCCAGAAGCTGATCGAGAAGATGCCGGGCATGAGCCGGGTCTATTACTCGAACTCGGGCTCGGAAGCGAACGAAAAGGTCTACAAGATGGTGCGCCAGATCGCGGCGCGCCACCATGGGCGCAAGTGGAAGATCCTGTATCGCGACCGCGATTATCACGGCACCACCATCGCCACGCTGGCGACCAGCGGCCAGGACCAGCGCGCCGCGGCCTATGGCCCCTTCCCCGACGGTTTCGTGCGGGTGCCGCATTGCCTGGAATACCGCAAGCAATGGGACGTGGAAAACTATGGCGAGCGCGCCGCCGACGCCATCGAAGAGGTGATCCTGCGCGAAGGCCCCGATACCGTGGGCGCCATCGTGCTGGAACCCGTGACGGCCGGCGGCGGCGTCATCACCCCGCCCGAGGGCTATTGGCAGCGCGTGCAAGAGATCTGCCGCAAATACGATATCTTGCTGCATATCGACGAGGTGGTCTGCGGGCTTGGCCGCACCGGCACCTGGTTCGGCTATCAGCAATACGGGATTCAGCCGGATTTCGTGACCATGGCCAAGGGCGTCGCCTCGGGCTATGCGGCGATTTCCTGCACCGTCACCACCGAGCGCGTCTTCGAGATGTTCAAGGACGCACCCGAGGATGGCATGAGCTTTTTCCGCGACATCTCGACCTTTGGCGGCTGCACCTCGGGGCCGGTGGCGGCGATCGAGAACATGCGCATCATCGAGGACGAGGGGCTGCTGGAAAACACCCTTGCCATGGGCGAGCGCACGCTTGCGAACCTGCGCGCGCTGATGGACAAGCACGCCGTCATCGGCGACGTGCGCGGCAAGGGCCTGTTCTGCGGCGCCGAACTGGTCGCCGACCGCGCCAGCAAAGAGCCGATGGACGAAAAGCGGGTGCAGGCCGTGGTCGCCGACTGCCTGGCGCAGGGCGTCATCATCGGCGCGACCAACCGATCCGTGCCGGGATTCAACAACACGCTCTGCCTGTCGCCGGCGCTGATCGCCACGGCGGACGATATCGACCGCATCACCGATGCCATCGACAATGCGCTGACCAGGGTCTTTGCCTGACCCTTGATCCGCGGCGGCATTCGGGGGAGTGATGGACCCCGCCAGCCGCCGCGGATCACCCCATGCCGATTCCCCCCGACGCCTTTTTCCTGGACCCTGCCGCCGGCCTGCCGCTCCAGGTCCAGTTGCGGCGCCAGATCATCGCCGCGGTCACGGCCGGCCGCTTTCGGCCGGGCGAAAAGCTGCCCTCGACCCGCGCGCTGGCCCGGCACCTGGGCGTGGCGCGGGTGACGGTGGCGCAGGCCTTCGCGGAACTCGTCTCGACCGATTACCTGGCCAGCCGCGACCGTTCGGGCCATTACATCTCGGACAGTATCGAGCGGCGGCTGGAGGCCGGCCCCCCGGCCCCCGACACGCCGCGCTTCGACTGGGACAGCCAGTTAGAGGGCCGATTCGCGCGCGCGCAGCGTACGGATCGCGAACGCGACTGGCGCGGCTTCGCCTATCCCTTCGTCTATGGCCAGGCCGATCCGGCGCTGGTCGATCACGCCGCCTGGCGCGACTGCGCCATGCGCGCGCTTGGCCGGCGCGAATTCGACAGCCTGACCGGCGATCTTTACGACGCCGACGACCCGGAACTGGTCGATCACATCGCCCGCCACATCCTGCCCCGCCGCGGCATCAGCGCCGGGCGCGACGAGATCGTGCTGACCATGGGGGCGCAGAACGCGCTGTGGCTGGTGGCGCAGGTGCTGCTGCGTCCCGGCACGTCCTGCGCCATCGAAGACCCCTCTTATCCCGGCCAGCGCGAGATCCTGCTGGCCAGCCGCGCCCGCATCCTGCCGGTCGCGGTCGATGGGCACGGCCTGCCGCCCCAGGCCGTCCCGCAAGGGGTCGCGGCGGTCTTCACCACCGCCAGCCACCAATGTCCCACCAATTCCACCATGCCGCTGCCCCGGCGCAAGGAATTGCTGGCCCGCGCCCAGGACCAGGGCTTTGCCGTGGTCGAGGACGATTACGAATTCGAGATGTCATTCGCCGGCGCCCCCTCGCCCGCGCTCAAGGCCATCGACCGGGCGGGGGCGGTGATCTATATCGGCTCGTTTTCGAAATCGGTCTTTCCCGGCGTGCGGCTGGGCTATCTTGTCGCCGATCCGCGCTTCATCGCCGAGGCGCGGGCGCTGCGCGGCATGATGCTGCGCCATCCCCCCGGCCATATGCAGCGCACCCTGGCGCATTTCCTTTCGCTTGGCCATTACGACGCGCAGGCGAACCGGATGCGCAATGCCTATGCCCGGCGGCGCGCGGTGATGCTGGCCGCCATCGCGCATCACCGGCTGACGCTTGCCTCGCCGCAGGCATCCGGGGGGTCCAGCTTGTGGCTGGCCACGCCCGACGGGGTCGATTCGGCGGAACTGGCGGCGCGGCTCAGGCCGCGGGGGGTGCTGATCGAACCCGGCGCGGCGTTTTTCGCCGATCCCGCGCAGGGGCGGGGGTTCTTCCGCCTGGCCTATTCCTCGATCACCGCCGAGCGCATTCCCCAAGGCATCGCCTGCATTGCCCAGGCGGTGGGGGAAATCGCCGCGGCAGGCCCCGCCTGCCCCTGATCCGGCTACTGAACCGGCAATTGACGAATCGCTGGCCGGGGCATAGGAACAAATCAGGAACACATAGCTGAGACCATGTCCGCTCGCCCTTTCCCTATCGGGGTGGCGCCTTTCGGACGGGCGCCAGTCCCCGCGCGCCCCGAACCGGCCGCGCCCACCCTGTCCGAGGCTTTTGGCACCCGGCCCCTTGCGGGGGCGGCGCCCGGCTTCGTGCTGGCCGCCCTGCCGCCGGGGCTTGTGCTTTGGGCACAGGACCGGCTGAGCCGGGCCGAGTTCGGCGCCCCCTTCCTGCCCGGCATGGGCCGCGACTTGCTGCGGCTGGACCTGACCCGTCCCGTCGATGTGCTGGCGGCGCTGGAAGACGGGCTGCAAGGCCAGGCGCTGGCGGCAGTGGTGGGCGAAATCCATGGCTTTTCGCCGGCGCTGAACTTCACCGCCACGCGCCGGCTGGCCTTGCGGGCCGAGGCGGCGGGCCTGCCCTGCTGGCTGATCCGCCATGCCGCCCGGCCCGAAGCCAGCGCGGCGCGAATGCGCTGGCGGCTGGACCCCCTGCCCTCGGCCCCCGACCCCGACGACCCGCAGGCGCCGGGCGATCCGCGCTGGCTGGCGGAACTGTTCCGGGCGCGCGGCGGCCCGCCCTCGACCTGGGTGGCGCGCCATGACCGGGCGGCGGATCGTCTCGATTTCTCTGCCTCGGCTGGCGATCGAAAGCTGGCAGAGCCGCGCCGCGCACCGGGGCGACGCCTGGCCTGAAGACATTCCCCTGGCGCTGGCCGCGCCCGGCCCGCACGGGCCCGTCATCCATGCCACGAACCGCGCCGCCGAAACGGCCGGCACCCGCATCGGCGCCCGCGTCGTGGACAGCCGGGCCATCTGTCCCGTCCTGCGCATCGAGCCGGCCGAGCCGGAACAGGATGCGGCAAGGCTGGCGCGGCTGGCCTTCTGGACGCGGCGCTGGGGGCCCTACAGCACGCCGGACGGCGATGACGGCATCGTCCTGGACACCAGCGGCGCCGCGCATCTGTTCGGCGGCGAAGCGGCGATGCTGGCCCAGATCCAGGCCGGCTTTGCCCGCGCCGGGCTGACGGCCGGGCTGGCCCTGGCGCCGACGCGCGGCGCGGCCTGGGCGCTGGCTCGCCTTGGCCCCGAACGCGCGATCTGCACCGATCCCTTGCCCGCGCTGACGCCGCTGCCGGTCGCCGGGCTGCGGCTGTCGGGGGAAACCCTGCTGCTTTTGCGCCGGCTGGGGCTCAGGACCATCGGCGACCTGGCCGCGATTCCGCGCCTGTCGCTGATGCGCCGCTTTGCCCGCGCCCAGCCCTGGGACAATCCGCTGATCCGGCTGGACCAGGCACTGGGGCGCGCGGCCGAGCCGCTGGACGCGCCCGAGCCTGCGCCCGAATACGCAGCCCAGGTCCGGCTGGCCGAGCCGGTGATGGACCCATCCGACTGGCTGCCCGGACTGCTGGACGATCTTTGCGCGCAGATGGCGGCGGCGGATCGCGGCTGCCGGCGGCTGTGCCTGTCGGTCTTTCGCGTCGATGGCGAACGCCGCGACATCCGCGCCGCCATGGCCGCGCCCACGCGCGATCCCGCCCATCTGCTGCGCCTGTTCGACGGCCGGCTCGGGCGGCTGGACCCCGGCTATGGTTTCGACCTGATCCGCTTGGCGGCCGAGGCGGTCGAGCCCTTGGCCCAAGCCCAGCCCAGCCTGGACGGCGCCGCGCCCCAGGGGCTGGCGCTGGCGCGGCTGGTGGACCGGCTGGCGGCGCGCTTCGGCACGGCGGCGATCAGCCGCCCGCTGCCGCGCGAAAGCCATGTTCCCGAACGCGCCGAAACTCCCGGCCCGCCGCTGGCCGCCGACCCGGCCCCGCCCGCGCGCCCCGACCGGCCGATCCGCCTGCTGAACCCGCCCGAAGAGATCCGCGTCCTTTACGCCATCCCCGAAGGGCCGCCGGCGCAATTCATCTGGCGCCGCCAGACCCTGCGCGTCGCCCGCCATGCCGGGCCGGAACGCGTCGCCCCGGAATGGTGGCGCGACCGTCCCGGCACCCGCCTGCGCGACTATTTCCGCATCGAGGACAACAGCGGCCTGCGCCTGTGGATCTACCGCGAGGGACTGGTCCATGACGGCCGCGGCGGCACGCCGCGCTGGTTCCTGCACGGGATCTTCGCCTGATGCCCGACCGTCACGAACGCCCCCAGTTCCTGCTGCCCCCGGTCGAGGCCGCGAACCCGCCCGCGGAATATGTCGAACTGGCCGTGACCAGCGCCTTCAGCTTTCTGCACGGCGCCTCGCATCCGCGCGAACTGGCGCTGGCGGCGCATCTGATGGGCCATGACGCGCTGGGGATCGCCGACCTGAACAGCCTGGCGGGCGTGGTGCGGTTCCATGCCACGGCGAAAAAGCTGTACCTGCGCCCGGTGATCGGGGCGCGGATCGTGCTGGCGGACGGCACCGCCTTCCTGGCCTATCCGACCAACCGCGCCGCCTATGGCCGACTTACCGCGCTGATCACCAAGGGGCGGCGGCACGATCTGGACGGGAACTGGCAGAAAAAGGGCCGTTGCGACCTGGATCTGGATGACCTGGCCGCCCATGCGCAGGGGTTGCGGCTGATCTGGCTGCCCGGCGACGACCTGTCGCCCCTGCCCGGCCTTTCCGCGCGCTTGCCGGGGCTGTCCCATGTGGCGGCAAGCCGGCTTTATCGCAGCGACGACCGGGCGCGGATCAACCGGCTGGACCGGGCGGCGCGGGCCTTGGGGCTCTCTATCGTCGCGGTGAACGACGTGCATTACCACGCCCCCGACCGCCGACCGCTGCAAGACGTGATGACCTGCATCCGCGAAGGCACGACCATTGCCCAGGCCGGCTTTTTGCTGGCGCAGAATGCCGAGCGCCACCTGAAATCGCCGGCCGAGATGGCGCGCCTGTTCGCCGACTGGCCCCATGCCATCCGCGCCACGCGCGAGATCGCCGACAGCTGCCGCTTTTCGCTGGACGAATTGCAATACGAATATCCGCGCGAAACCGTGCCCGCCGGCCTGACCCCGCAACAGCACCTGGAAAACCTGACCTGGCGCTGCGCCCAAGAGCGCTATCCCCACGGCATCCCGCCACAGGTTCAAGCCACCATCGGCAAAGAGCTTGGACTGATCGCCCGCAAGGACTATGCGCAATATTTTCTGACCATCCACGAGATCGTGCGCTTTGCCCAGGATGCGGCGATCCTGCACCAGGGCCGCGGCTCGGCGGCCAATTCGGCGGTCTGCTATGTCCTGGGCATCACCCCGGTCGACCCCGCCAAGCATGAATTGCTGTTCGAACGCTTCATCAGCGAAAACCGCAAAGAGCCGCCCGATATCGACGTGGATTTCGAACATGAGCGGCGCGAAGAGGTGATCCAGCATATCTACGAAACCTATGGCCGCCACCGCGCCGGGCTTTGCGCCACGGTGATCCATTACCGCCCGCGCAGCGCCATCCGCGAGGTCGGCAAGGTCATGGGCCTGTCCGAAGACGTGACCTCGGCACTGGCCGACACGGTCTGGGGCAGTTGGGGCAAGGACATGTCCGCCGCCCATCCCGACCAGGCCGGGCTGGACCTGGACGACCCGCTGTTCAAGCGCACCGTCCGCCTGGCAGAAGAGATGATCGGCATGCCCCGCCACCTGTCCCAGCATGTCGGAGGCTTCGTGCTGACCCAAGGGCCGCTGCCCGAAACCGTGCCCATCGGCAATGCCGCCATGCCCGAGCGCAGTTTCATCGAATGGGACAAGGACGATATCGACGAATTGCGCATCCTCAAGGTCGATGTGCTGGCGCTGGGAATGCTGACCTGCATCCGCAAATGCTTTGCGCTGGTCAAGGCGCATTACGGCAAGGCGCTGACGCTTGCGGATTTCGACCATGACGACCCGCCGACCTATGCGATGCTGCAAAGGGGCGACAGCATCGGCACGTTCCAGGTCGAAAGCCGGGCGCAGATGGCCATGCTGCCGCGGCTGAAGCCCGAAAGGTTCTACGACCTGGTGATCCAGGTCGCCATCGTCCGTCCCGGCCCGATCCAGGGCAATATGGTCCATCCCTATCTGCGCCGCCGCGCCGGGCAGGAAGCGGTCGACCTTCCCGGCCCCGCGAATGGCGACCCGGACGAGTTGAAGAACATCCTGTTTCGCACCAAAGGCGTGCCGATCTTTCAGGAACAGGCGATGAAGATCGCCATGGTCGCCGCCGAATTCACCCCGGCCGAACTGGACGACCTGCGCAAGGCCATGGCCACCTTTCGCGCGCGCGGGACCATCGGCCGGTTACAGGAACGCATGGTCGGCCGCATGGTCCAACGCGGCTACGACCGCGATTTCGCCGAGCGCTGCTTCAACCAGATCAAGGGCTTCGGCGATTACGGCTTTCCCGAAAGCCATGCGGCGGCCTTTGCGCATCTGGCCTATGTTTCGGCCTGGCTGAAATGCCATCACCCTGCGGCCTTCGCGGCGGCGCTCTTGAACAGCCAGCCCATGGGCTTTTATGCGCCCGCCCAGATCGTGCGCGACGCGCGCGACCACGGCGTCGCCGTGCTGCCGGTGGATGTGAACATCAGCGCATGGGACAATACTCTGGAACCCTGCGACGGCACCTTCGCCCTGCGCCTGGGCCTGCGCCAGATCGACGGGCTGTCCAAGACGCTGGCCGCCAGGATCACGACGGCACGGGACGGACCCTATGCCGACCTGGCCGATCTCAAGGCGCGCGCCGGGCTCGACGCCCGCGCCATCCGGCTGATCGCGGCCGCTGACGGTCTGCGCTCGATGGGGCTCGACCGGCGGGCGGGGCTGTGGCAGGCGCGCGCGCTGCGCGACGCGCCGGACCTGCCGCTGTTCGGGCGCCGCGACGAAGGGAACGAGCCCGCCGTCGCCCTGCCCGCCATGGCCTTGGGCGAACAGGTCACGGCCGATTACCAGACCCTGCGCCTGTCGCTGAAGGCCCACCCCCTGCGCTTCCTGCGCCGCAGCCTGGCGGCCCAGGGCTATGTCGCCGCCGCAGAGCTTGCGCATTTGCCCGACCGCGCGGCGCTGCGGATGGCCGGCATCGTGCTGGTCCGCCAACGCCCCGGCAGCGCCAAGGGCACCTGCTTCATCACGCTCGAGGACGAAACCGGCGTGGCAAACCTGGTGCTGTGGCCAGACACCTTCAGCCGTTTCCGCAAGGTCGCCATGTCCGCTCGCCTGCTCGAAATACAGGGCCAGGTCCAGCGCGCCGCAGGCGTGACCCATATCGTCGCGCATTGGCTGGACGACCGTTCCGACGCCTTGCTGCGCTTGGCCCGAGAGGCGCCGGCCGACCTGCCCCAACCCCGGCCCAGCCATCCGCGCCAGATCAGGATGCTGCCGAAATCCCGCGATTTCCACTAAAAGACCGCGCAAAACCCGTCCCTTGCGGGGCATTCTTTCGTGTCCAAATATCCCCGCCGGAGGCCGCTGCCCGTCCCACAGGCGCAAGCGCAAACAGCAGCCCCCGGCGGCGCGACAGGCCGCAAGACGCAATCCCGCAAATGCGAAAACCGCGCCTGTAGGGGGCGCGGTTCCAAACGCTTTCCGTCAGCGGCAGATCTTACTTGATCTTGCCTTCCTTGTATTCGACATGCTTGCGCACAACCGGGTCGTATTTGTTGACCGTCATCTTTTCGGTCATCGTACGGGCGTTCTTCTTGGTGACATAGAAATGCCCGGTCCCGGCCGTCGAGTTCAGACGGATCTTGATCGTCGTCGGCTTCGCCATCTGCTTCGCTCCTGCTGCGGGGCAAAATGCGTCTCGCCAACCCCGTGGAATTCTCTTGAAGCCCGCCTTTTAGCGGCAGACCGGGCGAAGTCAACCGCGAATCGCCGCGAAATCGGCGGCGTCCCGGCGAAAATCCACCCGCCAGCAACCGCCGGCGGGAAATGCATCGGCCGGGCCGAAAAGGAAACGCGCGGATGGCCTGTAAGCCGGATTTTGTTCCGGGGTCGCCCCCTTCGATGACCATTCCTCTGGCCCCGCCATTGCTGACGGGATCTAGCTGCCAACCCGGACCTGCTGGGGCAAAGGCGGCCCTGTCTTGCGACGCGCGGTCCCTATTCGGCATTGCTCCCGGTGGGGCTTGCCATGCCGGGACTGTTGCCAGCCCCGCGGTGGGCTCTTACCCCACCGTTTCACCCTTGCCCGCCATGCCAATCTCTTGGCCGCGGGCGGTCTCATCTCTGTGGCGCTTTCCCTGGGGTTGCCCCCGCCGGGCGTTACCCGGCACCGTGCCTTCATGGAGTCCGGACTTTCCTCGACATTGCTGCCGCGGTCATCCGGCCATCCGCGCAAGCCCCAGATAGGCGCGGCCGGGGGCAAGGTCAAGCGCCGCACCGATTGCGCCGCCGCGGGGGTATTTGGGCAACGGAGAAACCCAGGCGCCCGGCAAGCTTGGACAGGTTCCATGCAGCCGAAAGGACGGCCGGGTTTCAGAACGGCACGTCGTCCATCGTCCCGCCCGGCTGGACATAGCCCGCCTTGACGGTCTTGAAGCCGGTGGGGAACTGGATGGTCAGCGTATCCTCGGCGATGCCCATGATCGTGCCATTGCCGAATTTCTGGTGGAACACCCGGTCGCCCACCGAAAACCGCGCCGCCGGTTCGGCGTCGATCACCACCGGCGTGCGATGCACCGGCTGCGCCCGCTGGGCTGAGCGTTCCTGCATGCGCTTCCAGCCCGGCGAATTGTAGACATCCGCCCGCGCCGCGCGTTCATGCATGCCCGATTGCGCGAAAGGCTGCGCCGCCGCGCCATAGCCGCCGCCGTAAAGGCCGGGCGGCGTCAGCACCTCGACATGGTCCTCGGGCAATTCGTCGACGAAGCGCGAGGGCAGGCTGGACTGCCATTGCCCATACATGCGGCGGTTGCCGGCGAAGCTGATCGTCACCAGTTCCTCGCCGCGGGTGATGCCGACATAGGCCAGCCGCCGCTCTTCCTCCAGCCCCTTCATGCCGCTTTCGTCCATGCTGCGCTGGCTGGGGAACAGCCCGTCCTCCCATCCCGGCAGGAAGACGATGGGATATTCCAGCCCCTTGGCGGCGTGGAGGGTCATGATGCTGACTTCCTCGGACTGCTCTCCCTTGTCATTGTCCATGACCAGCGCGACATGTTCCAGGAAGCCTTGCAGGTTGTCGAATTCCTCCAGCGCCTTGACCAGTTCCTTGAGGTTGTCGAGCCGGCCCGGCGCGTCGGGGTTCTTGTCGTTCTGCCACATGGCGGTATAACCGGATTCGTCCAGGATCCGCTCGGCCAGCTCGACATGGTTCACCCGGTCGTCCAGCGCATCGGCATGCCAGCGGCCCATGCCTTCGGTGAATTGCCGCAGCGCGCCGGCCCCCTTGCCGCCCAGCACGCCGGTGGCGACGGCCGAGGCCGCGCCCTCCAGCAGCGACAGGCCGCGGTCCCGCGCCTCGGCCTGGATCTTCTGCACCGCCTTGTCGCCCAGGCCCCGCTTGGGCAGGTTCACGATACGCTCGAAGGCCAGGTCGTCGGTGGGGCTGACCGCCAGGCGGAAATAGGCCATGGCGTCGCGGATTTCCTGCCGCTCGTAAAAGCGCGGACCGCCGATCACCCGGTAAGGCAGGCCGATGGTCATGAAGCGGTCCTCGAAGGCCCGCATCTGGTGGGATGCCCGCACCAGGATGGCGATGTCGTTCAGGCTGCGCCGGCCGATGCTGTGGCGGTGGCCGCCCTGGAACGCCTCGATCTCCTCGCCGATCCAGCGCGCCTCGGCCTCGCTGTCCCAATGGCCGATCAGGCGCAGGGGCTCGCCCCCCTCGGCCTCGGTCCACAGCGTCTTGCCAAGCCGCCCCTTGTTCGCCGCGATCAGCCCCGAAGCGGCGGCCAGGATATGCGGGGTCGAGCGATAGTTCTGTTCCAGCCGGATCACCTGCGCGCCGGGGAAATCGCTTTCGAAGCGCAGGATGTTGCCGACCTCGGCGCCGCGCCAGCCATAGATCGACTGGTCGTCGTCGCCCACGCAGCAGATGTTGCGATGCCCGGACGCCAGAAGCCGCAGCCACATGTATTGCGCGACGTTGGTGTCCTGGTATTCGTCCACCAGGATATAGCGGAAACGGTCCTGCCAGGTTTTCAGCACGTCGGGATGCGCCTGGAACAGGTTCACGCAATGCATCAAGAGGTCGCCGAAATCGACCGCGTTCAGTTCCAGCAGCCGGCGCTGATAGGCGGCGTAAAGCCGCCCGCCCAGCCCGTCAAAGGCGCGCTCCTCGCCCTTGGGCAGCTTGGCGGGGGACAGGCAGCGGTTCTTCCAGCCGTCGATCAGATGCGCAAGCTGGCGCGCGGGCCAGCGTTTTTCGTCGATATTCTCGGCCTGGATCAATTGCTTGAGCAATCGGATCTGGTCGTCGGTGTCCAGGATGGTGAAGCTGGGCTTCAGGTGCAAGGTCCCATCGCCGATCAGTTCCGCATGCCGGCGCAGGATCTTGACGCTGATCGAATGGAAGGTGCCAAGCCAGGGCATGCCCTCGACCATCTCGCCCAGAAGCCGGCCGATGCGGTTCTTCATCTCGCGCGCGGCCTTGTTGGTAAAGGTGACGGCCAGGATCTGCCCCGGCCGCGCCAGTCCCAGGTTCAGCAGATGCGCGATGCGGGTGGTCAGGGCGCGGGTCTTGCCGGTGCCGGCGCCGGCCAGCAGCAGGACCGGCCCCTCCAACGCCTGGACCGCCGCGCGCTGCGCGGGGTTCAGCCCATCCAGATAGGGCGCCGGGCGCGCCGCCACGGCACGCTGCGACAGCGGGCCTTTCAGCGGCACGGGGGCGGAAGCGGCCTCGAAGGCATCCGAGTCGTCGAAATTGCTCATGCCAGGAACATAGTCCGGGCAGGGCGACCTGGGAAGCCCATGGTTCCCATTTCGTTCTGGAAAGCGGCAATCGGCCGGCCAGCCGCACAAGGCCAGCCGTGCCGCCAGGGGCCAGGTCGGGCATGGCCCTAGCGGCGCCAAACAGCGCCGGCCCGGCAGATGTCGGCCCTATCGGACGGGCGACGGCGCGGGGCGCGGGGCGGCGGGAAGGATGATTTCGGCCTGCTCTCCGCCCTGCGCGCGCGGCGACAGGCGCAATTCGCCGCCCATCGCCTTGACCGCCGCCGCGACGATCGAAAGGCCAAGCCCGCTGCCGCCGCCCGACGGATGCGCCATGCCGCGATAGAACCGCTCGGTGACATGGGGGCGGTCGGCCTTGCTGATGCCGGGGCCGCGGTCCAGCACGCAAAAGCGCACCGTTTCCCCATCGCGCATCAGCCGCGCCTCGACGATGCCGCCGGCGGGCGAGGCGAGGATGGCGTTTTCCAGCAGGTTGCGCAGCGCCGGGGCCAGCAGCGCCGCCTGGGTGGTGCGCCAGGCCGCGCCCCCGGTATCCAGTTGCAGGGCGACGGCGCGCAACTGCGCCAGCCCGGCCAGGTCGTCGGCCACTTCGGCCAGGATGCGCGCGCCATCCTGCGCACAGGCAGGCGCCGCGTCGATGGCGTTCTCGGCCGCGGTCATGTCCAGAAGCTGGCGCACCATGCGGTCGGTGCGGTCGACGCCCTGCGCGATCTGCGCCAGCGCGCGGTCCCGCGTCGCGCCGTCGGGTGCCAGCACCGCGACCTGCGCCTGGGTCTTGAGCCCGGCCAGCGGGGTCTTGAGCTCATGCGCGGCAAAGGCGGTAAAGCTGCGCTCGCGTTCGCGCAGGCCCTCGACGCGGCGAAACAGCCCGTTCAGCGCCTCGATCATCGGGCGCAGTTCCGCGGGCGCGCGCCTTGCCTGCAAGGCGCCCAGATCGGTGGCGGGGCGGCGCGACAGCGCCTGGGCCAGCCGGTCCAATGGCTCAAGCCCGCGCCGCACCGCCAGCCAGATCAGCGCCGCCAGCAAGGGCAAGATCAGCAACGCCGGGGCCAGCAGCCCGATCACCACGCCATGCACCAGCCGATCGCGCACCGCGCGCGCATCGCCGACCATGACGCGGATGCCCATTTCCCGGTCCACATGGCTGTAGACGCGCCAGACCTCGCCATCGACCTCGCGCTCGCTAAAGCCCTCGGCTTCGGCCAGTTGCTGCGACGGCGCGCCGTCGGATTCGCTTTTCAGCCGGCCGTCGAAACCCCAGACCTGGCAGATAAGCTGGCGGGCCAGGTCGTGGCCACCGGTGCCGGGCAATGCCGGCGCCTCATCGACCAGCCCGGCCGAATCGGGGCCGGCGATCCCGCCGCTGCGCCGGATCAGCGAGGCGACCATCTGCGCCGATTCCTGCAAGCGCCGGTCCAGCACATGGCCGACCTCGGTCCGGGTCGAATGCTGGATCCACCCCACCGCCGACAGCCAGATCAGGCCGGTCGCCGCCAGCAGGATGACAAACAACCGTCCGCGGATCGAACTCATGTCCCGCCTTCCCCCTCGGCCGGGACGGCCAGCCGATAGCCCGCCCCGCGCACGGTTTCGATAAAGCCCGCGCCCAGCTTGGCGCGCAGCTTGTGGACATGGACCTCGACCGTGTTGCTTTCCACCTCTTCCTGCCAGCCGTAAAGCCGCTCTTCCAGGACCGACTTGGCCAGGATGACGCCGGGGCGTTCGATCAGGGCTTGCAGGATGGTGTATTCGCGGCGCGAGAACGCGATTTCCGCCCCGTCCATCCTGCCGCGCATCCGGGCCGGGTCAAGCGCCAGCCCGTTCCATTCGATCATGGCCGATGCCCGCCCCTCTTGCCGGCGCAGCATGGCGCGCAGCCGGGCGGCCAGTTCGTCAAGATCAAAGGGCTTGCCCAGGTAGTCATCCGCGCCGGCATCAAGGCCGCAGACCCGGTCGCGCACCTGGTCGCGGGCGGTCAGCAGCAGGACCGGCAGGCGTTGCCCCGCCGCGCGCAATTCCGCCAGCAGATCCAGGCCCGAGCCGTCGGGCAGCATGATATCCAGCACCACGCCGGCAAAGCCCCCGCCATCCAGCGCGGCGCGGGCATCGGCCAGGGTGCCGACGGCATCGACGGTAAAGCCCGACAGGCCAAGCCCGACGGCAAGCCCGTCCGAAAGCACCGGGTCGTCCTCGACAATCAGCAAGCGCATGGCATCCTTTTTCCCTGATCCGCTTGATCACGCTTTCGTCGCTCAAGCTTAAGCTGGACTTAAGCTGTCGTCTTTAGCTAGCCGTGCATGATGACAAGATTGTTCCCCCTGTCCCTGACCCTGGCGCTGGTGCTGGCCTTTCTGGCCACATGGGCGACGGCCCAGACACATGACCGCCCCCTGCAACCGCAGGACGCCTTTGCGCTGACCGTCACGCGGGACGCCGATGGCGAACTGGCCCTGACCTGGCGCATCGCCCAGGGCTATTATCTTTATCGCAGCCAACTTGCTGCCGAAAACGCGGCGGGGGAAAGCCTGCCGCTGACCCTGCCCAAGGGCGAACCCTATGAGGACCCCTATTTCGGCGAGGGCGAGATCTATCGCGACGAAGTCACGGCCGGGCTGAAGACGGCCGGCCAGCCCGTCACCCTGCATTGGCAGGGCTGCCAGCAGGACGGCATCTGCTATGCGCCCCAAAGCGTGCGGCTGGACGCCGGGGGCACCGTCCTGCCGCCGGCGGCCGAGCCCGCAGCGGGCTGGAGCCCGCAGGAGGCCGCGCCCGCCGCGACGCCCGACACGGCTGCGGCCACCGGATCGGGGCTGACCCTGGCGCAGGATCAGGGGCTGGTCCAGGGCCTGGCCGTGCGCGGCGGCGGTGTGCTGGTGGTTGCCGGTTTCCTGGGCTTTGGCTTGCTTCTGGCCTTTACCCCTTGCGTCTTTCCGATGTTTCCCATCGTCGCCGGCATGCTGGCGCGGCAGGGCGAAAGCCTGACCGCCCGGCGCGGGCTGTTGCTGACGGGCGCCTATGTGGTGGCGATGGCGGGGGCCTTTGGGCTTTTGGGCATCGCCGCCGCATGGTCGGGGGCCAATCTGCAAATGCTGCTGCAATCGCCCGCGGCCATCGCCGTGGTGGCGGTGTTGTTCGTGGCGCTGGCGCTGTCGATGTTCGGCTTTTACGACTTGCAGATGCCGGTAGCGCTGCAAAGCCGGCTGGGGCGCGTGGCCGGCCGGCGCGGCTCGGTCGGCGGGGCGGCGGCGCTTGGCTTTACCTCGGCGCTGATCGTCGGGCCCTGCGTGACCGCGCCGCTGGCCGGGGCGCTGATCTATATCGCCCAGACCGGCGATGTGGTGCTGGGCGCGGCGGCGCTGTTTGCGCTGGGGCTGGGCCAGGGGCTGCCGCTGCTGGCGATCGGCCTGTTCGGCCCGCGCATCCTGCCGCGCGGCGGCGGCTGGATGGAGGGCGCGAAGCTTGCCTTCGGCGTGGTTTTCCTGGGCTTTGCGATCTGGCTGGCCGGGCGGGTGCTGCCGGGGCCGCTGACGCTGGCGCTTTGGGCGGTGCTGCTGGTCGGGACGGCGGTTTTCCTGGGCGCCCTGGACCGGCTGGATGGCGACGCGACCCGCAACCGCCGTCTTGGCGCGGCGCTTGGCGTCCTGCTGCTGTTTGGCGGGCTGATCCAGGGGTTTGGCGCGGCGCTTGGCGCGCATGATCCGCTGCGCCCCCTGGCGCCGCTGGCCGGCGGCACGGCCGCGCCCGCGGCCCAGGCGCCGACCCAGTTCGCCAGCGTCACCACGCGGGCGGGGCTCAAGCAGGCGCTGGCCTCGGGCGGCGACAGGCCGGCGCTGCTTTACGTTACCGCCGACTGGTGCGTCACCTGCCGCGCCATCGAGCGCGGGCCGCTGGCCGATCCGGCGGTCCATGCCGCGCTGGCGGGCCTGGCGCCGATCAAGCTGGACGTAAGCGATTTCAACGCCGAGGCGCAGGCGCTGATGCGGGACCTGGCCGCTGCCGGCCCGCCCACGATGGTCTTTCTTGACGCCAACCGGGCCGAGGCGCCGGGCAGCCGGCTGGTCGGCGATCTGGACGCCCAGGCGCTGCTGGCCTCGATCGGAAAGGTCAGCCCATGAACGCGGTCTCGATCGGGCCGCTGGTCTTTGACGGGGGACGCTTCGCCGCGGTCGTGGCGCTGCTGCTGTTCTTCCTGGTGACCGAGATCGTGGCAAGGCTGCAAGGCCGCAACCTGCCCGGAGATGCGGCACGCTGGGCCGGGATCGCGGCGCTGGCCTGGATCGGCGCTGCCCGGCTGGGCTTTGTCATGGCCCATTGGTCCGACTTTGCCGCGCATCCCTTGGACGCGCTCAAGCTGTGGCAGGGCGGTTTCCTGTCCGGCGCGGGCTGGGCCGGGGGCGTGGCGGTCTTTCTGCTGGCGGCGCTGCGCCGGGCGCGGGCGGCGCTGGCGCCGCTGGCCCTGGGCGGGGCGGTGGCGCTGGCCGCGCATCTGGCCGTGCTGGCGGTGCAGCCAAGCCCGGCCGTCACCCTGCCGCAGATGCAGCTGATGGCGCTGGATGGCGGCAGGGTGCAACTGGCCGGGCGCGACCGGCCGGTGGTGCTGAACCTGTGGGCGACCTGGTGTCCGCCCTGCCGGCGCGAGATGCCGATGATGACCGACCTGGCCGCCAATACGCCCGGCGTCGATTTCGTCTTCGCCAACCAGGGCGAAGAGGCCCGGCAGGTGCGCGCCTTTCTGGACGCCGAAAACCTGCCGCCGGATGGCATGGTCCGCGATCCGCAAGGCCGGCTGATGGCGGCGCTGAACGCGATCGGCCTGCCCTCGACGCTGGTCTTCGACGCCAGGGGCCGGCTGGTGGCGGCGCAGACCGGCGAGGTCTCGCGCGCGGCGCTGACACGGATGATCGCGCAAGCGACAGGAGAGACGAGATGACCCGAACCCGAGCCGGCCTTGCCGCGCCCGCCCTGCTGGTCCTGCTGGCGCTGTCGGCCTGCGCCCCGGCCGAACCGCCGGCCGCCGCAGAACCGCCGCCGCCGGCGGTCCGCCCCGAACTGGCCGCCCTGTATGGCGCGACCCAGGACAGCGGCCACCATATCCCCGCCGTCGATCCCACCCTGCTGACCGAGGACAAGGCACGGCAACTGGTGGATTACTGGACCGACGAGGCGCCCGGCACGATCATCGTCGATCCCCATGCCCGCTACCTGTATCAGGTCCAGCCCGACGGCAAGGCGATGCGCTATGCCGTCGCCGTGGGCGCCGCAGGCTACGGCTTTACCGGTGAGGCGCATATCCCCTATCAGCGCGACTGGCCAAGCTGGAAGCCCACCGACAACATGGTCGCGACCCAGCCCGAGCTTTACGGCCCCGTGGAAAAGGGGCTGGAGGGCGGGATCGACAATCCCATGGGTGCCCGCGCGCTTTACCTGCACAACGGCCAGGGCGACACCTATTACCGCATCCACGGCACCATGGACCCTGCCTCGATCGGGCAGGCGACATCCGCCGGCTGCATCCGGCTGTTCAACCAGGACATAATCCACCTGGCCGAACAGACCGACAGCATGACCAAGGTCATCGTCCTGACCAGGGCGGAATCGGGCAAGGGCACGGTGCCGCCGGGCCAGCCCCTGCCGCCGCCGCCCGATGACCTGGCCGCCATTCCCGACCAGACAGGAGAGCCGACATGAGCATTACCCGACGAGACATCCTGGGCTTCGGCGCCGGGGCCGGCCTGACCGGCATTGCCGGCGCGGCGATCCTGCTGGGCAGGGATGCGGGCGACGCCGGCGGCGGCGAACAGATCGGCATGGACGACGTGCTGCGCGACCCCGACAACCCGGTCCTGGGCAATCCCGACGGTGCGCTGACCATCGTGGAATATTTCGACTACCAATGCCCCTATTGCAAGATGGGCCACCCGATGCTGACCCGCGTGGCAGAGGAAGACGGCGACATCCGGCTGGTGATGAAGGACTGGCCGATCTTCGGCGCGCCCTCGGTCCTGGCCAGCCAGCTTGTCTTTGGCGCGGCGTCGACGGGCAGCTATGAGCCGGCGCATACCGCCCTGATGGCCACCCAGGCCAAGCTTTCCGAGGACCAGATCCGGCAGGTGCTTGCCGATGCCGGCATCGACACGGAAAAGTCGCTGGACGCCTATCGCGCCGAGCGCGACAAATGGGACGGGCTTCTGGCGCGCAACTCTGCCCAGGCGGCGGCGCTGGGATTGCAGGGCACCCCGGCCTTTATCATCGGCACGACGATCTATCCCGGCGCGCTGGACGAAACCCGGCTGCGCCGCGCCATCGACCAGGCCCGCCGGGCCTGACCGGCCGCGATCCCGGAACACGAAGGAGAGAACATGCAACGTCGACGCCTCATTCTTGCCGGAGCCAGCATCATGGCCCTGCCCGGCCTTGCCCGCATGGCCCAGGCCCAGGGCGCCGGGGCGGACCCCGGCCGCGCCAACCCGATGCCGGACGAATTGCGCAAGGCGCTGGAGCGCGACCCGACCGCGCCGGTGCTGGGCAATCCGCAAGGCGACATCACCCTGACCGAGTTCTTCGACTACAACTGTCCGTTTTGCCGCGAGATGGTCGAGCCGATGCACCGGCTGATCTCTTCGGACAAGAAGCTGCGGGTGGTGTTCCGCGAATGGCCGGTCTTCGGCGAGGATTCGGATTTCGCCGCCCGCGCCTCGCTTGCCTCGCTGCAACAGGGGAAATACTGGCAGATGCACACGGCGCTGTTTCGCACGCCGGGCAAGGTGACGGCGGATGCCGCGATGCGGGCGGCGCGCGACACCGGGCTGGACACCGCCCGGCTGGAGCGCGACATGGCCGCCGAGCCGGTCGAGCGCCACATTTCCATGAGCTTCATGCTGGCCGAGCATATGGGCCTGATGGGCACCCCAAGCTTCATCGCCGGGGACGAGGGCGCATTCGGCCAATATAGCCTGGAAGACCTGCGCGGACTGGTCCAGCGCGCCAGACAGGACATGGCCAGCTAGCAGCGCGGCCGGTCCCTGAGAACAAGAACCCGCCGTCCGGTCGGCCGGGCGGCGGGTTAAGTCTTGGGTAGCGATCCCCTGGCCGGATCAGGACCGATTCACCCAGATCCCCATGGATTGCATGGTCACGACCGACGCGGCCGCGAAAGTGGCGCTTGCAAGGACGCCCAACAGCAGGGCGGATGCAAGAACGGTTTCATGTGGCATGGCTTCACCTTTTTTCATGCTAGGGTGGCCCCCTCTTGTGCTGAAGGACCAACGCGCGGGCGCAAAACCCTCGGCGGAAAACCGCTGCGCTGCCCGTTCCTGCGGCGGCGGGTGCTGCGCGGGGCCGTTCGGGAACATCGGGCGGAACCGGCGGTTATCCGTCGCAACCCAAAGCAAAGGACAAGGACATGACCGACAAGCAGCCCAAGCCCAGCCCGCCCTCGGATGCCGACCTGCGCCACGATCCGGGCATCGGCCGTTCCAAGGGGGCCGATCGCAAGGACCCCGAAATCGGCGGCGAAAACACCTTTGAAGGCGACGTGATGAACGACACCACGCCCCAGGGCGGCATAGACCCCAACCAGCGCGGGCGCGAAAACAAGTAGCCGCCGCCGGACATGCCGCCGCCCGGCCCGCATCGCAAGCCGGGCGCGGGCCATGGCGGGATCAGCCCCCGACGGGGGCGGGTCAGGGCAGGATCCGCACGCCCGCCCCGCTTAATTCCCCATTCAGCGCCTGCGCCCGTTCCAGATGGCCCAGCACCACCGGCAGCAGATCCGCGGCAAGGCGCTGGATATCGCCGTCCTGGCCCGCATTGACCTCCCAGGCCAGCAGTTGCGCGGTCTTCTGGTGTTCGACGATCTGCGCGCGGATATAGGCCAGGTCGAAGGCCGCGCCCTCGGTGCCCTCCAGCCGGTCGCGCAGCGCCTGGTGGTCGGGGTCAAGCTCTTGCGGCAGCGGGATATGCGCGGCCTCGGCCAGTTCCGCCAGCCGGGCATTGGCATCGCCATGGTCGCGGACCATCATTTCGGCGAAATCGCGCACCTCCTGGGCATCGGCCCGGTCGCGGGCCATTTCGCCCAGATCGACCTCGGCCAGGCCGCCCGCGGCGGCAAGCTGCGCGAAAAGCCGGTCGGTGTTGTTGGTCTGATGCGGCGCGGGCTTGCCCGGCTCGGCCATGCGGGTATCGGCCCCCATGCCGGCCGGATTGCCCATCTGGGCCGCTGCGGGACCCGTGGCCAGGCCGGCGACAAGCAGGATGGCTGCGGTGCGGATCATGGCGTCCTCCATCACAATGTCAGCAGATAGGCGAGCAGGTCTTCCTTTTCGTCGCCGGTCAGCCCGGTTCCCAGCACCAGGTTGAAGAACTCGACCGTGTCGGCCAGCGTCATCAGCCGGCCGTCATGCAGATAGGGCGGCGAATCCTTGATGCCGCGCAGGGTAAAGGTCTTGATCGGCCCGTCCGGCAGCGTGACCATGTCGTTCACCACCTCGCCGGGCTTGTAGAAGCGTTCCAGCTTCAGGTCGTGCATCTGGTTGTCCATGAAGGCGGTCATCGGGTCGTGGCAGTCCGCACAGCGGCCCTTGCCCAGGAAAATCGCCTCGCCGGCCAGTTCCTGTTCGCTGGCCAGCGCCGGGTCCAGCCGGCCGAACGGGTCCAGCTGGGGCGCGGGCGGAAAGTCGATGATGTTCTGCATCTGCGCCATGAAGGCGACCTTGTGGGAACGGTCGGGAATATGTTCGCCCTTGCGGGCCGCGCTGACATGGTCGCCGTTGAAATAGGCGGTATGCTGTTCGAACTCGGTGAAATCCTCGATCGAGCGCAGCGAGCGTTTCGAGCCGTGGATCTGTTGGTTGAACATGCCCCGCAGGCTGGGCGTGTCCAGCCGGAAGCGGTTGGCCTGCGGGCGGATGTCGGGGCTTTGATGGAAGCCCGCATTGCCGTGGAAATTCGAATGGCAATCCAGGCAGGCGACGCCGCGGTGCTGCTCGACGGTCTTGCGGTCCTCGGTCTGGTTGAACTCTTCTTGCGGAAAGGGCGTCAGCAGGATGCGCAGCCCCTCCATCTGCACCGGGGTCAGCAGGCCGTTGAAAAGTTCGTAGTGGTTCGAGATCGTCAGCAGTTCCCCGCGCGACGCGTCGCCAAGCTGCGGCTGCGTGGTCAGGAAGATCGGCGGCGGAAATTCCGACACCAGATGGTCGGGCAGGTCGAAATCGACATCGAAACGCGTCAGGTCGCGCTGTTCCTGGGCCTTGATCTCGTCGATGGCGAATTGCGGAAACACCTGTCCGCCGGTGGCCTGCTTGACATGGGGCAGCGGCAGGAACCCCTTGGGCAAAAGATCCTGGTCGCGGATTTCGGCCGGGCTTAGCGCGCCCAGCGATTCCCAGCTTGCCCCCTGGGGCAGCTTGACCCGAACGCCGTCCTGCACCGGCTTGGTGCCGCCCGACATCATCGCGCCGTCGCGCGGGCGGTCGGCCAGGTCGTAGCGGCTTTCCAAAAGCGTGCGCTGGCGGGTCATCACCTCGGGCTTTTGCGCCTCGTCGATGGCCCTGACCCTGGAAAGGGGCATGGTGGGCAGCGGGCGATAGGTCGTATCCGGCGGCAGCGGATCGGCCCCGGCCGGCCCCGCCAGCAGCAAGCCCGCCACACAGGCAAATGTGGATGCGCGTCGTCCCGGCATTGGCGTTCTCCTTGGCTTGCGGCGGACGCGGGCTGTAACCGGGTGGGCCGGGAAATGTTCCGGCCGCCCCTGCAAGGACTTGCGGCGGAACATCCCGGCCCCCAAGGGGGTTCGGCCCCAGACGCGTGTTCGAGAAGGAAGGGGACGGCCATGGCCGAGCAAGAGCCCAGCTTCACGCTGGGGATCGAAGAGGAATACCTGCTGGTCGACGCCGAGACCGGCGCGCTGCGCGAAGCGCCCGATGCGCTGATGGCGGCCTGCAAGGCCGAACTGGCCGACCAGGTCAGCCCCGAATTCCTGCGCTGCCAGATCGAGATCGGCAGCCCCGTGGCCGCGAACGTCACCGAGGCCCGCGCCCAGTTGGCCCGGCTGCGCGAAAGCATCGCCCGCCATTCCGCGGACTTCGGTCTGGCGCCGATCTCGGTCGCTTGCCACCCGCTGGCCGACTGGCGCCGGCAGGACCACACCGACAAGGACCGCTACAACAAGCTGTCGCAGGAAATGGGCGGGCTGTCGCGGCGCATGCTGATCTGCGGCATGCATGTCCATGTCGGCATCGCGCAAAAGGCGCAGCGCATCGACCTGATGAACCAGTTTTCCTGGTTCCTGCCGCATCTGTTGGCGCTTTCTGCCTCCAGCCCGTTCTGGCTGGGCGAGGATACCGCGCTGGCATCCTATCGCACCACGGTCTTTGCCGGCTATCCCCGCACCGGCCTGCCGCCGCGCATGGGAAGCTGGGACGAATACGAACGCTCGGTCGGCGCCTTGACCGAAACCGGCATCATCGACGATGCCAGCAAGATCTGGTGGGATCTGCGCCCCTCGGCCCGGTTCCCGACGCTAGAGACGCGCATTTGCGACGCCTGCCCGCGGCTTGACAACACCGTGACCCTGGTCGCGCTGATCCAGGCGACCTTGCGGATGCTGTGGCGGCTGTCGCGGCAGAACCTGCGCTGGCGGCAATACGACAACTTCCTGCTGGGCGAGAACCGCTGGCGGGCCACGCGCTATGGCATCACCCAGGGGTTGATCGACTTTGGCAGCGGCCGCGTGATCCCCTTTGACCAGATCGCCGAGGACTGGCTGGCCATCATCGCCGAGGATGCCGATGCGCTGGACAGCCAGCCGGCGGTGGCCGGGCTGCGCGACATGGTCGCCCGCGGCAGCGCGGCCGAGCGGCAGCGGGCGCTGTTCGCGGCCGCCATCGCCGCCGGCGCCACCCCCGAGGAAGCGTTCCGCAGCATCGTCATGTGGCTGATCCAGGAGTTCCGGCAGGGGTTCTGACCGGCCCCGCGGGAACAAAGACCCGCCCCAAGGGTTGCGCCGCCGACATCAGAAAACGGGAGAGAGACGATGCGGACATATCTTCTGGCACTGGGTTTCGCCGCCATGCCGGTCTGGGCGCAGGCCCAGGATGCACAGGCCCCCGACGCCCAGGCCCCCGACGCCCAGGCCCCCGCGGCGCAGGCCCAGGACGCGCCGGCCGACACCGCGCCGGCCGAGGCCGCCCCGGCCCAGGACGCGCAAGCCAGCTTTGTCGACGCCAAGGGCCAGCAGGCAGGTTCGGCCAGCCTGACCGCCACGCCCACCGGGGTGCTGATCCAGGTCGAGGCGACCGGCCTGCCGGCAAGCAGTTGGGTCGCTTTCCATATCCACGAAACCGGCACCTGCGATCCGCAGACCGGCCATGAATCGGCGGGCGGGCATTTCAACCCCTCGGACGCCGAACATGGCGTGCTGGTCGAGGGCGGCCCGCATGCGGGCGACATGCCCAATATCTGGGTGGATGCCGAAGGGACCGCCCGCGCCCAGGTCTTCAACCCGCTGGTCTCGCTGGCCGAAGGCGACAACGCGATCACCGGCCGGGCGCTGATGATCCACGCCAAGGCCGACGACTATAAAAGCCAGCCCAGCGGCGATGCGGGCGAAAGGCTGGCCTGCGGGGTGATCGAATAGGCCGCACCCAGGCGCGCCGCGGCGCGGTCAGCCCCGCATGCCGGGGCCCGCGCCCAGGCGCTCCATGGTGCTGCGCAACTCGCAGCGCAGCCCGGCGGGATCGTGCGAGATGATGGTTTCGCCCATGAAATCCTGCGCCAGCACATCTTCGATGATCAATGAGCCGAAGCCCCTGGTTGCGCCGGCCGCAACCGGCGGTCCGCCGATTTCGGCCCAGGATAGCCGGAACGGGTCGCGGCTGCCCGGCGCGCCGCCGGTCCAGTTCAGTTCGACCCGGCCCAGCGGCACGGACAGCGCGCCGTATTTCAGCGCATTGGTCGCCAGTTCGTTGATCGCCATCGCCAGGGTCAATGCCTGCTTGGCCGACAGCTTGATCGGCGGACCCGCGATGTGGAACCGCCGCTCGCCGGTGCGAAAGGGCGCCAGGGCCTGCTGGACCACCTGATTCAGTTCGACGTCCAGCGCGCCCGACTGGGTCAGCAGCGTCTGGGCCTGCGCAAGGGCGCCGATGCGCTGGCGCAGGACGTCGCGCGCCTCGGCGCCGGGATGGCGATGCATGGTCTGGTTCACGATGGCCGAAACCACGGTCAGCGTGTTCTTGATCCGGTGGCCCAGCTCGCCGTTGACCAGTTGCAACTGGCGGCTCGCCTCGACCTTGCCGGTGGTTTCGATCACCGTGTCGATCATGCCGCGCACCACGCCGGTCTCGTCGCGGATCGGACTGTAGCAAAAGGTGAAATGGCATTGCTCGGGATAGCCGTAGCGGTCGATCACCAGCGGAAAATCCTCGATGAAGGTGGCCTCGCCGGCATAGGCGCGCTCGGCGATGGGGCCGATCTGGTCCCAGACCTCGTGCCAGATCTCGGCAAAGGAGCGGCCCAGCACATGGCCCTTGTCGCCCAGGATCGGCCGGAAGGCGTCATTGTAGAATGTCGTCAGCCCCGGCCCCCAGATGATGGATTTCGGGAATTTCGAATTCAGCGCCATGCCCAGCGCGATCTTGAGCGCCGAGGGCCAGGTGTCGGGGGTGCCAAGCTCGCTGGTGGTCCAATCATGGGCGCGGATGGCCTGGGCCATTTCCCCGCCGCCATCCAGGAAATGCACCGATCCGCCCGTCGCTATGTCCACGCTGCCCCCTCCGCCGCGCCGCGCCAGTCGCGGCGCTGCCCGGTCGCAACGCAGAACGGATCAGTTCGGTTTCGCGCCGGCCGGAAGATTTGCGTCGCCGGCCGGCCCTTTGGCTGCGATGACCGAAGCCGGTCATCGCATGGCAGCGCGGGCGTCAGCGTCCTTGCTGGCCGCCACCTTGCTGGCCGCCGCCGCCTTGCTGGCCGCCGCCGCCCTGCTGGCCGCCTTGGCCCGGACGGTTGTCATCGCCCTGGCGCTGGCCGCCGCCCTGGCCGCCACCGCCGCCCTGGCCGCCACCTTGGCCGCCGCCCTGCTGGCCGCCGCCTTGCTGGTTCTGGTTCTGCTGGTTCATCGCTCTCCTCCTGGCACCGGATCTGGTGCCGGCTCCTAACCGGGTGGGGGCGGGGTTGTTCCCGGAAAAATCCACCCGCCGGCAGGATAGCGCGGAACGATTCCGCCGGCTGGCCGGTTTTCTGTGCAACCACCGGCAAGTTTCAGCAGGCATCATGGCGCAGACGCTAAGATTTGGCCCCCTGGGCCGCGACACGCTGCATCTTTGCATCGACATGCAAAGGCTGTTCGGCCCCGGTTCGGTCTGGGCGGTGCCGTGGATCGAACAGGTGCGCCCCATGGTCGCGACCCTGGTCGCGGCCCGGCCCGACCGGACGCTGTTCACCCGTTTCATCCCGCCGCCGCGGCTGGACGCGGCGGCGGGCACCTGGATGCGCTATTACGCCCAATGGCCCCAGATGCTGCGCGAGCGGCTGGACGGGGAATGGCTGGAACTGCTGCCCGAACTGGCCAGGCATGTGCCGCCCGCCAAGGTGATCGACAAGGCGGTCTATTCCCCCTGGCATGACGGCAGCCTGCACCGGCTGCTGCGCGGCGCGGGGGTGACGACCCTGGTCGTGACCGGGGGCGAGACCGATGTCTGCGTCCTGGCAACCGTCCTGGGCGCGGTGGACCTGGGCTATCGGGTGGTGCTGGTCAGCGATGCGATCTGTTCCTCGACCGACCGGGGGCACGATTCCGCCATGACCCTTTATCGCGAACGGTTCTCGCAGCAGATCGAAACCGCCCCCCTGGCCGAGATCCTGGAGGCCTGGCCCGCGGGATAGAGCAGGGAACAACCCGGCCACCGGGCAAGTTGCCTTCTTGTCCGCAGACCAAGGACGGCCGTTCGACATAACCCGAAGGAGGTTCCAATGTCCGCACCACGCACCGATCTGGACAAGCAAAGACGCCGCCACATTGGCCCGATCATCGGGATCATCGCCGTGGTGCTGATCGCCCTGGCGGGCTTTTTGTGGTGGTTCGACGACGAAACCAGCGATCCCGAAATGCCGGGCGAGGTGCCCGGCCCGGTGGGCGAGGTGCCCGAGCCTACGGCCCCTGCCCCTGCCCCGCCCGCCGATGCGCCCGCAGGCGGCGCGCCGACCGCGCCGGCCGGGACGCAGTAAAGGGCGCCGGACCTGCCCCGGCCAAGGATCCAAGACGATGCCCCATCGCAAACCCCCCTCATGCGTTTCTCCGGCGGGGATAAGGCATTTCTATCGCAATGCCGACCTGCACGGGCTGCGCCTGGCGCTGTGGGAGGATGACGGCCCCGACGCCCCCTCGGTCGCCAACTACCTGCGAGAGGCCGGCGCCTCGGTCGAGGTGCTGATCCCCGGCGCGGATTGCGCCTGGCCGGTGGCGCTGCCGCCGATGATCGCCCGCCATCGGCTGACGCCGTTCTGGTCCGAGGAAAGCGGCATTCGCCTGCCCGGTGCCGGGCTGGCGGGGGTGGTGGCCGATGCGCGCGAGCTGCTGCATGTCGACGTGGCGGTGCTGAACCTGCGCGATCCGGCGCCGCTGGCGGCAAGCCTGCAATCGGCGGGCATTCCGTTTGTCATGTTCACCCAGGGGCTTTCGCCCTTGCTGGCGGACTATGCCCATGCCTGCTATGTCCCCAGCCATAACGGCCCCGAGGCGCTGGCCTCGGCCGTGCTGCTGCATACCGCGCTTTACGGGGCCGGGCTGCAATGCACCCCCGAAATGACGGTGATGGAGATGATGCCGCGGCTGCGGGCCATGGCGCGCTATCTGGTCCAGGATGGCGCGCTGGCCGACGATCTGGTGGCCGACGCGCTGGAACAGGCGCTGGGGCTGTTGCCCCACCTGGCCTCGGACCGCGAGATCGGCGCCCTTCTGGTGACGCTGATCGAGCGGATCTGGCATCAGCAAAAGATGTCGCGCCCGAACTGACCGGCTGCCCTTGCCGCCCGATACGGGACAAGGCCGCTTCCCCAAGGAGGCGGCCTTGCTTCATGGGGTCGCGACCACCCAGCCGCGACGGGAAAAGGGGGCCTTTCGGCCCCCTCTTTTGCCGGTCAGCGCCGCCCGCGCGAGGAGCGGCGGTCGTCGTCATCGTCGTCGCGACGGTGATCCCAGCCACGGCGCGAGGCTTCGGAATGCCCTTCCGGGTCCCCGAACCAGCCGCCCTGGCCGCGGTCGCGCGAATAGCCGCGGTCGTCATCATCACGGCCGCGCGACGAATAGCTGCGGCGGTCGTCGTCGTCGCGCCGCGAGGAACGCCCGCGCGAGGAATAGCGGTCGTCGTCATCGTCGCGGCGGTGATCCCAGCCGCGGCGCGAGGCTTCGGAATGACCTTCCGAGTCGCCGAACCAGCCGCCCTGGCCACGGTCGCGCGAATAGCCGCGGTCGTCATCGTCACGGCCCCGCGACGAATAGCTGCGGCGGTCGTCGTCGTCGCGGCGCGAGGAACGCCCGCGCGAGGAATAGCGGTCGTCGTCATCGTCGCGGCGGTGATCCCAGCCGCGGCGCGAGGCTTCGGAATGACCTTCGTAATCGCCGAACCAGCCGCCCTGGCCACGGTCGCGGGAATAGCCGCGGTCGTCATCGTCACGGCCCCGCGACGAATAGCTGCGGCGGTCGTCGTCATCGCGGCGCGAGGAACGCCCACGCGAGGAATAACGGTCGTCGTCGCGATCGCTCATGAAGCGGCCGCGGCTGTCGCGGTCGCGGTCGTCACTGCGGCTGGACCCACGGCCGCCGGATCCGCCCCGGCCGCCATTGTCGTCGTCGCTGACGAAACGCCCGCGATCATCCCGCTCGGGCATGTTCGAGTTCCTTGGCATGATATCCTCCTGATTTGCCGTAAGATGCCGCAGTTGCGGCCTCATTTCGCCGTCCCGGTCGGACAGCGCCGTCATGCAGGCGCGGATGCGCCTGCCCAGGGCGGCGGAATCGACACCCGCCGCCTTGGCCTTGGCAAGAAGGCCGTTGCGCGGCTTCTCCTCGCGTTCCATGATTTCACCGATCAGCCGCACGGCGACGCGCAGCCCGGCCAGTTCCAGTGGACCTTCCAGGTCGCGCCGCGCCCGGCCCAGCAGAAAGGAAACCAGGTCCGTCTCGACCGCGATTTCCGTCAGCAGGGGAAATTCCTGCAACCCCGCCTGGGTCGAGGCGTCGTAAAGCACCCGATACGCCTCGGCCTGCTTTGCCCAGGCATCCGACAGGCGCGGCAGCACGCCTTCGGCGTCGTCGGCATCGGTGATATTGGCGCATTCCCCCAAAAGGGCGCGCAGGGTCCGGTGATGTTCGCGCAGTTGCGCAAAGCCGTCGCCCTGGCTGTCGGACTGGGACTGCTGGCGGTTTTCGTCAGCGGCGCCGGCCTGCCCGCCCTGGCCGCCCTGGCCGCTTGGCTGGCCTGATTGCGGGCTGGCTTGCTGGCCCTGCTGCTGGCCGCCTTGCTGGCCCTGCTGCTGGCCGCCTAGCGGGGTGGCGGGCTGCCCAGTCTGGGGGGATGCGTCCTCGGACTGATCCTCCTCGGTCTTCTTTCTGGATGACTCTGTTTCACGCGCCATGTGATCGCCTCCATGCTGTGGGCGCCTTGAACAAACCCGTGGGGGAAATGTTCCAGCGTCACAGCCCGGCCCGGCGACAAGGCGCGGGCGGGGTTGCGACCGGGCCGGCGGCAGGTGTTTCGACAGCGGGCGGCAAGTGGCTGAACGCAGACGGCAATCGGCGCAATCGCCCCGATTTGCCCGTGCAAAGCGGTTTCTTGCTGCAACACTGTCGGAATATTCAGGTTGCATGGGGTCGCCAACCGGCGGCGTTCGATTAAGATATGTCAACTTATGAAGAAGCAAGGAGTCCCTGATGGCCCACAGCGAAAGCGGCCCGGTTGTCGATCCCGAGCTCGACAAGGCCCTGTCCGAGCTGCTGGCGCAGACGGAAAGAGAGCCGATCTCGCCCCGGCTGCGCGAACTGGCCAAGCGGCTGGAAACCGCGCTGGATGACGCGCGCCATCGCCAGCGCGACAAGGCAGGCGAGCCGCGCTAGGCTGTGAACTCATAAACGGGATTCCGTTATGATGGCCGGCGTGATTCACTGGACCTATGGAGGGTTCAGGATGGCGCGTTTCGATCTGACGGACTTTGAATGGGAACTGATCCGCCCGCTTCTGCCGAACAAGCCGCGTGGGGTGGCGCGGGTGGATGACCGGCGGGTGCTGAACGGTATCTTCTGGGTACTCAGGACCGGCTCGCCCTGGCGGGACCTGCCGGAACGCTACGGTCCTTCGACCACGATCTACAACCGGTTCAACCGATGGGCGAAATCCGGGGTCTGGCTGCGGGTGTTCGAGGCTCTG
>NZ_FTMK01000020.1 GCF_900156255.1 Paracoccus thiocyanatus
GGAGGCTACACCGCATCGGGCCAGCTACCCGTGCTGACCAAGCGGGGTCATTATTGGGCGCCGAAAGGGGGTCAAAGTTGCGTGCCGATTGACAACGCGGATCATCGGCCAGTATGATGACGGCGTGACCTTCGGCCAGCGCAGGGTGCTCTTGGTGTGGAATCGCCTGATTCTGCCGGGCGGCGGTTCCATTGTCCTTGAGCGCCTGCCGGGCGCGGACGCCAGCGGCTACGCCGGCCTTGAGGATGGTGTCGATTATCATTGGTGGGATCTGATGAAGGCCGCAGGGCTGTCCACGCTGCTCGCGGTCGGCACGGAGCTGGCGACGAGCGACGAGAACCGGCTTATCCGCGCCATCCGCGACGGCGCGCAGGATACCGTCAATCAGGCGGGCCAGCAGATCGTCCAGCGCCAGTTGCAGGTTGCCCCGACGCTCACGATCCGGCCGGGCTTCCCGGTCAGGATCATCGTCACCCGCGACCTCGTATTTAAGCCGACAGGAGGTTGACCATGACCAAGTTGAAACTCGGCCCGCTCCCCGACGACAAGCCCGTCAAGATCACCGTGGAACTGCCCGCACCGCTTCACCGCGATCTTGTTGCCTATGCCGAGGTGCTGGCCCGCGAAACGAGCCAGCCCGCCGCCGAAGCTCGATGACATCACGTTGCCTGACCACGTCTTCCGTCATGCTGGCACCCTGCCATGCCTAGGAACGTCGAGGCCGGCGCTGCGGCTACCATAAACGGCCAAACCAGTCATCAAAACGCCGTCCGGAACTCAAGGCCGAAGATGCCGTCCCTCATAAGCCATGGCGGCAAAGATTGCGTCATTGCGCTGATATCGGACATAAGCCCCGAGCGTGGTTCCAAAAGGTCGTCCTCGAAGTCGCTTACATGGCGGGCCACCCCAGACACCTTCATGCCGAACGCACCGGCCGCGAACATGGGCATAAAAAACCTCAAGCTCACCCCGTCACGTTCATTGAGCGGCGAAACAGCACCAGACTGGCCGCGAAGAAGGCGGCGCCGAGACTGATCATCAGCGCAAGCTGCATCCAGACCGCCGCCAATCCGGCACCACGGAAGGCAACCGCCTTAGCGAAGGCGAGGAAGTGGCGCGAAGGCAGCAGCATGGTCAGGCGCCGCACGGCGTCGGGCTGGCTCTCGATGGCGCTGAAGCCGCCTGACAGCATGATGATGGGGATGATGGTCATCACGATCAGGAGCGCAAACTGCGCCATGGAACGCGCCAGCGTGCCAAGCAGCATTCCGATCGCCGCCGCTGCCCACAGATAGACCGCCGCCCCCATGACCAGAAGTGGCATCGACCCCGCCACCGGCACGCCGAGGATGCCCTGCACCACCACCAGCAGCGAGCCGACAAAGGCCACCAATACGATAAGCATAACCGCCAGCACCTTGGACAGTGCCACCTCGACCGGCGAGAGCGGCATCACCATCAGATGCTCGATGGTGCCGTGCTCACGCTCGCGTAGCATTGCGGCGCCGGTCAGAACGATGGTCAGCAACGACAGCTGATTGAGCAGCGATGAAAGCGTCTTGAACCAGACCGGATTGCCGTTTGGGTTGAAGGCGCGGCGCAGTTCAAGATCCAGATCAGGTACGGGCGCGTCGGATCGGCCGGTCAGAAAGACGCGCGATTCGTCAGCTACGATATTGCGAAGGTAATCGCTGCCAAGCTGCGCCTGCGAGACGGCGGTTGCGTCCGCCAGCAACTGCGCCACCGGCGCGCGGCCAGCGATGGCGTCAGAACCGAAATCGGGCGGGAAATTCAGCGTGAACATCACGTCGCCCCGGTCCATCGCCGCCGCCGCCTGATTGGCGGTCATGTAGAGGGGGGGCTGGAACCAGGGCGGCATCAGGGCACTGGCAATCTGGCGGCTGAGTGGCGAGTTATCCTCGTCAACAATGGCAATGGAGGCATTGTGCACGGTGTCGCCCGCGCCACGCGCCTCCATCATCACAGCGAAAAAGAACGACCACAGGATCAGCCCCACCATGACCGGATCGCCGAGAGTGCTCTTGATCTCTTTGCCGATTAGCCAGAAGATGTTGAGGATGGCGCGCATCTTACCGCTCCTGTTTGCGCAGCAACAGGATGGCGATGGCGGTGAACGCTGGTCCGAACAGCGCCAGTCGCCACAGCGCATCGCCCAGGTCGGCAAGGCCCATACCCTTGGTGAAGCTGCCGACACTGACCATCATGTACCATGTGGTCGGCCATAGGTAACCAATGGTCTGTGCCGGCCCTTCAAGCGAAGAGACTGGCACCATCATGCCGGAGAACTGCATCGTTGGCATGACCGACAGAACTGCGGCAGCGAAGGCTGCCGTCACCTGTGTGGCCGCGATCATCGAGATCATCAGTCCCCAGCCGGTCGCCGCCAGCGCATAGACCAGCGTGGCCAGGACCAGCACCATTGGACTGCCTTTCAGCGGCACCCCCAGCACCACCACCACGAGCACAGTCAGAATGGCAAAGTTCATCAGCGTGATACCGACATAGACCAGTTGCTTGCCGATCAGGAACTCGGCCCTCCCGGTCGGCGTGACATAGAAATTGGTGATGGTGCCGATTTCCTTTTCCCGTGCCACGCTGACCGCCATCAGGATCGCCGGAAACAGCAAGAGCAGCATCGGTGGGATGGTCGGGCCGATGGCCGGCAAGCTCTCCATCGCCGAATTGTAGCGAAAGCGCGGCTCCATCTGCACGGCTGGCGTCACCAAGGCCGGGCCTGTCGGCAAGGTCGCTGCTGCCATCTGGTTGGCGCCGGTCACATAGCTTTCCACGGTGCCCGCGCGACTGGTGTCGGTGCCGTCGATGGTGGCGGCAATGCTGGTCCCATGGCCTGCGCGCAGGTCGGCACCGAAATCCGGTGGAATCTCGACCGCCAGTGTCAGCTCGCCGCTGGCAAGGCGCTCGCGCAGCGCGTCCACGTCGTGCAGATCGGCATGGCGGATGAACCAGCCCGAATCCTCGAAGGCTGACAGCCAGGCGCGACTTTCCGGGCTGCGGTCATGGTCCAGCACCGCGAAGGGGATGTTGCGCACGTCCTGCGAGATGCCGAAGGACATGATCAACAGCAGCACCGCCGAGCCGAGGAAGGCAAAGACCAGCCGCACCGGGTCGCGTCGCACCTGCATTGCCTCGCGCGCGGTATAGGCCAGCATCCGGCTGAGGCTGAAGCCGGTGGCATCGACAGGCGGGGCCGGCTCGCTTGCCAGCCCCTCGGCCACCGGCGCCTCGGGCGGGATGGCAGCGGAAATATAGTGGATGAAGGCCTGTTCCAGATCGGCTGTGCCGCTTTGTGCGACGATGCCCTGCGGCGTGTCAGTGATGAGGACACGGCCGGCATGCATCAGCGACATGCGGTCACAACGCAGCGCCTCATCCATGAAATGGGTCGAAATGAAAATCGTCACCCGATCCTTGCGCGACAGCTCCATCAGCAATTGCCAGAAATCATCGCGGGCCTGCGGATCCACGCCCGAGGTCGGCTCGTCCAGGATCAGGATTTCCGGCGAATGGATGACGGCAACCGCCAGCGACAGCCGTTGCCGCAAGCCCAGCGGCAAGCCGCCCGCAGGCTGGTCAAGGTAATCCGTCAGACCGAAGCGGGCGACCAGATCATCAATGCGGGTGCGCGCCAGTTCGCGGGGCAGATGGAACAGTCGCGCGTGCAGGACCAGGTTCTCGTGCACGCTGAGTTCGCCATAAAGCGAAAACGCCTGTGTCATGAAACCGACGCGGGCGCGGGCATCCATGCCCTGCTCGGCGATGGGGCGGCCGAAGATCCAGGCCTCGCCCTCGCTGGGTGGCAAGAGGCCGGTCAGCATCTTCATGGTCGTGGTCTTGCCGCAGCCGTTCGAGCCGAGAAAGCCGAAAATCTCGCCGCGTGGAATGTCGAAGCTGACGTTGTCGACAGCGGTGAAATCGCCGAAACGTCGGGTCAGGCCCCGCGCCTTGATAGCGATGTCTCCATCCGGTGAGGGAGAGGGTGTCGCGGGCGAGATCACCGGCGTATCTGCTGCGCCGTCATCCGGCCCGCCCGTGCGCCGCAGCAGGCTGACATAGGCATCCCCAACCGATACGGTGCCGGTCCGCCCCATCAGCGCCTGTGGCGAGCCTTCTGCCAGAACATGACCGTCGTTCATCGCCACCAGGTGATCGAAAAGCGCCGCTTCCTCCATATAGGCGGTCGAGACCAGCACGCTCATTTGCGGACGGTCCCTGCGAATGGCTTCGATCAGATCCCAGAACTGGCGGCGCGACAGCGGATCGACGCCGGTTGTCGGCTCGTCCAGCAACAGGAAGTCCGGGTCATGGATCAGCGCCGCGCAAAGCCCTGTCTTCTGCTTCATCCCCCCTGAGAGTTTGCCGGCGGGTCGCTCGAGAAAAGGAAACAGCCCGGTCGCCCGCGTCAGGCGCGCGATCCTTGCCGACCGATCGGCCCGGCCGAGGCCGAACAGCTTGCCGAAGAACTCCAGATTCTCGCGCACCGAAAGATCGTGGTAGAGGTTCTTGCCCAAGCCCTGCGGCATGAAGGCCAATCGGTTGCCGACCGCGTTGCGGTGGCGCGCGCTGCCCATGGCGCCACCAAGGCAGGTGATGCCGCCCTCCTGAAGGCGCTTGGCGCCAGCAACGAGCCCCATCAGCGTCGATTTGCCGACCCCGTCGGGGCCGATCAGCCCGACCATCCGCCCGGCGGGCAGGTCAAGCGAGACATCCGCAAGCGCCAGCACCTTGCCATAGCGATGCGTAACACCCTCCAGCCGGGCGACGGGTTCGGGCGTTGTCATGGCGTGTCTGCGCCGGCTGTCGCGGGCAGGTCGATCAACGGTGGCGTCAGGCCGACGGGCCAGCTTGGCAGGTGGCCATCCGGATCGGCCAACCGCACCCAGACCACGCCGCGCACGCCGGTCTTGACCTGATCTGCGCGCGCCTCGACCAGTTCAGGCGGCACCCGCACCCGGATACGAAACATCAGGTTTTCGCGCTCGGTCAGGGTCTCGACCTGTTTGGGGGTGAACTGGGCCTGCGGCGAGACGAACATCACCTGCGCCGGCATCGCGCGATCAGGCATGATGTCGGCCACGATCCGCGCCTCGTCACCGATTACCACCCTTGGTGCGTCAGCAGCGGGCAGGAAAAATTCCATATAGACATCTTCGAGACTGGCCAGCGTCAGGATATTGCCGCCGGCGCCGATGATCTCGCCCGGCTGGGCCAGCCGGTAAAGCACCCGTCCCGCTCCCTCAGCATGCAGCGTGGCATCTGCGATCCTGGCCGCGATCTCGTCGCGGGCTGCGGCCTCGGCATCGACACTGCGTTCCCGTGAACGAAGCGTTGCATGGGCCGCCGCAAGTCCGGCTTCGGCGACACTGACCTCGGTGCGCTTGATGTCCAGATTGGCTTGCGAGGTAATATCGCGGCTGGCCAACCGCTCGGTGCGGGTCGCCTCGCTCTCTGCCAGCGCCAGCCGCGCCTCGGCCTCGTCCACTTGAGCTGAGGCTACCCCGACGGCGGCATGGGCGCTCTCCACGGCTGCCTCGGCGCGGGCCAGTTGTGCGCGCAGTTCTGCCGTATCCATCACCACCAGCACGTCGCCTTTGCTGACCCGGTCTCCCTCGCGCACGCGGATTTCCGCGATGCGCCCCGCCAGTCGCGGCGAAATGTCGATCAGATCGGCCTCGATGCGGCCGTTGCCGCGCGAAAATCCATCCGGTGGCAGGTCGGAGGGTTTCAACAGCACCGTCCAAGCGCCAAAGCCCATCAGCCCGGCCAGCGCAATGGCGAGGATGATCATGGAAACACGGCGGGTCATGATGTGACCTCGTTGCAGTCGTCGGCGTTACCGGTCGGTGGGTTGGCGCTACCCAGGACGCCCGTGCGATAGATTACGAAAACTCGCAACGCATCGGCGCGCATCCGGGTCACGTCGCCATGCAACAAAAGCTGCACGACAAGACCCTGGATCATGCCCAAATAAAGCGTGGCTGCGGCCTCGATATCCAGCTCCCGGCTCAGCGCGCCTTCTGCCACGCCCGCCGACAGGATGCGGTGCAGCCGCGTGGCGTAGTTTTCAAGCAGCACGCGCGCCATCCGCTTCGCCGCCGTATCACTGTTGCGCTGAAGCTGACCGAAGATCATCCGCGGCACACCGGGATGTTCGGCGATGAAGTCGACATGGCCCAGAAACATTGCCTCGAGGGCGGCCATGGGTTCGGCCTGCGCGCCCGCCAGCCGATCGATGCGCGCCAGCAGCCGGTCGGCCACCCACTCCATCGTCCCCAGCCAGAGCGCTTCCTTGTTCGGGAAGTGCTTGAACAGCGCCCCCTGCGTCATGCGCATATGTGCGGCAACCTCGGTGGTGGTGATGGTTTCCGGATTGGCGTGCGCTGCCAGTTCCACGACCGCCTCGACCGCCTCGGCGCGGCGCTGCTCGGCGGGCAGATATTTTGCACGCATGATATGCCCTCGGATAAGCGTGTTTGATGAAAAGTATGTGTTCACTTCCTATGAGTTTGTAGATGACTCGTCAATGGGAAAATCTGGTGAAATAACCATTCGCCATCCAGGATTCGCATGATAAATGAATAGAAGTAATTGATCGCTTGATTCTTGAATGTGGAGATGCGCGATGCCGGCGAGAGTCAAATTCGAGGGTGGGGATCAATCGGAGACCTCACAATGTTACGTCACACCAAATGCCCTCATCCTCATCGCCGCTTTAAGCCTGACGGTTGTGGCACACCCCGCGCAGGCCGAGGTCATGAGTGCCGCCGAGATTGCGGAGCAGATCGTCGATAAGGATCTGGTCGCGCGGCGCATGGGGGCCAGGGTCCATTTGCGCTATGATGTCAGCGGCACAGTCACGATCCGCGCCCCATTCTTTTCCGGAACGGGTAGTTGGGAGCGCGATGGCGATCGGCTGTGCATGACCGTGAGGGGCGGGCCAAATCCCGGAACCTCATGCCATAGCTTTGAGAACCTCGGTGGTGGGCGGTTTCGCAACTCTGACGGCATGGTGTTGCAGTTGAACAACTGAACCCACGTTTCGGACGACAGGAAGAACCAACGGCCAGCAGGATATAAAGTATGATACGCAACTGGATATTCGGCGGTCTCGCCATCGTCTTCGGGTTAGCTACTGTTGCAGAAGGCGGCAGCGTTCTGCTTGGTAGCAGATCTGCAACCGCAGCAACCGGCAATTTTGTACCGCTCGTGCTGTAGGTTAATTTCTTGTCTGGTTTTTTCTATGATCTAGCCGGGACGGGCATAGTTATGGCCCGGCCTAGTGGGTTGTTTCTTGCTCGTGGACTGGCTGTAGTGCTGCTGGTGCTGTTTGGCTATTTCATTTTCTACGTCCTGCTGGGCGGTGCATGGGAGACGCGAACACTGGGCGCAATGATCCTGCGCCTGAGTTTCTGGGCCGCCGTCGCCTTGCTGGTCAAACCGCGGTCGAAAGCTGCTCGAACAGCCTGACCCTGCGGAAATCGACATCGACAACATGCTGGATGGAGCGTCTCAGCCTGCTGATCAAGCTGCACTTCATGAGCGGCGCTCTGTCATTGATTTGCAATCCTCATGGCCTGCATCATGGACCACCTGAGATGCGCATAGGACCGAGTCATACCCCCGGCCGTCGGACTGCCAACATTACAACTCAGGAACCCGGCAACGCGCGTTGCACGACCGCAGCTTGCCATTCCTGGATCGCCTTTTGCAGGCCTTGAGCATAGGCAGTCTGCGCCGCAACCAGTGGTGCCCCCATGGCCAGGACCCCGCTCATGCTGGCTCCAGCCAACTGCATGAAAATATCTGTCGGCAAGCTGAAGGAAGTTTCGGGTTCGCATTGCTGCGAGACTCGGCCGACCTCTGCCCTGGTCTTTGCGATGACATCCTCGTGATAGCGGCATGCGGCCTCAAGCCCGCGATGGCGGAAATCTTGTGACAGGTTCAGAATACGAAGCATCAGCTCTAAATTTGCCTTATTCAGGTTAAGAGGGTGCATATCGATCTCCATTGCAGACTCCTTACGGTGGGATAGGGGCTTTGCCTGTTGCCTGACGCCCGCTTTGATCTGTCGCTTTTCCTGAACCACTGCGATCATCTCTCCAGCACGTAGGTGCCGGGAGCATCCCCCAGCGGCGCAAGGCCAGCTTTTGTGGCCCCCATCGACGGCGGGGCGACCTGCTCCTCGGACGAGCGCGTGGCAAGCCAATCGCCCCAAGCCGGCCACCATGAGCCTTGTTGCACCGGGATTTCCTCGCGCCACTTGTCGGGATCGGTAAAGCGCTGGCCATGTTTGCGCGTCGCGATCTGGAAGCTGCGATTGGCGCGCCCCGGCTCGCTGACTACACCGGCATTGTGGCCGCCGCTGGTCAGGGCAAAGGTGACGTCGGCGCCACCGATCAGTCGATGGACCTTGTAAACGGTTTTCCACGGCGCCACGTGGTCGCGCACCGTGCCTACGGCAAAGACCGGCAGGTGGATGTCGCTCGGGACCGCCGGAATGCCGTCGACCAAATAGCGCCCGTCGGCAAAGTCGTTATCCAGATAGAGCTTGCGCAGATATTCGCTGTGCATCCGCGCCGGCATGCGTGTGGTATCGCTGTTCCAGGCCATCAGGTCAAACAGTTCTCGCCGTTCGCCCAGCAGATACTCCTTCGTTCGTCGTGACCAGATCAAATCCTGTGAATTGAGCAACTGGAACGCGCCCGCCATCTGCCAGCCGTCCAGATAGCCTTTATCGGCCATGATCGATTCAAGAAAAGCAAGCTGGCTTTCGCCGATGAACAGTGACAATTCGCCCGGCTCGCGGAAGTCGATTTCAGCCGCCAAGAGGGACATGCTGCGCAGCCGCTCATCTCCGTCACGCGCCATGGCGGCCGCGGCAATAGCCAGCAGCGTGCCGCCAAGGCAATAGCCGACCGCGTTCACCTGGCGCTCAGGCACGATGGCGCCCACCACATCCAGTGCCGCCATCACCCCAAGTTGGCGATAATCCTCCATCCCCAGATCGCGATCATCCGATCCGGGATTTCGCCACGAGACCATGAAAACGGTATGCCCCTGATCGACCAGCCAACGCACCATCGAATTATGTGGTGACAGGTCGAGGATATAGTATTTCATGATCCACGATGGCACGATCAGCACCGGCGCGGCGTATACCCTGGGGGTGGCGGGCGCATATTGGATTAGTTCGATCAGATGGTTTCGGAAGACGACCTTGCCCGGCGTCACCCCCACATTCTTGCCGACAATGAAATCCTCGCTGCCCGCGGGTGGCGCGTCGGCAAGGATCCGTCCCAGATCCTCCAACCAGTTCATCGAGCCCCGCCACAGATTGGCGCCACCGGTCTCGGCGGTCTTTTGCAGCACCTCGGGGTTGGTCCAGAAAAAATTGACCGGCGACAACATGTCCAACCATTGCCGGGCGGCAAAGGACACCATGTCCTCATGCTGGCCCGAGACGCCCCGCACCCCGGACGTGACGGATTGCCACCATTCCTGTTGCAGCAGGAAGCCCTGATGGATGACGTTGAAGGGCCATTTTTGCCAGGCGTCGCCTTCGAAACGGCGGTCCTGTTCCAAGGGCTCAACGCAGTTGGGACAGTTGGGGTTGGCGGCCGAACGCAAGACATAGTTTAGAAACCGCCGGTGCCCGTCGAAGGCTTCTTCAAGCAATTTTCGCCGCTTGCCCGGCGAGATTGCCAGATGAAGCGCCCAGTCATGCCAGGCGAGTTGCGCGGCGGCGGGCGACAGCCCGCGGGTGGCGCGAGCAAGTGTCATATGCGCCAGCTGATCGAGCGGGTCGGTACCATGTGACTCACTATCGCCTGCTCTTGCGGTGGCGACTGCCTCAGGCGAATCAGTCATGATCGCACTCCACCTTTATAGAAGTAAACTATTACTTGCTTTTTGAAGTAAGGGCAACCACCTCGCAAAGCCGGTCTGTTCAGGTGATCGTAGACATCAGTTTTCCGGGATCCCTCCGGCGATCAGGATGAAGGGACTCGCCGCAGCCGCCCCGGTCCGCTCCATAACAAATGCGCCAGCATCCGATATCGCCTGACCTGGTCGTTGACGCATGCCTGGATAGAGCGCGGCAAGCATTGCATATCGGCTGTGTCCCTGAGCATCCGGAGGTCGGATATCGCCAACATCAATGAGGGCGACGCCAGACGATACGGTGGCAGCGGTAACCCGTGGATCCCCTACATTCAACGCCCCAACCCGCGGTTTTCCGGCGTTCAGCCTTGCCGAGATCTGTAACGCTCGATCGTCGGGGGCGACGAGTACAGTCAAGGGTGGATCCAGTGGTCCTATTACGCTGAGTTGCGCCCGAAATACGTCGACATCAATATCCGGTGCGGCCAGAACGACCTGTAGCCGGCGAAGAATGGGATCATCCCCAGTCAATCGCAACTGGCGAAGTGCCTCCATTACCAACCACCCGCCCATTGAGTGACCCAACACGGTGATCTGGCCGATCCGTCTGTCTCGAGCTAGCGTTGCCAGCAGTCCTGTCAGGTGATCACGCGAGTAGGTTGCGGCCTCACGATCGGCGGCATATCCCATCATGGCCGCATTTGATGGCCAAGAGAACAGAATAGCCGCACCCTCTCCGCCGCTGTCATGGGTAATCTGCGCCAGGCGAAACAGGCCCTCCTGAAAACTGGTGTTGTAGCCATGCACGAAAACCCTCACGTCTGCACGTTCCGGTCCAGATGCAACGTCATCGATGAGGGCCGACAGCGGCATGTCCTGTCTGGCGGCGACGGTCATGGCGACCAGTGGATCCGGATGCCGCCCCGGCCATTCGATGTTGCCGGCCTTGTGCGTGGGCGGGATCGAGATGGAAAAGCGTGCCGCCGAGAAGGTCGTGGCTCGCGCATCACTGAAACCAGATGCAGGATCGTCGGGGGATTCCTGTCGCAACCGGTTGGTTGCTGCATACAGGGTCACGACATCTGCTCCCGGCAGACTTGGACCCGGCACAAGGACACTCTCACCTGGTCGAGATGCGCACCCAGCGCCCAGCCAAGGTGTCACGAGAAGGACCAGCAGGAGGATCCGAACACGCATAATGTATCACGGCACCTTTCGTGAGGTCAAAAATCATATCGACACATAATAGAAGTAATCACTCACTAGTATCAACCCTCCAGGCAACCTCATTCTCAACTCACCAAGGCACCTCAGTCATGTTAGGCAAGCATCCAGCCGGGCCGCGAACGGCCGGCCAAAGGTCGGTCCGATGGTTGCGACTATCGGGCGCTGGCAGCTTCGCTCAGCGTCCGTGAAGCTATCGGCAGAACCACGATCGCCTCAAAGCCGGATGAGCTTCCCGGCCTCGGCGATTGCAAGGTGAGCTTTGACGAAATCCGGTCCGCAATGCCAGCGACGATGGCAAGGCCAAGCCCGCTGCCTTCCGTTTTGGCTGCCCCCCTCTCGAAACGACGGGTCAGCCGGCCAAGCGCCTCGGCGGGCACGACGGGGCCGTCATTGGCGACGCGGAACGTGCCGTCCTCACTGAGGCTGACCTCGATCGGTTTGTCGGATGCGCCGTGCCGCAGGGCGTTCTCAATGAGGTTGCGGCCGATGATGCCAAACGCATCGGGGTCGAGGTCGGACATTACCGGGTGCTCCGGCAGGGCGAGCGCGATCCGGTTCGGTGCTGTCCTCTCGATATCGTCCACGACCAGACGGGCAGTGATGCGAAGATCGGATAGGTGATCGAGCCGTAACCGCCCGCCTTCTGCTCGGGCCAGTTGCAGAAGCCGTTCCGCGATCCGGGCCAGCCGCTTCAGAGAAGCCTCGACCTCGGCGGCCCTGTGGCCGGCACCGGTATCTTTCGTTTCTACCTGTATCCGCTGGGCCTGCGCGATTGCGCCTGCCAGCGGTGTTCGCAATTCATGCGCTGCGTTGGCGGCGAAGGTGCGTTCGGCCTCGAATGTGGATTTGAGTTGCGCCAGAAGCACATTGATCGCCGCCCCCACCGGGGCGGCCTCGACGGGAAGATCGTCGCAGGCGACGGGGGCGAGGTCGCGCGGCGAACGCGCGGCCAGCCGGTCGCGGTAGCGGCGCAACGGGGCCAGACCCGAGCGGACAGTCAATACGATCGCCAACAGTGCGGCAGGGATGAATACCAGCAACGGCAACCCCAGGCCCGCCCAGACATCGCGTGCCGCCGCCGCGCGATGGGCAAGCGGCTCGGCGACCGTGAGGCGGATCGTGCCTTGCAGGGCGTCCTCGCCATACAGGCGATGGGTTGCGGTCGTGCGAAAGCCCGGCCCGTCCCATTCAGGGAAGATGGCGGGATCGGCCTCATGCGATTGCAGAAGAATTCGCCCTTCGTCATCGCGCACGATATAGGTGAGGAATTCGTCGTGGTCGCGCAGGTCGGCAAGGTGTTGTGTCACACCTTCCTCCTCACGTCCGACGATCTCGACAGCGGCCAGCGGCAGCAGGCGCTGCGCCGCCTCCTGTAGCGACGAGTCGAAGATCCTGTCCATCTCGTGCCGCAGCATGACCGCCGTGACGGCGGCGGCCGCGATCCACAGAAGCGTCAGAAGGATACCCAGCGACACCCCCAACCGCATCTGAAGGCTGCGTGGCATCGTCATGGCGAACCTAGCCGGTAGCCCAACCCGCGCTCGGTCTCGATCACCTCGGCGCCCAGCTTCTTGCGCAGCCGGCTGACATGGACCTCGATGGTGTTGCTTTCCACCTCCGTATCGAAGGCATAAAGCTTTTCCTCAAGCTGTGCCTTGGACAGAAGATGCCCCGGGCGGGTGAGGAACGCCTCGAACAGTGCCCATTCACGTGCGGTGAGCTGCACCGGCCGGCCGTCGCGGCGGATGCTGCGCGAGGCAAGGTCGACGGCAAGCGTGCCGTGGACGATGATCGGGTTGGGATTGCCGCTATAGCGCCGCGCGACCGAGCCGATGCGCGCGGAAAGCTCGGCCAGATCGAAGGGCTTCACCAGATAATCGTCGGCGCCGGCGTTCAAGCCTTCGATCCGGTCCGAAATCTGGTCCAGCGCTGTCAGGATGATCACCGGCGTCACGTCGCCGCTGGTGCGCAGCGACCGAAGGAAGGTGATGCCGCGTCCGTCGGGCAGCATGAGGTCCAGCAATACAAGATCATAGCCGGTGCCGGCCATCGCATCGCCGGCCGCGTCCAGGCGCGTGACCCAATCCACCGACTGGCCACCCGCAGCGATCTGGTCCCGCACGGCGGCACCCAGAACGGTATCATCCTCGATCAGCAGGATCCGCATGATCTTCCTACTCATTTGCCTCTGGCCATTATGGCGACCCGGGCTGACGCAAAGCTGATGGCGGGACGCCCCGGGCTTCAGCATCCCGTCAGGTTCGCGGCGCAGAATGTCATCCAGTGGCCGTTATACGGAGTGTGGTCCATGAAGAGATCGCTGACAATTCTGACCTTTCTCGTGGTCCTTCCGTCCGGGGCTGCACTTGCCGGCGACGACTGTGCCGTGCCGCTGGCAGACTGGCAGCCAAGAAGCGCGGTGGTGCGGCTCGCGGAAGAAAACGGATGGGTGGTGCGGCGCATAAAAATCGACGACGGCTGCTACGAGATAAAAGGCACAGACCGGGAAGGACGCCGCATCGAGGTGACGGTCGATCCCGGCACGCTTCAGGTGATCGAGATCGAATACAAGGACGGAGATGATCGGCGCTCCCGTGAGGGCAGAGAGCACAAACATGACTGAGATGATGAAGGGTGACGCCATTCAGGACGTCGCCGATACTACGCGCACGGTGCTGGTCTGGGATCCGTTGGTGCGCAGCTCTCACTGGGGTCTGGTTGCCGCCTTTGCAGTGGCATGGCTTGCGGCGGACGAGGTGCAGCCGCTTCACGAGGCGGCCGGTTACGCGGTGGCGGCGTTGCTTGCCCTCCGCCTGATCTGGGGTTTCGTTGGCAGCCGCCATGCCCGTTTCACGCAATTCGTGCGTGGCCCCGCCGCGACGCTGGCCTATCTCGGGGACATGCTGCACGGGCGCGAGCGACGCCATCTCGGGCACAACCCGGCTGGCGCCGCGATGATCGTGGCACTCATGGTCACGCTTTCCGGCACCGCGCTGAGCGGCTGGCTGCTCGAACAATCGATCGAGGAAGCCCGGGCCGTGACGGTTGCGGGCGAGCACGGAAACCGGGAAGTCAGAGGGGACAAGACCTTGAAGGAGGTGCATGAAATGCTGGCCAACATGGCTTTGGTTCTCGTGGCCTTGCATGTTGGGGGTGTGGCCGTCACCTCATGGCGCCATCGGGAGAACCTGCCCCGTGCCATGGTCACGGGCCGAAAGCGCCCTCCCGGCACAAATGACGTGACCTGATCGTTACGCATTCCCGCTGCTGTTCGGGCCCCGCCTGTTTGGCGGGGCCTGTTTGTTTTGTGTAATCGCTGCGGTTCGTCGCGGCAGGCTGACGAGAAGCTGACGCAGGTTTTCCGCGGCGATCAGGATCACGTCAGCCGCCCCCTCCAGATTGGTTTCATCAGGCAACCAAGGCTGAGGAGCATAGCCATGAAAACCATCCTGACCGCCACCGCATTGGCGCTCGCGATCCCCGCCGGGGCCGCGTTCGCTGGTGAGAAATGCAACGTGCCGACCGAGAACATGCAATCGTGGGACGCTCTCATTCAAGTGACCGACGAGTTCGGTTGGACCATCTCGAAAATGGAACTCGACGACGGCTGCTACGAACTGAACGTCATCGACCAGGGCGGCAACAGCCTGAAGATGACCGTCGATCCCGGAACGCTCGAGGTGATCGACGGCAAGGTCAAACGCTGGAGCGACGGCACCAAGCCCGAGAAGCGCAACTGATGGCCGCAAGGGTCCACCTCATCATTGAGGTGGACCTCTTTCCACACGGGCGTTCGCCTCGGCCATAGCCGGGAAAGTGCCCCCGAGATGATCGTAAAGGACATTCGAACCATGAAAACTCTATTGATCGCCGTAGCCGCTCTCGCGGTATTGCCTGCGGCGGGGGCGATGGCAGGTGACGACTGCCATGTGGGGCACGGGGCCTGGCAACCACGCGAAGCGGTAATGCAGGCGGCAACCGGCCTCGGTTGGCATGTTGAGAAGATCGAGGCGGACGACGGCTGCTGGGAGGTCAAGGGACGCGATGCCCAGGGCCGTCGCATCAAGGCCAAACTGGATCCCGCGACGTTGCAGGTCGTCAAATTGCGCCACAGGGATGGCCAGCAGATCCCCGAGCGGGATCGCGGCAATGCACCCACCGTCGCTCCGTCGGCACCCCCCTCCAATCCGCTGTTCCAGAACGGCACCCCGCCCGTTGTGCGGGTGAACTGATATATCAGGCAGAAGAGAGCAGAGTCGTGAAATCCATCCTTGCAGCACTCGCGCTGACTTCGACCTTGGTGGCGCCCAGCCTTGCCATGGCCCGGCCGGTTACCCTCACCACCACCCTGAACACGTACGGTGGCGATGGTGCCTATCTCGTCCTCTACGTCACGGATGCGCAGGGGGCGTATGCCGGAACCCTGTGGATGGCCGGCGGCAAGTCGAAGTATTACGAACATCTCAGCGACTGGTATCGCGCCACCGGCGGCGACCTGGCGCAGGTCGACGGCATCACCGGCGCCAGTGTCGGCGCAGGCCGGTCACTCGAAATCACCCTCGACCTTGCCGATGCGCTGTTCGATGCGGGCTATACGCTGCATGTCGACGCCGCCGTCGAGGACATGCGCGACAGCCCGAAGGACATCGCCGTGCCGCTGACGACGGCAGGAGCGGGAAAGCCTGCGCCCGGCCGCAGGTATGTCGCCAGCCTCCGCTACGACATGTGAGGCAACGCCATGATCCGCACGCTGCATCGCTGGCCGGGTCTGCTGGCCCTCATTCTCGTCATGGCCCTTGCGTTGAGCGGCGCGGCGCTCTCGGTCTTTCCCGCGGCCGAGCGGCTTTCCACGCCGCAGGCCGAGGCCGGGCTGACCGTCGCCGATCTCGCAGGACGTATCCTGGCTGCCTATCCGGGGGTGGAGCAGATCCGGCGCGCGCCGTCGGGCCGGATCACCGCGTTCTGGTTCGACGACGGCACGCCCGGCGCGGCGGTAATCGACCCGGCGACCGGCAAGGGCATCGCCAGCGCCGATCCCGATCCGGTCAAACGCTGGTTGACCAACCTTCACCGTTCGCTGTTCCTGGGCGATGCCGGTCGTATCGCCATGGCCATTGGCGCCGTGGCGATGCTGATCCTGTCGGTCTCCGGCGCGATGCTGGTCGCGCGGCGCATGGGCGGCTGGCGGCGCTGGTTCGCCCCTTTGCGCGGGCCGGCGTCGAGCCGCATCCATACCGGGATCGCCCGCGTGGCGGTCGCGGGGCTGGTTTTGTCCTCAGCGACTGCACTGTGGATGGCCGCCTCGACCTTCGATCTTCTGCCGGATGGAGCCGCACCGCCGACCTTTCCGACTGAGGTCAGCGGAAGCACTGGGGTCTCGCTTGCTGCGATGGAGCCGCTCTCCGTGATTGCTGTCACGGAGTTGCGCGAGCTGAGCTTTCCCTATCCTGGCGACGCCACGGACGCCTTCACTCTGAAGACGGATCGCGGCACCGGCTATCTCGATCAGGGGACGGGTGAGCTTCTGGCCTGGGCCGAGCTGACGATGTGGGAACAGATATCTGAAACCATCTACATGCTGCATACCGGGCAGGGGGCCGCATCTCTCGGCCTCGTGCTGGGTGTGCTGGCGCTCGGCGTGCCGGCAATGGGGGTGAGTGGTCTTGTGCTCTGGTTCGCGGGGCGGCGGTCAAGACCGCGTCTCCATGGCAATCATCCTGCAAACGGCGCTGCGACCATCTTGCTGGTGGGCTCGGACGGCGGCAGCACCTGGGGTTTCGCTGCGACGCTCCAACATGCGCTGACCACGGCGGGCCAGCATGTTCATGTCGCGCCAATGTCCGGTTTCGAGCCGGCGCGCTATCCGCAGGCCGAACGGTTCGTCATTCTCGCCGCCACCTGGGGCGAGGGACAGGCTCCCGCCACGGCGAAGGGGTTCATTGAACGCCTCGCGGCGCTGGAATCTGTCCCTGAGGCCCCGCTTGCCGTGCTTGGTTTCGGCGATCGCAGCTTTCCCGCGTTCTGCGCGTTCGCCGATGAAGTCGGGAGTCGGGCTGCTGCCAAAGGCTGGGCGCAATTGATGCCCTTCGACACGGTCGATCGCCAGTCGCCGCAGGATTTCGCCCGCTGGGGCCGCGCCCTGGGGGCGGCGCTGGGGATCGAGCTTACGCTCGAACATGTGCCAACCCCGCCCGTGACGGGGCGGCTCACCCTGATCTCGCGCCGTGATTACGGGGCGGAGGTGCAGGCGCCGACCACGATCCTGCGCTTTGCCCTACCCGAGGCGACGTTTTTGCAACGGCTGACAGGTCGGGGGTTTGGCCGGTTTCAGGCCGGTGATCTCCTCGGCGTTCTGCCCGAGGGTGCGGATCTGCCGCGCTTCTACTCGCTGGCCTCCGGACGGCGCGACGGGTTCGTCGAGATCGTGGTGCGCAAGCATCCCGGCGGCCTCTGCTCGGGTCAGCTTCTGGCGCTGAAGCCGGGCCAGGCGATCCGCGCCTTCGTCCGGCACAATCCGGCTTTCCATGCCGCAGCAGGACGCTCGCCGCTGATCCTGATCGGCGCCGGCACTGGCATCGGCCCGCTTGCGGGCTTCATCCGGGGCAACAGCCGCAAGCGGCCCATCCATCTGGCCTTCGGGATGCGCCACCCCGACAGCGATTTCCTGTATCGCGACGATCTGGCCGGCTGGCAGGTCGATGGCCGTCTGGCGCGATTGACCACCGCGAACTCGCGCGGGGCAAAGCCGCGCCATGTCCAGGACGCGCTGCGGGCCGAGAGCGCTGAACTGATCCGGCTGGTACACGAAGGCGCGCGCATCATGGTCTGCGGCGGGCGCGACATGGCCTCGGGCGTGGCCGAGGCGCTGACCGACATCCTCGCGCCGACGGGTCTTACCCCGCTCGCGCTGAAAGCGGAGGGGCGCTATGCCGAAGATATCTACTGACCCGGGCCGCCACGCGCTGAACGGCCCGACCATGGGCACTCGCTGGTCGGCGCGTTTCCACGCCGATGCCGGGCTGGACCCCGCCCCGGTGCAGGCTGCCCTGCAAGCGACCGTGGCGGAGGTTGATGCCGCAATGTCGACATGGCAACCCGACAGCGACCTGATGCGCCTGAACCGGGCGCCCACTGGCGCCTGGGTGGCCGTTCCTGCCGGCTTGGCCGAGGTGCTGAACCTCGGGCTGCGGATCTGTGCGGCATCGGGCGGTGCGTTCGATATCGGCATGGGCGATGCGGTGCGCGCCTGGGGTTTTGGCCCCGAGGAAGCCAGCGCTGAAGCCATCCGCTGGGCCATGGTAACCACGCGCCCGCCCGCGCATGAGGTGCTGGAGATCGACCGCGCGGCCGGGTTGGTCAGGAAACATGCACCCATCACGCTCGACCTGAACGGCATCGCCAAGGGCTACGGCGTCGACAGGTTGGCCGAAATGTTACGGGGCTTCGGCATCACCGGGTTCCTTGTTGGCATCGACGGCGAGATGCGAGCCTCCGGGCTGCGGCCCGACGGCATGCCCTGGACCGTCGCCGTCGAGGCGCCCGATCCCGAACGCCGCGCGCCCCATTCGGTCCTGATGCTGCAAGATGCTGCCGTCGCCACCTCGGGCGATTACCGGCATCATGTCACCGTTCAGGGCCAGCGCCTGTCGCATACGATGGACCCGGCGACGGGCGGCCCGCTGCGGTCGTCGCCGGCCTCGGTCACGGTCGTCACGGGCAGCTGTGCCGAGGCTGATGCCTGGGCAACCGCGCTGATGGTGCTGGGTCCGCAGGCTGGCGGCGAACTCGCCGCACACCTTTCCCTCGATGCGCTGTTTCTGATGCGCGAGGCAGACGGCATCCGGCCCCATGCCGTCGGGGCGCTGTTCGACAGCCCGATGGTATCGGCGGCAGGCCGAGAGGGCCTGGTTCGTGCCTGAGGTCTGTCCATTCGTGCAATAGGTCTTTGCAGGTTTCGTCAATTCTCGTGCGAAAACGGACAGCCTATGTCTATCCCAAGCCCGGCGGCGTCTGTCGATGCCCGCCGCGGCCAGAACCACTTGGCAGATACAGGAGATCACTATGCGGACTGTAAAATCTTTCACCACCGTCGCTGTCGCTCTCGCCCTCGCGCTGGGGTCAGCTGGCATTGCCGCCGCGCAATCCCAGGGACATGACAGCCATGGCGCGGGGGCTATCGAGATCACGCTGAACGATGGCGCCAAATGGCAGGGCGATCAGAACATGATCACCGGCATGACCGCGATTCACGGAACCATGGCCGCGAACCTGGATGCGATCCACAACGGCACCCTGCCTGCCGATGCCGCGAATGGGGTCGCTGCCGATGTCCAGAAGCAGGTTGATTTCATGGTCGAGAACTGTGTGCTGGAACCCGAGGTAGACGAGCAGTTCCATATCGTCCTTGGTGAGGTGATGACCGGCATCTCGGCATTGGAGGCCGGCGAGGTCGAGACTGGCGCGGTGACGATCGTTCAGGCGTTGAACGCCTATGGCGAGCATTTCGAGCATCCGGGCTGGCAGATGATCGACTGACGCCATGGGCGCAGGCATGGGCCGGCGCGGGCGTCACGCCTGCGCCGGCCTTGTCTTGCACGGGCAGCGCCCCTCCAGCAGGTCGGCATCGGCCGTCAGGGCCGTCGCCATGAAGTCCAGAAACAGGCGGATGCGCGCGGTCTGGCGCAGATCCTCGTGAATCAGCAACCACAGGTCCAGCATGAAGTCCTCGGGCAGCGCGGCGGCGCGGATCAGGCTGGGGTCGCAATCAGCGATCACGCAAGGCAAGGCAGCGAGTCCGATCCCCGCCTTCGCACCGGCATGGGCGGCGATGATCGAGTTTGTCCGGTAAACCTGTCGCGCATCCGGCCACCAGCGGGCCAGATTGCGGCTGAGCGGGCCATGCGCAGAGCCGTATCCGATCCAGTCACCCTCGGCAGGATCGCCCAGCGGCCGGTCCGCCGCGGTATAGGCGGCAAAGGCCAACCGCCCGACCCGCCGCCCGATCAGCGTCTCCTGTCCCGGATTGCCGATGCGCAGGGCCACGTCCGCCTCGCGCCGGGTCAGGTCCAGCACCCTATCCGCCACCACCACCTCGATCTCGATCTCGGGCCATTCGGCGCGGAAGGCGGCGACATGGCGGGGCAGCACACCCACCGCCAGCAGGTCGGTCGTGGTGATGCGGATCGTCCCAGTGGGCCGCTGGTCCTGTCCGGTAACCTTCAGCGCCAGCGCGGTGATTTCTTCCTCGATGCGGATGACGGAATCGCGCATCTCCTCGCCAGCCTGGGTCAGAGCATAGCCGCCGGGCAGCCGGTCGAACAGCCGCACCCGCAACCGCGCCTCGAACGCGCCGATGCGGCGAAAGACGGTGGAATGGGTAACGCCAAGGCTGCGCGCCGCTCCTGAAAGCGACCCCGCCCGCGCCACGGCCAAAAACAACCGCAGATCGTCCCAATCCTGCGCCTGTGCATTCATGCAATGATCCCTTGTCGAAATTGCCACTCCTGATCCTGAAAGAACAGCATATCTTGAGGTCACAAGCAATGACCGCCCCACCGGACGGCGACATGAAAGGAACCAGCCATGACCAAGACCATCCTGCGCAGCGACGAATTTTCCTGCCCCTCCTGCGTCACCAAGATCGAAAAGGCGCTGGCGGCAACTCCCGGCGTGACCGCCGCCAAGGTGCATTTCAACACCGGCCGCATCGAGGTCGAGCATGACCCCGCATCCGCCCCGGTCGAGGCCCTTGTCTCGGTGGTGAAATCCACCGGCTACGAGGCCCGCCCCGCCGCATTCTGACCGATCCCTTCCAGTCCGGCCGTGCCTGCCCGCGCGGCCGGGCCTTCACATCATGAGGCCCCGCATGTTGACCCCTATCCTGACAATCCTTCGCCAGCCGGCCAGCCGCAGGAAGTGGCTGACCATCATCAGCGGCAGCCTGATCGTGCTGGGCCTGATCGCCCTTTACGGGTTCGGCCTGCGCGGGCTCTGGGCGGCATCCATGCTGGCGGCGGCCTTTGTCGCCGGCTCTGACATCGCCTGGCGGGCGTTCCACGCGCTGCGCATTCGCCATTTCTCGATTGAACTGCTGGTGACCGTTGCGGCTATCGGCGCGCTGTTCATCGGCGAATATTGGGAATCCGCCGCCGTTACGTTCCTGTTCAGCTTCGGCGCCTGGCTTGAGGCGCGGACGCTCCGCCAGACCCGTGGCGCGCTGGCCGATCTGCTGAAGGCCGCGCCCGAGATCGCCACCGTGATCCGCGACGGCCAGCCGGTCGAGATCGCCGCCAGTGCTGTCCAGCCGAATGAGGTCGTGCTGGTGCGCGCCGGAAACCGCATCCCCGTCGATGGCGAGGTGATCGACGGCAACGCCGCCGTGTCCGAGGCCGCCATCACCGGCGAGCCGATCCCGGCCGAGAAAGCCCCCGGCTCCCACGTCCATGCCGGCACCATCGCGGAAAATGGAGTGCTGCGCATCCGCGCCACCGGCATCGGCGCCGATACCACGCTGGCCCGGATCATCCGCCGCGTCGAAGAGGCGCAGGAGGAACGCGCCCCCAGCCAGCGCATGATCGAGCGTTTCGCGCAATGGTATACGCCCGGCATCATGGTGCTGGCGCTGGGTGCCTGGGCGGTGACGCAGGACATTCGCCTCGCGCTGACGCTGCTGGTCGTGGCCTGCCCCGGCGCGCTGGTGATCTCGACGCCGGTCTCCATCGTCGCCGGTATCGGGCGGGCGGCGCGGTCGGGGATCCTGATCAAGGGCGGGCAGCATCTGGAAAGCGCGGGCCGCATCGACATGCTGGCGCTGGACAAGACCGGGACGCTCACCGAGGGCCGCCCGAGTCTGGTCGAGGTGCTGCCGCTGGCGGGTATGGACCGCGCCGAGTTGCTGCACTGGACCGCCATCGCCGAATCCGGCTCGGATCACCCCTTGGGTCGGCCCGTCGTGGCCGCTGGTCGTGCCGAGGGTGACATTCCCGCGCCGGAAGCGGTCGAGGAAGTGGCCGGCATGGGCCTTGTGGTGAACCACGCGGGCCGGCAGGTCGCGGCCGGCAACCGGCGGCTGTTCGACAGGCTGGGCATCGCGTTCGACCCCGAGGCCGAGACCGCGCTGTCCGGGGTTTTGGGGCGCGGGCGCACGCCGATCATCGTGGCGCTGGACGGGCGCATCGCGGGCATCTTTGGCCTGTCCGACCAGCCCCGCCCCTCGGCCAAGGGCGCAATTGCCCGGCTGCGCGACATCGGGGTCGGGCGCATCGCCATGCTGACCGGCGACCAGCCGCAGGCCGCCCACGCCATCGCTGCGGAAATCGGCATCGACGAGGTTCATGCCGGGCTGCTGCCCGAGGACAAGCTTGACCTGATCCGCCGCTTTCAGGCCGAGGGCCGCCATGTCGCCATGATCGGCGACGGCATTAACGACGCCCCAGCGCTGGCTGCCGCTGATACCTCGATCGCCATGGGGGCCGCGGGCTCGGACGTGGCGATCGAGACCGCCGACATTGCGCTGATGGCCGACGATCTGGAGAAACTGCCCGAGGCGATGGCGATTTCCCGCGCGACGCTGAGCAATATGCGCCAGAACCTCGTCATTGCGCTGCTGACCGTGGCCGGGCTGCTGTTTGGCGTGTTCAGCGGCGATGTGCATATGGCCGAGGGCATGCTGATCCACCAGCTTTCGGTGCTGGTGGTGATCGCCAACGCCATGCGCCTGCTGCGCGTCCCGCGCGGTCCCGGCGGACGCCGGCCTGCGCAGGCAGCGGTGCCCGCGACCGCCTAGGCGCTTGTGCCTCATCGACAATTCCGCTCCCGTGTCCATGGCGCGGGGGCGTTTTCATGGGGGATGACATGACCGATAGCAATGATGCCAGACAGATCGGCGAGGTTCTGGATTTCTGGTTCCCCGAGGGCCGCGCGCTGGATATCGACCCTGACCGCCATGCCGAGCTGTGGCGCTGGCGGATGCATGGCGGCGCGGACGGTGCGATTGCGGCGCGCTTTGGCCCGCTGACCGAACGCGGCGCGGCGAGGGCGCTGGATCATTGGGCCGGGACGCCCAGGGGCCGGCTGGCGCTGATCGTGGTGCTGGACCAGTTCCCGCGCTCGCTGTGGCGGGGCAGCAAGCGGGCCTGGGCGCAAGACCCGGCGGCCCTGGCGCAGGCGCTGGAAGGGTTGGAAAAAGGAGACTGGGCGGCACTTGGCCTGCCGTGGTTCCAGATCGCCTTCACCCAGCCTTTGGGCCATGCCGAGGGGCCGGACCATCTGGCCCGCATCGACCGGCTGATCGCCCTGCGCCGCGACATCGCCGCCCGTGCGCCGACGCCGTTGCGGCCGCTCTATGCCTCGCTCGTCGATCAAGCGGGGCAGGTGCGCCGCATCATCGCCAGCTTTGGCCGCCACCCGCACCGCAACGCCATCCTTGGTCGCAGATCGACGCCCGAGGAGGAAGCATATCTGGAAAAGGGCGCGTTTCCGCATCTGCGCGCCTTTCGGGGGTGAGCGCATCCCCACGGGTCAGGTGGGCTGCGCGACACCCGTCAGCGCCTGTCCGGCAACAGACGCCTTCAGCCGGCGGATCGGGTCCGACAGCAACCGCAGCCCGTTCAGCACCACCAGCACGGTGCCGCCTTCATGACCAATCACCACCAGCGGCAACGGCAGATCGAAGAACAGCCCGCCGATGACCAGAACCACCATGGCGCCGATGGCGAAGGTCAGGTTCTGCCGGATCACCCTTGACGTTCGGCGCGACAGGCGGTGCGCGTCCGCAAGCCGCTCCATATCCTCGGACAGCAGCGCCACATCGGCGGCCTGAAGCGCCACCTCGGACCCGGCCGCGCCCATGGCGATGCCGACATCGGCGCGGGCCAGCGCCGCGGCGTCGTTCACGCCATCGCCGACAAAGGCGATGCGGCCGGTTGCGGCCAGTTCGCCGACTTCACGCACCTTGTCCTGCGGCAGCATCCCGGCATGGATCTCGTCCGGTTCCAGCCCAAGGCTAGCGCCGATGCGCAGCGCCACCGGCCTGCGATCCCCGGTCATCATGACGATGCGGCGGACACCACTGTCGCGCAGGGCCGCGATCGCCCCGGCGGAACTGGCCCGTGCCTCATCCGCCACGCTGACGGCGCCCAGCACGGTGGCGCCGCGACCCAGATAGACGACCGTATTGGTGCCATCCGCCAGCGGCTGCAACGCGGGGTGATCCGTTGCGGCCTTCATGTCCTCGGCAAGATAGGCATTGCCCGCCCAAATCGGGCCAAGTGCATCGGACCCTTCGATGCCGATGCCTGGCCGGGCGTTCACATCGGCCACCTGCGCCGGATCAAGCCCGCGGCTGGCGACCTCACGGCGGATCGCGGCCGCGATATGATGCTCGGAATGCGCCTCCAGCCCCGCCAGCAGCGACAGGAACCCGGCCTCGTCGCCATCCAGCGCGACGATTTCCGTCACCTCGGCGCGGCCGGTGGTCAGGGTGCCGGTCTTGTCGAAGGCGAAGATATCGACCTCGGCCAGCGTCTCCAGCGCGCCGCCGCCCTTAAACAGAACACCGCCCCGCGCCGCCGCCGAAAGGGCCGACAGGATCGCGGCGGGGACGGAAATGACGATGGCGCAGGGGCTGGCGGCGACCAGCAGCGTGGCGGCGCGGTAAAGCGCCAGTTCCCAGTCGCCGCCCAGCCACCAGAACGTGGCAAAGGCGATCACCGCACCCGCCAGCACCGCGACCGTGTAGCGCTGGCCGAACCATTCGCTGAACCGTTCGGAGGGCGCGCGGGCGGCCTGTGCCTCGGTCACCAGACGGATCATGCGGGCGATGGTGCTGTCGCTGACGCTGCGCGTGACCTCGACCTCCAGCACGCCGTCGAGGTTGATCGTGGCCTCGAACACCTGCGCACCGGCCTCTTTCGACACGGGCATGGATTCGCCGGTGATATTGGCCTCGTCGATGCCGCCGCGCCCGGTGACGACCACGCCATCACTGGGCACCCGGGCGCCGGGGCGCAGCACCACTACATCGCCGACGGTCAGCACCTCGGCGGGAACTTCCTCGACATCGCCGCCCGCGGTCTTGCGCAAGGCGGTCTCGGGGCGCAGCGCCATCAAGGCCTCGATGGCGCGGCGGGCCCGGCCAAGCGCGCGTTCCTCCAGCGTGGTCGAGATGCTGAACAGCGTCAGCAGCACCGCACCCTCGAACGGGGCGCCGACGATTGCGGCGGCGATTGCCGCGACGATCATCAACAGGTCGATGTCAAGCACGCGCGCGCGCCACAGCTCCGACAGCGCGCGCCAGCCGGTCGGCAGGCCGCCAGCCAGATAGACCAGCACCAGTCCCGGCAGCTCCAGAGCGTCGAAAGCTCCGCTTGGTAGCCACCTGCCGGCCGCCGCCATTGCCATGCCGAGCACGGTAACGAGCGAAAGGGTCAGTGACAGGTCAATAGTTGGAAATCGCTTCATGTCAGGTTCCTGGCTGGCGAGGTCGCGGCTGGCAGCCGCCATCGCTGGCTGGGTGAGTGGATCAATCGGATGGCTTATGGCACCGAAATGCAAAGGCCGCGACGGCTATCCAGATGGCGCTGCGCAGGATCATCGCGCCCATGGTGCGTGCCTCCCATGCGCCGCCGGCACCGACATGCCACAGGAAGGCGGCGAAGACGGCCACCGTGGCCGTGGCGATGGCCAGCGACAGCAGCGGCGCCCACCCTGCGCCGCGCAACAGGCCGATCCCGGCCAGGACATAGGCAAATCCCGCGACGAAGTTGAACCACAGCACGAATGGCACCACTGCGCCCATATCGACGCCGCCGAACAGCGCCCTGCCGCCCGAAACGATGGTCAGCAGGCCGAAGATCACCGCGACGGCGGCGGCAACGGTCTGGCTGCGCGGTCTTCTCGTCATGTCTGCCTCCGGAGTTCGGGGTTTGGGGAGCGGCCGGGCGGGCGTGGCCCGGCCTGCCATGGGTTGCGGGTTGCGGCGCGCGGAACGGACCCCGCCTCAGGTCCGGCCAAACATGCGCCGCAGCACATCGGTCTTGAGCCAGAAATGATGGTAAAGTGCGGCGAGGATATGCAGGAGGACCAGCGGAACCAGCGCCAGCCGCGCGATGGAATGGGCTTCGCCGATCGCCTCGACGCCGGAAATCCACGCCGCCATTCCCGAAAGCGCCATCAGGATCAGCAGGAGGTTGAGAGCCGCATGCATGCCCGTGGCCAGAACTTTCAGGGCCGGGTGCTCGCCTTCCGGCAGGCCGGGGACGCCGCGCCGACGGCGCAGCACCAGCCGCCACAGAACGAGAACGAGGATCAGCGCGCCGGCAATGGCATGGGGATTGATTGTCGGCTGGTTCGGGAGCGTGCCCTCCATCCGCCCGTCCCATACCTTGACGATGCCGTCATGCATGAGGATCTGGAAAAAAACGAGGGCAGCAATCGTCCAGTGCAGGGCGATCTGGGTTCTGGAATAGGATGTCGGCTGCATCTTGGTTATACCTTTTCAAGGGCGAGGATCGGCGTGCGGGGTCTTGTGGTCATGTCTGCCTCCTGAATCCTGCCCGTCATGTGCTGACCAGATGGCCGTCGCGCAGGTGGATCAGGCGGTCGAAACGGTCGAAGATCTTTTCGTCATGGGTGACGGTCACGATGCAGGCTTCCTGCTCGACCGCGAGCTTGCGCATGAGGTCCATCACCAGCCCGGCGCGGGCGCCGTCGAGGGCTGCGGTGGGTTCGTCGGCAAGGATGATGCGGGGGCGGTTGGCCAGCGCGCGGGCGATCGCCACACGCTGGGCCTCGCCACCCGACAGCAGCGCCGGCTTGACCGTGGCGCGATGGCCGACTTCCAGATAGTCCAGCAGTTCGCGCGCCCGTGTCCGGCCTTCCTCGGCGGGCAGACCGGCAAGATCGAGCACGACCGCGACATTTTCCTGCGCCGTCAGGAAGGGCAGTAGGTTGTGACTCTGAAAGATGAAGCCGATCTTGTCGAGCCTGAGACGCCTCAGGTCGCGCCGCAGCCATTTGCCGTCGAAGACCGGCTCGCCGTCCAGCACCACCCGTCCCGCCGATGGGGCGAGGATGCAGCCAATGATGTTGAGCAGCGTCGTCTTGCCCGAACCTGACGGCCCGAGCAGCGCGATCACCTCGCCGGCGCGCACGGTGAGATCAACCGAGCGCAGGGCATCGACGCGGGTTTCGCCCTCGCCGAAATGCTTGGCGACGCCCGAAACCTCGATGAGGATGTCGCCGAGCGCCATGTCAGCTCCCGAGCGCGGTGGCCGGATCGACCTTCATCGCCGCCCGCACGCCGAGCGCCGAGGAGAGCAGGCAGACCGCAGCGATGATGCCGGCCAGCACCACGGCGTTGAACGGCTCCAGCACCACGCGGCGGGGGAAGTAGTCCTTGACGGTCAGGATCAATATCAGGCCGATCGCCCAGCCCGAGGCGCCGAGGATCAGCGCCTGCTGCACGATCAGCGCGACGATGGTGCGGTCGGGCGCGCCGATCAGCTTCAGCGTGGCGATCTGCTTCAGCTTCTCCATCGTCATCGTGTAGATGATGAGCGCGATCACCACGGCGCTGACGGACAGAAGGATGCCGAGGAACAGCCCGATCTGGCGGCGCGCCTTGTCGACCACGGAGGCCAGCAGCAATTCCTCCTGTTCTCCTTGCGTCATCGCGGCAAGGTGCTTCCACTGGCGCACGGTCGCGGTCAGCAGGCCCACGTCGGCGCCCGGTGCCATGCGGGCGATGACCGCGGCGACGGAGGCGGACTTGACGGAGACAGCCCCGCGCGCGGCCTGTACCCGCTGGGCGGCCGGGTCGAGTTCGGTCTGAAGCGCCATCGCGTCGGCAAGGGTGACATAGACCGCCGGATCGCCGCCCGAGTTCATCGCGCCTTCCACCAGCCCGACCACGGTGAAGCGGTCGCGCCCGAGCCGGATGGTCTCCCCCGGCGAAAGGCCGGTCTTGCGGTCGGCCACCATCTCGAAATGACTGGCGCCAATGCCGCGCCCCTCGGCGATTGCCCGCGGCCCGCCCGGGCGACCCGGCTCGTAGCCGACAACATAGAGCCGCAGGGTGCGCCCGCCATGCGGCGCCTCGACGTTCTGGTAGTTGACCGCGCCGGCCTCGGCCACGCCGGGCATCCGCGCCACCGCATCGCGCGTATCGGCGGGAATGCTGGAGGCTTCGGCGAAGGGGCCCTTGGTTCCGGCCTCCACCACCCAGACATCCGCGGCGGGCGCCTTCACCACTGCCAGCGCGTCCGAGACGAGGCCGTTGTAGATGCCGATCATCGCCAGCACGACCGTCATCAGCAGCCCGAGCCCGAAACAGGTCAGCACGAAGCGGAACAGCCCGTGGCGGATGTCCTTGAGCGCGAGGTTCATGGCGCCTCCCCAATGCGCGCGCGCCGGCCCTCGGCCGCGCCCTTCGGCACCCGGGCGACGATCATGGCTCCTTCGGGCAGGCCGCCGATGACCTCGACCCGACCGCGATTGTCGCGGGCGCCGAAGGTCAGTTCCGCGCGGGTCAGGCGTCCGTCCACAACCGTCCAGACCGTGCCGCGATGCCCGTCGAAGCCGGTGATCGCCAGTTCGGGTACCATCAGCGCGGTCGCGCGGGTGCCGGTCAGGATGCGCACCTCGGCCTGTTCACCGAGAAACATCTCCGCGGGACAGTCGGCGCAGGTCAGCCAGACGCGGCGTTCCTCGTTCACCCGGTCGCTTTCGATGCCGATGCGGGCAATGGTGCCGTGAAACTCGGCCGCGGGCTGCGAGCGCAGGCGGATCGTGCCGGGCTGGCCAAGGGCAAGCTGGCCGGCGCGTTCCTCGTCGACATAGGCCTGAATCCAGACGGTCGCGGGGTCGATCAGGGTCAGGACAGGATCGCCGGCCTTGACCACGGTTCCCGCCTCGGCATGGCGGGCAACGACCAGCGCATTATAGGGCGCGATCAGGCGGTGATGGGCCAGCAGGGTTTCCTCCTGCCGCAGGGCTGCCGCCGCATCCATGCCCTGGGCCCGGATCACCGCGACATCGGCCTCGGCTACCGCCAGATCGGCGCGGGCCACATCATCGTCGCGCTGCGCCTCCTCGGCGCGCTGGACCGAGGCGACATCGCGCTGCGCCAACCCCTGCTGGCGGCGGTTCGCCGCTTCGCGCTCGGCCAGAACGGCACGGGCGCGCACCACGGCTGCGGTGGCCTTGGCAAGATTGGCCTCATTGGCCGTCACCGCTGCGTCCGCGCGGGCGACACGCGCCTCCTGCTCGGCCGAGTGAAGGACGGCGAGTTCCTGCCCCTTGGTGACGCTGTCCCCTGCATCGGCGGCCAGCGAGGTCAGGGCGGCGCCCACCTCGAAGCCGACGCGGCTGAGGATGCGCGCCTCGACGGTGCCGAGCCCGTAGATGCGAAGGTCCACATCATGTTCGGACTGAACGACCACCACCGTCAGCGGGCGTTCGGTGAAGAACAGAAAGCCGGCAGCGACAGCCGCCGCCAGAAGAAGACTCGACAGCCAAATGCGCCGCATCGTCTATTCTCCTTCCGCAGCCAAAAGCCGGCACTGTGCGTCGAACAGGCGCAGCCCCTCGGCTCGCAAGTCGAAATCGCGAGTGCCGAGCGCCCAGCGGATCGCCACGCCCTGCACGAGCGACGTCAGCAGCGCCGCCGCATCGTTTGCGGCGATGTCGCCGCGCAACGCGCCGGTTTTCTGGCCGGCCCCGACCTCCATCGCCAGAAGGCTGTGGAAGGTCGTGAGCCTGCCGTGAAAGGTGGCGCGCAGCTTTGCGTTGGTGACGTTCAGTTCGCGCGAGAACAGCAGCATCGGCAGCGCGGGGGTCGCGTCGATCTGCGCGAATTGCGCGGAAATCAGGGCGCGCAACCTGACGACCGGCGTGTCTCCGAGGCACAATGCATCCTCCCACGCCGTTGCCAGCCCCTCGGCTACATGCTCGGCAACGGCCTGCCAGAGTGCCGCCTTGGTCGGGAAGTGCCGGAACAGCGCGGCCTGCGTGACGCCGATCTGCGACGCGACCGCCCCCGTCGTCACCCGGTCCGGCCCGATCCGGTCGGCCAGGTCGAGCACGGTGGCCACGATCTCGGCCTTGCGAAGCTCCGCTGGCTTTCGCACGGGGCACCTCGTTAGTTAGTGAGTGGTCACAAACATATTTAGGCTGCCTCATGCGATGCGTCAATCACTGGGCATCATTTTCTGCATGCATTGATTGCCGCGACACCGGGAACTAGGTGCGCAAGAGGGAGGCCGGCCTATCTCTGCCCCCGACGCCGCGAATACGGAAGACAACACGTAAGTTCGTCTAACGGAAGCTAAGCCGCAGCTCTGAAAAGTGCAGAACCATCTGGTTCAAGTTGTTTAATTAGGCCGGCATCCGCCTCGGAATGGATGGCGACGGTCTCGATCCCCAGCTTGCGGGCCGAGCGGATGACCCGGCGGGCGATTTCGCCGCGATTGGCGACAAGCAGCCTGCGCATCGGCTCAGGCCTCGATCCGGGCGACGACCGTGCCCTCGGTCACGGTGGCGCCTTCCTCGAACAGGATCTCGCGCAGGGTGCCGGGCTCGGGCGCCGAAACGGGGATCTCCATCTTCATGGATTCCAGGATCATGATGGCATCGCCTTCGTCGAGCCTGTCGCCCGGCTTTGCCTCGATCTTCCAGATATTGCCCGTGATCTCGGTCTTGATGTCGATCATCGTCACGTCGGTCTCCTCCTTCGCTCTGCCGCGAGAGTGCTGTGGTCGGAGGGGATGTTAACACGGCGATATAGTAGTTGTAATAACAACTACGCAAATTGGGCACCGAGGGCAGGGCGCCTGTCAGACCGGGTCGGGCAGCCCCTCCCGATGCCCGGCGCGGGCGGCAGCGGGGACCGCGCCGTCCTTAAGCAGCAGGGCCATGGCCCGGCGGCGGGCCAGGTCGCCCTGCGGGTTCATGCCGGCCTTGTGCAACTGGCGCTTGGCCTCGTGCAGCCGGGCGGCGAAGCTCGGGATGGAGACCAGGATTTCCAGGGTCGTCATTAGTTGTTTCATTTGCTACTCCTATCTGCGGGCGACATAGCGCGGGGCAGGGGCGGCTGCAATTGCAGCATCGGAATGCCGCAGTTGCATTGTCGTCAAACCGGCCGGTGGCTGGCAGGCGCGCGCCGATCCCGCTAGGGTCGGGGCAGAACGAGAGAGCGAGGTGAACCGTGACGGCACGTGTGGCAGCAGTAAGCACCGCCCCGGCGGATGTGATTTCCGACCTGCGCAAGCTGGGGCTGACGGAATACGAGGCGCGGGTCTATTTCCAGTTGCTCTGCGACAGCCCGGCGACCGCCTATGAGATCGCTAAGACTGCCAACCTGCCGCGACCCAATACCTACAACGCGCTGGAAAGCCTGGTGCAGCGCGGCGCGGTCCTGCCGGTCAGCGAGGCCCCGGCCCGCTATGTCGCCGCCCCGCCCGACCAGTTCCTGGATGCGGTGGCGCGGCGCACCAGCACGCTTTGCGCCGCCATCACCGCGCGCCTGGAAGAGGTCGCCCGCCCGGTCGAGGACCAATATGTCTGGACCCTGCGCGGCGATGCCCAGGTGCATGACAAGATCGCGGCGCTGATCGATTCCAGCCGCGAATCGCTGATGGTCAAGGCGAGCGACGAAATCCTGCGCCGGCATACCGACAGCCTGCGCGCCGCCGCCGCGCGCGGGGTCGAGATGCTGATGGTGCTGTTTGCCACCGATGTCAGCGAGTTCCGCTTTGGCCCCAATTGCAAGGTCTATCGCCACGAAGGCAACGGGGTGCGGATGGGCAAGACCGACAACCTGTTCACCATCGCCGCCGACCATGTCGAAATGGTGACGGCGCAGATCCTGGAAGAGGTGGTGGCGGTGCATACCCGCAACGAGCCGATCGTGACCATGGCCGAATCGCTGGTCCGGCACGATTTCTACATGGCCGAGATCTTTCTGCGCTTCGGCGACCAGATCGACGCCGCCTTCGGCCCCTATCTGCGCGACCTGCGGCTGGCCTGCTTTACCCCGGCCCAGGCCGAATCCTTTCGGCTCAAGACCGGGATTCGGGACTGATGGAATTGCGCCATAAAGGTGGTTGCTAAAGCAACTACTACCTTCTAGTCTCCGTTCCCGAACCAGGACGCGGCGCGTCCTTTGGCAGCCGCGCCCCCGCTGGTGCGGCGCGGCAAGGAGGGGAACAGAGATGCCGGAACCGCAATTCCGTCCGCGGCGCAGCGCGCTTTACATGCCCGGCGCCAATGCGCGGGCGCTGGAAAAGGCCCGCGAGATCGCGGCCGATGCGCTGATCTTCGACCTGGAGGATTCCGTCGCCCCCGAGGCCAAGGCCGAGGCCCGCGCCTTGGTGGCCGACGCAGTCGCGGCGGGCGGCTTTGGCCGGCGCGAGCGGGTGATCCGCATCAATGCGCTGGACGGACCCTGGGGGCGCGACGACCTGCACGCCGCCCTTGCCGCGGGGCCCGATGCGATCCTGGTGCCCAAGGTTTCCTCGCCCCAGATGCTGGTCGCGGTGCAGGCACTGCTGGGCACGGCCCCGGTGGCGCTGTGGGCGATGCTTGAGACGCCGGCGGCGATGCTGGCGGCCGGGCCGATCTGCCGGGTCCGGGCCGAGGGGGCGGCGAACCTGGCCGCGGTGGTGATGGGCACCAACGACCTGGCCAAGGACACGCGGGCGCGGCTGCTGCCGGGCAGGGCGGCCTATATGCCCTGGCTCGCCACCTGCCTGGCCGCGGCGCGCGCGGGCGGCATCGACATCCTGGACGGGGTGTTCAACGATCTCGACGATGCCGAGGGCTTTGCCGCCGAATGCCGGCAGGGCCGCGACATGGGTTTCGACGGCAAGACGCTGATCCACCCGCGGCAGGTCGAGCCCTGCAACGCCGCCTTCAGCCCCGACGCGCAGGAACTCGACTGGGCGCGCGCCATCGCCGGCCTGTTCGAGCTGCCGGAAAATCGCGGGCTGGGCGTGGTGCGCTTTCGCGGCCGGATGGTGGAACGGCTGCACGCCGAGATGGCCCGGCGCACCGTGGCGCTGGCCGAGGCCGGCTGACCGGACAACGCAAGGCAACCCAAGGGAGAGAGGATCATGGACCAGATCAATATCGCCGCCTGGAAGGGCCGGACCGAAACCGCCGAGGCACGGGCCGACGCCTGGCCCGTCCAGGGGTTGCAGGCGCTGCTGGACGCGCCGCCGCCGGACGAAGGCGCCACGCTGCCGCCCCTGGCGCATTGGTGCTATTTCACCCCCATGGTGCCGCAGGCGCGGATCGGCAGCGACGGCCATCCGCAGCGCGGCGATTTCCTGCCGCCGGTTGCCTTGCCCCGGCGGATGTGGGCGGGCAGCGATATGACCTTTGCGCGCCCGGTGCCGCTGGGCGCGCGGCTGCGCAAGACCGCCGAGATCGCCGACGTCACGGAAAAGCAGGGCAAGACCGGCACCATGGTCTTCGTGAAGGTCCGCAACCTTTACGCGCTTGCCCAGGACGGCGCGGCCTGCCTCGAGGAAATGCAAACCCTGGTCTATCGCGACGACCCGGCCCCCGATGCACCCAAGCCCGCGCCCCGGCCCGCACCCGGCGGCGCGGAATGGAGCCAGCCGGCCTGCCCCGACGAGGCGATGGTGTTCCGCTTTTCCGCCGTCACCTTCAACGCGCATCGCATCCATTACGACCATCCCTATGCCACCGGGACCGAGGGCTATGAGGGCCTGGTCGTGCAGGGCCAGTTGCTGGCCACGCTGATGCTGCGCGCCATGCCGGCCCGGCCACTCGCCGCCTTTTCCTTCCGCGCGGTGCAGCCCGTTTTCGTCGGTGAAAACATTCGGGCCGAGGGACAATTCTGTGATGACGGCACGGCGCAACTCTGGATCGCTGACAAGGAGGGCAAGCTGCGAATGTCCGGCGAGGCTCGTCTTGTGTAACGTTCGGGGCATCGCAAAAATCAGAATCGCGAATTTTTGAGACGCTGCGGCCACCGGACTGGGCTGTGACAACTCCTATGCGGGGACCCGGCCGGCATGCCCGCAGCATGGCCCGCTGTAGACACTGGTCGCCGCTCGCGGATGCCGGATCGGCGCGGAGTCCGGCCGGGCCGGTGCTTCCAGGGGCGCGGGTCTCCATGGAACTTCTGACGAGACGGGCGCCCCAGCGATCGCGCTGGTGGTGGCCAGGATGGTGCCGACCATCCTGTTCGCGCGGGCGGCCAGCGGCTTGCTCGAAGGCATTGTATGCCTTCGGTGAAGGGCCTCCGCTCTGATTGAGCAAATGGTCGTAAGGCATCGCCCTATGGGTCGCCGCAGCAGCCGCAGAACACCAGACCTGAGGGCAGCGACTTCGGTCGGTGCGCCGCGTTAAGCCGGTTGTTGCGATGTGCCTGCGCATCGCCCGGTGACGTTGAGGTATTTCTCGGCGACCTCCACCTGCCGGTCTCACCGTATCCCAGAGGGTTTGCTTGGCGATGCGGAACTCGGGCACCTCGGTGATCATCCATTCCGATGCCGGGTGCATGCGCGAGACCCGCTTGCCGGTGCGGGGATCCTCGACCCGGCGCGTGCGGTTCCAGACGATACGGCCCATAGATATCGTTGTTAACAGCTCGTTGCCGCGCCGACGCGGCGCGAGCCCTATGGCCTGCCGGGCTTGGCAGGCCTTCGTCGTTCAGGTCTTGCGCCGATGCCGACGGCGAAGTCGCGGAAGAGGCGGCGGACGACCGTCGGCTTTGCGCGGCTCGATCTCGCGGTCGCCGCGGATAAGCTTGCCGCGGGTATTGAGTTGCTTCAGCGCCATGTAGCCGAAGGAGATGCCACCACCGGATTTGCCCACCCCGACCCGGCCGCGATGGGCTTTCGCCACCAGACCTTCCGGGAAGGCGCGTGGCGCTGCTTAATGTCGATTTTAAGATTGTTGACATTAAGATGATGCCGCCCCATCCTTCGAATCAGCGAAGCATTCGGAGGGAGGAGCCGGAGATGCTTGCACTATCGCTGGTCCTGAACGGTATCGTTCTGGGCTCGGTACTGCTCTTGTTCAGCCTTGGGCTGACTTTGATCTACGGCGTTGGCCGGATCGTGAATTTCGCCCACGGCGCCTTGTTCAGCGCCGGGGCCATGGCGGGGGTCTGGCTGGTCGCCTCGGGCGTTCCCTTCGGCGTGGCGCTGGTCGTCGCGCCGGTGGCGGTGGGGCTGATCGGCGTGCTGATCGACTGGGCGATCCTGGCACGAATCCGCGACCGTCCGATGGTGGACAGCCTGCTTCTGACCTTTGGCCTGGCGCTGCTCATCACCGGCATTCTTTACGAACTTGGCGGCCGCAACGTGCAGATCATGCCGGTCCCGCAAGTGCTGGGCGGCCTGATCTCGCTGGGGGGCATCAGCCTGCCGGCCTATCGGGTCTTCGTCTCGGTGCTGGCCATCGCGCTGACGGTCGCGCTGATCCTGTTCCTGAAGAACTCGAAATGGGGGCTGCGGGTGCGCGCGGCCAATGACGACCCCGAGATGGGCGCCTGCATCGGCATCGACCGCGAACGGCTGATGCATTCGGTGGTGGGCGTCAGCGCCGCCCTGGCCGCGGCGTCGGGGGTCGCGGCGGCGCCGATTTTCACCGCCCATGCGGTGGTCGGCGACAAGATCCTGATCCTGGCCTTCATGACGGTCATCCTGGGCGGTCTGGGCAGCCTGCGGGGCGCGGTGGTCGCAGCCTATGCGGTCGGCCTGATCCTGGTCTTTGGCGAGGGCTATTTCGGCGGCCAGTTGGCGCTGATGCTGCTGTTCATCGTGGTCATGGCAATGCTCATCAACTGGCCGCGCGGATTTTTCGGCGAGGGGAGAACCGAATGATCGCAACAACCCTATCGGAGCGGCGCGTCCGCAGCCGGGGCAGCCTGATCGGGCTGGCCGTCATCGCGGCCGCGGGGCTTTTCCTGCCCTTCGCGACAGCGGACCAGCCTTTCTTGCTGATGCTGGCGTCCCATGCGCTGATCGCCGCGATCCTGGCGCTCAGCCTCGACATGCTGACCGGCAATACCGGGCTTTTGTCCTTCGGACATGCGGCATGGTACGGGTTCGGAGCCTATGTCGCGGGGCTGCTGTCGAAAAGCGTCAGTTCGGACATCGCCGTGCTGGTCCTGCTGACGCTGGCCGCGACGCTGCTGGTTTCGGGGGCTATCGGCGCTATCCTGGTGCGCCAGGTCGGCAAGACCTTCGCCATCCTGACCTTGGCGCTAAGCCAGATCATGTTCGCGCTCGTCTTCGTCTTTTCCGACATCACGGGGGGCGAGGACGGCTTGCAGGGCATCCCGATCGCAACCTTCTTCGGGGCGCAGATCGTCAGCCCGACGGTTTGGTACGCGATCCTGCTGGGCGCGTTGCTGCTGGCGCTGGCCGGGGCCTTGCATATCCGGCGCGCGCCGCTGGGGCGGGCCTGGCTGGCCATCCGCGAGAACAGCGAGCGGGCGCGGTTCATCGGCATGAACGTCGCCCTGCTCAAGCTGATTTCCTATATGATCTCGGCCTCGCTTGCGTCCCTGGCCGGGGTGCTGTTCGTGCTGTTCAATGGCGCGACCTCGCCCGACCTGCTGCACTGGCTCGAATCCGGCAAGGTGCTGATGTATGTCGTCCTGGGCGGTGTCGGAACCCTGTTCGGGCCGGTCATCGGCGCGGTGGTCTTCACCCTGGCCGAGCATTACGTCAGCAGCTTCACCGATGCATGGCTGATCTATTTCGGCGCGCTTTTCGTGCTGATCGTCATCGTTGCGCCGGGCGGGCTGTTCGGCGGCGCGGCCCGGCTCGCGACGCGCCTGTCGGCACGCAAGCCGGGGCGGAGGGCCGCGCAATGATCCTGGAAGTCAACGAACTGACCAAGCATTTCGGCGGGCTGAAGGCGGTGAACGGGGTCAACCTGCGGGTGAAGCAGGGTTCGATCCACTCGATCATCGGTCCCAACGGCGCCGGCAAGACCACGCTGTTCAACCTCATCACCGGGTCGATCCCGCCGATGTCCGGCACCGTCCTGTTCGACGGCCAGGACATCACCGGCTGGCCGCCCGAGCGGCTGGCGCGCGGCGGTGTCGCGCGGACCTTCCAGCGCACCAGCATCTTCATGGACCTGCCGGTGCTGGAAAACGTCGCGCTGGCGATCCGTTCGCGCGAAGGGCGCTCGGCCTCGCTGTGGCAGTCCCATCAGCACGAGGACGAGGCCGCCGACGAGGCGCGGGACATCCTTGCCAGCGTCGGCCTGCGCGGGCGCGAGGATGCCAAGGCCGGGATGCTGTCGCATGGCTATCAGCGCGCGCTGGACATCGCCATCGGCCTGGCGCTGAAGCCCCGGCTGATCCTGATGGACGAGCCGCTGGCCGGCATGTCGCGCGGCGACCGCGAAACCATCGCCGCGCTGATCACCATGCTGCGCGAGACCATGGGCCTGACCATCATCGTGGTCGAGCATGACGTGGGCATGGTCATGCGCCTGTCGGACCGCATCACCGTCATGCAGCACGGCACCGTCATCGCCGATGCCCCGCCCGACGAGATCCGCGGCAACGAGGCCGTCCGCCAAGCCTATCTGCACGGGAGTTTCGCACAATGAACGCGGTGCTTCGTTACGAAAACCTCTCGGCCTTCTACGGCGCCAGCCAGATCCTGCACGGGCTAAGCTTCGAGGTGCCGGCCGCCTCGGTCGTGTGCCTGCTGGGCCTGAACGGCATGGGCAAGACCACGACGCTGCGCGCGACCATGGGGCTGGTGGACCGGACCGAGGGGCGGATCATGCTGAACGGCCGCGAGCTGGCGGGCCCGACCTTCCGCCGCGCCCAGATGGGGGTGACGCTGGTGCCCGAGGATCGCAAGGTGTTTGCCAACCTGACGGTCGAGGAAAACCTGGAAGTCGCCCGCCGTCCCACCGGGTCCGGCCAGGACTTCACCATCGCCGAGGCGGTCAAGATCTTTCCGCGCCTGGGTGAACGGATGGACCAGAAGGCGGGCACGATGAGCGGGGGCGAGCAGCAGATGCTGGTCGTGGCCCGCGCCATGCTTGCGAACCCGGCCTATATGATGCTGGACGAACCGACCGAGGGCCTGTCGCCCAGCTATGTCGGCGCCATCGCGCAATCCATCGAAGAGGCGCGCAACCGCGGCATCGGCGTCATCCTGGTCGAGCAGAGCATCCCGCTGGCCCTGTCGGTCGGCGATGCCTTCCATGTCGTCGAGAACGGCCAGATCACCCGCAGCTTGGCCCGCGACGAGGCGCTGGCGGACCGAGAGGGGCTGGAGCGCATGCTGACGGTCGAATGACCCGCCGGTGCAGCCTGCAAGGGATGGAAAATGGCGCGACCCTGGGACGCGCGGGGCCTTCACAGATCAATATTCAGGAATGAGATGAGAACCGAAATCGAATCCAAGGAAATGCTGGCGCGCTATGGCATCGAGACCACGCTGCCGGAACTGGCGATCTCGCCGGACGATGCCCATGCCATCGTCTCGCGCATCGGCGCCCCCTGCGCGCTGAAGGTGGTCTCGCCCGACATCGTCCATAAGGTCGATGCCGGCGGCGTCCGCCTGTCGGTGACTGCGGAAGGGGCGGCGGATGCCTGGCGCTCGATCATGGATGCCTGCCGCGCCTCGCATCCATCGGCGCGCATCGAGGGCGTGCTGGTCGAGGAGATGGTGCCGGCCGGGATCGAGGTTTTCATCGGCGGGCGGATCGACCCGGATTACGGGCCGGTGGTGCTGTTCGGCGCTGGGGGCAGCGGCGTCGAACAGCGCAGCAAGCCGGTTGCTGCGCTGGCGCCGCTGGCCGAGGCACAGGCCCGGACCATGATCGACGCGGCCTTTCCTGCCCCCTTCGCCGGCGACGATGCCGCCGGACGCGCCGCGCTGACCCGATGCCTGCTGGCGGTTGCCGGTCCGGAAGGCATGTTGCTGAACGAGGAGATCGCCGAACTCGACATCAACCCGATCATCCTGTCCGGCGCGCGCGCCGTGGCGGTCGATGCGGTCGCCGGCGGCGTGCGTCCCGCAGCCACTCCGCGCGGCCAGGCGGAAACCGCTGCCGCCCTTGACGCTCGCCGTGCCAAGCTGGCGGGGATGGGCGCGCTGTTCAATCCCAAGGCCATTGCGTTCATCGGCGCCTCGACCTCGGCCGACAAGCTGGGCCATCACATGATCCGCAACCTGGTGGATTTCGGCTTTACCGGCCCGATCTATCCGATCCACCCCAGCGCCGACGAGATCTGCGGCCTCAAGGCCTATCCGACGATCACCGATGCGCCGGATGGGATCGACCGTGCGCTGGTCGCCGTCGCCAGCCATCGCGTGCCCGAGGTGCTGGCCGAATGCCGCGCCAAGGGGGTGAAGCTGGTGCAGGTGCTGACGGCGGGCTTCGCCGAGTTTTCCAGCGACAGCGCCGATCTGGAGCGCCGGATGCTGGAGCAGGTGGCAGACGGGGCGATGCGCATGGTCGGACCGAACTGCATCGGCACATTCTCGGCCCGCTCGCGCATGGCGATCGGGGCGGCGCGCTATAACCCGGCCGAGGGCGGGGGCATCACCTTCTTTTCCCAAAGCGGCACCTTTGCCGGCGACGTGGTGCGCCGCGCGCAGGTCTGGGGCCTGCCGCTGGGGCGGGCGCTGTCCTGCGGCAACTGTTCGGACCTGGACATGGTCGATCTGCTGTTGCAGGCCGAGCAGGATCCCGAGACCGAGATCATCGCCTTCTATATGGAATCGCTGCGCGATCCGGGGCTGTTCTTCCGCGCGGCTGCCGCAATGGAAAAGCCCGTGGTGATCCTGCGCGGCGCGCAGACCGAGCAGGGCCAGGTCGCGGCCTCCAGCCATACGGCGGCGATGGCGACGGACAGCCTGCTGTGGGATGCGGCGCTGGCGCAGTCGGGGGTGATCCAGGTGTCGAATGTCGACGACCTGATGGATACGCTGCTGGCGCTGAGCGCGCATGGCAAGGGTCAGGGCGAACGGTTGGCGATCTTCGGCTCGGGCGGGGGGGTCAGCGTCACCGCCTCGGACGCGGCGGCGCGGGCGGGGCTGACCGTTCCTGCGCTGGATCCGGCGACCGAGGAAGGGCTGCGGCGCTTTGGCATTCCCGGCACCAGCGTGGCCAACCCCATCGACATCCCGGTCTGGGGCCTGCGCGACGGCGACCGCTATATCTTCGAGGAGATCATCAACCTGCTCAAGGACTCGCCGGTCATCGACCGGGTGGTGGTCTTCGTCGAGATGGGCTGGGTGCTCGACTTCATGGAAAGCGACGAGGCGGGGCTGGTCGCGCTGGAACGGATCTGCGATTCGATCACCCGCGCGCGACCCAATGGCGCGGCCATGTCGCTGGCATTGCGCAGTTCGGGGGATCAATATCAGGACGATTTCGTCCGCGACCAGCGCCGGAAGTTCCTGAAGCAGGGGGTCTCGGTATATCAATCGACATCGCGGGCCGTTCGTGCTCAGGCAAGGCTCATTCACGGTAAGAGGGTGTTGAATTGATCAACCGCGCTTCCAGCAATCCGCGAACCCCGATTTTCGGCACCCATGTCGATCTGGACAGAACTTTTCGGACCGATGCGGCCGATGCCGATGGCATGCAGACCCTGCCCGAACAGCTTACCGCCCGGATCATGGCGCTGATCATCAACGGCGAGTTCGAGCCGGGGCAGCGGTTGCAGGAAAGCGCCTTGGCCGAACGGTTCGAGGTCAGCCGCGGTCCGATCCGGGAGGCGCTGCGGATGCTGGAGCGTGAGGGGATGGTGACCATGGCCTCGCGCCGCGGCGCCAGCGTCACCCGGCTGACCGCTGAGCGGCTGCGCGACATCTTCAACGTGCGTGCGGCGCTTATGGGCATATGCGCCGAGGAACTGGCCGACCGGCGGGACCCGGAAATCCAGTGGATCATGGACGAGGGGACCCGCCGCCTGTTGGCGGCCAACAAGGCCGGTGACGAGGAAGAGTTCATCGCCATCGTCTATCAACTCAGCATGTATATCTCGGATGCGGCCGGCAACGAGATCGCGCGCTCGATCCTGTTCTCGCTGGGCCGCCAGACGCTGCCCCTGACGCGGCGCCTGTTCCAGACCGAAACCGAACGCCTGACCTGGGCCGGGAACTGGCAGGCGATCAGCGAGGCGATACGCGCGGGCGATCCCGTCCGGGCGCGTCAGGCGGTGCGCAAGCTGCTGGCCGATATCAGAACGGGGGTTCTGGCCGTGCACGAGCGTCTCGAAGAGGAGCGCCGTTCCGCCCAGTCATAATCAACGGGTTCACAAAGCGGGAACGGACCCGGTCGTCGGTGCCTCGGGGGAGGGGGCGCCGGGTGGTTGCTCATGCCCGCATCGCAAGAGTGGAGGAGAGAATGAGAAAGTTTCGTCTCAGCAATATGGCGGCATGCGCGCTTGCGGCCTGCGCCGCATGGCCGGCAGGCCCGGCGGCGGCCGAGGTCGCCATCGGGGTCCTGGTGCCCACGACCGGGGTGCTGGCGCCCCTGGGCAACGACATGCGCAACGGCTTTCTGCTGGCCGCGAAGGGCGCCACCGTCAAGGGCGAGCCGGTCAGGCTGATCGTCGAGGACACCGGCGCCAATCCCGCCAATGGGTTGCGCAAGGCGCAAAAGCTGGTGCTGGAGGACGAGGTCCCGCTGCTGCTGGGCATGGCGAGCAGCGCGGTCACGCTGGGCATCAACGCGCAGGCGCCGCGGCTGAACGTGCCTATCGTTACAACCAATGCCCAGGCGGTGCCTGTCACCGGCGAGCAGTGCAGCCGCTTCATGTTCCGCACCGTGCCCCATGACGGCAATACCGCCAAGGCCAGCGCAGCGATGTTCGCCGAGCGTCCCGACCTGATCGAACGGAAATGGTTCGTGGTCTATCACGACTATGCCTATGGCCTGTCCAACAAGGCCGAGTTTTCGCATATCCCCGGCATCCAGATCGCCGGAGAGGCCGGCCGCCCGATGGGGACGGCGGACTGGTCCAGCGCCATCTCGCAGATCCAGGCCAGCGATGCCGACGGCATCTATCTGGCGCTGGCGGTGGGCGACGACCTGGCCGCCTTTGTCAACCAGGCGCGCGGCTATGGGCTGGACATGCCGATCATGACCCCGGCGGGCATCCCCGACACGATGCTTCAGGCGCTTGGCAAGAACGGCGTCGGCATGATCGCCAACGGGCTGACCGCATCGTGGATGCAAGAGGACGAGAACCCGCAGATCGCGGAACTGGTCAAGGCCTATCACGACGAATACGGCATCGTGCCGGGCTATCAGGCCATTCAGGCCTATGCGGGCATGCAGTTCGTGCTGGCCGCGCTGGAGGCCGCGGACGAGATCTCGACCGATGCCATCATCGCTGCGCTTGAGAACACCGCGGCCGAAACCGTGGTGGGCCCCATCGACATCCGCGCCGAGGATCATCAGGGCATGCAGGGCACCTTCGTCGCCGAGGCGGTCGCGCTGGACCCGCCGCGGCACGGCGCGTCCATCGGCTGGAAACCCGTCACGCAGATGAGCTGGGACCAGATCAACCTGCTTCCCGAAGAAACCGGGTGCAAGGGTTTCTGACCCCACCCCCCGCCACGCTTTGACAGGAAAGAGCAGCCATGGCCGGAAAGCCGCTATCCATCGGTTTGATCCTGTTCTGCCAGGTCTCGGCCATGACGCTGTGGTTCTCGGCCACGGCGGCGGCGACGGCGCTGGTGGCCGATGGCACCCTGTCGGGCCAGCAGGCGGGCCTGTTGACCGGCGCGGTGCAGCTTGGCTTCGTCGCTGGGACCCTGCTTAGCGCGCTGACCGGCATGGCCGACCGCTTCGATCCCCGGCGGCTGTTCGCCGCCTCGGCCATCGGCGGGGCGGCGGCCAATGCGCTTTTGCTGGTCACGGGCTTCGACGGAGCGGGGACCGTGGTGCTGCGCTTTGTCACCGGCATGGCGCTGGCCGGGGTCTATCCCGTGGGCATGAAGATGGCCGCGGGCTGGACGCAGAAGGGCATAGGGCTGATGATCGGCGTGCTGGTGGGCGCGCTGACGCTGGGATCGTCGCTGCCGCACCTGTTCAACGCGGTGGTCGGGCTGGACTGGCGCACCACGATCGCCATCTCCAGCCTTTGCGCGGCCAGCGCGGCGGGGGCGATCCTGTTCTCGGGTCTTGGCCCGCATCTGCGAAGCGCCGCCCGCTTTCGCCTGTCCGAGGCCCGGCAGGCCGTGCTGCGCAAGCCGGTGCTGCTGGCGAATGCCGGATATCTTGGCCATATGTGGGAACTTTACGCCATGTGGGCCTGGATCGGCGTGTTCCTGGAATGGGCGCTGGCGCAGGCGGAAAGCCCGCTGGCGGCGCAATCGGGGCTTATCACCTTCGCGGTGATCGCGACGGGGGCCATCGGCTGCGTGGTGGCCGGGATGCTGGCCGACCGCTTGGGCCGCACCACCGTCACCATGGCGGCCATGGCGATCAGCGGCGCCTGCGCCCTGTTGATCGGCCTGACCCCGGCGGTGGGCGCCTTTGCCGTCATTGCCGTCGCGCTGATCTGGGGCGTCAGCGTGGTCGCCGATTCGGCGCAGTTCTCGGCCAGCGTCGCGGAACTGTCCGAGCCCGAACTGGTCGGCACCATGCTGACGCTTCAGACCTGCATGGGCTTTCTGCTGACCTTCATCATCATCCAGGCCATGCCGCTGATCGTCGCGGCCAGCGGCTGGCGCTACGCCTTTGCCACGCTGGCCATCGGCCCATGGCTGGGCGTGCTGGCCATGTGGCGGCTGCGTCGGCTGCCCGAGGCCACACTGCTGGCCAAGGCCGGCGTTGAATAGAAATCTTCAGCAACGGAGGTCCCGATGGAATGGGATACGCTTCTTTACGACCAGCCCGAGCCGGGCATCGCCGTCGTCACCTTCAACCGGCCGGAACGTGCCAATGCCATGAACCAGCACATGCTGGCCGAGCTGGACGAACTGTGCGCGCTGATCTCGCGCGATGACAGCATCCGGGCGGTTATCGTCACCGGCGCGGGCAAGGCGTTCTCGTCCGGCTTCGATCTCAAGGCCCAGGCCGAGGCGACGCCGCAGGGCGTGCGGGAATGGGAGCCGGTGCTGGAGGCCGATTTCCGCGGCATCATGTCCTTTTGGAACCTGGCGGTCCCGACCATCGCGGCGGTGAACGGCGCGGCGCTTGCCGGCGGCTTCGAACTGATGATGGGATGCGACCTGGCGCTTTCCACGGAAAGCGCGGTCTTCGGCGAGCCGGAGCTGAAATTCGGCGCCGGCATCGTCGCCATGCTGCTGCCCTGGCACGTGCCGCCCAAGATCGCCAAGGGCGTGATCTTCACCGGCGAGGATTCGATCTCGGCGTCCCAGGCGCTGGACTGGGGCCTGATCAACCGCATCGTGCCGGCCGAGGATCTGCTGGCGGAGGCCGTGGCGCTGGCCCGGCGGATATCGCGGCTGGACGCGATGGCGATGCGGCGGACCAAGCAGGCGATGCACCGCAGCTATGAGCTGATGGGGATGCAGGCGGCGCTGCGCGCCTCGCTGGATATCGACATTCTGCTGGAAGGCGAGGGGACGGATCTGAAGCGCGGCTTTCTCAAGGTGCTGCGCGATGAAGGATTGGGCAAGGCACTGGCGTGGCGCGAGGCGCGCTTTGCCGAAACGTGACATCAGGGGAAAGGAAGAAATCATGTTCGACGCAATCCTGATCGACAAGGACGAAAGCGGATATTCGGCCAGGCTGGCGCAGTTGGACGACGATGCGCTGCCCGAAGGCGACCTGACGGTCGAGATCGAATGGTCCACGATGAATTACAAGGATGCGCTGGCGCTGACCGGGAAAAGCCCGGTCGTGCGCCGCTTTCCCATGGTGCCCGGCATCGACTTTGCCGGCACCGTGATCCAGTCGGGCAGCGATGCGTTCAGGCCGGGCGACAAGGTGGTCTATACCGGCTTCGGCCTGGGCGAGACGCAATGGGGTGGCTATGCGCAAAAGATGCGGGTGTCTTCAGAGCGGACGCTGAAACTGCCCGAGGGTCTGGACGCAAGGCAGGCGATGGTGATCGGCACGGCCGGATTCACCGCGATGCTATCCGTTCTCGCTCTTGAACGGCATGGCGTGACACCGGGCGACGGCGACATTCTGGTGACTGGGGCGACGGGTGGCGTCGGCAGTTTTGCCGTGAAGCTGCTGGCCGGCCGGGGCTACCGGGTCATCGCGGCAACCGGCAAGGCCAGCGCAGGTGAATATCTGACGGGTCTGGGCGCCGCCGAAATCCTTGATCGGGCCGAGCTTTCGGCGCCGGGCAAGCCGCTGGGCCGTGAACGCTGGATCGGCGCAATCGATGCCGTGGGCGGGCATACCCTGGCCAATGTCTGTGCGGGCACGAAATATGGCGGTGTCGTTGCCGCCTGCGGCCTGGCCGAAAGCATGGACTTTCCCGCCAGCGTCGCCCCGTTCATCCTGCGTGGGGTGACGCTGGTCGGGATCGACAGCGGGTTCTGCCCGATGGATCTGCGCGTCCGGGCCTGGCAGGCGCTGGCGAAGGAAGTCGATGCCGACACGTTCGCCCAGGTTGCGAGCCAGATCGGTCTTGCAGAAGTGCTAGACCGCGCGCCGGACCTGCTGGCCGGAAAAATTCAAGGACGCCTTATCGTCAAGATCCAGGAAAGCTGACGCCAGCCACCGACAGGTCGCCGGACGTTCTCAACGGTCGCGGCTTTTGCCCGCGCGGATGATCTGCCGTCCGCGCGGCTGAATACGGATGCCGCGACATTCTCCAAAGAACCCAAGTTGCGAGAAGGTGCGATGAGACCGCAAGACATCACAAGGGAAGTGAGAAACGAGGGCGCGCCGCTTCTTTTTTCCCCCCTGACCCTCAGGGGCGTTACCGCGCGCAACCGGCTCATGCTGGCGCCGATGAACCAGCACCGGGCCAAAGACGGTTTTGCAGATGACGGGTTGCTGGTCCACCTTGGCAAATTTGCCTTGGGTGGGTTCGGTATCGTGATGACGGAAGCCTCTGCCGTCTTGGAAACCGGCCGGATCGGACCGGCAGATCTGGGGATTTGGTCTGACGATCACATCCCAGGACTGAAGCGCGTGACGACCTATCTGCGCAGCCGCGGCGCGCTAAGTGCCATGCAGATCTGCCACGGCGGCAGGAAAGGGGCCATTCAACGTCCCTGGCACGGTTTCGGACCACTTGACCAGACCGACATGGCGCGGGGGGATAATCCGTGGCCCTTGGTAAGCGCCACGGCAGAGGCCGTAGGTCCCGGTCATGCGACACCGAAAGCCTTGGATCGGGAAGGCATTGACAAGGTTGTCGCGGCCTTTGCCGATGCCGCGTCCAGGGCGGACAAGGCCGGCTTCGACATTCTCGAAATCCATGGCGGACATGGCTACCTGATCGCCAGCTTCCTGACCCCGGTGGTCAATCGGCGCACGGATGAATATGGCGGAAATCTGGCTGACAGGATGCGCTTCGCGCTTGAGGTCGCCACCGCTGTCCGGCGGCGCTGGCCAAGCTCCAAGCCGCTCTTTTTCCGCATGTAGAGTATTGACGGTCATCCCCAGGGATGGACCCTGGCCGATTCTGTCGTATTGGCGCGCGCTCTCAAGTCGATCGGGGTCGACTTGATTGATTGCTCGTCGGGCGGATTGCGCGTATCCACGGCCATCGAGAATGCGCTTCGCTACCCAGGCTATCAGGTCGAATATTCATCGGCCATCCGGCGTGACGCTGATGTGGCGACGGGGGCCGTCGGCCTGATTCTGGACGGCCCGCAAGCCGAAGCGATCCTTGCGGCGGGTCAGGCCGATCTAATCATCGTCGGCCGACAGGCGCTCTACGATCCTTTCTTTGCCCATCACGCGGCGCAGGCCCTTGGCTACGACCCGGATTTCGAAGACTGGGATGTCTCTGCCGGCTGGTGGCTCGCGAAAAGACGCAAAGGACTGGAGGCCATCGGCCTTTCCGGTTCAGGCGATGCCGCCTTGGCCCGCGCGATAAGGCGTGATCTTGAATAGCCCCGTGTTTTCTGGGACAGGGCGGACAGTTGCGGCTGTCAACAGCGGGCAAAATTCTAGCCGCTGTGTGGTTCATCGGTGCGGCCGCATGCGCGCGGGTTGCATCCTACCGTTTATCCATGCGACCTTCCCGCCGGAACGTGCCGCCGAGGCGCTAAGCTTCTGGCCTCGCGCCGCGCCAATGGCAGGATCGTCGTCCATTAAGGAGGCTTTTCCGTGACAGCTCCGCTTTCCGGTTTGCGTATCATCGAGCTTGCGGGCATCGGCCCAGGCCCATTCGCGGCAATGATGCTGGCCGATCATGGTGCCGAGGTGATCCGTGTCGAGCGGCCGGGTGGGGTGCAGGCCGGCCCCGAAATCTCGCCTTACCGCGACATCCTGTTGCGTTCCCGCAAAAGGATCGGGTTAGATCTTAAAACCCCAGAAGCCCGGACAGTGCTTTTCGACCTGATTCAGAAAGCTGATGGTCTTATCGAAGGCTATCGTCCCGGCGTAATGGAGCGGCTTGGTCTTGAGCCCGCCCGGCTACTGGAACTGAATCCCAAGCTGGTCATTGGGCGGATGACGGGCTGGGGCCAGACCGGGCCGATGGCGCAAATGGCCGGCCATGACCTGAACTATATCGCGCTTTCCGGCGCGCTGCATGGAGTCGGCCGCAAAGGTGATAAGCCGGTAATACCGCTTAATCTATTTGGCGATTTCGGGGGCGGCGGGATGCTTCTGGCTTTCGGGATGCTTGCAGCATTGACCCACGCCAGGGCAACGGGACAAGGTCAAGTGGTCGATGCCGCGATGACCGAAGGCGTCGGCCTTCTGATGGCGATGCTTCAGACCTTCCGCCAGGTTGGGATTTGGCGTGACGAGCGTGGCGTGAACCTGTTGGATGGTGGCGCGCATTTTTACGACACCTATGAGACGGCGGATGGTAAATATATTGCTGTCGCCGCGATTGAGCCGAAATTCTATCGGAAATTGCTTGAAATCGCCGGGCTTGCCGATGATCCGGCCTTTGGCGATCAGATGAATGCCGATGACTGGGACAGCCTGCGGGCGCGGCTGACGGAAGTATTCCTTGGCCGGACACGCAAGGAATGGGATACCGTTTTCATGGGCACCGACGCCTGTTATGCACCCGTTCTGTCGATGGAGGAGGCGACACGCCATCCGCAGGCGCAAGCCCGAGGCAGTTTCGTCGCGGCCGACGGCGTGATCCAACCTGCGCCTGCGCCGCGCTATTCGCACAGTGATACGGTGCCGCCTCGAATGTGGAGCGCTGCGACGGATACGACTGAACTATTGGAAAGCCTCGGCTATGAACAGGACCGGATCAATGCGCTTTCGGTCGCGAAGGTGATTGACTAGCGCATCGGTTTTTCAGGGGGGCAGAGCGATTTGCGCATGATGCCCCCAGAAGCATTTGAAGCTGATACACAAGGTCGGGCGCTGTAATTGGACGCTGTGTGACGCCAGGGGAGTGCAGAAGCTCGGCGATGTTCAATCCCCGGTACTTTTTCGCGGCACGCAATGGGGCTCGCGGTTCCGGCTGAGACCACCGCCCCAGTTCCAGCGGTTGACGAGACGCCACTCGATCCGTTCGCATTCGCCACCACCTTCGGCCGCCGAGGGCGCCTGGCGCCCGTCGCCCTCTTGGGGGTCGGGTGCAGGCTCGGGGGAAGGAAGGCTGACGTCGAACAGAAAGACCGTCAGCATTTCGGCATCCGGCGCGGCTCCCGCGTTTTCCGTGGGAATGCGGCGCAGGGTGAACTTGGCGTCCTCTGGCCCGACCTGGCCGGTCAGGACCATGTGAAAGCCCTCCATCTCGGTCACGGACAGGACGCGGCCCGCCGCCGTGATCTCGGTCGGCCCGGCCTCCGAAAGACTAAGCCACACGCCCTTCCTGTCCGAAGCAACGGTCACGCTCAGATCAAGGCTGCCGCCGTCGTCCAGCGCTGCCGTGGTGCTGAACAGGATCCGGTCCTCACCCGCGGCGGAAAACCGCACCTCGGCGTCACCCCAGGCGCGGTGGATGCGGTGGCCGCCGTCAGCGGGGAACGCCTCGACCGTCATGCGCCCGGTATAGGGCGCGCCGATGGTCGCCGGAAACGGGCCGGGTTCGCCGAGGGCTGGTGTGACGGCCAGCACTCCGGCCAACAGCCCACTGATCGAGAAGCGGGTTCGTTTCATTGCTTCGTTTTTATCTTGGTTTCTCACTTCAAGACGTCCGGCAAGCCACCGGCCTTGGCCCCGGCGTGCTGATTGGCGTCTGTCCGCCGGTCGGGTCGCGCGGATCAAGGTTCATTTGGCTGTCTCGATGATGGTTCTGGCACGGGCCAGCGTTCAGCACCGGCTAAGAGCCAGTTGCGGCACCCGACGCCGATCAGGCGCAGGGCGCTTAGCGATAGCCGATATTCATGACATAATCGTGCAGCAGGTTTTCCTCCTCCTGGACTTCTTGCAGCAGCGTTTGAAGAACGTCGCGCGCATTCAGCACGCCAAGCGGGTGGCGGTTTGCATCGACGACCGGAATGTTCTTGAAGCCGCGGGTCTTCATGACGTCCCAGACATCCTGCAACCACCCGTCCGGGGTCACGATGGTGACGTCGCGCGTCATCGCCTGGACGATAGGTGCGGTGCAACTGGCGCCGGCACAGCGACCCGTCTGACGGACCACGTCGGTCTTGGTCAGGACGCCTGCCAGGCGGCCGGCAGCATCGCAGACCAGCAGCATGTCGCAGCCCTCGCCAAGCCGCCTTGCCGCTTGCAGAAGTGCCGCGCTCACATCGATCGATTGCAGATGCCGGCGCGCGGTAGGCAGAAATTTCTGGATAAGCACGTGAACCCCTTCCTAAGCCATCAGCGCGACGCGCAGCCTAGAGGCGATGCCGAACACGGATCGCCGCCACGGTGACGAACCGCGCGCCGGAACGAACGTAGTCCTGGACCAGGACCTGGAGCCCAAGCGCCGCATGGTGATGCGCCGCGGCCGCCTCAGACGCGGTCCCTGGTCCGAGCGGTCGACGATCACGGCGCCTCTCCTTGTAGGGATGTTCGGCGCGGCGGGTCGATGCTGATCGCGATCGGATCGCTGGCGGGGAAGGTCCCTTGCAGCGCCAGGTCGAGAAGCGTCTCGGTATGGGCTTGTCCCGGATCCTGCCCGCTCGCCGGCGGCTCATGATCCGCGCCGGCCGCCGGCATTCGGCTTTCGGGGCCGGGTGGTGCGGCGAAATCCAGCGCGCCGCAGGTCAGAATCCTGCCGCTTTCGTCTGCGGTGATGCGGATGCGGCGGCTGGACGAGAAGAAGATCAGCCGCACCGTGCCGGCATCCTTGCCCTCGCCGCGCTCGAACCGGCTGGTGATCGTGCCGTCGCGCATGCCCTGCCGCAAATCATCGGCGCTGATCCCGAATGCCTTGGCCAGAACATCCGCGTCGATCCTGGCGCCGTCTTGCTGCAATTCGATCCCAGGCATCGCCCCCCTCTCTTTCCCCGCCTCACTCGGCGGCCGCCACGCGCCCTCCCGAACCGGCTCCGGGCCAGGCGCAATCCTCAAGCGTCGTGCGGTCCAGCTCGGCCATGAACGCCTCGCGCGCTGCGGAAAGCTGGGGCCGCAGGCGGCAGCGGGGCCGCAGGACGCATTCGCCGCCATCGGCGCGGAAACATTCCACGATGGCGAACTTGCGCTCCAGATGGCGCACCACCTGTCCCAGCGTGATCTCATGCGCCGGGCGCATCAGCCGCAGCCCGCCGGACCGGCCACGTTCGGAGCGCACGAAACCGCCAAGCCCCAGGTCGCTGACCACCTTGGCCAGGTGATGCTGCGAGATGGCGAAGTCCCTGGCGATCTGCCCGGTCGAGATCGGCTTTTCCGGCGCCCCCGCCAGACGCATCAGCACCCGCAATCCGTAGTCGGTAAAGGTCGCAAGACGCATCGGCTCTCCTAATTGGTATTGACAATGCCGATTATGTGAGAGGATATTCGGTATTGCAAGTGCCGAATATAGGGCGCCGCGCATCCTCCTGACCCGCGCCGCCCGACTCACCGTCAGACAGCCCCGGCTTATGGAGACAGCCATGTCCCAGGCGACATTCGCATTGCATGACCGGACGGCCGGCAAGATCGCCGCGCGGCTTTCCGGCGCGGCCGGCGTGTTCCGCCCCAGGGGCTGCGGCCAGTTCAAGGAGGTGATCCGATGCTTAGACAGATCTGCATTCTGACCACATTGGCGCTGCTGCCGCCTGCCAGCCTTGCCCAGACCAGACCGTCCAGCCTGCCACGGGCGCGGCGGTGGCAGGGACATGGCTGCCGAGCTTGCAGGTCGATACGCCGCAGCAGGGCTTCGACCTGGCCATCGTCATGGCGCGGCGGGCGGTCAAGACGACCCAGCCCGATGTGGCGGTGCTGAAGGCGCAGCGACCGCGCTATGCCGGGGATGCGGCCAGCCTGATCGACGTCTCGGCCGTGGCGGCGGCCTGGTTCGCGACCATCGCCGCGGCCAACGACTATTGGCGCGAATGAACCTGAAGGGAGGACGACCATGGCCGACATCTCCATGCCCAAGGCAAGCGCCGCGCTTGCGGCAAGGCGGCACGCACTGGCGCCGGGGCCCGACGATGCCTTTCTGGCGCTGTCCAAAGCCGTCTTTGCCGACGGCGCGCTGGACAAGCGCACCAAGCAGTTGATCGCCGTCGCCGTGGCCCATGTCACGCAATGTCCCTGGTGCATCGAGGGCCATGTGCGGGGTGCGAAGCGCGCCGGCGCCACCAACGAACAGATCATGGAGGCGATCTGGGTCGCGGCCGAGATGCGCGCCGGCGCGGCCTATGGCCATGCCAACAAGGCGCTTGCGGTTCTGGACGAGATCGATGGCGAGTGAAGCCTGCCCATATCCTGCGGCCGTCCCCTGGAGATCATGGCAGCGGGTCGATGCCACCCTTTGCCTTGCCGATAGCCGCGGGTCCGGCCAGGTCGCCCCGCCGCCGCGCCCGACCATCCGCGTATCCGCAGACCGGAGCCAGCACAGATAAAGGACAGGACCATGTCAGCCCAGATCAGCGACAGCATCGAAGAAAGGCGGGGCTTCTTCACCCGCTGGTTCATGTCGACGAACCACAAGGATATCGGCATCCTCTACCTGTTCACGGCGGGCCTGGCCGGGCTGATCTCGGTCACATTCACCGTCTACATGCGGATGGAATTGCAGCATCCGGGCGTGCAATACATGTGCCAGGAGGGCATGCGGCTGATCGCCGACGCATCAGCGGAATGCACGCCGAACGGGCATCTGTGGAACGTCGTCGTGACCTATCACGGTATCCTGATGATGTTCTTCGTGGTGATCCCGGCGCTGTTCGGCGGTTTCGGCAACTATTTCATGCCGCTGCATATCGGTGCGCCGGACATGGCCTTTCCGCGGCTGAACAATCTCAGCTATTGGCTCTATGTCTGCGGGGTCTCGCTTGCCATCGCCTCGCTGCTGTCGCCGGGCGGCAATGACCAGCCCGGCGCGGGCGTGGGCTGGGTGCTCTATCCGCCGCTCTCCACGACCGAGGCCGGCTATGCGATGGACCTGGCGATCTTTTCCGTCCACGTCTCGGGCGCCAGCTCGATCCTGGGCGCGATCAACATCATCACCACCTTCCTCAACATGCGCGCGCCGGGGATGACGCTCTTCAAGGTGCCGCTGTTTGCCTGGGCGGTCTTCATCACCGCCTGGATGATCCTTTTGTCGCTGCCGGTGCTGGCCGGGGGCATCACCATGCTGCTGACGGATCGCAACTTTGGCACACAGTTCTTCGACGCGGCCGGCGGCGGCGACCCGGTGCTGTATCAGCACATCCTGTGGTTCTTTGGCCATCCCGAGGTCTACATGCTGATCCTGCCGGGTTTTGGCATCATCAGCCACGTCATCTCGACCTTCGCCAAGAAGCCGATCTTCGGCTACCTGCCGATGGTTCTGGCCATGGCCGCAATTGCCTTTCTTGGCTTCGTCGTCTGGGCGCACCACATGTATACCGCGGGCATGTCGCTGACCCAACAGACCTATTTCCAGATGGCCACCATGACCATCGCGGTGCCCACCGGCATCAAGGTGTTCTCGTGGATCGCCACCATGTGGGGTGGCTCGATCGAATTCAAGACGCCGATGCTTTGGGCCTTTGGTTTTCTGTTCCTGTTCACCGTCGGCGGCGTGACCGGGGTCGTTATCGCCCAAGCCCCATTGGACCGGGTCTATCACGATACCTACTATATCGTGGCGCATTTCCACTATGTGATGAGCCTTGGCGCGGTCTTTGCGATCTTCGCCGGGGTCTATTACTGGATCGGCAAGATGTCGGGCCGGCAATACCCGGAATGGGCCGGCAAGCTGCATTTCTGGATGATGTTCATCGGCTCGAACCTGATCTTCTTCCCGCAGCACTTCCTGGGCCGCCAGGGCATGCCGCGCCGCTATATCGACTACCCGGTCGAGTTCGCCTATTGGAACAATATCTCGTCGCTTGGCGCCTATCTTTCCTT
>NZ_FTMK01000021.1 GCF_900156255.1 Paracoccus thiocyanatus
CGACGACGTTCCGATCATCAAGGGCTCGGCGCTTGCCGCGCTGGAAGGCCGCGACCAGGAAATTGGCGAGGATTCGATCCGGGCGCTGATCGCCGCGGTTGACGAATACATCCCGACGCCCGAGCGTGCTGTGGACCTGCCGTTCCTGATGCCGATCGAGGACGTGTTCTCGATCTCGGGCCGGGGCACGGTGGTGACGGGCCGGGTCGAGCGCGGCGCGGTGAACGTGGGCGACGAGCTTGAGATCGTGGGCACCCCCGACACCAAGAAGACCACCTGCACCGGGGTCGAGATGTTCCGCAAGCTTCTGGATCGCGGGGAAGCCGGCGACAACATCGGCGCGCTGCTGCGCGGCGTGGATCGCGACGGCGTCGAGCGCGGCCAGGTGCTGTGCAAGCCGGGTTCGGTCAAGCCGCACACGCAGTTCGAGGCCGAGGCCTATATCCTGACCAAGGAAGAGGGCGGTCGCCACACGCCGTTCTTCGCGAACTATCGTCCGCAGTTCTACTTCCGCACCACGGACGTGACCGGCACGGTGAAGCTGCCCGAGGGCACCGAGATGGTGATGCCGGGCGACAACCTGAAGTTCGAGGTCGAGCTGATCGCGCCGATCGCGATGGAAGAGAAGCTTCGCTTCGCCATCCGCGAAGGCGGCCGCACGGTCGGCGCCGGCGTGGTGTCGAAGATCCTGAAGTGATCGGCAGGGCGGGCATGGTCCCGCCCGCGCATCATCGTCGGGTGATCCGAAGACGGATATCATGACAGCAAGGCCCGTCCCGCAAGGGGCGGGCTTTTTTGCTTGGTGCGCTCGGGATTGGCGGCCGGCCGGGCCAGCGGGGCGGGGGCGGACCGGCGCGCGGCGCCACGGGACAGTGTGTCGGCAAAGGGGCGTGTCCGCCCTGACCGATGCCGACAAAGCCCAGGCGATGAACATAGAGGGCGTCGTAAGGGATCGGCTCGATGCCGTTCAGTCGCGGCAATTCATCAAGCAGGTCAAGATACCAGTCCGGCGACGGGATCGGGCTGAACTCCTCGACCTGCGGTGAGACATACAGTTCCTCGGCGATAAAGGGCCGGGTGATGAAGTGGACCTGCTGCGGCGCGGCACCGAACCACGCGGCGATTTTCCAGAAATAGCCCGGCACGTCGCGGATCAGTTGGTGCGGCGGCAAGGCAAAGACGACCGGCGCCCGGGGATGCTGATACAACGAGGCCGGCAGGCGGTTCATATGCTCGGCGGCGAGATGTCCGAAATGGAACAGGCAACGGCCGCCCCAAACCATCGGGCCGCGCAGCTTGGGGCCGCTGAATTGCCAGGGAACGGCGTTCGAGTCGACGAACTGGCGATGATTAAGGTGCCGGACCACTGTATTCGTCTCGAAGTCGGGCCAGACCGGGCCGCCATCGGCGATCTTGTTGCGATAGGCGAACCTGCGCGTCGGAACGATGCGAATGTCGCGGAAAACCTGGGCTTGGGGCACTTGGATTCCCGGCCGCGCATCGGCCCAATCTGTCGTGGGGCCTACCTTGTCCGGCCGTCGATCCGAACTGGGCAGGGGGGACAGCAGCGCCACCCTGGCGCGGCTTAGGGCGGCTTGCAGCCGCGGGTTGGCGCGGATCGCTTTCGTCAGGATGCTTGGCATCGGAATTCCGTTTTGTCTAAAAGGTCAGGCCGGCAGGCGACGGATAGAACGCTTTCACGGTTCGCGCAATCCAGGCAGGGCGGGCGCGAAAGCAGCTTGACCGCGTGGCACGAAGCGGATAAATCCCCGCAATCATCGCCGGTTTGCCAAGAATCGGCTTGTCAGTCGGGCCGCCACGCAAGGCGGCCTGCTGTTGTTTATACGGTTCGACGCTGGCGATGCGTGGTGTGTCGTCAGCCTCTCAACTTGCACTCCCCGCAAGAGGGATGAGAATGCAAAGCCAGAACATCCGCATCCGGTTGAAGGCGTTCGATTACCGCGTCCTGGATGCCAGCACGCAGGAAATCGTCAACACCGCCAAGCGCACCGGCGCGCAGGTCCGCGGCCCGATTCCGCTGCCCAACAAGATCGAGAAATTCACCGTCCTGCGCGGTCCGCATATCGACAAGAAATCCCGCGACCAGTGGGAAATCCGCACGCATAAGCGTCTGCTGGACATCGTCGATCCGACCCCCCAGACCGTTGATGCCCTGATGAAGCTCGACCTCGCCGCCGGCGTGGATGTCGAGATCAAGGTGTAAGGAGGCCAGCATGCTGCGGACTGGTGTTATCGCCAAGAAGCTGGGCATGACCCGGCTGTTCCTGGAAGACGGGCGTCAGGTGCCCGTCACCGTGCTGCACGTGGACAACGTGCAGGTCGTCGCTCAGCGCACCGCTGAAAAAGACGGCTATGTGGCGCTGCAGCTGGGCGCGGGCGAGGCGAAAGCCAAGCGCACGACCGCCGCCCTGCGCGGCCATTTCGCCAAGGCGAATGTCGCCCCCAAGCGCAAGATCGCGGAATTCCGCGTCTCGCCCGAGAACCTGGTGGAGGTGGGCGAGGAAATCGTCGCCGACCATTACTTCGAAGGGCAGTATGTCGACATCGCCGGCACCTCGATCGGCAAGGGCTTTGCCGGTGCGATGAAGCGGCATAATTTCGGCGGCCTGCGCGCCTCGCACGGCGTGTCGATCAGCCATCGTTCGCATGGTTCGACCGGCCAGTGCCAGGATCCGGGCAAGGTGTTCAAGGGCAAGAAGATGGCCGGCCATCTGGGTGCCGTGCGCGTCACCACCCAGAACCTGCAAGTCGTCAAGACCGATGCCGAGCGCGGCCTGATCATGGTCAAGGGCTCGGTTCCGGGTTCCAAGGGCGGCTGGGTCACGATCAAGGACGCCGTGAAGAAGCCGCTGGCCGAAAGCACCGTTTTCCCGGCTGCGATCCGCTCGAAAGCTGCCCAGGCCGAGGCTGCTGCCCCTGCCGAGGCCGCCGCGCCCGAAGGAGACAACTGATGAAACTCGACGTTATCACGCTCGACGCCGGCAAGGCCGGTGATATCGACCTGAGCGATGACATCTTCGGGCTCGAGCCGCGTGCGGACCTGCTGCATCGTGTCGTGCGCTGGCAGCGCGCGAAGGCGCAGGCGGGCACCCATTCGGTGCTGGGCAAGTCGGATGTCAGCTATTCGACCAAGAAGATCTATCGCCAGAAAGGCACCGGCGGCGCCCGCCACGGTTCCCGCAAGGCGCCGACCTTCCGTCACGGCGGCGTCTACAAGGGTCCGACCCCGCGGTCGCATGCCTTTGACCTGCCCAAGAAGGTTCGAGCGCTTGGCCTGAGGCATGCGCTGTCGGCCAAGGCCGCGGCGGGTGAGCTGGTGATCATCGAAAGCCTGAACATCGCCGAAGCCAAGACCGCGGCCGTCGCCAAGGCGGTCCGGGAAAACGGCTGGAAGCGCGTCCTGGTGATCGACGGCGCCGAGGTGAACGAGAATTTCGCCCGTGCCGCCCGCAACCTGGAAGGCGTGGATGTGCTGCCCTCGATGGGCGCCAACGTCTATGACATCCTGCGTCGCGATACGCTCGTGCTGACGCGCGCCGGTGTCGAAGCTCTGGAGGCTCGCCTGAAATGAGCGTGAAACCCGAACATTACGATGTCATCGTCAAGCCGGTGATCACCGAAAAAGCCACCCTCGCGGGCGAAGCCAACGCCTATGTGTTCCAGGTGGCCAAGGATTCGTCCAAGCCGGTGATCAAGCAAGCCGTCGAGGCGCTGTTCAACGTCAAGGTGAAGGCGGTCAACACCACCATCACCAAGGGCAAGGCCAAGCGGTTCCGCGGCCGTCCCGGCGTCCGCTCGGACGTGAAGAAGGCCTATGTGACGCTGGAAGCTGGCAACAGCATCGACGTGTCCACCGGCCTCTGATAAAAGCCTGCGAATCGACGGCCCCGGCAGCGGGGCCGTCGCCTTTTGACTGAAACGGACCTAGCTTTGGTCCAAAGCAACGGAAGACAGAAAGCATGGCACTCAAGTCGTATAAGCCGACGACGCCTGGCCAGCGTGGGCTGGTTCTGATCGACCGTTCGGAGCTTTGGAAAGGGCGCCCGGTCAAGTCCCTCACGGAGGGTTTGACCAAGCATGGCGGCCGGAACAACACCGGACGGATCACGATGCGCCGCAAGGGCGGCGGGGCGAAGCGTCTTTATCGCATCGTCGATTTCAAGCGCACCAAGTTCGATGTTTCGGCGACCGTCGAGCGGATCGAATACGATCCCAACCGCACCGCATTCATCGCGCTGATCAAGTATGAAGACGGCGAGCAGGCCTATATCCTTGCCCCGCAGCGTGTTGCTGTCGGCGACAAGGTCGTAGCCGGCACCAAGGTGGACGTGAAGCCCGGCAACGCCATGCCCTTCAGCGGCATGCCGATCGGCACCATCGTCCACAACGTCGAGCTGAAGCCCGGCAAGGGCGGCCAGATCGCCCGTTCGGCCGGCACCTATGCCCAGTTCGTCGGCCGCGACGGCGGCTATGCCCAGATCCGCCTGTCCTCGGGCGAGCTGCGCCTGGTGCGCCAGGAATGCATGGCGACCATCGGGGCGGTGTCGAACTCGGACCACTCGAACCAGAATTTCGGCAAGGCCGGACGCAACCGCCACAAGGGCATCCGCCCCAGCGTGCGCGGCGTTGCCATGAACCCGATCGACCACCCGCATGGTGGTGGTGAGGGTCGGACCTCGGGCGGCCGTCACCCGGTCACCCCCTGGGGCAAGGGCACCAAGGGGACCAAGACCCGCTCGAACAAATCGACCGACAAGTACATCCTGCGGTCGCGTCACGTTAAGAAGGGGCGTTAATCCATGGCACGTTCTGTTTGGAAGGGCCCCTTTGTCGACGCCTATGTGCTTCGCAAGGCCGAGAAAGCCCGCGAGTCCGGCAAGTCGGACGTCATCAAGATCTGGTCGCGCCGGTCGACCATCCTGCCGCAATTCGTCGGCCTGACCTTCGGCGTCTACAACGGCCAGAAGCATATCCCGGTGTCGGTGACCGAAGAGATGATCGGCCAGAAGTTCGGTGAATACTCGCCGACGCGGACCTATTACGGGCACGCGGCCGACAAGAAAGCGAAAAGGAAGTAAGCGTCATGGGTAAGGAACAGAATCCGCGCCGCGTGGCCGAGAACGAGGCGTTTGCGAAGACCAAGATGCTTCGCACCTCGCCGCAGAAGCTGAACCTGGTTGCGGCGATGATCCGCGGCAAGAAGGTCGAGAAGGCTTTGGCCGACCTGACCTTTTCGCACAAGCGCATCGCGGGCGACGTCAAGAAATGCCTGCAATCGGCCATCGCCAATGCCGAGAACAACCATAATCTCGACGTGGACAACCTGGTCGTCGCCGAGGCTTGGGTGGGCAAGAACCTGGTCATGAAGCGTGGTCGTCCGCGCGCCCGTGGTCGTTACGGCAAGATCATGAAGCCGTTTTCGGAAATCACCATCAAGGTCCGTCAGGTCGAGGCCATCGAAGCCGGGGAGCGCGCGTAATGGGTCAGAAGGTAAACCCCATCGGGATGCGTCTCCAGGTCAACCGCACCTGGGACAGCCGCTGGTATGCGGATGACAAGGACTACGGCAATCTGCTGCTGGAAGACCTGAAGATCCGCGACTTCATCCACAAGGAAGCCAAGCAGGCCGGCGTCAGCCGCGTCGTGATCGAGCGGCCGCACAAGAAGTGCCGGGTGACGATCCATGCCGCACGTCCGGGTGTCATCATCGGCAAGAAAGGCGCCGATATCGAGACCCTGCGCAAGAAGCTGGCGAATTACACCGCTTCGGAACTGCACCTCAACATCGTCGAGGTCCGCAAGCCCGAACTGGACGCGCAGCTTGTGGCCGAATCCATCGCCCAGCAACTGGAGCGTCGGGTGTCCTTCCGCCGCGCCATGAAGCGCGCGGTGCAGAACGCCATGCGCATGGGCGCGCTGGGGATCCGGGTGAACGTGGCGGGCCGCCTGGGCGGCGCCGAGATCGCCCGCACCGAATGGTATCGCGAAGGCCGGGTGCCGCTGCACACGCTGCGCGCCGACATCGACTATGCGCTGTCGGAGGCGACGACTCCCTACGGGATCATCGGGGTCAAGGTCTGGATCTTCAAGGGCGAGATCATGGAGCACGACCCGCAGGCCCGCGACCGCCGCGCCACCGAAGCGCAGGATGGCCCGTCGCCCCGCGGCCCGCGCCGCGACCGCGACGCGCGCTAAGGAGAACAAGCAATGCTGCAACCGAAACGGACCAAGTTCCGCAAACAGCACAAGGGCCGCATCCACGGCGAAGCCAAGGGCGGGTTCAACCTGAACTTCGGCTCCTACGCGCTGAAAGCCATCGAGCCCGAGCGCGTCACCGCTCGCCAGATCGAGGCCGCGCGCCGTGCGATCACCCGCCACATGAAGCGCCAGGGGCGGGTGTGGATTCGCATCTTCCCGGATGTGCCGGTTTCCTCGAAGCCGACCGAAGTGCGGATGGGTAAGGGCAAGGGCTCGGTGGATTTCTGGGCCGCCCGCGTCCATCCCGGCCGGATCATGTTCGAGATCGACGGGGTGAACGATGTCATCGCCCGCGAGGCGCTGCGCCTGGGCGCGCAGAAGCTACCGGTGCTGACCCGCATCGTCGCGCGCGAAGACTGGTAATTCACCAGCGCATCAAGACAAGTGCCCCGCCGCAATCGTGGCGGGGCATCGCTTTTCATCGGCCCCGGACGATCGGGGTTGCCAAAAGCCGGCGATGCCTGTATGGGCAAGCCTTCATCATGAAACTCCACCGGGAATCAGGGTGGCCCTGCACGGCAGGGGCTCTCCGGTGATGTTGAAAGGAACAGGCGCATGAAAGCGCAGGAACTGAAAGAAAAGTCGCCCGATCAGCTGAAAGAACAGCTGCTGGCGCTGAAGAAGGAAGCGTTCAACCTGCGCTTCCAGCAGGCCACCGGCCAGCTCGAATCGACCGCCCGCATGCGCAACATCCGCCGCGATGTCGCCCGTGTGAAAACCATTCTGAACCAGAAAGCGGCGCAAGCCGCGGCGTCGAACTAAGGAGCCCGGTCCATGCCCAAACGCATCCTGCAAGGCAAGGTCGTCAGCGACAAGAACGAACAGACCGTCACCGTTCTGGTCGAGCGTCGCTTCAAGCATGCGCTGCTGCACAAGATCGTGCGGTCGTCCAAGAAATACCGCGCGCATGACGCGCAAAACCAGTTCAAGGTCGGTGACATCGTTCGCATCGTCGAATGCGCGCCGATCTCGAAGACCAAACGCTGGACCGTTCTGACCGAAGCCGCCGAGGCCTCGGCCTGATCGCCAGTTTAATCGATACCCTGGGGCCGGTGGTGCCGGTCCCCAAAGGTCGGGAGTAACCAAATGATCCAGATGCAGACCAATCTGGATGTCGCTGACAACTCCGGCGCTCGCCGGGTGCAGTGCATCAAGGTCCTGGGTGGTTCGCACCGTCGCTATGCGTCGGTGGGCGACATCATCGTCGTCTCCGTCAAGGAGGCCATTCCGCGCGGCCGCGTGAAGAAAGGCGACGTCCGCAAGGCCGTCGTCGTGCGCACCGCCAAGGAAGTGAAGCGCGAGGACGGCACCTCGATCCGCTTCGACCGCAACGCCGCCGTCATCCTGAACAACCAGGGCGAGCCGGTCGGCACCCGTATCTTCGGGCCGGTCGTACGCGAGCTGCGGGCCAAGAACTTCATGAAGATCATCTCGCTTGCGCCGGAGGTGCTGTGATGGCTGCCAAGCTGAAAAAGGGCGACAAGGTCGTCGTGCTGGCCGGCAAGGACAAGGGCAAGCAGGGTGAGATCGCCGCCGTGTTCCCGAAAGAGAACAAGGCCGTGGTCGATGGCGTCAACATCGCCATCCGTCACCAGCGCCAGACCCAGACAAGCCAGGGCGGCCGCGTGCCGAAGGCCATGCCGATCGACCTGTCGAACCTTGCGCTGATGGACAAGAACGGCAAAGCGACCCGCGTCGGCTTCCGCATCGAGGACGGCAAGAAAGTCCGCTACGCCAAGACCACGGGAGACGTGATCTGATGCTGGACCAAGCCACCTATTCGCCGCGCCTGAAAGCGCAGTATCGCGAAACCATTCGCGCCGCCCTCAAGGAAGAGTTCGGCTACAAGAATGACATGCAGATCCCGCGCCTGGACAAGATCGTCCTGAACATGGGCATCGGCGAGGCCGTCAAGGACACCAAGAAGGTCAAGCAGGGCGCCGAAGAGCTGTCGCTGATCGCGGGTCAGAAGGCCGTCATCACCAAGGCCAAGAAGTCGATCGCCGGCTTCCGCGTCCGCGAAGAGATGCCGCTGGGCTGCAAGGTCACGCTGCGCGGCGACCGGATGTATGAATTCCTGGACCGCCTGATCAACATCGCGCTGCCCCGCGTCCGCGACTTCCGCGGCGTCAAGGGCACGGCTTTCGACGGCCGCGGCAACTATGCCATGGGCCTGAAAGAGCACATCGTTTTCCCGGAAATCAACTTCGACAAGGTCGACGAAGTCCTGGGGATGGACATCATCATCTGCACCACCGCGAGGACCGACGCGGAAGCGAAATCTCTGCTGAAGGCATTCAACATGCCTTTCAACAGCTGATCGCGGAGGGAAGAAGATATGGCTAAGAAATCCATGGTTGAGCGCGAGAAGAAGCGCGAGCGTCTGGTTCAGAAATACGCCGCCAAGCGCGCCGCGCTGAACGAGGTCGTCCACGATCAGTCCCGCCCGATGGAAGAGCGCTTCAAGGCCAGCCTGAAACTGGCTGAACTGCCGCGCAATTCCTCGGCCACGCGTCTGCACAACCGGTGCCAACTGACCGGCCGTCCGCACGCGTATTACCGTAAACTGAAACTGTCGCGGATCATGCTGCGCGAGCTTGGCTCGTTCGGCCAGATCCCCGGCATGGTCAAATCCAGCTGGTAAGGGGGCAATATGTCGATGAACGATCCTCTCGGCGATATGCTGACCCGCATCCGCAACGCGCAGATGCGCGGCAAATCGACCGTCCGCACGCCCGCCTCCAAGCTGCGCGCCTGGGTGCTCGACGTGCTGAAAGCCGAGGGCTATATCCGCGGCTATGAACAGGTTGATACCCCCTCGGGCCATACCGAGCTGGAAATCAGCCTGAAATACTACGAAGGCACCCCGGTCATCCGGGAACTGGCGCGGGTGTCCAAGCCTGGCCGCCGGGTCTATGCCTCGGTCAAGGAATTGCCGCAGGTCCGCAATGGCCTGGGTGTCTCCATCGTCTCGACGCCGAAAGGCGTCATGTCTGATGCAGCGGCTCGCAGCGCCAATGTCGGCGGCGAAGTCCTCTGCACCGTGTTCTAAGGAGGGCAGAGATGTCTCGGATTGGTAAAAAGCCGGTTGCCCTCCCCAAGGGCGTGACCGCAGAGATCAAGGGCCAGACCATCGAGGTCAAGGGTCCGAAAGGCAGCCGCAGCTTTACCGCGACGGATGACGTGACGCTGGCCATCGAGGAAGGCACCGTCAAGGTGACCCCCCGCGGCATGTCGAAACGCGCCCGCCAGCAATGGGGCATGACCCGCTCGATGGTCGAGAACCTGACCGTCGGCGTCAGCGAAGGCTTCAAGAAAGAGCTGGAAATCCAGGGCGTCGGCTATCGCGCCCAGATGCAGGGCAAGACGCTCAAGCTGTCGCTGGGCTATTCACATGACGTGAACTTCGAAACGCCGGAAGGCGTGACCATCTCGGCTCCCAAACAGACCGAGATCGTGGTGGAAGGCGTCGACCAGCAATTGGTCGGCCAGGTCGCCGCGAACATCCGCGAGTGGCGCCGCCCCGAACCCTACAAGGGCAAGGGCATCCGCTACAAGGGTGAGGTCGTCTTCCGCAAGGAAGGCAAGAAGAAGTAAGGGGCGCAAAAATGGCACTGACGAAAAGAGAGCTGTTCCAGAAGCGCCGCCTTCGCGTGCGCAACAAGCTGCGGAAGATCACGGACGGCCGTCCGCGGCTTTCCGTTCACCGTTCTTCCAAGAACATCAGCGTCCAGGTGATCGACGACGTAAAGGGGGTCACGCTGGCCGCCGCCTCGTCGCTTGAAAAGGATCTGGGCGTGGTCGGCAAGAACAACGTCGAAGCAGCCGCCAAGATCGGCGCCGCCATTGCGGAACGTGCCAAGCAGGCCGGTGTCGAAGAGGTGATCTTCGACCGCGGCGGCTTCCTGTTCCACGGCAAGATCAAGGCGCTGGCCGATGCGGCCCGCGAAGGCGGTCTGAAGTTCTGATCCCATGCGGGCGGCGTTCGCGCCGCCCCGATGATCCGGGGGCCGTTCGATCCGTCGGCGGCCCACCAGGATTGGACCAACGGCGCGGGACGCGCGCCAACGTAAAAGGAATGCCTGATGGCAGAACGTGACAACCGCCGGGGCCGCCGCGAAGAGCGCGAGGAAACCCCGGAATTCGCCGACCGCCTGGTGGCGATCAACCGCGTGTCGAAAACCGTCAAGGGCGGCAAGCGCTTCGGCTTCGCCGCTCTGGTGGTCGTGGGCGACCAGCGTGGCCGCGTCGGCTTCGGCAAGGGCAAGGCCAAGGAAGTGCCCGAGGCGATCCGCAAGGCGACCGAACAAGCCAAGCGCGGGCTGATCCGCGTGCCGCTGCGCGACGGCCGCACCCTGCATCACGACATCGAGGGGCGCCACGGCGCCGGCAAGGTGATCATGCGCACCGCCGTTCCGGGGACCGGCATCATCGCGGGCGGTCCGATGCGCGCCGTGTTCGAGATGCTTGGCGTCCAGGACGTGGTGGCCAAGTCGCAGGGTTCGCAAAACCCCTATAACATGATCCGCGCCACCATCGACGGGCTGAAGCGCGAAGCTTCGCCCCGCAACGTCGCGCAGCGTCGCGGCAAGAAGGTGGCCGAGATCCTGCCGTCCAACGACAAGCCGGCCGATGCCGCCGTCGAAGCGTAAGGAGACAGGCATATGGCTAAAACCATCGTCGTGAAGCAGATCGGCTCGCCGATCCGTCGTCCGGCCGTCCAGCGCGAGACGCTGAAGGGCCTGGGCCTAAACAAGATGAACCGCACCCGCGAGCTGGAAGATACCCCGGCCGTGCGCGGCATGGTCGCAAAGATCCCGCATCTCGCGATCATCGTGGAAGAGCGCGGCTGATCCAGCCTCGCATCCTGTTCATTGAAACGCCCCGGAGCCTATCCGGGGCGTTTTTTGGTGGTGCGTTAACCGTTTGCTAACGGCTTGCTCCTAGGCTGCTAGGACCGAACCCCAGGAAGGAGCCACAGTTGCCGCGCCCGATCCGCTGCCTTTTGCTGGTCTTCCTGTTGCTGGCCGGCCCCGCTTCGGCCAGTCCCTGGCCGCGGGCGGTCAAGGGGGTGTTCCTGGCCTTGTCGGTCGAACGCGATGCCGCCGGCCACAGCTATACCGGGCTTTACGGCGAGGTGGGGCGCCGACCCCGGCTGACCATGGGCGTAGAACTGGGCCGCTCCAGCGCCGGGGAAACCAGCAGCCTGGTCTGGCTGCAACGCGCGCTGGACCGGGGCAGGGGACCGGATCGCTGGGCCGCGGCGATCGGGCTGGGCGCGGTGGAACGTGACGGCCAGGCCATGCCGCTGGCGCAGGTCGCGCTGGGTTGGGGCCGCACCTTCGACAGCCTTCCGGTGCTGCGGCGCGCGCGGGGCGGGGGCTGGGTGTCGGCAGAGTTGCGCTATAAGGTGGTCGGTGCCCTGAAGGACGAGGAAGAGATGGCCGCGCTGGCCGCCCAAGGCGCCAGCTCGCTTCGGTATCTGACGCCAGAGGCGACTGCCAAGGCCGAGGTGACGGTGGGCTGGCACATGGCCGAGGCGCTGATGCTGGTCCACCAGCTTCGGCTGGAGGATCGCGAGGATACCGGATTTGCCAGCAAGATCGCGGTTTCGGCGGTGCGCGATCTGCTTGGCCCGCTCAAGCTGGAACTGGGGCTGATCGCGCCGCTTTCGGGGCCGGGCGAACGCGCGGCCAAACTGGGCTTGTGGGTGGAGTTCTAAGCCGCATCCCCCGGTGCCGCCGCGGATGCGCTTTGCCGGATGCGGGGGCAGGCCCGTGTCAGCTTGACCCGGCGCGGGACAGCCGATAGAAGCCGCCGGTGTCTTTCGTGACACCGACTCGAACAAGCAAGAAACGCCGCGTTCGCCCCCTTCGCTTCATGGGGCGCTTCCGGCCAAGGAGAAGCGATATGAAACTGCATGAACTTCATGACAATCCCGGCGCCAACCGCAAGAAAAAGCGCGTCGCCCGCGGTCCCGGCTCGGGCAAGGGCAAGACCGCCGGCCGCGGCATCAAGGGCCAGACCTCGCGTTCGGGCGTGGCGCTGAACGGTTACGAAGGCGGCCAGATGCCGCTGTATCGCCGCCTGCCCAAGCGCGGCTTTTCCAAGCCGAATCGCCTGGAATTCGCCGTGGTGAACCTGGGCCAGCTGCAAGCCTTTGTCGATGCGGGCAAGCTGGACGCCAAAGCCGATGTCACCGAAGACGCGCTGGTCGCGTCGGGCGTCATCCGCCGCAAGCGCGACGGTGTGCGGGTGCTGGCCAAGGGCGATCTCAAGGCCGCGCTGAACCTGACCGTCGCCGGCGCCTCGCAGGCTGCCGTGGAGGCGATCGAAAAGGCCGGCGGCAAGATCACCGTGACCCGTCCGGTGAAAGAAGAAACCACCGAGACCTCTGCGGCCGAATAAGCTGTTGAAGGGCGCGCCCGCGCCCCATAAATAGCTTTCCAAGTTTTCCAGGCGCCGCGGGATCGGGGAACGATCCGGCGGCGCTGCCACGAAGGGGCACGAAGCATGGCGTCAGCCGCAGAACAGATGGCCGCGAACCTTTCCTGGGGCGCGCTCGGCAAGGCGACCGAGTTGCGCCAAAGGATCTGGTTCACGCTCGGACTTCTCATCATCTATCGCCTTGGCACCTATATCCCGGTGCCCGGCATCGACGGCGCCAGCCTGCGCAACTTCATGGAGGAAGCCCAGGCCGGCATCGGCGGCATCCTGTCCATGTTCACCGGCGGCGCGCTGGGGCGGATGGGCGTCTTTGCGCTGGGGATCATGCCCTATATCTCGGCCTCGATCATCGTCCAGCTTTTGGCGTCGATGGTGCCGGCGCTGGAGCAGATCAAGAAAGAGGGCGAGCAGGGCCGCAAGAAGATCAACCAGTATACCCGCTACGGCACGGTGGCGCTGGCGCTGTTCCAGGCCTGGGGCCTGGCCGTCAGCCTGGAACATGGCAACCTGGCGCATGAGCCGGGGATGTTCTTCCGCGCCTCGGTGGTGATCACCCTGGTCGGCGGCACCATGTTCCTGATGTGGCTGGGCGAGCAGATCACCGCGCGCGGCATCGGCAACGGCATTTCGCTGATCATCTTCGTCGGCATCGTGGCCGAGATTCCGGGCAGCCTGGCGCAGTTCCTGGCCCAGGGCCGTTCGGGCGCCGTCTCGACGCCGGTGATCCTGGGGGTGATCGTCATGGTCATCGCGATCATCGCCTTCGTGGTGTTCATGGAACGCGCGCTGCGCAAGATCCACATCCAGTATCCGCGCCGCCAGGTCGGGATGAAGGTCTATGACGGCCAATCGTCGCACCTGCCGATCAAGGTCAACCCGGCGGGCGTCATCCCGGCGATCTTTGCCAGCTCGCTGCTGCTTCTGCCGGTGACGATCTCGACCTTCTCGGGCAACCAGACCGGCCCGATCATGTCCACGGTCCTGGCCTATTTCGGCCCCGGACAGCCGCTTTACCTGCTGTTCTTCGGCGCCATGATCGTGTTCTTCACCTATTTCTATACGTTCAACGTCAGCTTCAAGACCGAGGACGTGGCCGAGAACCTGAAGAACCAGGGCGGCTTCATTCCCGGTATCCGGCCGGGCAAGCGGACCGAGGATTACCTGTCCTATGTGGTGACGCGGGTGCTGGTGATCGGCTCGGCCTATCTGGCCTTTGTGTCGCTGCTGCCCGAGATCATCCGCGCCCAGTTGGCGATTCCGTTCTATTTCGGCGGGACGTCGGTGCTGATCGTGGTCAGCGTCGTCATGGACACGATCAACCAGGTGCAAAGCCATCTGCTGGCCCATCAATACGAAGGTCTGATCGAGAAATCGCAGCTGCGCGGCAAGCGTGGGAAGGCCGGGGCGGCCAAGCCCCGCAAGGCGCCGGCGCGCCGTTAAAGGGTAGACCCGCACATAGGGTAGGAGAGGGACGACATGGCGATCAACATCATTCTGCTGGGCCCCCCCGGCGCAGGCAAAGGCACCCAGGCCCGGCGGCTGATCGAAGAGCGCGGGCTGGTGCAGCTTTCGACCGGCGACATGCTGCGCGAGGCCCGCAGCTCGGGCACCGAGATGGGCAAGCGCGTGGCCGAGGTGATGGATCGGGGCGAGCTGGTGACGGATGAGATCGTCATCGGCCTGATCCGGGAAAAGCTGGGGCAGGGCGGCAACGGCTTTATCTTTGACGGCTTCCCGCGCACGCTGGCGCAGGCCGACGCCCTTCAGGCGCTGATGGCCGAGATGGGGCAGCGCGTCGATGCCGTGATCGAGATGCGGGTGGACGATGCGGCGCTGGTTGCACGCATCTCGGGCCGCTTTACCTGCGGCAATTGCGGCGAGGTCTATCACGACGCGACCAAGCCGACGGCGAAGCCGGGCGTCTGCGATGTCTGCGGCTCGACCGACCTGCGCCGCCGCGCCGACGACAATGCCGAAAGCCTCAAGACCCGGCTGATGGAATATTACAAGAAGACCTCGCCGCTGATCGGCTATTACTACGTCAAGGGCAACCTGACCCCGGTCGACGGCCTGGCCCAGATCGACGTGGTCGGGGCGCAGATCGGCAAGGTTCTGGACAAGATTCCCCGCTGGTCTTGACCCCAGCCGGCGAATCCCGTAAGCCGCAGCATCTCGCAAGAGAATCGCCTGGATGGTCCGGGCGTCGCTTCAAGGCCCGAAGGCATGGCTTTCGGGTCTTTGGTTGTGAAAAAAGGTTCCGGGACTACGGAACCGCAACAAGGAAAAGGAAACACGCGTGGCTCGTATTGCTGGCGTCAACATTCCGACCGGGAAACGTGTCCCGATCGCCCTGACCTATATCCACGGCATCGGCACGAAATTCGCCGATGAAATCGTGGCGGCCGTCGGCATCGAGCCGAGCCGTCGCGTCAACGAACTGTCGGATGCCGAAGTTCTGAAGATCCGCGAATACATCGACGCCAACCACACCGTCGAAGGCGACCTGCGCCGCGAGACGCAGATGAACATCAAGCGCCTGATGGATCTGGGGTCCTATCGTGGCCTGCGCCACCGCCGCGGCCTTCCGGTTCGCGGTCAGCGTACCCATACCAATGCCCGCACCCGCAAGGGCCCGGCGAAGCCCATCGCCGGCAAGAAGAAATAAGGGGAAACGGACATGGCACGCGATAAAACCCGTATCAAGCGCAAGGAACGCAAGAACATCGCCACCGGCGTGGCGCATGTGAACTCGTCCTTCAACAACACCAAGATCCTGATCTCGGACGTGCAGGGCAATGCGATCTCGTGGTCGTCGGCCGGCACCATGGGCTTCAAGGGTTCGCGCAAATCGACCCCCTATGCCGCCCAGATGGCCGCCGAGGATGCTGGCAAGAAAGCCCAGGAACATGGCGTCCGCACACTGGAAGTCGAAGTGCAGGGCCCCGGCTCGGGCCGCGAATCGGCTTTGCGCGCGCTGGCGGCCGTCGGGTTCAACATCACGGCGATCCGGGATGTGACGCCGATCGCCCATAACGGCTGCCGCCCCCCGAAGCGCCGCCGGGTCTGATCGGTTACGTTTTTGACGCGTTCCGCGCGGGGTTGTCCCGTGCGGGGCGCGCTTTTCGCATTTCACCTCGGGCGTTTCCGACCATCGGTCATGGGTCGGCAACTGGTATGGAGGCAAACGCATGATCCATAAGAATTGGGCTGAACTGATCAAGCCGACCCAGCTTGAAATCAAGCCGGGCGCCGATTCGTCGCGCGTGGCCACCGTCGTGGCGGAACCGCTGGAGCGCGGTTTCGGCCTGACGCTGGGCAACGCGCTGCGCCGGGTTCTGATGTCGTCCCTGCAAGGCGCGGCGATCACCTCGGTCCAGATCGACAATGTGCTGCACGAATTCTCGTCCGTCCCCGGCGTGCGCGAGGACGTGACCGATATCGTCCTGAACCTCAAGGGCGTGACGCTGAAGATGGATGTCGACGCCCCCAAGCGGCTGACGCTGTCGGCCAAGGGTCCGGGCGAGGTCAAGGCCGGCGACATTCAGGAAACCGCCGGCATCACCATCCTGAACCGCGACCACGCCATCTGCCATCTCGACGAGGGGGCGGAACTGCACATGGAACTGACCGTCGCCAACGGCAAGGGTTATGTCGCGGCGGACAAGAACCGTCCCGAGGACGCGCCCATCGGCCTGATCCCGATCGACGCCATCTTTTCGCCGGTCAAGCGCGTCAGCTACGAAGTCACGCCCACCCGCGAAGGGCAGGTGCTGGACTATGACAAGCTGACCATGAAGGTCGAAACCGACGGTTCGCTGACCCCGGAAGACGCCGTGGCCTATGCCGCGCGCATCATCCAGGACCAGCTTTCGGTCTTCGTCAACTTCGACGAGCCGGAAACCGCCACCCGCTCGGATGCCGAGGACGGGCTGGAATTCGACCCGCGCCTGCTGAAGAAGGTGGACGAGCTGGAACTGTCGGTGCGTTCGGCGAACTGCCTGAAAAACGACAACATCGTCTATATCGGCGACCTGATCCAGAAGACCGAGGCCGAGATGCTGCGCACGCCGAACTTCGGCCGCAAGTCCTTGAACGAGATCAAGGAAGTGCTGTCGGGCATGGGGCTGCACCTGGGCATGGACGTCGTGGACTGGCCGCCGGAAAACATCGAGGACCTGGCCAAGCGTTTCGACGACCAGTTCTGAGTTTCGGGGGCGGCGACGCCCCCGCATGACCGGGCATATCCCGCCCCAAGGAGAGCGGCCCGCACGCATGGGCCGCCGGACAAAGCAAAAGACGTAAAGGAGATACATCATGCGTCACGCCCGCGGCTATCGCCGTCTGAACCGCACCCATGAACACCGCAAGGCGCTGTTCGCCAACATGGCCGGCTCGCTGATCGAGCATGAGCAGATCAAGACCACCCTGCCCAAGGCCAAGGAACTGCGCCCCATCGTCGAAAAGCTGATCACGCTGGCCAAGCGCGGCGACCTGCACGCCCGCCGCCAGGCGGCTTCGCAGTTGAAGCAGGACAGCCATGTCGCCAAACTGTTCGAGGTGCTTGGTGCCCGCTACAAGGACCGGCAGGGCGGCTATGTCCGGATCCTGAAGGCCGGCTTCCGCTATGGCGACATGGCGCCGATGGCGATCATCGAATTCGTCGAACGCGACACCAGCGCCAAGGGCGCCGGCGACCGTGCCCGGCTGGAAGCCGAATCGGAAGCCGACGAATCGTAAGAAGTTTAACCCTTTCTTAGGGTTAACTGATCGTATAAGCCCGCAACCGCCTTTGGGGTTGCGGGCTTTTTTGCAACAGTGCCGCGCCGTTCTTGTCCTGTTCGGCCTGCGCCATCTGGCCAGTTTTCGCGGTATGGTTGTAGCCGCACCCCGAAAACTCATGGAAATTGCAGGAAGGAGGCGTCCAGGGGCCAAAGACGGCCAAGCCGCAGAACTTGCGTCGCCGGCAGGTTTACCTTACGGCAGCTTGAAAAACGTCGCTCGCGGTCACGGTATTGCTTGAATAGACTGTGATCCATGCCATTTTTCCTGGTAACCCGTAGAAACGCAATCTGTCCAAAAAGCCATGTCATCTCGCGCGGAAATCAATGCAGCACTCGCCAGGTTGAAAAAGCTGGCCCCGGCAGGCTATTTCATCGGGCTGCATATCCGCTTTGCGGCGCCGCTGATGCAGTTCCAGACCTATAACAAGGAATGGGCGCAACGCTATTCGGAACGCGCCTATGCCTTGCGCGATCCCACCATCGCCTGGGGCTTCTCGACCACCGGCGCCTGCCGGTGGAGCGTTTTGCCTATACCCGACCCGTTTTCCATCCTTCAGGACGCGGCCGACCACGGCCTGCATTACGGGCTGGTCGTGGCGCACGGGCCGATCAAGTCGCGCACCATCGCGGCTTTCGCCCATGACAAGCGGGAATTCACGGATGACGAGATCGAGGTGATCTCGGCAACGCTACGACGGCTTCACGAAATCACGGAGCCGCCGGAGAGCCTGACCAAGGCTCAGCAAGAGGCCCTTCGGTGCATCGCAGAGGGGGATCGCCATGCAGCGGCGGCTGCCAAACTTGGTATAACGGAAAGCGCATTCAAGGCACGTCTCATCTCGGCACGCGAACGACTTATGGCGCGCACGACGGCCGAGGCGCTGCAACGGGCCAAGGATTACCGCTTGCTGTAACTGGACCGTCCGCCGCTGCGGTTCATGCCTGGGGGGCCACCACCACCACGAACCCCAGGAGAAGACCATGCAGACCACCACACTTTCCTTTGCCAACCTTCATATTCATGGCGAACTGTTCGCGAACATCTTTCGCGCCCGCAAGCAAAGCTTCATCGTCCAGAAGCGCTGGGACCTGCCCCAGACCGACGACATGGAGTTCGATCAATACGACACGCCCATGAGCCGCTGGGTCGCCATCCACCAGACCGGCCGGGTGCTGGCCGGGGTCCGGCTGACGCCGACCACCGCGCGCTGCGGCATGTATTCCTATATGATCCGCGACGCCCAGCTTGACCTGCTGGGCGGCTCGATCCCGCAGAACCTGCTGGACGAGCCGGCGCCGGTCGAGCCGGGCACCTGGGAAGCCAGCCGCCTGTTCGTCGACCACACCATCCCACAGCGCGAACGCCGCCGCGTGCATGTGAACCTGGTGGCCGAGATGACCAATTCGGCCCGCGAGCTGGGCGCATCGCGGCTGTTGTGCCTGGTCGCCTCGACCTGGCCGCGCTGGCTTAGCCCCTGCGGGCTGGACGCACAGGCCATGGGCCCGGTGGTCTGGATCGACGACGGCTATTTCCAATGCGTGTCGATCAACCTGGCCAGCAAGATGCACTGATGCCCCGCCAGGGGAGGGGGGCCTTTCACAGGTGATGCGGGCGGCGTAACATGTCGCCCGCATGGCTGATCTTTTTGACTCCGCGCCCGCTTCGGGCGAATCTTCGCGCGCCGCGGCGCGCCCTTTGGCCGACCGGATCCGTCCGGCGCGGCTTGCCGATGTCGTGGGTCAGGGCAAGGTGCTTGGCCCCGATGGCCCGCTGGGGGCCATGCTGGCCGCGGGCAGCCTGTCCTCGCTGATCCTCTGGGGACCGCCGGGGGTCGGCAAGACCACCATCGCCCGCCTGCTGGCGCAGGAAACCGAACTGGCCTTCGTGCAGATCTCGGCGATCTTTTCCGGCGTGCCCGAACTGCGCAAGGTGTTCGAGGCCGCGCGCCTGCGCCGAAGCCAGGGCCGCGGCACGCTGCTGTTCGTGGACGAGATCCATCGCTTCAACAAGGCGCAGCAGGACAGCTTCCTGCCGCATATGGAGGACGGCACCATCACCCTGGTCGGTGCCACCACGGAAAACCCCAGTTTCGAATTGAACGCCGCGCTTCTGTCCCGCGCCCAGGTCATCGTGCTGGAGCGGCTGAGCCTTGCCGACCTGGAACGCCTGGCGCAGCGCGCCGAGCAAGAACTGGGCCGCGCCCTGCCGCTGACCGGCGAGGCCCGCGACCGGCTGCTGGAGATGGCCGATGGCGACGGCCGCGCTTGTCTGAACCTGATCGAGCAGGTGATGGCCTGGAAGGTCAAGGGCAAGCTTGACCCCGATCAGTTGGCGCAGCGGCTGATGCGGCGGGCGGCGAAATACGACAAGTCCGGGGACGAGCATTACAACCTGATCTCGGCGCTGCACAAATCGGTGCGCGGCAGCGACCCGGACGCGGCGCTTTACTGGCTGTCGCGGATGCTGGAGGGGGGCGAGGATCCGCGCTACCTGGCCCGCCGCCTGACCCGCATGGCGATCGAGGATATCGGCCTGGCCGATCCGGCGGCGCAGCGCCATTGCCTGGACGCCTGGGCGCTTTACGAACGCTTGGGTTCGCCCGAGGGGGAATTGGCGCTGGCCCAGGCCACGATCTATCTGGCGCTGGCGCCCAAGTCGAATGCCGGCTATGCCGCCTACAAGGCATCGCGCGACCTGGCGCGGCGTTCGGGCAGCCAGATGCCGCCGGCGCATATCCTGAACGCGCCGACCGGGCTGATGAAGGATCAGGGCTATGGCGCGGGCTACGCCTATGACCACGATGCCGAGGACGCCTTTTCCGGCCAGAACTATTTCCCCGACGGCATGAAGCGCCCGGTCTTCTACCTGCCCGTCGAACGCGGATTCGAGCGTGATCTGAAAAAGCGCGTTGAATGGTTCGCCGGGCTGCGTCAGAAGCGGCGGGCAGAGGACAAAGCATGACACAGATTTTCCTTCAGGTCGCATTGGGCGGGGCGATGGGTTCCGCGGCGCGCCATGGGGTCAATATCCTGGCCGGGCGGCTAAGCCCCGGCTTTCCCCTGGGCACGCTGGCCGTGAACATCGCCGGCTGCCTGGCCATGGGGCTTTTGGCCGCGGCGCTGGCGCATCGGGGCGGCCAGCACCTGGCGCCCTTTTTGCTGACCGGGGTCCTGGGCGGATTCACCACCTTTTCCGCCTTTGCCCTGGACAGCCTGACGCTGTGGGAACGCGGCGCCGCCGCCACCGCGCTTGGCTATGTCGCGGGCTCGGTCCTTTTGTCGCTGGCGGCGGTGATGGCCGGTCTGGCTTTGGGCCGGGGGCTTTTCGCATGAGCGGCGTGCAGACCATCCGCATCGGCGCGGACGAGGGCGAGCAGCGCATCGACCGCTGGCTGAAGAAGCGGTTCCCGCAGCTGACCCAGGGCGCGGTGGAAAAGATGTGCCGCACCGGGCAGTTGCGCGTCGATGGCGGCCGGGTCAAGGCCAATACCCGCATCGAGGCCGGGCAAGAGGTGCGCGTGCCGCCGCTGCCCGAAGGCGCGCCGCCCCCTGCCAAGCCGAAAGCCTCGGTCAAGCAGTCCGATGCCGAGATGATCCAGTCCTGCGTCTTGTGGCGCGACGAGCATATCATCGCGCTGAACAAGCCGCCGGGCCTGCCCTCGCAGGGCGGCTCGGGACAGGGCGACCGGCATGTGGACGGGCTGACCGCGGCCCTGATGTTCGGCTACAAGGACCGGCCGAAGCTGGTGCATCGGCTGGACAAGGACACGTCGGGGGTGCTGCTGCTGGCGCGCACCGACCGCATCGCGCGGGCGCTGTCCGAGGCGTTCCGCCACCGGCTGACCCGCAAGATCTATTGGGCCGCCGTGGCCGGCGTGCCGCATCCGCGCATGGGTTCGATCAAATACGGGCTGGTCAAGGCGCCGGGCCGCGGCCGGGGCGGCGAGGGCGAGAAGATGATCGCCGTCCACCCCTCGGCCCTGGCGACGACCGAAGGGGCCAAGCGCGCCCATACCGATTATGCCGTGCTGGATGCCTTGGGGGGCCGCGTTTCCTGGGTGGCGATGGTGCCCGTCACCGGCCGCACCCATCAGCTGCGCGCCCATATGGCCGAGATCGGCCACCCCATCGTCGGCGACGGCAAATATGGCGGCTCGGGCCAGGAAAACCTGGGCGATGGCTGGGGCGCGCAATTGGGCGGCGAGATCAGCCGCAAGCTGCACCTGCATGCGCGCATGATCCGCTTTGAGCATCCGATCACCAAGAAGCCGGTCTCGATCACCGCGCCCTTGCCCGATCACATGACGCGCACCTGGAAGACGCTGGGCTGGTCGGAAAACGACGTGCCCGAAGACCCCTTTGCCGAGACCGCATAGCCCCGTCATGAAACTGGTCATCTTCGACATCGACGGCACGCTGGTCGACAGCCAGCAGGAAATCACCCAGGCCATGAACCAGGCCGTGCTGGCCGCCGGCCTGCCCGAGATGGAGCCGGCGCGCATCCTGTCCATCGTCGGATTGTCGCTGCCGGTGGCGGTGGCGCAGCTTTTGCCGGGGGCGGGACCGGACCTGCACGAGCGCGTCGTGGCCGGCTATCGCGATTCCTTCATCGCCTCGCGCGCGGCGGGGCTGCTGCCGCCGCTTTATCCCGGCGCGCTGGATTGCCTGGATGCGCTGGCCGCGCGGGACCGGCTGCTTTTGGGCATCGCCACCGGCAAGCCGGCGCGCGGGCTGGCGGCGGTCCTGGATGCGCACGGGCTGACCGGGCGCTTCGTCACCCGGCAATCGGCCGACGGCCATCCCTCCAAGCCGCATCCGGCGATGCTGGAAAGTGCGCTTTTGGAAACCGGGGTGGCGGCGGGGCGCGCGGTCATGGTGGGCGATTCCACCTTTGACATGGAAATGGCGCGGGCGGCCGGGGTTGCCGGTTTCGGGGTCGGCTGGGGTTTTTGCCCGGTCGAACAGCTGCATGCCGCCGGGGCGCAGATGATCGCGCCGGATTATCCCGCCTTGACCCGCGCGCTGCTGGAGTGGGCCGATGAGTGAATGGAAGGCAAGGCGGTTCTGGACCCGCGCCACGGTCCGCGCCGACCAGGGCGGCTGGGGCGTGCTGCTGGACGATCGCCCCCTGCGCACGCCGGGCAAGCGGCCGCTGATCCTGCCGACCCAGGCGCTGGCCCAGGCGGTGGCGGACGAATGGCAGGCGGCGCCCCAGGTGATCGACCCCGGCGCCATGCCGCTGACCCGCGCCGCCAATTCGGCCCTGGAAAAGGTCGCGCCGCAAATCGACGCGGTGGCGGACAGCCTGGCCGAATATGGCGGCACCGACCTGCTGTGCTATCGCGCCGATGCGCCCGAGGCGCTGGTGCGCGCCCAGGCCGAGGGCTGGGATCCGCTGATCGACTGGGCCGCGACCGTGCTTCGCGCCCCCCTGCGCATCACCCATGGGGTGATCCCGGTGCCGCAGGACGCCGCCATGCTGCTGAAACTGCGCGCAGAAGTCGCAGCCCTGGACGCGTTCGGCCTGACTGCCCTGCACGACCTGGTGACGATCCCCGGCTCTTTGATCCTGGGGCTGGCGGTCATTCGCGGCCGGATCGACGCCGCCGCAGCCCATGCCCTGTCCCGGATTGACGAGGAATTTCAGGCGCAACGCTGGGGCCGCGACGACGAGGCCGACCAGGCCGCCGCAAACCGTCTGGCCGCGCTGCGCGATTCGGAACGGTTTTGGCATCTCAGCCGCGCGTGAAAGCGGCCGCGGGGTTCTTTCTTGACGCATGGCCCCCTATCGGCACAATACCGCTGATGGGGGCGCGCATTGCCCCTTGTTCATGCGGGCTCACCGGCAGTCCCTCCGACGGCCCATTCTGGGCGAGACCGGCTACAACAGTGGGGAAATCAATGAAGAAATCTGTATTCTTCGGCTCTGTGACCGCCGTCGCGCTGGCGGCTTCGGGCGCGCTGGCCGCGGAAGGCGACACGTTGAAAGAGGTCAAGGCCCGCGACGCGCTGAATTGCGGCGTGAATACCGGCCTGATCGGCTTTGCCGCCCCCGATGCCAATGGCAACTGGTCGGGCTTCGACGTGTCCTATTGCAAGGCGCTGGCGGCGGCGGTTCTGGGGGATGCCACCAAGGTCAAATACGTGCCGGTGACGGGCCAGACCCGCTTTACCGCGCTGTCCTCGGGCGAGGTGGACGTGCTGGCGCGCAACTCGACCTGGACCTTTCAGCGCGACACCGATCTCAAGCTGGATTTCATCGGCATCAACTATTACGACGGCCAGGGCTTCATGGTCCGCAAGGACCTGGGCGTTTCCTCGGCCAAGGAACTGAACGGCGCCACGATCTGCATCCAGACCGGCACCACGACCGAGTTGAACCTGGCCGATTACTTCAAGGCCAACAACATGGAATACCAGCCCGTCAATATCGACAGCAATGCCGAGGGCGAACAGCAATACATGGCCGGCGCCTGCGACGCCTATACGACCGACGCCTCGGGGCTGGCGGCGACGCGGGCAAGCTTTGCCGACCCGGAAAACCACATCATCCTGCCCGAGATCATTTCCAAGGAACCCCTGGGGCCGGCGGTGCGCCATGGCGACAACAACTGGGGCGACATCGCGCGCTGGACGCTTTACGCGCTGATCGCGGCCGAGGAATACGGCGTCACCTCGGCCAATATCGACGAATTGGCGAAATCCTCGAACAACCCCGAGGTCCAGCGCCTGCTGGGCACCACCGACGAGCTGGGCAAGATGATCGGGCTTGACGCCGAATGGGCGCGCCGCGCCATCAAGGCCAGCGGCAATTACGGAGAAATCTTCGCCGCCACCATCGGCGAGCAGACGCCCATCGGCCTGGCGCGCGGCTTGAACGCGCAATGGACCCAGGGCGGGCTGATGTATGCGATGCCTTTCCGGTAATCGCGACTGAAAAGAAAGGGCATGCGGGGGCGCATGCCCCCGCGCCCCCAGAACGAAAACCGGCAAGCCAGAGGCCCAAGGCCCGATCCATGTGCCGGACACAGGGGGTTGATACATGGTCACCTATACGGGGGCGGTTGATCCGCCGTTCCGCTTGTCGATGCTGATCTATGACCGGCGCTATCGGTCGCTGACGCTGCAAGCCATCGTCTTTATCCTGGTGATGCTGGCGGCAAGCTGGATCATCGACAACACGCTGAAAAACCTGGCCGACCTGGGCAAGACGCTTAGCTTCGACTTTCTGTTCCGGCGGGCCGGATACGATATTCCCCAGCAGCTTATCCCCTATAACTCGGACGACACGCATCTGCGCGCCGCCGTGGTCGGGCTGCTGAACACGCTTCTGGTCTCGGTGCTGGGCTGTATCGCGGCCACCGTGCTGGGCGTGGTGGCGGGGGTGTTGCGCCTGTCCTCGAACTGGCTGATCGCCCGGCTGATGACCGTCTATGTCGAGGTCTTTCGCAACATCCCGCTGTTGCTGTGGATCCTGGTCTGCCTGGCGCTTTTTACCGAGATCATGCCGCCCCCCAATGCCTATCGCGGCGAAAATCCGGCGGCCGGCATGATCCTGTTCGACATGGTCGCGCCGACCAACCGCTATACCGCCATCCCCTCGATCGGCATGACCAACCCGCCCGGCACCCTGGCGCTGGGGCGCGAGGGGATAAGTTGGGCGTTCATCGCCTTTGCCGTGGTCATCGCCGCGGCCCTAGCCGGGCGCCGCCTGCTGCGGTCCTGGGCGCGGCGGGTGCAGGACCAGACCGGCAAGCGGCCGACGACCTGGTGGATCAGCCTGGCGATGTTCGCGCTGCCGGTGCTGCTGCTGACCTGGTATTTCGGCCTGCACCTGATCCCGCCGGTGCTGCGCGGCTTCAACTTTGCCGATGGCATCAACCTGGACAATGCGCTGGTGGTGCTGTGGCTGGCGCTGACGCTTTACACCGGCGCCTTCATCGCCGAGATCGTGCGCGCCGGCATCCTGGCCGTCAGCCGCGGCCAGTCCGAGGCCGCCTTTGCCCTGGGCCTGCGCCCGCGCCGCACCATGTCGCTGGTGATCCTGCCGCAGGCGCTGCGGGTGATCGTGCCGCCGCTGATCTCGCAATACCTGAACCTGACCAAGAACAGCTCGCTTGCCATCGCCGTCGGCTACATGGACCTGCGCGGCACGCTGGGCGGCACGACGCTGAACCAGACCGGCCGCGAGATGGAGGCGATGGTGCTGATGATGGCGGTCTATCTGGCGCTCAGCCTGATCATCTCGGCCGGGATGAACATCTTCAACGTCCGCGTCAGGCTGAAGGAGCGGTGAGATGAGCGACACGCATTCCGAAACCGTCGCCTTCATGCGCGAAACCATGCTGCCGCCCCAGCCGCCGCCGCTGGCGCAATCGGGCGCAATCAGGTGGCTGCGCGAGAACCTGTTCTCGGGGCCGCTGAACATCGCGCTGACCTTGGTCGGGCTGGGCATCGTCTGGCTGCTGGTCGGCGCCGTGGGGCCGTGGCTCACGCATTCGGTCTGGAACGCCGGCAGCATGGCCGAATGCCGCCAGATCGTCGCCGAGACCTGGGGGCAGGGCGCCACCGGCGCCTGTTTCGCGCTGGTCAAGCATCGCTGGAACCAGTTCCTGTTCGGCTTCTATCCGCAGGCGCTTTACTGGCGCCCGGTCCTGGCCTTTGGCCTGCTGTTCCTGGCTTTGGCCCCGCTGCTGTTTTCCGAAAGCGCCAGGGCGCGGCGGGTGGTGCTGGGCCTGGCCCTGGTGCTGACGCTGGTCGTGTCGGCGGTGCTGGATGCGCCGGGGCCGGCGCTTGCCGGCATGGCGGTGGCGATGCTGGGCTGGGCCGCGCTGGTCGAGGCGCGGCCGCGCCCGGCCTTGCTGGCCAGCCTGGTCTATCCCTTTGCCGCGGCCTGGCTGCTTTGGGGCGGCTCGCTATGGACCGAGGCGATGGCGCTGGCCGGTTTTGCCATGGGCTTCGTGGTCTGGCGCGGGCTGGCGCGGTTCGGGCTTTTCGCCTTTGCCCTGGCGGTCGTGGCGGCCGCGGCCTGGTGGCTGCTGCTGGCCGGTCCTCTCGCCGCCGCGCTGGCGGGGGTGCTGCCCTTGCGCTTGCAGCCGGTTTCGTCGGACCAGTTCGGCGGCTTCGTGCTGTCGATCACCATCGGCGTCGCCGGCATCGCGCTCTCGCTGCCGCTGGGGGTGATCCTGGCGCTGGCGCGGCGGTCGGACCTGCCGGTCATCAAGGTGCTGGCGGTGATGTTCATCGAGTTCATCCGCGGCGTGCCGCTGATCACGCTGCTGTTCGTAGCCTCGCTGCTGCTGAACTATTTCCTGCCGCCGGGGACGAATTTCGACGTTATCCTGCGGGTGATCATCATGGTGACGCTGTTTGCCGCCGCCTATATGGCCGAGGTGATCCGCGGCGGGCTGGCGGGCCTGCCCAAGGGCCAATACGAGGCCGCAGACGCCCTGGGCCTGGACTATTGGAAGGCGCAGCGGCTGATCATCCTGCCGCAGGCGCTGAAGATCAGCATCCCCGGCATCGTCTCGACCTTCATCGGCATGTTCAAGGACACGACGCTGGTGGTCTTTGTCGGGCTTTACGACCCGCTCAAGGCCATGTCCGACACCATCCGCGCCAGCTTCGAATGGAAGGGCGCCTATTGGGAGCCCTATATCTTCGTCGGCGCGATCTTCTTCGTCCTGTGCTTCGGCATGTCGCGCTATTCCATGTATCTGGAACGGCGGCTGAAGCATGACCACCGTTAAGGAGGCGTGAGCATGCAGACAACCGCGATCCCCGCCATCGAATCCGATGCCGCCATCGAAATCGTCCGGCTGAACAAATGGTACGGCACCTTCCACGTCCTGCGCGACATCGACCTGACGGTGCGGCGGGGCGAGCGTATCGTCATCGCCGGGCCATCCGGCTCGGGCAAGTCGACGCTGATCCGCTGCATCAACCGGCTGGAGGAACACCAGTCCGGCAAGATCATCGTGGACGGGACCGAACTGACCCATGACCTGAAGAATATCGACAAGGTGCGGTCCGAAGTCGGCATGGTCTTCCAGCATTTCAACCTCTTCCCGCATCTGACCATCCTGGAGAACTGCACCCTGGCACCGATCTGGGTGCGCAAGGTCCCCCGGCGCGAGGCCGAGGAGACCGCGATGCATTTCCTGGAAAAGGTGCGCATCCCCGACCAGGCGCATAAATATCCCGGCCAGTTGTCGGGCGGCCAGCAGCAGCGGGTGGCGATTGCGCGGGCGCTGTGCATGCGGCCGCGGATCATGCTGTTCGACGAGCCGACAAGCGCGCTGGACCCCGAGATGATCAAGGAGGTCCTGGACACGATGATCGCCCTGGCCGAGGAAGGCATGACCATGATCTGCGTCACCCATGAGATGGGCTTCGCCCAGGCGGTCGCGCATCGGGTGATCTTCATGGACCAGGGCCAGATCGTCGAGCAGAACACCCCGGTGGAATTCTTCAACAATCCGCAGTCGGAGCGCAGCAGGCTGTTCCTGTCCCAGATCCTGGGGCACTGAACGGCGCGGTCGCCGGGGGACTTCGCGTCCCCCCGCCGCCGCTGGCGCGGCGGCCCCCCCTGCGGGATATTTCTTCACGGAAGATGCGCAAGGGGGCGGTTGCGGGCTGCGGCAGCGCCGGTCTATCCTGCCGCGGACCGCTTCGGAGATTTTACGATGAACCAGACCATTTTCCTTGTGCTCGGCCTTCTGGCGATTGCCGGCATCGGCTCGGTTGTAGCGAGCAACGATGACGACCAGGCGCCCGAGGGGGAACCGCTTGATCCCCGGCTTGAGGGGGGCAATATGATCGAGGGCGGCGCGGAGGCCGACGACATATCGGGCACGGATGACGGCGACAGCATCTTCGCGGACGGTCAGGACGAAGACAAGAGGATTGAGCCGGGCGGCAACGATACGGTCCGGGCTGGCGCCGGGGACGATGGCATCCACACCTGGAACGGCAACGACCAAGTGGATGGCGGGACGGGCGACGACCTGATCTATACCGGCCGCGGCGAGGATACGGTCAGCGCCGATCCGGGCGACGACGAGGTCTATCTTGGCATGGATGACGATCTTTACGGCGCCTATGACCTTGGCGCCGACGAGGGGGCGGATACGATCGACGGCGGCTCGGGCGATGACACCATCGTCACCAACCTGGGCGGGCATTCGATCCTGGGCGGGCTGGGCGACGACCGGATCGAGGATCACGGCGGTGCCGTCCATATCGACGGCGGAGAGGGCGACGACCTGATCCTGTCGCCCGACGCGTCCGACGCCGAGCGGCCCGACACGCTGCTGGGCGGCGAGGGCGAGGATACCATCCATGCCGGCGCGGGCGACATCGTCGATGGCGGCGAGGGGGCCGATGCGATCATGCTGCGCAGCGATGCCGGCGGCGCCGCCGATATCGTCCATGACGGCGCCGATGGCATCACCATTACCCTGGCCGAGGATTACGACGGCGCGGAAAGCTATGAACTTGTCCAGGATGGCGACGATGTGCGCATCGTCCTGGATGGCCAGGACCTGGCCATCCTGCGCGACGTCCTGGTCGAGAATGTGGGCAGCATCGAGTTGCTGCGCGAAGCCGCCGCGTCCTGATCTTTCGCGGCTTGCGGCCTTGGAAAAAAAAGGGCGCGCGGGCCTGGCCTGCGCGCCCCTTGCGGGTCTTTTCCGGCCGAAAGCGGTTCAGATCGCGGTCTTGCGCGATTCTTCCAGGTAGATTTCGCGCAGCCGCGTCGCGACCGGGCCGGGCCGGCCATCGCCCAGCGTGGCGCCGTCCACCTCGACCACCGGCATCACGAAGGCCGAGGCCGAGGTGGAGAAGGCTTCGTCCGCCTCCTGTGCCTCGGCGATGGTGAAGGGGCGTTCCTCGATCTGCATCTGCGCCTCGGCGGCATAGCGCAGAAGCGAGGCGCGGGTGATGCCGTGCAGGATGTCGTTGGACAGCGGCCGGGTGATGATGCGGCCGCCCTTGACGATATAGGTGTTGTTCGAGGTGCCTTCGGTCACCAGGCCGTCCTCGGTGAACCAGGCGTCGTCGACGCCCTGGCGCTTGGCCTCCATCTTGGCCATCGAGGGGTAGAGCAGTTGCACCGTCTTGATGTCGCGCCGGTGCCAGCGCAGGTCGGGGATCGAGATCACCCGGATGCCGGTTTTCGCCTGCGGATTGTCGGCAAGACCGGGCTTGGACTGGGTAAAGATGACCACGGTCTGCGGCGTGCCTTGCGGCGGATAGGCGAAGTCGCGGTCGCCGGGATTGCCGCGGGTGACTTGCAGATAGACCATGCCTTCGGTCACGTCGTTCAGTTCCAGCAGCTTGCGATGCGCGGCCAGCCATTCCTCGTCGCTGAGCGGGTTGTCCATGCCAAGTTCCGCCAGCGACCGGGTCAGCCGGGTCACATGGCCGGGGAAATCCAGCAACCGGCCGTCAAGCACGCTCGTCACTTCATAGACGCCGTCGCCCATCACGAAGCCGCGGTCGAAGATCGAGACCTTGGCTTCGGTTTCCGGCACGTAGTCGCCATTCAGATAGACGGTGCGGGTCATGTCGTTTCTCCTGTCCCAGGGGCTTGCCAAGGCGGTCCTGCGCCGAAAGCCGCAGGTCGTCAAGACGGGCTTGGGGATGACGCGGTTTTCGCGGCTGCAAAATCAGCTTGATGCAGGCGCAGCAATTATCTATCAGTTTCCCAGCATCGTTTTGAAACATCCTTACCGAAAGGCAAGCCATGTCCTTCCGTCCGCAACCGCCCGCGCCCGCCCGCCTGAATCGCTGCCAGCTATTCGGACCCGGTTCGCGCGCGGCGCTGTTCGAAAAGATGGCCGGCTCGGCTGCCGATGTCGTCAACCTGGATCTTGAGGATTCGGTGGCGCCCGATGACAAGGCGCAGGCGCGAAAGAACGTGATCCAGGCCATCGGCGACATCGACTGGGGGGGCAAGACCCTGTCGGTCAGGATCAACGGGCTGGACACGCCCTGGTGGTATCGCGACGTGGTGGACCTGCTGGAACAGGCGGGCGAGCGGCTGGACCAGATCATGATCCCCAAGGTCGGGAATGCCGCCGACATCTATGCCGTGGACGCGCTGGTCAGCGCCGTCGAGGCGGCCAAGGGGCGCGAGAAGCGCATCGGGCTGGAGGTGATCATCGAATCCGCCGCCGGCATCGCCCATGTCGAAGAGATCGCGGCATCCTCGCCCCGCTTGCAGGCGATGAGCCTGGGCGCGGCCGATTTCGCCGCCAGCATGGGCATGGCCACCACCGGCATCGGCGGCACCCAGGAAAGCTATTACATGCTGCATGAGGGCGCGAAATACTGGTCCGATCCCTGGCATTGGGCGCAGACCGCCATCGTCGCCGCCTGCCGCACCCATGGCGTGCTGCCGGTGGACGGCCCCTTTGGCGATTTCAGCGATGACGAGGGCTTCCGGGCGCAGGCCCGCCGCTCGGCCACGCTGGGCATGGTCGGGAAATGGGCGATCCATCCCAAGCAGGTGGCGCTGGCCAACGAGGTCTTCTCGCCCAGCGAAAAGGCCGTGACCGAGGCGCGCGAGATCCTGGCGGCGATGGAGGAAGCCAAGCGGACCGGCGCCGGCGCGACGGTATACAAAGGTAGACTGGTTGACATCGCGTCGATTCGTCAGGCAGAAGTGATCGTGCGTCAGGCAGAATTGATCAGCGCCTGAGCAGATCGAACACGCCAGACCGGCACATGAGATACCTGGGCGGCTATGCGGGGAGGCAGGCCGCCATGCCAGGGGAGGAGCAACAGGCCCTGCGGCTGCGCAGGGCCTGTTGTCATTCGGCGCCAGCGCCTTGGCGGGCGGTGGCTGACCGGCCCGGATTCGCGAATGCTTCAGGCCCGCGCGCGGGATGCGCGCAACCGGCCGCTATGACGGCGCGGGCGTGGCAGCGGTCTTGTCCGCCTGGGCCGGTGCCTGCCATTCGGCCGGGATGCGCGGGGCCGCGGCCAGCAGGCTTTGCGTATAGGGATGCTGCGGGCGGTCCAGGACCGCATGGGTGGGGCCGCTTTCGACGATGCGGCCCTTTTGCATGATCATCACCCGGTCGGTGATCTGGCGCACCACCGACAGGTCGTGGCTGATGAACAGATAGGCCAGCCCGTGGCTGCGCCGCAACTGCGCCAGCAGGTCCAGCACCTGCGCCCGCACCCGCACGTCCAGCGCGCTGACCGCCTCGTCCAGAACGATCAGCCTCGGCTTGATGATCAGCGCGCGGGCGATGGCGATGCGCTGGCGCTGGCCGCCGGAAAATTCATGGATGTGGCGGTGCAGGGCATCGCCGGGGATGTCGACCTCGAACAGGGCTTCGGCCACCTGTTCGCGCCAGTCGCGGGGCCGGCCGGTCAGGTGAAAGGGCTCGGCCAGCAGCCGCTCGACCCGCCAGCGCGGATCGAAGCTGCCGAACGGGTCCTGGAACACCGCCTGCATGCGGGCGCGCAAGGCGCGCGGCATGGTGCGGCCGGCGCGGATATCCTGTCCCTCGAAGCGGATGCCGCCGCCTTGCAGCGGGTCAAGGCTCAGGATCGCCCGCGTCAGCGTCGATTTCCCGCAGCCGGATTCGCCGACCAGCCCAACCGATTCCCCGGCGTCGATGCGAAAGCTGACGCCGTCCACCGCCCGCAGGCTTTCGCGCCGCCCGGTCAGGCCGCGGCGGGGCAGGGGGTATTCGCGCACCGCCCCCGTGACCTGCAACAGCGGCCGCGGTTCGGTGCTGGGCAGCACCAGCCGCGGCTGGTGGGTCGAGGCGGCGAACAGCGCGCGGGTATAGGCGTGGCGCTGCTGGCGGAAGACCTGCTCGGTCGGGCCCTGCTCGACGATGGCGCCGCGCTGCATGACCGCCACCTGGTCGGCGATGCCGGCGACCACCGCAAGGTCGTGGGTGATCAGCAGCAGCGCCATCCCCTCGTCCCGGACCAGCCCGCGCAGCAGGTCAAGGATGCGGGCCTGCGTGGTCACGTCCAGCGCCGTCGTCGGCTCGTCCGCGATCAGCAGGTCGGGGCGCAGGGCGATCGCCAGAGCGATGGCGACGCGCTGGCGCTGGCCGCCGGAAAGCTGATGCGGATAAAGCGTCAGCGGAAAGCGCGGCGTGGTCAGGCCGACGCGGTCCAGCCGGTCGCGGGCATGATCCAGCGCCGCCCGGCGGTCCAGGCCCTGGTGGATGCGCAGCACCTCGGCCACCTGGTCGCCGATGGTCATCAGCGGGTTCAGCGCCGTCATCGGTTCCTGGAAGATCATGCCGATGCGCCTGCCGCGGATGCGGCACAGCGCGCGCTCGGGCAGGTCCAGCAGGTTCTGGCCGTCCAGGTCCACCCGCCCGCTGGCCCGCATGCCCTGGGGCAGCAAGCCCATGATCGCCAGCGCCGCCATCGACTTGCCCGAGCCGCTTTCGCCGACCAGCCCGGTGATCCGGCCGGGCGGCAGCGCCAGGTCGATGCCGCGCAGGATGTCATGCGCCCCGATCTCGACCGAAAGGTCGCGCGCCTGGATCATGGCGACCTGCGCAGCCGCGGGTCCAGCGCGTCGCGCAACCCGTCGCCCAAAAGGTTCAGCCCCAGCACCGTCACGACGATGGCCAGGCCGGGGATGATGGCGACATGCGGGGCCAGCGCCACCATGGTCTGCGCCTCGGCCAGCATCCGGCCCCAGCTTGGCGTCGGCGGCTGCGCGCCCAGGCCGACATAGGACAGCCCCGCCTCGGCCAAAATCCCCAGGCTGAACTGGATGGTGCCCTGCACGATCAGCAGGTTGGCGATATTGGGCAGGATGTGCTGGATGCTGATCCGGGTCGCGCCCTTGCCGGCGACCTGCGCCGCGCGGATATAGTCCAGCGTCCAGATCGGCAGTGCGCCCCCGCGGGTGACGCGGGCAAAGACCGGGATGTTGAAGATGCCGATGGCGATGATCGCGTTCAGCGCCGACGGCCCCAGCGCCGCGGTGATCAGGATGGCGATGACCAGGCTGGGAAAGGCAAAGACCAGGTCGTTGCCGCGCATGACCACCTCGTCCAGCCAGCCGCCACGCGCCGCGGCAAGCAGGCCCAGCGGCACGCCGAAGCCCATGCCGATGCCGACCGCCACCAGCGCCACCGCGATCGAGATGCGCGCGCCGACCATGATCATCGACAGCATGTCGCGGCCGAAATGATCGGTGCCCAGCCAATGCTGGCCCGAGGGCGGCAGCAGCTTTTGCGCGATGGCAAGCTGGGTCACGTCCGCCGGCGTCCACAGGAACGAAACCAGCGCCCCGATCAGCGCCAGCCCGGACAGCAGCGCGCCCAGGATCAGCGCCGCCCTCATGCGCGCAGCCTGGGATCGGCCAGGGCATAGGACAGGTCGACCAGGAACGTGACCAGGATCACCGCCGCGACCAGCACCAGCACCGCGCCCTGCACCACGATCAGGTCGCGCTGGGTGATGGCCTGGAAGATCAGCCGGCCAAGGCCGGGCAGGTAGAACACGTTCTCGATGATGATCGCCCCGGCCAGCAGAAAGGAAAACTGCATCCCCAGGATGGTCAGCACGGGGATCAGCGCGTTGCGCAGCGCATGGCGGCGCAGCGCCTGCCCCGCGCTCAGCCCCTTGGCGCGGGCGGTGCGGATATAGTCCTGGCCCAGCGTGTCCACCAGGGCCGAGCGCAGGACGCGCGCCAGGATCGCCGCCTGCGGCAGGGCCAGCGCCGCGGCGGGCAGCAGCAGCGATTTCAGCGCCGCGGCGGGATGGTCCCAGCCGGGAAAGCCGCCGGCGGGCAGCCAGCGCAGGTTCACCGCGAACAGCAGCACCAGCAGCATGGCGAACCAGAAATTCGGCAGCGCGATGCCGATCTGCACCGTCGCCATGACCGCCGTGTCGCCCGCCCGCCCGCGCCTTGCGGCGGCGAACATGCCGATGGGCAGCGCGACCGCCGCCGCCAGCACCAGGGCCAGCAGCGCCAGCGGCAGCGATACCTGCATCCGGTCCAGGATCATCCCCGCCACGGGCGTCTTGTAGGTGAAGCTGTGGCCCAGGTCGCCCGTCGCCACGCCCCCCAGCCAATGCAGGTAGCGCAGCGGCAAGGGCAGGTCCAAGCCCATCTGCTGGCGCAGCGCCGCCAGGGTTTCGGGCTGCGCGCCTGTGCCCAGCATGAAGCTGGCCGGGTCGCCCGGCACCAGCTCCACCACCGAAAAGATCAGCGCCGAGGCCAGAAGCAGGCTCAGGCCAAGCGAGATCAGGCGGCGGATCACATAGCGCAGCATGGGCAGACGCTAGTGTGGCTTGCCGCGCCGGTAAAGCGGCTTTGGCCGTCAGGGCACCTCGATCTTGCCGATCAGCGGCACGTCGTCGTCCAGACTGACGGTGTGGCGCTCGATCATGCGGTGGACGGTGGGCGGGGCAAGGCCGCGATGCAGCCGGTTCAGATCCTCGAAGTTCTGGAAATCGGCCTTGGTGCGGCGCAGGTTGTGGCGCACATATTCGTCCCAGGTGGCGATATGATAGCTTTCGGTCCAGTGCCGGGGGTGTTCCAGGTCGCGCAGCAGCGCCCAGTTGCGCGCCCCGTCGCGGCGGCGCACATTGCGGCGCAGCGCCATCAGGCGCAAGAAGTCCGGCACGTCCTTCTGGTCGATCTCGTAATCCACCATGATCATGATCGGCCCCGAGCGGCCGCGCAGGTCCAGCGCCAGTTCCGGCTCGCGGAAGCGGTTCAGCGGGTCCAGGTCCAGGGTGGCGAATTCCGGGATGCGCAGCCAGTGCCCCAGCACCGCGCCCAGAAACAGCGGCAGCGCCGCCGCGACCAGCGCCGTGTCCAGGTCATAGCTGTTGGCGACCGCGCCCCAGGTCCAGCTTCCCGCCGCCATGCCGCCGAAGACCGCCGTCTGGTACAGCGCCAGGGCGCGCGCCACCACCCATCGCGGCGTCGAAAGCTGGACGGTGACGTTGAACAGCGACAGCGCCAGCACCCAGCTTGCGCCCGCCGGCAGCAGGGCCAGCCCGTGCAGCCAGGTGCTTTCGGTCAGCGCCAGCATCAGCGCCGAGCCGCCGAAGGCGGCAAAGGCGACGCGCACCACGTTTTCATTGTCCAGCCGCTCGCGCACCAGCGGATTGATCACCGCGCCCAGGATGGCGCCCAGCCCAAAGCAACCCAGCAGCAGCCCGAACAGCAACGATCCGCCCGAAGGGTTCTGCTTGGCCACCACCGGCAGCAAAGCCAGCACGACGATGGCGGAAAACCCGAACAGCGCCCCGCGCGACAGCACCCGCACCAGGTTCGGCGACAGCGCCACATAGCGCAGCCCGGCGCCGACCGCGGCGACGAAGGGCTCGGGCGTCGTGGTGCGGGCCGGCGTGACCGGCCGCCAGCGCAACAGCGCCCCCAAAAGCGGGGCATAGCTCAGCGCATTCAGGCCAAAGGCCGCCGCCGCGCCGAAGGCGGCGGTGATGATGCCGCCCACCGCCGGCCCGACCGAGCGCATCAGGTTGAAGCCGACCGAGTTCAGCGTGACCGCCGCCGGCAGGTCCTCGCGCGGGACCAGGTCCTGCATGCTTGCCTGCCATGGCGGGTTGTAGATCGCCTGTCCGACGCCGATCAGGAAGGTCAACGACAAAAGCAGCAGCGGCGTCATCCAGCCCTGCCAGGTCAGAACCGCCAGCAGGACCGAGACCAGGGCCATGAAGATCTGCGCCCCCAGCAACAGGGTGCGGCGGTCGAAAATATCCGCCATGGCCCCCGACAGCAGGGCGAACAGCATGATCGGCAGCGTGTTCGACGCCTGCACCAGCGCAACCAGCGTGGCGGAATCGGTCAGTTGCGTCATCATCCAGGCTGCGCCCACCGCCTGGACCAGCCCGCCGAAATTCGAAATCAGCGTGGCCGACCACAGCAGGCGGAAGTCGGGGCGGCGCAGCGGGGCGAAGGGGCTTTTGCGGGCAGGGATGGGCATGACCTGAAACCTGGGGGCGCGCGCGCAGGCACGCGGCGCGTCTGGGGGGTGAGGGCGAGCTTAGGACACAGCCCCGCCCGGCTGCAATCGGGGCGGGGCGATTCTTTCCAGATGGCGCAGTTCTTCCGCTTTTATAGCCAAACGCCGATGTTTATTCGACAGTGGCGCATATTATCGCAGGTTTCTTCCATCATTCGGCCATTGCAAGCACGAAATCGGGATTTCATTTCTGAACTGGCTGGTATTTTGGTGCCCGACTTGATCAGGGGGGCGCGCGAATAATGAAAGTCATCGTTCTTGGAGCCGGGGTGCTGGGCGTCACCTCGGCCTGGTATCTGGCCAAGGCCGGGCACGAGGTCACGGTGATCGACCGGCAGCAGGGGCCGGCGCTGGAAACCAGTTTTGCCAATGCCGGCGAGATTTCTCCCGGCTATTCCTCGCCCTGGGCGGCGCCGGGCGTGCCGCTGAAGGCGCTGAAATGGATGTTCCAGCGCCATGCGCCGCTGGTCTTGCAGCCGCGGCTGGACTGGCCGCGAGTCGCATGGATGGCGCGGATGCTGGGCAACTGCACCGCCTCGGCCTATGCGGTGAACAAAAGCCGCATGGTGCGGCTGGCCGAATACAGCCGCGATTGCCTGGCCGAACTGCGGGCCGAAACCGGCATCCGCTATGACGAACGCAGCCAGGGCACGCTTCAGCTCTTTCGCAAGCAGCAGCAGCTTGACGCCGCGGGCAAGGATATCGAGGTGCTGAAGGCCGACGGCGTTCCTTTCGAGGTCCTGGACCGCGACGGCTGCATCCGGGCCGAGCCGGGACTGGCACATGCGAGCGACCGCATCGTCGGCGGGCTGCGCCTGCCGGGGGACGAGACGGGGGATTGCTTCTTGTTTACCACCCGCCTGGCCGAGATGGCGCAGGCGGCGGGCGTGACCTTCCGCTGGGGCGTTACCGTCGAGGCGCTGGAGGCCGAGGGCGGCCGCATCGCCGCCCTGCGCACCGACCGCGGCCGGCTGACCGCCGATCGCTATGTGCTGGCCATGGGTCCCCATTCGCCGCAGATGGTGCGGCATCTGGGTATCCGCCTGCCGATCTATCCGCTCAAGGGCTATTCGCTGACCATCGACATCCGCGACGAAAGCCGCGCGCCGGTCTCGACGGTGATGGACGAAACCTACAAGATCGCGATCACCCGGCTGGGCGACCGCATCCGCGTGGGCGGGCTGGCCGAGATCGCCGGCTATGACCTGAGCCTGAACCCGCGCCGGCGGGATACGCTGGCGAAATCGGTGGACGAATTGTTCGGGGGCGCAGGCGATGCGCGGCAGGCGCTGTTCTGGACCGGATTGCGGCCGATGACGCCGGACGGCACCCCGATCGTCGGCGCGACGCCGATTCCGAACCTGTATCTCAACACCGGGCACGGCACCTTGGGCTGGACCATGTCGGCGGGTTCGGGGCGGTTGATCGCCGATCTGATTTCCGGGCGCGGACCCGATATCGCGGCCGAGGATCTGGGCTATGCCCGCTATCTGCGCGGCGCCAGGGCGGCGCCCCTGACGGGGGCGCAGGCGGCGCGCGCCTGACGAAAGGCGCAAGGCATGGGAAAAAGGGGCCTTGGCGGCCCCTTTTTGCGTTGGTTTCCTCACGCCTGCCGGATAAGCCGCAGCACCACCAGCAGGATCACCGCGCCGATGGTGGCAAAGATGATCGTGCCCAGGATCGGCGCGGATGCGCCCATGCCCAGGCCCAGCATGGGAAACAGCCAGCCGGCAATGACGGCGCCCAGGATGCCGACGACGATGTTCATCAGCAGGCCCTGGCTGTGGCCCTTGACGATCAGGCCGGCAAGCCAGCCGGCGATCGCGCCGATGATAAGAGTGACAAGCAAGGCGGTCAGGGTCATGAAAAGCTTCCTTTCCTTGCGGGGTTGCGGCACTTGGCCGATGCGGCAAGGCAACGTCGCCCGCCGGTTGCGGGTTCCGAACCGACTGGTTTTGTCGCCGCCCCTGCGGAAAAACCCGCCTTTGCGTAACAGTTCGGCAACGATTGCGCTGTGGCGCGGTCCCAAAGGCTTGACGGCGCAGAACCGGACGGGCTGATAAAGCGTTGCAACCCCAGCCCGCCCCCTGCTCGGGCCGGGCGCGTCCTTGGACGCATGTTCACAAGCTGCCACAGCCGCGTCCCAGGGCGCGGCGCGCTACGAAGGGAAATATTGATGCGCCTTGCTTCGCTTTTGCTGGCGATGGGCCTTGGCCTTGCCGCCTGCGGGCCCACGCCCCAGACCTCGACCCCGTCGCCGCTTGGCCAGGGCCATTACGGCGCGCGGACCGACACCGGCCCGAACGGCGAGCCGATCGAGATCAACGCCGTCCGCACCGCCTATCTGACCGAGCGCAACCGCCGCCAGCGCGTGCCCTATAACGGGCCGGAAGCGGCGGACACCATCGTCGTCGATCCCTATGCCCGTTTCCTTTATCACGTGCTGGGCAATGGCGAGGCGATGCGCTACGGCGTCGCGGTCGGCCAGGCGGGCAAGAACTTCCAGGGCACCGCGACCATCGGCCGGAAACACGCCTGGCCAAGCTGGACGCCCACCGCGAACATGGTCCGCACCCAGCCCGAACTTTACCGCCCGCTTCGGGGCGGCTTGCCGGGCGGGGTGGACAACCCGCTGGGATCGCGGGCGCTTTATCTTTACAAGGGCAGCCGCGACACCATGTATCGCATCCATGGCACCATGGACCCGTCCTCGGTCGGCAAGGCGACATCGGCGGGCTGCATCCGCCTGTTCAACCAGGACATCATGGACCTTTTCGAGCAGATCCCCAAGGGCGCGCCGGTCAAGGTCCGCACCCGCGCCGAAAGCCTGGCGCTGGAAGGGCCGCTGGTCGAACTGCCCAACGGCTACCTGGCGCCCGCGGGCGAGGTCGAGACCGCCGCCGCCGAACCCGTGCAATAAGCCCGGCCTATCGGCATTTGTGCAGCCGGCCGGGTGCGGCCGGGTGTTCTTCTCTGGTCAGCGGGCGCGGCTCGTGGCAAATTCCCGCGCAACGCGCGCTTAAGGGGGAATGCCATGGCCAAGGCCGCCGACGAAACCGACATCGCCTTGCGCGACCTTGACGCGCTGGTCGAACAGACCAAGCTCGCGGGGCTGCGCCTTCTGGAAACGGCGGCGCTGAATGCGTTGCAGCGTGACCTTCGCGCCATGAAGGCCCGTCCCCAGGACGACGCGGCAGGCAAGGCGCTGGCCCAGGCCATGCGCCGCGCCGCCGCCGAAAAGCGCAGCCGCAAGGCGCAGGACCAGATGCCCGTCCCCGCGGCCGACCCCGACGCTGCGCCGCCGGATGCGGACGCGGTGCGTCCGGGCGCGGCCAAGCCCGGCAAGGCCGAACGGCAGCGCATCAAAGAGGCTGAGAAAGCCGAGCGCAAGCGCCTGAAGGAAGACGAGAAGGCCGAACGCAAGGCCGCGAAACAGGCCGCGAAGGACGCCGCCAAGGCCGAGCGCAAGGCCGCCCGATCCGCCGCCGCGAAACCCGCCGACCAGGCCGTCAAGCCCGGCCGCCGCGACGATGACGGGGCAGCGCGCATGGACAAGGGCGGCAAGGGCGACGGCAAGGGGAACGGCAAGGGCGGCGGCAAGCCCGGCCGGAACAAGCAGGCGGGCTGATCCCGCCGCCGCCGTCCCACCCTTCGCCCCCGAGTCCCGCCCATGCGCCGTTTGCTTCTGGCCCTTGCCACCGCCCTGGCCGCGACCGCGGCCCCCGCCGATGAGGCGTCCGATGCGCTGTCGGACCGGCCGGTGCCGCGCGCCTCGGACCGGCTGCGCTGCACGGATGACGGGCTGACCTGCATCTCGCTGGAAAGCTATGTGCCCGATGTTTGCGGCGCCATCGAGCAAGAGGCGGGCAAGCACGGCCTGGACCCGCATTTCCTTGCCCGGCTTTTGTGGAAGGAAAGCCTGTTCGAGCCGGGCGCGATCAGCCCTGTCGGGGCCATGGGGATTGCGCAGTTCATGCCCGGCACCGCCGAGATGGTCGGGCTGGACGATCCCTTCAACCCGGCCAAGGCCATCGCGGCCTCGGCCCGCTACCTGGCGACGCTGACCGCGAGCTTCGGCAATGTCGGGCTGGCCGCCGTAGCCTATAACGGTGGCGAGAACCGCGCCGCGCGCTTCGTCGCGCAAGGCGGCGGCCTGCCCTGGGAGACGCAGGATTACGTCCAGGCCATCACCGGCCAGACCGCCGGGATCTGGCGCGACGACCCGCCAAAGCGGCTGGACGTGCGGCTGGACAAGGAACGGCCGTTCCGCGCCGCCTGCATCGACCTGGCCGGCACGCGCAAGCTGCGCGAGTTCCTGACCCCCGACCATCCCTGGCCCTGGGGCGTGATCGTCGCCACCCATCCCAGCCGCTCGGGCGTCAGCGCGCAGGTGGCGCGGCTGAACCGGCAGATGCGGCCGATCCTGGGCGGCAAGCGCGTGAGCTATGTCCACCGCCGCGTTTCGGGCGGGCCGAAGAAGCTTTATACCGCGCAGATCGGCTATTCCTCGAAGACCGAGGCGCATGCCTTTTGCAACCGGCTGCGCGGCCTGGGCGGCCGCTGCCTGGTGCTGAAGAACTGAAAAACGCCGCGCGGCTGGCGGCGTTTCTTGAGTATTTGGGAAACGGTGAAAGCGGGCGCCCCCTAATCCTTCCAGCGCACCGCGGTCAGGTCGTTGGCCGGCATGGGGGCGTTTTCCCACAGCCCCTCGATCTCCGCCTTGGCGACCCCGGTCTTGGCCATCTGGAACAGGAAGGCGTTGGCATGGTCGTCGGCCAGGATTTCCTGCGCCTGTTTCAGCAGGGCCGAGCGTTCGGCCGCGTCGGTGGCGGCGTCGAGCCGGGCCATCACCTGGTCAAAGGCCGGGTTGCGGTAGTTGAAGTAATAATCCTTGCGGGCGTAGATGCCGATATCCATCGGCTCGACATGGCTGATGATGGTTAGGTCGTAATCGGCGTTCTTGAACACCTGTTCCAGCCATTGCGCCCATTCCATGTTGGTGATCTGCGTCTGGATACCCACGGCGCGCAGTTCGGCCGCCACGATCTCGCCGCCGCGGCGGGCATAGGGGGTGGGGGGCAGGGCCAGGCGCAGGGTCGGGATCTTTGCCCCCGCCTCGGCCAGAAGCCGCTTGGACAGTTCGGGGTCGTATTGCGATTTTTCGGTCAGGTCGACGTAATCGGGATGGTGCGGCGCGAAATGCGTGCCGATGGGCGTGCCATGGCCGAACATGGCGCCGTCGATGATTTCCTGGCGGTTGATCGCATGGGCGATGGCCTTGCGCAGCTTTGCGTCGGCCAGGGCCGGGTGCTTGTGGTTCATGGCCAGGATCGTCTCGCCCTCGGTGGTGCCGACCAGCACCTTGAAGCGCGGATCGGCTTGCAGTTGCGGCAGGGTTTCGGGCGCGGGATAGATCGGGAAGGCGTCGATATCGCCCGCCATCATCGCGGCAAAGGCGGCGCTGGGGTCCGAGATGAAGCGGAAGGTCGCGGTGTTCAGCGCCGGCTTTTCGCCCCAATAGCCGTCATAGGCGTCAAGCCTGATGCGGTCGCCCTGCCGCCATTCGCCAAAGCGGAAGGGGCCGGTGCCGACCGGATGGGTGGCGATGTCCTTGATGCTGGCCTGATCGACCATCACCGCATCGCCCCAGGCCATCTTGAACGGAAAGCCGCCGTCCGGGGACTTGAGCGTCACGCGGACGGTCTGGGGGTCGATCGCCTCGACCGTCTCGATCCCCTCGAACAGGGCCTTTTGCGCATTGGTGCTGTCCGCGGCGCGGGCGCGGTCGAGCGAGAAGACCACGTCCTGCGCGTCGAAGGCGGCGCCGTCATGGAAGGTCACGCCGGGGCGCAGGTGGAACGTGTAGGTCCGGCCGTCGTCGCTGTTCCAGCTTTCGGCCAGGCCGGGGATGACGCTGCCGTCGGGGGCGATGCGGGTCAGCCCCTCGAAGAGATTGGCATAGACCACCTCGTCGATGGCGGCGGCGGTGCCGCCGGTCGGGTCCAGGTTCGGCGGCTCCAGCACCATGGCCAGCGTGATCGAATCCGGCGCTGCCAGCGCCGGCGTGGCCAGCATGGCCGCCGCCGCGGCCGCCTGCATGAGTTTTCCGAACATTCCTGCCCCTTTGGTTGGTCCAGGGCGCACTTTCCGGGCAAAATGCCCGGCGATCAAGCCCGCCGCTCGGTCGCCTGCTGGACCAGGCCGGCAAAGACCAGCCACAGCGAGCTTAGCAAAAGCCCCCAGCGGGCAAAGCTTTCGGGGTGGAAATCGACCAGCACCGCCCAGACCGAAAAGCCCACCCAGGCCGCGGTCACGGGCAGCGAGACCAGGCGCCAGCGTTCCGTCCTGACCGGGTGGATGAACTTGAGATTGGTGAACATGGCCAGCGCCAGCGCCACCACGACCGCAAGCGTCAGCCAGAAATTCGGGTTCAGCGCGAAAAGCACCAGCACCACCATGTTCCAGCAAGCCGGGAAGCCGGCAAAGGAATTGTCGCGGGTCTTCATCCGGGTGTCGGCGAAATAGATCACGCTGCCATAGGTGATGGCGATGATCGCGATCCAGCCGGTCCAGCCCGGCAAGAGCCCCGACATGAACAGCGCATAGGCCGGGATGAAGACATAGGTCAGGTAGTCGATGATCAGGTCCATCAACACGCCGTCATAGGTCGGCCAGTTGGTCTTGACGTGATAGCGCCGCGCGAGCGGGCCGTCGACGCCGTCCACGATCAGCGCGACGACCAGCCACAGGAACATCTGCGACCATTCGCCCCGCACGGCGGCCAGCAGGGCAAGCATGGACAGCACCGCTCCGGTCGCGGTCAGCAGGTGGACGGTCAGGGCTTTGAGGCGCGGATTCATCCCCTGCTTCTGTCACCGAACGGCCATGATCGCAAGTTCGCGCGATGCGCCGCCCGCCTTTGCCGCGCGGTGACGCGGGGGAGCGGGCGCCGCGAAGGCAGCGGCTAGGGGGCAAATTCCTCGGCCGCATAGCCTTGCAGGTAAAGCAGCGCGGTCAGGTCGCCATGGTTGATTCGCAGGCTGACCTGGGCCGCGACCACCGGCTTTGCATGCAGCGCCACCCCCATCCCGGCCAGTTTCAGCATGTCCAGGTCATTGGCGCCGTCGCCCACCGCCAGCACGTCGGCGGGGGTCAGGCCGCGGGCGGCGGTGATGTCGCGCAGCGCCTGGACCTTGGCCTCGCGGCCCAGGATCGGCAGGGCGACATGGCCGGTCAGCACGCCTTCATCGGCCAAAAGCGTGTTGGCGCGATGTTCGTCGAAACCCAGCGCGCCGGCGACCGGGCCGGTGAAATCGGTGAACCCGCCCGAGACCAGCGCGGCATAGGCGCCCTGTGCGCGCATGGTGGCGACCAGTTGCCGGCCGCCCGGCGCCAGGGTGATGCGCTGGTCAAGCACCTGGGGAATGGCGGTTTCCGACAGGCCCGCCAACAGGCCGACACGGGCCAGCAGGGCTTCGTGGAAATTCAGCTCTCCGTTCATGGCGCGGGCGGTGATGGCGGCGACGCGCTCGCCCACGCCGGCGACATCGGCCAGCTCGTCGATGCATTCCTGCTGGATCATGGTCGAGTCCATGTCGGCCAGCAGCACCGCCTTGCGCCGGCCCGGGGTCGGCTGGATCGCCAGGTCGAAACCCTGGGCCTGGAGCCGTTCCCAGGCCTGCCAGAAATCCCCCGGCTCGGCGGCAAGGGGAAATTCGGCGGCGATGCCCTGGGCCAGCCACAGCGCGTGGCCGCCATCCCAGGCGCGGCGCAGATCGTCGACCAGCGCCGCGGGCAGGTCCGCGCGATCCGGCGCGGCAAGGATGGTGACGGTGAACATGCGGGCCCCCTTGGCGATTGTTTCCCGCAGCACTAGCCAAAGCGGTGCGGGGGATCAATCAGTCGGATTCATGCGGAAAAACTGTCGCATGCAGAACCCGAAAATTTTTCTTGCGGGAATCTTCCCAGGGCGCTAAGGCCGTCAGCGGGACACGCCGCCCCAACGCGGCGCTTATAGCTGGAAGGCTAACATCATGGGCAAGACTGCTCCGGCCGCGCGGCCGGCCAATCCGCGCTTTTCTTCGGGCCCCTGTGCCAAGATTCCCAATTTCTCGCTGGACATGCTAGCCGACGCGCCGCTGGGCCGGTCGCATCGCGCCGCCGTGGGCAAGGCCAAGCTGGCCGAAGCCATCGACCTGACCCGCGAGGTTCTGGGCGTGCCGGCGGATTACCGCATCGGCATCGTTCCCGCCTCGGACACCGGCGCCGTCGAGATGGCGCTGTGGTCGCTGCTGGGTGCGCGCCGCGTCGAGATGCTGGCCTGGGAAAGCTTCGGCGAGGGCTGGGTCACGGATGTGGTCAAGCAGCTCAAGCTGGATGCGACGGTCCGCAAGGCCGATTACGGCAAGATCGTGGATTTCGCCCAGGTCGATTTCGACAATGACGTGGTCTTTACCTGGAACGGCACCACTTCGGGCGTGCGGGTGCCGAATGGCGACGCGATCCCCGCGGACCGCGCCGGGCTGACCATCTGCGACGCCACCTCGGCCGCCTTCGCGATGGACCTGCCCTGGGACAAGCTGGATGTCGTGACCTTTTCCTGGCAGAAGGTGCTGGGCGGAGAGGGCGCGCATGGCGTGCTGATCCTGTCGCCCCGCGCGGTCGAGCGGCTGGAAAGCCATGTTCCCGCCTGGCCGCTGCCGAAGATTTTCCGCATGACCAAGGGCGGCAAGCTGATCGAGGGCATCTTCAAGGGCGAGACCATCAACACGCCCTCGATGCTGTGCGTCGAGGATTACCTGGTGGCGCTGAAATGGGCGCAATCCATCGGCGGCCGCAAGGCGCTGGTGGCGCGGGCCGAGGCGAATGCCAAGGCCGTGCGCGACTTCATCGCCGGCAAGGACTGGATCGCCGACCTGGCCGAAGATCCGGCCACCGCCTCGACCACGAGCGTGTGCCTGAAATTCACCGATCCGCGCATCAAGGACGGCGCCGCCTTTGCCAAGGCCGTCGCCAAGCGGCTGGAGAAAGAGGGCGTGGCGCTGGATGCCGGCGCCTATCGCGACGCGCCGCCCGGCCTGCGCATCTGGTGCGGCTCGACCGTCGAGGCCGGTGATGTCGCGGCGCTGATGCCCTGGATCGAACATGCCTTCGAGGCCGAGATCGAGGCGCAGGCGCAAGCCGCCTGACGGTGAACGGGGGGCGCTGCCCCCCGCACCCCCCCCGGAGTATTTGTGAAACGGTGAAAGCCGGATGGGCCTCTGGTGCCCGCCGCCGGCCCCCGCATATCCAGAGGATAGAGAAATGCCCAAGGTTCTTGTTTCGGACAAGCTTTCGGAAACCGCCGTCCAGATCTTTCGCGACCGCGGCGTCGAGGTGGATTACTTGCCGGATGTCGGCAAGGACAAGGAAAAGCTTGCCGAGATCATCGGCCAGTATGACGGGCTGGCGATCCGTTCGGCGACCAAGGTGACGGCCAAGCTGCTGGAGGACGCCACCAACCTGAAGGTGATCGGCCGCGCCGGGATCGGCGTCGACAATGTCGATATTCCGGCCGCGTCGAAAAAGGGCGTGATCGTGATGAACACGCCCTTCGGCAACAGCGTCACCACCGCCGAGCATGCCATCGCGCTGATGTTTGCCGTGGCCCGGCAATTGCCCGAGGCCAGCGTCTCGACCCATGGCGGCAAATGGGAGAAGAACCGCTTCATGGGGGTCGAAGTCTTCAACAAGGTGCTGGGCATCATCGGGGCGGGGAATATCGGCTCCATCGTCATCGACCGGGCGCTGGGGCTGAAGATGAAGGTGCTGGCCTATGACCCCTTCCTGTCCGAGGAGCGGGCCAAGGAAATGGGCGTGAAAAAGGCCGAGCTGGACGAGTTGCTGGCCCGCGCCGATTTCATCACCCTGCATGTGCCGCTGACCGACAAGACCCGCAACATCCTGTCGCGCGAGAACCTGGGCAAGACCAAGAAGGGCGTGCGCATCGTCAATGCGGCGCGCGGCGGGCTGATCGACGAAGATGCGCTGGCCGATCTGTTGAAATCGGGCCATGTCGCCGGGGCGGCGCTGGACGTCTTTGCCACCGAGCCCGCCACCGAAAGCCCGCTGTTCGGCCTGCCCAATGTGGTGGTGACGCCGCATCTGGGTGCCTCGACCACCGAAGCGCAGGAGAATGTCGCCTTGCAGGTCGCCGAGCAGATGTCGGACTACCTGCTGACCGGCGCGGTGCAGAATGCGCTGAACATGCCCTCGGTCACGGCCGAGGAGGCGGCGGTGATGGGCCCTTGGATCAAGCTGGCCGGGCATCTGGGCGCCTTTATCGGCCAGATGACCGATGAGCCGATCCAGGCGATCAACGTGCTTTACGACGGCGTCGCGGCGGAAATGAACCTCAAGGCGCTGAATGCGGCGGTGATCGCCGGGGTGATGAAGGCCGCCAATCCGGACGTGAACATGGTCTCGGCCCCGGTGATGGCTGCCGAGCGCGGGGTGCAGGTGGCGACGACCACCCAGGCCAAGACCGGGGTCTTCGACGGCTATATCAAGGCCACCGTGGTCACCGAGACGCGCGAGCGGTCCATCGCCGGCACGGTGTTCAGCGACGGCAAGCCGCGCTTCATCCAGATCCGCGGCATCAATGTCGATGCCGAGATCGGCCGGCATATGCTTTACACCCGCAACCGCGACGTGCCGGGTGTCATCGGCGCGCTGGGCATGACGCTGGGCGACCTGGGCGTGAACATCGCCAATTTCACCCTGGGCCGGACCAAGACCGGGGACGATGCCATCGCCATCCTTTACCTGGACGAGACGCTGAAGCCCGAGGCGCTGGAGGCGCTTCGCGCCACCGACAAATTTCTTCAGGTGCGGCCGCTGCAATTCGAGGTTTGAACCTGGCGAACCCCCGGACTAGGCTCCGGGGGTTTTCATTTGCGGAGGCGTCATGCGGACCTATGCCATCGGCGACATTCACGGCTATCTGGAACCGCTGAAGGCGGTGCATGACCTGATCGCCCGCGACGACGCGGCGCGGGGCGGCGGCGGCACGCTGGTCCATGTCGGCGACCTGGTGGACCGCGGGCCCGATTCGCGCGGCGTGGTGGATTACCTGCTGCGCGGCCAGGCCCAGGGGCGGCCGTGGATCGTGCTCAAGGGTAATCACGACCGCTATCCGCCGCGCTTTGCCCGGCAGCCGGACTGGATCGACCCCGGCCTGGCCTCGGGGCGGCATTGGCTTGACCATCCGCTGCTGGGGGCGGCCGAGACGCTGGCGTCATACGGGGTCGAGATCCGCGACCATGCCCGCACCCATGCCGACATGATGCGCGCCATGCCCGAGGCGCATCTGTCCTGGCTGGAGGGGTTGCCGCTGTGGCACCTGGCCCCGCAGGCGCTGTTCGTCCATGCCGGCATCCGGCCCGGCATCGACCTGTCGCAGCAGTCCGAACACGACATGGTCTGGATCCGCAAGGGTTTCCTGGACCATGCCGGCGATCACGGCCTGCTGGTCGTGCATGGCCACAGCCCGGTCAAGCAGGTGACGCATTTCGGCAACCGCCTGGCGATCGACACCGGCGCGGCCTATGGCGGACCGCTGAGCGCGGTGGTCTTTGACGAGGACGGGCTGCATCTCTTGACCGAAAGCGGGCGCGAACCCATCGCCGCGCCCTGAACCGGCCGCCCTGAACCGGCCGGCTTGAACCGGCGCGCCGCATCAGCGGGAAATGTCTTAGATCGCCGGCATCCATTGACCGATGCCTTTGGCGGGCCGAATATCGGGCCAGGCGCCCCTGCGGCGCGTCAGCGGGTGGGGTGCCGTGCAGTCGCTTTCCGTCATCTTCCATCTGGCCGGGGCCGTGGCGTTGCTGCTGTTCGGGCTGGGGCTGGTGCGCGACGGGATGGTGCGCGCATTCGGGGTCAAGCTCAAGATGGTGCTGGGGCGGGGCACGCGCAACGGGCTGCGCGCCTTTGCCTCGGGGCTGGTGGCGACGCTGGGGCTGCAAAGCTCGACCGCGACGGCGCTGATGACGGCCTCGTTCGTCGATCGCGGCATGATCCGGCCGCGGATGGCCCAGGTCGTGTTGCTGGGCGCCAACCTGGGCACGGCGCTGACCGCCTGGATCGTCGCTTCGGGGATCGAGGCGCTGGTGCCGGTGCTGCTGCTGGCGGGCTATGGCATGCGCCGGCGCGACGGCCGGGGCTGGTCGGGCGGCGGGCTGGCGTTGATCGGCATCGCATTGATGCTGATGTCGCTGGGCCTGCTGGGCCAGGCGACCCAGCCCCTGCGAGATTCGGCGGCCATGGCGGCCTTTCTGGCCATGCTGGGGGATGCCTGGCCGGTGGCGCTGGCCATCGCGGCGGGGCTGGCGGTGATCTGTTCCTCCTCGCTTGCCGTGGTGATGCTGGTCCTGTCCCTGGGGGTGGAGCCGGCGCTGACCGTGGTGCTGGTGCTGGGCGCCAATCTGGGCGGCGCGGTTCCGCCGGTGCTGGCGACGGCGGGGCAGGGCATGCCGGCGCGCCGCGTCGCGCTGGGCAACCTGATCGTGCGGGGCCTGGGCTGCCTTGTCGCCTTGCCCCTGGCCGGCCAGGCGGCACAGCTTCTGACCGCCGTCCCCCTGCCCGAGACCGGGCTGGCGGTCGAGGCGCATCTGGCCTTCAACCTGGCGCTTGCCGCGGCGATCTGGCCGTTTTCGGGGCTGATCACCCGGCTTTCCGCGCTGATCCTGCCCCCGCAGGAGGCGCCGCCGCCGATCGAGGCGCAGCTTCTGGACGGTCAGGCGCTGGACACGCCCGCCGTGGCGCTGGCGCGGGCCGGCCGCGCGGCGCTGGCGGTCGGCGACGTTGTCGAACGGATGCTGCACCAGGGCCGCACCGCCTTTGCCCGCGGCGACGATGCCCCCCTGGCCGAGGTCGCGGTCCTGGAAGAGCGCGTGGATCGCATGCAGCAGGAGGTGAAAAGCTTCCTGTCCCGCCTGGGCCGCGAAGCGGGCGAGGATCAGCGCCGCCAAGCGATCACCATCCTGGACTATGTGATCAACCTGGAACATGTGGGCGACATCATCGACAAGGGGCTGGCCCCCGAGATCCGCAAGAAAGCGGCGCTGTCGCTGCGCTTTTCCGACGAGGGCTATCGCGAACTGGACGGGCTGTTCCTGATGACCATCGAGAACCTGCGCCTTGCCCAGACCGTGTTCATGACCCGCGACCGCGACCTGGCGCGGCAATTGATGGAGGAAAAGGTCGAGATCCGGCGGCTGGAGCGGCTGTCGGCGCAGCGCCACCTGACGCGGCTGCGCGAGGGGCGCGCGGAAAGCCAGCAAACCTCGTCGCTGCATCTGGACATCCTGCGCGACCTGAAGCGGGTGAACGCGCATATCGCCTCGGTCGCGCATCCGATCCTGGACGAAGCCGACCTGCTGAACGAAAGCCGGCTGAAAAGCGGCTAGGCGGCTGCGTCGCAGCCATATCCGCCGGTGATGGCGGGACGTGATGCGCGCCGCCGCAACGAAGACGCCGGGATGCCGGGCGTCCACCGGCCGCGCCGCTGACAATTCGGCCCGCTCCGCGCCGATGGGCGGCGCAAGGGTGCCGCGCCGGGGGGCCGCGCAGAAATGCAGCGGGCGCGCGGTCTGTCCGGGGGGAACTGATGCCCCTTCGGCTCGTGCCGTGCCGGCAGTTTGCCGCCGGGCGGTGGACAGTGGCGTCCAAGGGTTGTAAGAGCCCCGCCAAACAGGAACGGTGAGATGCGGATTCCGTCCAAGACCGCGAAATACAATCTGGGCCAGGTCGTGCGCCACCGCGAACATCCGTTCCGCGGGGTGGTCTTTGACGTGGACCCGGAATTCGCCAATACCGAGGAATGGTACGAATCCATTCCCGAGGATGCGCGCCCGTCGCGCAACCAGCCTTTTTATCATCTTTATGCCGAAACCGAGGCCACGTTTTACGTCGCCTATGTATCGGAACAGAACCTGGTCGCCGACCATTCCGGCGAGCCGCTGGAGCATCCTGAAGTCACCGAGATGTTCGGCGAATTCCAGGATGGCCGCTATCCGCTGCAATTCGGGCTGAACTGATCGCCTTCGCCCTGCTGCGGGGCTGCGCCGGCGGTCAGCAGCGGCTCGGTCACGGGGACGATGAAGGCCAGGAAATTGCGCCGCCCTTCGCGGAAATAGCTGAGCGAGGCGGTCAGTTCCTGGATCAGGAACCAGCCGAAGCCGCCTTCGGGCAGCAGCAGGATCGCCTCGGCATCCTGGGGCGGCGGGCCGGTCCAGGGCAGGCTGTGGCTTTCCAGGCAAGAGGCCGGCAGCGGCCGGCCGTCATCCGTCACCGCACAGGCGATGCCGCCCACGTGGCGCGCCACGCAAAGATGGATCAGCGGCGCATGGGGCCGGCCGCCAAGGCGCACGGCCTCGTGCCGGGTGCCATGTTCGCAGATATTGTTCAGAACCTCGGCCAGCGCCAGTTCCAGCTTCGAGATCACCTCGTCCTCGGCGCTGCCGTCGAATCTTTCGCGCAGGAACTGCAAGGCGGCGCGCACGGTCGCGGGATCGGCGCGGAAGATGCGGTGCACCATCGGCTTGCGGCCGGGCGGCGGCTGGCGAAGCCGCTTTGCGGCCTGTTCAGAGGCGGCGGTCATCCTTGCGGGTCCTGCTGTCTGGGGTCGGCCTTGCGGATGGTCAGCACCGTATCCATCCGCGTCAGTTGAAAGACCCGCTCGACATTCGGCGTCAGGCCGGCCAGCGTCAGCGTTCGCCCCGCCGGCATCGCCTTGTAGATGGCGATCACCGCGCCAAGGCCGGAACTGTCCAGGAAGTCCACCCCGGACAGGTCCAGCGTCACCTGTGGCCCGCCGCCGGCAATCATGCTGCGCACGCTGTCCTTGAAGGCGGTGGCAATGGCGGCGTCGAGGCGTTTTTCGTCGACGCGGATCGTCAGCCCATCCGGCTGGGGCAGCAATGTCAGTTGCATCTTGGCTTTCCGCTGTTTCGGTCTGCATCCGTTTTAGGGTCTGTTGAGATTCATCGTGAGTTGATCAGGGCTGCCACAGCGTAGATCATGGCCTCAAAGGATGTATCGGTCTTTTCGGACCGCATGGC
>NZ_FTMK01000022.1 GCF_900156255.1 Paracoccus thiocyanatus
GTAAACATCCGCCGAGGGCCGTCTGTCTGCTGGGCAGTGAGATCGTTTATCGAGTGTCCTTATGGACGCACACGAAGACACTCCCCGCATTCAAGTTTTGTCGGTCTCTGATACCGGTCGCCGTCGCCGTTGGACGGATGATGAGAAGGTCCGGATCGTTGAGGAAAGCCATTGTGATGGCGTGACATTGGCGGAGGTCGCACGGCGCCATGACATTTCGCGATCACAGCTTTACGATTGGCGATACAGGCACAAGAATGGGCTGCTTGGGGCTGGCCCACGATTTTTGCGCGTTCTTCAGGTCGAAGACGGTTCTGGCCCTGATGATGTTCCAGCGCCGCCGGTGCCAGTATTGACGATTGACCTTGGCCCTCGGTGTCGCGTGACGATCCCCTCCGGCTTCGACATGGAGGCTGCTGCGCGTCTGCTCAATGGCCTGATGGTGCGGTCATGATCGCGTTTCCGGCGGGCACGAAGGTTTGGATCGCGGGTGGTGTGACGGATATGCGGCGCGGGATGAACACCTTGGCGCTGTCGGTGCAACAGGGCCTCGGGCGCGACCCGAATGCCGGTGAGATATTCTGCTTTCGAGGCCGCAAAGGTGATCTGGTGAAATTGCTCTGGCATGACGGGGTTGGCATGTCGCTGTATCTGAAACGGCTTGAGGCGGGCAAGTTCATCTGGCCTGTGAGCCAGGACGGGACGGCTGTGGCGATATCATCCGCCCAGCTCGGTTATCTTCTGGAAGGGATCGACTGGCGTAATCCGCGCTGGACGCAAAGGCCTAAGACGGCTGGATAATCTGCGGTGAAGCGCCTGTTTTTATTGGCCTTTCGTGGCGTTCATGGTAGACATCTGCCATGTCAGATGCCGCCTTGCAGATCGCTGAATTGCGCGCCGCACTTGCTGCGCAGACTGCCTCGGCTGAGGCTGCACAAGCCTGCGCACAGGCGGCGGAAGCCGAATTGGCACAGGCCCGCGCCCTGGCATCCTGCACGGAGGCAATGATCCAGGAGTTGAAGCTGGAGATCGCCAAGCTGCGGCGCGACAAATACGGCATCTCTTCCGAAGGTCGTGCGCGACTGATCGATCAGCTGGAATTGCAGCTTGAGGAATTGGACGCGACCGCCACCGAGGATGCGCTGGCGGCTGAACAGGCCGCCGCGACAGATAAGACCAGCACCGTGCGCGCTTTCACGCGGCGCAAGCCGGTGCGCAAACCCTTTCCCGACCATCTGCCGCGCGAGCGTGTGGTGGTCGAGGCACCGACCAGTTGCACCTGCTGTGGTTCTGACCGCATCATCAAAATGGGTGAGGATATCACCGAAACGCTGGAGGTCATTCCGCGCCAGTGGAAGGTGGTCCAAACGGTCCGCGAGAAGTTCACCTGTCGGGTTTGCGAGAAGATCAGCCAACCGCCAGCCCCGTTCCATGCCATTCCACGCGGTTGGGCCGGGCCCAGCCTGATCGCCATGATCGCCTTCGACAAGTATGGACAGCACCAACCGTTGAACCGGCAATCTGAGCGCATTGCACGAGAGGGGATTGATCTGAGCCTATCCACCTTGGCCGATCTGATCGGTCACGCCTGTGTGGCGTTGGCCCCCATTCATGCGCTGATTGAGCGCCATGTGCTGGACGGCGGCCGTCTGCATGGTGATGACACGACCGTGCCGCTTTTAGCGCGCGGGGGCACAAAGACCGCACGGTTATGGACCTATGTGCGCGATGACCGGCCATGGGATGGCGGCGCGCCACCTGCCGCTGTCTTCAAGTTCTCGACAGATCGTCGCAAGGAACATCCGACACGGCATCTGGCCGGATGGCATGGTGTGCTGCAGTCGGACGTCTATGGCGGCTACAATGACCTGTATCTGGCAGATCGCAGCCCGGGTCCGGTGCGTTCTGCGCTGTGCTGGAGCCATGCAAGGCGCAAGTTCTTTGAACTCGCTGACATCAAGGCCACCGCCCGCAAGGGTAAAAAGGTTGCAGAGGATATCTCGCCCATTGCATTGGATGCTGTGACGCGGATCGATGCGATCTTTGCCGTCGAGCGCGAAATCACTGGCTTGTCAGCAGCAGCGCGTCATGAAGTCCGGCAGCAACGGGTCGCACCGCTGGTCAATGATCTGCACGACTGGATGCGGGCCGAGCGGGCCCGGATGTCAAAGCACAACCCTGTCGCCAAGGCGATCAATTACATGCTCGACGGGACAGGTCGCTGGGAAGCCTTTACTGCATTCCTCGATAACGGCCGCCTCTGCCTGACGAACAATGCCGCCGAACGCGCTCTACGCGGTATCGCATTGGGCAGAAAGTCATGGCTTTTTGCAGGATCCGAACGTGGCGGTGACAGGGCTGCCTTCATGTATACCCTCATCGTCACGGCAAAGATGAACGACATCGATCCGCAGGCATGGATGGCCGATGTGCTCGCGCGCCTGCCGGATTTGCCTATATCGCGTGTGCATGAATTGCTCCCTTGGAATTGGAAGACAGCGACAGAATTGAAAAGGATTGCCGCATGACGCTGGTCGCGCGCCTCAAGGTCACATTATCTGACGTCGAACCTCAGGTGTTGCGGCGCTTCGATGTGCCACTGAAGATCAAACTCAACCGTCTGCACGATGTGATCCAGGCCGCCATGGGCTGGACCGACAGCCACCTTTATGAGTTCCGGGCCGGCGGTGTTGGCTGGGGCGTGCCCGATCCTGACGGCTATTACGATGGCCCGCTGCCTGCCAGCAAATCCAGTCTACTTGATGTGCTCGAGGATGTCGGCACCAAGACCATCCATTACATCTATGACTTTGGAGACAACTGGCACCATGTGATTAAGGTCGAGAAGATCGATGACGCCATCCCGGGTGCCGACTACCCGCGCCTCGTCAGGGCCATCGGTGCTTGTCCCCCTGAAGATGTGGGTGGCTTTCCCGGCTACGCCGACTTCCTCGAAGCCATGGCCGAACCCAAGCACGATGAGCACGACCGGATGTTGGAATGGTATGGGGCAAAGTTCGACCCTGAAGAGGCAGAGATCGGCCGTATCCTCGATAACTTCGAGCGCCTCGCCAAAAAGTGGGCACCAAAGCCGCGCAAACCAAGGGCCGCACCCAAACGCCTCTGATCAATATAGCACGGCTGCGGCCTTCGGCGGATGCTTACCTTCCGCGAGCGATTGCTTGCCACCGATATCTCGGACGACGAGAAGCGTGCGATCATCGGTTTGATGGACTTGAGCGGTCTTCCCAGCCTTCCCGAGCGTGCCGGTATCGTCGGGCCGATCCTGTTACGGACAAATTGCACGTTGCCTTCACTCACAGCTGATATCGTCAAGGCAGTTATCGTGAACGCAAAGCCAGTAAGCACGCAGATCCGGCTGCTAAATCTCCTGCACGAGAAGCTCGATAAGAACGAGGTTCGTGAGGTCTTGGGGCAGCTGCCAAACCCATATTCAAAGATCCAAACCGGATATGAACGTCCCGCGCTCAGCAGGACGAATGAAAATAGCGAACTTGTCAGGTGGTTGGATGAGCGCGACATGATCTCTTCGATAGGAAAATCGATTTGGTCGGACGATATCAGGGTTAACCTGTATCGGTCATAAGGTCATTACCCATGACCTTTCAAATGCTGCGAACCGCACCAATGGCAGTTCTGGTGAATGCTGCATGGCGGCAATCGCCCCTCGTGAAAGTCCGGTTTGGGCCGCACCTTGCCTGTCCGGGGGCAAATCGCCCGGCTCAGCCAAACCTGCCACTTGCTGTCCCGCAGCGAGTTGCTCGAGAGTCCATTGCTGCCGTTGGAGACTGATCCGGCGCAAGTGATCAGCCCTGGATGTTCCGTCCTCTGTTCCCCAGGTGTGGTCAACCCGCTGTACTCGCCACCGAGCTACAAGTCGGCGTCACGTTGCCCGTTACCATGCCGCCCGACCCTCCCCAGGTGATGCGAACCAGGGCAGGCACCACGATCAACTGACCGCGGGCGACCCGCATCCGCCCTGGCATCGCGGATATCCGGGTTTCTTCGGGGTTCGGGCAGCGGCCTCGCCATCCGCCGTCAGATCGCCCCGGCCAGATGCAGCCCGAGGCCAGCCAGCGCCGCACCACCAAGCACAAGGCCGATGCCGAGCTTCAGACGGAACACCGCGAGGATCGCCAGCGCCGAAAGGGCCATCGCCCAGCCATCCAGTGTTTCCAGCACCGGAATGCTGGTCGAGACCGGCCCCCAATTGAAAGGCTCGACCTCGCGCCAGACCACATGGATCGCGAACCATATCGCGAGATTGAGGATCACCCCCACGACCGCCGCCGTGACCGAAGCCAGCGCCGCCACGAGCGCCCGGTTTTCCCGCAATCCTTCCATGAACGGTGCCCCGAGCAGAATCCACGCGAAGCAGGGCGCGAAGGTCACCCATGTCGTCAGGATGCCCCCAAGCGTTGCCGCCAGCAGCGGCATGGCCCATCCGGCCTCGCGCATTGCACCCATGAAGCCGACGAACTGCAACACCTTGATCAGCGGTCCCGGCATGGTTTCGGCCATGCCGAGACCGTCGAGCATCTCACCCGGCTGCAACCAGCCATAGCCGCCGACCGCCTCCTGCGCGACCCAGGCCAGCACGGCATAGGCCCCGCCGAAGGTCAGCACCGCGAGTTTCGAGAAATACAGAGCGATGTCGGTGAAGACGCTGCCCGGCACCAGGGCGACCAGCAGCAGCACCGGCAACAGCCAGAGCGCGACCGCCACCCATCCCGCGCGGAAGGCGTTTCTGCGCGCCGAGGGCGGAAGATCAAGGTCTTCGCCAAGGATCGTGTCGGCGTCGCTGACATGTGCGCCATCTGTCGAGCCATGTCCGCCGCCGCCCCGGAAGGCCGCAATCCCGGCCTTTGCCCCGATCCAGCCGATGGTTGCCGCCAGCGCCACGATCAGCGGGAAGGGTGCATCGAACAGGAAGATGGCCAGGAAGGACGCGGCGGCCAGGCCGAGCATGACCTTGTTCTTCAGGGCACGTTTGCCGATGCGGAACACCGCTTGCAGCACGATTGCCAGCACCGCGGCCTTCAGCCCGAAGAACAGCGCGGTCACAACCGGCACATCGCCATAGACCGCGTAGACCCAGCTCAGCACCATCATGGCGATGAAGCCCGGCAGGATGAACAGCATCCCCGCGATCAGCGCGCCGCGCACGCCGTGCATCAGCCAGCCGATATAGGTCGCCATCTGCTGCGCCTCGGGGCCGGGCAGCAACATGCAGAAGTTCAGGGCATGGAGGAATCGCGCATCTCCGAGCCATTTCCGCTCCTCGACCAGTATTCGGTGCATCACCGCGATCTGGCCGGCCGGCCCGCCGAAACTCAGCGCGGCGATCCTGGCCCAGACCCCGGTGGCCTGACCCAGCGTTGGAAATCCAGCACGCCGTTTCATGTCGCGCCCCGGCCCGGACCCCTGGCGTTGGTGGGCCAGTTGTGGATCTCGTCCGTGGCATCGCGCGCCCAACGGTAGAAAGCGTCATAGAGCTGCAATCCGGCATCGAGTTGCTCCAGATCGTCGGAATACATCCGCGACAGGCCCAGGGACGCCGCAAGCAAACCTGCCGCTTCGGGGGCGAGGTCCAGGCGGGCGGTATCCGCCCCGCGCACGATCAACGCCAGCCGGTCGAGCGCCGGGATGCTCAGCCGGGTTTCCTTCAGCAGCGTGTCGAAGGTGCAGTCCTCGCCGCGATGGCTCCAGAACACGCCTTCGACATCGAAGGGCATGGCGCCGAACCGCTCGGTCACTGCGGGCACTTCGGCCGGGGCGACGAACAGAAACACCGCCCGTGGATCGATGAAGCGCCGGATCAGCCAGGGGCAGGCGATGCGATCGATCTTGGGCCGCGCCCGTGTCACCCACAGGCTGCGGCTCTGCGGATCATGGCCGGTGATCCTTGTGGTCGTGACGAGTGGCAGGCCGGCGGCAAGCCATGCCGCCATGCCTCCCTCCAGATATTCGGCTGCGACCCCTTCATGGCGCAACCAGGCGGCGACGCCCTGACTGCGCCCGTGTCCCTCGGCGCAAAGGACCACCACCGGACGGGCCAGGCTGCGGGCCAGTTCCGAAAGCGCCGCAGGAGCGATTTCATCCTCAGTCAGCCCTCGGGCGGAGGGGATGCGACGGGGTTCGGCGTCTCTCGCATCCGCCCGGCGCAGGTCGAGGACGACGGGGCATCGTGCGGTGCCGATCAGCTTGGCGAGCTTGTCGCAGGTTATGGCATCAGGCGCAGGCATCTGCGTTCCCTCCATTGAGTGAGTTGTCGGAATGGAACGCGAACTTCGGCTGGCGCCTCGTGGGGCATCGCAAGACCCCATGCCGGAAAATTCCGACGACGACGATGGAATGTCAAGACGGTTACCCGGTTCAGACCCGGTTCGATCGCCGTTTACGGCGCGATCCGGGTGCGTCTCGTGATCGCTCCCCGCCCGATATCGCGCCTCTCCAGCCTCATGTCGCAGCCTTGAGGTTTACCCGTTCCTCGAGCTTTGCCGCGGCTTCCTTGCGCTCGCTGTATCGGTCGGTCAGGAAGGCCGACAGGTCGCGGGTCAGCAGGGTGAAATTCACCAGTTCCTCCATCACATCCACGATGCGGTCGTAATAGCTCGACGGCCGCATGCGCCCCGCCTCGTCGAACTCCTGATACGCCCTGGCGACCGAGGACTGGTTGGGGATGGTCAACATCCGCATCCAGCGGCCCAGCACCCGCATCTGGTTCACCGCGTTGAAGCTCTGCGAGCCGCCCGAAACCTGCATCACCGCCAGCGTGCGGCCCTGCGTTGGCCGGATCGCGCCCATCGACAGCGGGATCCAGTCTATCTGCGCCTTCATCACCCCGGTCATCGCGCCGTGGCGTTCCGGGCTGGTCCAGACCTGGCCCTCGGACCACAGGCACAGGTCGCGCAGCTCCTGCACCTTGGGATGCGACGGGTCGGCATCCTCGGGCAAAGGCAGGCCGTTGGCGTGGAACACCCGCGTCTCGCAGCCGAAATGCCGCAGCAGGCGCTCGGCCTCCAAGGTGGCGAAGCGGCTGTAGGAGCGTTCGCGCAGCGAGCCGTAAAGCAGCAGGATGCGCGGCGGATGGGTTGCTCGCGGCAGGTCGGGGATCGCGGGCGCGCGCAGGCAGTCGGGCGACAGGTTCGGCAGGTCGGGGATCATGCGCGGGCCTCTTGCGGGGTTGCTTCGGGGAACCAGCGGCGGCCCAGCCACAGGGCGGCGTTGACCAGAAGGATCAGCACCGGCACCTCGACCAGCGGGCCGATGACGGCGGCGAAGGCCACGGGCGAGGTCAGGCCATAGGCAGCGATGGCAACGGCGATGGCCAGCTCGAAGTTGTTGCCGGCGGCGGTAAAGGCGATGGCGGTGCTGCGCGGATAGTCCCGGGCGATCAGGCGGCCCATGGCGAAGCTGACCAGGAACTGGATGGCGAAATACAGCACCAACGGCACGGCGATCCTGACGGTATCGAGCGGCAGGCGCACGACATCGCCACCCTTCAGGCTGAACATCGCGATGATGGTGAAAAGCAGCGCGGCCAGCGTGATCGGGCTGATCTTCGGCAGGAAGACGTCCCGATACCAGGCCTCGCCCTTGCGCGCGATCAGCACATGCCGGGTCAGGAAGCCGGCGGCGAAGGGGATGCCCAGGTAGATCAGCACCGCCTCGGTCACGGTCCGGAAGCCCACCTCGATCACGCTGCCCTCCAGCCCGAACAGGGGCGGCAGCACGGTCAGGAACAGCCAAGCATAGGTCGAGAAGAACAGGATCTGGAAGATCGCGTTGAAGGCCACCAGCCCGGCGACATATTGCCCGTCGCCGCGCGCCAGCTGGTCCCAGACCAGCACCATGGCGATGCAGCGCGCCAGGCCGATCAGGATCAGCCCGGTCATGTATTCGGGATGATCGCGCAGGAAGATCACCGCTAAGGCGAACATCAGCACCGGCCCGATCAGCCAGTTCTGCACCAGCGACAGCACCAGCACGCGCTTGTCGGCAAAGACCCGGGGCAGGTCCTCGTAGCGGACCTTCGCCAGCGGCGGATACATCATCAGAATGAGCCCGATGGCGATAGGGATGTTGGTCGAGCCCACCGCCATGGCGTGCAGCGCATCCGGCAGGCCGGTGAACATAGTGCCCAGCAGGATGCCGAACGCCATGGCCGCGAAGATCCACAAGGTCAGGTAGCGGTCGAGAAAGGAAAGCCGGCGGGCCGGGCTGTCGGGGGTCATCATCAGATCCTTTCAGGACGAGCGAATGCGGTTGCCCTGGGCATCCACGACTTGCTCGCCATCCTCCTTGCTGAAGGCGGCGCGCTGCGGCGGCAGCAGGTCCAGCACCTGCTCCGAGGGCCGGCAGAGCCGCACGCCCCTGGGGCTGACCACGATGGGCCGGTTGATCAGGATCGGATGCGCCAGCATCGCGTCGACCAGCGCGGCGTCAGGCAGTGCCGGGTCGTCCAGGCCAAGCTTGGCATAGGGCGTGCCTTTTTGGCGCAGCAGTTCATGCGGCGCGATGCCCATGCGGGTGATAAGCTGTTCCAGCATCGCGCGCGAGGGCGGCGTCTTGAGATATTCCACCACATGCGGCTCGATCCCGGCATTGCGGATCATGGCCAGCACGTTCCGCGAGGTTCCGCAGTCCGGGTTGTGGTAAATGACGACATCCGGCGGGTTGGTCGCGAAGGGCGAGGCTTCAGCCATGAAAGGCATCCTTGCCGGGTTCACAGGAGCAGGACAGCGCAGCCGCGACCGGCGCGCAGATTTCCGGGTGGCCGTCGCAGCAATCGCGCATGAGGAATGCGATCAACCCGGCCAATGTCGCAAAGATGGCGCTGTAGATGATGAAGCGCCCTTCGCGCCGGGACCGGATCAACCCAGCATGTTCGAGGTGGGTCAGGTGAAACGACAGTCGCGAGGTACTGACACCCCCCAGGGCCTCGCCGATGGCCCCGGCCGCCATGCCTTCCGGCCCGGCCTTGACCAGCAACCGGACGATGCGCAGCCGGGTTTCCTGCGACAGGGCCGCGAAGCCGACAAGGGCGCGTTGCTCTTCCATCGAATCAACAACTAAAGATTTATTGATTTATAGCGCAATGAGACAGATCAACGCAAGTTGAATGGCGGGGTGATATCCGTGCCGCTCCGGAACGGCCCCGCATGACGAGACGCAGACCCAAGTTTGCATCCCCGTGCAGAGTCGGTGTGCCGGCTTCTATAGGAGGGGCATCGTAAAACGGCCGTCCGAATGCGGGGGGCCGCATTGCCGACCGGCTCCCCCTTTTTCCGCGGCGGCAGCGACGTCAGCGCATCAAGACGACAGGCACCTTGCAGGATCGGATCATGGCGGTGGTGGTTGATCCGATGATCAGGCTGCGGATGCGCGAATGGCCATAGGCCCCCATGACCAGCATGTCGAAGGGCGCCTCATCCACCAGCTTGCCAAGCGCGGTTTCCGGCTGCCCGGGCAGGATCGCGGTCTGGGCCATGATCCTGGCGGCTTGCAGGGACGCCTTGACAGTCGCCAACCCGTTTAGCGCCTCGGGCGTGGTGCTGCCGACTGTGACCACATGGATGTCCAGCCCCTGGAACAGCGGGCTGCGGGCGATGTGATCCACGGCCTTCACCGCCGAAGCCCCGCCGTCATAGGCGACCAGCACCCTGGAGATCGGCCTGAACGCGCGCGAGGCGACGAAGACCGGCCTGTGGCTGGCGCGCAGGACGCGTTCGAGGTTCGATCCCAGATGCCCTTTGGCGAAATCCGCCGCCTCGCCGCGCTTGCCAATCATGATCACGCGGGCATCGGCCTCGACCTCGGCCAGAGCCTCGATCAGGTCGCCGTGGCGCAGGCGGGTGGTGACCTCGGCCACGCCCGCCTTGTCGAGAATGGCGCGGGCATCCTCCAGAATGGCGCGGCCGCGATGGCCGGCCAGTTTCGCCCGTCTTGCGTCGAGTTCGGCCAGCTCCTCCAGCAAGGCGGTGCGGGCGCCAAGCGCGATGGCGCCGGACAGATCCTGCTTTTCCGGCGCCTCGCGGCGGCCCAGCACATGGATCAACTCGACCGGCGCGCCGGTGTGGCCCGACAGCCAGGCGGCGTGGTCGCAGACGCTGGCCGAATAGGCCGAACCATCGACAAGCGCGACGATCTTCTGCGGTTGTTCGCTCATGCTTTCCTCCCTCAATGCGCTATCAGCCTGTCCATCGCGCCGGGCTTGTCATGGATGGCAAGCCTGTCGACGATGGTTTCCGATGCCTCGTTCATGCCGACGATCTCGACCTCGGCCCCGTCGCGGCGGAACTTCAGCACCGCCATATCCAGCGCCTGCACCGAGGAAATGTCCCAGATATGGGCGCGGCTGACGTCGATGATCACCTTCTCGACCGCCTCGTTGAAGTCGAAGGCTTCCATGAAATCCTCGACCGAGCCATAGAATAGCTGCCCCTCGATCACATAGCTGCGCAGCCGGCCATCGGGGGTGATATGGGTCGTAACCTTGAACAGTTGCGCGATCTTGGCGGCGAAGAAGATGCCCGAGAGCAGAACGCCGACCAGCACCCCGATGGCGAGGTTATGGGTCCAGACCACCGAGGCCACGGTCGCCAGCATCACCACCGAGGAAGACCGCGGATGGGTGCGCAGGTTCTTCAGCGACGACCAGGAAAAGGTGCCGATGCTGACCATGATCATGATCGCCACCAGCGCGGGCATCGGGATCCGCGCCACCCATTCGCCCAGAAAGACCACCAGGACCAGCAGCACGAAACCGGCGGTAAAGGTCGAAAGCCGCCCGCGTCCGCCGGATTTCACGTTGATCATGCTCTGCCCGATCATCGCGCAGCCGGCCATGCCGCCGATGAAGCCGGTGGCGGTATTGGCGATGCCCTGGCCGATGCATTCCTGGTTGCGGTCGGATTTCGTGTCGGTCAGCTCATCGACCAGGTTCTGCGTCATCAGGCTTTCCAAGAGGCCCACCACGGCGATGGCCAGCGAATAGGGCAGGACGATCAGCAGCGTTTCCAGCGTCAGCGGGATCTGCGGGAGCATGAAGACCGGCAGCGTGTCGGGCAGCGCCCCCATGTCGCCCACCGTGCGCACATCCCAGCCGAAGGCCATCGAAAGCGCCGTCAGCAGGACGATGGCGACCAGCGGCGAGGGGACGGCCCGGGTCAGCAGCGGAAACAGGTAGATGATGGCCAGCCCGGCGGCGACCAGAACATAGGTCAGCCAGGTGACCCTGCTGGGGTCCAGTTCCGGCAATTGCGCCAGGAAGATCAGGATCGCCAGCGCGTTGACAAAGCCGGTCATCACCGATTTCGACACATAGCGCATGACGAAACCCAGGCGCAGCAGCCCGGCGCCGATCTGGATCAGCCCGGCCAGCACGGTGGCGGCCAGCAGGTATTGCAGCCCGTGGTCGCGCACCAGCGTGACCATCAGCACCGCCGTCGCAGCCGTGGCAGCCGAGATCATGCCCGGCCGCCCGCCGGTAAAGGCGATCAGCACCGCGATGGAAAAGCTGGCGTAAAGCCCCACCTTGGGGTCGACGCCGGCTATGATGGAAAAGGCGATGGCTTCGGGGATCAGCGCCAGCGCCACGACCAGCCCGGCCAGCAGGTCGCCGCGGATATTGCCGAACCATTGGGTCCGGTAGGCATCAAGTGAAATCATGTCATCCGTTCCTGACCGATCAGGGCCCGGAATGGGGCCGCATGTCGAGTTTCGATCTTGGGGTGTAGGTTCGGGTTGTCCGGCGGATCGGCGGCCGGAAGAGCCAGCCGGGAATTGCACCCGGCTCCATGCGTTTCGGGTTGTTATGCGCAAACATCGCGCATTTGCAACCCGGAACAGCAAACTAGGGCGGGGGCCGGGGATCCTGCCGGCATTTCAGCCCTGTCTCCGCCGTGCTGCTATGGTGAAGGGCGGCAACGCTGTCACTTGATCAATTGCTGTTAAGCGATGCTCGCGCACTCGATATCATCCCTTGTGTGCCGCCGAAGCAGGGCTGCGTCAGGCGGTGCATGAAGCGCGCGCCGAGCGGTGGCGGCAGGAGAAATGCGAACGCCTTGGCCGCTTCGTCGGTCAGTGAGGGAATGCCGCCGGAAAGTTGCCGCTGGACCGCGATTTCTGAATGGCTACACTGTGTCGCCCCGGCTGATGGGTGCCTAGATAGTTGCCGCTGGACCGCGATTTCTGAATGGCTACACTGGCATGCCTGGCCTATTCAACCCGCCTCGTGGTTGCCGCTGGACCGCGATTTCTGAATGGCTACACTGCATGCGGAGGACTGACCATGACCCACGACGTTGCCGCTGGACCGCGATTTCTGAATGGCTACACTCGAGGCCGCCTACATCCCTGCGCCGGCCTTGTTGCCGCTGGACCGCGATTTCTGAATGGCTACACTTGCGACCTTGTGCGACAGGCGCTTTTGACGGTTGCCGCTGGACCGCGATTTCTGAATGGCTACACTTCATCCTGCTGTAAGCTTCTGTAAATACAGAAGAATACAGCAGGATGGAATGTAGTCAAACGGGGAAACGGCATCAGAACAGCACCAGTTGGGATGGATTCTCTCGCGCCTCCCGGCGGCCCTGATCCGAAAAATGCACGATGTCGCGATATTGGCGGTCTGTCAGGGTCAGGATCTGCACATCACCTTGCGAGGGCAGGGCGCGCTCGATCCGCCGAACTCGGCTCTCGAAAGCTTCCTTGCCGTTGATGAAACGGGCGTAGATCGAGAACTGGCTGCGTTCAAAGCCCTCGTCCAGCAGGAAATTGCGGAAATTGCCGGCAGCTTTCCGCTGTGGCCTGGTGTCGGTCGGCAGGTCGAACATCACGAGGATCCACATCAGGCGATACCCGCTGAGAAAGGTTGCAAGGCCGCTCATTTCCCCAGTCCGGCCAGAATCAGGGGCGCGGGCGGCACGGGCAGGATCAAGCGCAACTGGCGCGATTCGAAGCTTTGGGCCAGCGATACGGCCAAGCGCGACAGCGCGACCGATACGGGGCTCGTCTCACCGGCCAGCGGCAGGTCCAGGGCGATCAGGTCGGCCATCTGCCTTTTGGCCTGCGGGGAAACCTCGGGGCCGTCGGCTTCGGCAATGGCGCGTGCGGTCAGATCGACAAGCGGCCGGAACGGCTCCATCAGGTCATCGGCCAGGGCGAAAGCGTTCGAGCGGTTGGAATGGAACAACCCGATGGTCGGATGCAAGCCCGCGGCCACGACGGCCCGCGCCGTGGCGGCGCGCAGAACGGTATAGCCGTAATTCAGCAGCGCGTTGATGTCGGGCAGGTCCGCGTCGCGGCGAAAGCTTTTGCCCATCATCATCGGCCAATAGATGCGTGCGGCCTGCGCCTCGGCGTTGCCGCTGTCGCCGGATTGCACCGAGCGGGCGATCATCTCCAGCGGAGCGGGCGGTTGGCCGATGGCGGCAAGAGCCGCGGCCTGCATCTTGATTTTGGCGATGACGACCTGTTTCCACGCCTGCTTGATCAGCGGTTGGGCGGCGTCCCATTGCGCGCGCATCCGGGCATTCTGCATGTGATGGGCATCGAGCGCGCAGATGACCGCGCGAGGCTGGTGATTGGCCCCGCACAGGACCACGGGGGCGCCGCGATTTGCCAGTTCGACCAGAAGCGAATTGCTCCAGGTGATGCCGTGCGAATGCGCGATCACCGCGCTGATCTGATCCAGCGGCACACGGCCGATAACCTCGCCTGCCGCTTCGACCTTCATGAAGCCGCGATCACGCGAGAGGTGACGCCCGTCCTGGCTGATGTCAACAATCTGATCCAATGGGAAAAATACCCGACGCGACAAAATAAGAAATGTTAACGCGCCGGGCGATTCGGTCCAGAGGAATCTTGTATCAAATTGCGCCAGAATCGCGCATGCGACCGGTTTCATCGACAAGAACCCGGCGCGCGCCGGATTTCATCAGGCTGCTTGGCTGGAACCGGATAAAAACATCTTCCTTGTCGCGGCGATAGCGCTGATCCGCGTTGCTTTCGTTATGCGCGACCATCACGATGGTGCCGATTGAACTGAATTTCACCACGACCGCCACCACCGGCCCGAACTTGCTGTTGTCCAGCCGGACCATGTCGCCTTTGTGGAAACGCATCAGCCGCTTTGCCGCTGGATGCGGCTTCTTCTCGCCGGGCTGATGGGCGTCGAAGGTCGAGACGACCTGATGGACCGGCTTGCCGTCCGGCATCCGCCAGACCTCATAGCGTTGGTTGCTGTCGCCCTTGTAGCCCTTGTACGGGCGGCCCTGCCGGTCACGGATCTGGATCACGTCCACCGGTTCGATGATCCGCACATGGCGGATGCGGTGATAGGGGCCGGGACGCTCGCGAAAGGTTTTCAGGGCTGCCTGCAACTCCTTGCCGCTCTTGTCGCCGATGGCCTGCCGCAACAGCGATGCCAGATGCGGATCGCGAAGCTTGTCCAGCATCGCCTGGGTCAGGCTGTCAAAGGGCTTGCGGGTGACGACCAGCGGCACCCCGCGGACGGATTCGCCGGTCAGACGATAGGCGGTGTCGTTGTGCAGCTGCCCGGCGGTCGAGTCGCGGCCCTGTCGCTTGGCCTGCGGGTCGATGCGGCCATGATCGGCGCGGTGGCTGACCGTTGTCATCCTGAGCTGCTTGTCGAGGTCATTGCGGAAATCCTCCCATGGTGGGGGGATCGAGCCTGCCAGTTCCTCCAGCCCGTTCTCGACATTGGCCTTGGCGATATCGGCGATGCGCTTGACCATGCCCTGATCGGTCGCGCCGATAACCGCGGCGTCGATCATGTGATGGCGATGGTCCTGGCGATTCTTGGCCTTGGCGGTGCCGCGATGGGCGTCGGGCAGCAGGCCGTTCAGCCCCCAGTGCCGGCGCAGCATTTCTGTCAGCTTGCCGGCAACGACCCAGATCGGGCGGCGACCCGTGGACAGGGCGTCGGCATAAAGGCTTTCCAGATATTCCCGCGCCAGCCGGGACAGATACTGGGTATCGACCAACGCGCGGGCGGTGAAATCCCGCTGGCCCTCGAATTTCTCCATCGCGTCGGGTTGGAAGCGCCAGCTTTTGCCATCCGGCAGGTTTTTCAGATTGGCCTCGATGGCCGGCCATTTCGAAGTGCCACCCCAGGCTTCCCACGGAGTCTTGTTGCGCTTTTCGCGGTTGGCGGATTTCAGGCAGATCACGCGGTTGTTGAAACCATCGTCCAGGGTGCGGGAATAGGGCAGGATATGGTCGATATCGCAACTGCCGTCGAACAGCATCGTGGCGCTGATGCGTTCCCCGGTATAGGGACAGCAGCGTTTCAACACATCCATCGCTGATTCTTCCCAAACCCGCAAAATGGCCCGGTTGCGGCCGTTATCCTCGACCTTCAATTCCTCGATCAGTTTTTGGCTGCGCAGTTCGGCGGCGCGCTGGTTCTTGGCGTTGACCTGCGCCAGGTCGCGCTTCTGCTCTTCGCTCATCTTCAGGTCGCGGGCGAGCTCCAGGACGATCTCGTGCGGGCGGCCGTGGATGTCGATCATCCGGTTCACCAGCCGCCGGATCTGGCCCAGGCCGATATGCACGGTCGGGTTGGTGATGCGGCCGAAACGGGTCACGTCGTCGTCGGTTTCCTCGCCGCTGCCCGGCAGGACGTGCCGGTCGAGGATCTGCCCGTAATAGGGCAGGCGGTCCAGGACCTCGCCCGTGCCCAGATGCGAATGGTTCCAGCCGCAGAATTCGACCGCCTCGTTATAGGTCGCGACCGCGTGATCCGCCGTGCCGCCGATCAGCGCGGCGAGGATGCGGCGGGTGGCCGTCTCGCCAAGGCGGCCGAAACCTTCGGGCAGTGGCGCGTCGGCAATGGCGCGGGCGCGGGCGCGGTCAAAGCCGGTGCGCTCGACCAGCCAGTCCACCAGCCTTTCACCGTCCTGTTCGTCGCGCAGTTGCTGGATGATTTCCCATTGATCGTCTACGCTTAGCGCCGACCAGCCTGGGCCATAGCGGTCGGGATGGGCAAGGCTCATCCGCACCGGATCGCAGGCGATGGCATCGCGCATCGCGGTTTCCAGCGAAAAGGCTTCGTCCGGGCGCAGCTTGATGACCTTTTTCAGCGCGACCAGGGTCAGCTTGTTCGCACCTGGGCTTTTGGCCGGTGCCTTGCCGTTCAGGGCGGTGACGATCTTGTCGCGCTCGTCCCGGCTCAGGCGGCGCCGGGGCTGGCCCGGCGCGGTGACCCGCAGCATGTTCACCGTCTCGTAAAGCGTCCGCTGCTGCGTCAGCGGATGCGCCTTGGGCAGGCGGCGCTCGGGCAGGAACAGGCAGCGGCCGATCGCCGGCGCTTTCAGCGGCCGCTGGTAGAAGATCGTCTCGAAGAACAGGTCTCGCAACTCCTCGGTCAGTTCCGGGTGGTGCGGGGCCTGCGCCTGCCAAAGCTTGTGAAACTCCTCCTCCAGGTGGCGGCGGTCGGGGTAGAAGTCATAGCCCGGCTGTTCCTTGCCGCCCTCGCCGGTCAGGTGCGGGTTGATCCGGGTGCGGACGGCAGGGACCGCGCGGGCGTCGCCTGCGCCGGCGCGGCGCATGTGCAGGAACTCGCCATAGCTGCGCGCGCCCGCCGCCATCATCGCCTGATCCAGCCGGGCCGAGGCATCCGCGATCAGCCCGCCCTCGTTATCGCCCTTGTCGGTGCGGCGGTTCGACTTGAACCCGCGCCGCTGGTTCAGATGGAACAGCGCCCGGCCCAGATGGGTCAGCGGCAGCGCCTGATCCAGCCCGGTCGCCCGCAGCGCATAGGGATCAAGAACGGTCAGCGCCGCCGCCTCGTCGGGATCTTGCGGCATCAGCCCGGCCTCGGCCATGCGTTTCATCAGCATGGCGCGGCGGCGCAGGTAACGGTCACGGCGCCGCCGCATGGCGCGGGCATTGCGGCGCCCCACGGCAAGCGACTGCCCGGTCTTGGCCTCGCGCCCATCGCCGAAGATCCGCACACCGCCATCCAGGATGCGCACGGGCCGGTTGTCCACAATCTCGTAGAGAAGCCAGCCGATGGATGAAGATCCAATATCGAGGGCGAGGCGGGTGAGCATGTTCGAGACCATCTTTTTGGCAATGCTTACGGGACGATAGCTTGCAGTCGCCCATGTGGCGAGGGAATTTGCAGGAATTCGTATGTTACGCTGGACTGCGATTTCTGATGGCTGACATTGCGCTTGACGGATCCGCCAAACCATTGTTTCCTGCCAGCATTCAGAAATCGCGGTCGAGCGGCTAACAAGCTCGACAGAGCACCACATCGGAACACGGGCTACGGCCCGTGTTTCCATTGGTGCGGTCCTCTTATGGAAGCGTTGCGCGACACAGCGGACGGCGCGGTCGGCCGGGCGGATTGTGGCACCCGGCCATCCGATGCCAAAGGCAAATATTCTGGAATCGCCCGCCCGCAATCAGTCTAAACGACGCAAGACCACTCCGAACTCCGACCTGCTACGTCAGCTATCACGCTGATTTGCCCAACTGCTGGCTGTCGGGTAAGGTAATTGCTGCGTTCTGCGCGAGCGACTGCTCAACGACTTGGATATCATCCGAGAGTAAGGAAGTTCAGTGGTGAGCCCGACAGGATTCGAACCTGTGACCCACTGATTAAAAGTCAGTTGCTCTACCAACTGAGCTACGGGCCCATCGCACGGGGGGCTAACTACGGGCGGCGGCGGATAGGGTCAAGCGGAAAAATCATCGCCTCTGGCAGAATCTTTTCCGCAGGATTATGTCGGCGCCATGGAACATCCGCAACGCCCCGGTCCCCGCCGCCCGCTGCCTTTCATGAAGATGCACGGGCTTGGCAACGACTTCGTCGTCATCGACAGCCGCCAGACCGGCGCGCTGCCCGATGCTGCGACCGTGGCCGCCATCGCCGACCGCCATCGCGGCGTCGGATTCGACCAACTGGCCGTCATCCTGCCCGGCGGGGATGCCGATGCGCGGCTGGTGTTTTTCAACGCCGACGGCTCGGTCTCGGCGGCCTGCGGCAATGCCACGCGCTGCATCGCCCGCTTCCTGATGGATGAAACCGGGGCTGGTGGCTTGCGGCTGGCCACCGACCACGCCCTGCTTGCGGCCGAGGATGCGGGCGGCGGGCTGACCCGCGTCAACATGGGCGCGCCGGTGCTGGACTGGGCCGGGATCCCGCTGGCCGAGGATGTCGATACGCTGCACCTGCCGGTTCCCGGCGATCCGGTGGCGACCGGCATGGGCAATCCGCACATGACCTTTTTCGTGCCCGATGCGGCAGCGGTGGACCTGGTCCGCTTTGGCCCGGAACACGAGCATCATCCGCTTTATCCGCAGCGGACGAATGTCGAGGTCGTGCAGGTCGTCTCGGACAGCGAGATCGTGCTGCGCATCTGGGAACGCGGCACCGGCGTCACGCTGGCCTCGGGGTCCTGTTCCTGCGCGGCCGTGGTCGCCGCGGCAAGGCGCGGGCTGATCGGGCGGCGGGTGCGCGTCAACGTGCCGGGCGGGGTGCTGGAAATCGACTGGCGCGAGGACGGGGTCTGGATGACCGGGCCGACCGCGCATGTCTTTGATGGGGTCTGGCGCGGATGACGGACATGAAGCCCCCGGTTTTCGCGACCCTCGGCTGCCGGCTGAATGCCTATGAGACCGAGGCCATGCGCGAAATGGCCGAGGCGGCCGGGCTGCAAGGCGCGGTGGTGGTGAACACCTGCGCGGTGACGGCGGAAGCCGTGCGCAAGGCCCGGCAGGAGATCCGGCGGCTGGCGCGGGAAAATCCCGGCGCCCCGGTCATCGTCACCGGCTGCGCCGCGCAGACCGAGCCCGAGACCTTCGCCGCCATGCCCGAGGTCGCCCGCGTCATCGGCAACCACGAAAAGATGCAGCCTGCGACCTGGACCGCTATGCAGGCCCCCGACCTGATCGGCGAGACCGAAAAGGTCCAGGTCGACGACATCATGTCGGTGCGCGAGACGGCGGGGCACCTGATCGACGGCTTCGGCCGGCACCGCGCCTATGTGCAGGTGCAGAACGGCTGCGACCATCGCTGCACATTCTGCATCATCCCCTATGGCCGGGGCAATTCGCGCTCCGTGCCAGCGGGGGTGGTGGTGGACCAGATCAAGCGGCTGCGCGACCGCGGCTTCAACGAGGTGGTGCTGACCGGGGTGGACCTGACGTCCTGGGGGGCGGACCTGCCGGGGCAGCCGCGGCTGGGCGATCTGGTGATGCGCATCCTGCGGCTGGTGCCGGACCTGCCGCGGCTGCGGATTTCCAGCATCGATTCAATCGAGGCGGACGAGAACCTGATGCTGGCGATTGCCAGCGAGCCGCGGCTCATGCCGCATCTGCACCTGTCCTTGCAGGCCGGCGACGACATGATCCTGAAGCGGATGAAGCGCCGCCACCTGCGCGACGACGCCATCCGCTTTTGCGACGAGGCGCGGCGGCTGCGGCCCGGCATCGTCTTCGGCGCCGACATCATCGCCGGTTTCCCGACCGAGACCGAGGCGATGTTCGAAAGCAGCCTGAAGCTGGTCGAGGATTGCGGGCTGACATTCCTGCATGTGTTCCCCTATTCGGCAAGGAAGGGGACGCCCGCGGCGCGGATGCCGCGCGTGCCCGGCCCGGCGATCCGGGAACGGGCGGCGCGGCTGCGGGCGGCGGGCGATGCGGCCCTGGCCCGGCATTTGCAGGCCCAGGTCGGCGCGGCGCGCATGGTGCTGACCGAAGGGCCGCGGCTGGGACGCACCGAGCATTTCGCCGAAGTGACCTTTGACCGGGACATGCCCGAAGGCTCGCTGATGGAATTGCGCATTGCCGGCCATGACGGCCAGCGGCTGCGTGCCTGAGCGCCGCGGCCTGGGGTCCTGGCCGGTGGTCAGGCGCCGCGGTCCTGTTCATGCCGGGCCCAGAGATAGCCGATGAAGGCGCCCTTCACCAGGCGCAGGATGACCAGGGTCAGCAGGGTCATGGCCAGGCCCACGATGCCCAGCAGAACCACCGGGTCCGGGCGATAGGCTGCCCAGGTGAACCCGATCATCGGGATCAGCAGCAACAGCATGATGGTCATGGTGAAGAAGGCCGGCCCGTCGGCGGCGCGGTATAGTCCCAGCGGCTCGTCGCAGACGGCGCATTTCGGCACGATGGCGAGATAGCCCCTGAACAGCCGTCCCTGTCCGCAATTGGGGCAGCGGTTCAACAGCCCCCTGGTGACGGCCGCCCTTTCGTTCCGTTCCGCTGCCATGGCCTTCTCCTGTTTCGGTCGGCTTGCTTGCCTGGCGGGGTAACGCGCGCCGACGGCATTCGGATGCGTCCGCTGGAGCAGCCGGGCGAAGGGGGTTGCTGCACGGGCCAGACCGGGGGCTTTGCGCCCCCGGACCCCCGCAGGATATTTGCACACGAAAGAAAGGCGCGCGGGGCGCGGTTCCGGCGGATGTCCGGGGTCCGCGGGGGGAAGTTTTCCTTGCCCTGCGCCGGGCCAGCCCATAATCCGTGCGGTAATGACCCTGCTTTTCACCCATCCTTCTGGGCACCGGCATGTGACGCCCCCCGGCCATCCCGAGCAGGTGGCCCGGCTGGACGCCGTGCTGGCGGCGCTGGACGGGATGGACCTTGGGCGGCGCGAGGCTTGCGCGGCGCAGGACCAGGACCTTCGGCGCGCCCATCCGGCCGATTACCTGGAGCGCCTGCGTCTTGAATCGCCGGCCGAGGGCTGGAACATGCTCGACCCGGATACGGCCTTGGCGCCGGGCAGCCTGGATGCGGCGCGCCACGCCGCGGGCGGGGTCTGCGCCGCCGTCGATGCGGTTTTGGCGGGCGAGGCGCCCAATGCCTTTGTCGCCATGCGCCCGCCGGGACACCATGCCGAGCGCAGGCGCGCGATGGGGTTCTGCATCCTGTCCTCGGTCGCGATCGGCGCTTTGCGGGCGCTGGAGCATCACCGGCTGGACCGGGTCGCGGTGCTGGATTTCGACGTGCATCACGGCAACGGCACCCAGGACGTGCTGTGGGACGAGAAACGGGCGCTGTTCGCCTCGACCCACCAGATGCCGCTTTATCCGGGCACCGGGACGGCTGCGGAGCGGGGGGCGCATGGCCAGGTGGTGAACATTCCCCTGGCGCCGGGCAGCGGCGGGGCCGAGGCGCGGGCCGCCTGGGCGGCGATCTGCGACCGGGTCGCGGCATGGCGGCCGCAGCTTGTGCTGGTTTCCGCCGGGTTCGATGCCCATGCCGCGGACCCGCTGGCCTCGTTGATGTGGGACGAGGGTGATTTCACCGCCATCACCCGGATGATCTGCGATACGGCGGCTGCCTGTTCGGCCCCGGTGGTGTCGGCGCTGGAAGGCGGTTATGATCTGGCCGCTTTGGGCCGCGCGGTGCGCGCCCATGTCGAAGTGCTGAGGGAGACCGCCGCGTGACCGAGATCGAGAACATGTCCTTCGAGGAGGCGATGAAAGAGCTGGAGGCCACGGTCGGCCGGCTGGAGCATGGCGAGGCGTCGCTGGAGGAATCGATCAAGCTTTACGAGCGCGGCGCATTGCTGCGGGCGCATTGCGACCAGCGCCTGCGCGAGGCCGAGGAGCGGGTGGAAAAGATCACCCTGGCCGCCAACGGCCAGCCGACCGGAACCGCCCCGGCCGAGGGGCTGTAATGCTGGACCGGCTGGAGGAGGTCAAAGCGCAGGTCCAGGCCGCGCTGGACGCGGCCATGGCCAGCCTGCCGGCGGGCGAGTTGACCGACGCCATGCGCTATGCCTGCACCGGCGGCAAGCGCATCCGCGCCTTCCTGGCCATGGAATCGGCGCGGCTGTTCGGGCTGGGCGACAACGAGTCGCGGCCGGTCGCGGCCGCGGTCGAGGCGCTGCACGCCTATAGCCTGGTGCATGACGACCTGCCCTCGATGGACGACGATGATCTGCGCCGCGGCCTGCCGACGGTGCATGTGCGATGGTCCGAGGCGACCGCGATCCTGGCCGGCGATGCGCTGCAAAGCCTGGCCTTTGCCCTGCTGACCGAGCCGCAGGTCGGCCCGGCCGAGGCGCGGCTGGCGTTGGTGCGGGGCCTGTCCCAGGCGGTCGGCGGGCGCGGCATGGTCTGGGGCCAGGCGCTGGACATTGCCGCCGAAACCGCAGCCGTTCCCCTGGATCTTGCCGCCATCACCCGGCTGCAAGGGGCCAAGACCGGGGCGCTGATCCAGTTCGCCGCCACCGCCGGCGCGGTCATGGCCGGCCAGGATCCCGGCCCGCTGGCGGAATATGCCCGCAACCTGGGCCTGGCCTTCCAGATCCAGGACGACATCCTGGACGTGACCGGCAGCGAGGCCGAGACCGGCAAGCGCACCGGCAAGGACGGCGCCGCGAACAAGGCGACCTTCGTTTCGCTTTTGGGCCTGGAGGGGGCGCAGGACCAGGCGCGCGCCCTGGTTCGTGATGCCGAATGCGCCCTGGACCCTTATGGAGAGGCCGCAGGAAACTTGCGGCAGCTTGCACGTTTCGTTATCGAACGCGACGCCTGACAGCCCGCCCGGAGAGGGGCAAGCCATGACCCATGAGACTTCCCACCGTCCCGCGACCCCGATCCTGGACCGGGTGCATCTGCCATCCGATCTCAAGGACCTGACCGATCGCGAATTGCACCAGCTTGCCGACGAATTGCGGGTCGAGACGATCAGCGCCGTTTCCGTGACCGGCGGCCATCTGGGCGCGGGCCTGGGCGTGGTCGAACTGACCGTGGCCCTGCACGCCGTATTCGACACCCCGCGCGACAAGATCATCTGGGACGTGGGCCACCAATGCTATCCGCACAAGATCCTGACCGGCCGGCGCGACCGCATTCGCACCTTGCGCACCGCAGGCGGGCTGTCGGGGTTCACCAAGCGGTCGGAAAGCCCCTATGACCCGTTCGGGGCCGGGCATTCCTCGACCTCGATCAGCGCGGCGCTGGGCTTTGCCATGGCGCGCGAACTTGGCGGCGATCCGGGCGATGCCGTCGCGGTGATCGGCGACGGCGCGATGAGCGCGGGCATGGCCTTCGAGGCGCTGAACAATGCCGGCGACCTGGGCAAGCGGCTGTTCGTGGTGCTGAACGACAACGAAATGTCCATCGCGCCCCCGACCGGGGCGCTGTCGCGCTATCTGACCCGGCTTTACGCCGAAGGGCCGTTCCAGGACCTGAAAGCCGTGGCCAAGGGGGCCGTGGGCTTTCTGCCGACGCCGCTGCAACAAGGCGCGCGCCGCGCCAAGGAGATGCTGAAAGGCATGGCCGTCGGCGGCACCCTGTTCGAGGAACTGGGCTTTTCCTATATCGGCCCGGTGGACGGGCACGACCTGGACCAGCTTTTGCCGCTTTTGCGCACCGTCAAGGCGCGGGCGGCGGGGCCGGTGCTGCTGCATGTGGTGACGCGCAAGGGCAAGGGCTACGGTCCCGCCGAACGCGCCGCCGACAAGGGTCATGCCACGGCGAAATTCGATGTCCAGACCGGGACGCAGGCCAAGGCGAAATCGAACGCGCCCAGCTATACCTCGGTCTTTGCCCGTGCGCTGGTCGATCAGGCCGCCCGCGACGACCGCATTGTCGCCGTCACCGCCGCCATGCCCGATGGCACCGGGCTGAACCTGATGGCCGAACGGTTCCCGCGCCGCTGCTTTGACGTGGGCATTGCCGAACAGCATGCCGTGACCTTTTCGGCCGGGCTGGCTGCGGGGGGGATGAAGCCGTTCTGCGCGCTTTATTCGACCTTCCTGCAACGCGGCTATGACCAGGTGGTGCATGACGTGGCGATCCAGCGCCTGCCGGTGCGCTTTGCCATCGACCGCGCGGGGCTGGTCGGCGCCGATGGCGCCACCCATGCGGGGGCCTATGACATCGCCTTCCTGGCGAACTTGCCCGGCATGGTGGTCATGGCCGCCGCGGACGAGGCGGAACTGGTCCATATGGTCGCCACCGCCGCCGCCCATGACGAAGGCCCCATCGCCTTCCGCTATCCGCGCGGCGAAGGCACCGGCGTCGAGATGCCCGAGCGCGGCGAGGTGCTGGAAATCGGCAAGGGCCGCGTCGTCGCCGAGGGCAAGCGCGTCGCCATCCTGTCCTTTGGCACCCGCCTGGCCGAGGTGATGCGCGCGCGCGAGGCGCTTTCGGCGCGTGGCGTCAACCCCACGGTGGTCGATGCCCGCTTCGCCAAGCCGCTGGACCGCGATCTGATCCTGCGCCTGGCCCGCACGCATGAGGCGCTGATCACCATCGAAGAGGGCGCGGTCGGCGGCTTCGGCAGCCTGGTCGCGCAGCTTCTGTCAGACGAGGGCGTCTTTGACGGTGGCTTGCGCTTCCGCCAGATGGTGCTGCCCGACACGTTCATCGACCATGCCAGCCCCGAAGCCATGTATCGCGACGCCCGCATGTCCGCCCCCGATATCGAGGAAAAGGTGCTGGAAGTCCTGGGCGTGGCGCTGGCGAAACGAGCCTGAGAGGTAAGAATGCTGCGGATCCTTCTGACCGGCCTTGCCCTTGCCGCGCCTTTGGCGGTGCAGGCGCAGGATCATCTGCCCAACCTGTTCGACGTGACCGTGGTCGAGACCTGGGACACGCTGAACGTGCGCGAGGCGCCCGATGGCAAGGCCAAGGTCGTCGGCCGCCTGGCTTCGACCGCCAAGGGGGTCGAGTTGCTGGAACGCGACGCCACCGGCAAATGGGGCCGGGTGAATATCGGCGAGGGCACGGGCTGGGTGGCGCTGCGCTTTCTCAAGCCGCAGGCGACGGTCTGGAAACCGGCCGAGCTGCCGCTGGCGCTGCATTGCAGCGGGACCGAGCCCTTCTGGTCGGTCAGGACCGTGCAGAAGGGGCTGGTCTTCAGCGAACCCGACCAGCCCGAGCGCCAGCTTTCGCTGCGCAAGGTCATGGATCGCGGCATCGAGGGCGAGCCGACGCGCGGCATCATCGCCGGCGACGACAAGGGGCGGCTGACCGCCTTTGTGCGGCCGGAACGCTGTTCGGACGGCATGTCGGACCGCAGCTATGCCCTGGCCGTCGCGGTGATCCTGGACGGGCAGGACCAGGCGTCGCGCATGCTGACGGGCTGCTGCTCGATCGCGCCCTAGGCCAGGATCCCTTCGGCGCGGGCCAAAGCGGCCAGCCCGGCGCGATAATCGGCATAGCGCAGCGTCACGCCCAATTCGCGCTTGATGCGGTCGTTCGCGACGCGCTTGTTCTCGGCATAGAAGCTGCGCGCCATGGGGGTCATCTGGGCGCTCGCGTAATCCTCGGCCGGCGGCAGGGGCAGGCCCAGCAATTCGGCGGCATGGCCGATCACCGCCTCGGGCGGGGCCGGGTCGTCGTCGCAGACATTGTAGATCCCGCCCGGCTGCGGCGCGTGGATCGAGGCCAGCAGAACCTGGGCGATATCCTCGGCATGGATGCGGGAAAACACCTGGCCGGGCTTGACGATGCGCCGCGCCGTGCCCTCGCGCACCTTGGCAAAGGGGCCGCGGCCCGGCCCGTAGATCCCGGCCAGTCGAAAGATGTGCAGCGGCAGGCCGTGTTCGGCCGCAAGCGCCTGCCAGCCTTGCTCGGCCGCCAGCCGCTCGCGCCCGCGCCGGGTCGAGGGCGCGCAGGGCGTATCCTCGTCCACCCAGCCGCCGTCCCGGTCGCCATAGACGCCGGTGGTGGAAAGATAGCCCAGCCAGCGCGGCCGCGCCGCGGCGATCTGGGCGCCAAAGGCCGCCAGCACCGGGTCTGCACCCTGTTCCGGCCCGACCGAGACCAGGATCGCATCGGCCTGGGCGATGGCGCGGCGGACCGCCTCGTCCTCGCCGGGCCAGCGCAGCGGCTGGGCGCCGGCCTGCGCCACCCGATCGGTGTCGGTGCGGGTGGTGCCGGTGACATGCCAGCCCTCGGCCAGCAGCAGGGGGGTCAGGAAGCCGGCGGAATAGCCATGGCCGAACACCAGCATCCGCATTATCCGCGGCCCCGCAGGATCTCGGCCGCCATGGCAAAGGAACGGTGCCGCGCGGCCTGGTCGTAGATATTGCCGACCAGGATCAGTTCGTCGGGCTGGTAGCGGGCGATCAACTCCTCCAGTTCGGCGGCGACCGTCGCGGGACTGCCGATGGCGCTGACCGCCAGGGCGGCGTTGACCGCGGGCAGGATGCGCACCGGGATCGCTTCCAGCACGTCATCGACCGGCGGCGGCAGCAGGCCGGGCATCCCGGTGCGCAGCCGCGCAAAGCTGATCTGCTGGCTGCTGCGCAGGCGTTGCGCCTCGGCATCGCTGTCGGCCGCGATGACGTTCACCGCCAGCATGAAGCGCGGCCGCTGGCCGAACTCGGTCGCCTCGAAGCGTTCGCGGTAAAGCCGCAGCGCCTGGTCCAGGTCGCCGGGCGCGAAATGGCTGGCAAAGGCATAGGGCAGGCCAAGCGCCGCCGCCAGGCTTGCGCCGTAAAGCGACGAGCCAAGGATCCAGACCGGGACATTCGTGCCTTCGCCCGGATGGGCGGCGACCGGGGCGCCGGGGCGGGGCGGTCCCAGATAGCGCAGAAGTTCGACGACGTCGTTCGGAAAATCCTCGTTGCGCTGCATCGAGCGGCGCAGCGCGTGCATCACCGCGCCGTCGCCGCCCGGCGCGCGGCCCAGGCCCAGGTCGATGCGCGGCCCGTGGATCGTGGCCAGCGTGCCGAACTGTTCGGCGATGGCCAGCGGCGCGTGGTTGGGCAGCATGACGCCGCCGGCACCGACGCGGATGGTTTTCGTATGGTCCGCCACATGGCCGATCAGCACCGAGGTGGCGGCGCTGGCAATGCCCGGCATGTTGTGATGTTCCGCCAGCCAGAAGCGGCTGTAGCCCCAGCCCTCGGCGGCCTGCGCCAGCGCGACGGAATTGGCGATGGCCTGGCGGGCATCCGAGCCCTCGGCGACGACCGCCAGGTCGAGAACGGAAAATTCCATGCAGCACACTCCTTCGTTTCCATCAGATAGGGGTTCCGGCCCTGGCTTGCCAGCCCGCGGCGACGCTGGCACTGTCGGCCGAAACCCGGAGCGCGCATGATGACTGACAGTCGAAGACTTTCCATCGAGACCCCCGAGCCGGCCGAGCGTGTCATGTTCGACGACCCCGCTGCGGCCGTGGCCCGGCTGATCGAGCTTTACGACCGGGCCTCGCATTTCCTGCTGGACCGTTTCCTTGCCACGCTGAAGGGCGGCCAGCCCCAGGCGCGCTATCGCGCCTTCTACCCGGAACTGCGCATGACGGTCCCGGTGCATTCCAAGACCGATTCGCGGCTGTCCTTTGGCCATGTGGCGCTGCCCGGCACCTATTCGACCTCGATCACCCGGCCGGACCTGTTCCGCGGCTATCTGACCGAACAGATCGCGCTGTTGATGCGCAACCACGGCGGCGCGGTGACGATCGGCGACAGCGGCACCCCGATGCCGGTGCATTTCGCCGTGGCCACGCAAAGCGACCTGAACGTGCCCCAGGAAGGCGTGCTGGGCTATTCGCTGCGCGATGTCTTCGACGTGCCGGACCTGAACACGATGAATGACGACATCGTCAACGGGACGGCCGGGCCCAACCCGGACGGCAGCCACCCGCTGGCGCCCTTTACCGCGCAGCGCGTGGATTATTCGCTGGCGCGGCTGGCGCATTACACCGCGACCCTGCCCGAGCATTTCCAGAACTTCGTGATGTTCACGAACTACCAGTTCTATGTGGACGAGTTCGAACTGTTCGCGCGCCGCGCGCTGGCCGACCCGCATTCGGGCTATACCGAATTCGTGGGGCCGGGGAACCAGGTGCTGGAACGGGCCCAGGACATCATCGCCACCGGGGCCAAGATGCCGCAGATGCCGGCCTATCACCTGAAGCGGGCGGATGGCGACGGCATCACGCTGGTCAATATCGGCGTCGGCCCGTCGAACGCCAAGACCGCGACCGACCATATCGCGGTGCTGCGCCCGCATGCCTGGCTGATGGTCGGCCATTGCGCCGGGCTGCGCAACAGCCAGTCGCTGGGCGATTTCGTCCTGGCCCATGCTTACCTGCGCGAGGATCACGTGCTGGACGACGACCTGCCGGTCTGGGTGCCGATCCCCGCCCTGGCCGAGGTGCAGGTCGCCCTGCAAGAGGCGGTGGCCGAGATCACCCAGTTGGAAGGCTATGAGCTTAAGCGCATCATGCGCACGGGAACGGTCGCCACCATCGACAACCGCAACTGGGAATTGCGCGATACCCCGGTGCATCGCCTGTCGCAGTCGCGCGCCATCGCGCTGGACATGGAAAGCGCCACCATCGCCGCCAACGGTTTCCGCTTCCGGGTGCCCTATGGCACGCTTTTGTGCGTCAGCGACAAGCCGCTGCATGGCGAATTGAAGCTGCCGGGCATGGCCACGGATTTCTATCGCACCCAGGTTGCCAACCATCTTCTGATCGGTATCCGCGCCATGGAGAAACTGCGGGAAACCCCGCTGGAGCGCATCCACTCGCGCAAGCTGCGGTCATTCAACGAGACCGCCTTTCTCTAAAGCGGCATTTTCCGGGCGAATTTCGTAGAGTTTGCTGGGCAAAATCGCCGAAAATGCTTGATCTGCGCTTAAAAAGCTTGTGTAGCGACAAGCGTGCCGCCAAGGTGGCGTCCGAAAATTTCCCGAATGGGGAACAACGAGGAGACAGAACATGGCCCAGGCCGCTTCGAAACCGATGACCAAGACCCAGCTCGTCGCTACGCTGGCCGATGAAATGGGCAGCGACAAGAAGACCGCCGCCGCGGCTCTGGACGCGCTTTCGGCCGTCGTGTCGCGCACGGTCGCCGAAGGTGGCGCCCTGACCCTGCCCGGCATCGGCAAGGTCGCCTGCCGCACCCGCCCCGAGCGTCAGGTCCGCAACCCTCAGACCCAGGAAATGATGACCAAGCCTGCCGACAAGGTGGTCAAGGTCACGATCGCCAAGGCGCTGAAGGACAGCGTGAACGCCTGATCGCCGTTTCGCTGCATGCCCGCACGGGGGCCGCGCATGACCTGCGCGGCTCTTTGCATTTCCGGCCGGTCCTGCGGCAACCCTTGCACCCGTCCCCGCATCTGATAGCCCATTGGGGCGAGCAGGGAGGCGGCATGGATTCCAAGGCCATTCTGATGGGTGTCGGCTTTGCGGTCCTCTGGGCCTCGGCCTTTACCGCGACGCGCGTCATCGTCACCGCCGCCCCGCCGCTGACCGCGCTGGTCATCCGCTTTGCGCTGGCGGCCGCGGTGGCGATCCCGCTGGCGCGCGCCATGGGGCAGGACTGGCGCCTGACCCGCGGCGAATGGCGCACCGTGGTCCTGTTCGGCCTGTGCCAGAACGCGCTTTACCTGGGGTTTAGCTGGGTCGCCATGCAATATGTCGAGGCGTCGGTTTCGGCCATCATCGCCTCGATGATGCCGCTGGCCGTGGCCTTTCTGGGCTGGCTGCTTTACGCCGAGCGGCTGCGCCCCATCGCCGTGGCCGGGCTGGTCGCCGGGGTCCTGGGCGTCGGGCTGATCATGGGGGTGCGGCTGCAACACGGGCTGGACCTGTGGGGGGTGGCGCTGTGCCTGATCGGCATGGTGGCGCTGACCTTTGCCACGCTGGCCGCCCGCGGCGCCGGCGGCAGCCGCAACATGATGATGATCGTCGGCTTGCAAATGGCGGTCGGCTCTGTCGCGCTGCTGGTCCCCGCCGCGCTGATGGACTGGGGCCGCCCGGTGGAATGGAGCGTCGGGCTGGTCGGCGCCTTTGCCTATACGGTTCTGGCGCCGGGCATCGGCGCGACCTGGCTGTGGTTTCGGCTGGTCAACCGGATCGGCGCGGTCAGGGCGGCCGCTTTCCACTTTCTGTCGCCGATCTTTGGCGTCGGTATCGCCGCCGCCCTGCTGGGCGAGCGGTTCGGCGTCTCGGACGTGGTGGGCGCGCTGATCGTGGCGGCGGGCATCCTGGCGGTGCAGATGGCAAAGCTGCCGCCCACCGCGGCGGCGCATCCGCCCGGACCCGTCCCCGGCCGTGCAGCGCCAGACTGACCGCCAGCCGGCAACCCAGCCCCAAGGCCGGCCGCAATCACCTTGGCGGGCGCAGGAACAACGCCTCGTTTTGCTGGTTGAGTCCGCAGGAGGTAAGCACCATGACCCGAGAACATGCCACCGACAAGGACAATCCGGCGACGGACCCCGAACGCCAGAACGCGCAGGGAAAGCACGAAGGCGTTCCGCACACGCCGGAAGAATTCGACGCGGTGAACCCGGCCAAGCAGGTTCGGCACCCGGCAGTCCCGCGGGGCCACAAGCCCGACACGGCCATGTGCGAAGACCGTGACCGGCCGGGCATCGTGGATAAAAGCGAAGACTGCTGATCGCAGTTCCGTCCTGCGAGCGCGCCCCGTTTTAACGGGGCGTTTCTTTCTGCACCGCGCTTTCTTCTGCGTCCAGCCTGGCGACCATCGCATCAAACTGGCGTTCGGCTTCCATGTCCGTCAGCGGCGCGTCCTTCTGTCCCTCAGCTTTCCGATAGTGCGGGTCGTGCAATTCAGGCACAAATTTCTGGCCCATAATCCACCTCCTCCAGCCGATCGAAGAAAGGTTAGCACGGTCGCGGTCCCTTGCCGAATCGTCCGGGGCGGATAGGCCATTTTCAGCCGACGGCCCCGAATGCCGCTGTTGAAAGGATGTCAGATCGCAAAAATGTCGTCCGCCACGCCGGCGACGGTCAGGTTCTGGCCCTCAAGCACGATCCGGTCGCCGTCGCCAAAGTCGATGACCACGCCATTGGCCGTCTTGTGCATGTGGTCGCGGATAAAGGCCGCCGGATTGGCATCCAGCAAGCCGTCGCCTATCAGCAGCCGGTCGATCCCACGCTGATAGCCGCTGATGGTGTCGACGCCCTGACCGTGCTGAAAGATGAACACATCCGCCCCGGCCCCGCCGATCAGCACGTCATTGCCCAGGCCGCCATGCAGCGTGTCATTGCCCGCCGCGCCGACAAGGCGGTCGTTGCCCGGCTCTCCTCTCAGCCAGTCGTTGCCGGCGCCGCCGTCCAGAAAGTCCTGGCCATAGCCGCCCAGCATGACGTCCTGGCCCATGCCCCCCCAAAGGGTGTCGTTGCCGAGTTCGCCGCGAAGCTGGTCGTTTCCTTCGGCGCCGGCAAGCTTGTCGTTGCCCGCCCCGCCCTGCACCGAATCGTTGCCGATGCCGCCATGCAGGGAATCGAAGCCCTCGCCGCCGAAGATGCGGTCATTGCCCGGCCCACCGCTTAGGCTGTCATGGCCCTGCCGGCCGTCCATCCAGTCGTTGCCGTTCCCGCCCCAGGCGACGTCATTGCGCGCCGTCAACTGGTAATCGTCATTGCGCGGAGTGCTTTGCGCCGGGCCGGGGGTCACGAACCTCTGCCCGTCAAAGCTTTCCAGCCAGCCGGCGCGGGACTGCAAGAACAGGTTCGCGCCGGGGACGGCGACACGGGCAAAGGTGCCGGTATCGACGCGCACCTGCCCATCCGTGTCGGCAAAGTTCTGCGTCGCCATCAGCACCTTGTAGTCGCGCCCGTTCACGGTCAGAAAGCCGACCTGAAGGCCGATCCCGATATAGCCGGCATCGCTCATGATATTCTGGTAATGGCCGGGGCTGTTCATCAGGTTCTGGTGTAGCTGGCGGATTTCGTCGCGCAGGTCGGCCTCGCCCTGGATGGAGACATAGCCGATATTCTCGGCCGTCATCCAGTCGCCCGCCAGGTGGAAACCGGCCCCCTCCATCCGCTCGCGCGAGGAGGAGCCGCCGCGCCCCGTATGCGAGAATATATCCGTATCCAGCATCCAGCGACTATGGCCATCGGCGGAATCGTTCAGCCGCTTCTCGATGGCCAGCGGGGACAGCCCCTCGGCCCGGCGAGCCTGGTTGACCAGATTGACGAAGTAGCGTTCGTTTGCTGATGCGAAAGACATGATATCCGCCTTGCGTGAGTTCACCGGGTGGGATTCATCCCCAAGCAGTATAGCAGAGCGGCGCCCAGATCAGAACGCCGCCCCGCGCCGACGGCGGATATCGGCCGTTCCGCGGCGCCTTTGCCCAGCGGCTGGGCCCGGTCCGCGTGCCGCGGCTGGGATGGGGGGAACACGCTGCTACAGGGATGGTGGAGGCGGGTACCGGAATCGAACCGGTCTTCACGGATTTGCAATCCGCTGCGTAACCTCTCCGCCAACCCGCCGGAGCCTCGCGTTTGCTAGGGTTTTCGGTCGCCGCGGTCAAGGGGGTTGTCGGGCGGGCGGCCACTTTCTTGTTCCAGTCCCGTTCCGCGCCTCGACCTTGCCAACCGTCATCTTGTCATGACCCCAAGGGGGAACATGGTTTCCCGGCCGGGCGGCAACAGGGCCTAGCGATAGATGTGGTCGCGGCGGAACGGATAGACCGATTGCGCACCGGGCAGATCCGGGGTCGCCAGCGCCCGATCCGGGTGGATCAGCAGGATCTGGTAAAGCGCCACCCAGCCTTGCTCGAACGCCAATGCGCAGCCGGCCAGGTAAAGCCGATAGGCTTGCAACACTTCCGCCGCCCGGTCCGGCGGCATCGAGCGCGCCAGCACCTGCTCGGCCTTGGGCAACTGCGTCTCCAGCGCGTCGGACCAGGCCCACAGCGTGCGGGCGTAATGCGGCCGCAGGTTCTCGGTGTCGACCATTTCAAGCCCGGCCTGCGACAGGCTGCGGATCGCCTGGCTGACATGGATAAGCTCGCCGCCCGGAAAGATGTATTTGTCGATGAAACCGCCCAGGCCGCCGCCGACCATCGCATCGTCCACCCCCGAGGCGGCGATGCCGTGGTTCAGGGCCAGGCCACCGGGGCGCAGCAACCGGCGCAGGGTCTCGCAATAGGTGGCCATTTTCGAGCGGCCCACATGCTCGAACATGCCGACCGAGGCCAGCTTGTCGAACGGCCTGTCGGGCATCAGGTCGCGATAGTCGCAAAGCCGGATGCGCACCCGGTCGCCCAGGCCTTGGTCGGCAATCATCCGGCTGACATGGTCGAACTGGTTCTGCGACAGGGTGATGCCGGTGGCGTCGACGCCGTAATGGCGCGCGGCATGCAGCAAAAGCGCGCCCCAACCGGCGCCGATATCGACGAAACGCTCGCCGGGTTGCAGGTCCAGCTTGCGGCAGATCAGGTCCAGCTTGGCCTCTTGCGCCTGGGCCAGGGTCATGTCCGGCTGGGCGAAATAGGCGCAGGAATAGACCCGGCGCGGATCCAGCCACAGCGCATAAAAATCGTCCGAGACATCGTAATGCGCGCGGATCTGCCTTGCGTCGCGGTCGCGGCTGTGGCGCAGCAGCGACTGGGCGTGATACATCAGCCGCCGCCAGGGCTTGGGCTGGATCATTTCCCCGTCCAAGGGCACAAGCGCCGCCACGATCCGCATCAGGTCACGCATCGACCCTTCGATGCGGGCGCGGCCGCGGACGATCTCGTCCCCCAGCCGTCCCAGCCGGGCCGAGGCCAGCAGGGCGGGGGCGGACATGTCCTTGAAGGTTATGGTGACACGCGCATCCGCAGGCCCAAGCCGCCGCCCCGAGGGCAGGCGCACCGCCAGCGGCACCGAGAGTTGTTGCAATTTCCGTTCGATCAGAGCTTCCAGAGCCGGCATGATCACCTCACGCTTGCTGGCCGCGATTCGGGGAAAATGGGTTGCGAGGCGCGGCAGCTTGTTCCTGACGGCTGTCCCGGACATGGCTGCCGGGGCAACTCTGATTACCATACTAGCGCCGATTCCCGGAAAATGGCCAGAGGAAGGTCGCAGTCCGGCCGACCGACGCGGTCACGGGCTGCAAGCGGCCTGAATGCCGAAAGCGACCCGTAGGCCGCTTTTCGTCGTTCTGAAAAGAAGATTTGGAGCGGGCGATGAGATTCGAACTCACGACCCTTACCTTGGCAAGGTAATGCTCTACCCCTGAGCTACGCCCGCGCTCCGTCCCGAGGCCGCTTGGCCTTCGGTGAGGCGTCATTTATGGGAGCGCGCCGGGGGGTGCAAGGGGGAAAATCGCCAGGCCGGGAAAATTTTCGCAACCCCTTCAAGAAGCGGCGCAAAGGCCGGCGCGGCCGTGCCGACGGGCTTGACCGCGCCTTTCTGGCGGCGAAACTGGCACCCGACAGGGGGCGCCGATGAAACCGACCGACCAGCTTTCCGAATTCGTCCGCCAGGCGCTGGCGCAGGGCGGCCGTCCCAACGAGGTGGCGGCGGCGCTGGCCCATGCCGGATGGTCCGCGCCCGAGATCGACGAGGCGCTGGGCGGCTGGGAAGCCGCGCCGGGCCTGCCGCCGGTGCCGCGTCCGCGCCCCTATGCCTCGGCGCGCGAGGCGCTGCTTTACGGTCTGCTGTTCCTGTCGCTGGGCATGATCGGCTGGCATGTCTGCGAACTGGGCATCACGCTGATCGACCGGCTGCTGCCCGACCCGGCCGACCGGGCCTATTACGGGGTGGGCTGGGCGCGCTGGTCCATCGCCTCGCTGATCGCCTTTGTGCCGCTGTTTCTGGTCCTGAACCGCAAGGTGGCGCGGATGAGCCGCGGCGACGGCGGGCAAAGACGGTCGCTGGTGCGCAAGTGGTTCGCCTCGCTCACGCTCCTGGTGGTGTCCCTGGTGTTCCTGGTGGACGGCATCACCGTGATCCATGCGCTGCTGAACGGCGATCTGACCGCGCGCTTTGCGGCCAAGGCGGCGCTGGTCGCCGCGGTGGCGGGGCTGGTCTTTGCCTATTACCGGGACGAGATGGATGACTAAGGGCTGGGCCGCCATCGCCCTGGCGCTGCTGGCGGTGGCGGCTGTCATAGCCGGGCTGGCGGCCACCGGCGGCCCCGGCCAGGCCCGCAAGGAGCGGCGCGACCGCGAACGCGAAAGCGACCTGGCCAATCTTAGCCGCCTTGTGCTGTGCCTGGCGCGCGAGAACGGCGACCGGCTGCCCGCGACGCTGAAGACCAGCGCGGAATGCGACTGGCAGTTGCGGCTGGCCGACCCGTTTACCGGCGCGCCCTATCGCTATGAGGCAATGGACGCGCGCAGCTATCGGCTATGCGCCGACTTCGAACTGCCGCAGCGCCCGCCGATCCTGGGGGATCGCGATGCGGCGGGTTGCATCCACCGCAGCTTTGCCCCCGACGGCGCCACGGCCGGCGAAGGCGGCTAAAGCGCCAGTTCGGCCAGCGGGCGCGCCTGGTTTTCGGGCATCAGCGCCGCGGCCAGGAAACGCGGCAGGCCCTGGGCCAGCGCTTCGAAATCGCCGGGCGGGGTCAGCGTCGGATCGGCCTCGACCAGCAGGTCCAGGCCGCGCGCCTCGCCATCGCCGCGGATGGTGATGTTGAACCCGTCGCCCGGCCCGTTCGACAGCACATGCCGCGCGGTTTCGCAGCCGGGAAAGCGCGGCTCGTCAAAGGGCAGGACATTGATCAGCGGCGAGAAAAAGAAGCGGCTGCGCGGTTCCATGCCGCAATCCTGGGCGATTTGCTCGATGCGATAGCGGCCATGGCGGCGCAACTGGCGCAACCGCGCGCCCAGCCGGGCCAGCGCCTCGCCCAGCGGCTCGGCCGGGTTCAGCGTCACATCCAGCGGCAGGATATTGACCACCAGCGCCGGAACCGCGATGGCGACGCTGCCCATGCGGCTCATATAGGGCAGCCAGACCGGCATGCAGATGCGGCCCTGGCCGTCGTGCCCGTGCCGGGCCGAGCCGTCGCGCAGATGCAGCCCCGCCCAGGCCGCGCAGATCACGGTCGCAAGGTCGGGCCAGCCCAGCCCTGCCGTCTGGGCCTGCCCGATGATCGCGGGGCGCAAGGCGGACAGGTCATGGGCGGCCGACAGGGCCTCGGCGGGATAATCTTCGGACCCTTTGCGCAGCACGCGGGGGCGGGGAACGCCGGCCAGCACTTCGGCCCAATGCCGGCCATCGGCGCTGTGGCGCGGACCGGCGCGATAATCCTGTTCTTCGTTCAGATAGGCCGCCAGCCCGCCCAGGGGCTGGCCCGGATCGGCGCCCGCGGCCAGCACGCCGTAAAGCCGCGCGCAGCGCCGCTCGACCAGGCCCATGGCATAGCCGTCGACCGCGATATGATGGCTGCGGTTGAACCACAGGTAATGCCCATCGGCCAGCCGGACCAGCCATTGCGCCGCGATGGGCTGCCCCAGCAGGTCCAGCGCCGCGCCCACATCCGCCCGCATCAGCGCGAAAGCCCGGTCGCGGGCATCGGCCGTTCCGGCCAGGTCCAGGCACCTAAGCCTGGGGCGGCGCGCGGGATCGACCCGTTGCATCGGCTGGCCCTGGGCGTCCAGTTGGAAGCAAAGCGCCATGATATCGGTTTCGGCGATGGTGGCCTTGATGGCGCGGACCAGCGGTTTCGGGTCCGCGACCCCGCGCAGTTCGATGGCATGGGCGACGGTCGAGACCGCCTCGCCGGGGTGAAGCCGGAACTCTTCCCAAAAGTCCATCTGGGCCAGCGTCAGGGGCAGCCAAAGCCCCTCGGCATGGTGATGCGTCATGAAATCCTTGCTCTTGTCGCAGGGTCTGGCATGCGAAACGAGAGAGGGCTGGCTTGGATGCGGCCAAGGATCGGACGCGGCTGGCTTGCTTCGAGAGAGAAAGCGGAATAAAAATACTCGACTATTAATCCCCGTCAAGACGCTCCGGCGGTCCTGGGCGGGATGCCGCTGTCAGAACAGGTGTCCGCATGATCGAATTCAGCCCATGGCCGCAAGAGCTTGTCCGCCATTACCGCGAAGCCGGTTACTGGATCGACCAGCCGCTGACGCAAATCCTGGACGCGCAACTGGCCGCCAATCCCCAGGCCGAGGCCCTGGTCTGCGGCTCGCGCCGCTTCAGCTATGCCGATCTGGACCGGCAATCGCGCAACCTTGCCGCACGCCTGGCGCGCCAGGGGCTGGGCCATGGCGACACGGCGCTGGTGCAATTGCCGAACGTGGCCGAGTTCTTCGTCGTCTTCTTCGCGCTGCTGCGCATCGGCGTGGTGCCGGTGAATGCGCTTTACAGTCATCGCCGGCTGGAGCTTGCCGAATATGCCCGCCAGATCGCGCCGCGGCTGGTCGTCGCCTCGCGCCGGCACGAACTGTTCCGCGACGATGCCTTTGCCGATGAACTGCGCGCCAAGGGTGTCTCGCATCTGCTGCTGCTGGACGAGGATGACCCGGCGCAAAGCCTGGCCCATTGGCTGACCCGCGACGGCGACCTGCCCCAGGGCGCGGCGCCGACCCCCGCTGATCAAGTGGCGTTTTTCCAGCTTTCTGGCGGCAGCACCGGCACGCCCAAGCTGATCCCGCGCACGCATAACGACTACGATTACAGCATCCGCGCCAGCGTCCGCATCTGCGGCGTGACCTCGGCCACGCGGTTCCTGTGCGCCCTGCCGGCGGCGCATAATTTCACCATGAGTTCGCCCGGCACGCTGGGGGTGTTCCACGCGGGCGGCACCGTGGTCATGGCCCCCAGCCCCGAGCCGCTGGCCTGTTTCGACATCGTGGCGCGCGAACGTGTCAGCATGGCGCCGCTGGTGCCGCCCGCCGTCGCCCTGTGGCTGCGCGCGGTCGAGGAAGACCCGGCGCGGCGCAGCCTGCTGGCCAGCCTTGACCTGATGCTGGTCGGTGGCGCCAGCTTTGCCGAGGCGACGGCGCGGCGCGTTCCCGAATTGCTGGGCTGCCGGTTGCAGCAGGTCTTCGGCATGGCCGAGGGGCTGGTGAACTATACCCGGCTGGACGATCCGCCCGAGGTGATCTTTACCACCCAGGGCCGCCCGATCAGCCCCGATGACGAGGTGCGCATCCTGGACGAAGACGGCCATGAGGTGCCGGACGGCGTCCCCGGCGCCCTGGCGACCCGCGGCCCCTATACTTTCCGCGGCTATTACGGCAGCCCGGAACACAATGCGAAAGCCTTTGACGCCAAGGGGTTTTATCACAGCGGCGACGTGGTGGTGCGACAGGGCGGCAACCTGCGCGTCGTCGGCCGCATCAAGGACCAGATCAACCGCGGCGGTGAAAAGATCGCCGCCGAAGAGATCGAGAACCTGCTGGTGCGCCACCCCGACATCACCCATGCCGCGCTGGTCGCAGCACCCGATGCGCATCTGGGCGAGAAAAGCTGCGCCTTTCTGGTGCTGCGCGACGGCGCGGGCAAGCTTTCGCCGCCGGCGCTGCGCCGGCACCTGCTGGAACTGGGCGTCGCCGAATACAAGCTGCCCGACCGCTTCCGCTTCGTGCCCGAACTGCCGCTGACGGCGGTGGGCAAGATCGACAAGCGCCGCCTGCGCGACAGCCTTGCGGCCGAAACCGCCTGAAAGGACGCATGATGGATAGTGACGAAAAGACCGATCTCAGCCCCGAATGGCTGGCCGCCCGCGTCCAGAAGATGATCGAGGACGATTGCGAGATCGCCCCGGACGAGAACCTGGTGCTTTACGGGCTCGACTCGATCGCGGTCATGACGTTTTCGTCGGAACTGAAGCAGATGGGGATCGAGGCCAGTTTCGAGGAACTGGCCCGCGATCCGACGCTGGACAATTGGTGGGCGCTGATCGCCGCGCGCCGTTAGGCGCGCTGGGTCGCCCCGCCGTCGACGTAAAGGTCGGCCATGGTGACATGGCCCGCCTGATCCGACAGCAGGAACATCACCGCGCCGGCGATATCTTCGGGGGTCGCCAGCTTTTTCAGCGGGATGCCGGTGCGATAGGCGTCCAGGCTGCCCTCGATCACCGCGCGCTCGCCTGCGCCGCCGTCCTCGGTCCACATGCCGGTCTGCATCGGCGTCAGGGTCGAGCCGGGCGCGACGATGTTGCAGCGCACGCCCTGCGCGGCCAGTTCAAGCCCCAGGCAGCGCACCAGCATGGTCGCCGCCGCCTTGGATGCCGCATAGACGCCCATGTTCATGCGCGGGATGCCGGCGGCGTTCGAACTGACCGCGACGATTGCGCCGCCGCCGCTGCCCGCCATGGCCCGGCCCATGGCGCGGGTGACGTTGAAGCTGCCGCGGGCATTGACGGCCATCACCCGCTCCCACTCCTCGGGGGGCAGGTCCAGCAGCGGCCCGATGGCCAGCACCCCGGCCGTATGGACGCCAAGGCCCAGCGGCCCATGCGCCGCGACGATTTCGGCCACCAGCGCCTCGACGGCATCGCCGTCGCGCACGTCCAGCACCCGGTTTTCTGCCCCGGCGACGGGATTGCCGGCCAGCGCGGCTTCGGTATCGGTGGCCACGACCTTGGCCCCCGCCTCCAGCAGCGCGGCGACGACCGCCCGGCCGATGCCGCCCGCGGCGCCGGTGACGATGGCGGTTCGCCCCTGAAATCCGGTCAGGCGCATGATTGCGCCTCGGATGCGGCAAGGGCGTCCAGCGCCTGCCGGCTGGACAGGGGCACGCCGCAGGTGGCGGCGATCCATTCCATTGCCAGGTCATGCTTGTCGCGGGAGAAATCGGCCTGCGCATCGGCCACGGCAAAGGCTTCGATGTCGCGCTGGAACGCCTCGGCGGCGGTGGCAAGGCAGCCGATATGGGCATAGATGCCGCAGATCATCAACTGGTCGCGGCCGCGCGCGCGCATCAGATGTTCCAGATTGGACCGCTGAAAGGCGCTGTAGCGATGCTTGACCAGCACGATATCGCCCGCAGCCGGGGCCAGTTCGGGCAGAATCTGTTCATGTTCGGGGACGGCCTGCATCCCCGGCCCCCACAGGTCGGCCTGAAGCCCGCGATCGGGGCGGAACTGGTCGCCCTTTTGCGCGGTGTAAAAGACCGGCACCCCTGCCGCCCGCGCGGCCTGGATCAGCCGGGCGATATTGCCGACCACCGGCGCCAGCGGCGCGTCTTGGGGATAGATGCGGCAGAAATAGCGCTGCATGTCATGGACCAGCAGCGCCAGCCGGTCGCGCCGGGGCTGCCAGGGGCCGCGCGCCTTGGGCAGTTCGGCCTGGGTCGGGGGGGCATAGGGCGCAATGGCGGGCAGGGCCATCAGGTCTCTCCGTTGCAGGGCAGGTCTTGCAGCGCGGCGTCCTGCGGCAGGCCAAGGGCCGCCAGAAGCGCGCCGAACTTGGCGCTGGTCTCGGCGGCCTCGGCCATCGGGTCCGAGCCGGGGACGATCCCCGCGCCCGCGTAAAGTCGCGCGCGCCGGCCGCTGATCTCGGCGCAGCGAATGGCGACATGCCAGGCACCGTCGCCCTTGGCGTCGCACCAGCCGACCGCGCCGGCATAGAAATCCCGCGCCACGGGCTCGATGGTCTTGATGAGCTCTGCCGCCCGCGCCGTCGGCACGCCGCAGACCGCCGGCGTCGGATGCAGCGCCGAGGCCAGCACGACCGAAGGCGTGTCCCCGTCCTTCAGCCGGCCTTCGATCCGGGTGCCAAGGTGCCACATGCTGCGGGTCGAGGTGAGGCGCGTGCCTTCGGGACAGGACAGGTCCCGGCAATAGGGGGCAAGGATGTCCAGGATCGATTCGACGACCAGGGCGTGTTCGCGCTGGTCCTTGGCCGATTGCGCCAGCGCCGCCGCCGCGGCGCGGTCGGCGGCAGGGTCGGCCAGTCGCCGGGCCGAGCCGGCAAGCGGATGGGACAGCACGCGCCGCCCCTGCTTTTCGACCAGCAATTCGGGGGTGGCGCCGCATAGCGCCCGGCCTTGCGGATGATCCGCCCCCCAAGGCAGTGCCACGCGAAAGGCGGTGACGCTGCGGTCGGCGCGCAGTTGCGCCATCAGCGCCTCGATCGGGACCGGCGCGGCGGATTCCACCAGCAGCGTGCGGGCCAGCACGATCTTTTCCAGCGCGTCAGACCGGCCCGCCTCGTCCGCCATGATGCCAAGCGCACGCGATACCGCCTGGGCATAATCGCAGGCCGAAGGTTCCGCGGTCAGCCGCCAGCCGGCCAGGGGCAAGCCATCCTGAACGCTGGCCAAGGGCGCGCGCGCCTTGTCGCGACGGCATTGCCATAGGCAATCCGCCGCCTCGCGGTCAAAGGGCAGGGCGCCGCCGATGATCTCGTCCGGGTCCAGCGCGATCGCGGCGATGCGCGAAGCCAGGGTCGCCGCGGTGCCGGGTGCGATCCGCTGCGCGGGGCCGCGGCCCAGGATGCAGCCCGAAGGCCCTTCGAAACCGAATAGAACCGGGTCAGGCACGGGCGACGCCGTCTTTTTCGGCGCCTCGGACAAGCGGATGTTCATGATTCATCTCGTTCTCAAAGGAATTTCGTCCCCGATCCGGTGCATTCCCATGACGGCGGTCATGATCTATTCTGCGATCAGATCTTTGGGCAGAACTCTCCTGCGCAGGTGGCAACAGACATATCGGGTGGCGAACCGCGCAATCCCACTGAACGCACGGTGGGCGGTCTTGAACATCCCGCCCTTCGGCTTCCCCGCGCAATCTGTCAAAGCGCCCAGGGAAAGGCAAGTAAAAAGATCAGGATTAAAGCCGGCGGTAGAATTGTCGCATTCCTGCCACGCGGCCGCCGGAACTCCGCCCCGGTTCCAAAGGTTGCCGAAGCTGGGTTAACGAGGGAGCGGGCAGCATGGCCGGCCAGGGCGAAGCAAGTCAAAGCGGCGATTTCGATCTGGCGGCGGCGCGGGTCTGCGTCATCGTGAACATGCGGTCGGGCCGCGAAGGCGGCAAGGAGACCGCGCAAAAGCTGGACGCCGCGCTAAGGGGCCGGGTGGCCGAGCTGTGCTTTCAGGACACCGGCACGGGCGCCGACCTGCCGGCAATGGCGCGCCGCGCGGTGAACGGCGGGTTCGACCTTATCGTCGCCGCCGGCGGCGACGGAACCCAAGCCGCGGTGGCGGGCGCGGTCGCCGGCAGCTCGGCGGCGATGGCGGTGATCCCCGGCGGCACCTTCAACTATTTCGCCCGCGACCTCGGCTCGGGCGAAACGGTGGATGAGGCGCTGAAGATCTTTGACGCGCCGCGCATCCGCCGGGTCCATGTCGGCGAAATGAACGGCATGATCTTCCTGAACAATGTCAGTTTCGGCGCCTATCCCGAAATCCTGCGGCGCCGCGAAAGCATTTATCGCCGCTGGGGCCGCTCGCGGCTGGCGGCCTATTGGTCGGCGGTGGCGGTCCTGTGGAGGCTGCGCCGGCCGCTGCACCTGACGGTGCGGGCGGATGGCCGCGAACAGCGCTTCACCACCGCGCTGGCCTTCGTGGCCAAAAGCGCCTACCAGCTTGACGCTTTCGGGCTGGAAGGCGCCGATTGCCTGCGCCGCGGCCAGATGGCGCTGTTGCTGGCGCGGGCGAAAAGGCCCGGCCCCCTGGTGCGCTCGGCCCTGCGCCTGGCGCTGGGCAAAAGCGCGCGCTATGCCGATTTCGACCTGATCTGCGCCGAGGAATTCGAACTCGAAACCGTGCCGCGCCACGAATACGTCGCCCATGACGGCGAAAAGATCTGGATGGATTCGCCGTTTCGCATCCGGGTGCGCCATGGCGCGCTTAGGGTGCTTGTGCCGGCCGGAAGCGGCGGGCGGGATGCGCAATGACGCGGCTGCTGCATCTTTCGGACCTGCATTTCGGATTGCAGCGCCAGGCACTGGTCGAGCCGCTTGTCGACCGGATCAACGCCGCCGGCGCCGACCTGGTGGTGGTGACGGGCGATCTGACCCATCGCGGCCGCTCGGCGCAATTCGCCCAGGCGGCCGCCTTCCTGCGCCGGATCGAATCGCCGCTGCTTGCGGTTCCGGGCAATCACGACATCCCGCTTTACAAGCTGGCCGAGCGGATGCTGCGCCCTTGGCGCCGCTGGCGCAAGGCCATTGCGGAAAACCTCGAACCGGTCGGACAGGTCGGCAACCTGCGGGTCCAGGGCCTGAACAGCGTCGACCCCATGGCCTGGCAGCGCGGCATGGTCACGCCGGGGCAGCTTGCCCGCGTCGTCGCCGGGCTGGACCCGGCTTGCATCAACGTGGTCGCGCTGCACCACCCGATGCAGCAGCAGCCACAGGTGGACAAGGCCCTGATGCAGGGTGCCAGGCCGGCCCTGGCGGGACTGGAGGCCGAAGGCGCGCATCTGATCCTGACCGGCCACCTGCATCGCTGGTCGATCGGGGCCTTCCAGGGCTGCCGGGGGCGGCCGGTCCTGCAAGTCCAGGCCGGCACCGCGCTTTGCGCCCGCCCCGACGACCGGCAGAATGAATTCGCGGTGCTGGATTTCGCCGGCCCCGACCTGTTGGTCGCGCGCCATGTCGCGCCGATGGACGAGCCCGGCTTCCGCCCGCCCCAGCATCTGCGCTTCACCCGCCGCGGCGGACTCTGGCGCCCGGCCTGACCTTCTTTCGTGGATAAATATCCTGGGGGAGCCCCTCGCGGACCCCGCCCTAGGGGTCCGCGAGGGGCGGGGGCAAAGCCCCCGGCCCGGCCTGGCCACCGGGGACGGCGGGAAAGACCTTGCCGCAAGCCTCGCCGCCGGACGCCGGCATAAGGCCCATCTGCGCCTGGGCCGCCGCGGCCAGCCCGGTGGACCCCAGCGGGCGCGGGCCGTCCGGCGGGCTTCGGCCCCAGGGCTTCAGAATTCCCAGCTCACGCCCATCGACACCTCGTGCTGGTCCATGAACAGGGTGGTTTCCTGACCAAATCCCGGCGTGCGGTTGGTCCCGGTCCTGGTTTCCCGGAAGGCGTGGGTATAGCTGCCGGTCAGCGTCGCGCGTTCGGTGAAGCGACAGCACGAACCGCAGCAAATCGTGGGCGACCTGCTGAACGCCGAGATCAGCGAGAAACAAGCTCGCTCGATCAAATACCAGATGACCATCGCCAAGCTGCCCTTGGCCAAGGAAGTCGACGAGTTCAGCTTCGAAGACACGCCCGTAAACGAAACGCTGGTGCGCGATCTGGCCTCCGGAGAGTTCCTCGAGCATCAGCGTAACGTCGTCCTCATCGGCGGCACCGGGACCGGCAAATCCCACCTTGCCGTCAGCATCGCCCGGGCCTGCATCCGCCGTGGCAAGCGCGGCCG
>NZ_FTMK01000023.1 GCF_900156255.1 Paracoccus thiocyanatus
CACCCGATACGAGAAGACGGCGGAAAACTACCTCGCCGCCGTCCTCATGGCATGCTCAAGGCTGTGGATGAGGAATTATGAGTCCGCAGCCTAGGCCGCCTGCATGGTCGCCTGCACCGCCTTTTTCCATCTCGCATGGCGCGCCTCGCGTTGCTGCGGGGCCATCGCGGGTTCGAAACGGCGCTCAAGCGCCCAGGCGCGGGAAAATTCCTCGGGCGCAGGGCAGATGCCGGCCCGGAGCCCGGCGAGATAACCTGCGCCAAGCGCCGTGGTCTCGGTCACGCGCGGGCGATCCACCGGCGCGCCCAGGATGTCGGCCAGGAACTGCATCGTCCAGTCGCTCGTCGCCATGCCGCCATCGACGCGCAACACGCTGCCCGCCGCGTCGGACCAGTCCGCCCGCATCGCGTCCAGCAGGTCGCGGGTCTGGAAACCCACGCTTTCCAGCGCCGCGCGGGCAAATTCCGCCGGGCCGGAATTGCGGGTCAGGCCGAAGACCGCGCCGCGACAGTCCGGCCGCCAATAGGGCGCGCCAAGCCCGGTAAAGGCCGGGACCAGCACCAGGTCCTGCGCCGGGTCAGCCGCCTCGGCCAGGGCCTGGGTTTCGGCGGCCTGCCGGATAAGGCCCAGCCCGTCGCGCAGCCATTGCACCACCGCGCCGGCGATGAAGATGGACCCTTCCAGCGCATAGGTGGTGCGGCCGTCCAGCCGATAGGCAATGGTGGTCAGCAGCCGGTTCCTTGACGCCACCCGCTGGGTGCCGGTGTTCAGCAGCGCGAAACAACCGGTGCCATAGGTCGATTTCGCCATCCCCGGTGCAAAACAGGCCTGGCCCACCGTCGCCGCCTGCTGGTCGCCGGCGACGCCAAGGATCGGGATCTCGCGCCCGAACAGGTCGGCGCGCGTCCGCCCGTAATCGTCGGCGCAATCGCGCACTTCGGGCAAAAGCGCCATGGGGATGTCCAGCAGGGCGCAGATATCGGCGTCCCAGCGGTTTTCGGCGATGTTGTAAAGCAGGGTCCGGGCGGCATTGGTCGCATCGGTGGCATGGACCTTGCCGCCGGTCAGGTTCCAGATCAGCCAGCTATCCACGGTGCCAAAGGCCAGTTCGCCGCGCTGCGCCCGCCCCCGCGCACCGTCGATATTGTCAAGCAGCCATTTCAGCTTGCTGCCCGAGAAATAGGGGTCGAGCAGCAGGCCGGTGCGGGCGGTGATCATCGGCTCGTGCCCGTCGTCCCGAAGCCGGTTGCACAGCCCGGCGGTGCGGCGGTCCTGCCAGACGATGGCGCGGTGAAGCGGCTGGCCGGTCCTGCGGTCCCAAAGCAGCGTGGTCTCGCGCTGGTTGGTGATGCCGATGGCGGCGATGTCCTGGGGCCTTGCCCCCGCCTTTTCGACGGCCGCCCGCGCCACCCCCGCCACCGTGACCCACAGGTCCGAGGCGTCATGCTCCACCCAGCCCGAGGCCGGGAAATGCTGCGCGAATTCATGCTGGGCGCTGGACACCACGCGCAGGGACGCATCGAACAGGATGGCGCGGGACGAGGTGGTGCCCTGGTCGATGGCAAGGATATGGGTCATCGGCGGCCTGCTGGCTTTGACGGGTCGCGGCAGGCTGCACCGCAGCCATCCGCGGGTCAAGCGGCTTGCGCCTTTGGCCGGATGGGCCGGCCCTTATGTCACCGCGGATCTGGCGGCAAAGCGCGGATCGCGCCAGGATTCGCTTTTCAGGACCTGCTCCAGCGTCTCGGCGGCGCGCAGCACGTCCATATGGCGCAGGTAAAGCGGCGCAAAGCCAAAGCGCAGCGTGGCGGGCGCGCGGAAATCGCCGATCACGCCGCCGGCGATCAGCGCCTGCATCACCTGCCAGGCATGATCATGGCCAAAGGCCACCTGGCTGCCGCGCCTTGCACCGTCGCGCGGGCTTTCCAGCCGCAGGCCCAGCCCGGCGCATCGCGCCTCGACCTGCTGGATGAACAGATCGGTCAGCGCCAGGCTTTTGGCCCTAAGCGCGGCCATGTCCACGCCGTCCCAGATCGCCAGCGCCCCCTGTAGCGCCCGCATCGACAGGATCGGCTGGGTTCCGCATTGAAAGCGGCGGATGCCGGGATCGCCCTCATATCCGGTCTCGAAGGCAAAGGGCCGGGCATGGCCCCACCACCCGCTCAGCGGCTGGCGCGCCTGTCCCAGATGCCGCTGCGCCGCATAGACAAAGGCGGGCGAGCCCGGCCCGCCGTTCAGGTATTTATAGGTGCAGCCCACGGCGAAATCCGCCCCTGCGGCGTCCAGTTCCACCGGCAGCGCCCCGGCCGAGTGGCAAAGGTCCCAGATGGCAAGGGCGCCGGCCGCGTGGATGCGGGCGGTCAGCGCGGCCATGTCGCGCAGCGCGCCGGTCTTGTAATTCACATGATTGACCAGCACCGCGGCGACATCGCCGTCCAGCATCTGCTCGATGGCGGGGCTGTCCACGCCCTCCAGCCGCAGCCTTGCACCGGGCAGGGTCGAGACCACGCCTTCGGCGATATAAAGGTCGGTTGGGAAACTGCCGCCCTCGGCCAGGATGGTCCTGCGCCCCGGCCGCAGCGCCATCGCGGCATGCAACGCCTTGTAGATATTCACCGAAGTCGTATCGGATACCACCACCTGGCCCGGCGCCGCGCCGATCAGCCGCCCGATGCGGTCGCCCAGTTCGACCGGCAGGTCGAACCAGCCCGCCTTGTTCCAACTGCGGATCAGGTCGCCGCCCCATTCGTCGCGGGCCGCGCGCAGCAGTTCTGCTTGCGCGGCATGGGTCGGGACGCCCAGGGAATTGCCGTCCAGATACACTTCGTCGGGGGCCAGGACAAAGGCATCGCGCAATCCGCGCAGGGGGTCGCGCGCATCCATCGCCTCGATCTCGCTTCGGTCGAAAAGGGTCATGTCCTGTCCTGGCTGTTCATCCTGGCATGCGTCGGGGTGCAGGGGCTGGTCCTGCGCCGGGAAGGACCCGCGCTGGCCGACCATACCCGCAGGCCCGGCGGCTGCACCATCCGAAAGCCGCGCGCGCTTGGCCGCGGCGATGCTGGCCGGGCCGCCGACAGGCCGCCCGCGCCGCTTCAATAGCAGCCGAGCTTGGCGATCCGGCCATCCTCGCCGATCTCGAAATTCATGCGGCCGGGGTTGTAGTCCATCGTCACCGCATCGCGCGGGCCGATGATCCGTGTGCCGGCCGGCAAGGTCATCCGGTCCAGAACGCCGCGCGGCTGGCCCGTCAGGCCGCGAAAGGACGCGGCCGGGCAGGTTTCCGCCCCCGCCCCCACGGTCGGCGCAGGTGCCGGCGCCTGGGCACAGGCACCCAGCAGCCAAAGCGGCGCCAGCATCAGGACCCTTCGCATCAGCCGCAGTCGATATTGTAGATATTGCCGGCCGCATCCAGCCGGAAGACGATGCGCAGCGGGTCGTATTCCTGCGGCTCGATGCCGCGATATTCGACGACGCGATAGTCGCGGGTCAGGCCCAGCGTCGGGATGGTGCTGCCGGGCTGGCCCAGTGCGGACAGATAGTCTTTGGCATGGCAGGCATCGGGTTCGCGCGCTTCCAGCCCGCTGATACCGCCCACCGGAACCGGCGGCAGCGGCGCCACGGCGGGCACCGGGTCCGGCGCGGTCTGATAGGCCGGGGCGCAGGCGGCCAAAGGGGCCAGGGCAAGGAAGGCGATCAGCAGTCGGGTCATCAGGCAACCATCCAGTAAAAGAATTTCCGGCCGGGCATCATAAAGGTGCATCGGCAAAATGAGAAGCGGCCGTCGGCCGACCACGCGGCGGATTGCGCGCTTTCGCGGCGGCGGCCTAGCCTGGCCGCGGCGCCAGGGCGCAGCCGCCAGGCGCGCCAAGGCGGTCCGGGACGCGCCTTGCCGGCGTGCCTATTCCGCGGCTTCGGCCAGCGCATTGCGCCCGTTGCCGTAGCAGGCCAGGAACATGGAAACCGCGCTGCGATTGACCTTGCGCATCAACTCCTTGTCCACCGATTGCGGCCCCAGGAACGGCGCCCGGTCGTGAATGGTGACGCCTGCCAGTTCGATCAGCTGATCGGCGGCCAGTTCCAGATCGGGAATGCGCAATTCCCCGCGCTGGATGCAGCGGTCCAGATAGCCGATCAACTGCCGGCGCAATAGCGCCGGGCCGGATTCGTAATATTCCTGTGCAAGCGAGGGGAAGCGTTCGGCCTCGCCGACGCTGACCCGATAGATGCGCATCCCGAATTCCGAAATCATATGCGCCGAAATGATCTGCACGACAAAGGGCAGGACCTGCTCGACCGGCAGGTCCACTTCGATCAGGGCGCTCGCATCCGCAGCTTCGCGGGAAAGCTCGTTGCGAAACACCTCCATGAACATGGCGCGCTTGTCGGGAAAATAGCTGTAGAGCGTCGCCTTGGAAACGCCGGCCTCGCGGGCGATGTCGTCGACGCTTGCCCCTTCGAACCCGTCTCGCATGAAGATTGTCCGGGCGCCCTCCAGCACTTGCAGGAATTTGCGGCCGCGCGTCACCGGAAGAGCCTTAGGCATCCAAGAACCCCCTCATTACTCCTTAACTTGCCCTGCGCATCCTGTCGCAGGACAGAACTCAGACACCATAACGCCGTCGCAAATCGAGCCGTCCCGCTCATAAGACAAAGCGGATTTGTTGCAAAGTCTTTGCGCGGTGAAGTCCAATATGTCTAAACCTCGCTCTTGATTGACCGAGCGGTCGCCGCTGATCAATAGAAAATCGTCGCATCGGGGGCGGCCTAGTGACGCGGGCGACGAAAATGCCGCACAAACCCGGCGCTTCCCGCCCGACGCTGGGGCGCAACCTGCTGTTGCACGAATGCGGCGACAGACCCGCCCCCCGTTCCCGCCCCGCAAACCCCCTGGCTGGACGGGGGGCCGGCGTTCCTGATTCGCCGCCGCGGGACGGCGGCGCTTGCCTGCGGCGGCAGGGCAGGATGGGATCGCGCGGCGCGACGGTATTATGGCCCGTCCCGCCTGTCCTGGTCCTGGCGATCCTGCGCCAGCAGCTCCATCCGCAAGGCATGCACGGCCTCGGCGCGGCCAAAGGCGCGCGCCGCGACCTGCCGGGCCTGTTCAAAGCCCGGCAACATGCGGTCAAGTTCATGTTCGGCCGCCAACAGCGCGCGGCTGCGTTCCCCGGCCATGGCATTCGTCAGCCGCGCCTGGGCGATCGAGAACGGCCCATCGGCGCGATAGATCGAATCCAGTTCCGCCTCCAACTGGTCGATGCGGTGGCGCGTTGCCTCGACATGCGCGCGAAAGGCGGCCAGGCGGCGCATTTCAAGGTCGGATTTCAGCCGGGCGATCCGTTCCAGCCCGGCCAGGGCATGGCGGTTGCGGTTCATTGCGGCGTCCTTGGGCGCAGGGGACCGCCCCAGCCCTCGCGTGCCTTCTTGCGCATGGCCTCGGCAAAGCGGATGGCGGCCGCGACCGGCGCGAAATGTTCGGGCCGGATTTCCTGCCCGATCTCGACCGAGGCATGCAGGGCGCGGGCGCAAGGCGGATCGGACCAGATCGGCACCTGATGGTCGTTCGCACGCTCGCGGATGCGGCGGGCGACATCGTCCACGCCCTTGGCCAGGCAGACCGGCGCGCGGCCGCTGCCGCGTTTCCATTCCAGCGCCACCGCGTAATGCGTGGGGTTGACGATGATCACGTCGGCCCGTTCGACATCGGCCAGCATCGAATTCAGGACGATGTCCATCCCCTTCTGCCGGCGGGCGGCCTTCAGATGCGGATCGCCTTCGTTTTCCTTGTGCTCGTCCTGCATCTCCTGGCGGGACATCCGGTGCCGCTTGAGGTATTCCAGCCGCTTCCAGACCAGGTCGATGATGGCGAAGATCGCGCCGATGCCCAGCGCCAGCAGCACCGCCCGGTCCAGGATCAGCCGCAGGCCATCCACCCATTGCAGATCCTGCATGCCGCCCGAGGACAGCAGCCAGGACAGAAGCGAGGCGTAAAGAAACCAGCCGCCCAGGCCGACCAGCAGCGCCTTGCCCAGCGAGATCGCAAAGGCGGCCAGCCCGCTTTTGCCGAATTTCTGGCCGGCATTCTTGACCGGATTGATGCGCTTGACGTCCGGCAGCAGCTTCTTGGGGGTCAGCACGATCGAGCGCTGCGCCACCATGCCCAGCACGACGGGCAGCGCCATGATCGCCACCCCGGCCAGGGTCGCAAGCCCGGCCTGACCGGCCAGGGCGCGGGCCAGGTCGGTGACGGGGCGGCCATCGGCATCGGGCCACGGCTCGCCGCCCAGAGCGCGCGCGGCCATGCCGATCCAGGCCGGAACGGCCCAGACCGCCGCGAACAGCGCCGCGAACCAGAAGCCCAGATACATCAGCGCCGACTGCAACTCGGTCGAGCGGGGAACGTCGCCTTCCTGCCGCGCCTTGCGCAGCTTGCTTTCCGAGGCGTCGTATTGCTTGTCGTCGCTGTCCTGTTGGCTCATCTCAGCAAGCTCCCCATCCGGTCCAGGACCGCATCGGCCCATATCCCCAGGATCGCGGGCGCAAGCACCGCCAGCCCCAGCAGCGCCATCAGGATCGCGCCCGGTGCGATGATGAAGACCACCGGCAGCGTCGGCATGACCTTGCTGATCATGCCCGACAGCACCTGGAACAGAAACCCGCCCAGGATGAATGGCGCCGCCAGCAGCATGGCCAGGACAAAGCTTTGCCGGACCAGGGAAACCGCGCTGGGCAGCAGTTCGGAAACCTGCGGCCACGCCCCCAGCGGCCGCAGCACCAGGCTTTCATGCAGCAGGTCGAAGGCCAGCACCGGGAAGCCCAGCGCCACCAGAAGCGCCATCCCGGCCAGGTGCAGAAGGTTGCCGATCGGATGCGGAGAGTATTCGTTGGCGGCGCCGATCAGTTGCGACAGCGAGGCGGTCGCGGCAATGGCCGTCGCCGCTATGTCCAGCGCGGCCGCGAACAGCCGTACCAGCCCGCCCAACACCAGCCCCGACAGGATCTCGGCCCCGGCCAGCGCGGCAAGGCCCAGCAGGCTGCCGATCTGGCCCGGCGGCTGGGCCTGTTCCGCCAGCAGCGGCGTCAGCGCCATGGCCAGCGCCGCGCGCACCCGGACCGGCATTGCCCGCTCGGACAAGACGGGCAGCATCAGAAAGCAGGCCTGGACCCTGCAATAGGCCAGAAGCAAGGTGACCAGCAGCGCCGCCAGATGCGGGTCGGCCAGGGACAGGGTCATGCCGCCACCGTTCCGCGCAGCCGGATCTGCGCGGCCGGATCGATTTCGTCCAGGCCCAGCACCGGGGTCGCGATCCCGGCCGAAGACAGCATCATGCGCAGCAGGCGGCGGCGGTGATCGGGCACGGCAAGGACCACCTCGGTGCCGGGGGGCAATTCGGCCAGCGCCGCCTGCATCGCATCCGCCAGCCTTTTCTGGACCTGCGGCAGGGCGCCGCCGCCGGTGCGGGCGCCTTCGGTTTCGGCGCGGGCGATCTCGGCCTCCCATTGCGGATGCAGTTGCAACAGGCCCAGATAACCCTCGGGGTCCAGGAACTGCTCGGTGATCTGGCCGCGCAGGCGCTTGCGCACCTGTTCATAGACGGCCTCGGGCGTGGCCGCGTTGCGCGCCTCGTGAACGGCGTCGGTGATCAGCACCAGGTTGCGCACCGAGATGCGTTCGTCCAGCAGGCCGCGCAGCACCGCCAGAAGCAGCTCGGGCGAGACCTTGTCGGGCAGCATGCTGTCGAAGAAGCGCTGGTTCAGCTGGGCGCGATGCTCGTCCGAAACGCTGCCCAGTTCGCGGATCATGCGCTGCATGGACGACAAGGTCAGCAATGCCGGCAGGTGGGTCTTGACCACCTCCATCAGATGCGTTGACAATACCTCCATCGGCATCACCACGGTGGCCCCGGCGATGGCAGCCTCCTCTTGGTTTTCGGGGGCGATCCAGCGGGCGGCGCTGCCATAGACCGGCTCGCGGACGCTGTCGCCGTCCAGCCCCTCAAGCGTCGCCTCCGCGCCCAGCGCCAGCACGCCCCTGGGCCGAAGCATGCCCTTGCCGCGCACCACGCCCTGCAAGCGAATGACATATTCGCCATCCTGGAAACCCGTTCCGTCGGTGATGCGGACATCGGGCAGGATCAGCCCATAGGCACGGGCGATGTGCAGCCGCAGATTGGTGATGCGCTGGCCCAGGCCGCGCGCGGGATCAAGCGCGCTGACGATCAGCCCGGCGCCGATCTCGACGCAGATCTCGTCCGTGTCCAGCACGTCGCCGATCCGTGACGGCGCTGGGGTGGCCGGCTTCGGCTCGGCCGGCGCAGCCTGGGCGGCGGGGGCCAGGCCGCGCCGGCTGTGGATGAACCAGGCGGCCGCGCCCAGGGCCGCCGCCAGGGCAAAGAACACCAGGGTGGGCATGCCGGGCACAATGCCGATGACCAGCATCCCCACCGCCGCGACAAAGGGAACCTGCCAGCTGCTGAGAAACTGCTGCGACAAAAGGTCGGCCGTCGTCTCGGTCGCGCCGCCCCGCGACAGCAGCAGCGCCGCCGCCATCGAGGTTATCAGCGCCGGGATCTGGCTGACCAGGCCGTCGCCGATGGTCAGCTTGGAATAGGTCGTCAGCGCCTCGGCCACGGGCATCCCGTGCAGGATCCCCGCCGCCAGGCCGACGAACAGGTTGATCAGCGTGATGACCAGCCCGGCGATGGCATCGCCCTTGACGAATTTCGACGCCCCGTCGAGCGAGCCGAAAAAGCTGATCTCGCGCTGTTCGCGGGCGCGGCGGCGCTTGGCCTCGTCATGGTCGATGGCGCCCGAGTTCAGGTCGCCGTCGATCGCCAATTGCTTGCCGGGCAGCGAATCCAGCGCGAAGCGGGCCGAGACCTCGGCCATGCGCCCCGATCCCTTGGTGATGACCATGAAGTTCACCACCGTGATCACCGCAAAAACCGTCAAGCCCACCAAAAGCGAGCCGCCGGCGACGAATTCGGCAAAGGCCTGGATGACATGGCCGGCCGCGGCGGTGCCGTTCTGGCCGTCGGTCAGGATCAGCCGCGTAGACGAGATGTTCAGCGACAGCCGGATCAGCAGCGACACCAGCAGCAGGACCGGGAATGCCTGGAAATCGGTGGGCTTTTCCACCAGCGACGCCATGACCAGGATCAGCGTCGCGCTGGCGATGGACAGCGCGATCCCCAGGTCCAGCAGCCCCGCCGGCAGCGGGATCACCATGGACAGCACGATCAGCACCAGCATCCCGGTGATGATCAGCGGCCGCGCCGCCCGGCCTGCTGCGGGTGTCTCGGCGATGCTCATTGCGCGGGCCCCTGGGGTCTTGCGGGTTCAAGCAGGCGCTCGATGCTCCAGGCCGGGCCGGCCAGCATGCCGGAACGGCGCAGAAAGATCAGCACTTCGATCCGGTCCGGCGGCGAAAGCCGCATGAGCTGGTCGTCGATGTCAGCCGGCAGCGGCTCGCCGTAAAGCAGCCGCTGCGTCGCATCGCGGATAAGCCCGTCACGGGTCGGCGCGGCTTGCCCCGCGGGTTCGGCAGCCAATGCGGCGGACAGGATCATCAGCGCGATCACGACGCCCTCTTCAACTCGCGCAGCGCGGTTTCCAGCGCGCCGAAGGACGGGCGCACATGTTCGGGCGCGGATTGCCGGCCCACCTCGACGCAAAGATTGGTCGCGTGCTGGTGCAGGCCCGCCACCAGAACGGATTTGATCACGTCATAGAAAGCCTGGTCCTGCTTGGTCACGGCGCTTAGCCGCTGGGCAAAGGGCGCAACGATGCCATAGGCCAGGAATACGCCCAGGAAGGTGCCCACCAGCGCGCCGCCGATCATCTTGCCCAGCACCTCGGGCGGCTGGTCGATCGAGCTCATGGTCTTGATGACGCCCAGCACGGCCGCGACGATCCCAAGGGCGGGAAGGGCATCCGCCATGTTCTGCAAGGCATGCGGCGCATGCATCGCCTCTTCGTTCATCAGGCCGATGCGTTGCGACAGCATCTCCTCGACCTGATAGGGGTCGTCATAGTTCAGACTGGCGGAACGCAGCGTGTCGGCGATCAGCGTCACCACATGCTCGTCGCCCAGGATGCGAGGATAGGCCTGGAAGATCGGCGAGGCCTGGGGGTTTTCGATATGCTCCTCCAGTTCGACGGGGCTGGTGCGCGCGATCCGCAGCAACTGGAACATCAGGCAAAGCACGGCCTGGACGTCGGCTTCATGCCAGCGCGGCCCCTTGAGCGAGCGCGCGATGCCGCCAAGCGCCTGCTTGATGACCGCCGTTTCGTTCGACAGCAGGAACGAGCCGACCGCGGCACCGCCGATCATCATCATCTCGAAGGGCAGCGAGTGCAGGATCACCCCCAGCTTGCCCCCCGCCATCATATACCCGCCGAAGACCATCGCGAAGGTCACGACAATGCCGATCATGCCGAACATGTATTCACCTATTTCCCGGCAGCCCGAAGGGCGCCCATGTATGAGGTCAGGACCGCGGCATGGCCCGGCTCGACCGCGGCCATGATGCGCGCGCCGGTCTCGGGCTGGACCCGAGCCAGGATCTGCGCGGCAAAATCAGGCGGCAGGTTCGACAGGACCATCGCCGCCTGTTCGGGCTTCATCTGGTCATAGACCGCGATCAGCCGCGCGATATCCTCGGTTTGGACGTGGTCCTGGCCCTGCCTGCCTTGCGCGATCTGCTGCTTGAGCTTGCGCAGTTCGACAAGCCTTTCGGTCAGCTGCTTTTCTGCAAAGGCGATCTCGGCCTTGCGGCGGTCCATGTCCTGCATGTAGCGGTCGATGCGCAGGGCACGCTCGCGCAGCGTCTCGGCCAGCGTCACGGCTTCGGGAACGTCGGTGCAGCCCGCCATCAGTTCGGACGGCTCGGCATGGGCCGTCAACCGCGACAGCCCGTCCATCAGCATCACTGCCTGGCCGGCCGCGGCCAGGATCATCACGCCGCCCAGGAATGACAGGATCGGCTTACGCATCGGCCACCGCCCCTTCCCGCCTGCGGCGGCGTTGCAGCCGGGCCGGCCGCGGCGGTCCCGCCTCGGCGAATTTCTGCTGCAACATCCAGAAGGCGCGCTCCTGCTTGGCCCGCTCGATCTCGTCGGCAAGCGCCTGGGTCGCCGCGGTGGCTTCGGCCTTGGCCAGAAGGATGGATTTCTCCAGCCTCCCGATCTCGCTGGTCATGACGGCGATGGCGCCGCCCAGCCCGGTTTCCAGGTCGTTGAGCTTGCGCAGCCGCCGCGCCAGCATGAAGCAAAAGCCCGACAGCCCGACGCTAAAGGCAATGAGAATGATCTGTAAAAGCTGGGCAATCGTCATTGGACCCTGAACTCCGTGATAAGGACATCGGTGAAGGCTTCCTTGCCAAGGACATGGATGGCGCGCGTCGCCAGTTCGTCGCGCACGATGTCCAGGGCGCCCCGCTTTTCGAAGGCCGTCGGGTCGATATCCGCCAGAAAGCTGTTGAAGCCGTCCAGCAGGCGCGGGATCAGATGCTCGACCTCGGCGCGGCGGGCCTGGTCGGTCTCGATCTTGATCGTCATCACCAGGGTCCGCGCCCGCGGCCCGGCCAGCGTCAGAACGATCTGGGGAATGTCGACAAAGACCAGGGCGGGCGCCGCCTCGGCCTCGGCGGCCTTTTCCTTGGCGGCGAAAAACGACATGGGCGACCAGAAGCCAAGCCAGGTCGAGGCAAATCCCGCCCCGCCCAAGACCACGGCCAGGCCCAGCGGCAGCAGGATGCGGCCGATCCCCCCGCGGGGTTTTTCTTCCGTGTTGATGTCGGCGACATCGGTCATGGTGATTCTCCATCCGTCCGGGGTCTGGATATCACCTGCGGGCTAACCAATTCTTAATCGCCCCCGTGCCATGAAGGTCGCGACAAGGATCAAGGCGATTCGAGAAGGGGGCGGCTTTGCTGAAGTTGCAGGACTACTGGCGCGAAAGAAGCGCAAGACAAAGGGCTGTGCTGGCGGCGGCTTTCCTGTTCACGTTTGCCGCCATTGCCGGGCTGTCATGGCTGGCCAGCCGGCCGGGCATGGCGCTGCTTTATTCCGGGCTCGATCCGCAGGAATCCGGGGCCGTCATGGCGGCGGTGGAAAAATCCGGTATCGCCTATGAAATCCGCGGCGATTCGATCTGGGTCGCGGAAAGCCGGCGGGACGAATTGCGCATGGCGCTGGCCGGCGAAGGGCTGCCCTCGGCCGGCAGCAGCGGGTACGAGATCCTGGACGGCATGTCGGGCTTTGGCACCACCTCGCAGATGTTCGACGCCGCCTATTGGCGCGCCAAGGAGGGCGAGTTGGCGCGCACCATCCTGGCCCTGCCCAACGTCAAGGCGGCGCGCGTCCATCTGGCGGTGCCCCAGGGCCGCGGCTATCGGCGCGAGGCCGAGGCCACCGCCTCGGTGACGCTGACGACCAACGGCACGCCGATCGGCCGCAACCAGGCCAAGGCACTGAAGTTCCTGGTTTCCTCGGGCGTGCCGGGCATGTCGGCGGACCGCGTTGCGGTGATCGACAGCGAACGCGGTGTCGTTTCCTCGGGCGAGGATTTCGCCGGCGAGGACCGCGAGGCCGAGATGAAGCGCAATGTCGAACGCATCCTGGCGGCCCATGTCGGCCATGGCAATGCCATCGTCGAGTTGCACCTGGATGTGGTCAACGAATCGGAGCTGCTGACCGAGCAGCGTTTCGACCCGCAGGAACGCGCGCTGATCTCGCAGGAAAGCGAGGAAAGCGCCGATGAAAGCAGCAATGCCCAGCAAGGCGCGGTCACGGCCGCCTCGAACCTGCCCGAGGGCCAGGAGAATGCCGGGGACCAGAGCCGGTCCTCGCGGTCGGAAACCCGCCAACGTTCGAATTTCGAGGTTAGCAAGGTCACCCGCGAGGTGACGCGCCAGCCCGGCGCCACCAGGCGCCTGACGGTCGCCGTGCTGGTCAACGGCACCACCCGGACCGAAGCGAATGGCGACATCGTGCAGGTCCCGCGCGAAGAGGCCGAGTTGCAGGCACTTCGCGAACTCGTCGCCTCGGCCGTGGGCTTCGACGAGGCGCGGGGCGATGCGATAACCTTGAAATCGCTGCCCTTCGCCTCCTTGTCCGAGGCGGGCACCCTGGCCAGCGCCGGCGGCTTCCTGTCCAGGCTGGACCTGAACGGACTGATCCGGATCGCCCTGGTCGGCTTTTTCGCCCTGGCCCTGGCGGCGTTCCTGCTGCGACCGCTTTTGCGCTCCAGGCCCGCTGGCGATCCCGGCCAGGCGCTGCTGGACCGATCCGAACCGCTGCCGGCCCTTGCAGTCGCCAAGGGCGAACCGCCCCCGGCCACGGGCGCCGCCCATGTCCTTTCCGAGATCGACTTCACCCCGATGGGCGCGGGCGAAGGCGATCCGGTCGGCCGGCTGAAAGAGCTGATGAAATCGCGCAAGGACGAAAGCCTGCAAATCCTGTCGGGCTGGATCGAAAAACGTGAGGATGCGCTATGAGACCGGCGGTGCTTCGCCTTGATTCCTTTTCCTCGGGTCCATCTACCGGGGCGCAGCTTGCGGCGGCGGCCGCGCGCGAAGAAGCCTTTCAGCTGGGCTACGAAAAGGGCCTGGCCGAGGGGCGCGAAGGCAGCCTGGATGCCCTGACCGACACGCTGGCCGAGCTGGGCCGCGACATGCAGGCCAGCCAGCAAGCCGAAGCCGCGCTGCGCCGCGAACTGCGCGCCGCGCTGGCGCCGGTGCTGCACACGATCGTCGACCTGCTGGGACCGCGCTCGGAAAAAGAGCGGCTGCGGCATGCACTGGGCGAAGAACTGGCGCGGATCGTCGAGCATGTGCCCGATCGCACCGTGATCCTGCGCTGTCCCCAGGACCTGCAACCGGATCTGGCGGATTGCATTGACCGCGCGCGCTTTCTCCAGGCCCGGATCGAGCCTCTTTCGGCCGGGCTGGACAGGGTGGAGCTGGCCGCGGGCCAGGGCAGCATCATCTTGGACCCTTCGCTTTTCACCGCGAGGTTGAAAGCAATCATCGACGACATCAAGACCGGGGAGTGACATGGACGATATTGCAAGCCTGATCGCCACAGACCAGATACAGGTCGAAATCACCATCCGGCTGGGCGCCACGCGGCTAAGCGTCGCCGAGCTTTCGCGCCTGCGGCCCGACGACATCCTGACACTGGACCAGGACATGTCGGACGGCGTCGAGATCTGCGTCGGCGACAAGGTCATCGCCCGCGGCGAACTCGTCTCGGGGGACGAGACCGACAACAGGCTTTGCGTCCGCATCCTTGGCCCGGCCGGCGCGGCGTGATGCGGCGGCTTCCCGTCGTTGCGGCGCTGGTGCTTGCGGCGGCATTGCCGCAGGCCGGCCTGGCGCAGGAGCTGCCGCTTGTCGACGCGGCCGGGCTGGACGCCGTGGCCGGCGGCATCGGCAGGCACTCGATCACGCTTCTGGCGGTCATGACGGCGTTGTCGCTGGCGCCGGGCATCGCCATCATGGTCACCTGCTTTCCCTTTATCGTCACGGTGCTGTCGATCCTGCGCGTATCCATGGGATTGCAGCAATCGCCGCCGAACATGTTGATCGTCAGCCTGGCCATGTTCCTGACCTGGTTCGTGATGAACCCGGTGCTGACCGAGGCCTGGGATGTCGCGGGCGCACCGCTTCGCGACGGCCAGATCACCGTCACGCAAGCCTTCGAACGCGGCATCGTGCCCTTTCGCGGCTTCATGGAGCAGCGCACCGACCCCGAGATGATGGCAGCCCTGGCCGAGGTCGCGCCCGATCCGCAGGCACCGCCCGACCGGCTGTCCGTGCTGGTCCCGGCCTTCATGCTGAGCGAGATCCAGCGCGCCTTCGAAATCGGCTTTCTGGTGGCGCTGCCTTTCCTGATCATCGACCTGGTTGTGTCGGCGGTGCTGATGTCGATGGGCATGATGATGGTGCCGCCGGTGGTCGTGGCATTGCCCTTCAAGCTGGCCTTCTTTGTCGTGGTGGACGGTTGGGGCATGATTGCGGCGGCGCTGGTGCGCAGCTATCAATAGCGGGCCGGCATCCGCAGATCGAGGCCGGACTCGCCGCGCCCGGTCCGCGCCGGTCCGGTCATCGGGCAAGGGGATGTATTCGCATGTCGCAGTGGCGCCGCGCGGCGGCCCGGATCAAAGCCATATCCGCCAGGCCATGCAGCCCGGCGCTTCAGGAGCAGGGAACTTGGACATCCGAACGGGCATGAGAAGCCGGCGGGGCGGCGGCGGGAACGCGCTGCGCCGGTTTCTGCTGGTCCTTGCGCTGGTCCCGGCCGTCCAGCCTGCCCAGGCGCAGACGACCCTGCGGGTCGAGTTCGTCCAGGTCGAAAGCGCCGAGTTGACCTTTGATGCCGCGCTGACCGGCACCGTGCAGGCCAAGGACAGCGTCGATATCGGTTTCCGGCTGGGCGGCCGCATCAGCGAAGTCCTGGTGCGCGAAGGCGACCGCGTCACCCAGGGCCAATCGCTGGCCCGGACCGATCCGCTGCAACAGGAACAGGCGCTTCGCGTGGCCCAGGCGGCGGTGGCCGCGGCCGAGGCGACCGAGGCGCAGGCAAGCCAGGCGCTGGAGCGCGCGGATGCGATGCTGAAACGCGGCGTGGGCACGCGGGCGGCGCTGGATATGGCAAGCCAGGCGCTGTCCTCGGCCAGCGGCGGGCTGGCGCGGTCCCGCGCGGCGCTTGGCCAGGCACGGCGCGCGCTGGACGACACGGTGATCCGGGCCCCCGGCGACGCCATCGTCACCGCCCGCTGGGCAGATCCGGGACAGATCGTGGGGGCGGCGCAAAAGGTGATCTCGCTGGCCTCGGCGACGGGGCGCGAGGCGGTGTTCCAGACCCCCGACACGCCGCTGCTGCGCGATGCGGTGGGCGCACCCGTCAGCTTGACGGGGATCGACTTTCCCGATCTGCACATGACCGCGCGCGTGACGGAAATCGCGCCGCTGGTCGATCCGGCCACCGGATCGGTCACGGTGCGGGCGGAAATCGACGACGCCCCGCCGACCGCCAGCCTGCTGGGCGCGGCGGTGCGCGGCGCCGTGCATTTCCCCGCCGGCCGCGGCATTGCCGTGCCCTGGACCGCGCTGACTTCGATGGAAAGCGGCCCGGCCGTCTGGCTGGTCGGCGACGATAGCCGGGTCACGCTGACCGCGGTGCAGATCGAGCGCTTTGCCAATGGCCGGGTCATCCTGGGCGCCGGGGTCAGCCCCGGTCAGACCGTGGTCGGGGCGGGATCGCAAATGCTTTATCCGGGCCGGCTGGTGACGGACGCATCCTCATCCACGGGGCAAGACTGATGCACAAGGGCCCGATCACGGCATTTCTGGTCTTGCTGGCGCTGGCGGGGGCGGCTTCCGGCTTTGACCTGCCCTGGCAAAAGCCGCCACCCGCGCCCGCCGCCGGCATTCGCCCGGTGGTCAGCATCCTTGTCGGCGACACCCAGGCCGCCGGCCATTCCGTTCCCGGCGTGATCGTGGCCCGGATCGAGGTCGCCCTGGGCTTCCAGACCCTTGGCCGGGTGACGGCGCGCAATGTCGATATCGGCGATGTCGTCCGGCGCGGCGATGTGATGGCGACGCTGAACCCCGACGATCTGCAAGGCGATGTCCGCGCGGCGCAGGCAGCGGTCGAGGCGGCGCAGGTCGAACTGCGCACCGCCGAGGCCACGGCCCAGCGCACGCGGGCGCTGGCGGGGCGCAACGTGGCCTCGACCGCGCAACTGGAACAGGCCGAGCGCGCGCTGGCCGCCGCGCAGGCCGCCGCGCAGCAGGCGCAATCCGAACTGGTCCGCGCCCGCGATACCGCCGGCTTCGCCGAGATGCGCGCGCCCTTTGACGGGGTGGTCAGCGCGACCTTTGCCAATGCCGGCGCGGTCGTCAGCGCGGGCGAACCGGTGCTGCGGCTTTCGACCCAGGACGGGATCGAGGCGGTGATCGACCTGCCCGACACCGTCCTGTCCCGCGTCAGGCAGGGCGACCCCTACGAGGTCTGGACGGAAAACGAACCCGGCCGCATCCTGCCCGCGACCGTGTCGCAGATCGAGCCGGTGGCGGATGCCGCGACCAGGACCCGGCGCATCCATCTGGCGCTGGAACAGGATGCGGACCTGCGCTTGGGGGCATTGGTGCGCGCCCGCCCGGCCGGCGCCGCCGCCGCGCGGCTGGTCCTGCCCCAGGCCGCCGTGCTTGAACGCGATGGCGCCGAACTGGTCTGGGTGGTCAGCCGCGACGGCGACCGGGCCACCGTGGCCCTGCGCCGCGTGCAGACCGCCGGCCCGGCGCCGGGCGGGCGCCTGACCATCGCCTCGGGCCTTGCCGAGGGCGAAGAGGTGGTGATCCGCGGCATCCATTCCCTGACCGAGGGCCAAATCGTGGGAGCCAGCGTGACACCATGACCCACCGCGGCTTCAACCTGTCCGACTGGGCGCTGCATCATCGCTCGCTGGTGTGGTTCCTGCTGATCGTCTCGATGATTGCGGGTACGCTCGGCTATCTGCGGCTTGGCCGCGAGGAGGACCCGAACTTCACCGTCAAGATCATGGTGATCAGCGCCTCGCTGCCCGGCGCCACGATCGAGGACACGCTGGACCAGGTCACGACCCGGATCGAAACCAAGCTCGAGGAACTGGACGAGCTGAAATTCACCCGCTCTGTCACCATGCCGGGCCAGGCGGTGGTCTATCTGGAACTGGACCCGACCATCCGCGGCCCGCACGTCCCCGAGGTCTGGAAGCGCGTGCGCAGCATGATGTCGGACATCCGTCCGGAATTTCCGCAAGAATTCCAGGGGTTTCAGTTCAACGACGATTTCGGCGACGTGTTCGGTAACATCTATGCCTTCACCGCCGACGGCTTTACCCACCGCGAACTGCGCGATCGGGTCGAAAACATCCGCAAGCAGGTCCAGGCGCTGCCCATGGCCGGCAAGACCATGCTTCTGGGGGTGCGCAAGGAGCGGATCCACCTGGAGTTTTCGTCGGCGCGGCTGGCGGCTTTGGGGCTGAATCACAACCAGGTGGTGCAGACCCTGGCGGTGCAGAACGCGATTTCGCCCTCGGGCATCGTGCAGGCCGGGCCCGAACAGGTGCTGGTGCGCGTCGGCGGGCAGTTCGACGACGCCGAATCGATTGCCGCGGTGAACCTGCGGGTCGGCGACCGCTTCTTCAATATCGGCGACGTGGCCACTGTCAGCCGCGGCTACGAAGACCCGCCGAGCGCGCTGTTTCGCTATAACGGCAAGGCGGCGGTCGGCCTTCAGATCGGCATGCGCGATGGCGGCAACATCCTGGAGTTCGGCGAGCAGGTCGATGCGCTGATGGCCAAGGTGGCGCAGGACCTGCCCATCGGCATCGAGATGGCCAAGTTCGCCGACCAGCCGGGCGTGGTCAAGGATGCCGTGGGCCATTTCGTCCAGGCCCTGGCCGAGGCGGTGGCCATCGTGTTGCTGGTCAGCTTCGTCAGCCTGGGCCTGCGCGCGGGCTTCGTGGTGACGCTGACCATTCCGCTGGTGCTGGCGATCACCTTCATCATCCTGGACATCTATGACATCACCCTGCAACGGATCTCGCTTGGCGCGCTGATCATCGCGCTGGGGCTTCTGGTCGACGATGCGATGATCGCCATCGAGACGATGATCTCGCGGCTCGAAGTCGGCGACAGCCTGGAACGGGCCGCCAGCCATGCCTGGAGTTCCATCGCCTTCCCGATGCTGACCGGCACGCTGGTCACGGTGGCGGGCTTCATCCCCATCGGGCTGAACAGCTCGGCGGCGGGCGAGTTCACCTTTTCGCTGTTCGTGGTGATCGCCGTCTCGCTGATCGTCAGTTGGATCGTCGCCGTGCTGTTCGCGCCGCTTCTGGGCGTCACCCTGCTGCCGGCGACCATGGCGCACAAATCCGAACAGCCGACTTGGGCGCGGCGTCAGTTCCACCGCCTGCTTTTATGGGCCATGCGCCACAATTGGCTGACCATCCTGGTCACGCTTGCGGTCTTTGCGGTCTCGGTGGCGGGAATGCGCTTTGTCGAGCAGCAATTCTTCCCGACCTCGGACCGGACCGAGATCATCGTGGACGTGACCGAACGCGCCAATGCCTCGATCGCCAAGACCGATGCCGACATGGCCCGGATCGAGGCGATGCTGGCCCAGGAACAGGACGCGCTGTTCTGGACCACCTATGTCGGCCGCGGCGCGCCGCGCTTCATCCTGTCGATGGATGTGCCCACGCCCGGCCCCTATATGGGCCAGATCGTGATCCAGACCCCGAACCTGGCGGCGCGCGACCGGCTCAAGGCGCGGCTGGTCGAATTCGCGGGGCGCGAGCTTGTCGGCACCGACATCTATGTCAAGAACCTGGAAATCGGGCCGCCGGTCGGCAAGCCGGTGCAATATCGCATCTCGTCTCCCGATCTGATCCAGGCCCGCGACGCGGCGCGCGACCTGGCGGCGGTGCTGGCGACCGAACCGCGGCTGCGCGACATCGCGCTGGACTGGAACGAACCTGCCCGCGTGGTCCGCTTGCAGGTCAACCAGGACCAGGCCCGCCGGCTGGGCCTGACCAACGAAGATATCGCGGGCGCGCTGTCGGGCACGTTCAACGGCCGCACCATCACCCAGTTGCGCGACGGGATCTTCCTGATCGACGTGGTGGCGCGCGGCGCGCAAGCGGATCGCGAATCGCTGGAATCGATCCAGAACCTGCAACTGGCGACGCCGACAGGCACCCCGATCCCGCTCGCCTCGCTGGCCAAGCTGGAATATGATACCGAACAGCCGCTGATCATGCAGCGCGACGGCCTGCCGACGGTGACGGTCAAGGCCGGCATCGCCAGCAAGGACCAGCCCGCGACGCTGGTCGAGGCGCTGGCCGGGAAGATCGCCCAATTCCAGGCCGGCCTGCCCCCCGGCGTCAGCGTCGTCGTCGGCGGCACGGTCGAAACCTCGGCAGAAAGCCAGCAGCCCATCGCCGCGGTGGTGCCGATCATGCTGCTGATCATGGCGACGCTGGTCATGGTGCAGATGCAGGGCTTCCGGCTGTCGCTGATCGTCTTTGCCGCCGCGCCGCTGGGGCTGATCGGGGTGGTTGCGGCGCTTTTGCCCTTTGGCGTGCCGATGGGCTTCGTGGCGATCCTGGGCATCCTGGCGCTGATCGGCATCCTGATCCGCAACTCGGTGATCCTGGTGCATGAAATCCAGATGCTGATCGCCGGCGGCCATGCGAAATGGGATGCGGTTTTCCGCGCCTCGGACAGCCGTGCGCGTCCGATCCTGCTGACGGCAGCCGCAGCCAGCCTGGCTTTGATCCCGATTTCGCGGCAGGTGTTCTGGGGGCCGATGGCATTCGCGATGATGGGCGGCATCATCGCCGGCACCCTGGTCACGCTGGTCTTCGTTCCGGCGCTTTACTGCGCCGTTTTCGGCGTGCGTCCGCCCAAGGACCCGCCAGCCGCCGCCGATCCTGCCGCGACGCCGGCGGCCTGAAATCGCCGGGCGCTCCCGGCCGCCGCCCGGCTATACTTCCGGGACCAGAACCTCGCGCTTGCCGACGTGGTTTGCGGGGGTGACGACGCCCTGTTCCTCCATCTGCTCGACCAGGCGCGCGGCCTTGTTATAGCCGATGGCCAGCTTGCGCTGGATATAGCTGGTCGAGCATTTGCGGTCCTTGGCGACGATGGCGACGGCCAGGTCGTAAAGCTCGGCGTCGCCGCCCTCGCCCGTGGACAGCCCCAGCACCTGGTCGATGCTGTCGGCGCGCTCCTCGTCCGGACCCTCGACCACGCCGGACATGTAGCTGGGCGGGCCAAAGGATTTCAGGTGGTTCACCACCTCCTCGACCTCTTCGTCGGAAACGAAAGGCCCGTGGACGCGGGTGATGCGGGACCCGCCGGCCATATACAGCATGTCGCCCTGGCCCAGCAGTTGCTCGGCCCCCTGCTCGCCCAGGATGGTGCGGCTGTCGATTTTCGACGTGACCTGGAAGCTGATCCGGGTCGGGAAGTTCGCCTTGATCGTGCCGGTGATGACATCGACCGAGGGGCGCTGCGTCGCCATGATCAGGTGGATGCCGGATGCCCGCGCCATCTGCGCCAGGCGCTGGATGCAGGCCTCGATCTCTTTGCCGGCCACCATCATCAGGTCGGCCATCTCATCGACGATGACGACGATATAGGGGAAGGTCTCGGGCTGGAATTCCTCGGTCTCGAAGACCGGCTCGCCGGTATCCTCGTCAAAGCCGGTCTGGACGGTGCGCTTGAACAGCTCGCCCTTGTCCAGCGCCTCGCGGACGCGGCCGTTATAGCCCTCGATGTTGCGCACGCCCATCTTGGACATGCGGCGATAGCGTTCCTCCATCTCGCCGACGACCCATTTCAGCGCCACCACCGCCTTTTTCGGATCGGTGACGACCGGGGACAGCAGATGCGGGATGCCGTCATAGACCGACAGTTCCAGCATCTTGGGGTCGATCATGATCAGCCGGCATTCCTCGGGCGAAAGCTTGTAGAGCAGCGACAGGATCATGGTGTTGATCGCCACCGACTTGCCCGAGCCGGTGGTCCCGGCGATCAAAAGATGCGGCATCTTGGCCAGGTTCGCCACCACCGGGCCGCCGCCGATGTCCTTGCCCAAGGCCAGGGGCAGCGGCTGGGTGCCGTCGCCATAGGCGCGCGCGGCCAGGATTTCGCGCAGCACCACCTTTTCGCGCCGGGTGTTGGGCAGTTCGATCCCGATGACCGAGCGGCCGGGCACGGTCGAGACCCGCGCCGACAGCGCCGACATCGACCGCGCGATGTCGTCGGCCAGCCCGATCACCCGGCTGGCTTTCAGCCCCGGCGCCGGTTCCAGCTCGTAAAGCGTGACCACCGGGCCGGGGCGGACCTCGGTGATCTGGCCCTTGACGCCGTAATCGTCCAGCACCGCCTCCAGCATGCGGGCGTTTTCCATCAGCGCCTCTTGCGAAAGCTGGTGGCGTTCGACGGTGGCCGGCGCGGTCAGAAGCGACAGCGGCGGATGCTCGTAATGGCTGGCCGCCTCGTCGAAACGCAGCGCCGGCTGCGCCTCGGATTGCGCCTGGCGCGAGGGGGCGGGCTTTTTCGGCGGCACCACCACCCGCGGCGTTTCGGCGCCGAAGGGCGCGGCGGCGACGGGTTCGGCGAAATCCTCGTCTTCGTCATCCTCGCCGGCGCGCAGCGGCGGCTCGTGACGCGCGGGGGCGGCGGCGGCGCGACCGCCGGTCAGCCGCGCCGTCACCGCCGAAAGCAGGCCCTTGCCGTCGGCGCGGCTGCGGATCGCATCGCTGATCCGGGCACTGACCGCCGCTTGCGAAGGTGGCTCGTCATCCTCGGAATAATGGGTTTCGGGGTCGATCAGTTCGGGCTCGGGCGCGAAATCGCGGTCCTGCGCCAGGGGCGCGGGCGCCGGGCGCAGGCCGGGCAGTGCCGGGCGGGGCGCCTGCGGCAGGGCGGCGGAACCGGCGCGGCCGACGCGCTGGCGCCGGGCCTCGGTGCGGGACTGAAGCCCGCGCGCCGCACCCGAAGACAGCCGGACCCCGCGATCCACCGCATGCAGCGCCAGAACGCGGGCGGTGGCCAGCCCCTCGCGCAGGAAGGTGCCGATGGCCGACAGTTCCTTGCGGTCAAAACCAAGCACGAAGGCCAGGAAGGCGACGGTGCCGATGGCGGTCAGCAGCGCCAGCAGCTTGATCGCGACCGATGCCTTCATCGGCATGGCCGACAGCATGCCGCCCATCAGCATGTCGCCCAGATGCCCGCCCAGGCCAAAGCTTTGCGTCCATTCCGGCGGCGGCGCCATCGAGGTGGCATAGATCGACACCAGCACCATGGCGATGGGCAGAAAGACGCCGCGCATGATCCGTTCTTCGCCCCGGTGCAGCATCAGCCGCAACCCCCAGGCGACGGCGCCGACCACCAGCACCCAGGTGCCGTAGCCCGAGATCATGAACAGCGCCGAGGCGACATAGGCGCCGAAACGGCCCAGATAGTTATGTGCCGGCTGGTCGGTCGCCGACAGGAAGCTGGGATCTTCGGGGGAATAGCTGACCAGCATCATGGCGATCAGCACGCCCAGGATGACCAGCCCCGCGCCCAGCAATTCCTTGCCGCGCCGTTCCAGCGCCGCCTGCGTGCTTTGGTCAAACAACGGATCGCGGTGCTTCGCCTGCCAGCTCGCCATGCGTCAACCCCCTTGATACAAACAGCTTTTCAGGCGGTTCAGCGCCGCCTCGGTCTGGTCCGCGGGCGCCACCAGCGCCACGCGGATGAAATTCCGGCCCGGATTGCCGGCCAGGCTGTCGCGGGCCAGATAGGCGCCGGGCAGGACCTGGATGCCCGCCTGGGTCCACAGCTTTTTCGCCGCATCCTCGCCGGTGCCGACGCTTTCCGGGACCGGCAGCCACAGGAAAAAGCCGCCCTGCACCGGCTGGTAGCCCGGCACATTGCCCAGCACCCGGTCGGCGATGCGGTATTTCTGCTGGTAAAGCGCCCGGCTGGCATCGACATGGCTTTCATCCGCCCAGGCCATGGCGCTGATGCGCTGCACCGGCAGGGGCAGCGGCGCGCCGGCATAGCTGCGCAGCCGCCGCATCTGCGCGATCTGCGCCGCGCCACCGGCGGCAAAGCCCGAGCGCAGCCCCGGCAGGTTCGAGCGCTTCGACAGCGAGTTGAACATCACCACCCGGTCGGCCAGCCCCATGCGCGTGGCCACCGCCAGCGCGCCGGGCGGCGGGGCGTCGCGCCAGATCTCGGAATAGCATTCGTCGGCAAAGACCAGGAAATCGTGGCGGTCGGCCAGCGCGATCAACTCCTCCAGGTAATCGGGGGGCGCGATGCTGCCCTGCGGATTGGCGGGCGAACACAGATAGCCGATGGTGGTGCGGTCCAGCACCTCGGCCGGCAGGCCGGCAAAGCGCGGCAGGTGGCCGGTTTCCGGCACGGCGGGGACGAAGACCGGCTCGGCGCCGACCGCCGCCGCAGCCACGGCATAGACCTGGTAGAACGGGTTCGGCACCAGGACCGCGGGACGCTGGCCGTTCTTGCGTTCCGGCGCCAGCGCCAGGGCAGCATTGAACAGCCCTTCGCGCGTGCCGTTCAGCGCCATGATGCGTTCGGGCGCGACCTCCAGCCCATGCCGGCGGGCCAGCCAGCCCGAAATCGCGGCCAGCAATTCGGCCGTGCCCTCGTTCGAGGGGTATTTGCCGAAATCGGCGATGCTTTCGGCCATGATGGGGCCGACGAAATCCGGCAGCGCATGGCGCGGCTCGCCGATCGTCAGGATCAGCGGCTCACCACCGGGTTCGAGACCCGAAAGAAGCTTCCGCAGGCGCGGAAACGCGTAATCCGGCAGGTTCGAGAACCGCTCGGGAATAGCCATGACTGCCTCTCAGTCGGGGTCGTCGCGCCCCGTTTTGCCGCAAGACTACCGGCAATCCCCGCATGCGTCCAGCGTTTCACGGTCGCAAGGATGTGGCTGTGCCGGATTTCCCGGCAAAAACCGCGGCTCAGCGCAAGGCGGCCGCGGCCGCGGCGGCGGCGGCCAGCAAGGCCCGGTCGCCGCCCGCGCGCCCCATCAGCATGATGCCGCAGGCCGGATGCCCGGTGGGCAGGCTGATCGCCGGCAGGTCCAGCAGGTTGGCGATGCGGGTATTGCGCAGCGTCAGCAGGTTTTCGCGGGCAAAGAACTCTTCCTCGGCCAGCAGCCGGTCGACCGGCGGCGGCAGGATCGGCGCCGTGGGCAGGATCACCGCGTCGAAACCCGCGACCAGCCGCGCCCAGTCGGCGCGCAGCCTCGCCAGCTCCTCCCATGCGGCGACGTAATCGGCGGCCAGCACGAACTGGCCACCGCGGAAACGTTCCAGGATCGGCGGGTGCATCAGGTCCGGCGCGGCCTCGATCTGTTCGCGCCAGATGCCATAGGCTTCGGGGGCGAAGAGCAGCGCCGCCAGCACCATGGCCTCGGCCACGCAGGGCGGCTGGGCATGGGTGATGCGGGCGCCGGCGCGGGCCAGACGGTTCACCGCATCCTCAAAGCCGGCCACGGGCTCGGCCCGCGCCTCGTCGAAGGGCACCCCGTCCAGCACCATCAGCCGCAGCCCGCGCGGGGCGGCATCCGCAAGGTCGGGCGCATTCTCGCCGCGCAGCACGGCGTAAAGCTCGGCGCAATCCTCGACCGTGCGGGCGATGGGGCCGGCCACGTCGAAGCGGCGGCACAGCGGCACGATGCCCCGCGCGCTGACGGTCCCGGCGGTGGGCTTGAAGCCGACAAGCCCGTTCCAGGCCGCCGGCACCCGAATCGAGCCGCCGGTATCCGAGCCGATGGCTGCCGCCGCCAGTCCCAGCGCGACCGAGACCGCGGCCCCCGAACTGGACCCGCCCGGCGCCAGTTCCTGGTCGATGCTGTTGGGCGGCGTCGCCGTCATCGGGTTCACGCCCAGCCCGGAAAAGGCCAGTTCGGTCATGTGCGTCTTGCCCAGGCAGACCAGCCCGTCCAGCGTCGCCCCGGCCAGGATGGCGGCGTCATGCACGGGGACGCGGCCCGCAAGCAGGCGCGAGCCGGCCTGGGTCGCGGTGCCGGCGCTGTCGATATTGTCCTTCCAACTGATCGCCACCCCGTCCAGCAGCCCGCGGCGCAGCCCGGCGCGGGCGCGGTCATGGGCGGCGATGGCCTCGGCCCGCGCGCGCTCGGGGGTCAGGCGGGCATAGATGCGGTCGCCATAGGGTTGTCGGGTGGCGGCGTCCAGATAGGCCTCGGCCTGCTCGACCGGGCTGACAAGGCCGGCCAGGATCGCCCGCCCCTGTTCTGCCGCAGATGCCCTGAGCCAATCCATGCTCTTCCCCCGCAAAAATTCTCGTTACCAATGATGCACAGGCTATCCTGGCGGGGGCAGGCCCGCAATGCGCTTGGTGGCGGCCGTGACGCATGGACATTGCGCGGCCGAAGGTCATAGTGCGTGCCATGAAGACCGATTTCGACATCCTGATCGCGGGCGGCGGGCTGAACGGCCCGGCGCTGGCCCTGGCGCTGGCCGATGCCGGCCTGTCGGTGGCGGTGGCCGATGCCCGCCCCGCCGATGCCCGCGCCGGCGACGCTTTCGACGGGCGCGCCTATGCGCTGGCGCTGGCCTCGCAACGGCTGCTGGCGGCGCTGGGGCTATGGCAGGACCTGGCGCCTGATGCGCAGGAAATCCGCCGGGTCGAGGCGGCGCAGGGCGTGCCGGGCGAAGGCGCGGGTCCCTTCGGCCTGCATTTCGACGGCGCCGAGATCGAGGAAGGCCGGCTGGGCTACATGCTGGAAGACCGCTTCCTTTACCGCGCGCTTCTGGCCGCGATGCGGGGGCGGGTCACGCATCTGCCGGGCCTGTCGGTCACCGGCCAGGACATCCAGGGCGCCACCATCCGCGCCAGCCTTTCGGACGGGCGCAGCATCAGCGCGCGGCTGCTGGTGGGTGCCGACGGGCGGCAATCGGGCGTGGCGGCGCGGGCCGGCATCCGGCGCATCGGCCATGACTATGGCCAGATCGCGCTGGTTGCCGCCGTCGATCACGAATTGCCCCATCACGGCACCGCGCATCAGTATTTCATGCCCACCGGCCCCTTGGCGATCCTGCCGCTGCCGGGCAATCGCAGCTCGATCGTCTGGTCCGAGGCCAAGGCCGAGGCCCGCGCCATCATGGACCTGCCCGACGATGCCTTCCTGGCGGTGCTGCGCCCGCGGTTCGGCGATTTCCTGGGCGGGATCGCCCTGGCCGGGCCGCGCTTTTCCTATCCGCTGAACCTGACCCTGGCCAAACGCTACGTGGCCCCGCGCATCGCGCTGGTCGGCGATGCGGCGCATGGCGTGCATCCCATCGCCGGGCAGGGCCTGAACCTGGGCCTGCGCGACGTGGCCGCCCTGGCCGAGGTGCTGGTCGCCGCCCGCCGCCGGGGCGAGGATATCGGCGCCGATCTGGTGCTGGCCCGCTATCAGGACTGGCGGCGGCCGGACGCAACCGCGCTGGCCCTGGGCATGGACAGGGTGAATGCCTTGTTTTCCAACAGCAATCCGCTTTTGCGCCCGGCGCGCGAATTGGGCATGGGACTGGTCGACGCCATCCCGCCCTTGCGGCGCGGCTTCATGCGCCAGGCGGCGGGGCTGCGGCTGGACCCGATGCCGCGGCTTTTGGCCGGGCGGCGGCTTTAGGGAACGCTCACGCCATCGTCAGCGTTGCCCCGCCGCGCATCCGGCGAACGTGATGTGCAACTTGCGGCAGGAACGGTATCATCCCCTCATGAGACTGAACATGACACTCAAATCGCTTGTCCTTGCGCCGGTCCTGTGCCTGGGCATGGCCTTTCCCGCCCTGGCGGAAAAGATCCCGCTGAACGAGATTTCGCGCTATCTCAACAGCCTCAAGACCGCCCAGGCGGAGTTTACCCAGGTCAATGCCGACGGCTCGATCTCGACCGGGGTGGTCTATATCCAGCGCCCGCAGCGGGTGCGCTTCGAATACAAGGGCGACCGCACCCTGGTCATGGCCTCGGCCGGCAATGTCGCGGTGTTCGACGGCAAGACCCGCGGCGCGCCGCAGCAATATCCGCTGTCCAAGACGCCGCTGTCGCTGATCCTGGCGCCCAACATCGACCTGAGCCGGGCGCGGATGGTCACGGGCTATACGGAAAAGAAGAACAGCACCGTCGTCACCGCGCAGGATCCCCAGCACCCGGAATACGGCAATATCCAACTGGTCTTTACCGCCAACCCGACGCAATTGCGGCAATGGGTGGTGACGGACGACACTGGCAAGCGCACCACGGTCATCCTGGGCGACATGCAGACCGGGATGTCCTTTCCGGCCTCGACCTTTGCCATCCAGAACGAGATCGCCCGCCGCAAATAGGCGGGCCATCCCCGCTTAGCGGCACGAGGCAAGCTGGCCGCGATAGACCTCGGCCCTGGCCTGGACGTTGCCGGCCACCGTCATCAGCCATGGCTTGCCGCGATGCGAGCCGCGGGTAAAACCGCTGCGCCCCTCGTGATAGGCCAGGTATTGCGCGCCGGCATCCCATTTGGAAACGCCCAGCATCCGCGCCGTCCCGTTCATGTACCAGCCCATGAAATCGGTCGCGTCGCGGATATCGTCGCGCCGGGCGCGGCGGTTGCCGGTCTGCTTGCGGTAATCGTCCCAGGTGCTGTCCAGCGCCTGGCTATAGCCATAGGCCGAGCTTTGCCGGCCGATCGGAATGATCCCCAGCGCATATTGATGCGGCGTCCGGGCGTTGCCGATGAATTTCGATTCCTGGTGGATCGTCGCCATCTGCACATGCACCGGCACGCCCCAGCGCCGCTCTGTCGCCTTCATCGCGCGCATATAGGCGGGACGTTCCGCCGCGATGGCGCAGGCGTTTTCCAGATTGCGCGGCGCCTTGTAATTCCCGCCTCCGCCGCAAGAGGCCACCAGCCCGACGATGGCGAGCTTGAGAAACCTGTTCATACTGCCCTCATGTTTTTGGGGCAGCATAAGCAAAATCCGCGCCGGCGCGCAAATGACAAAGGCTCGACCCGGCCTAGCTTTGCAGGACCGAAACCGATTTCACGATGGCATGGCAAGGGGTTCCGGGCTGCAATTCCAGCGCCTTGGCCGAACGCGGCGTGACCTGCGCAAGCATCCGCTCATGCGTCGCGCCCTGCCCCGGCGCCAGTTGCACCAGCCCGCCTTGGATGCGCGTTACCACGACCGGCAGCACGTTCAGCGCCGACAGGCCCGGCGGCGCCTCGCGCGCCAGGATCACCTCATGCGCCAGGATGCGCAGCCGCAGCACCTGCCCCGGCGCCAGGTCCATGCCGGGCAGAAGCATCGGCCCGCCCGCGGTGGCGACCCGGATCATGCCGTCTTCCTCGCGCGCCTCGACCGTGGCGCGGATCAGCGCCCCCGCCTCGCGCGCGCCCAGTTGCGGGGCCAGTTGCGGATCGGCCAGGATGTCGGCCAGCGCGCCGGAATGGACCACCCGCCCCTGCTGCATCAACACCACCGTCGTCGCCAGCCGCAGCACTTCGGGCACCGAATGGCTGACATACAGGATCGGCAGCCGGATCTGGTCGCGCAAGCGTTCCAGCCAGGGCATGATCTCGGCCTTGCGCGCTTCGTCCAGCGCCGCCAGCGGCTCGTCCATGACCAGCAGCGCCGGGTCCGACAAAAGCGCGCGCCCGATGGCCACGCGCTGGCGCTCGCCGCCCGACAGGGTGCCGGGACGGCGTTGCAGCAAGGGCTCCAGCGCCAGCATGCGGGTGATGCGGTCGAAATCCCGCGCCGCCCCCCGCCGCCAGCGCGACGGATAGCGCAGATTTGCCGCGACCGTCATATGCGGAAACAGGCGCGCGTCCTGGAACACGCAGCCGATGCGCCTCGCCTGGGGCGAAAGGTTCGTCCCGCCGTCGAACAGCACCCGCCCGTCCAGCGCGATCCGGCCCTGTTCGGGGCGCATCAGCCCGGCAATGGCGTTGATGGTGGTGCTTTTGCCGCAGCCCGAGGGGCCGAACAGCGCCGTCACCCCGCCCGGTGCCTGGAACGCGACATCCAGCGCCAGCCCCTGGAACCGATGGCGAAACGCGACCTCCAGCATCAGCGCCGCGCCTCGATACGCGCGGCCGTGCGCCAGGCCAGCCATTCGGACACCAACACCGCCCCCATGGCGATCACGACCGAGACCAGCACCAGCCGCAGCGCCGCCCCCTCGCCCGAGGGCACCTGCAACAGCGCATAGATGGCCGAGGGCAGCGTCTGCGTCTGGCCGGGAATGTTCGAGACAAAGGTGATGGTGGCGCCGAATTCGCCCATCGCCTTGGCAAAGCCCAGCGTGGCCCCGGCCAGGATCGCGGGCAGGATCAAGGGCAGCGTCACGGTCACGAAGATCCAGGCCCGCGGCGCGCCCAGGGTGGCGGCGGCCTGTTCCAGCTTGGGGTCCACCGCCTCGAATCCCAGGCGGATGGCGCGCACCATCAGCGGAAAGCCCATGATGCCGCAGGCCAGCGCCGCGCCGGTCCAGCGAAAGGCAAAGACGATGCCCAGGGGCTTCAGCAGGCTGCCGACCGGCCCCTGGGTGCCGAATGTGACCAGCAGCAGGTATCCGGTGACGACCGGCGGCAGGATCAGCGGCAGGTGGACCACGCCGCTTAGCAGCCCATGCCCCGGAAAGCGCCGCCGCGCCAGCAGCCAGGCCACCGCGACGGCCAGCGGCAGGCTGGCCAGCGTGGCGGCCGCGGCCACCCGCAGCGACAGGCGCACGGCCTGCCATTCCTGAGGACCAAGCCAATCGGTCGGGATCATGGGGTGACGGTAAAGCCTTGCGATTCAAAGACCGACCTTGCCGGTTCCTGCGACAGGCTGTCAAGGAAGGCGGCGGCCTGCGGCGTATCGGCCGCCGTCGTCACCGCGGCGGGATAGGTGATCTGCTGATGGCTGTCGGAGGGGAAAGTCGCGACCACGCCCACGCCCGGCTCGGCCACCGCGTCGCTGCCATAAACGATGCCCAAGGGCGCCTCGCCAGTCGCCACCAGTTTCAGCGCCGCGCGGACATTGTCGGCCTGGGCCACCTGGCCCTGGACCTGATCCCACAGGCCCAACGAGGTCAGGGCCTCTTTGCCGTATTGCCCGGCGGGCACGGAATCGACCATCGCCATCGCCAGCTTGCCCTCGCCCAGCAGCGCGGGCAATTCGGCGACCGGCGACGGGGCGGGCTTGCCGGTGCCGACCAGCACCAGGGTATTGCCCAGAAGATCGCGGCGCGTCGCCGCGTCGATATCGCCCGAATCCTGCACCGCATCCATCCAGCCGGCCGAGGCCGAGATGAACAGGTCGGCCGGCGCGCCCTGCTGGATCTGCTTGGCCAGTTGCGAACTGCCGGCATAGGAAACGATCACCGTGTCGCCCTGGGCTTCCTGCCAATCGGCGGCGATCCGGTCCAGCGCATCCTTGAGGCTGGCCGCGGCGAAGACGGTGATCTCATCCGCCTGGGCGACCGGGGCCAGGGCGACAAGGGCGGCGGCAAGAAAAGGCAGGCGCATCGGTTCTGTCCATTCGTTGTGTTCAGATGGACATAACCAAACCGCGATGCGGCTGGCAACCGTTATTTACGTCGGAACAGAACGCTGTCCGGCGCGCAGCCGCGCCAGTTGTCCGGCACCCTGGTCGCGCAACAGGGCCTCCAGCGCGCGGTAATCGGCCAGCACCTGCCGGCCGCGGTCGGTCAGGACCGCGCCGCCGCCCTTGGCCCCGCCGCGGCTGCTATCCACCAGCGGCTCGGGGAAATGCGCGTTCATGTCCTCGACCAGGGACCAGGCCCGGCGATAGCTCATTTTCATGCGCCGCCCGGCGGCGGAAATCGAGCCCTGTTCCTGGATGGCTTGCAGCAGATCGGCTTTGCCCCGGCCAAAGGTCAGGCCGGATTCGAAATGCAGGCGCAGGCTGATGCGGGGATCGTTCGTCATGCGGGCATTTTGCCGGCTTTGCACCCAGTGGCAAGGGGGCAGCGGGTCCGTCCGCCACGGGCTTGCCGGGCCACTCCGGCAACAATGCCTGGCATGGCGGCGCAAGCCCCGGCCTGACGGAAATGGAACGGGCCGCCCTTTGCAGAACGGCCCGCGAGATCCACGGAGATGGTCCGGTTAGGGCTGGTGCCTACCGTCCCAGCCAGGGTTTACGACCCTTGGGGCTGCCCTCAGGCCACGGCCCCCCTGACTGTCCCGACACCTCTCTCCAATATCACTCTCGACACTGGACCACCTCCTTTCAATAAGTTGCCGTATAGGGTCAGCCTGCCACAGCAGCCTTAACAGTCAATGAATTTGCGCCCGGCGATGGATCAAATTTCCGACGACGATGCGAAACGGCACAAGCGCCAGCACCGCCTGCGCCAGCTTGACCGCGCAATCGGCCACCGCCAGCGACATCCACAGCGGCAGGACGGGCCCATGGCCAAGCAGCGCAACCGTCTCATTTGCCCAGGAAACATCGTCGCCCGGAAACAGCGGCGTTAGCTGCGCGGAAAAGGCAATGCCAAAGAACACCGCGGTATCCAGGATCGAGCCGACGACGCTGGCCGCAAGGGGTGGTAGCCACCAGTTGTATTTTCGCAACTGGTTGAAGACGGCGATATCCATCAACTGCGCCGACAGGAAGGCCGCGCCCGAAGCGATGGCGATGCGAAGCGTGGTCTTGTCAAACCCGGCCGCCACCACCGAGCAAAGCACCCCGGTCACGAAGCCGGCATAGACCACCTTGCGGGCGGCGGTCGGGCCATAGACCCTGTTCATGATGTCGGTGACAAGGAATGCGATCGGGTAGGTCAGCGCCCCCCAGGTCAGCCAGGCGCCCAGCAGGTGCTGGACCAGGATGTTCGAGGCCACGACCACGGCGGCCATGGCAATAATGCCGGGAAGAAGGCGGGGCATGCTTGGTTTTTCCGTTTTGGCAAGGTTGCGGAGACTCGGCCCCATGCGGGGCGGCGCTGGATAAGCCCGCAGGCGGCGCTTGTCAACCGGGACGGGGTGCCGGCGCGGCGGGCAGGCCGGGCGCCGGGGTCATTCCGCCACCCGGTATTCCACCAGTTCGGTGCGTTGCAGCCAGCCGAAATTGTCGTCCGAAATCATCGTGATGCGGATACCCCGCCCGTCATGCCAGACCGAGATCCCTTCCAGGTTGTCATATTGCAGCGGCCGCGATTCCAGCAGCACGTTTTCATTCGCCACGCCGCCGTCGGACAGGTCGAAGCGCCGGACGCGGCTGCGAAAGCCCAAAAGGCCCTTGAAGTCGCGTTCCAGCAGATAAAGGCGGCCGTCCGGGCCGATATCGGCGCCCACCGCCAGCCAGTCGCCCGAACGCGGGATGGAAAAGGGCTGGTCCCATTTGCCGTCCCGCCAGCGCCAGACCGGAAAGGGCCGGGTCAGCGCCCCCGACCGCTCGGGCAGGGTCAGCAGCGTGCCGTCGGGCAGGATCGCCAGCGCCTCCAGCGAGGAATTGCGCTGCATCGTCTTGAACTCTGCCGGACGGGGCAAGGGCTTGGCCGGGCTGTCGGCGGTGTCGTGGCGGGCGACGCGGGTCAGCCCCTCGAAGCTGATCCAGATCGTGCCGTCGGCGGCGATGGCCAGCCCCTCGCTGTCGCCCTGCCAGCCGGGCTTCAGCGGCTTGCCGGCGCTGTCGCGCAAATGGGCGCGGCCGGACAGTTCCAGCCCGCGGATGCGGCCCTGGGCGTCGCGCTGGACGCTGCCCCAGCGGAGGGTGGCGCGGTCGGAAAGCGCGGTAAAGCGGCTGCCGTCGGCGCTGATCTCGATCCCCGAGAAGCCGCCGAATGTCTCGTCCTCCATCTGCCAGACATAGGTCGCGACGTAATCGACCCTGGGCCGGGGCGGCGCCGGATCGGCCGCGCAGGCCGGAACGGCGCAAAGCAGCGACAGCGACAGGGCAAGGCCGCGCAAGCGACGCCTGCCCGTCGCAGCGCCCGCCCTGCCGCCGCGCCTTAGCGGGCGGTGGCGACGGCCTGGCATTGGCGGGGCATCTCGCTAAGCCGATAGCTGCGGGGGTGGCGATAGTTCGGGTCGGGCGGCACCGGCTTGACCCGGCCGGGGTCGATGCGGTTCTTGATCCATTCCGCCGCCTCGGCGCAGCCGTCGCCGGGCGGCGGCGCGTCCTGCTGTTGGCAGACCGAGCCCGCCGGGCAGGCCAGCCGGACGTGGAAGTGATAGTCGTGGCCACCCAGCGGCCGGATCTTGCGTAGGTAACTGCGATCGCCCGTTTCCATCTGGCACATGGCCAGCTTGGCGACGGGATCGACGAAGATGCGCTCGACCCTTGGGTCGCGGGCGGCGGCGCGCATGATTGCCATGTGCCCGCCGCTCCACAGGCCCGAAGGCGCGGTGCCGGCCTTGTTCACCACCGATTGCGACGAGATTTTTTCGCGCTGCGCGGCGGTCAGGCGCAGGCTTTGCGGCGGCAGCATCCAGATGTCGGCGTCGAGACCCGATTGATGGCTGGCATGGCCCGAGGTCATCGGCCCGCCGCGCGGCTGGCCCATGTCGCCGATATATAAGCCCTGCCAGCCGACCTGGCGCGCCGCCTGCGACAGCCCGACCAGAAAGCCGACCAGTTCCGGGTGGCCCCAGTTGCGGTTCCGCGACAGGCGCATGGCCTGCCAGGTCGGGCCGGATTCCGGCAATTGCATGGCGCCCGAGACGCAGCCCTTGGAATAGAACCCGATCGAGACCGGCGCGCCGCCTGTCGGGCCGGGGGCGGCGCCAAAGACGCTGCGGGCCAAAGGATCGGCCGCGGTGGGTTGCGCCAGGCCAAGCCCGGTCAGCCCCAGCACCGCGGCGGTCAGGAATTTGCGGATCACTGCTTTGCCGATCACTGCGCGCCCTCTCCTTTTGCTTTGACCCAGCCTAGCAGAACCAGCGCCAGAAGGAACATCACGATGAGCGGAGAGATGCCGAGCCGTTGGCTGCCGGTCGCATCCGTCACCGTGGCGATCAGCAGCGGCGCCAGGAAAGCCGTGGCCTTGCCCGACAGCGCGTAAAGGCCAAAGGCCTCGGTGGCCCGTTCCGGCGTGGTGTGGCGCACCATCATCGTGCGGCTGGCCGATTGCAGCGCGCCGCCCGCGCCGCCGATCAGCGCCCCGCACAGGAAGAACAGCGCATCGGGCGCGCGAGAGCCCTCGGCCAGGGCCAGGCCCAGGATCTGCTGGCGGCTCATGCCGGTGATCAGGATGCAGACCGCGACCAGGACCAGGGTGGCGGCGACGATCACCGGCTTTGGTCCCCAGCGCCGGTCGGCGCGGCCGCCGATCCAGCTGATGACGGCGGCCGAAACCGCGCTGACCACGCCGAACACCCCGGCCAGGAAGACCGGCCAGCCCAGGACCGTGCCCGCATAGACCCCGCCAAAGGCGTAAAGCGCGTTCAGCGCATCGCGCGAGAACATGGACGACACCAGCCACGCCGCCAGCGAGCGCCGGTGCCGCAGGCTGGCCAGCAGCCGGCCCAGCTCTGCCATCGCCGCGCCCAGATGCAGCGGCCGGCGCGGCCCCCGCGTTTCCGGCACCCAAAGCGCAAAGGGGATCATGAAGACCAGATACCACAGCGCCGTGAACGGCCCCACCGCCCGCGTCCCCTCGCGCAGCGCCGGGTCCAGCCCCAGCACCGGCGGGGCGCCCAGCATGGTGCGGCCGGTCTGCGCGTTCTCGGCCAGAAGCAGCAGCACCACGGCCAGCGCCACCACGCCCCCCAGATAGCCGAAGGCGAAGCCCGAGCCAGAGATGCCGCCGATCTCCTCGTGCGGCGCCAGCCCCGGCAGCAGGGCATTGGTAAAGATGGTGGCGAACTCCATCCCGATCAGCCCGATGCCGAAGCAGACGATGGCCAGGTGCAGGTTCGGCTGGTCGGGCGCCAGGAACCACAGGCCCCAGGCCCCGGCCATGTAAAAGGTGGAAAAAATCCAGACCCAGACCAGCCTGCGCCCGGTATTGTCGGCAATGGCGCCCAGCACCGGGGCCAGCAGCGCGATGATGATGCCGCAGATGCCCAGCCCATAGCCCCAAAGCGACTGCGCCGCCGCCCCCGCCGCCTCGGGGGTCATGCCTTGGGCGGTGTAATGCTGGCGGGCGATTTCGGCGTAATAGACCGGGAAGATAAAGGTCATCAGCAGCGTCGCAAAGGGCTGGCTGGCCCAGTCGAAGAACCACCAGCCCCAGATGCGTCTGCGTTCCATGCCGCGCCCCTTCTGCCCCCAGGCTGCGCCCGTTCCACAGCCCGCGCGCATAAGGCCCCAGCCGGTTCAGGCTGGCAAGTCCGGATTGCGCTCGTCCGGCGGGATGGGCGGCAGGACCGGCGGCCAGGGCCGCTGGGCATCCGCCGCGATCCAGGCCTGCACCCAGCCCGGCAGTTCCGGGCTGACGGGGTCGCGCCCGGCCGCCTGCATCAGCCGCGCCGGGGCGACGATCCCCTGGGCCGAGGTGATGGCGCCGCGCAGCAGCATGTGGTTGCAGCACTCACCCCGCCGCCACATGCTTTGTTCCATGTAAAGGAAGCGTTCGTCCCAGCCCAAGGTGCGTGACACCATGGTGAAGCGGTCAAAGGCCCTGATCCGGCGGCGATAGCGCACGGTGTTGCCAGCGACCGTGATGCCCCAGCGGTTCTGCCGCATGGTGTCGATGATCCCGGTCCTGACCGCCATCGGCAGCCGCCCCAGGTCGTAAAGCGTCAGGGTGCGGCCGTTGTTCAGCTCGATCCAGGGGTCCAGGTCCCAGGGCCAGCAGCGATGGGTCGAGACATGCGCGTCCAGCACCCCGATCCGGGGGCTCTTGCGGAACTTCAGCATCTCCTTGGCAAAGCGGAGCATGGGATACATGGGCGGCCCCTCTCTTTCGGACGGCTGCGGGCTAGCGGCGGTGCCGGGCCGCGTCAATCGGAACGCTGCGGCGGTGATCCTGCGTCTTGCGCAATGCGGATGCCTGCCTTACCTGTCCGGGGAACAGGCCGGAAGGGGATGGAATGGGCACGCTCTACGAAGCCTTGATGCTGATACTCGACGTCGTCTGGTTCGTGATGATCGTCCATATCATCATGTCCTGGCTCATCAATTTCCAGGTGCTGAACCTGCGCCAGCCGCTGATCTGGCAGATCTGGAGCGGGCTGAACCGCCTGCTGGAGCCGATCTACGGCCCCGTCCGCCGGGTCCTGCCGAATATGGGCGGGCTGGATCTGGCGCCGCTGGTGGTCTTTATCGCCGTCATCATCCTGCAACGCGCGCTTATCAACAACGCCGGCTGGTTCTACGGCCTTTAGATGTCGGCCGCGCCCCTTCTGCGGCAGGTCTTCGGCTTCGACGCCTTTCGGCCGGGGCAGGAAGAAATCGTCGATGCCGTGGCCGCGGGCCGCGACGTGCTGGCGATCATGCCGACCGGCGGCGGCAAGTCTTTGTGCTATCAACTGCCGGCGCTGATGCGCGACGAGCTGACGGTGGTTATCTCGCCGCTGATCGCCCTGATGCGCGACCAGGTCCGCGCGCTGACCGAGGCGGGGGTGGCCGCCGCCGCCCTGACCAGCGGCAATTCGGACGAGGAAAACACCGAGGTTCTGCGCGCCATGGCCGCCGGCGAATTGCGGCTGCTTTACATGGCGCCGGAACGGCTGGCCTCGGGCGCGACGGTGCCGATGCTGCGCCGCGCCGGCGTCCAGGCCATCGCCGTGGACGAGGCGCATTGCGTCAGCCAATGGGGTCACGATTTCCGCCCCGACTACCTGCGCGTGGGCGAATTGCGCCGGGCGCTGTCGGTGCCGCTGGCCGCCTTTACCGCCACCGCCGATGCCGAAACGCGCGAGGAAATCGTCAAGCGCCTGTTCGACGGCGCGCAGCCGCAGATCTTCCTGCGCGGCTTTGACCGGCCGAACATCCACCTGGCCTTTCAGCCCAAGGACGGGCCGCGCCGGCAGATCCTGGATTTCGCCGCCGCCCGCCGCGGCCAGTCGGGCATCGTCTATTGCGGCACCCGCGCCAAGACCGAGACGCTGGCGGCGGCGCTGAACCAGGCCGGGCTGGCCGCCGTGGCCTATCACGGCGGCATGGAGGCCCAGGCCCGCCGCGAGGTCGAGGGGCGGTTCCAGCGCGAGGATGGGCTGATCGTGGTGGCGACCGTGGCCTTTGGCATGGGCATCGACAAGCCCGATATCCGCTGGGTCGCCCATGCCGACCTGCCGAAATCCATCGAGGCCTATTACCAGGAAATCGGCCGCGGCGGCCGCGACGGCGCCCCGGCCGAGACGCTGACGCTTTACGGCCCCGACGACATCCGCCTGCGCCGCGGCCAGATCGACGAAGGGCTGGCCCCGCCCGAGCGCAAGGCCGCCGACCATGCGCGGCTGAACGCGCTTTTGGGCCTGGCCGAGGCGACCGCCTGCCGGCGCATGGCCCTGCTGTCCTATTTCGGCGAAAAGGCCGCGCCCTGCGGCAATTGCGACATCTGCGACAACCCGCCCGAATGCTTCGACGCGACCGAAGCGGCGCAAAAGGTGCTGTCGGCCATCCTGCGCACCGGCCAGACCTATGGCGCGGGCCATGTCATCGACGTTCTGACCGGCACCATGACCGACCGGATCGGCCAGCGCGGCCATGACCGGCTGCCGACCTTTGGCGTCGGGCGCGACATGGCCAAGCCGCAATGGCAGGCGGTGATCCGGCAGATGCTGGGCCGCGACCTGATCCGCCCCGACCCGGAACGCCATGGCGGCCTGGCGATCACCGCCGCCGCCCATCCGGTTCTGCGCGGCGAAGCCCGCATTACCTTGCGCCGCGACGCCATGACCCGCGCGCGGCCCGCCGTGGTCGTGCGCGCCTCGGTCGACGAAGAGGACGCGCCGCTGCTGTCGGCGCTGAAAGCCAAGCGCCGCGCCCTGGCCGAGGCGGCGCGGGTCCCGGCCTATGTCATCTTCCCCGACCGCACCTTGATCGAGATGGCGCAGACGCGGCCCCAGACGCTGGACGAGATGGCGCGCGTGAACGGCGTCGGCGCGAAAAAGCTGGACAGCTATGGCGACGAGTTCCTGCGCGTGATTGCCGGCGAGGTGGCGCCCATGCATCCCGCGCGCCGGGCCTTGGCCGGCCAGGCGGCAGGCGCCCTTTTCGACCGGCTGGCCGAGGCGCAGTCCCGGCTGGCGCGGGGCGAAGACGGGACGGAAAAGCCGCTGTCGGTGGGCAATTCCACCCTGCGCCGCATCGCCCAGGACCGGCCGCGCGACCTGTCGCGCTATCTGGACGCGGCGCGGCTGGAACGCTTCGGCGCGGCCTTTGCCGCCCAGATCGACGCCGATCCGCAGGATTGACCGCGCCAAGCCCCGATGGCGTCAGCCCGCATGCCCCATGACCAGGGGCTTGGGCGGGGGCTGGCTGCTGGCGGATTTCGGCCTAGGCTGTGAACTCATAAACGGGATTCCGTTATGATGGCCGGCGTGATTCACTGGACCTATGGAGGGTTCAGGATGGCGCGTTTCGATCTGACGGACTTTGAATGGGAACTGATCCGCCCGCTTCTGCCGAACAAGCCGCGTGGGGTGGCGCGGGTGGATGACCGGCGGGTGCTGAACGGTATCTTCTGGGTACTCAGGACCGGCTCGCCCTGGCGGGACCTGCCGGAACGCTACGGTCCTTCGACCACGATCTACAACCGGTTCAACCGATGGGCGAAATCCGGGGTCTGGCTGCGGGTGTTCGAGGCTCTGGCGGAGAGATCCCCCG
>NZ_FTMK01000024.1 GCF_900156255.1 Paracoccus thiocyanatus
GACGGGTGGCCAGCTCCTGTTCCACCTCATCAGTCGCCTTTACGAACGCACCTCGATCATCGTGACGACGAACCTCGACTTCGGCGAATGGCCGACCGTCTTCGGAGACGCGAAGATGACAACGGCGCTCCTCGACCGACTGACCCATCACTGTGACATCGTCGAGACCGGCAACGAGAGCTGGCGCTTCAAGACGCGGGAATGACCGAGACGCCGCTGGCCCGATCCGGTTGCGCTGTATGGAGGCTACACCGCATCGGGCCAGCTACCCGTGCTGACCAAGCGGGGTCATTATTGGGCGCCGAAAGGGGGTCAAAGTTGCGTGCCGATTGACATCCAACGGTGATTCGCCCTTTTCTTATACTCGACGCCCTTTCGTATCATGCTGAAGTCAATCAGTCAAAAATATTCATACGTTCATTCAGCGTGTGAATATTTTGATACGCCTACTTCCGCGAGGCACCGGAAGCCATCTGTCTGAGGCGCGATGGAGTCGCCGGTGTCTGCCTCCGGCAACACCCTCCACAATTGGAGGACAGATCGCCGCGATGGCACAGGCTAAGTGCACAACTGTGCCCATTTTCATGCGCGACAGATCGGGCATCCCGTGCGATCATCGGCCTGCAGCGAATCCCTGCCGTTTTTTGAAACCGTGAAACCCGTGAACCGGGCCGGGCGCGCTGCTGCGGTCGAGGCGCTCAGTGCTTCCTGCCGGCTGATGCCCGGCCCGGCCTTCACCTGCAAGCTGCTGCCTGGCGTCGCAGGACGTGATAATCGGCTAGCATGGTCTCGAGTGCCGACCCGGTCGGCAGCGCCTCGACCTCTGCGGCCGCGCGGCGCTGGAACGCGGCGGGATACTCAACCACGGGCGGGCAGGCGACGTGGTCAGAAGCGACCCTCGCGCAGCCGGTCAAGGAGATCATCACGGTCGCGAGGGCCATCAGCCCCGGCCTCCAGCATCCTTTGACGCGCATTGTTCGTCCTCTCAAAGTTTTCCAGCCGCTCGGCCGCGCGCCCGGCTTTCTCGCCGGTTCGGCGCGCGCCGAGGATGAAGAGCAGGATGGCGGCGGCCAGGGCCAGCCAGGGCAAAGTCCGCCACCACAGCGAGGCGAGAACGGCGATCATCGCCGCCCCCGTTTCCAGTCGTCCAGCCGGGCATAGATCGTCACCGTAATGCCGCCCAATGCCAGCGCGACGAAGAGCCAGCGCAGCGTGTCGAGGTGACCGATTAGCGGTTGCACCGCGCCCTGCGCCTCGGCCAGCGCATCACGCACCACCTCGACGCCAGCCGCGCCCACCGTGCCAACGCCTGCGGCCCCGCCGCCCTTCATGGTGCGGCTGTCGGCCAGGTGCTCGCGGGCCGGGGCAGCATCCGGCGCGAAGCGGCTGACGCGCGCCGGGAAGGGCTCACCCCAGACCCGGGCAGGGCCGGTGTCGATATGGACGAAATTGGAGCGGGGATAGGTGCCGACACCCTTGAACCCGGCCTTGCGGGCGGCGGCGATGAAGGTCTCCGGGTCGTGGTTCGCCATCGAGATATCGAAGGCAGTGCCGTCGAGGTGTTTCGATGCCTTGGCCCCGCCGATGCGCCTGTTGTGTTCGGGGCTGCGATAGGCCGAGTTCACGATCAGCGGCTTGCCCAAAGTCACGCGCAACTCCTGCAGCCTGTCCAGCGCATCCTCATTGATCTGGATCCTGCCGGTGCCGCGACAGGCGATCTCGGCCGGTGAGAAATTCGGCCAGTGCCAGGCATTCGCCGGAACATTTTGCCAGTGCTGATAGAAACTCATGCTGTCTCTCCAAAAGAAAAAACCCGCGCGATGGCGGGGCTGGGCTGATTGGATTGTGGGGAGGTTCAGTCTCGGGCGGGTCCGCTGCGTTCCAGCAGGCGTTTGATGTCGGCGCGCATCTCGCGGAGCATCTCGTTCTGTTCGCGGCGGGTCTCGGAGATGGCCTTGCGGTCGGCGTCGAGTTGCTTTTCCAGCCGTTCGACTTCGCGCAGCGCCGTCTTGCTGGCACCCTCAAGGCGGATCAGCCAGACGCCGAGACCGGTCGCCGCCATGATCGCGCCCCACCAGTCGCGGATGGTGTCCATGAAGTCCTCTCCCATGGGCTCAACCCGGCGCGCCGCAGGTCAGGTAATGGATGGCGATGCGCACCGATCCGCCGGTGAAACCGCCGCCATTGGCGGTGAGACGCACGGGCGTGTCGGTATAGAAGGCGGTGGGGCCGATGACGCCGATATTGCTGCTGCCCACGGCCACGCCGAGCGAGCCGCCGAATTTGGAAGGCTCGCCGGCGATGCCGCAATCATAGGAACTGGCGCCCAGCACCGCGGTGATGGTGCGCGTCGAGACCCCCAGCACGATGGCGCGGTTCGGGATCCGGATGGTGCTCTCGACCGAGGCGCCGGAAAGGCCGGTGAGAGTTTCCTCCCGCACCGCCATGCCGGTGCTGGCGCCGTTTGCCTCTTTCGCAACGGCCACGGCGGCGGCTTGCGCGATGAAACCCATGGCATCGACCACCGGGAGCCAGGTGCTGCCGGTCCAGACCACCAGCTGCGCTTCCGCCTCGATCCAGGCCAGCCAGCCGGGCGCGGGCAAGATCCGCATCCAGGCGCCGTCGATCCAATAGGCAATGCTGCCGTCCCAGCCCGCCCATGCGCCCGTCGCGCCACTGGCCGGAATATAGCGGTCGCCCTCGGCCGGGCTGGCGGGCGGCGCGGCCCGGTCGCGGTCCAGAACCGCAAGCTGCACGATGCCGTCGAGCAGCTGCAGGGCCTCGTTATGGGTGATGTGCTTCTGGGCCTGTGCGGCCATGATGAAGGGCAGCGCGAGGTGCGCTGTTGTGTCAGGCATGGAGGTCTCCTGCTTAGAACCAGAGAGTGGTGACGGGGGCCGCGCCCACGCCGAAGGCCTGCCCGATCTGGGCAATGCTGATGGTGAGCGATGCGCCGGGGCCGAGCAGCGCGCCCCAATCGGCAACCTGCTGCGCGGCGGTGTAAACGGCGGCGTTGGTCGCAGTGGTCAAGGATCTCTTGACGGTTGCCCCGTCGAGGATCTCGACCTGCCAAGACTCGCTGGCTTCGGAGAGGGGCACCTCGACCGCGTTCCAGTTATCCGCCGCCAGCGATCGATCGCGCCGCACCCAGCGGATGGTCAGATCACCGGGCACCCGCGATCTGCGCCATGGCTGTTCGACATGGACCGCCGAGAACGGCCGCAGCCCGACGCCGCGCGGGGTGAAGGGCAGGGCGGTATAGCTGTCGTCGCTGACTGGCTTTGCCGCCGGGCCGATGCGCCAGTTCCACGGCAGGCCCAGATCGGCCTCGTTGACCGGCAGCGGGGCCAGCGCCGCATCCAGCACCACCACCTGCGCGCCGGTTGGCACCATCGGGGCCATATCCGCATCGGTGCCCCGCTGACCGCGCAGCAGGCGCGAGAGGCGATAGCGGCTGGGTGCCAGCAGCTCGGCCGCGCTGAATTGCAGGATCTCCCAGGCCCCGCCGGGCTGCTCGATGGCCAAGGCGTTCTCGCCGCCGAACAGCCGCAGGTCGGTCACGCTTTCCAGCGTGCCGGTCAGCAGTTCCAGATAGACCGAGTTGCCATGATCGAAGCGCGAGGTTGGCCCGGCATAGAGATCCGAGACCAGAGCACCGATGCGCGCCCGGCTGCTGAACGTGGTCAGCAACTCGAATCCCGAATCCTCGGGGCTGCGATATGCGGCCATCTCACCGGGCCACGGCCGCGCATAGGCCGCGATCAGCGGGTGGTGTGGCGCATGATCCTCGCGCAGTTGCGGCAGATCCATGATCTCCACCAACGGCGCGCCGAACACCACCGGCCGGGCCAGATGCGCCGCGCGCGGGCTGCCCGGCGGCAGATCATAGGCGGCGCGGTCCTGACGGATGGTCTCGATCCCGCGCGCCTCGGCATCCGATGCGGTCAGGATGCGCATTTCCGCCAGCCTCCCGTCATGATCGAGCAGAATCACATCAGCCGGATCCAGCGCCAGCATGGAGGGCGGCAGCCGGAAGGATCCGGTCTCGCGGCCGACCCATGCCTCCATCAGCGCCCGGCGGCAGCGCCGATCGGCTTCCTCGGGCGGCACCGCCATCGGGAAGCTGTCGGATGAGACCCGGCTGCTTTGAGGCGTGATGCGGCGGGATTCGACGGTGATGCCGTCATAATCCTCGTCGGCGCGCGCGACCTGCCATTTCAGGGCCTGCGGCAGTTCGGTTTCCTGCCCGCGCGTCAGGTCCATCACATCGCCCGATCCGGCGGACACCATGGCATCGGGCGCGATCACCGCCACCGGGGCGCTGCCCCGCATCACGAAGCGGATCCGGCCCTCGCTCTCGACCGCATCAAACCCGAAATGCCGCGCCAGCATGGTGATCGAGGTCCGAGGCGATTCCAGCGCCGAGATTACATATCCGTCCACCGCGCCGGTCAGGTTTGAGACATCGATCCACGCATCGTGAAGCCCGGCCCGCAGGCAGAGGTGGCGCACCAGCGCCGCCAGCGACACCGCACCCAGCCGGCCGGTCAGCCAGTGACCCAGCCGCCAGTTCTCGCCATCGGCCCAGAGGTCCGACAATTCGGGGAAGAACGGATAGGGCCGCGCATCCCATGTCCAGGCAGCGCACTCGGCGACATTAACCATGCGCCCGGCATATCCGGTCGAGGCCGGGTTATTGGCCGGATCCTTCCAGAACAGATAGGTCGCTTCCAGATAGGCCCGCTGGATCGCATCGTCGCGCCAGCCCCGCGAGAAATGCGGGAAAAACGACTCGGAGGATTTCGGGTCGTAGAACACGTTGGGCTGGTTGGTGCCGCGATCCACGGCCGGGCAGCCGAGTTCCGTGAACCAGATCGGCTTTGACTGCGGCACCCATGCGGTCGGCGATGCGGCCTCGCTGCCGCCGGGGCGGTTGTGGTGCGGGTTTGACCACCACGCGCGGATATCCTTGAAGCGGAACACCCAAGGCTTGCCTACGCCGTCTGTGATGGCCGTCCGGGTCTGGCTGATCCGGTTGGCCTCGCTGGCATAGAACCAATCAAACCCCTCGCCACCGGCGATGTTGCTCTGCAGATAGGCGCGGTCGTAGATCGAGGGCCATGCCTGCGCGTCCGCGTGATCCCAGCCGTCGCGCCAGTCGCTGAGCGGCATGTAATTGTCGATTCCGATGAAGTCGACATTGGCATCCGCCCAGAGCGGGTCGAGGTGGAAAAACACGTCGCCGCTGCCGTCCTGGGGATGGTGCCCGAAATATTCCGACCAGTCGGCGGCATAGCTGATCTTGGTGCCCGGCCCAAGGATCGACCGCACGGCACCGGCCAGATCGCAGAATTGCTGCACAGCCGGATAGGTCGCAGCCCCGGACCTGATCTGGGTCAGCCCGCGCATTTCCGAGCCGATCAGGAAGGCGTCCACGCCGCCCGCCGCCGCGCAGAGGTGGGCGTAATGCAGGATCATGCGGCGAAAGCCCCAATCCGCGCCGCCGATCCATGTCACATTTTCGCCGGAAACCGAGAAATCCGAAGGCTGTGCATTGCCGAAGAAGGCGGCAACCTGCGCGGCGGCCGGGCCGGTCTTGTCCACGGTCCCCGCGAAGCCAGCGGCGGGCGAGCAGGTAATCCGCCCCCGCCAAGGCAGCACCGGCTGGCCGATGGCGGCGGCATTGTCGCTGTAGGGATCAGGTAGGGTGTTACCGGCCGGCACGTCGAGCATCAGGAACGGATAGAAGGTCACCCGAAGCCCGTGCGCCTTCATGTCGCGGATCGCCTCGACAACCGAAAAATCTGCCGGGGTTCCGCCATAGACGGGCTTGCCGTCCTGATGGCTGACCACCTGTGCGGCGCTGCGCCCGATCCCGTTCACCTGCCATTCCGGCGTCGTGGTTTTCTCGGCCATTTCGACCTTGGGCCGGATCGAACAGTTCCCCGCCCGCAGATCATCACCGAACCACGACACCACCAGCGAGGCGCTCTCAATGGCCGGCACCATGAATTCCAGCCGGTCGAGCGAGACCGCCATATCGGCGCTGCCGGCCATGGCGTTCACGTTCTCGGCCGCGCTGTCGCCGCCCTCTCCCTTGCGCACGGTGCTGGTCGCATAGGCAAACTCGCCAGAGGCCGGAATGATGGTGACGGCCGGCACGATCCCCTCGGCCGTGTCATCATCGGCCAGTGGCCGGAACACCTCGAAGGACAGTTGCGGCAGGCGGTTGCCGAAACGCGCCAGCGGCAGTTCCTCGAATACGGCATAGGCGGTGCCGCGATAGGCTGGGGCATGGCCCGCGCCCATCTTCGCCGCAATGAAGGGATCCGGGGTCTGCGTTTCGTCGCCCGAATACCAGCGCCATGTCAGGTCGCTGAGATCGACCACCTCGCCATCGGCCCAGATGCGACCGATGCCGGTGATCGGTCCCTCGCACAATCCCACGGCAAAGCTGGCGAAATAGGTGTATTCGGTGGTGGTGACCTTCGGCCCGCCGCCCTTGCCGCCGCCTTGGCGGCTGGTATTGGCTTCCTCGCGGAAATCGGTGGCCCAGATGATATTTCCGCCCAGCCGCATGCGCCCATAAAGGCGCGGGATCACGACGCCCTCGGTCGCCGAAGTCATGCGCAGGCTGTTCATGCGCTGCCCCTCGATCTTCTGGCCGGGGGCCAGCGCCGAGACGATCCAACTGTCCACCATCGAGCCGATGGTCGAGCCGATCATGCCGCCGATGGCTGCGCCGGAAAATCCGAGGATTGCGCCGCCAAATCCGCCGCCAATGGACGCGCCGACTGCGCCGAGAACAATGGTTGCCATGGATCAGGATTTCTTCTTGCGCCGGGCCGAGACTGAACTCGTGGCCGGGCGCGGAAACAGGAAGGCGAAGGCAATGCGCCTGCGCCATGCCGCGGTCAGCGGTTCCTCGATCACGCCGAGCCGCTCATAGCTGTGGATGAAGCTGTCAGGCCCGGTCAGGATCCCGACATGTTTGACGATGGCGCCCGCGCGCATGCGAAACAGGACCACCGCGCCGGGGCTGGCATCAATCGGGTCGATGTGGATCATCACCCGCGCGGCGCTGTCGGCCAGCATCTCGCGGGTGCCGGTCTCGCCCCAATCGCGGCTGTAGGGCGGGACGGGCAGGGTCTCGGACCCGACCACCTCGCGCCAGATGCCGCGCGCCAGCCCGAGGCAGTCGCAGCCAACGCCCCGGACGCTGGCCTGATCGTGATAGGGCGTGCCCAGCCAGCCGCGTGCGGCGGCAATGACGCGTCGAGGATCGGCGGGCCTCACAGGACGGCCCCTTCATGGCCGCCATCGGCTGAGGCGTAACGCAGAACCGTGTCCTGCCCCGGAATATGCGGGAAGCCCCGGAAATTGACGATATTGGCGAATTTGGCCGCGCAGGTCTCGGCGCGTTTGTCGCAGCCGGCGCGGATCGTGAACCCGTGCCCCGTGTCGATCGCGCGCACGGGCGCTTCCAGCAGCGTGATCGTGACCACGCCCGAGGCCAGTTCATGCAGCATGATCTCGGCCGCGCGGCCTGAATTCGGCCCGGCGGTCCATTCCAGATGCCCGAAGGCGAACCAGCCATTGGCAAACCCACTGATTCCAGAGGCTGTGAAGGCCCGGTCGCGGATGGGATCGACCACCACGCCTGCGCCGCTATAGGCTGGGTCATTGAGATTGACGCCGCAGCGCGCATCGCCCAGCGCGGCGTCACAAGTGCCCTGATAGACCCGGCCCAGCGTCTGGCCCAGAACATGCGCCATGGAGCGAACCTCGGCCACGAATGACGCCCGGCCGCGCCGCAATTCACCGATCGCGCCCCGCCGGATCAGCACCCGCTGGCCGGGCGCATTCCAGTTCACCCGCCAGACCTCGACCAGCGCATTGTCCCAACGCCCGTCGATAATATCGGTCTCGGTGATCCGATCCGAGGTCAGCGCGCCTTCGGCATCCTGCGAATCCACCGACAGATCGGACCCGGCGCGGATTTCCGATGCGGTCAGCCCGCTTTCCGGCTCATAATCTGTGCCGCCAAAGGCCAGCGCCCGGTCGTGATCGGTAAAGCCGAGGGTCATTCCATCAGCGCGGGTGATCCTCCAGCACCACGCCAGCGTGGTCGTGCCATCGTCCAGATGCGCCTGCAGGGCAGGGGAGAGGGTTTTCATCGTCTGGTCCAGTCGCAGCTTGAAATGTAAAGCGTGTGTCTTTACATTATGGTTCAGTTCATCGCAGGAGGGCGCGCCATGGTCGCCGTGACATCCAAGGAGGACGCCCCGCGTCGCTCGCTGATCAATCTTCGCGTCACCCCGCGTGACCGCGATCTGATCGACCGTGCCGCAGCGGCCCTCGGCAAGAATCGCTCGGAATTCATGATGGAGGCCAGTCGCCAGGCGGCTGAGGATGCGTTGCTCGACCGCACCGCATTCCGGCTGGACGCCGCGCAGTTCAGCGCCTTCATGGCACAGCTCGATGCCCCGCCTGCGCCGAATGAACGGCTGCGCAAGCTGCTGGCCACCCCCGCGCCATGGGAGACGTGACGCGGGATATGCAGCCCTTGCGAGCGCCCGAGCCGCTGAGTGACGATCATCTGATCGACAACTTCGCATCCGGGGCACCGACACTTGATACTTGGCTGAAACGCAAGGCCCGCGCCAACCATGTGTCTGGCGCGTCGCGGACCTATGTGCTGTGCCGGGACCAGCGGGTTGTGGGCTTCTATGCCTTGGCGGCCGGATCGGTCAGCCATGATCTGGCACCGCGCAGACTGCGGCAGAACATGCCCGACCCGATCCCGGTCATCGTGCTGGGGCGTTTGGCGGTGGATGTGTCCGAGCAGGGCAATGGTCTCGGCCGGGCCCTTCTGCGCGATGCGGTGCTGCGGATCACGGCGGCGGCGCATGAGGTGGGCATCGCCGCCATTCTGGTTCACGCCCTGAATGATCGCGCCAAGGCTTTCTACATCGAGGCCGGTTTTGCCGAGACGGTGCTGGAGCCGATGACGCTGTTTCTGCGCATCAAGGACGCGCGGGCGCTGATTGGCGAGGGCTGATATCACCGGCGGATTTCCACGAGCGGGATTGAGGTGATCGAGCCGAGCCGCTCGATATCAAGCGTCACGTCGAGCGCATCGCTGTCAAAGCGCACCGGCACATCAAATTCAAAGCCGGCGGTGATGGCGATGCTAGGGCCGGGGGCTGCGGAGAAGGTTACGATCCCGGTGGCGCTGTCCAAGGTCCAGCCCGATGCCAAGGGCGAGCCATTCACCGCGATGATGCTGCTGCCCGCCACCGGCTTGGTGATCGTGCGGACCCAAGTTTGCGCGCCAGAGGTGTATCGCTTCACAAGCTGAAACTCGGTCTGGCTGCCATCGCCGGTGCCGATCACCTGATCTGTTGCGGCCGGCATGCCCGATGGTGCGCAGGATTTGTAATCCGACCAGTCCTTGAACCGGAACCCATGCAGCCGCCCGTTGCGGGCCTCGAAGAAAGCCACGACGGCGGCCAGATCGTCAGTGCGGCGGATGCCATAGGACACGTCATAGCGCCGCCGGCTGTTCGCCCATGACGCGTTGCGCTCTTCGTCGCCCGAGGCCAGTTCAACGATCTGGGTGCGCCGCTCTGGCCCGCCCCGAGCGCCCCGGCTGATGTTGTCCGGGAACCGGATATCGTGAAACGCCATTACATACCTCTCCGGCCCATCGCGACGGCGCGGGCGATATCGGCCCCGATCTGGGCGCGGGACTGGCGGAACGACTCTGCATCGCGCGCAGCGATATTGACGGTGACGCCCTGCCCATAGCCCGCCGCCTCGCGGCGCGAGAGAACCCGCTCGCCCTTCTGCAGGATCGCGGGCACCTCATCCGAACGCAGCCCCGCCCAGCCGCCGTTGTGCATGCGGGGCGCGCCTGCAAATGCCATGGCCGGAACCATACGGCTCGGCCCGCTGCTGCCGACCATCCCACCGGAATGCAGGATGCTGGCCGACAGGCCGCCGAGGCCCGGCATGAACCCGGACAGGACGCCGGCCAGCGGGCCGAGCAGGAAGCGCCGCGCGCCCAGCTTTGCCATATCGGCCAGCATCGAGGTTACGAGGTCGCTGAACGACAGCTTCCCAGTCTTGACGAACTCGCCGATCGCGTTTTCAGCACCCTGAAATGCGTTCACCAGGGCGCTGCCGATATCGCCGCCGATGTTCTGGGCCTTGTCGGCATAGTCGGAGAGCGAGGCCGCGACCGCATCCCAGCCGAGTTTCGCCTCATCCGCGCCTTTTTTTGTGTCCCGGCCTGCTTTTTTGCCAGACGCGCCCGCGCGCCCTGCGGCACCGCCAGCCTTGTCCAGCGCCCCCGCCACACGATCAGCCGCACCTGCGGCATCGTCCAGGGCGTCGGCCCCGTCCTCGCCGGTGGTTGCGACCGCATCCTGAAGCGCCTGCCAGCTTTCCAGCGGCGCAACCGTCGCGGCTGCCAGTTCGCCGGCCGCAACGAGATAGCCGGCCGCTGCGGCGCTTGCCTGATCGGCGAGGCCGCCGAACAGATCGGGGGCCTCGATATAGGTCTGGCCGAATGCGGCGCTGAATGCCTCGGCGGCCGAAGATCCGGCAGCAGAGGCCCCGCCTTCAAACGGGTTGGTGATCCGTCCGAGATTGAACGGGTCCAGCAGCCCGATCTGCGCGCCGCCTTCGCCGACCGCCCAATCGGGCAGCATGGACAGAGCGTTGTTGATCCCGCCGATGAAATTATTGATCCGGGTCACGACGCCGTTCAGCATTGCCTCGACGCCTGCGATCAGCCCGTTCGCCGCCTGAAAGGCAAAGTCACCGATGGCACCGGGCAGCTTGCCCCAGACCGCCTTGACCGCCTCAAACGCGCCCGCCCAGATCGCGATATATCGGTCCACGGCGCTCGCCGTGCCCTTCACGATGGCCTCCAGAACCGTGAATACCAGCGCGCGATAGCCTTCCCATGCCGCGCCGAGCAGCGCAAAAGCCGCTTGAAACGAGGTGCCGATACGCTGCCCGACCTCGCGCGCGAGACCGCCCAGCAGCCGGAACGCCTCACCGATCCCGCCGACCGCCGAGACCAGCTTGCTGAATTGGTGGATCAACTCGCCGGCCGCCACGATGGCCGCACCGATCCCTGTGCGGATCAGGGCGGTGCGCAGGGCGGTCAGCGCGGTGGCGAGGCTGAACGTGGCGATGCGGGCCGCGACGAAGGCCGCGACCCAGCGCCCGGCCATAAAGGCTGCGAAGGCCACCCCGATCGAGGCTAGCCGTTCGAGGTTGTCGGCCACCATGATCAGCACATCCGCGACCATCGAGGATGCGCCCAGAAGCGCGTCCCATGAACCGATCAGCCGAAGCGCGGCGTTGCCGATCAGCGTGAAGGCATCGCCGATGGTGGCGGGCATGCTGTCGGCTTCCTCGCGCAGCAATTCCAGATTGCCGACCAGCGCCGTGCGGATCACATCGCCGGTGATTTTGTTCTGCGGCCCCAACTGGCGCAGGCCGGAAACCGTGGTGCCGAGTTCGGCCGCCAGCAGTTCGGCCAGCCTGCCGCCGCTCTCGATGATCCGGTTGAGTTCCTCGCCGCGCAGGGTTCCGGTCGCCATGGCCTTAGACAGCGCATATTGAACCGCCGACGCGCGTTCCGCCCGCGCGCCGGAAACGACCATGGCGTTGTTCAGCGCCTCGGTAAAATCGAGGCTTTCGGCGGTGGACAGGCCCAACTCGCGTAGCGCGGTGCTGTTCGAGATCCACGACTCGGTTGTCTGGTCGAGGCTGGAATAGGTGCGCCGGGCCATATCGGCCAGCCGTTCCATGACGGCCGCGCCCTTTTTCTGCGATCCGGTGGCCAGATCGACCCGCGAGCGCAGATCGGTCCAGGTGTCGGCATATTGCACCACCTGCCGGATCGAGAACGCCCCGGCCGCAATGCCAGCCAGCCGGCGCAGCATGACGCCGGTGGCATCCACCTCCTTCGTCAGCTTCTGGAAGCTGCGCGCGCCGGCATCGCCGATGCCTTCCAGTTCCGCCCGGACGCGGCGGCCGTTCTCGGCCACCAGCCGAACGGAAACCTTCTTTTCAGCCATCGCCGCCTTCCTTGTTGATCTGCTCGTTGGTTTTGCGGACCATGATTGTCTCGATCACCGGCAGCAGTTCGGCGACCGCCAGCGGCGAAATGCCAAGGGCGCGGCCCATATCCAGCGCCGCGCCCATATCCCAGCCCAGCATCGCGCCGGGGATTGCCCGTGTCTGCCCGCCGATCCGGCCGACCAGATCCCAGACCTGCCAGCCCTCATGCGTCTGGGGCTGGTTCAGCCGCGCCGGGCAATCATCGCAGCGCGCAGGGCAGGCCTCGCAATACCGATCGCCCCCGCCGAAATGCCATTCGGCGAGGGCGGTCAGCCGTTTTTTTCTGATTCCAAAACCAGATGCGGCCCCAGAACCTGCTCCTGAAACGCCTCGAACACCGGCCAGATGTTCAGCAGCGCGTCGATCCCTTCCGGCGTCACCGGAAGGGGCGCGCCCTCATCATCGCCGACGCCCTCCCAATCGGTGACGACGCGGCGGGCGACGGCCTGCGCCATGGCAACCGCCAGCACCTCCTTCGGCGCATCTTCGTCCAGCCCCTCAAGGCTGGCATCGGCGCGGGCCGAGGCCATGATCGCGGTGGTAACCGGGGCCACCTGCAGTCGCAGGCCGGGCAGCAGATCGAGCCAGCGCGGCTCGGCAGACAGGTTCAGACGGATCATGGTCAGTAACTCGCAATATCATTGGTGAGTGTGATGGTGCACATGCGGCCGGTGTCGGGGTCGCGGGCGGCCTGCCAGTCAAACGTGGCCTGCACGCCCTGCGGCCCGCTGATCTCGACACGGGGGCGGGGCAGATAGACCGCATGTGCGGTGAACGTGAGGCTTTCGCCGGAGATCAGCGTATAGCCGAACTCCAACTCGCAATCGGTGCCGGCGATGGCCTGGTTCATCAGCACCATGTCGGCAAAGCGGACCTCGATCTGGCCGGTGAGCGCGGCAATGGTCGGGTTGGCCCCGTCAATCATGCCATCGCTGCGGATGGTCTCGATCCGGTCGAGGTTGTTGGCATAGGTGATCTGCGCCGAGATCACATTGCCCAGCGGCACGCCGTCGCGTTTGATCGAGCCATTGAAGTTTCCGAAGCGGATCAGATCGAGGCCGGCCGGCGTTCCGGCTTGCGATGTGCTGGCGACGGTTTCGCCCTGCGCTACAAGCTGGGCGATGGCGGTCAGCAGCCCCGACCGCTGCATGGTCCAGCTAAGCTGGTTGACCATGACGCCCGTATACATCGCATAGCGCGGCACCTCCGGCATGCCGGTCTCGATTGCCATGGACGGCAGGGTCCAGTTCCCAGACTGGAAGACGTGGGTATAGGGGCCGGGCGATGCGCCGGTAGTGGTCGGGGCACCGAAGGCGGCCTTGAGCCAGAACCCGAACGCTTCGGCATCGATCGGGATGGTCAGATCACCGTCGGAGGTGATCGCGTCCTTGATCGGGGCCAGAGGATCGCGGCCATAGCCCAGCAGTTCCGAGGACAGCAGCGGCTGTTCCGCGCTGAGCGTTGAGGCCGCGAAGGGCATGCGGGTGAAGCCGCTGGCCGGGGCCGTGCCATAGACAGTTTCGAACGCGGCCGCGAGTTGCGACCGCGCGCCTTGTGCGCGTGCCATGGTGGTCTCCTTTGGTAGGGGTTAGGCCAGCGGGTCGTTGCTGGTGTAATGCAGGGTCAGGATCAGCACCGCGGCCTTGATCTTCGGCGCGCCCTCGACGGCCAGATCGGCAGGCTCGGGCGCGTCCGTCTCGATCCAGTCGCAGACCCCGCCCAGCGTCCGGTCGGCGGCGATGGCCATCCCGACGCGCTCGGCCAGCACATCAAACGCCAGTTCAAGGTTCGATGAACCGCGCACAAACAACTCTACCTCGGCGCGGTGCTGCCAATGATAGCGCAGCGGCGAGAGCGTGACCTCGGCATTGCCAGGCGTTCCGTCGCGCAGGATCAGAAGCCCGCCGGGCGGGATGCGTTCGGGCAGAACCTCGTTGCGCAGGATTGTAGCCCCGCCGCCGAGTCCCTGCAGCAGCGTGAAGAGCGCCGACAGGACGGTTTCGCGTTTTGTGGTCATGAGTTCCGTTCCCATCGCGAGACGATTGCGCCCGGAAGGGCATTGAGAGCGGCCCGCGCGGGGCGTTCGAGATCCAGTCGCTTGCGTAGCCTGACCTGCGGGACCAACAGGAAGATCGGCACGGAGGTGAGCCCGCGCCCGGTTTTGGACCGCGACGGGACAGCCCGTCCGTGCTTAGTCAGCCGCGCCTCGGCGATCAGCAGGCTGGGGCCGGCGCGGCGATGGACAAAGATCAGCTTGAGGCCGGTTTTGGCTCGCCATTCGTCAGGCGTGGGCCGTTTGCCGCTGCGGGCCTTCCCGGCGGCCTCGGTTGGGATCGCCAGCCACAACCCGTTTTTGCCCCGGATCAGCGGGCCGCTGTCATGGGCATCGATCAGAACCGGCGCGCGCGTCCAGACCATTGAGGCCGCGTTCATGCTGTGTTTGTGCTTCGGCCAAGTCTCGGAGCGGATTGTCCGGGCCAGCCGCTGGCCCATGCCTGCGCCCACCACCTGCGCGCGCCAGGCTGATTTGAGGGCCTCGCCCGCATCCTTGATCGCAAATTGCACGGCCCTTTCGCCGGCGCGCACTTCCTCGGCCATCAGTGCGGCGATATCGCTGATTTCGACCCGCAGCTTCATGCGGGCCTCAGATCAAGCGTCCAGACCAACCGCTCGCGGTCGCGCATCGGCTTGCCCTGGATCTCGAATGTCTCGCCCTCGATCACGATATGATCGCCAGCCTCGATCGATGGGGTTTCGGCGACCATCACGTCGATCTGCACGGTCTCGGACCAGACCCGCGCGCCGCCATAGCTGGTCAGATGATCCGGCGACTTGCGGATTGCCCGGATGGTGGCACCGGGCGCAACACCGCCCGGCAGCCATGTCACGTCCAGCGCCATGTTGGGATCCGCGAAGATCAGGGTTATGGCGGCGGCGAAGGCGGTCATCAGAGCGCCACGCCATTCAGGCGCACCCGGCCGGTGGTTTCTGCGGCCGTCGCGCCGACTGCAAGGACCGCAATGCCGATCAGGGGGTTTGAACCCGCCTCGCTAGTGCAGCGGTAGTTGGTCGTGTCCCAATAGACCTTTGCGCCGACGGTCCAAGCCTGCGACGGGGCCTTGGGGAGATCATAGATGCCGGTCAGGTTTAGAACGACTGAACTGCCATCATCGATATCGACCGGGCCGGTGCTATTGGCAGCGACACCGAATATCCCGCCTATGATCTGGCCAGTCCCCGCGGTGATCGGGGTGCCCATGGCGATATCGTCCACGAGGACCGTGATGGAGTCTCCCGCCGCAATAAAGTTTTTCATGACATTTCCTTTCGATGTTCCCAATACCGGGGGAATGATGATCGAACGGGACGGGTGATCCGGCCCGCGCTGGTCAGGGTCAGGGTGCTGTTTCTTGTGTCCGGTGCGATTTACTCCTACTTTTGCGGTGACGGAGGTTCCCATGACCGCAAAGATCAGCATCTCGATCACCAACGAACACGCCGCGTTGCTACAAGACGCGGTCAAAAGCGGCGACTACGCCTCTTCCAGCGAGGTGGTGCGCGAGGCCCTGCGCGAATGGCGCAGCCGCCGGATGATCGGCCAGCTTTGGGACGAAGGCATCGCCAGCGGTCGCGCCGAGGGTGTGACCATGACCGACATCAAGGCTGAGGCCCGCCGCCGCCAAGGTCTGTAACCTCGGATTGAGCGATCTGTTCAACCCGCTCTGATCTCACGCCGCCGCGCCGGGGTTTTTCCACAGGCCGCGCCAGTCGATCGCCTTGGCCGCGAAATCGTGGCGTGCCTTGATCTCGATCCCATCGACCTCGAAGCCCATGCGGGTTTCGGTGAACACGCCTTCCTGACCGTCCAGATAGGCGTATTCGATGGTATCGATGCGCGCGGGGTCGGCGGCGAGGAACCACGGATCCTGACCGGCAGCCGGGATCAGGCGCGGTTCCTCGATCACCTCCAGGCGGTTTGCAAAGGTATTGACGCCCGTCGTGCTGCCCGGCGTGGTCGCGGTGACCTGCTTGCGCGCCTCGACCGAGCGGCTTCCGGGCGGCACGAGGATGAAGCGCGGCAGGATCGAAATCAGCCGATCCTCAATCCCCTTTTTCTGGCCGAAGGCGCGATAGGCGGCAGCCAGCGCCGCCTCCGAGACCACCGATGCGCTGCCCAGGTTGCCGTGGGTGGCATGGAACAGGGCGGTGCCGTCAGCCATTGCCGGGTTTTGCATCAGGATCGAATAGACAATATCCGATTCCAGATCGGCAGCCGATGCACCAAACGCAGCCGGGATGCGCGCGAAGGCGTCCAGATCGTCGTTGATCAGCGCCTGCCGGGTGATGGCGATGATCCGGCCATAGGAGGCCAGCGCATAGACCTCCTTGCCCTCGCCGATCGTCCCATATTGGAACTCGCCCGATTCCAGCACCTTTTGCAGGTCAGGTGCGCCACCAAGCTGGGTGCGGCTCACCGGCTTGAAATCGGTGATTGTGGCGCGCCGCGCCCAGGCGGCAAACGTCCGGGGCGTGGATGCATAGGAGTCGCGCAGCGTCTTTCCGGCGACATTGGCGAGGATCGCCGGGAAATCGCCGGTGGCGTGATATCCAACCGAACGCTGCTGGCCCAGCGCCGCGCCGGCCAGTTCCATCTTGGACATGCCGGCGGTGCGGATCCCGGCGCGTTCCAGCGCGTGCCGCGCCATTTCCATCAGTGACAGGCCTCGGAACTCGCGGGCCGCATCCGAGACGGATGCAGCGCCCGGATTGGCGCGGTGCATCAGCGCCTCGCTGACTGCATCGCGATAGGCAGCGTCGGTCGCGCCGGTGCCGCGGGCCTGTGCGGGGGCGGTCTCGACCGTGCGGCCGGCGGTATCGCCCTCGACCAGTTTGTCGAGAACGGCCTCGCGGGCCTCGCCGATCGAGACGCCGCGCGCGATCAGGTCGGTTTGAAATGCTGCATCCAGCCCGTGGCGGGCGCAGAGCGTCATGATGGTGCTGACGCGGGTGCGTTCGGCCGCGCGGATAGCCTCCGCGTCGGGCGCGGCCGGGGCCGTTTCCGAGGCGGCAGGGGTCTGCGTCGGGGTTTGGGCGGTGCGGGTTTCATCGTCACCCGCCGTGGTGTTCTGGACAGTCATATCATTGCCTTTCGGGGTTTCTGCGGCGGGTGCCGCGTTGCCTGCCCTCGTCACGAGGGTGCAGGAGTTGCGCCGGGCATCAGCCTGCCCGCCCTCGGATCGCATGCCGGCACCGGGGTCAGCCCCGATCGCGACGGCAGAGATTTCCAGCGGTTCCCAATCGATAGCGCGGTAAAGCGCCCGCTGACCGCCATCGGTGCGGTCGGGTTTCGCCACCCGCTCGAACTTGTGGACGCGGTAGCCGACCGAGACATTGCGGATGATGCCGGATTTGATATCGCGCCAGATCGGCTCCACCTCATCGCGCTCGGACAGGCGGATGCGGGCGAAGCCCTGGCCGCCCTCAATGCGGATCGATCCATCCTCGACCACGCCCAGAATGTCGCGCAGGCTCCAGGACGAGTGCGAATTGAGGAACGGCGCGCCGCTGTTCAGCCGATCCAGCCGCATCGCATCCGCCGACACGACCAGTTCTTCGTCAAATTCCTCGTCGCGCGCCCAGGAATAGCGGCGCACCTGCGCGCCTGTGGTCCACAGCACCTCGAATGTGCGCGCTGTCTCATCGACAGATTGCAGGGTGCCGGCCCGCCCGATCACGGGCAGGTCGAGGATTTGTTCAGTGTCCATGATTTACTCCTGATTATCCGCGCCGGGCGCGGTCGGATCGGCACTCTGCACGAGGCCCGCCTTGGTGACCTTGCGCGGGTCGCTGTCGAACACGAGGCCGGCCGCGTCGGCTTTCTTGGCGAAATCCGCCCATTCGGTGATGATCTCGGCCGGGTCGTAGCCCCGCCGCGCGATCTGCTGCGGCAGGGTCGAGAACCCGGCGCGGACCTCGAGCAGATCGGCTTGCGCATCCTGCAGCGGATTGACGCTCTCGAATTTCGGCGTCCCCCATTCGGCGAGGATTTCGCCGTCATCGGGCAGCAGGCCCTGTATCTGGGCCGCATCGATAAACCACCGCCAGATCGGCTCGCAGAACATCGGGATGACGGTCTGCCACTGGATCTGTTCGACCATGCGCCGAAACTCGTTGAGGCCCGCACGGGTGGATGAGAAATTCGCCTGCGACAGATCGCCGGTCATCATCGAATAAGGGACGCGGAACCCGGCCGCGATGATATGAAGCTGGGTCCGGTGCCATTCATAGACGCCCGCCGTCGAGGTCGGCTGGTTGAATTTTATGTCCTTGCCGCCGCGCGCATAGGCGATCAGGCCCGGCTCGAACTGTTCGACCCTGTTGCCCATGCTGTCCTCGATCACTGGGGCGATCGATTGCTGATCTTCATCCGCGCCGAAGACGATGCCGACAAGGCAGGCTTCGGTTTTCTTGCGGACCAGTTCGGCATGCTGCCAATCATCCACGTCGCGGATCGCGCGCATGGCCGGTGCGCCCCATGGCACGCCCCGGCTCTGGACCCGCTGCCGCTCGAACAGATGCGCGACCTGATCACCGGCCACGCGAACCGACTCCAGGCGGCGCGCGAAAACCGGCGATCTGCTGCCCGGATGATCGGGGAACATCCAATAGCCGGTGCGCCGGCCATTGCGGTCATATTCGATCCCCTGATCAATCCGCGACCCATCGGCGCGGCTCTCGAACCGTGCGCCGTCGAGGTGATCGGCCTCGCGCAACTCGATACGCAGCGGGACGCCCCGGCCACGCTCGGCGCGGGGCACTGGCCGGGCGATGGCGAATACCTCGCCGCCCTCGATCATCTGGCGCACCGCCAGACCGAGAACCCCGTGAAAATCCGTGTGCCCGTGCTGATCGCAGCGCGCCGCCCATGCGCGCCAGAGATCATCGACCTGTTTGTTCAGAACGGGGTCTGCCGTCGCGGCGCGGGGCCGGATCCCGGTGCCGACGATATTGTTGACCAGCACCTGCACCGCCTGCGCAGCGATGGGGTTGTTGCGCACGAGGTCGCGCATCCGGTCCCGCAGCGCGGCCCCGGCGCTGGAAATCTCGGCGTCGGCCGATGTGCTGCCGGCCTGCCAGCCCGAGGTGCCGCGCCCACGCGCCGCCGCCTCATATCCCCGGCGCAGATTCGAGATTGCGACCCGTGCGGCATAGCGCCGGGCGGCCGAACGCGGCGCGACTGTGGCCAGCGCAGCATCCATCATTCCCCAGCGCACGTCCGGGGTGGTGTCTGTCGGTTTCGCCATGATCAGTTCCGCCGAAAGCTGGCAAACCCGGCGACGGGCAGGGGGCGGCCCGCGCCGGCGGACATTTCGCCCTCGATCGTGCGGATCCGGCTGAGCAGATCGGAGGCCGAGCCATATTCCAGCGTTTTGCCGTCATAGCTGACCCGCAGGGTGCCCGAGGCATAGGCCCGGCGCAGGGCCTCAAGTTCAGTATGCGTCCAGGCCATCAGAACCATGAACCTCTCGATCTGGGGCCCATCCAGCCCGACTGTCGGGGCGGGGGCGGTTTGACTGATTGCCGATGCGGCTGCCCGGCCGGGCGCATATCAGCGGATCCGGGGCTGACCTGCGCGCGCAGATCGTCCCATTTGGTCTCGTCCCAGCGGTCGATCCCCATCAGCCAGGCGGCGGCACGGGCATAGACCCGGCAGTCCAGCGCCTCGTTGCGGTCGCGGGTCTGCCGCCATTCGAGGCGCTGGAATCCCTGCCGGGTTTTGACGGTCATCAACTGCTCGGCGGTCAGTTGCTTGGTCCACTCGGCCGTGGTGCCGCGCGGGATATGCAGGAAGCCGGCCGGCCAGCCGGTGCCCTCGGCCAGATCCTCGTCGGTCGGGGCCGACAGGCGCAGCCAGCGGTAGGTTTCCGATTTGAACACCGCGCCTGCGACTTTCCACAGCCGCACCCCGCGCCTGATCTTGCGCCCGCCCTCGGTCACATCGACATAGGTGGGCCCGTCCACCGGGGTGGATCGGTCAAAGCCACCGACGCCCTTGATCGCCAGCACCTGCCCGTGGCCCATGGCCCGCGCCCAGGCATAGACCGCATCCGTGGTCGCGCCGTCGCCGGTGTCGATCGCCAGCCGGGCCAGCGCCATCCGCGCCCCGTTCGCATGCGGCCATGTCTCGCCCAGAAACTCGGTCAGATCGTTCCACACATCCTCGCGGGCCGTGTCGCCTTCCAGCACGACGTGATCGATCAGCCAGGATTCAAGGTTCGCGCCCCAGCCCCAGACGTCGATCTCGATCCGGTCGCGCTGCACGTCCGCGCCGGCGGTCAGGATCAGCGCGCCCTCGGGCACCTCGCCCAGATGCCAATCCTCGCGCCGCTCATAGAGGCGCTGCCAGTCCGGGGCCTCGCCGCGTTCCTGCCATGTCTCGCCTAGAACCGTGTTTTTCAGGGTTTTCAGCGCCGCGTCATTGCCCTGCGCGGTTTCCCAATCCCGCGCGATGCTTTCCCAACTCAGCCAGCCCAGCGGCGAGTAAAGCCCCGAGATGTGAAACCCGACCACGCCGGCGGCCTTGGCACGGGCGCGGGTTTCATCATCGGCCGTGGCCTGCCAGCAGGCGCCGTTTGCCTCGTCCATCATCCAGGTCTTGTGGCGTTCCTCGATCGGCTCGTTACAATGCTCGCAAAGATAGGCGACGGTCTCGGGCCGGCCGGTTTCCCATTGCAGCCGCTCGAACTTCAACCATTGCAATGCGCCGCAAAGGGGGCAGGGCAGGTGATAGCGGCGCTGATCGCTCATCTCATATTCCCGTTCGATCCGCGACAGGCCCGTGATCGTGGGCGTCGAGGCTAGAAACACCTTGGCCCGATGCCCGAAGCTGATCGTGCGGGCTTCGGCCAGTGCAATGGGATCGCCCTCGCCATCAAGATCGCCCGGATAAGCATCGACCTCGTCCAGAAACACCCAGCGCGCCGGCATCGAACGCAGGCCCACGGCGCTGTTGGCGCCGGTCAGGATCAGCTGGCCGCCCGGAAAGCGCTTGCCGAGGATGGTATTGCCGCTGTCGCGTGATCGCGACGGCATCACCAGTTCGCGCAATTCCGGGCTTTCTTCAATCAGCGGGTCGATCCGCTGCTGCGACAGGCGTTTTGCGAGATCAACCGTCGGCTGCACCGCCAGAAATGGTCCCGGCGCCTGATGCATGCAGAACCCGATCCAGTTATTGCCGCCCTCGGTCGCACCAACCTGGGCTGCCTTCATGAACACCACGCGGCGAACCGGATCGCCGGGCGAGAGCGCATCCATGATCCCGCGCATGAAAGGTGTGCGGGCGGTGCGATAGGGTCCAGCCTCGGAGGCGGCGCGCGAGGACAGGATCCGGTGCCGATCCGACCATTGCGAGACGGTGAGCGCCGGATCCGGAGCAAGGCCGGCCAGCCAGGCATTGCGGATATCATCGGCGCCCTCGAAATCAGCGAAGCTCAATCTTGACCTCCGCCAGATCGGCCAAATGTTTGCGCAGGTATTTGTCCAGAACCTGCTCCATCTGATGCGCATCGACGCCCAGATCGGCGGCCATGTTCGCGGCCACCCGCGCAGGCCAGCCCTGCCAGGCATCGCGTTCGCGCCGCGCCAGATCGAAGACCATGGCCGTGGTACGTGCCCGATCGACCAGCTCGCCCTTCATCTTGGCCAGCTTCACCTTGGCGGTCTGGGCCTTCAGCACCTCATTAGCCATCCGCGCGCGCAGGAACGACACCTCACCGCCCGTGCCAGGATCGGGTTCGGCGCCGGCTTCGCGCAGGGTCTCGCCCATCGACTCGATGGCGGCGCGCGGCACCGGTCGTGTCGCGGCTGCTGCGCGGGCGGCACTGGCGCTGCCCAAGGCGCGGGCATGCACGCCGCGCTGCTTGGCCGGATCGGTCTGCGCGTCCCATTGCCGGTCGGCGCGGGCGGGGTCGATGCTGCCATCAGGCTCAAGGGTAATGCGCCCCGAGGCGATGGCCTTGCCCACTGCGGTGTGGCTGACGCCGCGATGCGCCGCATATTGCCGGCGCGATAGTCCCATTCCGCCCGATTCCTTGATTTGCGCCCAATGGTCGGGCGAGCAGCATAAAGCAATGATATTGCTACGATTAACCTACACTTCAGGGGCGTGGTGAGCGATTCTGATTGCACCGAAACGATGCAACCCAGAACCCGGAGACCACGCCATGACTTACCCGCCCCGCGCCGAGAAAACCCAAAACAACCAGGCCGCCGCGCTTGCCGCCTTCGTCAGCAAGAAAGCCGAGATTGACGCCATGCTCGGCCGCCTTGCCGCGCTGAGCGATGATCATTTCCACGCCGACCCCGATGCGGTGAACTGGGGCCATGTCGGCACAGTCGCGCATTACGCGGACCTTCTGCGCCAGATCACCGACAGCGCCTTTGGCGAAGGGGAGTGTACAGAATGACCCGGCCCAGTTCGACCCAAGCTTTCCTGCTGCGCCGTGCCGCAACCCGGCCCGGCAATCTTGTCCTGCCGCTGCCCGATAATTTGCACGGCAGCATTGCCGATCGCGTGCTGCGGGCGCTGTTGGCGAAAGGCCTCATTGAGGAGGTCGAGGCCAATACCCGCCGTCGTGAGCCGATCTGGCGCGAAACCGGTGCTGGTCATGGCACCACGCTGATTGCCACCGAGGCCGGGCTTGCCGCCGTCGGCATCGAGCCGCTGGTGGCGGGTGCCATTGCCAACGCCCGACAGGGGCGCATGGCGCGAGATGCGGCGGTGCCCGTCGCGCCGCCGGCTGTCGCCTCGTCCGCCCGCACTGGCACCAAGCAGGCAGCGCTGATCGCGCTTCTGCAGCGCCCGGAAGGAGCAAGCATCACCGAGGCCGCCGGCGCACTGGAATGGCAGGGCCACACCGTGCGGGGTGCCATTTCCGGCGTCTTGAAAAAGCGCCTCGGGTTGATTGTCAATTCCGAGAAGATCGACGGGCGCGGGACGGTCTACCGCATTGCCACAGGGGGCTGAGTCATGATTTCCTTCAACTGCCTGCCGGAACAGGAGGTCTTGGCCGACTTCGTCCGACGCGAATGTATCGAGCGCATCGACATCCGCTTTTGCCGCGACGATGCAGCCGAAGGTGCATCTGAAACCTCTATCATCACCTGCGCGCCGGCTGAGGCCGAGTTCGCTACCATCTACGGCATCACCGATCTGGGCGAGGCCCGCGCCATCCATGACGTTGACCTCAGTGCTGCGGGCGCCGATGAACTGGCCGCTGCCTGCCGGGCGCTGTTTGTGGCCATCCTTGATGCGCGCCGCGACCCGCCAGATGCCGCCCAGCGCCATCAGGCCGAACAGGACGCCATCAGCGCCTTGAGCGGCCATTTATCAGGACCGCGCGATTGACGGCGCCGCCCTTCTTGATCTGTCATGATCCATCATGATATTCATAACAGGTTCAGGAGATTCCCTATGACGGCACCGATCCGCGAGAAATTCGCCACACAGGTTGACGCGGATGTTCTGGCGACCATCCGCAGCCTCGCCCAGAGCGAGGGCAGACAGATTCAGGCCCTTGTCGACGAAGCATTGTCCGATCTGATCGAAAAGCGCCGGCAAGGCCGGCCGCGCAGTCATGTCATGGCAGCCTATCAGGCCAGCCATGACCATTACGCCGAGCTCTACAAGAAACTGGCTGAATGACCGACTACCTGACGGCGGTCGAAGCGCTGGCCATCCATGCCGATCAGATCGCCCGCTATGGTGGCACACCCGGTATCCGCGATCCGGGCCTGCTGGAAGCGGCCCTGTTCCGGCCGCAGACCGGTTATTATGCCGATCTGATCGAGGAAGCGGCCGCGCTATGGGAGAGCCTGGCGCAAAATCACCCTTTCATTGACGGCAACAAGCGCACGGCTTTCGCCGTGACCTGGACCTTTCTTGCCATCAACGGCCTGTGCATCAGCGCCCCGGCCGCCGAGACCTACAGATTTATCATCAGCTCACATGAAGCCGGGACTTTTGACATCGCCCGTCTGGCCGTCTGGCTGCGCGCCAACACCACGCCCATCGCCTTGCCGGACCGGTAGCCGCCTCTGATCGGTGCCAAAATGCAGGTCTTATATGCCCGGCAAGCGAGCTGGTATTTGCCTGCCGGTCGCCCGCAGCACCTTGAGTGGAGCCGTTGAGCTTGGTGGCGGTTGCCTCTCGACCCGCATCGGATGAAGCACTATATTCGCATTGATTTCGATGCGCAAAGCGAGGCCCACCATGGATATCACCCGAGACATCAGCCCGCTGACCGAGTTCAAGCGCGACTCGGCGCGCATGATCGCGCGCATGAAGGAGACCGGGCAGCCGCAGATCCTGACCGTCAATGGCAAGCCGTCGGTCGTGGTGATGGACGCCGCCGTCTGGCAGGAGATGCAGGACCGGCTTGACCATGCCGAGGCCATCACCGGGATCCGCAAGGGGCTGGCACAGGCGCGTGCCGGTGAAGGGGTCGAGGCCGGGCGTTTCTTTGAGCAACTGGCCCGGACGGAATGAAGCCCGCGCGGGCGGTGATCGTCACGCCGCAGGCGGCGGGCGATCTGACCGAGGCATGGGCGTGGCTGCGCGAACGCAATCCGCGTGCGGGTGACGAATGGCTTGCCGGCATCCGGCAGGTGATCATGGCGCTCGGCTCCTTCCCGGAGGCGCATCCGGTTGCCCCTGAATCCGGTGCCTTCGATCTGGAGATCCGGCGCGTTCTTTATGGGCGCAGCACACGCTGGCGGATTTACTATGCGCTGATCGACGGTGCGGTGCATGTCCTGCATGTCAGGCATGGCCGCCGTGGTGATTGGCGACCCTGATCGCCTCGAAGCTGGTGCCGGTCTCGGCATGGGTGGCGGTGCCGCCGGTCATCAGCTGCCAGCGGCGCAGCGCGACGTCGCAATAGGCCGGGTCCAGCTCCATTCCGAAACAGCGGCGCCCGAGCCGTGTCGCGGCGATCAGCTGCGAGCCGGAGCCGGTAAAGGGCTCGTAAAGCAGATCGCCCTCATCGCTCCAGGCGGCGATCATCTCCTCGGCCAGCCTGACCGGGAACACCGCCGGATGCGCGCCGCCGGCAATGGCGCCCTTGTGGCGCATCACCCGGATGACACTGTCGGGGATGCGGTGGCTCTGGATGGCATTGCCGGCGCCATGCTTGGCCGTCACCGTGCCATCGGCCGCACGCAAGCCGCCGCCGCCCAGCGTCTCGCCGGCATGCTTGCTCTCGACTGTCTTGTTGGGCCGCCGCGACGCGCGGTTGAAATGAAAGACGAACTCATGCGCCGGTGCCAGCCGCCCGTTCCAGTCGCCGGGCAGGCCGGGCCCCTGATCCCAGACATACCAGCCGAACCGCCGCCAGCCCTGCATTTGCATCCAGCCTATCCAGCCCTCCCAATAGGATACCCATTCGTTGTCGCGATGCACCAGGCCGAGATTGACCAGCAGCTGCGCGTCATCGCTGACTGGCGCTGCCGCAAAAACCCCGCGCATCAGCCTGTCCCAATCGCCGACTTTTTCCTTGGCCGCGCCATAGTCGCGCTGCTGACCATAGGGCGGCGAGGTGAAGAGGAGCGTAGCACGTTCGTCGCCCATCAGCGCCGAAACCGCCGCCACATCGGTGCTGTCGCCGCACATCAACCGCTGATCGCCAAGGATCCAGATATCGCCGGGGCGGGTGATCGGGTCCTCGGGCGGCTCAGGGATTTCGTCCTCTTCCTCCTCCGGATCGGCGCCGAAACCCGATACTTCCGCCTCCCCGAGCAGTTCCTCCAGTTCCGCGTCCGAGAACCCGACCAGATCGAGGTCGAAATCCAGCCCCTGCAGCGCTGCCAACTCGGCGCGCAGCAGTTCCTCGTCCCAGCCAGCATTCTCGGCGATGCGGTTGTCGGCAATGACCAGCGCCCGGCGCTGGACCTCGCTCAGATGCGCCAGCCGGATCACCGGCACCTCGGCCAGCCCCAGTTGCCGCGCCGCCATCAGACGCCCATGACCAGCGATGATCACCCCATCCGCACCGATCAGAATCGGGTTGGTGAAGCCGAATTCCGCGATGGAGGCGGCGATCTGGGCGACCTGATCCGGCGAATGGGTGCGGGCGTTACGCGCGTAGGGGGTCAGCTGCCCGACGGCCATCATCTCGATCTGCATCATGCGTCCGCTTTGCGCTTCCGGGTCTGTTTGGGTGGGTCGGGTGCCGCAGCCTGGTCATCAGCAGCGAGCGTGCTGCTGTCAGCAGGATCATCGGTCGTTCGGTTGCCCGCGATCTCTGCAAAGGAACGCCCGTCGCCCTCCAGCACCGCCGCCTGGCCCGTGAGGTTCTGCCAACGTTCAACCGCGACATCGACGTAAGCCGGGTTTAGCTCGATGCCGAGGCAGACGCGCCCGGTGGTCTCGGCGGCGATCAACGTGGTGCCGGACCCCATGAACGGCTCATAGATCGCCTGACCGGGGCTGGAATTGTTCAGCACCGGGCGGCGCATGCATTCGACCGGCTTTTGCGTTCCGTGCACGGTCTCGGCATCCTGATCGCGATGGCTGATATGCCAGAGCGTGGTCTGCTTGCGGTCGCCGGCCCAATGGCCTTTGCCGGTCTTGCGGACCGCATACCAGCAGGGCTCGTGCTGCCAGTGGTAATCGCCGCGGCTGAGGATCAGGCGGTCCTTCGCCCAGATGATCTGCGAGCGGATATTGAAGCCGCAGGCGATCAGGCTGTCGGCGACCGTGGTCGCGTGCAGGGCGCCATGCCAGACATAGGCCACATCGCCCGGAAACAGCGCCCAGGCCTCGCGCCAGTCGGCGCGGTCGTCGTTCAGCACCTTGCCGGTGCGTCTGGTGGCGGAAGCACCGGTCTGGTTGCGCCAGGCGGGGTCGTATTCCACGCCATAGGGCGGGTCGGTGACCATCAGGAGCGGGGTGATCCCAGCCAGCACCCGCTCGACATCTGAGGTGACGGTGCTGTCACCACAAAGCAGGCGATGGTTGCCGAGGATCCACAGATCGCCGGGGCGGGTGACGGGCTGGGCGGGCGGCTCGGGGATGTCGTCCTCGCCCTCTACCGCGCCGCCGGGCATCTCGCCATCGATCTCGCCCAGCAGCCCGGCCAGATCCTCTTCGCTGAAGCCGACCAGATCGAGATCGAAACTCAGCTCCTGCAGCGCGGCCAGTTCTGAGGCGAGTAATTCCTCGTCCCAGCCGGCATTTTCGGCGATGCGGTTGTCGGCGATGACCAGCGCGCGGCGTTGTACCTCGGTCAGATGTACCAGCCGGATCACCGGCACCTCAGTCAGTCCCAGCCGCTGCGCCGCCATCAGCCGCCCATGGCCGGCGATGATGCCCGCGTCCTCGCCGATCAGGATTGGGTTGGTGAAACCGAATTCCGCAATCGAGGCGGCGATCTGGGCCACCTGATCCTCGGAATGGGTGCGTGCGTTGCGGGTATAGGGCACCAACTGCTCGACCGGTATGATTTCGATCTGCAAGGGGCACGGGCTCCAAAAGAAAAGACCCGCTGCCCGAGGGCAGGCGGGCCTGAAGTTATGGACAGGTGAGTGTCCGTGTGTGGCGAAGCGGGTGGCAACCCCGGCAACCCAAAGTGGCAACCCAAGGGTGGAAACCCAGAAAAATCCTTTGACGCTAGAGGACTAGCGCGCTGCTGCCCCCCGCATAGCAATAAGGCGGCGGAGGAACCAGAGCGGGGGGGCGGTTGGCCAGTTGGGCAGCGCAGGCCCGATCTTATGGGTAATATGGCCCGATCTGGTGATATTTGTCGCGCCCTAAGTTCGACCTGTTCGCGCCCTCACGGTGGCCTGTTTGCGCCCCCGCCGTCCGGTTTGCCGCCCTCGTTGTCACCTGCCGATTTTGCACCGCGCGGGCGGGCGCTGCTTTTCCTTTGCCTGTTCAATCGGTTGGCGATGGTGATCAGCGCCGCTGTCCAGCGCCGCCAGGCGGTGGAGCGCACGCAGCCCACCGCGCGGCAAATCTGCTTCCAGCGATGGCCTTCGGCCCGCATCCAGACGATGCGGCGATTGTCGATGATGGCCTGCTCGCTGTCGCCGCCGATCAGCGCCAGCCATGCCAGCGCCTCTTCCATGTGCTGGATTTCCTGGGGGTTGGGGATCACCCGCATCGTGGCTTGTTCATAGCCATAGGCATGCTTGGCCTCGTGAATATATTCCGGCCAGGACCTGCCATATCCGCGCGCACCCGAACCGGGCGGGTTCGGCAGTCGGCGCAAAGTCAGCGCGGCTTCCTCGAGCCGATCTTCAATCTCGCGCGGGGTGATCATGGGCGGTCCTTCCTGGCCGGAACGGGAATGCCGCGCTGGGCAAGGCGCTCGACGCTGGTCAGCCCGGCCTCCAGCAGGGTCAGCGCAATGGCGTTGGAGATGGCGTTCGCGGGCAGATAGCGATCCGAGTTCACCCAATCGGCAAAAAATTGCAGCTGCGGGTTGGCCGGGGCACCGGCTTTCTCTGCGCCTTGCGGCCTTGCCGGCTGGCGTAGGCGTTGCCGATGGGCCGCCCGCACCGCATCGGTGAAATAGGCCCATGTCCGGATCGGGCTGATGCGGATGGTCGGCGTCCGCGCCCGGATCACCGGCAGGATGTCGGCATCAATGTCCATCCCCTCGCGCAGCCAGCCCTCGATCACCTCGGCGGTCTCGATGATCGCCGTCCGAGATGCCGGGCAGAGACCGGGACCGGCGACCGCGAGACAGCGGGCCTGCGGATCGGAGTTATCCACAGGCGGGTCATCGGTCAGCTGCGTAGTAGTATCTCTATAAGGATGGTTCGGGTGAATCTGGTTCACGGGGTGGGGTGAACCACGTTCACGGGTTACCCGTGCACTAGATTCACGGGGTGAACCCTGTTCGCGGGTTCGGGACGAGTTATCCACAGGCTGTTCGCGCGTTGAGGGCAGGTTATCCACAGCCTGCGACTCGATGGCATATTCGATTGTGAACCCATGCTTGCAGTCGCGCTGGCCCGCCTCCTTGACCAGCCCATCGCGGATCAGCTCCTGAATGGCGATCTGCACCGCGCGCCGCGACAGTTCCAGATCACGGGCGATATTGGCTTTGGAGGTCCAGATGCCGGTGCCGTCATCGGCGGCCTTGTCAGCCATGTAGAGCAGCACCGATTTACGTGTGGCCGAACCGACCACGCGGCGCTGGACAGACGCTGAGATCAGGTTGCTCACCGCCACCCTCCCTCGAGGATTTCCTCGATCGAGCGGGTCTCGAAGGCTGTGGGTGCGATGAAGCGCAGCACCTCCGTCCAGTCGATGCGCATCAATGCGATCCAGACCAATGCACCGATGAGCAGGGAGGCTATGATCAGCATGAGGGCGAAGATAATGCTCCAAAGTGGGGCCAGGCCGGGCCTGTCGCGATCACCCCTCATCGGCCCGCTCTCCTGCGGCCGGCGGTCTTGTGGCTCTCCTGGTCCAGCAGCCAGTCGCGCACTGCGCCGCGCCGATAAAGCACTTTGCGCCCGATCCGGATGCAGGGTGGGCCGATGCGTCGTGTCTCCCAGCGTTTCAGCGTATCGGCGCTGACACCGATGATGCCGGCCAGTTCGCTGCGCGGCATCCAGTCATCCAGCAGCCCTTCCGGGTTGTTTGCACTGATAGCGGCGGTGGTTTCGGTCTGATGGGTCATGATCCGGTCCTTCCCTCGTGATTGCAGGGCAAGGCAGAGCATGAGCAGGGGACCGGAGGCGCGGATTGGACCGGCGCGGAATTGCCGGAACTACGCCGGTTCATGTTTTATGGGGCTTGGAGGGGGAAAAGGAATAGGGGCGCATGCCGACGACAGGGCAGCCAATACAGCCCATGAGAGAGATCAACTCACAAAAGACAACCGCGCGTTATTGGCAGGATTTGTGTTAATTGTTCAGGACTATGTCATGTCACTACCGCCTCGTGCTTTATTCAACCTGTCAGAGGCCGCTGCCCGCTGGGGCTGCACACTCGCCGACATCGCTGATTGGGCCATGATGGATCGTATTGAAATCGTGACCGGAATACCGCCAACCAGCTTTGGTGAAGATAATCTTGCAGGACTGGTCGTTATCTCGCCAACCGACATCCTGCCGCTGTTTCGCCGCTGCGGAACCGGGCCTCAAAAAGGCACGGTTCGCCGTGTTCGGGCCCCGGGCAGTGAGGAGTGGAAACATATCGCGCCACAGGATAAGGGCCTGCGGATCACGCGGGCGGATCTGATGATCACGGCCGATGCAGTGGCGCGATTTGAAGATCAGCATGGAATTTTCCGGCGCCCGAGCACGGATTCGTCCAAAGGCTATGATTGGCATGGCTTTTACGGTGCCATGATCCTGCGTATTTTCCGTAACGGACTACCTGAAAAGCAGGGTGATCTGATCGGCGAGATGCAGGACTGGTTCATTGCCACCAGCACGGATGGCGATGCGCCGGACGAAAGCACGATCCGCAAGCGGATCAGCCCGATTTGGCGTTTGCTGCAAGCGGAGGCGTAACCTCTTCGGCCGGGGATACGGAATGCACGAGCCTCGGCCGGACCCGCATCATGTCGGCCACTGCATCGACACCCGCTCGCAGAGGAGAATCCATCAGGTGGGCATAGCGCATGGTGGTGCTGGATTGCGAATGGCCCAACAGCTTGCCGATCATTTCCAGCGATGCGCCGCCGCTGACCAGCAGCGAGGCGAAGGTATGGCGTAGATCGTGGATCCGCACCCCCGGCAACCCGGCCTGATCCTGAATGCCCATCCAGAAGCGGCGGATTTCTTGTACCGGCTGATCCTTGTCCGCGACGTCCCCCGGAAACAGCCAGCCGCAACCGACCGGCACGGCGGAAAGCCTTGTCCGCACCAATGCCGCTGTGTCGGCCGAAATCGGCACGCGGTGGACCCGGCGCTGCTTGGTATTGGCGGCGGGTTTGACCCATGCGCCGCGCTCCAGATCGAAATGTTCAAAACGCGCTGTCCTGACCTCGCCCAGCCGGGCGCCGGTCAGCATGCACATGCGGATGATGCTGGCTGCGCGCTGATCCTCGGCCGCGCCCAGCGCCTCGCTGAGCCGGGCGATCTCCTTCATGTCGAGGAAGCGCTCACGCTCGGTTTCAACACGGCGCCGAAAACCAACCGCTGGATTGTCGGGCCGCATCTTCCACGCGATGGCGAGGTTGAAGACCTTGCGCAGCATCTCGCCCGCGCGATTGGCCCGCACCGGCGTGGGCCTTGGCGGCTTCAGCGGGGTGCGCCGCTTGGTCTTCGGTTTCTTCTTGGCCGGGCGCGACCGGCCCTCAGCGATCAGGTTCAGCACCCGTTCGACATCGGCGGCGTCGATATCGGCCACCAGCCGGTGCTTCCAATGCGGCTCGATCAGCTTTTTCAGCATGGATTCTTGATCGGCGGCGTTGCGCGGCGCCAGATGGGCAGCATGTTCGCGCAGATAGCGCGCCACCAGATCGGGAAAGCGTGGTGCCTCGCGGATCTCCTCGCGCTCTGACAGCGGATCCAGCCCGCCATCGACATCGCGGCGCAGCATCTTGGCCCGCTCGCGGGCAGCGGTGACGTTCCATTCCGGCCAGCGCCCGATCGTCAGCCGACGCTGCCGCCCGGCGGCGCGGTAGTCGAACATGAAGCTGCGGCTGCCGCTTGGATAGATGCAGATCGACAGCCCCAACACCTCGGTGTCGAAAATCTGCCATGCCTTCGGGCGCGTCTCCGCCGCCCGGACCAGCTTTTCGGTTAATCTTTCTCTGTTTCGCAAGACCTGTCCCTCGTTTGACGATCCGACACATGCGTAGATGTGCCGCCTTATCAACGAGATGATTGCGGGTCCGGAAAACAGGCGCGGACCGGCGCGGAAAGGGCGCAAATCGCGCCGGTCGGGTGGAAGCGGGGCGTAAGCGGCTGTGGAGTTTCCAGACACCCGGATCGAGGCGGTGGAAACATGAGTTCAGTACTGCATCCACGCAGGGGTGGTGTCAGATTGACAAAGGTCATTAGCCTCCAAGAAGGGGGCATCTGGCGTATGACGCGCCGCAACGCAGCACCGGAGAGCGCTGGGGGCATTCTCATCTGGATTCAACCGTAACGGGGGGCTAGGATCGGCAGGAAGCCGCCTAAAGCGGTCGATATAACAGTATTCTGGGACAGGCGGATTTGATGCAACTGCGCGATTTATTGAATACCTACCGCCAGGCCGCACGGGATGAGACCGAAAAGGGAAGTTACTTTGAGCGGGTCGTCCGAGTCTTCCTCGAAAATGATGATACGCAGAAGCAGTATTATTCTGCTGTCGTACCATTCGCCAAATGGGCCAAAGCACAGGGTTGGAGCAAAACCGATACCGGGATCGATCTCGTTGCGACCTTGGCGGATGGTTCAGGCTACGCCGCGATCCAGTGTAAATTTTACGCTCCTGACCACAGGATCCAAAAACCCGATATCGACAGCTTCATTTCTGCCGCGTCCAATGAGTTGTTTACACGGCTGATCATCGTCGACACGACGCAGAAGGATTTTGGCAAGAATGCCGAGGACACGCTCGAAAAGCTGTCGAAGGACTGGTTGCGGATCGGCCTAAGTGAACTGGAAGCAAGCCGTATCGATTGGTCGCAATTCCTGCGCACCGGGACAGTCAGCCTCGCGCCGAAGAAGAAACTGCGCGATCATCAGCGCGATGCTCTGCGGGCGGTGACCGAAGGGTTGGCCGAGGCGGATCGCGGCAAGATGATCATGGCCTGCGGCACCGGCAAGACTTTTACGGCGCTACGTATCGCCGAAGCGATGGCAGGTCCGGGAAAGCGGGTGCTGTTCATGGTGCCCTCGCTTGCACTGATGTCGCAGACCGTGCGCGAATGGAGCAATGATCGCGAGCAGGAATTCACGGCGTTCTCGGCGTGCTCTGATGTAAAAATCGGTCGTAATGCGGACCCTGACAGCCTGGACCTCAATGTTCACGACTTGGCCTTTCCGGCTACGACGGATCCGCAAAAGCTTGCCCAGCAGGTTGCGGCCGCGCCGGGTGATCGGATGACCGTGGTCTTCTCGACCTATCATTCGATTGACGTGCTGACCCGGGCTCAGAAAGAGCATGGGTTGCCGGAATTTGATCTGGTGATCTGCGACGAGGCCCATCGCACCACTGGCGTGACATTGAAGGATGAAGACGACAGCACCTTCGTGCGCATCCACAGCAATGAGCACGTGGCGGCCAAGAAACGCCTCTATATGACGGCGACGCCGCGCATCTTTGGCGACGCCGCTCGGCGCAAGGCCGATGATCATGATGCCGAACTGGCGTCGATGGATGACGAAAAAAAGTTCGGCAAGGATCTGTTCCATCGCGGCTTCGGCTGGGCGGTCGAAAACAACCTGCTGACCGATTACAAGGTCGTGGTGCTTGCGGTGGATGAGGAGCTGATCTCGGACACCATCCAGAATCGCCTCAAAGATGGCGCCGAACTCACCCTCGATGACGCGACCAAGATCATCGGCTGTTACAAGGCGCTGACCAAGGTCGATCTGACCGATGATTTGGCTTTCGATCCCCGCCCTATGCGCCGGGCGCTGGCCTTCTGCCAGACCATTGCAAAGTCCAAGATCATTGAGGATGAATTTACCGCTGTCGTCGACGAATACACCGGCAATGATCTGATTGATGACAGCCGCCACCTTGCGACCGAAGTTCGTCATGTCGACGGTAGCTTCAATGCCACCGCCCGCGAGGAAATGCTGAATTGGCTCAAGGCCGACGCAGGCGAGGACACCTGCCGCATCCTGACCAATGCCCGCGTGCTCTCCGAAGGCGTCGATGTCCCCGCGCTCGACGCGATCATGTTTATGCACCCGCGCAAGAGCCAGATCGACGTGGTGCAATCCGTCGGCCGCGTCATGCGCCGCGCCGAGGGCAAGAAGATGGGCTATGTCATCCTGCCTGTCGCGATCCCTCCCAAGACCACGCCCGAGGAGGCTCTGAAGGACAATGAGCGCTATCAGGTCGTCTGGCAGATCCTGAACGCGCTGCGTGCCCATGACGATCGCCTTGACGCCCGTATCAACCAGGCCAAGATCGGCGAGGATATCAGCGACAAGGTGGAACTGGTCCGCATCTCGTCCGAGACCGAGCTGCGCGAACTGACCGCCGTTGTCGATGACATCAGCCTCAGCAAGACCCGCGCCGAAAAAGCTGGCGTTGATATCGGCAAGGAGGGCCGTGACCCGGTCATCCATAGCGCACCCGAACAGGGCAGCTTCGTTTTCGACGAATTCACCCGCGCCATCATGGCCAAGATCGTCGAAAAATGCGGCACCCGCGACTATTGGGACACTTGGGCCAAGGACATCGCTCAGATCGCCCAGACCCATATCACCCGCATCACCAGCATCGTCAGCAAGCCGGGGCCGGAGCAGGACGCCTTCCGCGCCTTTCTTGATGAGCTGCGCGATGACCTGAACCCCGAGATCACCGAGGCCGAGGCGATCGAGACCTTGGCGCAGCACCTGATCACGAAGCCGGTCTTTGATGCGCTGTTCAAGGGCAGCCGCTTCACCACCGAAAACCCGGTCTCCCGCGCGATGGAGACGGTGCTGGGCCAGTTGCACGAACACAACCTCGCCAAGGAAGCCGAGAGCCTCGACAAGTTCTATGCCAGCGTCGCCCGCCGTGCCGAGGGGGTGCAGACCGCACAGGGCCGCCAGACCCTGATCACCGAGCTTTACGACCGCTTCTTCCGCAACGCGTTCCCGCGCCTCACGCAGCGCCTCGGCATCGTCTATACCCCGGTCGAGGTGGTGGATTTCATCATCCATTCGGTGAATGACGTGCTCAAGGAACAGTTCGGCCAGACGCTGGGATCAAAGGGCGTCCATATCCTCGACCCCTTCACCGGCACCGGCACCTTCATCACCCGGCTGCTCCAATCGGGGCTGATCAAGCCCGAAGAGCTTGCGCACAAATACCGGCATGAGATCCACGCCAACGAGATCGTGCTGCTGGCCTATTACATCGCCGCCGTGAATATCGAGACCGTCTATCACGAACTCGCCCATGGCGCCTTGCAGGCCGATGCCCCCTATGAGCCCTTCACCGGAATCCTGCTGACCGACACTTTCCAGATGTATGAGCAGGAGCGCGACATGGTCGCGAACCTCCTGCCCGACAACTCGGAACGCCGCGCCAAGCAGAAGGCGCTGGATATCCGGGTGATCATGGGGAACCCGCCCTACTCGGCAGGGCAGAACAGCGCCAATGACAACGCCGCCAACATCGCCTACCCGCAACTGGATGCGAAAATCCGCGATACCTATGCCGCGCATTCGACGGCGACGTTGAAGAACTCGCTCTATGACAGCTATATCCGCGCTTTCCGTTGGGCCAGCGATCGGATCGGCGATGCGGGCGTCATGGCTTTCGTGACCAATGCTGGCTGGATTGATGGGAACGCCGCTGATGGGATGCGCAAATGCCTCGCCGAAGAGTTCAGCGATCTCTACATCTTCCATTTGCGGGGGAACCAACGTACATCCGGTGAGCTTTCGCGAAAGGAAGGCGGCAAGATTTTCGGCTCGGGCAGTCGCGCGCCGATTGCGATTTCCATCCTTATCAAGAACCCCGACGCCGCCGAGCACGGGCGCATCCATTTCCACGACATTGGCGACTATCTCGATCAGAAGAAAAAGCTGGCCATCATTCGAGACTTCGGGTCAGTTGGGGGTATTTCGCGAGCCAAAGGCTGGAAAAACATCACGCCGGATGAAAACAACGATTGGCTGGATCAGGTGGATCGCCGCTTCGACGTCTTCATGGAAATATCTGGGGGGATATTTGGGCAGAATTCGAGAGGTGTGACGAGCAGCCGTGATGCATGGGTTTTCAATAGCAGTCTCTCTCGCCTCTCCGATAAAGTTAAAAGTAGCATCAACTTTTACAATCTAGAGCTGTCTCGATTTTCCGGATTCGATCAGCGCCCTGAGCCCGAAAAACTAATTAACTTCGTCACTATAGACGAAAGAGCCTTCAGCTGGGGCGGCGATATTTTGAAGCACTTCGCGCGAGGTGTGAGGCTAGAATTCTCGGAGGACAAATTGTTCCCGAGTATCTATAGGCCATTCCAGAAACAGCATCTGTATTTTGATCCGATTTTGAACAATCGCATCTATCAGATGCCGCGAATGTTCCCCTATAAGGAGGCTCGCAACTCGATCATACAAGTCTCTGGCGTTGGCGCAAAAAACTTCTCCGCCTTAATGTCAGATACGATGCCTTGTCTTGATAATATCGAGAAGGGCCAATGCTTTCCCCTCTACCTTTATGAAGAAACCCAGCCCGATAATGGCCTCTTCGCCGCTACGGGCAATCAGGCTAACGGCCTCACACGCCACGATGCCATCACCGATGAGGGCCTCGGGCATTTCCAGCGCGCCTATCCGGGCGAAGAGATCAGCAAGGAAGATCTGTTCTATTACATCTATGGCCTGCTGCACTCGCCCGATTACCGCGACCGTTTCAAGAACAACCTGATGAAGCAGCTACCACGTATTCCGGCGGTGAAAAGCTTTGTCGACTTTGTCGCCTTTCGCGAGGCTGGCCGCGCCCTCGGCCACCTGCATGTGAATTTCGAGACCGTCGACCCTTACATGGTCACCTTCAAGGAAGGCGACCACCGCCTGATCCCCGAGGCCCAAACCGACCCGGTGAACTTCTACCGCGTGAAAAAGATGAAGCTTGGCGGCAAGGGCAGGGACAAGGACCGCACCACCGTTATCTACAACGACAACATCACCATGCAGAACATCCCCCTCGAAGCCTGGGAATACGTCGTGAACGGCAAGCCCGCCCTCGACTGGGTGATGGAGCGCCAGGTGGTCAAAACCGATAAAGCCAGCGGCATCACCAACGACGCCAACGACTACGCTAACGAAACCGTCGGTGACCCTCGATACCCCCTCGACCTCTTCCGCCGCGTCATCACCGTCAGCCTCGAGACGATGAAGATCGTGAACGGGTTGCCGGAACTGAAGATTGTGTAATATACAGGAGCCAAAGGATGGCGTTACCCTTAGACTACCGTTGGGTATTGGTGGGGCGAATGGCAATGCGAAACCGCGCCAATGCGCCTCATTTTGCTCCGCGATTTGAGGTCGGTGATGTGATCTCTGCCTTAAGGGATCGTCTTGGGCGACAAGCTTCCCATCGCCCTTACGCAAACAATAGCAGGCTGATGTGGTGCTCCGATGTCATTGAGAATGCGGATTACTACGTGGTGATGCTCCAGGTCGGGGACAAGAACGTTTCTGGCGTATCTTATGTGGACTTCCAAACCCTTAACACGCGGGACATCGATAAGGCAGATGAGGAAGGCAGCCACTTTTCATCACATGTTCTAATCGGAAGAACCCCTGATCAGCAGGGGAGATACCCAGTATTGATTGAGAAAGTTCCTGGGGTTCATTTGGCGTCTGTGAAAGATCACTTGGGGTGGGCGTGTCGAGAGCCGCGATATGCGAAGGAGGTTGAAGATGGTGAAGGAAACGTCAGGGCCTTCAATCCTGTCTTTGAGATTGATGGCTATCAGTCAAAAACTATCCGAGAGGCTTTGAGAACCGGCACGCTTCAAGATGTGCAGTTTATAAGTCACGAAGAGAATCATGAGGATGGGCTGGATGAGGATCCCCTAGTCCAAGATGTGGTGCACCAAGCGCACTGGCAGATAAAGCGTCGTGTGACTGAAGATCAGGCGCGCACGGTATTTGGCAGGATAGGGGGATTTATTCGCGACTTCCGAGGTGGCGTAGACACCACTCAGGTGTTCGTGAGGATTAAGGCTGAAAATGGTCAGATCAGAGCTACCGAAGTTTCGCCAGTTGGCGACGAGATCCTTGAGCAAGCATTTGTTCAGAACGAGGTGGTTAGAAACTTCGATCGACCTCTGACGCAGCGATATAATGAGTTTCGGAATGATATGATCCAGAAAATGAGCGATCTGGCAAGAAACTTGGGCGGATGATATGGCTCTGCAGAGGCATACCAAAGTCCTGACGGTTGAGCTACTCCCCGGAAATTGGACAGTGACGGAAGCTACGATCTGACGTTTGCTGGTTTCCAAGGACGAGGAGATCAGGAATGCGGAAACGCAGG
>NZ_FTMK01000025.1 GCF_900156255.1 Paracoccus thiocyanatus
GGCGAAGACGATGGAATGGATGGCGCCGATGCGCGCACAGGCCAGCATGGCATAGGCCGCCTCGGGGATCATCGGCAGGTAGATCACCACCCGGTCGCCGCGCATCACCCCCTGGCTCAGCAGCACATTGGCAAAGCGGTTCACCTTTTCGGACAGTTCGGCATAGGTGATGTGGCGGGCGGGCTGGTCGGGGTCGTCGGGTTCGAAGATGATCGCGGTCTGGTTGGCGCGTTCGGCCAGATGGCGGTCGATGCAGTTGACCGAGGCGTTCAGCACCCCGTCCTCGAACCATTTGACCGAGACCCGGCCCATGGTGAAATCGGTGTCCTTGACCTTGCCATAGGGCTGGATCCAGTCCAGCCGCCGCCCCTCGCGCCCCCAGAACCCCTCGGGATCCGAAATCGATTCGGCATAGAGCCGGGCATAGTCGGAAGGCCCAACCAAAGCATCCGAAAAACCAGCCGGAATGGGATGTTTCTTAACGTTTTCAATGGACATGGCTTCCCCCTCGTAGCAGTCGCATTCGCCCCCCGTCCCGCTTGCCCCCCGATGGGCAGCCCCGTGACGGATCACGGGAAGCGGGCCTTTCGGAAATGTTAAGCAGATCACGGAAATATGTTAAATACATTTTATACAAAGGATAATTCTGTAAATTTATTGACAGGGACTATGCGCAATCTGCAAATATTTTACAGATCCCGCCCTGAGCGGTTCTTTGTGCAAACATGACGATTATGGGGATCGGAAGCGGGCCGGCAGCGTGCCAGGCAGATGTCGTTCCGGTCGAAGCGGGAAATCTGGCGGATGCGGCGCCGGACCGCACCAGGCTGCCACCATTCGTCCCCGATCCTATGGCGGACCGGATCGCCGGCGAATGGAAAGAGCGCTGGTAGGGGTAGAGGGACTTGAACCCCCACGCCTTGCGGCGGGGCATTTTGAATGCCCTGCGTCTACCATTCCGCCATACCCCCATGGCGCTCTTGTCCAAGGTCCGCGCGCGGACCTTTCGCGTTCCGCCTAAGGCGCAACGCGGATATTTGCAAGCCCCGAGTTACGCCTGTCCAAGCCGGGCCAGCCGCGCCTGGCGCAGCTGGGCGAAATCGTCGCCGGCGTGATAGGAAGATCGCGTCAAGGGCGTGGCCGACACCATCAGGAAGCCCTTGCCATAGGCCGATTTCTCGTAGCCCTTGAATTCTTCGGGGGTGACGAAGCGGTCCACCCGATGATGCTTGGGCGTCGGTTGCAGATATTGCCCGATGGTGATGAAATCCACGTCCGCGGCGCGCATGTCGTCCATGACCTGCAAGACGCCCTGCCGATCCTCGCCCAGGCCGACCATGATGCCCGATTTGGTGAACATGGCGGGATCGAGTTCCTTGACGCGCTGCAACAGCCGCAGGCTGTGGAAATAGCGCGCGCCGGGCCGGACCGTCGGATAAAGGCCGGGCACGGTTTCCAGGTTGTGGTTGAAGACGTCGGGCCGCGCCTCGACCACCGCCTCCAGCGCGCCGGGGCGGGTTTTCAGGAAGTCGGGCGTCAGCACCTCGATGGTCGAGCCGGGCGAGCGGTGGCGGATGGCGCGGATGGTCTGGGCGAAATGCTCCGCCCCGCCATCGTCCAGGTCGTCGCGGTCGACCGAGGTGATGACCACATGCTTCAGCCCCAGCTTTTGCACGGCATGGGCGACGCGCCCCGGCTCGAACACGTCAAGCGCATCGGGCTTGCCGGTCGTCACGTTGCAAAAGGAACAGCCGCGGGTGCAGATCTCGCCCATGATCATCATGGTGGCGTGGCCCTGGCTCCAGCATTCGCCGACATTGGGGCAGCCCGCCTCTTCGCAGACGGTGGACAGCCGGTTGGTGCGCAGGATGTCGCGGGTGTCCTTGTAGCCCTGGCTGGTCGGCGCCTTGACGCGGATCCATCCCGGCTTTTTCGGCTGGGGCTGGTCGGGACGATGGGCCTTTTCGGGGTGGCGCAGAACCGGGGGCATTTCCGCCATGTCGGCATCCTTTGGCTGGCAAGTCAGACGAACTTACGAGGTTTCGGGGGGTTGATCAACGCGAATGCAGGGTCCATCAACGCGCGGCCGATGCCGCATTGCAGCATCGACATCAGGGAGGAGCGGATGACGAAAGGACGAAGGATGAAACAAGGCGATCTGCTTCCCGAAGTGACCTTCCAGACCCGCGTTCGCGACGAATCCGTCGGCGGGTCCAACCCCTATCGCTGGCAGGCCGTGACCAGTTCGGACTATTTCGGCGGCAAGCGCGTCGTGCTGTTCTCGCTGCCCGGCGCGTTCACACCCACCTGCTCGACCTATCAGCTTCCCGGCTTCGAAAAGGCCGCCGACGAGATGGCCGGGCTGGGCGTCGATGCGATCTATTGCCTGTCGGTCAATGACAGCTTCGTCATGAACCAATGGGCCAGGGCGCAAAGCCTGACGCATGTCCGGGTGATCCCGGACGGATCGGGCGAGTTCACGCAAAAGGTCGGAATGCTGGTGCGCAAGGACAACCTGGGCTTCGGCGCCCGCAGCTGGCGCTATGCCGCCGTGGTCAAGGACGGCCGCGTCGAAGCCTGGTTCGAAGAGCCGGGCCGCTGCGACGATTGCGCCGAAGATCCCTATGGCGCCACCGCGCCCGAGGCGGTGCTGGACTGGCTGCGCGCCAACCCCGCCAAGGCCGCGGCCTGACCAATCCCGCGACCGAGATGCGAAAGGGCGCCGCCGCGGCGCCCTTTTTCATGGCCGCGTCCCCGGCTCAGCCGATCAGCGGCGCGCCCGCGCCATAGGTTTCGCGGTAATGGCGCTCCAGCCGCATCAGGGCCAGCCGCAGCACGATCTTGCCCGAGCGCGCCGACCAGCCCAGCCGCCGCTCGGTCATCTCGATCCCCTCCAGGAAGCAGCAGACCCGCAGGCACAGGTCGCCCATGCCGGGGCCAAGCTCGCGCAGCGCGGCGCCGACCCGGTTGCGCGCACCGTCCGAGCCGCCGCCGTGGCCGGCCGCCCCGCGCGAGACATCCACCCCCGCCGTCAAGAAACGGTCCCAGTTCTGGGTGATGCGCGGCCCCATCTGCGCCAGTTCGAAATCCTCGCGCAGCCTTTCGCCGGCCGCGACCAGTTCGGGGGCAAGAAAGGGCCGCCCGTCCGCCTCGCGCCGCCGCGCCAGCACCAGAAGCGGGCTTTCGGCGATGTTGACGCGGGCGCGGCGCCGGCGGCCGTCCTCGGGGTCGGTGATCTCGCGGTCTTCCCAGTGCCGGTGCTGGTCGGCATGGGTGAAAGCGGTGGCGGCTTCGGCGCAGCCGTCGGGAACGGGCTGGGCCAGGACGAAATCCTCGGTTCGCGGCAGGGCGTTGCCGCGCCGGGCGGCCAGGATCGCCCGCAGCGCCTCGCGCCCCTGCGGCGAAATCCCATAGCGGCTAAGCCTGCCCTGCCCGACAAGCTGCACCCAGCCGCGCATCGCCATATGTTCGGCCAGTTCACGGTCCAGGATGGCGGTGCGGATATCGTCGCGCACGACGATGGCCTTGTCCATGCCCGCAGCCACCGCCAGTTGCGCCCCCGGCTCGGCCAGGCGGCGCAGAACGCGGGCGATCTGGTTCATGCCCTTGACCCCCGGCGCCACCCCCGGCGCGCGGGTGGATGCGTCACCGTCCTTGCCCCGGTCCCTGGCCGCCGCCCGTTCCACCGCCCCGTCGACCAGCGGGTCGTCGCGCCGCGTCTCGAAGCGGCGGATGCGGCGCAGGATGGTCGAAGCGTGGCAGCCCGCCTCGCGCGCCAGGGCGCGGATCGATTCCCCGCCCTCGACATGGCGCAGATAAAGCTTCAGCGCGTCGTCGCGGGCCGGGCCGGCAAGCGCGGATTCGGGCGAATTGCAATCCGTGGCCTCGGCGCCGGCGGGCAAGGCGGCGATCCGCGCGTCCGGGGCGAAATCTCCCGTCAAAATCGTCATGGTCATTCCTTCGCTTCCTGAAGACGAGCGGGCCGATGCTCGCCCATGGGTTGTTGCTCACCCCACCGGATAAAGCCGGACCGGCGCGAGATGCGGCAGTATTTGCTAAGAATTCCTAACGATTCCTTGCCGCAGCGCGCGCCGGTCGAGACCGGGACGCAACACGCCTTCAGGTTGCGAATAATTTTAGCGGATTCGACCGGCAGAGGATTTCGCCATGACCACGACCTGCACAGTGATCGCCTTTGCGCCGCGTCCCAGGCCGCAGCCGATGCGCCGCCCGCGCCTTTTGGTGCGCGCGGCCAGGGCCGGCCAGGCGGGGTGGAACCGGACGCGCGACTTGCGCCGGGTCCTGAAATGCGACGACCTGCCCGCGGCCGGCATGGCCCTGGCCCGGCTGCTGGCCGAAGAGGAGCGGCTTGACCAGGCCCGGCGCGGCGGCCAGGCCGGGTACGACCTGCACCGTCACGTCATGCTGCTGATCGCGATCATGGCCGAGACGGCCGAAGCCGCCATCCGCCCCGCCGCCGCGCCGCTTACCTGCCCCTGAAAAGCGAACCCAGCACGCCGCGCACCAGCGCCTGGCCGGTCTTGCTGCCCAGTTGCCGCGCCAGGCTCTTGCCGAAGGTGACGGCGATGGAATCGCTGCCGGACCTGCGGGCGCGGGGCGCAGGGTCGGACGGGACCCGCCGGCCGGGTTCATAGCGGCGTCCGCGCGCATGGTCGCGGTCCATGCGCCACAGATCCGCGTCCGCGCCCGAACCCCCGGCCCCCGCCCTGTCCGCAGCCGCCGCCCCGGCCCGCGCCGCCAGGATTTCAGCCGCCGATTCGCGGTCCAGCGCGCGGCCGTATTTCAGCGCCATGGGCGAGGCGGCGTTGATCGCCGCACGTTCGGCATCGGTGATCGGGCCAAGCTGCGCGGATGGCGGGCGGATCAGCGTCCGTTGCGCCAGGCCCGGCACGCCCTTTGCTTCCAGAAACGAGGTCACGGCCTCGCCGGTGCCGACCGACTGGATCGCCTCGGCAATGTCGAAGTCCGGGTTCGGGCGATAGTTCTGCGCCGCCAGCCGCAGCGCCTTCTGGTCCTTGGCGGTAAAGGCCCGCAGCGCGTGCTGCACCCGGTTGCCCAATTGGCCCAGCACCGCATCCGGCAGGTCGGCCGGGTTCTGGCTGATGAACCACAGGCTGACCCCTTTCGAGCGGATCAGCCGCGCCACCTGCTCGATCTTGTCCACCAGCGCCGGCGGCGCGTCGTCGAACAACAGATGCGCCTCGTCGAAGAAAAAGGCGATGCGCGGCTTGTCCGGGTCGCCCACCTCGGGCAATTGCTCGAACAGTTCGGACATCAGCCACAGCAGGAAGGTGGCGTAAAGCCGCGGCGCGTTCATCAGCCGCTCGGCCGACAGGATATTGACCATCCCCTTGCCCGAGGCGTCCAGCCGCATGATATCGGCAAGCTCCAGCGCCGGTTCGCCGAAAAGCCGGTCGCCGCCCTCGTTCTCCAGCACCATCAGCGCGCGCTGGATCGCGCCCACCGAGGCGGTCGAGACATTGCCGTATTGCAGCGACAGCTCCTTGGCGTTCTGGCCGACCCAGACCAGCATGGACTGCAAATCCTTCAGGTCCAGCAGCGCCAGCCCCTGTTCGTCGGCGACGCGGAAGGCGATGTTCATCACCCCTTCTTGCACGTCGGACAGGCCCAACAGCCGCGACAGCAGCAGCGGCCCCATCTCGGCCGGGGTGGTGCGGACCGGATGGCCGCGTTCCCCCCAGATGTCCCAGAAGGTGACGGGGAAAGCCTGGTAATCCAGCGCCAGGCCGATGGTGTCGGCGCGTTTGCGGAACGCATCATGCAGCTTGCCGCCCGGATCGCCTGGCTTGGCGAGACCGGCCAGGTCGCCTTTGACATCCGCCATGAAGACCGGGACGCCGGCCTGGGAAAACGATTCGGCCAGGGTTTGCAGCGTCACCGTCTTGCCGGTCCCCGTCGCGCCCGCGACCAGCCCGTGCCGGTTGGCATATTTCAGCAGCAGCACCTGCGGCAGCGCGTGGCCCGGCCCGCCCCCGCCGATAAAGACCGTTCCGGCATCCAGATCGACGGTGTCTGTCATGTTTCCTCCACGGATCGGCGAAAAAGCGCACGTTCGGACAAAAGGACCATACAACCACAAGGATTTTGTGCCAATCTGATCCTTGCCGGACCCCGCATGTGCGGCGGCCCGGCTTCCTCCCTGTTGGACTGCCGCGCCTTTGGGCGCGGCTTTTTTTTCCGCCCGGACCCCGCCTTTGGCCGCGATGTCATACTGACCTTAAGGACAGTTGACGGCCTTGCGCGCTGGCTCTAGCCTTCCTGTTCAATGATGACCGGCCAGTCCGGCAGGGAAGAAGCACGGGGATCCGGGGCGCGCGCGCGCTTGCAGCATGCGCGTCCCGGATCCTTTTTTCGTCCGCCGCATCGCCGTTGGGCCAGCGCTTCGGCCAACGCAAAGGTGACGCCCGCGCGATGCGATGCGCCCTGACAAGGCGGGGCGCCCATGCTAGGACCGGGGCGATGAACGGACCAAAGGAAGAAAACATGGTCACCAGGACGTCCGCGGCGCTGATCGCCGCCCTCTTCACCGCGGCCGGCGCTGCCACCGGCGCGTTGGCACAAGACGCGGCCGAAACCCCCGCCCAACCGGCTGCCGAAGCGCCCGCTGCCGAAGCACCAGCTACCGCCCCCGCGGCCCAGGCACCCGCGGCCGAGGCACCCGCGGCCGAGGCCCCTGCGGCACCTGCGCCCCAGGCCCAGCCCGGCGGCGAGGCGGCCGAGCCCCAGGTCGGCCAGCCCTATGCCCGGTCCACCCATGGCGACTGGACGCTGCGCTGCATGAAGTCGCAAGACGGCAAGGATCCCTGCGAGCTTTATCAACTGCTCAAGGACAGCAACGATTCGCCGGTGGCCGAAGCTTCGGTCATCCCGATGACCGGCGAGGTCCAGGCGGTGATCACCTTTATCGCGCCGCTGGAAACCGATCTTCAGGCCGGTGTCGGCCTGCAAGTCGATTCCGGCAAGGAAGCCCGCTACCCCTTCCTGCTTTGCGCGCAGGTCGGCTGCGTTTCGCGCGTCGGCGTGGGCGAGCCCGATCTTGGCCCGATGAAGCGCGGCAAGGCAGCGACCGTGTCGCTTCTGCCCTTTGGCGCGCCGCAGGACCAGATGGTCAAGCTGTCGCTGTCGCTGTCGGGCTTTACCGCCGGCATGGCCGCGCTGGCCGAGGCGAACAAGGATATCCCCGCGCCCGCCCTGGCCGAACCGGCAGCCCCCGCCGCACCGGCCCCGGCGCCCCAGCAATAAGCCATGAAAAAGGGGCGCCACGCGGCGCCCCTGCACGGGCCGGGATTTCCCGGCCCTTTTTCATGCGCTCATTCCACCGGCAGCGCGACAAAGCGCGGCTCGCCGGCGCGGCGCACCATCACCAGGATGGACTTGCGCCCGGCATCGCGGGCTTCCTTGATCCGCGCCTCCAGATCGGCCTGGGTGACGACCGGCTGCTGGCCGGCCTCGGTGATGACATCGCCCACGGCCAGGCCCTTGTCGGCCGCAGGCCCGCTGGGATCGACCGATTGCACCACCAGCCCCTGCATGTCGCCTACGCCCAGTTCGGCGGCGATTTCCGGCGTCAGCTCGGTCAGGGCCATGCCCATCACCTCGTCCGCCGACTGGGGTGCGCCCTCGGTCCTGCCGCCCGCGCCTTCGGCCAGTTCGCGCCGGCCCAGCGTCACCTTCATCTCGACCGCTTCGCCGTCGCGCTGCACCACGACATCCACCGCCTCGCCGACCGGGGCGTCGGCCACGCGGCGCACCAGGTCGCGCGGATCCTCGACCTCGCCGCCATCGAAACGGGTGATTACGTCGCCCGCCTTCATGCCGGCATCGGCGGCGGGACCGGCGGGAACATCCGTCACCATCGCGCCCCGCACCTCGGCAAGGCCCAGCGATTCGGCGATATCGTCCGTCACCGGCTGGATCTTGACCCCCAGCCAGCCGCGCCGCGTCTCGCCGAATTCCTCAAGCTGCTGGACGACCTTGGACACCACGTTCGACGCCATGGAAAAGCCGATCCCGATCGAGCCGCCATTGGGCGACAGGATCGCGGTGTTGACGCCGATCACCTCGCCATCCATGTTGAACAGCGGCCCGCCCGAATTGCCGCGGTTGATCGCCGCATCGGTCTGGATGAAATCGTCATAGGTGCCCGACAGCGCGCGGTTGCGGGCCGAAACGATCCCGGTCGAGGCCGAAAAGCCCTGGCCCAGCGGGTTGCCCAGCGCCAGCACCCAGTCCCCCACCCGCGCCACGTCGCTGTCGCCGAACTTGACAAAGGGTAAGGCGTCGGCGCTTTCGACCTTCAGCACCGCGATATCGGTCTTTTCATCCTTGCCGATCACCTTGGCCGGCAATTGCCGGCCCGAGAAGAATTCCACCTCGATCTCGTCGGCACCTTCGATGACGTGGTTGTTGGTCACGATCAGCCCGTCGGCCGAGACCACAAAGCCCGAACCCAGCGCATTCGAACGCTGCTCTCGCTGCGGCCCGCGCTCGAACGGGTTGCCCTCGCCCGGCGGGAAGCCCGGAAAGCCGAATTCGCGGAACAGGTCGCTGAACGGGCTGCCCTCGGGCAGTTGCGGTCCGCGCACCAGCGGCGTCGAGACCGTCGAGGTCGTCGTGATGTTGACGACCGCCGGGCTGACCTGCTCGACCAGGTCGGCAAAGCTTTCCGGCATCACCTGCTGCTGATGCGCCGGGCTTTCGGGGGCGGTCAGCGGCTGGGCCTCGGCCGCACCCTCGGGTGCGGCTGGTTCCTGCGCAAGGGCGGGTGTCAGCGCCAGCATCAGCGCAAGGCTGGAGGCGGTCAGGAGTGGGCGGGAAGAGGGTCTGTTCATCTGGATTATCTCCTTCCATGCCGGGGCGGCGCTATCCGGTGTCCTGGCAATATGCTCACGTTGAAGGGTATTTTCGACCCCGTTGCAAATGAACCACGCTCGCAAAGGATGAACTGATCGTGACTTGCGGACAAGGCCGGACGTAACCGCCCCCGAATGAACAAGTTCCGCGCCCCCCAAGGGAACGCGGAACAGAGGCGGGGTCGCAGCGGCGATCTTGGGCCCGGTGCCGGGGCCAGGCGGCCGGCCAGGATCAGGCCATGCCCCAGGCGTCATGCCGCTGCCCGGATGGCAGGGGCGGGTTGCGCCCCTGCGGTTTGCCTAGCTGCACCCGCTGGTGCCGCCGCAGGTATTGCACTTCATGCAGGTGCCGTTCCTGACCAGCGTGTAATTGCCGCATTCGCCGCAGGGATCGCCCTCATACCCCTGCATCCGCGCCTGCGCCCGCGCGTCAAGCGTGACGACGCCCACCGCCGCCGCGCCCTCGGCGGTCGAAACCGCCGCCACCGAGACCCCGCTTTGCAAGGCCACCAGATCCTGCGGCAGCCGCTTTCTCAGATAGCCGGTCGAGCTGATTTGCCGCAGCATCTCCAGCGACCGCGAAGCGCCTTCGCTGACCGGGGCGACATTGGGCTGGCTTTCGGCCTCGCCCCCGCCCAGGTCGTCGAACCGCGCGCCTTGCGGCTGCACATGCGCCAGGTCGGTGCGATCCAGATAGGACACCGCCAGTTCCCGGAACACATAGTCCAGGATCGAGGTGGCGTTCTTGATGCTGTCATTGCCCTGGACCATGCCCGCCGGCTCGAAGCGGGTAAAGGTAAAGGCATCGACGAACTCCTCCAGCGGCACGCCGTATTGCAGGCCCACGGAAACGGCGATGGCGAAATTGTTCATCATCGCCCGGAAGCCGGCGCCTTCCTTGTGCATGTCGATGAAGATTTCGCCCAGCTTGCCGTCGTCATATTCGCCGGTGCGCAGATAGACCTTGTGCCCGCCGATGATCGCCTTCTGAGTATAGCCCTTGCGGCGCTGCGGCAGCTTTTCGCGATGGCTGCGCACGGCTTCCTTGACGATGATGCGCTCGACGATCTTCTCGGCGATCACCGCGGCCTTTTCCTGCGCATTGCCGGTGGCCAGGATCTCTTCGGCCTCCTCGTCGTCCTCGACCAGGGCGGATGCCAGCGGCTGCGACAGTTTCGAGCCGTCGCGGTAAAGCGCGTTGGCCTTGATGCCCAAGGACCAGCTCAGCCCATAGGCGGCCAGCGCATCGCCGATGCTGGCGCTGTTGGGCATGTTGATGGTCTTGGAAATCGCGCCCGAGATAAAGCTCTGCGCCGCGGCCATCATGCGGATATGGCTGTCCACGGACAGGTAGCGCGTCCCCTTCTTGCCGCAGGCATTGGCGCAGTCGAAGACCGGGTAATGCTCGGGCTTCAGATGCGGCGCGCCCTCCAGCGTCATGGTGCCGCAGACATGGTCGTTCGCCGCCTCGATCTGCGCGCGGCTAAAGCCCAGGTGCCGCAGCAGGTCAAAGCTTGGGTCGTTCAGCTTGTCGGCGGGGATGCCCAGCGTCTCGCGGCAGAACGCCTCGCCCAACGTCCATTGGTTGAAGACGAAGCGGATGTCGAAGGCCGAGGCCAGCGCCGCGTCGATCTTTTCCAGCTCGCGCGGGCCGAAGCCGTGGCCGATCAGGCTGGCATGGTTGATGCCGGGGCAATTGCCCAGGCTGGCATGGCCGACGGCATGGGCGATGATCTCCTCGATCTGGGCCGAGCCATAGCCCAGCGCCTCCAGCGCGGCCGGGACCGAGCGGTTGATGATCTTGAAATAGCCGCCGCCGGCCAGCTTCTTGAACTTCACCAGCGCGAAATCGGGTTCGATGCCGGTGGTGTCGCAATCCATCACCAGGCCGATGGTGCCGGTCGGCGCGATCACCGTCGCCTGGGCATTGCGATAGCCATGCGCCTCGCCCAGGGCCAGCGCCTCGTCCCAGGCGCCCTGGGCCAGTGCCACCAGCCGCGGATCGGGGCAGTTTGCGGCATCCAGCGCCACCGGCGCCACGTTCACGCCTTCATAGCTGCCGGTGCCATGGGCCGCGGCGCGATGGTTGCGGATCACCCGCAGCATGGCGCCTGCGTTCCTGCCATAGCCCGCGAAAGGCCCCAGTTCCGCCGCCATCTCGGCCGAGGTGGCATAGGCGACGCCGGTCATGATGGCGCTCAGCGCGCCGCACAGCGCCCGGCCCTGCTCGCTGTCATAGCTCAGCCCCATGGTCATCAAAAGGCCGCCGATATTGGCATAGCCCAGGCCCAGGGTACGGAAATCATAGCTGCGCTGCGCGATCTCGCGGCTGGGGAACTGCGCCATCATGACCGAGATTTCCAGCGTCACCGTCCACAGCCGGCAGGCATGGACATAGCCGTCGGCGTCGAACTCGCCCCCCCGCCAGAAGCTCAGCAGGTTCATCGACGCCAGGTTGCAGGCGGTGTCGTCCAGGAACATGTATTCGCTGCACGGGTTCGAGGCACGGATCGGCCCGTCCTCGGGGCAGGTATGCCAGGCGTTGACGGTATCGTGGAACTGGATGCCCGGATCGGCGCAGGCCCAGGCGGCATGGCCGATCTGTTCCCACAGCTCGCGCGCCGAAACGGTGCGGGCGACCTTGCCATCGGTGCGCCGCACCAGTTCCCACGGCAGATCCTCGCGCACCGCACGCAGGAAGGCGTCCGTCACCCGCACCGAGTTGTTGGAGTTCTGCCCCGAGACCGAGACATAGGCTTCTGAATCCCAATCCGTATCATAGACCGGGAACTCAATGGAATCAAAGCCCTGGCGGGCATATTGCAGAACCCGGTTGACATAGGTCTCCGGGATCATGCTGCGCTTGGCCGAGCGGATGGCCGATTTCAACGCCGCGTTGCGGCTGGGGTCGGTGGCGTCCTCGATGCTGCCGTCCCAGCCGCGGATCGCGGCGAAGATCTCGTTCAGCTTGCGCTCGTGCATCTTGGAGCCGGCCACCAGCGAGGCGACTTTCTGCTCTTCGATGACCTTCCAGTTGATGAACTGCTCGATGTCGGGGTGATCCATGTCGCAGATCACCATCTTTGCCGCGCGCCGGGTCGTTCCGCCCGATTTGATCGCGCCGGCTGCGCGGTCTCCGATCTTCAGGAAGCCCATGAGCCCCGAAGATTTCCCGCCGCCCGACAGTTTCTCGCCCTCCCCTCGAAGGGACGAAAAATTGGTGCCCGTGCCCGAGCCGTATTTGAAAAGCCGCGCCTCGCGGACCCACAGATCCATGATGCCGCCTTCGTTCACCAGGTCGTCGGCGACGGACTGGATGAAACAGGCATGCGGCTGGGGATGTTCATAGGCGCTGTCCGACCGGACCAGCTTGCCGGTCTTGTAATCGACATAGAAATGGCCCTGGCCGGGGCCGTCGATGCCATAGGCCCAATGCAAGCCGGTGTTGAACCATTGCGGACTGTTCGGCGCGCCCATCTGCGCCGCCAGCGTATAGCGCATCTCGTCGTAATAGGTGCGGGCATCTTCTTCGTTCGAAAAATACCCGCCCTTCCAGCCCCAATAGGCCCAGGCGCCGGCCATCCGGTCGAAGACCTGCCGCGCGCTGGACTCGCCGCCAAAGCGCGCCTCCTGGGGCAGCGCCGCCAGCGCCTCCTCGTCGGGGACGGAACGCCACAGGAACTCGGGCACGCCCTTTTCCTTGACGCGCTTCAGCCGCGCCGGCACCCCGGCCTTGCGGAAGTATTTCTGGGCGATCACGTCCGAGGCGACCTGGCTCCAGCCCTGGGGCACCTCGACCGCATCGTTGCGGAACACGACCGTGCCGTCGGGATTGCGGATCTCGCTGGTGGTGGTGGTAAAGGAAAGCGCGCCGTAAGCCCCGCTCTCGGCCGTGGTAAAGCGCCGTTCGATCCGCATGCCTTGACTGTCCCCCGTCATCCTGCCCTGGGCGCATGTCCGCCGCGGCCAGCGCCCAGCGGCGCGGGTCCAGGCGACCGGCTCACGCGGCACCCCGAAAGCTTTTTCCTGATCTTCATCCCTGCTGCCGACCCGCCTCCGTTTCCCTGAAAGGGTACCAGATTTGGTGGTGCCTGGGGCGTGGGACACAAATTGACCCGAATGAAGCCCTGTTTCAATCTCTTTTTTCGCTGGACAGCAAAGCGATTTTAAGCCCCGCCAGCGCGGCGAGATTCGCGGCAGGGGCCTTGTTAACAACTGCCGGACCACACAGCAGGACGAAAAGCCAAGCGATCAGCACGGGTTCCCGAGGGTCATTCACCCGTTTTCCACAAACTTATCCCCAGGCGGACAGCGTCATGGTTGCAATTTTGTTCGCAAGCTCGCGCATAAGGATTCACGCCTGCGGCAGGATGACACCCTGGTCGGTGACGACCAGATCCAGCGGCTGGTCGGTCGGCTCGGCCGGGATGGCGCGAATCTCTTGCGCGGCATAGGCCAGCCCGATCGCCGTGATCGGGCCGCCGGCGCGCAGGGATTCCAGGGTCCGGTCGTAGAATCCGCCGCCATAGCCCAGCCGATGCCCGGCCCGGTCAAAACCGGCCAGCGGCACGATCAGCACCTGGGGCCGCAGCAGCGGCGAATCGGCGGGCGGGTGGCTGGTGCCGAACCGGCCCGGCTCCAGCCGGTCGCCATGGGCGCGAAACTCCAGCGGCCGGGCCGGGCCGATCACCGCCGGCAGGCAGACCGGCCCGTCATGGGCAGCCATCGCCGGGCGCGGATCGGCCTCGCCCCGCATCGGCCAATAGCCGGCCAGGACCTGCCCGCGATGGGGCGCCAGCGCCGCGATCAGGTGGCGCGTCAGCGCCGCGTCGTCGCCGCCCGCCGCGCGTGCCGCCAGGGCCGCCTGGCGCAATGCGGCCTTCAGACCAGGATCCATGAAGCCAGCCCCAGGAATGCAAAGAACCCCATCATGTCGGTCATGGTGGTGACGAAGGTGCCCGAGGCCAGCGCCGGGTCCAGCCCCAGCCTGCTCAGGCTCAGCGGCACCAGGACGCCGCCCATCGCCGCGACCACCTGGTTGGCGATCATCGCCATGCCCAGCACCAGGCCGATCTGCAAGCTGCCCAGGATGACCGCGCCGGCCAGGGTCAGGATCAGGGCCAGGCCAAGGCCGTTGAGCATCCCCGCCATCAGTTCGCGCAGGACCACGCGGCGCGCATTGGCGCTGGTCAGCTCGCGCGTGGCCAGCGCGCGCACCGCCACCGCCAGCGACTGCGTGCCGGCGATGCCGCCGGTCGAGGCGACGATGGGCATCAGCGCCGCCAGGATCACCAGTTGCGCCAGCGTCGCTTCGAAGCGCGAGATCACCAGCGCCGAAAGCGAGGCGGTGCAAAGGTTGATCACCAGCCAGGGCAGGCGCTGGCGCGCGGTCTGCAACGGCCCGTCCGAGACGTGGCTGTCATCCGAGACGCGGGCCATGCGCAGGAAGTCTTCTTCGTGTTCCTCGTCCAGCACCGACATGGCGTCGTCGATGGTGATGACCCCCACCAGCCGGTCGTCGTCATCCACCACAGGGGCCGAGATCAGGTGATACTTGTTGAAGGCATAGGCGACGTCGCCTTCGTCCTGCCGGGCCGAGATGGTGCGGAAGCTGTCCTCGGCAAGGTCGCGCAACAGCACCTCGCGGCGCGAGGCCAGAAGCTTGCCCAGCGTGACATAGCCGGTCGGGTGGCGGCGCGGATCGACCAGCACCATGTGATAGAACTGGTCGGGCAGCCATTCCTCGGCGCGCAGGAAGTCGATGGCCTCGCCCACGGTCCAGTGTTCGGGCGCCGTCACCACCTCGGACTGCATCAGGCGGCCGGCCGAATATTCCGGCCAGGTCAGCGAGCGTTCGACGGCGGCGCGGTCGGATTCGTCCAGCGCCGCCAGGATGGCTTGCTGCTCGGGCGCCTCCATGTCCTCGATCAGGTCGACGACATCGTCGCTGTCCATCTCGCGCACGGCCTCGGCCACCACCTCGTCGGGCAGTTGCTCGATCACCTCTTCGCGGATGGATTCGTCGATCTCGGACAGGATCTCGCCGTCGATCTCGCCGGAATAGAGTTGCAGGAATTCGCGCCGCCGCGCCGTGGTCAGCTGCTCGATCAGGTCGGCGATGTCGGCGGCGTGCATCGGCTCCAGCGCCGCGTCCAGGGCGGGACCATCACCGTCGTCGATGGCCTTGTCGATCACCTCCAGCCCCTGGCGGGTCAGGTGGAAATCGGCCTCGGGGGTTTCGGCTTCGCGCGGCTCGGTCATCGGCGGCTCCTCGGAATGGGTCCTGGGACGAGGATGGACGGTCGGGAAAGGGCGGGGTCGAGGCACCATAGGAGCCTTGCGTCCGGGCCTCAATCGCCCTTCAGCAAGGCTAGCGCCTCTGCGTGCAATTCCGGTGAACCCGCGGCCAGGATGGTGCCGCCGCCATGCGCCGGCCCGCCCTGCCAGTCGCTGACGACGCCGCCCGCCGCCTGCACCACGGCGATGGGTGCCGCCACGTCATAGGGTTGCAGCCCGGCCTCGATCACCAGATCGACATGGCCGGCGGCCAGCAGCGCATAGGCATAGCAGTCCAGCCCATAGCGCACCAGCCGCGCCCGCGACGCCACGCGCAGGAAGGCGGCCTGTTCGCCGGGATCGCCCACCTCGGGATAGGTGGTCATCAGCGTCGCCTGCTCCAGCGCCACGCCGCGGCGCGAGCACAAGCGCACCGTGCCCCGGCCCGAGATCAGCCGGGCGGGGCCCAGCCCGCCCTCGAACCGCTCGTCCAGGTGGGGCTGGTCGACGATGCCATAGATCGGGCCCTGCGCGTCGCTGACGCCGATCAGCACGCCCCAGCTTGGGGCCCCCGCCATGAAGGCGCGGGTGCCGTCGATCGGGTCGAGTATCCAGGTCAGGCCGCTTCGTCCATTCTGGACGCCGTATTCTTCGCCCAGGATCGCGTCCTCGGGGCGCTCGGTGGCCAGGATGGCGCGCATGGCGCGTTCGCTGGCCCGGTCGGCTTCTGTCACCGGGTCGAAGCCGGTGGCGGACTTGTTGTCGGGCCGCAGCAAGGGGCTGCGGAACAGGCTTAGCGTCTGGACGCGCGCGGCATCGGCAAGGCGATGCGCCACGGCCATGATCCGCTTGGCCTCGTCGGTTGGTTCGCTCCTGTTTGCCGTCATGACCTGCCCTGGGGATCTTGCCTGGGCGCAGGTTTAGCCGCAGTGCCGCGCAAGCGAAAGCCCCGCAGCGGCGGCGGTCACGGCTTTAGGCTGCGTCGGAAAGCACGCGGGCCAGCTCGAAGATCTGGCGCCGCTGCGCCTCGGGCATGGCGTAATAGGCCCGCACCAGTTGCAGCGCCTCCTTGTCGGCCAGGATGTCGCCTTCAACCGCGTTATGGACAAGCCCGTCCTCTAGCCCTTCGAAGAAGAAGCTGACCGGCACGTCCACCGCCCGCGCGATGTCCCAAAGCCGCGACGCCGAGACGCGGTTCATGCCGGTTTCGTATTTCTGGATCTGCTGGAACTTGATCCCGACCTTTTCGGCAAGCTGCTGCTGGGTCATTCCAATCATCCATCGGCGGTGACGGATGCGTTTTCCGACATGGACATCAACATCATGTTTCATGGTAACACCTCACTCAATCTAAACGGGCGCTACACCAGATCGGCGCAATTTTCGAGGTCGATAATGCCCACTTGTCCAAAAAGACAATCGCCTGGGGGCGGCGAATGGCTCTGGCCGAACCCCCCGGAAACATGGAAAAAAGCCGCGCTGGCGGCCTGACGGAGGGATCGAGGGAATCATGCAGACGACCTGGAAAATGATGCAAATCAAGGAAATGTCCGGTTCGCCCGTGGCAGGGGACCTGTCCCTGCCCGCCCCCGGTCCGGGCCAGGTGCTGGTACGCCTGCATGCGGCGGCGCTGAATTTCGCCGACCTGCTGATGACCGAGGGGCGCTATCAGGAAACTCCGCCCCTGCCCTTTGTCCCCGGCCTGGAAGGCGCGGGCGAGGTGCTGGCCGCCGGCCCAGGCGTGGCGCTGGCGCCGGGCACCCGCGTTGCGGTGCAGCAACAGGGCACCATGGCCCAGGCGAACCTGTTTTCCGCCCAGGCCTGCTATCCGATTCCCGACGCGATGCCCTATGAGCAGGCGGCGGGCTTTCTGATCGCCTATGGCACCAGCCATTTCGCCCTGACCCTGCGCGGCGGGCTGCGCGCGGGCGAAACCCTGGCGGTGCTGGGCGCGGCCGGCGGCGTCGGCCTGACCGCGGTCGAAATCGGCGCCGCCCTGGGCGCGCGGGTGATCGCGGTGGCGCGCGGCGCGGACAAGCTGGCGATCGCGCGGGCGGCCGGCGCGACGGAATGCCTGGACAGCGAAACCTGCACCGACCTGCGCGCGGCCCTGCGCGAACTGGGCGGCGTCGACGTGGTCTATGATCCCGTGGGCGATGCGCCCGGCGCGGCCGCCTTTGGCGCGCTGCGGCCGGGAGGGCGCTTCCTGGTCATCGGCTTTGCCGGCGGCAAGCCCCCGGCCCTGCCGCTGAACCACGCCCTGGTCAAGAACATCGCCATCCACGGCTTTTACTGGGGCGGCTATCGCAAGCTGGACCCCGCATTGCTGCGCCAGGACATCGCGGCGCTTTTCGCGCTTTACGACCAGGGCCGGCTGCGCCCGCACGTCGGCGCCACGCTGCCGCTTCAGCGGCTGGCCCAGGGCTATGACCTGCTGCGGACGCGGCGTGCGACCGGCAAGGTGATCGTTAGCCTGTGAAATTTTCGTCAGATGCCCCCGAATCCACCGATGTCGCATTGAAAAATCATCATCCTTCGCCAATATCTGCGTGGATGGTGGGGCGTCCGGGCCGCACCGCGAATTTCGACCGGGGAGAACCTATGCAAGACTACAATTCGATCCGCACGGCCGGGACCGCGACGCGCTCGGCTGCCGTGGATGAGGGCCTTCGCGCCTATATGAACAAGGTCTACGGCCTGATGTCCGTGGCCATGCTGGTCACGGCCGGCACCGCCTGGGGCATCTCGGGCCTGGCGATGAACCCTGACGGGACGCTGACCCAGCTTGGGGCCGCCATCTACACCTCGCCGCTGAAATGGGTCATCATGTTTGCGCCGCTGCTGGTCGTCTTTGGCTTCGGCGCGGCGCTGAACCGGCTGTCCGTATCGGCCGCGACGACCGTCTTCTACGCCTTCGCCGCGCTGATGGGGATCTCGATTAGCTGGATCTTCATGGTCTATACCAGCTATTCGATCATCCAGACCTTCCTGATCACCGCCGTGGCCTTTGCCGGCCTGTCGCTTTACGGCTATACGACCAAGCGCGACCTCTCGGGCATGGGCACCTTTCTGATGATGGGCCTGATCGGGCTGATCGTCGCCTCGATCGTGAACATCTTCCTGAAATCGGGCGCGATGCAGTTCGCCATCTCGGTGATCGGCGTGCTGATCTTTGCCGGGCTGACCGCCTTTGACACGCAGAACATCAAGAACACCTATCTGCAACTGGCCAATTCGGACCGCGACTTCCTGGGCAAGGCCGCGATCATGGGCGCGTTGCAGCTCTACCTGGACTTCCTGAACCTGTTCATGTTCCTGCTGCAATTCCTGGGCAACCGCGAATAATCGCCGCAACCAGGCTGGACCTTTCGGGGCCGGGCATTCGCCCGGCCCCTTTCTTTTGCGCCGCGCCCCTGCCCGCGGGCCATTTTCAGACATATTGGCAATACAGGCATCCGCATCCTTATCGCTGCCGTCGGAAATATCGCTGCAATTTTAAGTTGATATAACCAGACGGTTCAGTTCTCGCACTTGCCTGAAATTCAGGTTTATCGGACAAAACACTGTCGGCGCCCTGTTGGCCCGATACTGCGCGTTGCAGCACCTGACAAGCTTGTCCGGCTGAATTCGGCTGGAAACGCCGATTACGGCGATGGGCACCGCTTGTCCAAAGCTCAGCCCGCGCGAGGCAACCGATTACGCATTCACCCGCAAGGGCGCGTATCTGAATAGCGAGTGTTGAAATGTCACGTAAAAATTGTGATCCCGTCGAGGTGGACAGCACCACCGTGATCTTCCTTGGGAAGATGTCGGACATGGATCCCAGGGAAGATCGCGCCGGTGCCGAAAACGCCGCCAGCGTCCTGGGCGGAAAAGGCCTGGGTTCCGTCGCCGACCCGCTGTGAAAGGACCGGGTCGAACTGACGACCACCGACAAGAACGGCGACGGCACGATCCGCAACGAAAGCGAATATGTCAGCCACGATGCCGACGGCGATGGCAACCAAAGCAGCCAGCGGATCGATTCCACCTTCCAGGTCAAAGGCGTCAAGGTGACGTTCCGCGACGATGACGGCGGCACCTATGAAAAGACGCTGACCCTGCGGATCATGCAGGACAAGGACGGCAACGTCTTCCTGCTGCCCCCGCCCAAGGGCGCCTCGGCGGCCGAGCTGAATGCGCTGACCACCGATCCCATCGTCTCGGTCGTGTTCCCGAGGGATAAAAGCTGCTACAAGCTGGATTATGACGGCATCTATACCGACCGCCACGATTTCCCCTGCTTCGTGCGCGGCACCCTGATCGAGACCGAGCACGGCCCCGTCCCGGTCGAAGAACTGGTGCCGGGCATGATGGTGCTGACCCGCGACCACGGCTTGCAGCCGCTGCGCTGGATCGGCTCGCGCGCCCTGGAAAGCGAGGTGCTGGACAGCAATCCCAACCTGCGTCCGATCCGCATTGCCGCCGGTGCGCTTGGCAAGGATCTGCCCCGCCGCGACCTGCTGGTCTCGCCCCAGCATCGCGTCCTGGTGCGCTCGAAGATTGCGCAAAAGATGTTCGGCGCCACCGAGGTCCTGGTCGCGGCCAAGCAGCTTTTGCAGATCGCGGGCATCGACGTCGCCGCCGATCTGGCCCAGGTGGAATATTTCCACTTCCTGTTCGATCAGCACGAAATCGTGCTGTCCGAAGGCGCCGAGACCGAGTCGCTTTATACCGGCCCCGAGGCGCTGAAAGCCGTCGGCAGTAAGGCGCAGGCCGAGATCTTTGCGCTGTTCCCGGAACTGCGCGACCGGCCCGAGGATGCGCTGCCGCTTGGCGCCCGCCTGCTGGCTTCGGGGCGGATGGGCCGCAAGCTGGCGATGCGCCACGCCCAGCACCGCAAGGCGCTGGTGCAGTAAGCGCCGATCGACCGGGGCCGGCCCAGGACCGGCCCCGTTTCCGTCCCCGCCCGCTTGGGGCTGGCCAGATCAATGGGCCTTTGGCGCCAGCGGCAAGGTTACGGTGAATGCCGCGCCCCCGTCCGGCGGGGCGTCCAAACGGACGCTGCCGCCATGACCCTCGGCGATCTGGCGCACCAGCGCCAAGCCCAAGCCCCAGCCGCCCGCCGCCTCGCCATGGCCGCCGGGGCGATAGAAGGGTTCAAACACCCGCTCGCCATCGCGCAGGGGGACGCCGGGACCGTGATCCCGAACGCTTAGCCAGGCCTGCGCCCCGCTGGCGCCGACGGTGATGTCCAGCGGCGGGCGGCCATGGCGCAGCCCGTTCTGGATCAGGTTGCGGATCAGCCGGGCCAGCAGCCGCGCATCCCCCGTCACCTCGGCCGAATGGCCCCGGACCTCCAGCCCGGCCAGCGCCGCCTCTTCCGCGGCCAGCGCCAGCAGGTCCAGCCTTTGCAGCGGTTCCGCGATGCCGGCATGGGTCAGCCGGCTCGACAGCAGGATTTCGCCCACCAGCTCGTCAAGCTCGGCCAGGTTGCGGGCGATTTCCTGGCGGCGGGCGTCGGACGGGTCGCTGTCGTGAAGATCGACCGCCATGCGCAGCCGCGCCAGCGGAGAGCGCAGCTCGTGGCTGGCATTGGCCAGCAGCGCGCGATTGCCGTTCACCAGCGCCTCGACCTGCGCCGCCGCGCCGTTGAAGCTGGCGGCCACGGCGGCGATTTCGTCGCGCCCCTCGACCGGGACGCGCAGGGCCAGATCGCCCTGCCCCCAGGTTTCGACGCCGCGGCGCAGGCGCTCCAGCCGGCCGGTCAGGTGGCGCACCACCGGCCAGGCGGCCACCGCCGTCAGCCCCGCGACCAGCGCCAGCACCACCAGCGGAATGCCGTGCCGGCGAAAGGGCGGGTCAAAGCGCATGGTCATGCTGCCGCCATCGGGCATGGCGACGCTGACCGCCCGGCCGCCATCGCCCGGATCGCCGTGGCGCGCGATGATCCGGCCGGCCGCGTCGCGCAATTCTATGTCGGAATGGATGGCCGGGCCGATGCGGTTCAGCACCGCCTGCGCGTCCCGTGCCCCGGCCAGCGCCGCCGCCAGCACCGTGGCGCGCTGGTTCAGCCAGCCGCGATCCTCGCGCGCGACCAGGGCCAGGACCGTTGCCACCCCCGCCAGGGCCAGGATGGCGATGCCGCCCAGGACCGTCAGATAGATTTTCAGAAACAGCCGGCCGCGCATCATCACCCCTCGTCGTCCTGGCGCCGCGCCATGACATAGCCCGCCCCCCGCACGGTGACGATGCGCCGCGGATGGCGCGGGTCGTCCTCGATCGCCGCCCGGATGCGCGAGACATGCACGTCGATCGAGCGGTCAAAGGCGTCAGCCTCGATCCCCTTTACCCGGTCCAGCAACTGCTCGCGCGAAAGTATCCGCCCGGCGCTTTCGGCCAGCGCCAGCAGGATGTCGAACTGGTGTCCCGTGATGTCGCAGGGCTGGCCGCCCAGCCGCGCCATGCGCGAGCCGGGGTCGATTTCCAGCCGGCCAAAGCGCAGCACCCCCGACGGCGCGGGCGCGCCGCGGCGGCGCAGGATGGCGCGCAGCCGCGCCAGCAATTCGCGCGGGTTGAAGGGCTTGGGCAGATAATCGTCGGCGCCGATTTCCAGCCCGACGATCCGGTCGGTCTCGTCGCCCTTGGCGGTCAGCATCAGGATCGGCACGTCCGAGCCGGCGCGGATGCGCTTCAGCACCTCGAACCCGTCCAGGTCGGGCAGCATCACGTCCAGCACCACAGCGTCGGCCGGGTTGCGCGCCAGTTCGGCCAGGCCCGCCGTGGCGCTGGCCGCGGTCTGCACGCCATAGCCGTTGGCGGACAGATAGTCGCGCAGCATGGCGGCAAGCCGCGTGTCGTCGTCGATGATCAGCAGATGTTCCGGCATGTCCTGTCCCCGGCCCGGTAGTTCCCGTCCCCGCCATAGCATGATCGCGGCGGGTTGCACGCTATCCCCCCGGATGTTTTCATGAATGCCGCGCCGATCGGGGCCGGCGCGGCATCGCGTCAAGGACCGTCGGTCAGAACTGGCCCGGCCCGAAGCCCCGGCCCATCTCGCGCCCCATATCGCGGCGTTTTGCGACCAGGGCGGCGCGCTGTTCGGGGGTCAGCACCTCGGCCGCGTCCAGCAGCGCCTGGCTGGCGCGCAGCGAGGCGGCGTCGGCCGTGGCCATCACCTCTTGGCGCAGCGCCTCGACCGCGGCGCGGTCGAGTTCGGGGGCCGCCATCAGATCGGCCAGCCGGCCGCGCCGGTCGTCCAGGGCGCTGGCCATGGGGCGGATCTCGGCGCGGGCGGCGTCCAGGATCGTCCAGATCTGCTGGCGCTGGTCGTCGCTGGCCTCGACCGATTTCAGCGCCCGTTCCAGCATCATCCCGCGGAACGCCCCGCCCATGCCGTGGCCGCGAAAGCCGTCGGCGCGCACTGCCGCCGCCGTGGCCAGCGCCGCCAGGATCAGCAGGGCCGCCAGCCCGCCCCACAGATAGGTCCGGCGCCGCGATCTTCCCGTGACGTGTTCCATTCGCATGTCTCCTTTTTTCCGATGCGGCCATCCCGGCCGCGATGGGACAGGTCTAGCCGGGCCGTGTTTCGCCGCTTCGCGATGCGCTTTAAGAATTGTGAAGCCCCGCCGCTGACCGCGGCGGGGCATGGGGTTCAGGCGATCTTGCGTTCGGGCGCCGATATGTCGGCAACGGCCTGGGGCCGGGCCGGCTCGACCGTTTCGGGCGCGGTCGGCGCCGCGCCGGCCGGCCGCAGCTTGCGCAACAGGCCCAGGAAGTCGTCGACGAAGGTATAGACCACCGGGATCACCACCAGGCTCAGCAAGGTCGAGGCGATCAGCCCGCCGATCACCACCACCCCCATCGGCTGGCGAAAGCTGGAATCGCCCGGCACCAGGCTTAGCGCCGCGGGCGCCATGCCGCTGGCCATGGCGATGGTGGTCATCACGATGGGGCGGGCGCGCTTGTGGCAGGCATCGACCAGCGCCTCGAAACGCGGCATGCCGCGCCGCCGCGCCTCGATGGCATATTCGACCAGCAGGATCGAGTTCTTGCTGACGATCCCCATCAGCAGCAAAAGCCCGATCACCGCCGGCATGGAAAAGCCCATGTCCAGCACCACCAGCGGCAGGATCGCGCCGCCCAGCGACAGCGGCAGCGCCATCAGGATGGTCAGCGGTTGCAGGAAGTCGTGGAACAGCAGCACCAGCACCGCATAGATGCAGAAGATGCCGATGGCCATGGCGGTGGCAAAGCTTGCAAACAGCTCGCCCTGGCGCTTCAGGTCGCCCTGCTTGACGAAGCGCACGCCCTCGGGAAGGTGGAGATAGGCGGGCAACTGCTCGACCGCGCCCATCACCTCGGACAGGTTGCGGCCGTTCAGTTCGACCGTGATCGCGACGTTGCGCGAGCGGTCGAGCCGCCCGATCTCTCCCGCCGCTGCGCCGAAGGCGATATCGGCCACCGTGCCCAGCGAGACATTGCCCGCCCGCCCCGCCACCGGGATCAGCGACAGCGCTTCCAGCGAGCGGCGGTTTTCCTCGGCCAGCATCACCCGGATCGGCACCTGGCGTTCGGGCAGGTCCAGCTTGGCCAGGCTCGCCTCATAGCCGCCGGCGGTGGCCAGCCGCACCGCGTCCGAAATCGCCTGCGCTGTGATCCCCAGCGACGCGGCCAAAGGCAGGTCCGGGGTGATGGTGATTTCCGGGCTGAGCAAGGCGGCGGAAGAGGTGACGTTGCCGATGCCCTCGATGCCGCGCACCTCGTCCTCCAGCCGGGCGGCGGCCTGTTCCAGAACCGCCGGGTCGTCGCCGGCCAGCGTCAGTTGCAACTGCGTGCCATTGTCGGCCCCGCCCACCGCGATGCGCACGCCCGGCACCGTCTCCAGCGCGCGGCGCAGATCGGCCTCGATCGCGGCCTGGCCGATGTCGCGGTCGTCGATGGGGGTCAGGTTCACCACCAGCGTGGCCGAGGTGATCGCCTCGGTGCTGCCCCCGCCGCCCGGCCCGGCGCCGCCGGTCGAGGCGGCGCCGGTGGCCTGGAAGACCGACACCACATGTTCGCGCCCGGCGATGGCCTGGGCCGCGGCGCGCGCCGCCGCGTCCGTGGTCGCAAGCGCGGCGCCCGGCGGCGCGGTCAGGGTGATCTGCATCTGGCTGCTGTCCGATGCCGGAAAGAACGAGGTCGAAAGCTGGCCCAGCAGCGCCAGGGTAAAGGCAAGGAAACCCGCGCCCCCCAGCATCGCGATCCAGCGCCGCCGCAGGGCGCCGCGCACCAGGGACAGATAGCTGCGCATCACCGCGCCGTCGCGCCGTTCCACATGCGCGCCGGTGGTGCGCATCATATAGGCCGCCATCATCGGCGTCAGCAGCCGCGCCACCAGCAGCGACGCCAGCACCGCGACCGAGGCGGTGACGCCGAACTGCCGGAACACGATGCCCGGCACCCCGGCCATGAAGGCCGTGGGCAGGAACACCGCGACCAGCGTGAAGGTGGTGGCGATCACGGCAAGCCCGATCTCGTCGGCGGCCTCCATCGCCGCGGCGCGGGGCGGCTTGCCCATGTGCAGGTGGCGTTCGATATTCTCGATCTCGACAATGGCGTCGTCGACCAGGATGCCGACCACCAGCGACAGCGCCAGAAGCGTGATCATGTTCAGCGAATAGCCCAGCCAATCCATCACCAGGAAGGTCGGGATGATCGACAGCGGCAGCGCAATGGCCGCCAGGAAGGTCGCCCGCCAGTCGCGCAGGAACAGGAACACCACCACCACGGCAATGATCGCGCCTTCGTAAAGCATGGTCATCGAGGCGTCGTAGTTCTGGATCGTCGGCGCCACGGTGTCATAGGCTTCGGCGATGACGACCTGCGGGTTGCGGGCGGCAAACGCGTCCATGGCCGCGCGCACGGCCTGGGTGACGGCCAGGTCGGAATAGCCCTTGGACCGCTTGACCTGCGCCGCGATCACCGGCTGGCCGTTCAGATAGGCCAGCGAGGTCCGCTCGGCATGGCCGTCGCTGACCTGGGCGATCTCGTCCAGCCGCAGCCAGCCGCCATTGGGCAGGGGCACCGGCAGGGCGCGCAATTCCTCGACCGAGCGGGCGGCGGCCAGGGTGCGCACCGTCTGGTTGCCGTCCCCCACGCGCACCGCGCCGCCCGAGCGGTCGGCCTGCACCGCCGCCAGCCGCGCCTGGATGTCGCCAGCGGTCAGCCCCAGCCCGTTCAGCCGGGCTGCGTCCAGTTCCACCCGGATCTCGCGGTCGATGCCGCCCAGGCGGCTGATCTCGCCCACGCCCTCGACCGCCATCAGCGCCCGCGACAGCAGGTTGTCGACGAACCAGGACAGTTCCGCCTCGTCCAGCCGGTCGGAACTGACGGTGAACGTCACCAGCGGCGCCGGATTCAGGGTCTGCTTGGTGACGCGCGGCGCGTTCATTTCGGCCGGCAGGTCGGGGCGCACCTGATCGACGGCGCTACGCACCTCGTCCAGCGCCTGCTGCGGGTCCTTGCCGACCTGGAAGGCCACGGTGATCGCCACCGACCCGTCGCGGACGGTCGAGCGCACCGAGTCCAGAAGCACCAACCCGGTCAGCGCATCCTCGATCGGGCGGGCGACCTCGGTTTCAAGCTGCGTCGCAGCGGCCCCCTCCAGCGTGGCGCTGATCTGGATCGTGGGCAGGTCCATGTCGGGAAAGTTCTGCACGTCCAGCCGCTGGAACCCCATCAGCCCGGTCATGGTCAAAAGCACGAACAGCAGGATCGGCGGCACCGGGTTGCGGATCGCCCAGGCGGAAAAATTCATTGCCCCGCCCCCTCTTCCACGACCCGCACGGCGGCGCCGTCCGACAGGAACGCCCCGCCGGCCTGGATGACGCGCGCGCCGGTATCCAGGCCCGACAGGATCTCGATCCGGTCGCCAAGCCGGCGGCCGGTCTCGACCCGGCGGCGTTCGGCGGTGCCGTCGGCCGCCAGCACATAGACATAGGAAAATCCGTCCCGCATCAGCACGGCATCGGCCGGCACGTGCAGCGCCGGGCTGCGGTCGGTGACAAAGGTGCCGTTGGCGAACAGCCCGGCCTTCAGGTCGGGGGGCATCGCATCCGTCTTTAGCGCGACATGGACGACGACGCGCGCATCGGCCGCGGAGGCCGCCGGCTCGATCTGGCGCACCTCGCCCTGGACCGGCCCCGAGGGCAGCGCGACCACCGCCTCGGTTCCCGGTCGCACCGTCCCCAGCCGCGCGGCAGGCAGTTCGGCCTGCCAGTCGATGCGGCCGGCGCGGATCAGCCGGAAAAGCTCCTGCCCCGCCGGCACGACCGCCCCTTCGACCGCCGCCCGATCCAGGACGACCGCGTCGTCCGGCGCCACGATCCGGGTCCGCTCCAGGTCGAGCCGGTTGGACGCAAGCGTCGCCTGCGCCGATTGCAGGTCGGCGCGCGCGCGACGCTCGGCTATGTCATATTCCAGCTTCTGCTGGCGCGAGATCGCGCCCGTCCCGCTTAGCCCGCGGCCGCGCTCGGCATTGGCCAGGGCAAGGTCCAGCGCCGCCTGGGCGGAAAGCAGCACGGCCTCTTGCCGGGCGATGTCGTTGCGGATGTCTGCATCGTTCAATTCGGCCAGCAGGGCGCCGCGCTGGACGGGGCTGCCTGCTTCGGCATGAAGCGCCTTCAGCCGCTGGCCGCCGACCTCGGCCGCGACCACGATCTCGTCGCGCGCCGCCAGCCGCCCGCTTGCCGCGATGGCGACCGGCCAGGTCCCGGTCTGCGGCGCCAAGGCCGAGACGGTCAGCACCGGCACCGCCGCCCGCTCCGCATCCCCTTCCTGGGACAGGGCAAGGCCCGGACCGATGAAAACGCAGCCCAAGGCGGCTGCGAAAAACCTGCTTCGTCTCATATCCCGATCATCCCCGGTGCGCCGCCGCACCCAGGCCGATAAACGGGGCCATGCAGGACCGAACGGACCGCAAGCGGCTGGTTTCAGGCGCGGCGGGGTCCGTTTCTGCCGGGGGCGGACGAATTGACGTGTCGGGGGACATCTCGCCCGCCAGTGTTTCCCCCGTTCCGCGGCAAGATTAAGATTTGTGAAGCGGCACGGGGCCAGTTGGCCCCATGGCGCGCCTGACCCGGCCCCGCCCGGCCTTGCGGCGCGGAGTCCGCCATGTCGCAAGGCAAGCACCGCCCGGCGGGGCGGGCAGCGCCCTTGGCTCAGGCCATGCCCAGCGCGGCCTTGTACATTTCAAGGATGGCTTCTTCTTCGGCGATGTCGTCCTTGTCGCGCTTGCGCAGCGCGATGACCTTGCGCATGACCTTGGTGTCATAGCCGCGCGCCTTGGCCTCGGCCATCAGCTCTTTCTGCTGCTCGGCCACGTCCTTTTTCTCCGCCTCAAGCTGCTCGTATTGCTCGATGAACTGGCGCAGCTCGCCGGCCGCGATGCCATAGGCGTTATCGTCCTGCATGTCCCGCTCCTTTGTGTTTGCGCGCGGTCTAGGCGGTCTTGCGGCCGGGTGCAATCGCCGCTAGGCCGTCCGCGGCAGACGGAGGCGCAAGATGACGATCTGGGACGGGCTGATCTGGGGCGGAACCGCCCTGACCGCGGCGGGGCTGGTGGCGCTGGCATGGTGCATCGTCACCGCGGCGCGGGCCAAGGCGCGGATCACCGACGACGACCAGATGCGCGCCACCATGCGCAAGGTGGTGGCGGTGAACATGGCGGCGCTGGCCGCATCGGTCCTGGGGCTGATGCTGGTCGTCCTGGGCATCATGCTGGGCGGCTGACATGCGGGCCCTGGTCCAGCGGGTGTCCGAGGCCCAGGTCACGGTCGCGGGCCGCAGCATCGGCCGCATCGGGCCGGGCCTGCTGGTGCTGGTCTGCGCCATGAAGGGCGACCCGGATGACGCGGCGGCGAAACTGGCCGCGCGCGTGGCCAAGCTGCGCATCTTTCGCGACGAAGCCGGCAAGATGAACCGCTCGGTCCAGGACATCGGCGGTGCGGTGCTGGTGGTCAGCCAGTTCACCCTGGCCGCCGACACCAGCACCGGCAACCGCCCCGGATTTTCCAGTGCCGAGGCGCCCGAGCGCGGCGAGGCGCTGTATCTGCGCTTTGCGCAGGCGCTGCGCGACCTGGGCCTGCCGGTCGAAACCGGCAGCTTCGGGGCCGACATGCGGGTCGCCCTGGTCAATGACGGTCCGGTGACGATCTGGATGGATTCCGCCGACCGCGCTTGACTTTCGCCGCGCGAACCCTCATTTGCGACAAGTTGCCGCCCGCTGCCGCGTGAGCAGCCGGCGCCCTTGCGCCAAGGTCGGCACCGATTTTCCGGTTTCCCATTCACGCGGGGAGGCTGCGGGCATCACCGTATCAAACGCCCGCCCCTCGCAACCTGCCGCGCGACATGCGCGGCCCCTGCCATGCGCGCCGATACGCGGGCGACCTGGCCGAAAGACGACATGACGAACGAAACCAGCCGCCCGAACCGTTCGGGCAACCCCCGCGCCCAGCAAGGCGGCAAGCCGCGCCTTCGCGGCGACAGCAACAAGCCCACCACCAACCATCGCCGACACAGGAACGACGGGCGCGCCGAGCCGGAAGAAAAGTTCATCCGCCGCGCCATCCCCGAGATCGACACCCCCTTTACCCGCATGGGGATCGATGCGCGCGTGGCCATCAACCTGCCGGGCCTGGGGATCGAGACCCCTTCGCCCATCCAGGAAAAATCCATCCCCGGCATCGTCGAGGGCCGCGACCTGCTGGGCCTTGCCCAGACCGGCACCGGCAAGACGGCGGCCTTCGGCCTGCCGATGCTGACCCGGCTTTTGAACATCGGCCGCAAGCCCGAGCCCCGGACCTGCCGGGCGCTGATCCTGGCGCCAACGCGGGAACTTGCGACCCAGATCGCCGAGAATATCGACAATTACGCCGTCGGCACGCCGATCCGGCAGTTCCGCGTCGTGGGCGGCGCCTCGATCAATGTGCAGGTCACGCGGATGGAGCGGGGCGTCGATGTGCTGATCGCCACGCCCGGCCGGCTGATCGACCTGATCGAGCGCGGCGCCGTGGACCTGTCGCAGACCAGATACCTGGTCCTGGACGAGGCCGACCAGATGCTGGACATCGGCTTTATCCACGCGCTGCGCCGCATCGCCAAGATGCTGCCGCGCGAACGCCAGACGCTGCTGTTTTCGGCCACCATGCCCAAGCTGATGGCCGAACTGGCCGACAGCTATCTGAACGATCCGCTGCGCGTGGCGGTGAACCCGCCCGGCCAGGCGGCGGAAAAGATCGACCAGGGCGTGCATTTCGTCAATCAGGGCGACAAGGCGACGCTGCTGGCGGAATACCTGTCCAAGCATGTGGACGAATTGGCCATCGTCTTTGGCCGCACCAAGCACGGCTCGGAAAAGCTTTGCAAGCTCTTGGACAAATGGGGCTTCAAGGTCGCCGCCATCCACGGCAACAAAAGCCAGGGCCAGCGCGAGCGGGCGCTGAGCAGCTTCCGCGCCGGAGAGACCAAGGTGCTGGTCGCGACGGATGTGGCGGCGCGGGGCCTCGACATCCCGCAGGTCGCGCATATCTATAACTACGAGTTGCCGAACGTGCCGGAAAACTATGTCCACCGCATCGGCCGCACCGCGCGGGCCGGGCGCGAGGGACGCGCCATCGCTTTCTGCGCCCCCGCCGAGATCGGCGAATTGCGCGCCATCGAAAAGGCGATGAAGGCGAAGATCGCCGTCGTCGGCGGCGATGCCCCTTTCGAGGCGGAAAAGATTCGCGAGCGCGGCGGCCCGGCCGGCCGCCCGGCCCCAGCCGCGGCGCGCAAACGCCCGGCCCGGCGCCCCTCGCGTACGCCGAAAACGGCGCAGCGCGGCTGAACCAGCCCATGGCAGGCCGCCGCATCGTCGCGGCGGCTTGCCCCCGGCCCGCCGTCGCGGCTATCTGCGACCATGGCCAAGCTGTATTTTCACTATTCCACGATGAATGCCGGCAAGAGCACGCTTTTGCTGCAAGCGTCCTATAACTATCGCGAACGCGGCATGGCCACGCTGCTGCTGACCGCGGCGCTGGACGACCGCGCCGGCACGGGCCGGATCGCCAGCCGCATCGGCATCGCCGAAGCGGCGCGAGGCTTTACCCCGGCGGCTGATCTGTTCGCGCTGATCCAGGCCGAGGGCCGCGGCGCCGCCTGCATCTTCGTGGACGAGGCGCAGTTCCTGACCGCGGACCAGGTCTGGCAGCTCGCCCGCGTCGCCGACGACCTTGGCCAGCCGGTGATGTGCTACGGGTTGCGGGTCGATTTCCGCGGCCGGCTGTTTCCCGGCTCGGCGGCGCTGCTGGCCTTGGCCGACGACCTGCGCGAGGTGCGCACGATCTGCCATTGCGGCCGCAAGGCCACCATGGTCGTGCGCCAGGACGAACAGGGCCGCGCGCTGCACGAGGGCGCGCAGGTCCAGATCGGCGGCAATGAAACCTATGTCTCGCTATGCCGGCGCCATTGGCGCGAAGCGATGGGGGAAACACGATGAGGGCCAGCAACACCGCGCGCGCCTATGGCCGGGTCGCGCGCTTCTTTCACTGGACGGTCGCGGTCCTGATCCTGGCCGCGATCATCATCGGCCTTTATGCCGGCCGCCTGCCCGAAGGGACCGAGGCGCAGCTGCGGGCGATCTTCACCGCCTATTCCGTCCACAAGACCGTGGGCATGGTGGCGCTGGTGCTGGCGGTGCTGCGCATCCTGTGGACGCTGACCCAGCCCCGGCCGCGTCCCCTGCACCCCGGGCGGCGGCTGGAAACCCTGGCCGCAGAGGCCGTGCATTGGGCGCTGTGGATCGGCATGCTGGTCATGCCGCTGTCGGGCTGGCTGTTGCATTCGGCCGCGCCGGGCGGGTTTTCCGACATCCTGTGGCCCTTTGGCCAGCGCCTGCCGCTGGTGCCCGAGGATGCGGCCTTGTCGGAACGCTTTGCCGCCTTTCACGATCTTGGCTGGTGGGTGCTGGCGGGGCTGGCGGCGCTGCATGTCCTGGGCGCGCTGAAACATGCGGTCATCGACCGCGACGGCACGATGATCCGCATGGCCGGCGACCCCGAACGCGCACCCGAGCCGCCCCCCGCCCCCAGGCCCGGCATCCTGCCGCATGTGCTGGCCGCCCTGGCGGGGCTGGCGATCTGGCTTGGCGTGGCGCTGGTCCCCGCGGCCCGGCCGACACCGCAGCCGGCCGCCGGACCCGCGGCGCAGGCGGGTTCTGGCTGGACGGTGGAACGCGGCGCGCTGGACATAGAGGTCAGCCAGGCGGGCAATGCCGTTCTGGGCGAGTTCGGCCAATGGCAGGCCGATATCGACTATGACCCGCAAAGCCGCAGCGGCCGGGTCACGGTCAAGGTCGACATCGCCTCACTGACCTTGGGCGCGGTGGGCGACACGGCCAAGGGCCCGGATTTCCTGGACGCCGCCGCCCATCCGACCGCGCGATTCGAGGCCGAGATCCTGCCGCCCCAGGCGGAGGGCCAGCCGCATATGGCCCAGGGCCTGCTGACCATCGCGGGCCAGACGGTCGAGGCCGCCCTGCCCTTCGATCTGTCGGTCGCGGGCGATCTGGCCGAGGCCCGCGGCCGGATGCAGGTGGACCGCCGCGATTTCGGCATCGGCGCCGGCTATGCCGACGAAAGCACCGTGGGCTTTGCCGTGGGCATCGGGTTCGAATTGAGCGCGAAGCGACAATAGGAAAAGGCCGCCTCGGTGGGCGGCCTTTTCTTTGGGTATTTGGGCAACGAAGAAGCCGGGCTCAGCCGACCAGTTCAAGGCCCGAGAAGAAGAAGGCGATCTCGCGCGCCGCAGCCTCGGGGCTGTCCGAGCCGTGGACCGAGTTTTCGCCGACCGAGAGGGCGAATTCCTTGCGGATGGTGCCTTCGTCGGCATTGGCGGGGTTGGTCGCGCCCATGACTTCGCGGTTCTTCAGGATGGCGCCCTCGCCCTCCAGCACCTGCACCACCACCGGCTCCGAGGTCATGAATTCGGTCAGTTCGCCGTAAAAGGGGCGTTCCTTGTGTTCGGCATAGAACTGGCCAGCTTGCGCCAAGGTCAGTTGTATGCGCTTTTGCGCGACGATGCGCAGGCCGGCATCCTCGAACTTGGCGTTGATCTTGCCGGTCAGGTTGCGCTTGGTGGCGTCGGGCTTGATGATCGAAAGTGTGCGTTCGATGGCCATGGGGTCGTCCTTTTCCTTGTTCCGGCCGCAGGTGGCCCGGAAATCCGCGCCCGGTTAGCATGGGCGGCTGCGCTTGAAAAGCCGCGGCGCGGATTGACGCCCGCTGCGGCTTGCGCCATGCGGAGGGCATGCTACGCATCGACGACATATCCTATTCCATCGCCGGCCGGCCGCTGTTCGAACATGCCTCGGCCAGCATTCCCGACGGCCACAAGGTCGGGCTGGTCGGCCCGAACGGCGCCGGCAAGACCACGCTGTTCCGGCTGATCCGCGGCGAGTTGGGCCTGGACGGCGGCGCCATCACCCTGCCGCCGCGCGCCCGCATCGGCGGCGTGGCGCAAGAGGCGCCGGGCACCGCGACCAGCGTGCTGGACACGGTGCTTGCGGCGGATGGCGAGCGCGCCGGTCTGATGGCCGAGGCGGAAAGCGCCACGGATCCCGCCCGCATCGCCGAGATCCAGACCCGGCTGGCCGATATCGACGCCTGGTCGGCCGAGGCCCGCGCCGCCACCATCCTGCGCGGCCTGGGATTTTCGACCCAGGACCAGGCGCGGCCGACCGCCGATTACTCGGGCGGCTGGCGGATGCGCGTGGCTTTGGCGGGGGTGCTGTTTTCCCAACCCGACCTGCTGCTTCTGGACGAGCCGACCAACTATCTGGACCTGGAAGGGGCGCTGTGGCTGGAAAGCTATCTGGCGCGCTATCCCCATACCGTCATCGTCATCAGCCATGACCGCGACCTGCTGAACCGCGCCGTCGGCCATATCCTGCACCTGGAGGACCGCCGGCTGGTGCTGTATTCCGGCGGCTATGACACCTTCGCGCGGACGCGGGCGGAAAAGCGCGCCCTGCAAGCCGCCGAGGCCAGGAAGCAGGAAGCGCGGCGCGCGCATCTGCAAAGCTTTGTCGACCGTTTCCGGGCCAAGGCCAGCAAGGCCGTGCAGGCACAGGCCCGGATCAAGATGCTGGCCAGGATGGAGCCGATCACCGCCCCCGAGGAGGCGAAGTTCCACCGCTTCGGCTTTCCCCAGCCCGACCAGTTGTCGCCGCCCATCGTCGCGCTGGACGGGGTCACGGTCGGCTATGAGGGGCGCGCGGTGCTGCGCCGGCTGAACCTGCGCATCGACCAGGACGACCGGATCGCGCTTCTGGGCCGCAACGGCCAGGGCAAGTCCACGCTGTCCAAGCTGCTGGCCGGCCGGCTGGAGCCGATGGAGGGCCGGATCGCGCGCTCGGGCAAGCTGCGCATCGGCTATTTCGCCCAGCACCAGGTCGATGAACTGGACCTGGACGAGACGCCCATCGCCCATGTCCGCCGGCTGCGTCCCGACGAGCCGCCGGCCCGGCTGCGCGCCCGGCTGGCCGGATTCGGCCTGATGGAGGCGCAGGCCGAAACCCGCGTCGGCCAGCTTTCCGGCGGGCAAAAGGCGCGGCTGTCCCTGCTGCTGGCCACCATCGACGCGCCGCATCTGCTGATCCTGGACGAGCCGACCAACCACCTGGACATCGAGAGCCGCGAGGCGCTGACCGAGGCGCTGAACGACTATACCGGCGCCGTGGTGCTGGTCAGCCATGACATGCACCTGCTGAACCTGGTGGCGGACCGGCTGTGGCTGGTCGATCAGGGCGGCGTCTCGCCCTGGCAGGGCGATCTGGACGATTACCGCAAGATGCTGCTGGCCGGCGACGAGAAACCCGAAACCCGGCCCGCCGCCGGCTTGGACGGCAAGCCCGGCGCGAAACCGGCGGCCAGGCGGCCGGCGCGTGACAAGCTTCTGGAACTGCGAGCCGAGGCAAGGCGGGCCGAGGAGCGGGTGGAAAAGCTGGCCGCCATGCTGGAAAAGCTGGACACCATCATGTCCGACCCCGCGACCTATGACGACGCGCAAAAGGCCGAAACCTGGGGCCGCAAGCATGCCGAGGCCAGCGAAGCCATGCTGCGGGCCGAAAGCCTTTGGATGGAGGCGCTGGAACAGTTGGAAAAGGCCGAGCGGGCTTGACCGCAACAGCCGCGGATTATTGCGTAAAATCCGCCGGAACCGGCTTGCCCCGCGGGGCGGTTTCGACGCAGGGTGCCGCCCGATATGATGAGGATTCGCCGATGACCCGGATTGCCGCGCTTGCGCTTGCCGCCGCCACTGCCCTGACCTCGCCGGCCGTGGCGCAGTCGCTGGGCGGCGGGCGCGAACTGTCGGTCGATGCCGGGCTGGGCGTGAAATACAGCCCCGAATTCATGGGTTCGGACAATCTGGATTCCTCGCCCTGGATCATCCTGCGCAATGGCGACAGCGATGCCGGCAAGGCGCAGGGGATCTCGATCCTGCCCTCGCTGAACTATCTGGGCAAGCGCGACGCCAGCGACCATCCCGACCTTTATGGCATGGACGACATCGGCTATGCCGGCGAGTTCGGCGTCAAGCTGTCCTGGCGCATGGGCGACATGACCAGCTATGGCGCCATCCGCAAGGGCTTTGGCGGCCATCACGGCGTGGTGGGCGAACTGGGCGCGAAATACCGTTACCAGGTCGACGACCGGCTGACGCTTTGGACCGGGGCCGAACTGGGCATGGGCGACCAGGACTTTACCGGCACCTATTTCGGCGTCGGCGCGGGCGAAGAACGGCCCGGCCGCGCGATCCACAGCCCCGATGGCGGCGCCTATATCGCCCGGCTCAGCGTCGAGGCACGTTACGAATTCATGCCCGACACCGCGGTGATGGGCCGGCTGACCTATGGCCGCCTGCTGGGCGATGCGGGCGATTCGCCGCTGGTGCAGACGCGCAGCCAGCCTTCGATCAGCATCGGCCTGGCGCGGCGGCTGAATTTCCGTTTCTAAGCGGCTCTGGACCACGGATGGCATAAGTCCTATATCATGCCAAGAACTACAGGACAGGCCGCATGAGCACCGAAAACCTGAAGGAAGGCGATCCGCTGATCGCGCCCTCGACGACGGATCATCCGCTTTACGATAGCGTGGTCGAGGCCTGCAAGACCGTCTACGACCCCGAAATCCCGGTCAATATCTATGACCTTGGCTTGATCTATACCATCGACATCAGCGACGAGAACGCCGTGCGCATCGTCATGACCCTGACCGCGCCGGGTTGTCCGGTGGCGGGCGAGATGCCGGGCTGGGTCGCCGATGCCGTCGAGCCGCTGCCGGGCGTCAAGCAGGTGGATGTCGAGATGACCTTCCAGCCGCAATGGGGCATGGACATGATGTCCGAGGAAGCGCGCCTGGAGCTTGGCTTCATTTGACCGCGCATGAGGACATGCTGGCCGGCCGGCCCTATCGTCCCGGCGATGGCGAGCTGGTGGCCATGCGCAAGGCCGCGCAGGGCTTGATGCGCGACTACAATGCCACGATTGTCGGCGACAAGACCCGCGCCCGCACGCTGACCCAGTTGCTGGGCACCTGGAACGGCGCGGTGATCCGCACGCCCTTTCATGTCGATTACGGCAAGCATGTCCATTTCGGCCCCGATTGCTTTGTCAATTACGGCTGCTTTTTCATGGACATCTGTGAAATCCGCATCGGCGCGCGCTGCCAGTTCGGCACCGCCGTGCAATTGCTGACCGAGGATCGGCCCCGCGACCGCGACAGCCGGGCCAAGGGGCTGGAATGGGGCAAGCCCGTCACCATCGGCGACGATGTCTGGATCGGCGGCGGCGCGATCGTGCTGCCCGGCGTGACCATAGGCGACGGCGCCATCGTCGGCGCCGGCGCGGTGGTCACGCGCGACGTGGCGCCGGGGGCGACGGTGGTGGGAAACCCCGCCCGGCCGCTGCCGCCGAAACCCTGACCCCGGCCTAGGGTCTGTTGAGATTCATCGTGAGTTGATCAGGGCTGCCACAGCGTAGATCATGGCCTCAAAGGATGTATCGGTCTTTTCGGACCGCATGGCGATACGCTTGAACTCCTTGAGTTTGCAGAAGAAGTTCTCGATGAGGTGGCGGCGCTTGTAGAGTTCGGGATCGATGATCAACGGCGCGCGGCGCTGTGGACGCTGCGAGATGCAGATCAGCGCGCCGCGTGCGTTCATCTCGGCGATGATCCAGTTGCTGTCGAAGGCCTTGTCGGCCAGCATCGCATTGAAGGCGAGCCCCTCGATCAGCGGCGCGACCCCAACC
>NZ_FTMK01000026.1 GCF_900156255.1 Paracoccus thiocyanatus
TAGCGGGCAGGTTCGGGCTTGCTCATGGCAGGCTCTTAACCCACCGGATTCACGCCGTGAATCCCGGAAGCTCATGAGTTCTGCAACAACGCTGCACGAGGAAGACCGCGATGGGCGGCACCGGATGGCGTATGGAAAGGGCCGAGAAATTCATGGCGCGGCCTGCACCTGGTCGCCGCTGCGAAAGAAGGCGCCGGCGCGGGCCACGACCGCCTCGCCGGCCTCGACGCCCTCCAGGATCTCGCGCCGGCCCTGCCAGATCTGCCCGGCGCGGACCTCGCGCGTGTCGATCCGGCCGTCCTTGACCACCTGCACCCGTTCGCCCGAGGCGTCTGCCAGCACGGCCGAGGCCGGCACCGTCACCGCCTGCCGCCGGTCGGTGATGACCCAGCCGCTGGCGAAAAGCCCCGGCCGCAACCCCGGCACGGGGTCCAGCGCGATCCGCGCCTGACCCAGCCGCGTCACCGGATCGACCGCGGCCGGGGACAGGCGCAACCGGCCCTGGACCCGGCCCAGGCCCGCAACCTCGATCTCGGCCGCGTCGCCCGGTTGCAACTGGCTCAGGGCGGTTTCGATCACGTCGGCCTCAAGTTCGACCTCGCCGGCGGCGATCAGGGTGAACAACGGCTCGCCACCGGGAATGGCCCCCAGCCGCGCGCTGCGCGCGACCACCACGCCCGCGACCGGCGCGGTGATGCGGGCATGGTCCAGGTTCAGCCGGGCAATGCGCCGCGCCGCATGGGCCTGGGCCAGGGCCGCGCGCGCCACCCCCAGCCCGTCGGACGCCGAGGCCAGCGCCGCCCGCGCCGAAGCCTCGGTCGCGATGGCCTGGTCCAGCACCGCCTGGCTGGCATTGCCGCTTTGCCGCAGGCTGCGGGTGCGCTCCAGCACCGCGACCGCCTGGGTCAGGCTGGCATCGGCGCTGGCGATCTGGCTTTCGGCCTGGCTGATCCCGGCTTCGGCGCGCTGATATTCGGCCTCGGCCTGGGCCAGTTCCGCCGACAGCACGTCTTCGGACAGGCGCGCCAGCACCTGCCCCGCCGTCACGCTGTCGCCGACCTCGGCCTCGATCCCGGTGATTTCGTGCCCCGACACCAGGGCGTGGACCTGAACCTCCTGCCGGGCGACCAGCGAGCCCGAGACCGGCACCCGCGCCTCGATCCAGCCGCGCTCGGCCTGGGCCAGCGTCACCACCGGCCGTTCGGCGGGCGCGGCCCCTTGGGCGGTTTCGGCCAGGGCCGGCGCCATTCCCGACAAGGACAGGGCAAGCATCGCCATGATTCCGGTAAGCCGGCCGCTTGCCGCCATCATCCCCTCCAATCAAACCTGCGGCGCAACATAATGGCGCCCATCCCCGGCAACAATGCCGGCCGGGCTTCAGAAGGAAACGCTGACGCCGGGTAGATTCAACTCTCCGACCAGGTCCCGCAGTTCCTGCCGGGCGGCGATATTGGACATGTTAAGCTGTTCCGTGCCGATATCCTTGAGATCCAGCAGCGTCAGGCCGCGCGGGAACAGTTCGCGAAAGATCACCCGTTCGGAAAAACCGGGTGCGACGCGAAAGCCGATACGCCGGGACAAAGCGGTCAAGGCGCCGCCGACCTTGCGCTTGTTGTGCATGGCCTGCGTGCCCAGCCGGTTGCGCAGCACCAGCCAGTCGATCGGCCCCGCCCCCGCCTCGCCGCGCAATTGCCGGGCCGACCAGACCATCTCGGCATAGATCGAGGGGCCAAGGATCCTGCCCTCGGGCGACAGCCGGGCCAAAAGGTCGAAATCGACGAAACTGTCATTCATCGGCGTGACCAGCGTATCGGCCAGCGTATGCGCCATCTGGCTAAGCCGGGTATGCGAGCCGGGACAGTCCAGCAGGATGAAATCGCATTCCGATTCGAGCGTGGAAACCGCCTGCGACAGCGGGTCGGGACCGCCGGGGCTTTCCGGCTCCAGCAGGCCCAGGATCGGCATGGGCAGCTCTAGCCCCTCGCGCCGGGCAAAGGCGGCGCGGTTTTCCAGGTAGCGGCCAAAGCTGCGCTGGCGCAGGTCCAGGTCCAATGCGCCGACCCGGTGGCCCATGCGCGCCAGCGCGGTCGCCACATGCATCGAGGTCGTGGACTTGCCCGAACCGCCCTTTTCATTCCCGACGACGATGATATGCGCCATGAATCCCCCCGCCCTGCCGGCCTGCGGACCATAGGGCCAGGCCGGCGGCTTGAAAAGCGCCCAGGCGCGGCGGATCCGGCTTTTCCGGGCGGCAGGCGGCCCCGTCAAGCTTTTGTTGCGGCTTCATTCTTTCAGCGCGGCAGCGGGGTGGTCGGGGCATCTGCGGCGGGGCGGGCTACCGCAAACGAAAAACGCCGCCCTGCGGGGGGCGGCGTTCGCATCTGCGGCTGGTGGCTGGATCAGAAGCCCAGGCCCGCATATTTGTTCTTGAACTTCGACACGCGGCCGCCGGTGTCCATCAGCTTGGCCGAGCCGCCGGTCCAGGCGGGATGGACGCTGGGGTCGATGTCCAGCGACATGGTGTCGCCTTCCTTGCCCCAGGTCGAGCGCACCTGATAGGTGGTGCCGTCGGTCATCTTGACCTCGATCAGGTGATAGTCGGGATGGATGTCTGCTTTCATGGCGCGTCTCCTCAGGCCTTGGCTTCGGCTTTGGGCTTGTAGTTGCTGACCTCGGCGATCCGGGCCGACTTGCCGCGGCGGGCGCGCAGGTAATACAGCTTGGCGCGGCGGACGCGGCCGCGGCGCACCACGGTGATCGAGTCGATATTGGTCGAATAAAGCGGGAAGACGCGCTCGACACCCTCGCCGAACGAGATCTTGCGCACGGTGAACGACGCGCCGATGCTGCCGCCCTTGCGCGAGATGACGACGCCTTCGTACATCTGCACGCGGGTGCGGGTGCCTTCGGTCACTTTATAGCCGACGCGGACGGTGTCGCCGGCCTTGAAATCGGGGATATCCTTGCCGAGCGCGGCGATCTGCTCGGCTTCCAACTGGGCGATCAGGTTCATCGCTATGGTTCCTTCGGTTGCTCGCGGTAGTCCCGCGATTGGTCTGATGCGCCCGAGAGCTGTCGGTCCTTTGCCGGGTCCATAGGGGCTTGCCCATATGCCCGCCACAGGTCGGGGCGGCGTTCCTTGGTCAGCCTTTCGGCCATATCGTGTCGCCAATTGGCAATAGCCGCGTGATTGCCGGACAAAAGCACGTCCGGGATCGCGCGGCCTTCCCAAAGGGCGGGCTTCGTATACTGGGGATGTTCCAGCAGGCCGCCATGGTCCGGGGAAAAGGATTCCTCGGCCAGAGAGTCCTGATTCCCCAGCACGCGCGGTATAAGGCGAACCGTCGCGTCGATCAAGACCTGCGCCGCCAGTTCGCCGCCGGTCAGGACATAGTCGCCGATGCTGATCTCTTCGACGCCATGGGCGTCCAGGACGCGCTGGTCCACGCCTTCGAAGCGGCCGCAGATCAGCGTCATGCCGGGACCTTGGGCCAGTTCGCGGGCGCGGGCCTGGGTAAAGGGCCTGCCGCGCGGCGACAGATAGATCACCGGCAGGTCGGCCCCCGCCTCGCGCAGCGCCGCATCCATCACGTCGGCGCGGATCACCATGCCGGCGCCGCCGCCGGCGGGCGTGTCGTCCACGTTGCGGTGCTTGCCGATGCCAAAGGGGCGCAGGTCGATGCTGCGCAGGTTCCACAGCCCCTCGGCCAGCGCCCTTCCCGTCAAGGAAAGTCCCAGAACCCCCGGAAAAGCCTCGGGGAAAAGCGTGACGACCTGGGCGGTCCAGGCGCCCCTGACCTGCGGCTGGGCCATCAGGTCGCGCGGCTGCCGGCTGGCGCGGATCGACAGCCGGCCATGGGATTTCGCGGCGCCGGTCATTCCTGTTCTTCCGGCGGGTCGGCGACGATGCGGCCCGCAGCCAGGTCCACCGTGGGCACGAAGGCGCGGGTAAAGGGCAAAAGCAGCACCCCCCGGCCCGCACCGTGGATCTCCAGGATGTCGCCGGCGCCGTGGTCATAGATCGCGCGGACCTTGCCCAGCAGCGCGCCGCCGGTGTCATGGACCGACAGGCCGATCAGGTCGGCATGATAGAATTCGTCGTCCGGCAGCGCCGGAAGCTTGTCGCGGTCAGCCCAAAGCGTGACGCCCCTAAGCGCCTCGGCCTGTTCGCGCGTCTCGACCCCCGACAGGCGGGCGCCAAGCCCGCCCGTCACCGGCCGCGTCAGGCGGACGGTGAACGAGCGGCTGCCGTCTTCGGTATAAAGCGGGGAATATGCGGCAATATCATCTGGTTGCGAGGTAAAGCTCTTCAGCCTCACCTCGCCCCGGACGCCAAAGGCGCCCGCGATCGCACCGACACAGACCCGCTCGGTCATTATTCCGAAGCGGCTTCTTCGGCCGGGGCGTTGGCGGCGGCTTCGCGCGCGGCGCGCTTTTCGGCGCGTTCCTTGGCGGCCTTGCCCGGTTCGCCCTTCTTCAGGTTCTTGCGCTCGGACTTGTCCTTGATGCCGGCGGCTTCCAGGAAACGGGCGACGCGGTCGGTCGGCTGCGCGCCCTGGGCCAGCCAGTATTGCACCCGCTCGACGTCCATCTTGATGCGGTCTTCGGAATCCTTGGGCAGCAGCGGATTATAGGTGCCCAGCTTTTCCAGGAAGCGGCCGTCGCGCGGCATACGCGAATCGGTCGCGACGATGGCGTAATGGGGGCGTTTCTTGCTGCCACCACGGGCCAGGCGGATTTTCATTGCCATTGGGTCTTCTCCTTTGAATGGCGGGTCGGCGGGGGAACCCCCCGCGTCAGGACTGGAAGGTCTCGTGATGCCGAATCACTTCGGCGATCACGAAGTTCAGGAATTTGCGCGCGAATTCCGGGTCGAGATCGGCCTCGCGCGCGAGGCGTTCCAGCCGCTCGATCTGGTTCGCCTCGCGGGCGGGATCGGACGGAGGAAGGTCGTGTTCGGCCTTGAGGCGGCCGACGGATTGGGTGTGCTTGAAGCGTTCGGCCAGTGTATAGACCAGGATCGCGTCCAGCCGGTCGATGCTGGCGCGGTGGTCGCGCAGCAAGGCCGCGGCACGGGTGGTCGGATCACTCATTCGGGCCTCCAGCGATAGCAATGCGCGGCGCCATGCCGAGACGGGACGCACCGTTCATGCCGCACCTGCGAGAGGATGGCGAAAGACATGCGGCGGCGAACGGTCATCCCCGAAATGCGGCGCCTTGGCCTGCGGGTCGTGCACGGCGCCCAGCCGGCGGGCCAACGCGATCGAACGCGCATTCGCGGGGTCGATATAGCTGACCGGCCGGGACCAGCCGAGCGTGCGCAGCGCGAAATCGCGCGCCGTAAGGACCGCTTCCTGCGCATAGCCCCGGCCCTCCAGCCCGCCGGACCACAGCGTCCAGCCGATCTCATGCTCGGGCCAGCCGTCGGGAAACCACGGCCCGACCGCCCCCAGCCCCAGGTCCGATCCGCGCTCGGTCAGCACGAACATGCCATAGCCGCGCAGCACCCAATGGCCGATGAAATGGCCGAAGGCCCGCCAGGACTGGCCCGGCTGCACCATCGGCCCGCCGACAAAGCCGGCGCGGTCGCTTTCGAAAAAGTCGCGCCATGCCGGCCAGTCGCCGGCCTGCGGGGCGCGCAGGACCAGCCGCTCGGTCGTCAGCACGGGCGTGTCGGCAAGCCGGATCATGCGCTCATTTCTTCCCGAACAGGCCCGACAGCCCGCCGGGCAGGCCCATGCCGCCCAACTGGCCGCCCAGCCCCTTGGGGTCTTGCAGCATCCGCGTCGCCTCGGCCATCTTCTCGGGATCGACATTGGCCATGTCGGGCAGCCCGCCGCCCTTGCCGGTCATGGCGCGCATGGCCTGTTTCAGCATCCCGCCCTTGCCCATCTTGCCCAGCTTCTTCATCGTGTCGGCCATCTGCTTTTGCATCTTCAGCAGCTTGTTCAGTTCCGACACTTCCATGCCCGCGCCGGCGGCGATGCGCTTCTTGCGGCTGGCCTGCAACAGGTCGGGATTGGCGCGTTCCCTTTTCGTCATCGAGTTGATCAGCGCGATCTGACGCTTGATCGCCTTGTCGTCGAAGCCGGCGGCCTCGGCCTGCTTGGCCATCTTGCCCATGCCGGGCATCATGCCCATGATCGACTGCATCCCGCCCATCTTGAGCATCTGCTCAAGCTGGCCGCGCAGGTCGTTCATGTTGAACATGCCCTTCTGGAAGCGCTTCATCATGCGCTCGGCCTGCTCGACCTCCAGCACTTCCTGGGCCTTTTCGACCAGGGCCACGATGTCGCCCATGCCCAGGATGCGGCCGGCGATGCGCTGCGCGTCGAATACCTCCAGCGCGTCCATCTTTTCGCCCAGGCCGACAAAGCGGATCGGCTTGCCGGTCACGGCGCGCATCGACAGCGCAGCACCGCCGCGCCCGTCGCCGTCCATGCGGGTCAGCACCACGCCGGAAATCCCGACCTTGCCGTCGAACTCGGCCGCGACGTTCACGGCATCCTGGCCGGTCAAACCGTCGACGACCAGCAGCGTCTCGCGCGGGCTGGCCACGTCGCGGACCGCCTGCACCTCGTCCATCAGCACTTCGTCGATATGCAGCCGCCCGGCGGTGTCGAGCATATAGACGTCATAGCCGCCCAGGCTGGCCTGCTGCTTGGCGCGCTTCGCGATCTGCACCGCATTCTCGCCCGGCACGATGGGCAGGGTATCGACGCCGATCTGGGTTCCCAGGATCGCCAGCTGCTCCATCGCGGCCGGGCGGTTGGTGTCAAGGGACGCCATCAGCACCCGCTTCTTCTCGCGGTCCTTGAGGCGTTTCGCCAGCTTGGCCGTGGTGGTGGTCTTGCCCGAACCCTGAAGCCCGACCATCAGGATCGGCGCCGGCGGGTTGTCGATGCGCAGCGCGTCGGGCGCATCCTCGCCTTGCAGGACCTTGATCAGCTCGTCATGGACGATCTTGACGACCTGCTGGCCGGGGGTGATCGACTTGGTGACGGCGCTTCCCGCCGCCTTCTGCGTCACCGATTTCACGAAGCTGCGCGCGACGGGCAACGAAACGTCTGCTTCCAGCAGCGCGACGCGCACCTCGCGCATGGCGGCGGCGACATCATCCTCGGACAGCGCGCCCTGCTTGGTCAGCCGGTCGAAGACGCCGCCAAGGCGGTCGGACAGGTTTTCAAACATCGGCGGCCCTCCAATGGTTGCCGTTGCCCCGGATGCGGGACGCGAATAAACAGATACGCCCCCGTGGGCGCAACGCGCTGACGGGGGGCGATCCCCGGACAAGGCGCGGGGACCGGAAGGGCAGACCTTCCGGGAATCCCGGCGTGGATAGGGCCAATGGCCGCCAAAGTCAACCGGGCCGGTTGACCCTGCCCCGGCTTTGGTGGAAATCTCGCGGACCGGAGGCCCGAACCATGACCCATTCCACCCGCCGCTTCCCGGCTTTTCCGTCCGCGGAAACCATCGCCGTCGCCATGGGCCGGCCAGGCCGTCGGCCGGGCGCGGGCGGCGCAAGGCCGGATGACCTGTGCCACGGGCCGCGGCGCCGCTGATGGCCGAGCTTTCGGTGCTGCCCCGAATGCGCCGCGAGGCGCTGCAAGGCCATGCGGCAATGCTGCTGTTTTCGGCCGCGATCGCGGGATCGTTCTCGCTGGGGGCGCGGGCGGCGAACCTGATCGACCCGGCGGCGATCTCGGCGGCGCGCTTTGCCATCGCGGCCGGCGTGGTCGGCGGCCTTGCCATGGCCGGCCCCGGCATCCCGCGCGAAGCCTTTCGCGCGCCCTGGCGCTATCTGCTGCTGGGCGGGCTTTTCGCCGCCTATTTCGTGCTGATGTTCGAGGGGCTCAAGACCGCCCTGCCCGTCTCGGCCGCGGCGGTGTTCACGCTGACGCCGCTGATGTCGGCGGGCTTCGGCTGGCTGTTGATGCGGCAGCGCATGACCGGGCGCATCGCCCTGGCGCTGGGATTGGGGGCGGCGGGGTCGCTTTGGGTGATCTTCGGCGGCGATCCGGCGGCGCTGATGCGGCTGGAATTCGGCCGCGGCGAGGCGATCTACCTGGTCGGCTGCGCGGCCCATGCGCTTTACACGCCGCTGGTGCGCCGGCTGAACCGGGGCGAGAGGCCGATCGTCTCGACCTCGCCACCCTTGCCGCGGGCGGGCTGATCCTGCTTATCTGGGGTGGAAAGGCGATCCTCGACACGGATTGGGCGCATCTGCCGGCCATCGTCTGGGTGACGCTGATCTATGTGGCGATCTTTGCCAGCGCGCTGACCACGGCGCTGGTGCAATTCGCCACCATGCGCCTGCCATCGTCCAAGGTGATGGCCTATACCTATCTGACGCCGGCCTGGGTGATCGGGCTCGAGGCCGCGCTCGCGCAGGGCATGCCGCCGCTGGCCGTGCTGCCTGGGGTGCTGGCGACCATCGCCGCGCTGCTTCTGCTGCTCAGGGACTGACGGCGCGGTTGCGATTTGGGTATTTGGACAACGAAGAAGCCGAGGGCGCGGCGCCGGACTTCTTCGTTGCTCAAATACCCATGCGGCCGTGCCACCGGCTCAGGCGGCCGCTTCCTCGGGCTCGACAAGGGCCACGATGTCCATCATGATCCGGTTCAACTCGAAATCCTTGGGCGTATAGACCCGCGCCACGCCCATCTTCAGCAGCCTTTCCGCATCCTCGTCGGGGATGATGCCGCCGACCATGACCGGAACATGCGCAAGGTCGGCGGCGCGCATCCGCTCCATCAGCTCTTCGATCAGCGGCAGGTGGCTGCCCGACAGGATCGACAGGCCGACGACATGGGCGCCGTCCTCGGCGGCGCGGGCGACGATCTGCTCGGGGGTCAGGCGGATGCCTTCATAGGTGATGTCCATGCCGCAGTCCCGCGCGCGGAAGGCGATCTGCTCGGCGCCGTTGGAATGGCCGTCAAGGCCCGGCTTGCCGACCAGGAACTTCAGCCGCCGGCCAAGGCGCTGGCTGACCGCATCCACCGCCTCGCGGATCGGCTCCAGCCCCTCGGTCCGGTTCGAGGGGCTGGTCGAGACCCCGGTCGGGCCGCGATATTCGCCGTGGACCTGCCGCATGACCGCCGCCCATTCGCCGGTGGTGGCGCCGGCCTTGGCGGCGGCGACGCTGAAGGGCATCACGTTCCGGCCCTGCTGCGCGGCATCGCGCAGCGCGGCCAAGGCGGCCTCGACGGCCGTCTCGTCGCGCGCCTGCCGCCAGGCGTCCAACCTGGCGATCTGGTCCTGCTCGACCGCCGGGTCCACGACCATGATGCCGCCATCGCCCGCCGTCAGCGGCGAGGGCTCGCCCTGCTGCCAGCGGTTGACGCCCACCACCACCGTCTCATTGGCCTCGATGCGGTTCAGCCGCTCGGCATTGGATTCGACCAGCCGCGACTTCATGTATTCGATGGCGGCGATGGCGCCGCCCATCTGGTCCAGCGTCGCCAGTTCGGCGCGGGCGCCGGATTTCAGGTCCTCGACCTTGGCGGCGATCACCGGGTTGCCGTCGAAGAGGTCGCCATATTCCAAGAGGTCCGTCTCATAGGCGACGATCTGCTGCATGCGCAGCGACCATTGCTGGTCCCAGGGACGCGGCAGGCCCAACGCCTCGTTCCAGGCCGGCAATTGCACGGCGCGGGCACGGGCATTCTTGGACAGCGTGACCGCCAGCATCTCCAGCAGGATGCGATAGACGTTGTTTTCCGGCTGCTGCTCGGTCAGGCCCAGGCTGTTGACCTGCACGCCATAGCGGAAGCGGCGGTATTTCGCCTCTTCGATGCCGTAGCGTTCGCGGCAGATCTCGTCCCAAAGCTCGGTAAAGGCGCGCATCTTGCACAGTTCGGTCACGAAGCGGATGCCGGCGTTCACGAAGAAGCTGATGCGGCCGACCATGGCCGGAAAGTCCTGCGGCTCGACCTTGCCGCGCAGATCGTCCAGCACCGCGATGCCGGTCGCCAGCGCATAGGCCAGTTCCTGCTCGGGCGTCGCCCCCGCCTCTTGCAGGTGATAGGAACAGACGTTCATCGGGTTCCATTTCGGCAGGTTCTTCGCCGTATAGGCCGCAACATCGGTGATCATCCGCAGCGAGGGCTTGGGCGGGCAGATATAGGTGCCGCGCGACAGGTATTCCTTGATGATGTCGTTTTGCACCGTGCCTTGCAGCTTGGCGACATCGGCCCCCTGCTCCTCGGCCACGGCGATGTAAAGCGACAGCAGCCAGGGCGCGGTGGCATTGATCGTCATCGAGGTGTTCATCTGTTCCAGCGGGATCTGGTCGAACAGCATCCGCATATCGCCCAGGTGGCAGACGGGGACGCCGACCTTGCCGACCTCGCCCCGCGCCAGGATGTGGTCGCTGTCATAGCCGGTCTGCGTCGGCAGGTCGAAGGCCACCGACAGCCCGGTCTGTCCCTTTGCCAGGTTGCCCCGGTAAAGCGCGTTGGATTTCTCGGCGGTCGAATGGCCGGCATAGGTGCGGAAAAGCCAGGGTTTGTCTTTCTCGGCCACGATCTATCCTCGCAACAATATTACGACTGTGGAAGGGATAGCGTAACAATCATGCCCGGTCAATTCGCCGCGTCGCAGAAAGCGGCCAAGGCCCGAAAACCGGAACCCCGCCGCCAGATACCGGCCTGTGCCGCAGGGGCCGCAGATCCTCACGACATATTATTACAATTAACTGATCTGTGATGTTGCAATGTTGCGCGGCCGATTTTAGAACGGGGCAAGCGACCATACGCTGATTCTGCGCTGCGGCAGAGATGGCGGCGCAACGCACAAGAGGAATGCAAGCATGGCCCTGGACCAACCGACCCCGATCGCGCCCTATGACGCGCCCGAAAAGGATCTTTACGAGATCGGCGAGATGCCGCCCCTGGGCCATGTGCCCAAGAAGATGTATGCCTGGGCCATCCGCCGCGAACGCCATGGCGAACCCGACAAGGCCATGCAGGTCGAGGTGGTCGAGACCCCGCCCATCGACAGCAACGAAGTGCTGGTCCTGGTGATGGCCGCCGGCGTCAACTATAACGGCATCTGGGCCGGGCTTGGCGTGCCGGTCAGTCCCTTTGACGGCCATGGCGCACCCTATCACGTCGCGGGTTCGGACGCGTCGGGGATCATCTGGGCGGTGGGCGACAAGGTCAAGAACTGGAAGGTCGGCGACGAGGTCGTCATCCACTGCAACCAGGACGACGGCAATGACGAGGAATGCAACGGCGGCGACCCGATGTATTCGCCCAGCCAGCGCATCTGGGGCTATGAGACGCCGGATGGCAGCTTTGCGCAATTCACCCGCGTCCAGGCCCAGCAGTTGATGCGCCGCCCGCAACACCTGACCTGGGAAGAATCGGCCTGCTACACGCTGACGCTGGCCACCGCCTATCGCATGCTTTTCGGGCACCAGCCGCACGAGCTGAAGCCGGGCATGAACGTGCTGGTCTGGGGCGCGTCGGGCGGGCTTGGCAGCTTTGCCATCCAGTTGATCAATGCGGCGGGCGCCAACGCGATCGGCGTCATCAGCGACGAGGACAAGCGCGATTTCGTGATGTCGCTGGGCGCCAAGGGCGTCATCAACCGCAAGGACTTCAAGTGCTGGGGGCAGCTACCGACCGTCAACACCCCCGAATACAAGGAATGGTTCAACGAGGCGCGCCGCTTCGGCAAGGCGATCTGGGACTTTACCGGCAAGGGCAACAATGTCGATATCGTCTTCGAACATCCCGGCGAGGCGACGTTCCCGATCAGCACCTTCGTGTGCAAAAAGGGCGGCATGGTGGTGATCTGCGCCGGCACCAGCGGCTTCAACTGCACCTTTGACGTGCGCTACATGTGGATGCACCAGAAGCGCCTGCAAGGGTCGCACTTCGCGCATCTGAAACAGGCGTCGGCCGCCAACAAGCTGATGCTGGAACGCCGCATCGACCCGTGCATGTCCGAGGTCTTTCCCTGGGCCGAGATCCCGGCCGCGCATCTGAAGATGCTGCGCAACGAACACAAGCCCGGCAACATGGCGGTGCTGGTGCAGGCCCCGACGACCGGCCTGCGCACATTCGAGGACGCGCTGGAGGCGGGACGCCGCTGATCCCGACCCTGCGCGCCCTTGGGCCGTCCGGCGAAAAAACCGCCGGGCGGCCTTTTCATGCGCGCCGAAACCGCCGGGCAGAATCCGCGCTGCGCCGTGATATTGCTGGATTTTCCGGCTGTGGCTGCGACATTTCGCCAAAAAATGGGGCGTTCTGCCCGAAAACTGCGCTTTGCCCATTCAAATTGCCTGGACCTTGGGCTAAGGAGCCGTCCGACCCCAAGGTAAGGATTCCGCGAATGCCGCAGATCGACGACAAGCTTGCCCCCATCTACGAGGAGGTGGTCCGCCGCAACGCGGGCGAGCCAGAGTTTCACCAGGCCGTGCGAGAGGTGCTGGAAAGCCTGGGCCGCGTCGTCGCCAAGCGCCCCGACTACCTGGAAGACGCGCTGATCGAGCGCATCTGCGAACCCGAGCGCCAGATCATCTTCCGCGTGCCGTGGACCGACGACAAGGGCCGGGTGCAGATCAATCGCGGCTTCCGGGTGCAGTTTTCCTCGGCCATGGGTCCCTATAAGGGCGGCCTGCGCTTCCACCCTTCGGTGAATGTCGGGATCATCAAGTTCCTGGGCTTCGAGCAGATCTTCAAGAACGCGCTGACCGGCCTGCCCATCGGCGGCGGCAAGGGCGGCTCGGACTTCGACCCCAAGGGCCGCTCGGACGGCGAGATCATGCGCTTTTGCCAAAGCTTCATGACCGAGCTTTACCGCCACCTGGGCGAATATACCGACGTGCCGGCGGGCGACATTGGCGTGGGCGCGCGCGAGATCGGCTATCTGTTCGGGCAATACAAGCGCCTGACCAACCGCTACGAGGCGGGCGTGCTGACCGGCAAGGGGCTGTTCTACGGCGGCTCGCTGGCCCGCAAAGAGGCGACGGGCTACGGCAACACCTATTTCACTCAGGCCATGCTGAAGACCGGCGGCACCGATTTCGACGGCAAGACGGTCGTCGTCTCGGGCTCGGGCAATGTCGCGATCTACACCATCGAGAAGGTGCAGGAATTCGGCGGCCGGGTCGTCGCCTGTTCCGACAGCTCGGGCTATATCGTGGACGAAGCCGGCATCGACCTGGATCTGGTCAAGGAAATCAAGGAAGTGCGCCGCGGCCGCATCTCGCAATATGTCCGCATGAAGGGCGAAGGCAACGGCGTCTATTTCGTGAAATCCGGCGAAGGCTCGATCTGGGACGTGGCCTGCGAGGTCGCCATGCCCTCGGCCACCCAGAACGAGCTGACGGGCAAGGACGCCAAGAAACTGGTCGCGAACGGCGTCACCGCCGTCGGCGAAGGCGCCAACATGCCCTGCACCCCCGAGGCGATCCGCACCTTCCAGCAGGCCGGCGTGAAATTCGGCCCCGGCAAGGCGGCGAATGCCGGCGGCGTCGCCACCTCGGCGCTGGAGATGCAGCAAAACGCCTCGCGCGACCGCTGGAGCTTCGAAAAGACCGAAAGCCGGCTGGCCACGATCATGCGCGACATCCATGATAGCTGCTACAGCACGGCCGAGGAATTCGGCGCGCCGGGCGACTATGTCATCGGCGCCAACATCGCCGGCTTCATCCGCGTGGCCGAGCCGATGCGCGCCTTTGGCGTGATCTGATGCCGCAGCAGGCGGGCCGCCCACCGGCCCGCCTTGCCAGCGCGCGCGGCGGCCGCTAAGCGGCTGCCATGTCCGCGTTGAAATTCCGCCCATGTTGATCTTTATCGAACCACGCCTTGTGCTTTTGTCGGTGCCCAAGACCGGCACGACGGCGCTGGAACAGGCCCTGGCCCCCAGGGCCGAGATCGCCTTTCGGTCCCGCCCCGAAATCAAGCACCTGAACCTGCGCCAATACCTCAACCGCATCCGGCCGCTGCTCGCGCCGCTGGGCGGGCCCGCATTCGAAACCGTGGCGGCGATCCGCGAACCGCTGGACTGGCTGCGCAGCTGGTATCGCTTTCGCGCCCGCGACGAATTGATCGGCCACCCGAACAGCACGGCAGGGATCAGCTTCGCGGACTTCGTCCGGGATTACCTGCGCGCCGGCGACCGCCCCGCCCATGCCCGGCTGGGCCGGCAGTCCGACTTTCTGACCGGACCTGATGGCAGCGTCGCGGTCGACCACGTCTTCCGCTACGAGGCGATGCCGGCGCTGACCGAATTCCTGTCCGACCGGCTGGGGATGCCGATCCGGCTGCGGCGCCGCAATGTTTCGCCCCATGCTACGACCGATCTGGCGCCCGCGGCCGAAGCGGGGCTGCGCGCCGCGCTGGCCCTGGACCAGCAGATCTGGCAGGGCGCGCGTCAGGCGCCGTAAAGCGCGCGGGCCCGCTCTTCAAAGGCGCGCACGATGCGCATCATCGCCTCGCCGAAGACGACGCCGATCACCTTGCCCAGGATGGCGTTGCGGAACTCGAAATCGACGAAGAAATCCACCTTGCAGCCGCCTTCCGGCAGGTCCGCGAAACTCCAGCCGCTGCGCAGATACCTGAAAGGCCCGTCCAGGTATTCGGTGTCGATCCGCTTCGTCTGGGGCCACAGCGTCACCCGAGAGCCGAAACGTTCGCGAAACACCTTGAAGCTGATGACCAGGTCGGCCTCGACCACCTCGCTGCCCGCGGGGCCCGGCCGGCGGGCGCGGATGCGGGCGGCGGTGTTCCAGGGCAGGAACTCGGGGTATCTTTCGATATCGGCGACCAGCGCATACATCTGGTCGGCGGTATAGGGCAGGATTCGGCTGTCGCTGTGCTGAGGCAAGAGGTCGTCCCGGAAAGCAGGTTCGGTTTGCGGGGCAGCACTAGCAAAGGAAGGGGCGCATGAACAACCTCATCTGGCTGATCCGGGCATCACGCTGGGCCCGCAACCCGCCAAAACCCGGCACCGTCAAGCTGGTGCTTGGCATCATCGCGGCCGGGCTGCTGCTGGCCGGGCTGGAACATTTCGGGTTCTGGCCGGATTGGGCCACCACGGAACGTCCCCGCGGCTTCCAGATGCAGCGCCCATAGGCGCCGCCGCGACAGGTTGGCGCAGCGCCCGCCTTTCACCGTTTTCCAAATACTCCGGCGACCTGGGCGCGCCCGCCCCCGGTGGTGCGGGCCTAAAGCCCTGCCGCGCCGAACGTGTCGCATTGCCCCATCTGCCCCGAGGCGAAGCCGCGCTTGAACCAGGTCTGCCGCTCGGCGGCCGAGCCATGGGTAAAGGCGTCGGGCACCACCGCCCGGCCGGCGCTTTCCATCAGCGTATCGTCGCCCACCGCGGCGGCGGCGTTGATCGCCTCGTCGATATCGCCCTCTTCGATGGCGCCGAACTGCTGGCTGGCCTGGCGCGCCCAGATCCCGGCATAGCAATCCGCCTGCAATTCGGTGGCGACCGACAGCCGGTTCGAATCGCGCTCGTTCAGCCGGGCGCGCAGCCCGTTCACCTCGGACAGGATGCCGGTCATGTTCTGCACGTGATGGCCGACCTCATGCGCGATGACATAGGCATAGGCGAAATCGCCCCCCGCCCCCATCTTGCCGGCCATGACCCGAAAGAAATCCGTGTCCAGATAGACCTTGCGGTCATTGGGACAATAGAACGGCCCCATCGCCGCCGAGGCGCCGCCGCAGGCCGATTGCACGGCGCCGGAAAACAGCACCAGCCCCGGATCCTGATAGCCTATCCCCGCCTGGTCGGGCAGCACGCCCGCCCAGACCTCTTCGGTATCGGCCAGCACGACCGAGACGAACTGGCCGATCTCGCGCTCTTCCTGGGTCAGTTCGCGCGGCTCGGCCGACTGGCCGCCATCGTCGATGGCGCCCACGATGGGCGAGATGTCGATGCCGAAGAAATAGCCCACCGCCAGCACCACCAGCACGCCGACGACGCCCATGCCGCCAGCGCCCGCGGCCCGGCCCATGCCGCGCCGATCCTCGACATTCTTGCTGCCGCGCCTGCCCCGCCATTCCATCGCGCCGTCCTTTCCGCCGCTGCCCTCGCCCGCCAGGGTTATCGCAACCCTGCCATGGCGCAACACGCGCGCGGGCTTGACAGTTCCGGCCCCAGCCCGCAGCACGGGTCGAAACGAAAGGGGCGGGCATGTTCGACTGGGTGGTTTCGACGATCGAAAGCTGGGGCTATCTGGGCGTGCTGATGCTCATGGTGGCCGAGAACGTCTTTCCCCCCATCCCGTCCGAGGTGATCATGCCGCTTGCCGGCTTCCTGGCCGGTGGCGGGCGGCTGTCGCTGACCCTGACCATCGTTGTCGGCACCATCGGCTCGGTCCTGGGCACGCTGGTCTGGTATTATGTCGGCCTGTGGTTCGGGGAAGAGAGGCTCAAGCGTTTCGCCGCCCGCCACGGCCGGCTGCTGACGCTGTCGCCCTCGGACATCGACGCGGCGCATGAATGGTTCCAGCGCCACGGCAGCATGGCGGTGTTCTTCGGCCGCATGGTCCCGGCGGCCCGGACGCTGATCTCGGTCCCGGCGGGGCTGGCGCGGATGCCGATGTGGAAGTTCCTGCTCTACACCACGCTTGGCAGCGCGCTTTGGACCGGGGTGCTGGCCTTTGCCGGGCTGGTGCTGCACGAAAACTACGCGTTGGTCGCGGATTGGATCGATCCGCTCTCCAAGCTGGTGGTGGTGGCGGTGGTGGCGGTCTATCTTTATCGCGTCGTCACCTGGAAGCCGCATTGAGTTCACGCGATTGGCACTTGCCGGCCATCGCGCGCGGGCCTAACCCAAGGCCCATGAACGGATTTTCAAGCAAGCATCTTGCCGTGACCGCCGGCGCGGGTTCCGCCGCCCTGCTGGCCGCCGCGCTGGTCTTTCAAGGCTTGGGCTATGCGCCTTGCGAATTGTGCGTCCTGCAACGCTGGCCGCATCTGGCCGCCGCCATCATCGGCGGGCTGGTCTGGTTCCTTGGCTGGAAACGCTGGCTGGCGGCGCTGGGATTGCTGGCGGCACTTGGCGCGACCGGGCTTGCGATCTATCACGCCGGGGTCGAATTGCAGATGTGGCAGGGGCCGCAGCATTGCTCGGGCGGGGTCTCGGGGCTGGCCCGCATGTCCACGCAGGACCTGATGGCGGCGCTGGAAAAGGCGCCGGTGGTACGCTGCGACGAGGTGGCGTGGAGCCTGCTTGGCATTTCCATGGCCGGCTGGAACGCCATTCTTTCGGCCGGTCTTTCGGCGCTGTGGCTGGCCTCGGCCCGCGGACGCAACCGCGCCGCCGGGCGGGCCTGAGGGCGCGGAAATCCGGCCCGTCAAGATTGCACCCAAGGCAGGTATGGGATAGACCCTGACCCAACAAGATCTTGAGGTTTCCCGTGGCTGACATCCCCGAAAACGACGACGACACCCCCGAAAGCGGCGGTTCGGAACGCGCCGTGATGCCCCATGACGGTCCGGTGATCGACATCGCGCACGAGATGCGCTCGTCCTATCTGGACTATGCCATGTCGGTGATCGTCAGCCGGGCGATCCCCGACCTGCGCGACGGGCTGAAGCCGGTGCATCGCCGCGTGCTTTTCGCCATGCACGAAACCGGCAATACCCATGACAAGCCCTATCGCAAATCGGCCCGCCCGGTCGGCGACACGATGGGGAAATATCACCCGCATGGCGACGCCTCGATCTATGACGCGCTGGTGCGGATGGCGCAGGACTTTTCCATGTCCCTGCCGCTGCTGGACGGCCAGGGCAATTTCGGCTCCATGGATGGCGACAGCCCGGCCGCCATGCGCTATACCGAGGTGCGGATGGACAAGCCCTCGGCCTATCTGATGATGGATATCGACAAGGATACCGTCGATTTCCAGGACAATTACGACGGCAAGGACCGCGAACCGACGGTGCTGCCGGCGCGTTTCCCCAACATGCTGGTCAATGGCGCGGGCGGCATCGCCGTCGGCATGGCCACGAATATCCCGCCCCACAACCTGGCCGAGGTGGTGGACGCCACCCTGGCGCTGATCGAGAACCCGGACCTGCCGACCGAGCGGCTGCTGGAGATCGTGCCTGGCCCCGATTTCCCCACCGGCGGCATCATCCTGGGCCGTTCAGGCGCGCGCAAGGCCTATCTGGAGGGGCGGGGCAGCATCGTCCTGCGGGCCAAGACCCGGATCGAGGAGACCCGCGCCGGCCGCCAGGCGATCATCCTGGATGAAATCCCCTATCAGGTGAACAAGGCCAGCCTGATCGAAAAGATCGCCGAGCTTGCCAAGGAAAAGCGCATCGAGGGCATCGCCCATGTCCAGGACGAATCCGACCGCGTCGGCGTTCGGGTGGTGATCGAGCTGAAACGCGACGCCACTGCCGAGGTGGTGCTGAACCAGCTGTTCCGCTTTACCCCGATGCAGACCAGCTTCGGCGCCAACATGCTGGCGCTGAACGGCGGCCGGCCCGAACAGTTGACGCTGCGCGACTTCCTGACCCATTTCATCACCTTCCGCGAGGAAGTGGTGGCGCGCCGCACCGCTTACGAATTGCGCAAGGCGCGCGAACGGGCGCATGTGCTTTGCGGCCTTGCCGTGGCGGTCTCGAACGTGGACGAGGTGGTGGCCACCATCCGCAGCTCGGCCGATGCCGCCGAGGCGCGCCAGCGGCTGATGACCCGGCGCTGGCCGGCCCAGGACATCGTCGTCTATCTGAAGCTGATCGACGACCCGCTGCATCCGGTGAATGAGGACGGCACCTATAACCTGTCCGAAACCCAGGCCCGCGCGATCCTGGAACTGCGCCTGCAACGGCTGACCCAGATCGGCGTCCAGGAAGTCACCGACGAATTGAAATCCCTGGCCGATGCCATCCGCGATTACCTGGCGATCCTGGCCTCGCGCGAGCGGATCATGGCCATCATCTCGGACGAGCTGCGCGAGGTAAAGGATCTGTTCGCGGTGCCGCGCCGGACCGAGATCACCGACTGGGCGGGCGACCTGGACGACGAAGACCTGATCGAGCGCGAGGACATGGTCGTCACCATCACCTCGGGCGGCTATATCAAGCGCACGGCCCTGGCCGAGTTCCGCAGCCAGCGCCGTGGCGGCAAGGGTCTGTCGAGCATGGCGACCAAGGAAGACGACGTGGTCACGACGCTGTTCGTCGCCAATACACATACCGAACTGCTGTTCTTTACCACCGACGGCATGGTCTATCGGCTCAAGACCTGGCGGCTGCCGCTAAGCGGGCGGACCGGCAAGGGCAAGGCCATCGTCAATATCCTGCCCATCGACAGCGGCGTTTCCATCGCCGCCTTGATGCCGGTCGATGCGCCGCAAAGCGAATGGGACGGCTATCAGGTGGTCTTTGCCACCTCGGACGGCGACGTGCGCCGCAATGCGCTGTCCGATTTTGCCAATGTCATGCGCAACGGCAAGATCGCGATGAAGCTGCCCGAAGGGGTCGAACTGATCGGCGCCCGCATGGCGACGGAAAGCGACGACATCATGCTGGTGACGGCCGCGGGCCGGGCGATCCGCTTTTCGACCACCGATGTGCGGGTGTTCAAGGGACGCGATTCGACCGGGGTGCGCGGCATCCGCCTGGCCCAGGGCGACCATGTGGTCAGCATGTCGGTGATCCGGCATTTCGAGGCCGAGGCGGGCGAGCGCGCCGCCTATCTGAAGATGCGCCGGGCCGTCGAGGGCGCGCTGGACGACGGCGCCGAAGCGGACGAGGACGAGGACAGCGTCGCCGAAGCCGCCATCGGCCAGGACCGCTATGCCGAGATGTCGGCGGCCGAGGATCTGATCCTGACCATCACCGCGCGCGGCGCGGGCAAGATCAGCTCGTCCCACGACTACCCGGTGCGCGGCCGCGGCGGCCAGGGCGTCATGGCCATGGACAAGGCGATGCGCGGCGGGCCGCTGGTCGCCAGTTTCCCCGTGGACCGCGACGACCAGATCATGCTGGCCACCTCGACCGGGCAGTCGATCCGGGTGCCGGTGGACGGGATCAGCTTCCGCTCGCGTTCCGCGGGCGGCGTGCGGGTCTTCAACACCGCGCCGGGCGAGGAAGTGGTTTCTGTTGCCCGCATCGCCGAGAATGGCGAGGATGAGGCCGAAGCCTGAGGCAAGGCCGGGGCGCGCGCAGCCGTGCCCCGCCACCCGAGCATGAGGGGACGCGTTTGGACAGACGGGACTCGCATCTGAGCGAGCGGTTGCAGACCGGCTTTCTGGGCGTGATCGCCTTTGGTCTGGTCCTGTTCCTGCTGGTGCAGGCGCGCTTCATCCTGATCTGCCTGGTCTTCGCCATCATCATCTTCTCGCTGACCAGCGATGCGATTTCCGCCTTTGCCCGGCTGAAGGTCCCGAACTGGCTGGCAACGACGCTGGCGCTGATCGCCATCGCCGTGGGCCTGCTTTGGGCGGCGACGGCGGTGGTGGCGCAGGTGAACGAAGTGGTCTCGACCTCGATCGCCTATGCCGACCGGGCGCAGATGGCGATGGCGCGGCTAAGCCAGCGCTGGGGACCGAATGTGCAAGAGGCGATCGGCACCTTCATGGGCAGCATCGACGTCGCGGGCTGGCTGCGCTCGGCCGCGGCGCAGGCGTCGAACCTGATCTCGGGCTCGGTGCTGATCCTGACCTTTGTCGGCTTCATGTTCAGCGAACGGATCTGGTTTCCGGTCAAGGTCGAGCGCCTGACCCGCGACCCCGACCAGGCGCGGCAGGTGCTGGAAACCGTCTACAAGATCATGCGCCGGGTGAACCGCTATCTGGTGGTCAAGGCCGCGATCAGCGCGGTCACGGCGGCGCTGATCTGGGCGATCTTCCGCGTTCAGGGGCTGGACCTGGCCGGGGCGGTGGCCATGCTGACCTTTATCCTGAACTTCATCCCCACGCTGGGTTCCATCGTGGCCACGGTCGTCACCCTGGCCATGGTGCTGGCGCAGACCGGCGATCCGACGGTGACGCTGACGGTGGGCGGGCTGACCGTGGCGGTGCAGTTCGTCATCGGCAATGTCTTCGACCCGATGCTGCTGGGCCAGACGCTGCGGCTGTCCTCGTTCGGGATCGTGCTGTCGCTGGCCTTCTGGGGCGTGGTCTGGGGCATCGCCGGCACCTTTCTGGCGGTGCCGATCATGGTGGCGATGATGATCGTCTGCGCCCAGATCCCCTGGCTGCGCCCGGTGGCGATCATGCTGTCGCAAGAGGGGCTGCCAGAGCAGGAGCCCTCGACCCGGCTGCGGCGCTAGGCCGGCAGCCGCAGCGCCTGCGGGCGCGGTTGCCGGAGTATTTTGCAAAACGGTGAAGCGCAAGGCGGCGCCTTGATCCCGGCCGGTGGGGTTCGGTTCCAGGCGCCGTTTGCCGCGTTTCTACCTGCGGGCGGGGTCGTCCTTGGCGGGTCCGGCATCCTGGCCCGAGGGGCCGGGACCGCCGTCGCCGTCCGGGCTTTCCGCGTCCTGCTGCACGGGAGTGGGCGGGGTCGCGGCGGTCTCTTCGGGCCGGTGCAGGAAGACGTCCTGCGCGCCCCGCACGCTGCCCGGCAGGACGATGCCCGCCGCGGCAAAGCGTTCAAGGATCTGGTGGTTGATCTCGGACACGACCGAGACGCCGCCGTTGATGTCGGAAAGCACCGCGCGCAATTCGAAACTTTGCCCCGACGCCGTGATGCTGCGCAAAAGCACCGCGGGCGCCGGGTTGACCAGCACCGTCGGCTGATCCTCGGCGATCTCGCGCAAGAGCTCGGCCACCAGCCGGCTGTCGGTGGCGACGCCCACCGTGATCGGGACGATGATGCGCCCCGCCAGGCTGCCGCGGGTCCAGTTCGTCACCGGCTGGGTGATCAGGTTCGAGTTCGGGACGATCACCTGGGTGCGGTCGAAGGTCTCGATCTGGGTGGCGCGCACGGCCATGCGCCTGACGGTGCCCTGCTGGCCGCCGACCTCGATCCAGTCGCCGACGGCGATCGGCCGCTCGACCAGCAGGATGATGCCCGAGACGAAGTTCGACACCACCTGCTGCATGCCGAAACCGATGCCGACCGACAGCGCACCGGCCACGAAGGCCAGCGAGGTCAGGTCGATCCCGGCCGAGGTGACCGCAAAGACCGCCGCCAGCGCCACCCCGACATAGCCGATCATCGACAGGACCGCGTTCTGTCCGCCCGGATCCAGACGGGTCTTGGGCAGGATCGAGCTGCGCAGCGCGCCCTGCACGAAATTGGTCAGGAAATAGCCCAGGGCAAAGACGATCACGAAGGTCAGGATCGCCATGGGCGACAAGCGCACGCCGCCAAAGGCAAAGCCCTGCTGCGCCCTGGTCCAGGCTTCGGCCAGGTCGCTGACGCGCGCGCCCCAGATCAGCGCGAACACCGGCAGCGACAGCACGATCAGGGCAAAGCCGATCAGCACCGGTGTCAGCCCCTCGCGCGCCGATTGGTCGCCGCCCTTGGCGAGGGCGTAAAGATCGGCGATGAAATCTTGCACGATGATCAGCAGCCCGACCAGCGCCAGCGTCATGATCGTGGACCACAGCAGCGCATTGCCCGCGGTGACATAGCCCACTGCCACCAGCACCGGCGCAGCCACCGCCACCGGCCGCCCGATCATCGCCAGAAAGCTTACCACGCGGATGCGGTAATCGGGCGCATCCGCCGGTTCGAACCGGCGCATGCCGCGAAGCACATTGCTGAGCCGCAAAAGGCAGAAGGCGCCGAACAGCACCAGCAGCAGATGCCACACCCCCGCCGACGCCTCGCTGAGGCGCTGCGGAACCGTGTCGCTGTCGTTCTGGCTGTGAAAGCCCGAAAGCGGCAGGACCGAGCGCGCGAAAAGCTGATGCAGCGCCAGCGCGGCGGCCAGAAGCGTCGCGCGCCAGCGCGCCTTGGCGCGGCGCTCGTCCTCCATCGGCAGGGGCGGGGCGAGCGCGGTGTCGGGCGCCGGAAACAGCCGCCGCGCCAGCCACAGCCCGGCAAAGAAGGACACGCCCGCCCCCGCCAGCGACATCACCAGCGGCAGACCCCATTCACCGAACAGTCCCGAAAACACCAGCGCCGAGGCGAACAGGATCAGCCCGGCCAGCGGGATGGCGATCTGGCCCAGGGAAACGCCAAAGACCAGCGCTGCGCGCGACCGATCGCTGGCGCGCGCCGATAGCCGCGAGGGCAGCGAATCGACCCAGCGCCGGCCCCGCGACAGAAGCAGCAGCGCCGCCAGCAGCAATCCGGCAAAGACCGTCAGCCGCTCGGCGAAGTCGGACGAGCCGGCGGCGCGGTCCCAGCGCGACCGCGTCTCGGCATAAACCTGGCCGCCGACATGGGCTGCTTCGGCCATGGCCGGGGCCCAGTTCGCCGGGTTGAGCGGGGTGGGCGTCTTGCGGATCAGCGCAAAGGTCTGCCGGGCGCGCACGGTCTGGTCGATCTGGGCGACGATGCCGTCGGCGCGGCCATGCGCCTCGACCGCCTGCAATCCCGGCGCCTGAAGGGTGGAAAGCTGCTCGGCCAGCTCTTTGCGGCGGGCAGCGATCTCGGGGGGTTCGGCCTCGCCTTCGGGCGGGACCGGCCCCAGCGCGGCGATCTGGTCCTTGACCGTGGCGATGCGCGGCGCGTTGAGATTTTGCGCGTTCTTCAAGCGGTCGCGCCATTTCACCACCTCGACCCGGATGGCCTGCAAACGCGCATCATTGGCCGAACCGGATTCCAGGATCTGCTCGGCCTGACCGGCCAGCTTGTCCCAGGCGGCGAAATCCGGCGCCTCTTGTTCGGGCTGGGCCAGCGCCGGCAGCGTCAGGGCCAGGAACAGCGCAAGGATCAGCGAGGCCAGCCGGGGCAACGGGTCAAGGCGGGGCATGGGGTCGGATCAGTCCTGGTAAACCTCGGGCAGGTCGGCGGGCTTGCGTTCCATCCAGCCCGGCACCGGCAGGCCCTTGGCCCGCAGGAACTCGGGGTTGAAAAGCTTGGTCTGATAACGCGTGCCATAGTCGCACAGCACCGTCACGATGGTGTGACCGGGCCCCATGTCCCGCGCCATGCGGATCGCGCCGGCCACGTTCACCCCCGAGGAGCCGCCCAGGCACAGCCCCTCGTGCTCCAGCAGGTCAAAGATCACCGGCAGCGCCTCGGCATCGGGGATGCGATAGGCGTGGTCGGGGGTGAAGCCTTCCAAGTTCGCGGTGATGCGGCCCTGGCCGATGCCCTCGGTGATCGAGGAGCCGGGGCTTTCGAACTGCCCGGTGGTGTAAAAGCTGTAAAGCGCCGCCCCTTCGGGGTCGGCCAGGCCGATCTTGACGCCCTTGGGTTGCAGCGCCATCGCGACGCCCGCCAGTGTCCCGCCCGAGCCGACGGCGCAGATGAACCCGTCCACGCGGCCGCCGGTCTGTTCCCAGATCTCGGGGCCGGTGGTTTCCACATGCGCCTGGCGGTTGGCCACGTTGTCGAACTGGTTGGCCCAGATGGCGCCGTTCGGCTCGGACCGCGCCAGTTCCTCGGCCAGGCGGCCGGAATAGCGCACATAGTTGTTGGGGTTCCTGTAGGGCGCCGCGGGCACCTCGACCAGTTCGGCCCCGGCCAGGCGCAGCATGTCCTTTTTCTCCTGGCTCTGCGTCTCGGGGATGACGATGACCGAGCGGAAGCCCATCGAGGCGCCGACCAGCGCCAGGCCGATGCCGGTATTGCCGGCCGTGCCCTCGACGATGGTGCCGCCGGGGCGCAGTTCGCCCCGCGCCACCGCGTCCTTGATGATGTAAAGCGCGGCGCGATCCTTGACCGATTGGCCGGGATTCATGAACTCGGCCTTGCCCAGGATCTCGCAGCCCGTCTCTTCCGAGGCGCGGTTGAGCCGGATCAGGGGGGTGTTGCCGATGGCAGAGGCAAGGTCGGGGCAGATGCGCATGGGCTTGGCCTTTCGCAGGAGGGTTCCGCCCGGTTTACACGCCGCCGCCCGATGGCGGCAACCCCGCGGCGCAGATCTGTCAGCCCTGCCCCGCTGCCCGGCGGATATCGCGGTGCCGCAACTCCAGCCACAGCGCCAGGTTCAGCAGCGGGCCGTTGCGGATTTCCCCGGCCAGCGCCATGCGCGTCAGTTCGGCCCGCGGCACCAGGTGCGAGCGGATATCCTCGTCCTCGGTCGCAAGCCCGCCCAGGCCGGCGCTGCCGTCGGGCAGGTCGGCGATGCCGATGTAAAGATACAGGTATTCCGCCACCGCGCCGGGGCTGGGATAGCTATGCCCTGCGGGGAACAGATGGGTCAGCGCGATCCCGGTCTCTTCCAGGGCCTCGCGCCGGGCCGCCTGTTCCGGCGTCTCGCCCGGATCGACGCGGCCGGCCACGGGTTCGTAAAGCCAGGGCTGGGCGTCGCCGCGCACCAGGGGACCGGCGCGCAACTGGTCGATCAGCATCACCCGGTCGCGGACCGGATCCCAGGGCAGCACCACCGTGGCGTCGCCCGAGACAAAGACCGCGCGCTGGATCGGATCGGTCCAGCGACCATCGTTGCGGCGCTGGCAAAGGGTGATCGCCTCGACCGAGAAATAATCCGCATAGGGTTCTGCGATCGCGTCGACGCTGACCCGCGCCGCGGCATCGGGCCCGACCTGCGGCAGGTCGGCCGTCTCGGCGCTGGCCCGCAACCGCGAGGCTGCCCAGCCCGCAATCATCGGCAGCCGCTTGCGGATCGCTGCCGCCGGCCGGTCCCGCGGCAGGTCCAGCACGCGGGCGGCGATGGCCGCGGCTAAGTCGGGCTGCCATTGCCGCGCATCGCTTTCCAGCTCGCCCAGGCCCAGCAATTCCCGGCCGCGGTGATCCTGCGGGGCCAGGCCGAAGATTTCGGCATATCGGCGCAGCGCAGGCGTCCAGTCTGTCTGCCAAAGCGGCAAATCCCCGCCGCCCTTGGCCAGCCGGGGCCAGTCGTGGGGGGCGATTCCGGCCAGCCCGCCGCCGAGCAGACGGCCTTGCAGCGGCGGCGCCGGCACGGCCTGCGGGGCCAGGCGGGCGCGCAAAAGCGGATGGGCCAGCGGTCCGATCAGCAGCGGCATGGCCGGCCTTGCGGCGGGACCCTGCGCCGCTGGAGCTTGGGCATTCCGGTCATGATTCCCCTAAGCGACAAATTTTTCGTGCTTTTCGCGCGAAGCCCCTTGCGCTTCAACCCCTGCCCGTCTAAATCGCCGCCACCACCCGAAAGCGCGGAGAGGTGCCGGAGTGGTCGAACGGGGCGGTCTCGAAAACCGTTGAGCCTTCACGGGTTCCGTGGGTTCGAATCCCACCCTCTCCGCCACTTGCCCTCGCGAAAGCATTCTCTCGATCCGGCTGCGGCCGGATTTTTCCGTTGTTTTCGAGGGTTATGCGGGAGGGGCTGAGCACCGCCCCCGCTGCTAGGAGGCCTGGAAGCGGTCTCTCCAGGGCGATATTCTCCGGACCTGATGACTGCGCCATTTTGGTGAATTTCTCATAAGCCCCTGTAGATAATGGCGAAATCCAAGCCATTGAAATTGCTTGGATTGGAGTCGCGTTTGGGGCTGCCGCGACCGGGTTCGGAAGTTCTTAGGCCATGGCCCGTTCCAGTCTCTGCTTCCGGCGCTCCCAGTCGGGCATCACCTTGTCGAGGAGATCGAAGAAGGCTGCCCCGTGATGGGGTTCGGCCACGTGGCAGAGTTCGTGGGTGATCACATAGTCGATGGCATCGACCGGCGCCTGCACGAGGCGGCGGTTTAGTAGCAGACGTCCGGCCGGTGACATGGACCCCCATCGCTGCCGGGTCTGACGTACGATGAGCCCCTTCGGCCTGAATGCCTCGGGATCCGGGAACAGACCGAGACAGAGTTCGATCCGTTCCGGAAACTTGATGTGGGCCCGGTCTCGATACCATGCCTCGACCAGTTCGCGTGTCACCTCCGGCCTAGTCGGCCGGTGAGTCTGCACGACGATGAAGCCGCGGATCAGCTTCACGCTTTCCTGGACATGCGGGACGACCTTCAGCCGGTACTGGCGCCCGAGGTAAAGATGCGTTTCTCCGGCGACGAACCTGCGCTCCGGCGTCCGCGGCAGGAATTGGGCAAAGTACCGTTGCTGCCTCGTCACCCATGCCGCGCGCTTCCGCAGCTTGGCTTCGATGGCGTCTAGTGTCGCGTCTTCCGGGGCCGCGATCACCACCGACGCATCCGGCTCGACGGCGATCTCCAGTGTCTTCCTTGGGCGGCGGACGATTTCGTATCGGATCTCCTGCTCACCGTACTGCAGGCAATGCAATTCCCGCGTCATGCTGCGAACCGGGCCCGGGCGAGGTCCATGATCTTCAGTTCGAGCTCGTCGAGCACCTCCACGGGCAGGTCGACGCCCTTTTCGTCGCGCAGGACGTCGAAGAAGTAGTCATCGATGGCGTTCCGCAGATTGTTCTGGGCCACCTCGTTCGACCAGATGTCCACGATCAGGTGGGACTTGATGATGTCGATGATCTGTTGAGCGATCGCTGCGGCATCGTCGCCGGCTACCAGCTCATCGCCTTCGGTCTTCAGCTGACCGTCCAGGATCCCGAAGAACGCCTGCGCATCCTCATCGCCCCGGATGCTTTCCGGAACATCGCGGCCGCGATCCTTGCGCGCGACCTTGCTCGCGAGGTCCACGACGCTGTTCAGGTATTCGCGCTCGGACAGCCGCTTCTCGCGGTAGGCGCGGATGGTCTCTTCGAGCAGCTCGGAGAACTGTTTGTAGAACGTCGGGTCCTCATCCATCTTCTCGGTGATCGCCCGCCGGGTCGCGCTGGCGATGCGATCGGCCCTCGAGGCCTCGGACAGCTGGCGGCGCGGCGGTTCATCCTCGGGCCGATCGCAAACGCACTCTCCGGCGTCTTCTCTGGGGCGGGCGGCATCTTCGCCAACGTCCTGCATGCGGGCGGCATGGTCGGCTCGGCTGGGCCGTCCCGCATGGTCCCGGCCATGGCCTTCGCCTCCGCGCCGCGCATGCATGGCGGCGGCATGGCCGGACTTCGCCACGACGAGGTGCCCGCGATCCTGCAGCGCGGCGAGCGGGTGCTCTCGCGGCGAGAGGCAGCGGGTTACGGCAATGGCGGCAATGTCACCGTGAACATCAACGCCCGCGATGCCGAGAGCTTCCGGCTGCCGGGATCCACGAAGCCTTCCTTATCTTCCGCGCCGATCTGGCTGCCTACGAGGCGGTAGTGCTGCGCGCGGTGAAGGTAACCACCATGCGGTCGAGCTTGTCCATCGGGATCGCGCGGCCTTTGCAGCCGGTTTCGCCCTGCCGCGCCCGGATCGAGCAGGCATAATAGCGGTATCGGCCGTTCTTGCCGGTGCGCAGCGTCATGGCCCCGCCGCAGTTGCCGCAAGGGCAAATGCCGGTCAGCAGGTTCAGCGGCCCATCGAAAAGCGGAAATTGGAGAGGTAGGATTCGTAGAACCGCACGGGCTCGACGCTGTCCGGCAGGGACCGGGCCACCGCCTGAAAGCGGCGATCATCGTCGGTGACGATATAGGCGATGCGCAGCCCGGCCTGGGCGGCGACCGCGTCGCAAAAGGCGCTGGCGTGGTCCAGATCGACCAGCAGGCCGTATAGGCATCGGCAACCTCCCACCCGGTGGCCGGCAGGTCGGCGATGCGGCGGCTCTCCGCCCCCGCCCGCATCCACAGCAGCGGGGCGATACGCTGCAAGGCGAGGTTGTGTGTGAGCAAGCTAGGACCGACTGCGGAGCGGCGCGGAGGCGTGGAGAGGCGTGGAAACGGAGACTCCGCGCGTCTTATTGAAAGCATTAGTTTTTCTGAAACGAACGGAGAAGCTGATGTCCGATGATCAAGTAGGGCTATGTCGGGGCGATGGCGCGATGGTTGGGGTGAGCGCGGGAGCGCAGTCGTGACCATCCTTCGTGGTCGTACGGACCAAGCCTGCCTCGCCGGATCTGCGGACGCAGGTCAAGAGCCGTCCGAGTAAATGACTCGAGGGAAGCACCAGACGCCCCAGCCGCAGGCCAAGCTCATCCGGTTCAAAGGTTCACGATAGCAAGGTGCGGCGGGGGAGTCGCTGTGCGACGAGGATGGCACAGGTCGCCGTATCGTGCCTTTTGGTGAACCGGGCACAACCACGCGAGGGTGTGCATAACAGCTTGTTTTCAAGGATATGTATCGCCATCCCGGGCGCGCCCTTGGCGACCGCGACAGCACCATCCGGGATTCCGGGTTGCGACCGGCGGGCATATATTTCATGCTTAAGGCCAACCACACAGTCGATGATGCTTTTCGTTCCGGGTTGGTTCGTACGTGTCGATATCGATTGTCGAACGAACCAGAAAGGGAAAGAGATGCAATCAGTCAGGCGCATGTGCAGGATCACCGCAGCGACGATGATGCTCGGGACTCTGGCCGCCGGAGCGATCGCCGCTGGCCCCCTCGAAGACCGTATCGAGGCCGGCGAATCTATCCGGCTTGGCTTCGCGGCTGCGCCGCCCTGGGCCTATCAGGGCGATGACGGCTCGCCAAAGGGCTTCGTCAACGGGATCACCATCGATGTTCTGAAGAACATGGGATACACCGATATTGAACCGGTGCTGAACGACTGGTCGGGACTGATCCCCAGCCTCAGGGCCGGGCGTGTCGATATCGTCACCGGTGGCATGTACATCCTCAAGGCGCGTTGCGAGAACATGGATTTCTCCGAACCGATCGGGGCCTTTGGCGATGCCTTCGTCGTCCCCGCGGGCAACCCCGAGAACATCGAGACCTATCAGGATCTGATCGACAAGGATCTGAAGATGGTGGCGCCCTCAGGCTATAACACGCTGGGTGACGCCAAGGCCGCGGGCGTTCCGGAACGTAACATCATGGAAGTGCCCGGCCCGACAGAGGCGCTGGCGGCCCTGCGGGCCGGACGCGTGGCCGCCTCGGCAACGAACGTGCTGGAAGCGAAACATGGAGCGGATTCGTTCGATGGGTTCGAAATGTCCGATCCGACCAAGTTCGTCGGCCGCGAAAAGCAGGTCGTCGGCGTTGGCTTCCACCCCGATGACGACGAATTCCGCGAGAAGTTCAACGAAGCGCTGAAGGAATACCTGGGCAGCGAGCAGATGATGGAGACCGTCACGCCCGACGACTACATCGCGGCCTACCTGCCCACAGGGCAGACCACGGAAGAGGCCTGCAAGGCCGACTGAGCGGGCGCGCAGCTCGCCCAATCGACCCGGACGGCGAAATATGCGCCGTCCGGTTTTTTCGTCCGCATGAGGACGCAACACGACGCCACGAGGGCCGATGTCCTATCTAGAATTCCTCGGCAACTACAGCGACCGGCTGATCGACGGCTCCCTGATCACGCTTCTACAGTTCGTCCTGGCGGCACTGGTCGCAGTCGCCGCCGCGATAATTTCCGGCCTGATCAAACTGGCGCAGCTGAAGCCACTACAGGCCGTCGCCACCGTCTATATCGAGATATTCCGTGGCACCTCGCTTCTGGTGCAGCTCTACTGGTTCTTCTTCGTCCTACCGCTGCTCGGGGTCAGCCTCGAGAAGTTCGTCGCCGGTTTCCTCGCGGTGGGTCTCTGTTATGGCGCCTACGGAGCCGAGCTGGTCCGAGGCGCAATCCAGTCGGTCCCCCGAGGCCAGTGGGAGGCGGCGCTGGCGTTGAACATGTCGCCCGCGCAGCGGATGTGGCGCATCATCCTGCCCCAGGCGCTGGTCATCATGCTGCCGCCTTGGGGCAATCTGATGGTCGAGATACTGAAGGGCACGGCGCTGGTCGCGCTGATCTCGGTTCCGGATCTGATGTTCGAGGCGCGGCAGATCAACAACAACACCTATCTCTCCGCCCAGGCATTCGGAACCGCGTTGGTGATCTACTATATCTTCGCGCGTTTCGTCGTCACGCCGCTGATGCGGTGGCTGGAACGGGTGATGGCCCGCAGAATAGGAAGGGCCTGAGTCATGTTCGAATGGAGATGGGAATTTACCTTCGAAATTCTTCCGCGCCTGATCGGGGCGACGGGCAAAACGCTCCTGGCAGCCGGGGGCGGCTATGCAGTCGCTCTGGTGCTGGGGCTGATATTCGCGCTGGCGCAGCGCACGCCTTGGCGCGTGCTCACCGTGGCGACGCGCGAGGTGGTCGAGTTCGTCCGCTCCACGCCGCTTCTGCTGCAGGTCTTCTTTGTCTATTATGTCGGGCCGCAGTTCGGGCTGAACCTGTCGCCCTGGACGGCCGGCCTGGCCGCCATCGGCCTGCATTATGCCGCCTATCTTTCCGAGGTCTATCGCGGCGGCATTGAAAGCGTGCCCAAAGGCCAGTGGGAGGCCGCCAAGGCCCTTAATATGTCGACCCTCAAGACCTACCGCCGCATCGTCATCCCGCAGGCACTGCCTACGGCATGGGCGGGGCTGGGCAACTATCTTGTCGGCATCTTCAAGGACACGCCGATGCTGTCGGTGATCGGCGTGGGCGAGTTGATGCACACGGCCAACGCAGTAGGTGCCGAGCATTACCGGTACCTGGAACCTTACACTATAGTCGGGCTGATCTTCCTTGCCATCTCGCTGCCGACCGCCTGGCTGGTAAGGCAAATGGAGATCTCGCTCCGTCGCAGACTGGGACTGACGAAATGAATGACGACACGGGCCGCTATCCGCTGAAGCTGGAAGGCGACAACATCCCCATGGTCAGCTTCCGCAACGTGACCAAGAAATATGGCGACCTGACGGTGCTGGACCGCCTTGATCTCGACGTGGCGCCGGGCGAGATGGTCACGATCATCGGGCCGTCGGGGTCGGGCAAGACCACCGTCCTGCGCTCGCTGATGACGCTGGAAACGATCGACGGCGGCGTGATCTATGTGGACGGCGAGCCGCTGACCCATATGGAAAAAGGCGGCAAGCTGGTGCGCGCCAACCAGCGGCACCTGCGCCGGATGCGCGCGAAGATCGGTATGTGCTTCCAGCATTTCAACCTGTTTCCCCACATGACCGCGCTGGAAAACTGCATGGAGGGTCCGGTGCAGGTTCTGGGCCTGCCGAAGGACGAGGCGCGCGAGCGGGCTCTCGAGTTGCTAGGCATGGTGGGCATGTCCGAAAAATCCGATCAGCACCCTTCGCGCCTGTCGGGCGGACAGCAGCAGCGCGTAGCGATCGCCCGGGCGCTGGCCATGCGCCCCTCGGTGATGCTGTTCGACGAGGTGACGTCAGCGCTTGACCCAGAGATGATCGGCGAGGTCACCAACGTCATCCGTTCGCTGGTGGACCAGCACAGCCTGACGATGCTGATGGTCACCCACCAGATGGGTTTCGCGCGCGAGATTTCGGACCGGGTCTGTTTCTTCTACGGGGGCAGTATCGAGGAACAAGGCGCGCCGGCGACGATCTTCGAGACTCCCGAAAAAGAGCGCACCCAGCAGTTCCTGAGCGCGGTGCTGCAGGCGAACTGAAACAATAAATCCCCTACCTGGCTCAGTCGGACATCGCCCAGCATTACAGTCGCTTCCTCGACGAGGACATCATGATTGTGGCTTGGTCGCCACCTCTTTCCTCGGGTCATGGCCCACCGGGCCGGTGATGTCGGAATCCGCAGCGGGGGCATAGTCGGCGCTGTGCATCTCGCCTGAGAACCTGTCCGTTTGCGCAGAGTCCCCTTGCGGGTTTGATGAATGTCTGTGCGCAAACGGACAGATCCATTGTGCAGGGACATGCGATGATCAGCATGGCCACCGCGTTGATCAGCGCAAAGGTGAGCGCGGGCTCGGGTCCGAAGAACAGCCAGATAGGGAAGGTGAGCGCGGCAACCTGTCAATCGGCACGCAACTTTGACCCCCTTTCGGCGCCCAATAATGACCCCGCTTGGTCAGCACGGGTAGGGGCGCACGATAAGATCCGCTATCCCCTTCCGAGCGTTTCCAGCGCAGAAAACCCACGGCAAGAAACAGCGTGTTCGTGCCGCCCTCGGCCATATCGCTGCGCGCCTTGCGATAGAGCTCGGTCAATCGGTTGGTCATGTCGCGGCTGGTCAGGGGCACCGCAATCTGGCCGCGTGCCAAGGCATCACGCGCCAGATCCAGTTCGATCCGCCGGGCCTCATCGGCAGAGAGATCCCGCCCGGAAACCGCGTTCTCGTCCTTCAAGGCCAGCAGGCGGAAGGTCTCGCCATTGGCCAGCCGATCCTCGGTCCCGGAAATATCGGGGCAGATCATGGCCACCGCGCCCCGCGTCTCGCGGAAGTTCAGCAAGCGGTTGGCAAGGGACAGATCCAACAGCTTGCGCTGCCAGCGTTCGATCCGTCCCAGTGCGGTTGAGGGTGTCTCATCCGCCAACTCGCCCGGCAGCAAGCCCAGATCGAGGGGGCGCGGCAGCGCGGCAGGTGTGGCTGCAATGTCTTCGGTGGTGACCGCTTCCTGAATACGATGGCTTGCCAGCGGGCGAATCCGTGCAGCGCGGGCGCGGTTGATATCCACCGCCTGAATGAATTCAGCTTCGCGGGCCTCGGACAGGTGGTCACGCCCGGCCTGAACCGCTTCCTCAAAGCCAATGGCAGGGCGCTTCGTCAGAAGTGTGGTTTCCAACGCCACGAATTCCCGCGCGACCAGAGCCTTTCGGACCGTCACCACGTCAGGCTCCACCAGTCGGCCAAAATCCTTTTGGAACAGCCAGACGCCGACCCAGGCGTGTCCGTGGGAAAACAGCACGGCCGTATTCAACCCCGCAGCTTCATAAGCCGCGGCCAGCAGAAGCGTGCCGTCAAGACAGGTCGCCAAACCCTCGGAGGCAATCCGTTCGGGGTCACGGATCTTCTGCCCGAGCCGTTCAAAGGAGGCCGGAGGCACGGCATAGGTCAGGCCAAGACCGGTTGCGGCCGACCAGATCGCGCCCGCCAGCATCCAGACCCGCAGCGGATCGCCGGACTGGTATCCGTCCAGTGATCCGGAATGCCCCGCCGCTTCCAGCAGGCGCGCGGCATCCTTGAGGATACGGGCAACGAAGGGCTGATTCGGCGACACAAAGGCGGCGAGGATGTTGTCCATCTCGGCCAGCCCGCCCCATTCATCGCGGGCCAACATCTCGATCCGGTGGGTAAAGGTGACATCCTCGGCCCCCTTTACCGACAGCCGGAATTCAAGTTGTCCGATTTCTGCCTCGTCCAACCCGCCCAGATCAGCCGGCGCAAAGCCTCAGCATTCTCGATCCGGACAACAAAACAGTCGCCGTCACCAAAGGACCAGTCGCGGCTAAGGGCAGAATGCCTTCTGCGCAAGGTCGAGCGGGGGCGTTACCGGCTGACGGCGCAGATAAACCTGCGATCAAGCGGCGCAGTCAGTTCAGAGTGAAGCACAGCGGGTTGGCCATGCTGTACGGGCAGTTTGAGGTGGTGGGTTTGGCGTGATCGGCCCTTTGCGGACGGTCGGGCTTCGCCGATGCTGCGGGGCAGCATTCCCCGAAGCCGCCGTTCGCCCCCCAACGGCTTGTCGAGCCGAAATGTGCCTCGCCGGTCGCTACTTTCCTTTCACGCCATGCCCGGCGCCTTGCCGCGCCCGCGCGCTGGCCTCCTCTTTCCTGCCACCTTCCCCGACGCCGGTTTCGTCGCCTTTTCTGCCGCCTTGCGTGCCTCGCGCTTCTTCTTGACCTCCTTGGTATCGATGCCGCGACGGGTCAAGTCGATCCCGACGACAGCGAGATCCTCGACATTGGGATATTGATTTGCAAGCACCGCCCAATGCTGGCGCAGCGCCGTGAGAAGCGCCTCGAAACTCTCGGCGCGGCCACCACCGGGTAGATCCCAGCTCTGCTTGACGCCGACATAGACGAGCAGGAAAATGCCCCGACTCGAGCGAATGTCGCGCAGATAGTCGCCGCCGAGCTGGACCTCCATGCGCTCGAGCAGATGCGGACCCGTCCAATTGTCAGCCACCTTCAGCTCTACCGGGACCGGACCATCGAACCCTGCGCCGCGGAACCGCAGATCGGGGCGCTTGGCATCGGCAAGCTCTTCCTCGGGCGGGATGCTGTAGCGTCCTCCGGCCCGATCGCGAAGCCAGCCGCCGATGAACTTACGGAATTCGGTCTCTTGGTCGGTCCCTTGCAGTATGGAGGCGATGCTCTCGTCGCCATGCTCAAGATCCTGTTTCAACGCCTCGAGCCGCTCCACGCCGAAATACCAGAGCTCGCGATGATTGGTCGGCGTAGCGACGCGCGCGTCGTTGAATTCCTTGACCTGACCCGGATTCCACGGGGGGAAGTCGGCATCAAGAGTCGCCTTCGTCTTAGCGTGGAATCCCATCCAAGGCCGTGACTTCACCGCCGGGTGCGCGCGTTCCATCTCCATGAGCGCGAGATAGGCTTCCTTGCCCGGCGTCTCGCGAACGAAGGTGAAGAGCGCATCGCGCGCATCCTGAGCGTCATCGCGCAGGCCTGGCGAATAGACGCCGCGGCCGGACCGCTCGATATCCTCTTCCTCGCGAATATATGTCGCCATCAGGAGGTAGAGCGTCTTCATATGCTCGATGGTACGGTAGGCTAGCCGCGCCCGACCCTCCTGCCTGCGGCCGCCAAGCAGCGCAACGACAAAGCATAGTGCGAGATTGGTCTGTTCGGCGGGATCGTTTAGGGAGGCGAGGCGCGCCGCGACGGCCGGGATTGCAGCGTCGGGATCGACACCAACCCAAGTCGCATACCAAGTCGGGGTAAGGTCTCGATCATATTTCCCCGCCGCCTTGCGCGCAGCGATCTTGGCGATGTCCGTGTCCGGCACAGACGAACCCTGCACGATCGATAGAAGATGGCCGAGATTGCGCGGATTGATGCGCTTGGCGCGCAAGGCGGGCAGTAGCGCAGGCGCGATCCGCTCGCGCGCGAACGCACCATGCCAAGCCATGTCGTAGAGGACATAATGGCTCTCGCCGTCCGCCTGCTCGACCTTGAGCTCGTGCTGGATTTCGGTCAGTATCACGTCAGCGACCGCGTCAGGAAATGCGGCATATAGATCCGGGAACCATACCGGGAAACGGCCGTCAGTTCCCGGTCCGATGCAGCTTCGTCAGCAATCCGGCATCGCGGCGATCCTTCTTCTCGCGGTCTTCCAACCGATCCGGCGAGTTTGCCCACTGCGGTGTGTCTGATCGTCTGCTTCTCCAGCTTGCTGCACATGCAATGCTGCGCCGCCGCCAGACAGCCGCCCTGTGGGCCGTTTCGGCACTCTGTTCGCTGCGGCCTTCCTGAACGGCTGCTTCATCAAGATTTCGGCGGCAGCCACGCCGCACCGCCGCAAGTCCGCTCTCCGCCCTTTCTTCTTCGCTGCTTTCCTTAACCGCGAAGGCGAGAACCGCTGCGATAGCTGAGGTCTCCGCGCTTCTCGCCTTCGCTAACGCTGCAAGCGGTACTTCCGTGGCTCCCGGTGCCGAAGGTCATGCAACTGGGTGCCGAAGTTTAGTGCA
>NZ_FTMK01000027.1 GCF_900156255.1 Paracoccus thiocyanatus
GTTCGAGGCTCTGGCGGAGAGATCCCCCGACAGTCTCCTCCTGATCGACTCCTCGATCATCCGGGCCCACCAGCAGGCCGCCACGGGTAAAAAGGGGGTCCGGATCACGCCCTTGGCCGTTCTCGTGGCGGATTGAGCACGAAGATCAATGCGATGGTGGACGGTCGCGGCCTGCCGGTGGCGATCACGCTCTCTGCCGGGCAGGCGTCCGACAAGGCGGCGGTCGAGGAGCTTCTGGCGACGCATCCTCGACCCGGCGATGTGGTGGCCGATCGCGGCTACGATGCCCGCGCCGTGCTCGACCTGATCGCGGCGCGCGGCGGACGCGGCCATGCACATGCGAGACCTCGCCGATCTTCTCGTCGCCGGGTCCATAGACGGTGGCGCCGACCAGCGTCGACTCGGTCAGTTCCTGTTCGGTCAAACGGGTATGGGTGCTGTGATCCATTGCGGGACCTCCTGTGCTTGTTGCTATGGAAGGCTGTCTCAACCGCCCACCGGCCGGTCTGTTCCATAACGCCGCCGTGAAGCCCGGATCGGGAACATTTCCCGCCCCGGCTGGTTCCACCGCCCTGCACATCCCTGATACAGAGGAGGAGAAAAGATGAGACATCTGTTCGCCACGACCGCCCTTGCCGTCATTCTCAGCATGGGGGTCGCCCAGGCCCAGGATACCAGCAGCCAGCCCGCGGCCACGACCACAACCACGGGCCAGGACGCGACCCAGCCGATGCCCGCCATCACCCCGCCCGAAGGCTATGTCGAAGGCGATGTGGTGCTGACCACCGACAATTTGCAAGGTGCCTCGGTCTATGATGCCAGCGGCGACGAGATCGGCGAGGTGCATGGCCTTGTCTTTGCCAACGGATCAAGCTCGCTGGGTGGCGCTGCGGGCAGCACCGCGCCTGCGGCCGGGATGAGCGATCCCGCCACGACCAGCACGACCGGGATGGAGACCGGGACGGCCAGCGACACCGCCATGACCGGGACCGACACGGCTGCGACTGACACGGCGGCCACCGGGACCGACAGCGCCACCACCGGCGCGGACATGACGGGCAGCACCAGCACGACCGACACCGCGACGGGTGCAGCAGGCACCGACGCGACTGCGACCGACACGGCGACCACCGGGACCGACAGCGCCACCACCGGCGCGGACATGACGGGTAGCACCGGCGCGACCGACACCGCGACAGGTGCAACAGGCACCGACACGTCCGCAACCGACAGCAGCGCGACCACCGACATGGCCGCCGATACCGGAACCGACACCGCCCCCGACGCGACCGAGGATGCCACCAACACGGTCGATAGCGGCACGGCCAGCCCCGAGGCATCGGCCCCCGGCATGGACACGGATTCCGCCAATGTCGCCAGCGGCACCGACCAGGGCGACAGCGACCGCGTCGAGCCTGCCGGCTCGGATACCGCGGCCACCACACCGGCGATGACGCCCTCGGGCCAGACCGAGACGACGCCCGCGAGCCCTGACGCGACCACGGGCACCGCCGCCACCGCCGATGCCCCGGCCGGCGGCCAGACCCAGGCCATGGACTCGGCCGAGATCAGCCACGCCATCATCGACGTCGGCGGCTTCCTTGGCATGGGTGAGCATCGCGTCGCGGTGCCGGTGGGCGATCTCGTCGTCTATCAAAAGGACGACGATATCCGCATCTACCTGCCCTGGACGCGCGAGCAGCTAGAGGCGCTTCCCGAATTCGACGAGGACGCGGCCGCCACCACCATGCAGTAACCGCCCAATCCCGCAAAATACGGCCCCCGGTCCAAGCGCCGGGGGCCGGCTGCGGTGCGCGCGACAGATGCCATGTCCAGACAGATGCCCATTCCCCCGCTTCGTGACGACGGCCTGCAAATCGACGAGGATCGCGGGTTCCAGGAACGCTTCTGGCGGTTGCAACGTATTGCCTGGCTGGTCTTTGGCGCCATCTGCATCCTCGCCATCCTTGGCCTGACCGGCAGCGGCGGGCCATTGCGCGGCACCAGCCTGCGCCTGGACGGCGCGCAGGTGGACCTGCCCCGCATCAGCCGCTGGGAGGCGGCGGATGAAATCTCGATCACCTTTACCGCGCCTGCCGGGCCGCCGACCCTTCGCATCGGCCCCGAATTCTTCGACAAGTTCTCGGTCGAGCGGATCCAGCCCGAGCCCCAGGCCACCAGCCTGACCGCGGCGGGCCAGGTCCTGACTTTCCCCGCGCAGGGACCGGGTCCCTACCGGGTGACGATGGATATCCGCGCCTTTCATTTCGGGCTGGCGGATTTCGACATCGCGGCCGGGGCGGACAGCCGCCGCGCCCGCATCCTGATCCTTCCCTAAAGGTGCGCCATCATGGACTCGGTGATCCGCGGCATCGCGATATATCTGATCCTGCTTGCCATGACCCGGCTGTCGGGCCGGCGCACGCTGGCGCAAACCACGCCTTTCGATTTCGTCCTGCTGCTGATCATCGCCGAGACCACGCAACAGGCGCTTCTGGGCGACGATTTCTCGATCGTGAATGCGGCGGTGCTGATGGTCACGCTGGTGACGGTCGATGTGATCCTGTCCTTCGCCAAGCTGCAATCGGCGCGGCTGGCGACCTGGCTGGACGGCACCCCCACCGTGCTGATGAGCCGCGGCAAGCTGGACACCCATGCGTTGCGGCGCGCCCGTGTCAGCGTCACCGACATCCTGGAAGCCGCGCGGGTCCAGCACGGGCTGGCCAAGCTGGACCAGGTCGAAGCCGCGGTGCTGGAGATCAGCGGCGCGATCAGCATCATGCCCCGCAAGGAGCAGGAATAGCGCCCGCAGGCAGGGCAGGAACCGGCGCCCGGCTGCGGCGTTGGACCAGGACGACGCCTATCCCCAGCAGGAAGGACGCAGGACGTGGCACCACGGGCGCTTTGGAAAGGCGTGCTCAAGATCGCCGAGCTTGGCTGCCCGGTGGCGCTGCACGCCGCCGCCTCGACATCAGAGCGGATCGCCTTTCACACGCTCAACCGCGCCACCGGCAACCGGGTCCGGCGGCAATTCGTCGACAGCGCCACCGAAAAGCCGGTGGAGAAGGACGACCAGGTCAAGGGCTACGACATCGGCGAAGGCGACTATATCATCCTGGAGCCCGAAGAGATCGCCGCGGCCGTCCCCGAAAGCGACAAGACCCTGTCGGTGGCCGCCTTCATCGCCTGCAAGGATGTGGATGACGTCTATTTTGACCGGCCCTATTACCTGACCCCGGCGGATCGCACCGGCGAGGAAGCCTTTGCCCTGATCCGCGAGGGCATGCAGCGCAAGCAGGCGGCCGCGCTGGCCCAGGCGGTTCTGTTCCGGCGCCTGCGCACGGTGCTGATCCGCCCCCACGGGCCGGGCATGATCGCCAGCACGCTGAATTTCGATTACGAGGTGCGCTCGGCCACCGAGGCGTTTCGCGACATCTCGGACATGAAGGTCAAGGGCGAGATGCTGGATCTGGCCAAGCATATCATCGACACGAAAAAGGGCGAATTCGACGTCGCAGCCTTTGACGACCGCTACGAGGCCGCGCTGGCCGACCTGGTCAAGGCCAAGCTGGAAGGCCGTCGCATCGTTCCCAGAAAGCCGCAGAAGCGCGAGAATGTCGTGGACCTGATGGCGGCCTTGCGCGAAAGCGCCGGGCTGGCCGCCAAGAAGCCCGCGCCGCGCCGCAAGGCCGCCGCCCCGCGGCGCAAAAGCGGCTGAGCCATGGCGCTGGAAACCTATCGCAAGAAGCGCGACTTTTCCGCCACCCCCGAACCCAAGGGCGGCAAGCTGCGCAAGGGCGGCCATGCCTTTGTCATCCAGAAACATGCAGCGACGCGGCTGCATTACGATTTCCGCCTGGAACTCGACGGGGTGCTGAAAAGCTGGGCGGTGGCAAAGGGGCCAAGCCTGGTGCCCGGCGAAAAGCGCCTGGCCGTGCATGTCGAGGATCATCCGCTGGAATATGGCGATTTCGAAGGCACCATTCCCAAGGGCGAATATGGCGGCGGCACGGTGATCCTGTGGGACCGCGGCACCTGGACGCCGACCGACGATCCGCAGAAAGCCTATGCCAAGGGGCATATGGAATTCACCCTGCACGGCGAAAAGCTGGCCGGGCGCTGGCATTTGGTGCGCATGCGCGGCAAGCCGCGCGAAAAGCGCGAAAACTGGCTGCTGATCAAGGGCGAGGACGATTTCGCCCGCCCCGAGGACGCGCCCGACATCCTGGAAGAACGCCCGGAATCGGTCAAGACCGGCCGCCAGATCGCCGATGTCGCCGGAGAGGAGCCGGGCTGGTCCTCGAAAACCGGGCGCATCCGCAAGCCGGCCAGCCGCGCCCGAAAGCCGGCAAAGCCGCCGCCCGATGCTGCGCCCGATCCTGCGGCCCCCGCCGATGCGCCCGATCCCGCGGCGCTGAAGGGGGCGCGCAAGGCAAAGATGCCCGATTTCGTCGAGCCGATGCTGGCCACGCTGGTTTCGACCGCGCCGCAGGGCGAACGCTGGCTGCACGAGATCAAGTTCGACGGCTACCGGCTGCAAGCCCGGATCGAGGCGGGGCGGGTCAAGCTGCTGACCCGCAGCGGCCTGGACTGGACATCGCGGTTCGGCAAGCAGGTGCCCGCCGCCCTGCGCGACCTGCCGGTGGGATCGGCGATCCTGGACGGCGAGATGGTGGTCGAGACCGATACCGGCGCGTCGGATTTCTCGGCGCTGCAAGCCGATCTCAGCGCCGGCCGCGCCGATCGCTTTGTCTTTTATGGCTTCGACCTGATGTATCTGGACGGCCAGGACCTGCGGGCCGCACCGCTGGCCGGGCGCAAGGCGCTTTTGGCGCAGCTTCTGCCCCAGGACGCCGGCATCCTGCGCCTGAGCAGCCATTTCGACGAAAGCGGCGCCATGGTGCTGCGCCACGCCTGCCGGCTAAGCCTGGAGGGGATCGTCTCAAAACTGCGCGACGCGCCCTATCGCGCCGGCCGCGGCAAAAGCTGGGTCAAGTCGAAATGCTCGGCCCGGCAGGAATTCGTCGTGGCGGGCTATGTGCCCTCGTCGGTGTCGCGCCGCGCCATTGGCTCGCTGGTCCTGGGCGTCTACGAAGATGGCGGCTTGCAGCCGGTGGGCCGGGTCGGAACCGGCTTTTCCGCCGCCGTGGCCGAGGATCTGTTCGCCCGGCTGGAGCGCCTGCGCGTCCCCGAAAGCCCCTTTGCCCGGCGCCTGACCGCCGAGGAGGCGCGCCAGGCCCGCTTCGTGCGCCCCGAACTGGTGGCCGAGGTCGAGTTCCGCGCCTGGACCGCGGACGGCCATCTGCGCCATGCCGCCTTTCGCGGCCTGCGCGAGGACAAGCCGGCCCGCGACATCGTGCGCGAGGCCGCAAGCCCCGCGGCCAAGCCTGCCCCCGCGCAGCGCCGCAGGGTGCGCCTAACCCATCCCGACCGGCTTTACTGGCCCGAACAGGGGGTCACGAAAGAGGGGCTTGCCGATTATTATGCCGAGGTCTGGCGCCATATCGCGCCCTGGATCACCGGCCGGCCGCTGGCGCTGCTGCGCGCGCCCGGCGGCATCACCGGCGACACCTTTTTCCAGAAACACGCCTGGAAGGGGCTGCCTTCGGCCATCACCCTGGTCCATGACCCCAAGGACCCGGCGGGAGAGCCGCTGATCAGCATCAGCGATCTGGACGGGCTGATGGCGCTGGTGCAGTCGGCGGCGCTGGAAATCCACCCCTGGGGCGCAAGCTGCGCCGATTGGGAACGGCCGGACCTGATCGTCATGGATCTGGACCCCGGCGAGGGGGTGGCCTGGCCCGCCGTCATCGCCGCCGCCGAGGAAACGCGCCGCCGGCTTGAGGACCAGGGGCTTGCCGCCTTTGTCAAGACTTCGGGCGGCAAGGGGCTGCATGTGGTGGCGCCGCTGAAGCCGCAGGCGGATTGGCCGGCGGTCAAGGGCTTTGCCAAGGCGATGGCCGATGCCATGGCCGGGGACGATCCGGGCCGCTATGTCTCGACCATCGGCAAGGCCAGGCGGCAGGGCAAGATCCTGATCGACTATTTGCGCAACCAGCGCGGCGCCACCGCCGTCGCCGCCTATTCCACCCGCGCCCGCCCCGGCGCGGCCGTGTCGGCCCCGCTGCGCTGGGACGAGCTTGACACCGGCATCGGACCGGCCTGGTTCACGGTGGAAAACATGCCGACACGGCTGGCGACGCTGAGCGCGGACCCCTGGGACGGCTTCCGGGCCGCCGCCGCACCGTTGGAGCCACCGCGCGCCCGGCGCCGCAAGGCCGGCTAGCGCCGCTTGGGCTTGCTTTCGGCGGCGATGCTTTTCTTCAGCGCCTCCATGATGTTGACGACATTGCCCGAAGCCGCGGGCTCTTCGGCCTTGGCTTTGGTCTTGGCCGGGCGCTTGCGGCCGCGCTTCTTGGCGGCGATGATGTCCAGCAGCCGGTCCTGAACCGGATCGCCGACCATGGCGGGATCCCAGGCGGTGCTGCGTTCGTCGATCAGCCGCGTCACCAGCTTGAGCAGCCGGTTGTCCACCGGCTCTTGCTCGATCTGGGCGAAATAGTCGCCCTGGGGGCGGACCTCGTCGCCATAGCGCAGGGTCCAGACCACGATGCCCCGTCCCCGCGGCTCTAGCATCACGGCGCGTTCGCGGCGATAAAGCACCAGCCGCGAGATGCCGACCGTATCGGTCGCCGCCATGGCGTCGCGGATGACGCAGAACGCCTCTTCGCCGATAGGATCGTCGGGCGTCAGGTAATGCGGCTTGTCAAGCCAGATCCAGCCGATCGAATCCGCGGGCACGAACATGTCGATGTCGATGGTCCGGGTGCTTTCCAGCGCCACCGCCTCGATCTCGTCATCCTCCAGGATGACATGCTCGTCTTCGCCCCTGGGATAGCCCTTGACCTCGTCATCCTCGGCCACGGGCTTGCCGGTCTGGGCATCGACATAGCGGCTGACCACGCGGTTGCCGGTGCGGGCGTTCAGCGTATGAAAGCGCAGCTTCTCGCCCTCGCTGGTCGCGGGCATCATCGCCACCGGGCAGGTGACGAGCGACAGCTTGAGATAGCCCTTCCAGAAGGACCGCGGCGCCATCAGGGCTCGTCGCGCACCGGCGCGTCGTCCGACGCCTCATCCGGCAGGTCGCCCGCATCCGCGTCCGATTGGCTGGCGATGTTGTCCTGGTGCTGCTGGGTCTGCACATGCCGACTGTCCAGCCCGCGCTGGCCGGAATGGCGCGCGGTGTCGCGATTGGACAGGACCATGTTCTCGGGCAGGTTCTCGGCCGTGTCGGGCGCCATCCCGCCCGTGCCGTCGCCCTTGCCCTGATCCTGCTGGCCGGGCCCGAATTTCTTGCGGCTTGCATGGGCCATGAGAAGTTCTCCTTTGTGGGGTTGGGTCACGGCGGCTCAACCCCCGGCAGGGCGCAATGTTCCCCGGCGGGCGCGCAGGCCACGGGCCCGCCCAGGCGCCAGGCGGCAAAATGCCGCGCGGCCGGCACTGCCCGCATGGGCGGCTGGGACTGGCCACGCCGGCAAAGCCCGCCAAACCCTGTGCCCTTGCGCGTTGCCGGGCCGCAATGATAGACCCGAATGCAAGTTTCGCGCCCGCCCCGCATGGCGGCTGCGGCCATATATGACGCAACGCCGGATCAGGGGGAAAACACGCGCATGACGATGACACGGACCAGCTTTGACAAGGACGATCTGCTGGCCTGCGCCCGTGGCGAGTTGTTCGGCCCCGGAAATGCACAATTGCCCGAGCCGCCGATGCTGATGATGGACCGCATCACCGAGATTTCCGCCGACGCCGGTTCGCATGGCAAGGGCCATGTCGTCGCGGAATTCGACATCCACCCCGACCTGTGGTTCTTTGCCTGCCATTTTCCCGGCAATCCGATCATGCCGGGCTGCCTGGGCCTTGACGGGCTGTGGCAGCTCACCGGCTTCAACCTGGGCTGGCGCGGCTGGCAGGGGCGCGGCTATGCGCTTGGCGTGGGCGAGGTCAAGCTGACCGGCATGGTCCGCCCCGACCGCAAGCTCTTGCGCTATTTCGTCGACTTCACCAAGGCGGTCCAGTCCCGCCGGCTGACCATGGGCGTCGCCGACGGCCGGGTCGAGGCGGATGGCGAAACCATCTACGAGGTCAAGGACATGAAGGTTGCCCTGTCGGCCGCCTGACACATGAACAAGGAGCACGCCATGCGCCGTGTCGTCATCACCGGGCTGGGCATCGTCTCTCCCATCGGCAACAATGCCGCCGAAGTCACCGAAAGCCTGCGCGCGGGCCGCTCGGGCATCGTCTTTGCCCCCGAATATGCCGAGCACGGCTTTCGCAGCCAGGTCCACGGCATGCCGCAGATCGTGCTGGAGGATCATATCGACAAGCGCAACCTGCGCTTCATGGGCGCGGGCGCGGCCTATAATTTCATCGCCATGCAACAGGCGATCGAGGATGCGGGGCTTTCGCCCGAGGATGTCTCGAACGAACGTTCGGGCCTGGTCATGGGTTCGGGCGGCCCGTCCACGGCAAACCTGTTCGAAGCGCATCGCACCGTGATCGAAAAGGGTTCGCCCAAGCGCATGGGACCGTTCATGGTCACGCGCTGCATGTCCTCGACCAATTCGGCCTGCCTGGCCACGCCCTTCAAGATCAAGGGGGTGAATTATTCGATCACCTCGGCCTGCTCGACCAGCGCGCATTGCATCGGCAACGGCACCGAACTGATCCAGATGGGCAAGCAGGACATCGTCTTTGCCGGCGGCGGCGAGGAACTGGACTGGACGCTTTCCTGCCTGTTCGACGCCATGGGGGCCATGTCCTCCAAGTATAACGACACGCCGCAGAGTTCCTCGCGCCCCTTTGACGCGACGCGCGACGGTTTTGTCATCGCCGGCGGCGGCGGGGTCGTCGTGCTGGAGGAACTGGGCCACGCCCTGGCCCGCGGCGCCCGCATCTATGCCGAAGTCACCGGCTACGGCGCGACCAGCGACGGCTATGACATGGTCGCGCCGTCCGGCGAAGGCGGCGAGCGGTCGATGCGGCTGGCGCTGTCCACCCTGCCCCAGGGGCGCAAGGTGTCCTATGTCAATGCCCATGGCACCTCTACCGTGGTGGGCGATGTCGGCGAGATCAAGGCCCTGCGCCGGGTCTTTGGCGAAGGCGCGGTGCCGCCGGTGTCCTCGACCAAGTCGCTGACCGGCCATTCGCTGGGTGCGACCGGCGCGCATGAGGCGATCTATTCGCTCTTGATGATGCAGCAGGGCTTCATCGCCGCCTCGGCCAATATCACCGAGCTCGACCCCGAGATCCGGCCCGAGGAAATCGCGCAGGCGCGCGTGGATGATGTCGATTTCGATAGCGTCCTTTCCAACAGCTTCGGTTTCGGCGGCACCAACGCCACGCTGGTCATGTCGAAATACCGCGAATAAACCAAGAAAAGGTTAAGCCATGGGCGAATTGATGAAAGGCAAGCGCGGCCTTGTGATGGGGGTCGCGAATGACCGCTCGATCGCTTGGGGCATTGCCAAGGCGCTGGCCGGCCAAGGGGCAGAGCTGGCCTTTACCTATCAGGGCGAGGCTTTCGGCAAGCGCGTCGAGCCGCTGGCGCAATCGCTGGGCTCGGACTTCCTGATGGATGTCGACGTGCTGGACGACGAATCGCTGGACGCGGCCTTTGCCCAGATCGAATCGCGCTGGGGCGGGCTGGATTTCCTGGTCCATGCCATTGCCTATTCCGACAAGAACGAACTGACCGGGCGCTTCATCAATACCACCCGCGACAATTTCAAGAATTCCTTGACGATTTCGTGCTATTCGCTGATCGACCTGGCGCGGCGGGCGCAGCCGCTGATGGCGGATGGCGGCTCGATCATCACTCTGACCTATGGCGGCTCGAACCGGGTCACGCCGTTCTACAACGTCATGGGGGTGGCCAAGGCGGCATTGGAATCGTCCGTCCGCTACCTGGCCAACGATCTTGGCCCCGAAGGCATCCGGGTGAATGCGATCAGCCCCGGCCCGATGAAGACCCTGGCCGGCGCAGCCATCGGCGGCGCCCGCAAGACCTATCGCCATACCGAGGCCAACGCCCCCCTGCGCGCCAATGCCACGCTAGAGGCGATCGGCGGCACGGCGGTCTGGCTGTGTTCGGATTGGGGCGCCTGCACCACGGGCGAAATCGTGCTGGTGGACGGCGGCTATCACGTCCTGGGCATGCCGCAGTCGGACAACCTGTGACCGCGCCCGGCGTCTTCCATGCCGCGGATGGCGCCCGGCTGGCCTTTCGCGACGAGGGCCAGGGGCTGCCGGTGCTGGCCTTGGCGGGGCTGACACGGGACGGGCAGGATTTCGACTATCTGGCGCCGCATCTGGACGGGCTGCGCCTGATCCGGCCGGATTACCGCGGCCGGGGCGCATCGGACTGGACCGGGGCCGACAGCTATACCGTCCCGCAGGAAGCCAGCGACGCGCTGGCGCTGCTGGATCACCTGGGCATCCAGCGGGCGGCGGTGCTGGGCACGTCGCGCGGCGGGATCATCGGCATGCTGCTGGCGGCCACGGCGCGCGACCGGCTGCTGGGCCTGTGCCTCAACGACATCGGCCCGGTCCTGGAACGCGGCGGGCTGGAGCGGATCTTCGACTATATCGGCCGCAATCCCGCCGCAAAAAGCCACGAGGATCTGGCGCGGCGCTTGCCCGCCGCCATGCCGGGCTTTGCCAATGTGCCCGCAAGCCGCTGGCTGGAAGAGGCGCGCCACCATTATATCCAGACGCCTTCGGGCCTGCGCATCACCTATGATCCCGCCCTGCGCGAAGCCTTCCTGTCGGCCTTTGACGGGCCGCAGGTCGATCTGTGGCCGCTGTTCGACGCCGCGCAGGGATTGCCGCTGGCGCTGCTGCGGGGCGCGAATTCGGATCTGCTGTCGCCGGAAACCGCGGCCGAGATGCAGCGGCGGCGGCCGGACATGATCCAGGCTGCGGTCGCGGATCGCGCCCATGTGCCCTTCCTGGACGAACCCGAATCCCTGTCCGCCATTCAAGCCTGGCTGGCGATGATGCGGTGACGCCGCCGCAGTCGGGGCAGGCCGTCCAGGGGGGCCGCCCCCAGGGACGACCCTGCGTCCCGCACACCGCCGGAACGGGGCCGCGATCTAGCCAAGCGCGGCCAGCCCCTCGCGCTGAAGCCGGTCCAGCAGCGCCAGTTCCGCCTCGTCAAGCGCAATACCCTCGGCCTCGGCGCGCGCGCGGGCGGCAAGGCGGCGCTGGCCCGGCAGGCGCGCGCCCTGCCCCAGCATGGCGTCGAACAGCGCCTCGGCCTGGACCTGTGGGTCAGCCGGCCGGCCGGCGGCAAAGCGCGCCGGCGAAAAGGCCAGGATCAGTTCGCCATGCCGCGGCGCCAGGTCCAGCCTTCCCAGTTCGTCCAGCGCGCCCTGGCTTGTCAGGTCGCCGATCATAGCCCCGGCCAGAAGCTCGACCATGGTCGCCAGGGCAGAACCCTTGTGCCCGCCAAAGGGCAGCAAGGCCCCGGCAAGCCCCGCATCGGCATCGGTCGTCGGCGCGCCCTCGGCGTCAAGCGCCCACCCAGGGGGCAGCGGCTTGCCGGCGCGGGCAAGCAATTCGATCTCGCCCCGCGCCGCGGCCGAGGTGGCAAGGTCGAAGACATAGGGCGCCGCCGCCGGCCGCGGCCAGGCAAAGGCGATGGGATTGGTGCCCAGAAGCGGCCGGATGCCGCCGGCAGGCGCCACCGTCGCATAGCTGGGACACATGGCCAGCCCGGCCAGCCCGCGTTCGGCCAGCGCCTCGACCTCGGGCCAAAGCGCCGAGTAATGCGCGCAATCGTTGATGACCAGCGCCGCCAACCCCAGCTTTTCCGCGCGCGCCGCCAAGACCGGCAGGCCCAGGTCCAGGGCGGCGGGGGAAAAGCCGCCATCGGCCAGAACCCGGATAACGGCGCTGCCTTCGTCGATCAGTTCGGGCCGGGCATGGGCCAAGACCTTGCCGGCCGAAAGCGTGCGCAGGCAGCCTTCGATGCGATAGATGCCATGCGATTTGGCGCCGTCGCGTTCGGCGGCGGCGATGATGCGGGCGATGGCGACGGCCTGTTGCGCGTTGAAGCCTGCGCGCATGAAAATCGACTCGACCATCCGGCCAAGCTCGGCCACCGTTACCATCGTCTTGTCATCCATGCGCCCGTCCCTTGCCAAATCGGGGCCAGAAAACCGGATTTTCAGCCGGGGGGCAAGCACCGGACCGGGTTCGGGCCCTGGGCCAGGCTGTCGCGGGCCAGCGTCCGCGCCTCGGCGGCGTCCATCCGGGCGCGGGCGGCCAGGGCATCGCCGCCCGTCTCGCGCAGCGCCCGGCGCCACAGCCGCAACGCCGGGGCCGCGCTCCAGGGAAGGGCGGCTTGCGCCAGCCAGCGCCGCAAATCCGGCGGCAAGCGGTCATAGCGCGCCATGGGCTGGGCGCTGCGCCGGCAGCGCAGCCGGGTGGCAAGGTTGCGCCGGCCGCTCATGCGACCTGCCGCGAGCGCCAGGCCGGGAACGGGTCCGGCAGGTCCGCCCAATCCTGCGGCCGGAAGCCCGGCGCCATCACCAGCGCCCCGTCCAGCGCGCCGGTAATCGCTTCGGCATCCATGCCGGCGCCGATGAAGACCAGTTCCTGCCGGCGGTCGCCCCAGGGTTCGACCCAGCGGCTGCGCAGCTCGGCCAGGGCATCGCGGTCGCCGGGCCAACGCTCGCGCGGCACGCCGGCCCACCAGCGGCCCAGCGGCGTGACCGAGGAAAGCGCCCCGGCCAGGCTGAACTCGGCCACCCAATCGGGGCGCGAGGCGATCCAGAAATGCCCCTTGGCGCGGATCACGCCGGGCAGCGCGCCGTTCAGCACCTCGTGGATGCGCTGGGGATGGAACGGCCGCCGGGCGCGATAGACAAAGGATGAGATCCCGTATTCCTCGGTCTCGGGGACATGCTCGTCAAAGCCGTAAAGCTCCTTGGCCCACATTGGATGCATATGCGCGCGGTCAAAGTCGAACAGGCCGGTGTCGAAGATGGCCCGCGCCGGGACGCGGCCATGGTCGGCCTCCAGCAGCCTGGCATCGGGGTTGAGCGCGCGAACGATCTTGCGCGCCTGGTCCAGCCGCGCCGGACCGGCATCGCCGGCCTTGTTCAAGACGATCACATCGGCGAATTCGATCTGGTCGGTCAACAGGTCCACCAGGGTGCGGTCGTCGTCCTTGCCCAGCGTCTCGCCGCGATCGGCCAGGAAATCATGGCTGGAAAAATCGCGGGCCAGGTTCAGCGCATCGACCACCGTGACCATGCAATCCAGCCGCGCCACATCCGACAGGCTGTCGCCCGCCTCGTCGCGAAAGGCAAAGCTGGCCGCCACCGGCAAGGGTTCGGCAATGCCCGTCGATTCGATCAGCAGGTAGTCAAAGCGCCCCGCCTCGGCCAGCCGCCGCACCTCGACCAGCAGGTCGTCGCGCAGGGTGCAGCAGATGCAGCCATTGGTCATCTCGACCAGCTTTTCGTCGGCGCGCGACAATTCGGTCCCCTCGCGCACCAGATCGGCGTCGATATTCACCTCGGACATGTCGTTGACGATGACGGCGACGCGGCGGCCTTCGCGATTGTTCAGGACCTGGTTCAGCAGCGTGGTCTTTCCGGCGCCCAGAAAGCCCGACAGGACGGTGACGGGCAGGCGATCGCTTGCGGGGCGGGCGGTCATGGCACCTCCTGTATGTAATGTTATTACATATCTACCAGCCTGTGCCGCTGGCCGCAATGCTTTCTGTGGCATGGCCGCCGCGGCTCGGTTAAAGCGGCGCAAAGGGGGGCGCATGGATTTCAAATGGCTTGAGGACTTCCTGAGCCTGGCCGAGACGCACAGCTTCTCGCGCTCGGCCGAGCTGCGCGGCGTCACGCAAAGCGCCTTCAGCCGCCGGATTCGCGCGCTGGAGGAATGGCTGGGCACCGACCTGCTGTCGCGCGACAGCTATCCGGTGACGCTGACCCCGAACGGCGTGGCGTTTCGCGAAACCGCAGAAGAGGCCGTGCGCATGATCCAGGCGCGGCGCGCCGAGTTCCGCGACCATGCCCAAAGCCGCGGCGGCGAGATTTCCTTTGTGGCGCTGCACAGCCTGACCGTGACCTTCCTGCCGGGCTGGCTGATGCGGCTGAAGGCGTCGGCGGGACAGATGACCAGCCGGGTCAAGCCCGACAATTACGACCGCTGCATCGAGGCGCTGACCGAGGGCGGCTATGATTTTTTCCTGACGTATGCCCATCCGCAGGTGAACATCCCGCTGGACCCCCAGGGCTTTCCGCATCTGGTCGTGGGCCGCGACAGCCTAGTGGCCGTCGCCCGCCCCGGCTGGCCGCAGGACTGGCTGACCGATGGCATGCCGATGCTGAAATATTCGCGCGGCAGCTTCCTCAATGCCATGGCACGGATCGCCCTGGCCCAGCCCGGCGCGCCCAGGGTCTATGTCGCCCATACCGACGAGGCATCCATGGCCGAGGCGATGAAAAGCATGGCCGTGGCCGGGCACGGCATGGTCTGGGTGCCCCGCCTGCTGGTCCAAGCCGAGATCGCCGCCGGGGGGCTGGAAGTGGTGGCCCCGGAACTGCCGATGGAAATCCGGCTTTACCGCAACGCCGCGCGCGGACGCGGCATCGCCGCGCGGATCTGGCAGGCCGCCGGCGAACTGGACCATGGTTATGCAGGATCGGAATAACCCAGCGCAGTTTGGCATTGGAAATTCCGCTCAACCCTGCCTAGATCGTTGACATCGGGGGCGGGACCCGCCCGCCCCGACATTGCAAAACCGACAGATGGAAATCGCGTCGCGCGACAGGTCGCCCATGGCATCCTGGCGCCTGCGCCCGAGGTGAAGATGAACAAGACCCGCATCGAACACGACCTGCTTGGCGACCGCGAGGTGCCGGCGGATGCCTATTGGGGCGTCCATACCCTGCGCGCCATCGAGAACTTTCCCATTTCCGGCCGGCCCATCGGCGAAATCCCCGAACTCATCCGCGCGCTGGCCGGCATCAAGCAGGCGGCGGCGCTGGCCAATGCCGATCTGGGGCTGCTTTCGGCCGAGCGCCGCGATGCCATCGTCGCCGCCTGCGCGGAAATCCGCGCCGGCCGGCTGCACGACCAGTTCGTCGTGGACCAGATCCAGGGCGGGGCCGGCACCTCGACCAACATGAACGCCAACGAGGTGATCGCCAACCGCGCGCTGGAAATCATGGGCCATGCCAAGGGCGAATACCAATACCTGCACCCCAACGAGCATGTGAACATGAGCCAGTCGACCAACGACGTCTATCCGACGGCGCTGCGGCTGGCATCCTGGCGGGGCTTGCAAGGCGTGATCGCGGCGTTGGCCTCGTTGCGCGGCGCCTTTGCCGAGAAGGGCGCGGAATTTGCCGAAATCCTGAAGATGGGCCGCACCCAATTGCAGGAAGCCGTGCCCATGACCCTGGGGCAGGAATTCAACGCCTTCGCCATCACCATCGGCGAGGACGAGCTGCGCCTGGCCGAGGCCGCCGCCCTGGTCTGCGAGATCAACCTGGGGGCCACCGCCATCGGCACCGGCATCACCACCCATCCCGACTATGCCGAGCGGGTGCGGGCGCGGCTGGCGGAAATCACCGTGATCCCGGTCGTCACCGCCCCCGACCTGGTCGAGGCGACGCAGGATTGCGGCGCCTTCGTGCAGGTCTCGGGCGTGCTCAAGCGCGTGGCGGTCAAGCTGTCCAAGATCTGCAACGACCTGCGGCTTCTGTCCTCGGGTCCGCGCGCCGGCTTCAACGAGATCAACCTGCCGGCGAAACAGGCCGGCTCTTCGATCATGCCCGGCAAGGTGAACCCGGTCATCCCGGAAGTGGTCAACCAGGTCTGTTTCGAGGTGATCGGCAACGACACCACCATCACCATGGCGGCCGAGGGCGGGCAGTTGCAGCTCAACGCCTTTGAGCCGATGATCGCCTACAGCCTGTTCCGCTCGGTCAGCCACCTGGTGGCGGCCTGCGACACGCTAGAGCATAATTGCGTGCGCGGCATTACCGCCAATCGCGACGTGCTGAAGGAAACCGTGCGCCGTTCCATCGGCATCGTCACGGCGCTGAACCCCTATATCGGCTATGCCGCTGCCACCGAGGTCGCGACCGAGGCGCATCTGACCGGCCGCGGCGTCTATGAGCTGGTGCTGGAAAAGGGCCTGTTGCCGAAAGAGCGGCTGGACGCCATCCTGCGCCCCGAAAGCCTGACCCGTCCCGGCATGTTCGTGACCTGACCGGCCCTTGCGCCCCGGACCTCAGCCCGTGTCCCGCGCCACCTCGTCCAGCAGGAAGGCGCGGAACTTGCGGATGGCGGGGCGGTTGCGGCGGCCGGCCGGATAGACCAGCCAGAAGCTGCGCCCCATGGTCGAGACATGGGCAAAGGGCTGGATCAGGCTGCCGGTGGCCAGTTCCCAGCGAAAGAAGCGCGGCGTCAGCATCGCCACACCATAGCCGGCCAGCGCCGTCCGCGCCTAGTGCAGATCGGTCGAAAGCGTCAGCCCCGGCCTGTCGTCGCCGTCATGGAAATCGACGCCGACCTCGCGCATCCATACCGCCCAAAAGGGATCGCTCCGGTCCAGAAGCGGCAATTTCAGCAGGTCGGCCGGCTCGTTCAGCGGCAGCTTCGCGGCCAGTGCGGGCGACAGCATTGGCGTGTATTCAATGGGCATCAGGTAGTGCACGTCCAGCCCCGGCCAATTCCCCTGGCCGGTGCGGATGGCGACGGTGATGTCCTCGCGCGCGAAATCCACGATGTCGTCGCCGGTCTCGAGCCGGACGGCCAGGTTGGGATTTTGCAGCTGGAACTTGCCGATCCTCGGCGACAGCCATGCCCCGGCCAGGGTCGGAACGGTGCTGATCGACAGGGTCGATACGGTGTCGGCGGAAGGCTCGGCAAAAGCCTCGCGCAGCAGATCGAATGCGTCGATGGTCGGCCGAGCGAAAAGCGCCCCGGTCTCGGTCAGGCTGATCTCGCGCGGGCGGCGCAGGAACAGGGGCGTGCCCAGGCGCTCTTCCAGCAGCCGGATCTGGTAGCTGACGGCGGCCTGGGTCATGCCCAGATCCTGCGCGGCGCGGGTAAAGCTCAGATGGCGGGCCACGGCCTCGAAGGCGCGCAACGCGGCGAGTGGCGGGATGGACATAAGCCTGCCTTATGAAAGCTTGTCGAGGCTTTGTTTGTCAAAGCAGCGGGACAGTATCATACAGGCTAGGCACAGCAACCGCGTATCGCGCGAGGGAAAGAAATGGCACATGAGCATATGGCGGCCCGGCGCTTCCTAGGGCTGACCGGCCGTATCCTGGCGATCCTGCGCCGGCGCGCCGTGGATAAGCAGACCCTATGCGTGGACCGCATGGCGGCGCTGGACGATCCGGCCACCCGCCGCGCCCTTGCCCATCTGCCGCCGCATCTGCTACGCGACGTCGGCGTGGACGGCCCCGTCGGCTCGTCCGCGCGGGTCGAGGGCGAGGCCCTGCGCAAGCATCTGTGGTAAGGGCCCTAACGCAGCCCCTCGCAGAACGCCTTGATGCGGGCGCAGGCATCCGCCAGCACCGCGTCCGAGGTGGCGTAAGAGATGCGGAAATGCGGCGAAAGCCCGAAGGCCGCGCCAAAGACCACCGCGACCCCGGTTTCGTCCAGCAGTGCGGTGGCGAAAGCCTCGTCATCCGCAATCACCGTGCCGCCGGCCGAGGTCTTGCCGATCAGCGCCGCGATCGACGGATAGACGTAGAACGCCCCCTGCGGCACCGGGCAGTCGATGCCGGGACAGGCGTTCAGCCCCGCCACCACCAGGTCGCGGCGGCGCTGGAACACGGCGCGGCTTTCGGCGATGTAGTCCTGCGGCCCCTGCAACGCGGCCAACGCCGCATATTGGCTGATCGAACAGGGGTTCGAGGTCGATTGCGATTGCAGCTTGGCCATGGCGCGGATCAGTTCCTGGGGTCCTGCGCCATAGCCGATGCGCCAGCCGGTCATCGCATAGGCTTTGCTGACGCCGTTCATGGTCAGCGTGCGGGACTTCAGCCCCGGCTCGACCTGCGCCGGCGTGACAAAGCGGAAATCGTCAAAGACCAGGTGTTCATAGATGTCGTCCGCCAGCACCCAGACCTGCGGATGGCGCATCAGCACCTGGGTCAGGGCGCGCATATGGTCGACGGCATAGCCCGCGCCGGTGGGGTTCGAGGGCGAATTGAGGATCAGCCATTTCGTCCGGGGCGTGATCGCCGCCTCAAGCTGTTCGGGGGTGATGCGATAGCCGTTCCGCATCGCCCCCTCGACCACCACGGGCGTGCCGCCGGCCAGCAGCACCATGTCCGGGTAGCTGACCCAATAGGGCGCGGGGATGATGACCTCGTCGCCCGGATTCAGCGTCGCCATCAGCGCGTTGTAAAGCACCTGCTTGCCGCCGGTGCCCACCGTCACCTGCGCGGGCGCATAGTCCAGCCCGTTTTCCCGCGCGAACTTGTCGCAGATGGCGCGTTTCAGTTCCGCGATGCCGTCCACCGCGGTATAGCGGGTATGGCCGGCGTCGATGGCAGCCTTGGCCGCCTGACGGATATGGGCGGGCGTGTCGAAATCGGGCTCGCCCGCCGACAGGCTGATGATGTCGCGCCCCTCAGCCGCAAGCTCGCGGGCGCGGGCGGTGATGGCGATGGTGGGCGAGGGTTTGACGCGGGCGAGCGTCTGCGACAAAAAGCTCATGAAAATTCATCCTGCGGCTGGCTGCCCTGTCATAGGGGCGCCGCCGCGGCCAGGCAAGCCGGGAGCAAGCGTGGACGAGAACGAAGCAAGGCTGAAGCGGCTGCGGATGCGTAGCTGGCGGCGCGGCACCAAAGAGATGGACCTGATCCTGGGCCCCTTTGCGGATAGCCAGTTGGAGCGGCTGGGCCCCGACGAGCTGGACCTTTACGAGGCGCTGCTGGCCGAAAACGACCAGGATCTGTATCCTTGGATCACCGCCCGGCTGGGCGATGCCCGCCCCGGCCCCCAGCCGCTTTTGCCGATTCTGGACCGGGTGGCGGCTTTCGCGCATGACCGGCTGGCCCGGAAATAGGCACAATTTTAGCAAACTGCGCGGCGATTAACCGAAGATTGGCAAATCTGCGTCATGGTGGCGGAAACGAGGCCATGAACGGAAACCAGCACATGCAACAGCGCAGCTCTGCCCAAACGGCGCCGGCCTTGCGGCCGCTGCCGCCACGGACCAGCCGGGCGGACGCCTATCTGGAAAGTCTTCAGATGCTGGAACGGCTGCACCGGCTTTTGCTGGATCTGGTCAAGGATGAATTCGAACGGCTGGGCCGCACCGACCTGACGCCGGTGCAGGCGCTGCTGATCTATAATCTCGGCACGTCCGAGGTGACGGCGGGCGAATTGCGCTCGCGCGGGATGTATCAGGGCTCGAACGTGTCCTACAATCTCAAGAAACTGGTGGAACTGGGCTATGTCCACCATGAACGCTGCGAAATGGACCGCCGCGCGGTGCGGGTGCGGCTGACCCAGGCCGGGCAGGACGTACGCGATTGCGTGGCCAGGCTGTTCGCCCGCCATGCCGAGGGGCTGGACCTGTCGGGCGTGCTGGACGACCCGCCGATCGAGGCGGTGAACCTGCAATGGCGGCGGGTCGAACGGTTCTGGGCCGAGCAGATCCGCTATATCTACTGACCGCGGCACCCCGGCCGGCCTTGGCCGCGGAACGCCCCCGGCCGCAGCCGCGCCCGGCCCGACGGAACGGGCGCGGCCTTCGCGCCGCCACCCTTACCAGTGGCCGGTGTTCTGCATGCTGGCCCAAGGCTCTTGCGGCGCCAGGGCCTCGCCCTCTTGCAGCAATTCGATCGAGACGTTGTCGGGGCTGCGCACAAAGGCCATGTGGCCGTCGCGCGGCGGCCGGTTGATGGTCACGCCGGCATCCATCAGCTTTTGGCACGTCTCGTAGATATTCCCGACCCGATAGGCGAGATGGCCGAAATGCCGGCTGTCCGAAGGCAGGCCGTCATCGCCGTCCCAGTTCCAGGTCAGTTCCACCGGGCATTCCGGCTGGCCGGGCGGCGCCATGAAGACCAGGGTGAAGCGCCCGTTTTCATTGTCGGTTCGCCGCGTCTCCTCCAGCCCCAGCAGGCGAAAGAAGGCCATCGTCTTTTCCAGATCGAGCACGCGGACCATGGTATGCAGATAGCGGATCGTCATCGTCATCCCTTTCCCATTCGTCGCAGCCAGACTGGCATGCCGGCGACCGGATCGCAACGTGGGGCGATTGGCTGCACCCCCGCCATGCCACACAGCCTGTTGATTGCAACCCGCATAGCTGCCACAAGATATGGCCAGACCAGCCAAGGACCTTGCCCATGCCCATCACCCCCGAACAACAGGCCCAGATCGACGAGCAGCGCGCCAGCCCGCGCCCCACCCTGCGCGCCGTCTCGCCGGGGATGGAGGCGCATCTTTACCAGGCGCACCCGGTGCTGGACCACGGGCTGGTGCGGGTCATCGACTATATGGGCGACGACGCCGCCATCACCCAGGCCGCGCGCGTCAGCTATGGCCGCGGCACGAAATCGGTCAGCAATGACGAGGGGCTGATCCGCTATCTGATGCGGCACTGGCACTCGACCCCGTTCGAGATGTGCGAGGTCAAGTTCCACGTCAAGCTGCCGGTCTTTGTCGCCCGGCAATGGATCCGCCACCGCACCGCCAATGTGAACGAATATTCAGCGCGCTATTCGATCCTGGATCGGGAATTCTACATCCCCGCCCCCGAACAGCTTGCCGCGCAATCGACGGTGAACAACCAGGGTCGCGGCCAGGTGCTGGAGGGGGACGAGGCCGCCCGCGTCCTGGACCTGCTGCGCGAGGACGCGATGCGCAGCTATGACCATTACGAGGCGATGCTGAGCCAGGACGGCCAGCAGGGCCTGGCCCGCGAACTGGCGCGCATGAACCTGCCGGCGAATATCTATACCCAATGGTATTGGAAGGTGGACCTGCACAACCTGTTCCACTTCCTGCGCCTGCGCGCCGATGCCCATGCGCAATACGAGATCCGCACCTATGCCGAAACCATGTGCGGCATCACCCGCGACTGGGTGCCCTTTGCCTATGCCGCCTTCGAGGATTACCGGCTGGGCGGGATGCAGCTTTCCGCCAAGGGCGTCGAGGCGCTGAAGCGCCGCCTGTCGGGCGAAACCGTCACCCAGGAAAACAGCGGCATGAGCAAGGGCGAATGGCGCGAGTTCGAGGCGGTCTGGGGCTGACAGCCCGCCCCGCCCCCTTGGGCACGGCGGCGGAAACCCCGCCGGGCGGCGCCCTAAAGCGCCGTCCACCCCCCATCGACCGAGATGGTGGTGCCGGTGATCTGCGCGGCCGCCGGCGAGCACAGGAAGACCGCCGTGCCGCCCATCTGCTCGACCGTGGCGAATTGCCCCGACGGCTGGCGTTGCAGCATGACCTTGGCGATCACGTCATCGCGGCTCATGTTATGGGTCTTCATCTGGTCGGGGATCTGCTTTTCCACGATCGGGGTCAGCACATAGCCGGGGCAGATGGCGTTGCAGGTGATCGGCTCTTTCGCGGTTTCCAGCGCCGTCACCTTGGTCAGGCCGACGATGCCGTGCTTGGCCGCGACATAGGCGGACTTGTATTCGCTGGCCGTCAGCCCGTGCGCCGAGGCGATGTTGATCACCCGCCCCCAGCCCGCCCGCCGCATCATGGGCAGCGCCGCCGCCGTGGCGTGAAAGGCGGAAGACAGGTTGATGGCGATGATCGCATCCCATCTCTCGGCCGGGAAATCCGGGATCGGCGCGACATGCTGGATGCCGGCATTGTTCACCAGGATGTCACAGGCCCCGGCCGCTTCGATCAGGGCGCGGCATTCCTCGCCCTTGGACATGTCGGCCTGCATGTAGCGGACCTTGACGCCGTGTTCGGCCGCCAGGCTTTCGGCCAGGGCGTGATCCTGGGGCGTGTCGGTAAAGCTGTTCAGCACCAGATCCGCCCCGGCCCGCGCCAGCTCATGCGCGATGCCAAGCCCGATCCCCGAGTTCGAACCCGTTACCACCGCCGTCTTGCCACCAAGAAACCTTTCGAACATCGCCGCCTCCTGCCCGCGCTGCTGCTGTGGTGCAGCATGGGCATAAACCGGCATCCGCACAAGGCCGGGCCGGGGGTGGGGCCGGCCGCGGCGGCAATGAAAATCCCGTGACCAAATGTTGCGCGTCGGACTGTCGCAGCGCCGCGGGCGAGCCGCGCCAAAACCCCAAGAAAAAAGCGCCCGCACAAGGCGGGCGCAAGTCATGAGGCAGGTTTCATACAGGCAAGAAACCTATCGAGCAGTGCCTTATCTATACGCTTTTCGCCCCCTGAGTCCAAGGCGTAAGTTTGCTTCATGGTGAACACGCGGTTAATCTGGGCCGAGGCAGAACCAACGACCCGGAAATCAGGGCAATCGAGCATGCGATTCTTCAAGTTTGCTAACGAATCCGCGATCTGGCGGCGAATCGCGCTGTGCCTATGTGTTGCATCCATGCCGCTGGCAAGCCTTGCCGAACCCCGGCATGCCATTGCAATGTATGGAGAACCTGCGCTGCCACCGGGCTTTGCCCACCTGCCCTATGCCAATCCGCAAGCGCCCAAGGGCGGCACGATTCGCCTGGCCGAGACCGGCAGCTTCGATTCGCTCAACCCCTGGATCCTGATGGGCAACCCGGTCTGGCCGATCTTCACCCAGCCGGGGCTGGTGGCCGAGTCGCTGATGATGCGCTCGATCGACGAGCCTTTCACGCTTTACGGGCTTCTGGCCGAAAGCGTGGAAACCGATGCCGACCGGACCTGGGTCGAGTTCACCCTGCGCCCCGAGGCGCGCTTTTCCGACGGCACGCCGGTGACGGTCGAGGACGTGATGTGGTCCTATGAGGTGCTGGGGACCAAGGGCCATCCGCGCTATACCGCCGTCTGGTCCAAGGTCGAGACGATGGAACAGACCGGCCCGCGCTCGATCCGGTTCACCTTCAACACCGCCGACCGCGAACTGTCGATGCTGATGGGCATGCGGCCGATCCTGAAAAAGGCGCAATGGCAGGGTCGGGATTTCGCCCAGTCCGGCCTGATGGCGCCCATCGGATCGGGACCCTATGTCATCGACAAGGTCGATCCCGGCCGCGCGATCAGCTTTCGCCGCAACGCCGATTACTGGGGCCGCGACCTGGCGGTCAGCCGCGGGCTGCATAATTTCGACGTGATCCGCTATGATTATTTCGGCGATGCCTCGGCCATGTTCGAGGCGTTCAAGGCCGGCGAGATCGACGTCTGGCGCGAACTGGTCGCGGCGCGCTGGGAACGCAATTTCGACTTTCCCGCCATGCGCGACGGCCGGATGGTGAAATCCGAGATCGCCCATGGCCGCCCTTCGGGGATCATGGGGCTGGTGATGAACACCCGCAATCCGCTGTTTGCCGACTGGCGGGTGCGGCAGGCGATGATCGAGGCCTTCAACTATCGCTTCATCAACATGACGCTGTCGGGCGGCAAGGATCCCCGCATCAGCAGCTATTTCTCCAATTCCGACCTGGCGATGCAGCCCGGCCCGGCAAAAGGGCGCGAGGCAGAACTGCTGGCGCCTTTTGCCGGCCAGTTGCCGCCCGGCACCATCGACGGCTACGCCCTGCCCGAAGGCGGCGCACGCGCCATCGACCGCCAGGGCATCCGCGCCGCGCTGGACCTGCTGGGCAAGGCCGGCTGGACCGTGCAAGAGGGCGAGTTGCGCGATGCGGCCGGCCGCCCCTTTGCCTTCGAGATCCTGCTCAACCAGTCGGGCAGCGCCATGCGCAGCAGCGCCGAGACGCGCCAGATCGTCGACATCTTCGTGCAATCGCTGCGCAACCTGGGCATCCGGCCCAGAGTGACGGTGCTTGATGCCGCGCAATATGTCGAGCGCACCAACAACTACCAGTTCGACATGACCTGGTACGAGCGGGGGCTGTCGCTGTCGCCGGGCAATGAGCAGCGGCTTTACTGGGGGCGCGCGGGCGTCGCCGCGCCAGGCAGCAAGAACTGGATGGGAATGGACAGCCCCGCCGCCGAGGCGATGATCGCCGAGATGGGCCGCGCCCGCAGCCATGACGATTTTGTCGCAGCGGTCAGGGCTCTTGACCGGATATTAACCGCCGGACGCTATGTCATCCCGGTCAGCTATTCGCGGATTTCCCGCTTGGCGCATGATGCCGATCTGGATTATCCTGAAAAGACGCCGCTTTACGGTGACTGGCCCGGCTTCATGCCAGAAACCTGGTGGCAGGAGGAAAGAGAATGAAACTGAGTCGCATCGCAGCCGTTCTGTTCATGCTGGCGCTGGCTGCCTGCAATACGGTAGCCGGCGTGGGCGAGGATATCACCGGCGCATCGCGCATGGTGCAGGGCGGTTTGGGCGGAGGAGGCTACTGATGAAATGGGTTCATGTCCGCGACAACTGGTCCGCCTTTTTCGAGGCCATCGTGGAGAAATGGCCGGAGGCCGATGAAGGCGACCTGGAGGAAATCGACGGAGACCAGCGCGCCTTCATCGCCTATATCGCCGAAGTCACCGGCCAGGAAGTCGAAGAGACCAGGGACGAGATCCGCGAATGGCTGGCGGGCGAGATCCCTTCGGACATCGTGATGGACCCGATCCACGACAACCATTCGATCGCGCTGTCGGCAAAATATGTCGGCGAGGGCGAGGACGAATATGACGACGACGCCCGTTTCGGCGATGATGACGAGGTGCCCGACGACGGCGATTGAGCGGCGGGCAGCCTGGGGACGTCCAGGGATCGCGGCGGCTTCACCGCCGGCGGGGGCTCTGCCCCCCGCCTTGCCTGACGGCAAGGCGTCCCCCGGAGTATTTTTCAAACGGTGAAACGCATCCGGCGCCGCGGTTTCAGGCGTCGAGATCGACCCAGACCGGCACATGGTCGCTGGGCTTGTCCTTGGCGCGTTCGTCGCGGTCGATGCCGACATCAATCAGCAGATCCGTGGCTTGCGACGACAGCAGCACATGGTCGATGCGGATGCCGTTGTCCCTTTGCCAAGCCCCGGCCTGATAGTCCCAGAAGGTGAACGGGCCGCGTGTGCTGCCCGGATGGCGCAGGCGCACCGCATCCGTCCAGCCGTCGAAAAGAATGCGGCGCAGCGCGGCCCGGCTTTCGGGCTGGTAAAGCGCGTCATTCACCCAGCGTTCGGGAAAGGCGGCGTCGCGCGGTTCGGGGATGACATTGTAGTCGCCCATCATCACCGTGGGCATTTCCGCGGCCAGCAGCGCCTGGCCGCGCTGGCGCAGCCGCTTCATCCAGGCCAGCTTGTAATCGAATTTCGGCCCCGGCTGGGGATTGCCGTTCGGCAGGTAAAGCCCGGCGATGCGCAGCGCCCGACGGCCGACCACCGTGGCCTCGATATAACGGGCTTGTTCGTCGGTATCGTCGCCCGGCAGGCCGCGGGTGACATCCTCCAGCGCCAGCTTGGACAGGATTGCGACGCCGTTGAAGCCCTTTTGCCCATGGGTTTCGATATTATAGCCAAGATCGGCGATCGGCTCGCGCGGGAAGCTTTCGTCCTGGGTCTTGATTTCTTGCAGGACCACCACGTCGGGCTGGGCATCGGCCAGCCAGCCCGTCAGCGTCTCGATACGGGCACGGATGCCGTTGATGTTGAATGTCGCGATCTTCATGGCCCGACACTAGCCGGCTGCGGACGCCGAGGCCAGATCAGATCGAAAACGAGGTGCCGCAGCCGCAAGAGGCGCTGGCATTGGGGTTGTCGATGGTGAAGCGCGCCCCGATCAATTCGTCGGAAAAGTCGATGGTGGCGCCGGCCAGGAAGGGCAGCGAGACCGGATCGACCACCACCCGCTGGCCGCCGCCGCTGAGGATCAGGTCATCCTCGGCCGCGTCATCCAGGCGGATGTCGTATTGGAACCCCGAGCAGCCGCCGCCCGCGACCGCGACGCGCAGCGGGCGTGCAGGGCCGTCGCCATTGATATCGGCCAGGCGCGCAAAGGCGCGTTCCGTGACCTTGGGGGGCAGGTTCAGACCAGTGTTCATGCGGCGTTCCCGTTTCCGTCTTGTGGTCTGGAATATAGGCTCTGGCCGATGACCTCGCAAGGAATGCAGGATAAATGACGGCACCCTATGCCTGCCAGCCCCAGGACAGCCGCGGCCGCCGCTGGCCGGAACGCATGTCCACCTTTCGCAGCCCCTGGCAGCGCGACCGCGACCGCATCATCCATTCCAGCGCCTTTCGCCGGCTCAAGCACAAGACCCAGGTCTTCGTCGAGCATGAGGGGGATTACTACCGCACCCGCCTGACCCATACGATCGAGGTGGCGCAGGTCGCCCGCACCATCGCCGGCGCGCTGGGGCTGAACACCGACCTGGCCGAAACCGTGGCGCTGGCGCATGACCTGGGCCACCCGCCCTTTGGCCATACCGGAGAGGATGCGCTGGCCGCGCTGATGGCGCCCTATGGCGGCTTCGACCACAATGCCCAGGCGCTGCGCATCGTCACCCGGCTGGAACGGCATTACGCCGATTTCGACGGGCTGAACCTGACCTGGGAAAGCCTGGAGGGCATCGCCAAGCACAACGGTCCGGTGACGGGCGATCTGCCCTATGCCCTGGCCGAGGTGGATGCGGAATGGGACCTGGAGCTGCACACCAATGCCAGCGCCGAGGCGCAGGTCGCGGCCGTGGCCGACGACGTGGCCTATAACCACCACGACCTGCATGACGGGCTGCGCGCCGGGCTGTTTACCGAGGCGGACCTGGCCGCCCTGCCCGTGATCGGCGAAGCCTTTGCCGCGGTCGATGCGCTGCATCCCGGCCTGGCGCCGATGCGGCGCCGGCACGAGGCGCTGCGCCGGGTCTTTGGCATCATGGTCGAGGATGTGATCGCGGTGGCGCAGAACCGGCTGGCCAGCCTGCAACCCCAGGACGCCCAGGACATTCGCGACATGGAGGGGCCGATCATCCGCTTTTCCAAGCCGCTTTACCAGAACCTCAAGGCGATCAAGCTGTTCCTGTTCCAGCGCATGTATCGCGCGCCCTCGGTCGTGGTCGAGCGCCGGCGCGTGACCGAAATGCTGGAGGGGCTGTTCCCGCTGTTCCTGGCCGACCCGTCGAAGATGCCCCCGACCTGGTTCGAGGCCGCCGAGGCCGCCGGGGACGAAACCGCGCGGGCGCGGGTGGTGCTGGATTATGTCGCCGGCATGACCGACCGCTTCGCCATCCAGGAGGCGCAGCGCCTGCTGGGCTGAAGCTGGGCGCCGGCCGCGGCAGCATGGCCGGCAGGGGCTGTCCCTGCACGCGTCGGGGCCGCCGATTGAACCCGCGCAAGGGATCGCGCGTTCGCCCCGCAGGTCACGGCAGAAAAGGAGAACGGCGATGATCGTGAAATCCGGTTCGGCAAGATGGGAAGGCGGGCTCAAGGACGGCAAGGGCGCGGTTTCCACCAAGTCGGGGGCGCTGAGCGACCAGCCCTATGGCTTCAACACCCGCTTCGAGGGGCTGCCCGGCACCAATCCCGAGGAACTGATCGGCGCGGCCCATGCCGCCTGTTTCAGCATGGCCTTGGCGATGATGTTGCAGGAGGAGGGGGTCGGCAATGTGCGCATCGAGACCACATCCGAGATCGGCCTGGACAAGGAGGGCGACGGCTTCGCCATCAAGACCGCGCATCTGAACACCAGGGTTTCGGGCGATGGCGACAGGGCGGTGATCGAGGACTGCGCCCGCAAGGCCGAAAAGGGCTGCCCGGTCAGCAAGCTGCTGAATGCCGAGATCACGATGGACCTGACGGTGGCGTAAAGGCAGCCAGGCGGCGCGGTGCTGGCCGCGCCGCCGCTACACCATCATTTCCTTGGTCGCCGTCAGCTTCAGTTCCGGATGGTCGCGGCTTACCCGGTCGATGTCCCATTGCAGGCGCGTCAGGTAAACCAGGTCGCCGTCATGGTCCTGGGCCATATGGCCCTTGTTCGTATTGGCGAAGCTCTCGACCTTGTCCTTGGGCCCGGACACCCAGCGGGCGCTGGTGAATTGCGAGGATTCGAAGCGCACCGGCAGGCCGTATTCCAGTTCGATCCGGCTGGCCAGCACCTCGAATTGCAGCGCGCCGACCACGCCGACGATGAAGCCCGAGCCGATCATCGGCTTGAAGACCTTGGCCGCACCTTCCTCGGCGAATTGCATCAGCGCCTTTTCCAGGTGCTTGGCCTTCATCGGGTCGCCCGCGCGCACGGTCTGCAAAAGCTCGGGCGCAAAAGAGGGGATGCCGGTAAAGCGCAGCGCCTCGCCCTCGGTCAGCGCGTCGCCGATGCGCAATTGCCCGTGGTTGGGGATGCCGATGATGTCGCCGGCCCAGCCCTCATCCGCCAGTTCGCGGTCGGCAGCCAGGAACAGCACCGGGTTCGAGACCGCCATCGGCTTCTTGGACCGGACGTGCAAAAGCTTCATCCCGCGCTGGAAATGGCCCGAGGCCAGGCGGACGAAGGCCACCCGGTCGCGGTGCTTGGGGTCCATATTGGCCTGGACCTTGAAGACGAAGCCGGTCACCGGCTTTTCCTCGGGGGCGATCTGGCGCTCGGCGGCATTCTGGGGCTGGGGCTGGGGGCCGAAATCGCCGATGCCGGTCATCAGCTCCTTGACGCCGAAGCTGTTGATGGCGCTGCCGAACCAGATCGGGGTCAGATGCCCCTCCAGAAAGGACTTGCGGTCGAAACGGGGCAGCAATTCGCGCGCCATCTCCAACTCTTCGCGCAGCTTTTCCAGTTGGGCGGCGGGGACGTGTTCGGCCAGTTTCGGATCGTCCAACCCGCTGATCTGGATCGATTCGGCGACCTTGTTGCGGTCGGCGCGGTCCATGATCTCCAGCCGGTCATGCAGCAGATCATAGGCGCCGATGAAATCGCGGCCCATGCCGATCGGCCAAGAGGCGGGGGTGACGTCGATGGCCAGGTTTTCCTGGATCTCGTCGATGATCTCGAACGTGTCGCGGCTTTCGCGGTCCATCTTGTTGCAGAAGGTCAGGATCGGCAGGTCGCGCAGCCGGCAGACCTCGAACAGCTTGCGGGTCTGGCTTTCGACCCCCTTGGCGCCGTCGATGACCATGATCGCCGCATCCACCGCGGTCAGCGTGCGATAGGTGTCCTCGGAAAAATCGCTGTGGCCGGGCGTGTCCACCAGGTTGAAGCGGTAAGGTCCGAAATCGAAGCTCATGGCCGAGGCGGAAACCGAAATCCCCCGGTCCTGCTCCATCTTCATGAAGTCGGAGCGCGTGCGCCGCGCCTCGCCCTTGGCGCGGACCTGGCCGGCCATCTGGATCGCGCCGCCGAACAGCAGGAACTTTTCGGTCAGCGTGGTCTTGCCCGCATCCGGGTGCGAGATGATCGCAAAGGTGCGGCGGCGGGCGATTTCGGGCGGAAGTTCGGGACGGTTCATCATGCCCGGCCTTTAGCGCGGGCCGCGCGCAGTCTCAAATGGAATCGCGGCCCAAATGGAATCGGCCTCAGACGAACTGTTCGCGGATCAGCCGCTCTTCCAGCCCGTGGCCGGGATCGAAGAGCAGGCAATGGCTGATCGAGTTCTCGGACCGGATCTCGACCCACAGCACCGAATCGACGCCGCGCGAATCGGCATCGGCCATGACCGGGCGCTTGTCGGGGTCCAGCACGTCGATGCGCACCGTCGCCGATTTGGGCAGGATGGCGCCGCGCCAGCGCCGCGGGCGGAAGGGCGCGATGGCGGTCAGCGCCAGCACGTCCGACCCCAGGGGCAGGATCGGGCCGTTCGCCGAATAGTTATAGGCCGTGGACCCCGCCGGGGTGGACAGCAGCATCCCGTCGCAGATCAGTTCCTCCAGCCGCATCCGGCCGTTCACGCTGATGCGCAGCCGCGCGGCCTGGGGACCGGCGCGCAGCATGCTGACTTCGTTGATGGCCAGCGCGCAATGCTCGTGCCCGTCGGTGGTGCCGGCGGTCATGGCCAGCGGGTTGATCACGGTTTCCTCGGCGGCGCGGATGCGGGCGGGCAGGTCGTCCTCGCAATAGGCGTTCATCAGGAAGCCGACGGTGCCGCGGTTCATGCCATAGACCGGCAGGCCGCGGTTCTGGTGCATGACCGACAGCATCAGCCCGTCGCCACCCAGCGCCACGATCACCTCGGCCTCGCGGACCGGCACATGGCCATAGCGCGCCGACAGCACCTGGGCGGCGGTCGTGGCGGTTTCGGTGCTGGAGGCGATGAAATGCAGCTTCATGCGGCCATCATGGCCAGCCGCTGCGGGGAAGCAAGTCCCCCCAAGGCATGGGATATCTACCGTCCAGGCGTCGCATCCGTCCTAGCGGGGCGCGGCGAAAGGCGCTAGAAGGCCGGCAAGCCGCTTTTTGCAAGAGGATCAGATGACCGATACCGGATTCTTCACCGAGACGCTGGACAGCCGCGACCCCGACATTTTCGGCGCCATCCGCAAGGAACTGGGCCGCCAGCGCGACGAGATCGAGCTGATCGCATCAGAGAACATCGTCTCCAGGGCCGTTCTGGAAGCCCAGGGCTCGGTGCTGACCAACAAATATGCCGAAGGCTATCCGGGCAAGCGCTATTACGGCGGCTGCCAGTATGTCGACATCGTTGAGGAACTGGCGATCGAGCGGGCCAAGGAACTGTTCGGCTGCGGCTTTGCGAATGTGCAGCCCAATTCCGGCAGCCAGATGAACCAGGCGGTGTTCCTGGCGCTGTTGCAGCCGGGCGACACTTTCATGGGGCTGGACCTGAACTCGGGCGGGCACCTGACGCATGGCTCGCCGGTGAACATGTCGGGCAAGTGGTTCAATGTCGTCAGCTACGGCGTCCGCCAGCAGGACCAGTTGCTCGACATGGAGGAAATCCGCCGCTCGGCGCACGAGCACAAGCCCAAGCTGATCTTGGCCGGCGGCACCGCCTATTCGCGCATCTGGGACTGGGCCGAGTTCCGCAAGATCGCCGACGAGGTCGGCGCCTGGCTGATGGTCGACATGGCCCATATCGCCGGGCTGGTGGCGGGCGGCCAGCACCCTTCGCCGCTGCCGCATGCCCATGTGGTCACGACCACCACCCACAAGTCGCTGCGCGGCCCGCGCGGCGGCATGGTGCTGACCAACGACGCCGATATCGCCAAGAAAATCAACTCCGCCGTGTTTCCCGGCCTGCAAGGCGGCCCGCTGATGCATGTGATCGCCGCCAAGGCCGTGGCCTTTGGCGAGGCGCTGCGCCCCGAGTTCAAGGACTATGCCGCCCAGGTGGTCAGCAATGCGCAGGCGATGGCGGATGAGCTGATGAAGGGCGGCATCGACATCGTCTCGGGCGGCACCGACAACCACCTGTGCCTGGCCGACCTGCGCCCCAAAGGCGTGACCGGCAAGGCGACCGAGGCGGCGCTGGGTCGCGCCCATATCACCTGCAACAAGAACGGCGTGCCCTTCGACCCGGAAAAGCCTTTCGTGACCAGCGGCATCCGCCTGGGCGCGCCGGCCGGCACCACCCGCGGCTTCAAGGAAGCAGAGTTCCGCCAGATCGCCCGCTGGATCGTCGAGGTCGTCGACGGCCTGGCCGCCAATGGCGAGGAAGGCAATGCCGAGGTGGAAGCCCACGTCAAGTCCGAGGTCGAGGCGCTTTGCGCCCGCTTCCCGCTTTACGACGGCATGTGACACAGGCGCGGCGCGGACCGGGTCCGCGCCGCTCTGTCAAAAGGGCCGGATGCGGGCCGGCTTGCCCCATCCCGCTCGCCGGCAGTCCCCGCGGGGCGGCAAGGGCCCGGAAGCGGGCGCGAGGCGGATCGAGCAAGCCCTGATCCCCGCCGCCTTCCACGGCGATTCCGTTCCAGTGGCCATCGCGGCAAGACCTCTGCCGGCCCGTGAGCCAGGGCGCTGCCGAGAATAAAAAACCCCATCCCGCGTTCAGCGATTTTTCCGGCACCGTCGCCCCAGGCGGGTCGCTTCCCCTCACCAGCCGCCTAGATCAGCCCTTGGCGGGTCATGATCCAGATCGCGACAGCTGCCAGCAGCAGCAGGCCCAGCAGCACGGTGGCTGCGACGCGGGCCGCGCCTCCGCGCAGGCGCATGCCCTGCCCCAGCGGCCGCAGATGCGCGACCAGGGCAGCATGGGCACGTTCCAGCCGGTCAAGATCCACCTGCCGGGCAGTTTTCGGCTGGCCGGCCATACGGTCGGCCTGGGCCAAAAGGCGCGCCTGGCGCCGCAGCCGCCGCGGCAGGGCGCCGCCGCGCTTGCGCAGCATGCTTTCCAGATCGGCCTGATGGCCGCGCCGCAACCCGCCAAAGCGCATCGCCATCAAGCTGGCCACCTCATCGGCCATCGGCCGGATTCTTTCGATGCCCATCGCCCGTCCCGTGTTCCGTCCCATTCTTTTTCGGCAAGGCTAGCGCCTCTGGCTTCGCTTCGCCAGTGCCGCTAGGCTGCGCGCATGATGCTGAACATGATGGTGACAGGAACGGATTCGGATCGGCCGCCGGCAGTGCTGGCGCATGGGCTGTTCGGATCGGGACGCAATCTTGGCGGCCTTGCGCGCCGCCTGGGCGAAAGCCGGCGGGTGATATCGGTCGACATGCGCAACCATGGCGACAGCTTTCACGACCCCGACCATGGCTATCCGGCGCTGGCCGCCGATCTGGCCCAGGTGGTCCAGGATGCCGGCGGCCAGGCGGATGTTCTGGGCCATTCGATGGGTGGCAAGGCGGCGATGATGCTGGCCCTGACGCGGCCGGACCTGGTGCGCCGGCTGGTGGTCCTGGACATCGCGCCTTTCGCCTATGGCCACAGCCAGGAGGGGCTGATCGACGCCATGCAGGCGGTGGATCTTGCCGGGCTGCGCCTGCGATCCCAGGCGGATGCGCGGCTGGCCGAACATGTCGCCGATCCGGGTGTGCGGGCCTTTCTGCTGCAATCGCTGGACCTGAAGGCCGATCCGCCGCGGTGGAAATTCAACCTGCCAGCCCTGCGCAGCCAGATGCCGCTGCTGGTCGGCTGGCCCGATGCGCCCAAGGCCAGCTTCACCGGCCCGGCGCTGTTCCTGGCCGGCGAGGAGTCCGACTATTGCCGCGCCCCCCAGGCCGCGGCCATCCGCGCGCATTTCCCGCAGGCAGAGATCCGCATCATTGCCGGCGCGGGGCATTGGCTGCATGCCGACCGCCCGGAAGAGGTGGCCGCGGCCGTATCCGCCTTTCTGGGCTGACCGGCCGGGCCGGGGGCATTCAGCCGCCGGGACAGCGCAGCGACAGCCGTGCTTCCCCGGTATCGCCGGGGATGCGGCTGCGCAGGCTGTCGGGAATCGCCGCGCAGCCGGTCGTGCGTTCGGCGGCGATCACCATCAGTTCGGGAACCGGCGCACGCGCGGCCCGGCTCAGATAGCCCAGGCGGATCACCTGGGCCTGGTCGCCGTCGTGAAAGACGGCGAAGCGGATCCCTTCCAGCGTGATGTCGTGACGCGCCGCACCAAAGAACTGCGGCGCCGGTGAGGCGCAGGCCGAAAGGAACAGGACAAGAAGCAGAATCACTCGCATGAGCCCTGTCTAGCAGCCGTGGGTTAAGAAAGCCCTAACGGCCGGGAACCTTGCCCGCCGGGCAGCGTTTATCCGGGCGAACCCATGCAGGAGATTGAATATGCGAAGGATTCTTCAAGCCTCGTCCCTGCTTGCGCTGCTGGCGCTGGCAGCGTGCCAGACCGTCCAGGGCGCCGGGCGCGACCTGGAAAGCGCCGGACAGGTGATCAGCCGCGAAAGCCAAGAGGTCCAGGCCGGCTCGTGATCCTGCACTCAGGGCGCGGCGCAACCGGCGCCGAGCGGCGTTTCGGGCAGCAAGTCCAGCCGCAACTGTGGAATGCGCTGCCCGCAAGCGGTGCATTGCCCATATAAGCCGCCGTCGATCCGGCGAAGCGCGGCCCTGATCCGCGACAGTTCGACGCGCTGCGCGGTGCCAAGCGCCAGCAGAACCTCGCCCTCTTCGGCATCCGCCTGGCATCTTCCAGCCTTCGCATCAAATTCGGCCCGCAGGCGGGCAAGATCGCCAAGAAGGGCCCGGCGGCGGATCGCCAATAGGGCGCGGCGGGCGGCAAGGTCCATGGCATGTCCACTGTAGGTTGCCATATATCCTGCCACGCAGCCGCCGCGCCGCGCTTGACTTGCGTCAAGCTGTCGCAGGCCTTTCCCTCCTTGATCGGCCGGGTTCCGCTGGCGCCGCCGCGGGGCTGGGAATTTCCTTGCCGACCACCCGCCTTGCCGCCAGTCCCGGCTTGAGCGGTGCGCCGGCTGGTTTAGGCTTCGCCGGATCGAGCAGAAACGGAAAAGGGGAAACCATGCGGCGGATAACGACAATCGCCCTGTGCCTGGCCGGCCTGGCGGTCGCGGGCTGCGAAACGATGCGCGGCGCCGGGCGGGACATGCAGACCGCGGGGCATTTGCTGAGCGAACAGGCCGAAAGCAGCCAGGTGCAGATGGGACAGGCCCCCTCTGCCGCGCCGGCGACGCCCTATATGCCGCCGGCAGACCCCGCCATTCCCTATTGATGCCGCAAAACCGCCCGCGGCAGAAGCAGCGGGACCGCCGTTCCGGCTATGGCGAAGCCCAGATATCCGGCGTCCCCGCGCCGGCTGTCATGGCGCGGCCGGGATCAACGGTTTCTGGTTCTGGGCATGACGCACGGCCAGCCTGCGGCCCTGCCGCCCCGAAACGAGCGTTCTTGCCGGCTCCGGCTGGTAGTCCGCCGTCAGCAATTCGGGGAAAAGCGCCAGTATTTCCTCGCGCGCCGCCTTGCCCACCGATTGCAGCGCCATATGGCCGGTATAGAGCGATTCGGTTTGCGCGCCATTTGAAATGACGATCTCGTGCCGATCGAACAGCATGTGGAAATATTCCACCTCTGCCAGGTCTTCGGCCACGTCGATACCGTCAATCTGCAAAAGCTGCTTGGCGGCGACCAGGATTTCGGCGGCGCCGAACATGCGCCGGGCAATGGACGAGCGCACCAGCACCCGATGCTGCGGCGAAACCACCAGGTCAGTTGCCGGGATATTTTCGCCCAACTCGCCTGCGCGGATGCGGATGGGACGCAGCTTGGGCTTGAGCATCAGCACGGGCGCGCCCAGTCTGTGCGACCCGATCCAGCGGAGCGGCCGCAGCCCGTTGTCGCGCGTCATGACAAGATCGCCAACACGCAGATCGTCGATCGGGACTTCACCGCGATCGGTCAGGATCAGCGTGCCGCCGGCAAAACAGGGGATCTCGTCGTCAGGAACGAAATTGTCCCAATCGATCTGCTCGCCATCGACGTTTTGGACAAAGGTCAGCTCCGTCCCCTCGGGCGGCCAGGGGCCTTGGAAGGTAAAGCCGATCACGCCATGTTCCGGTCCGGTCCGATAGTCCCAGTCCCCGGCAGGATCGGGATTTACCGTGACGGCAGAAATCGCAACAAGCACATAATCATTGCCGTCATCGCCCGACAGAATAACTTCATATTCGTTCTCAAGCTGCAAGGTGCCGGTTGCATGGGTGGTATTACCGATGGTGATCTCGTCGGTATTTTCCTGCTTGTGCTGGGGCCATTCAGCCCCGGTCCATCCCGGGTTCCAGGGATCGTCGGTGAAATATCCGTAATCGCTCTCGACGTTCAAAGAACCGATGGCTTCGTAGTTGAAGCTGATGGTTGTGCCGGCAGGAGGCATTCCGCCCCATTCTGTACCGCCAACGGTCAGGCCGTTTTTGTTGTTAGGCGCGACATTATTCGTCGCGCTGAAATCGCTCAGCGAAATGAAACCAAGGGTATGTACCGCCAATTTGGCCTCCTTCATGACATCCAGTAGCAGACGCCCCCTATTTTGGAGGAGCCGATGAGGTCGATGATAAAGGTCGGGATGATTCGTTCTGGTGTTTCACCATACCAATTAACCAGACAGCTTTCGCACATCGAGGGTGGACCACCGAAGTTCGACAGCAAAACCGCTAAGCGATTGATTTCTCTGAGGCGGATTTCGCCTTTGTGTGACTACGGGACGGCTCTTAGGCAGGTTTTGGCAGGTTCAGGGTGTTGAACAGCTCCAATTGTTCCGGGGTTGTCGTTGAGAGGCCATCAATTGAGCGTTCGCCGATTTTCGTGCTGTGGCGCTGTATGCGCGCGAGCATGTCGAGCGCGGTTCTGGGGCTTGCGCTGTGCCCCCTGGCTTTCAGGCGCATGCGCATGACGCGGTAGAGAACGAGGGCCAGGAAGCAGATCAGCGCGTGCGCGCGGATGCGCTCGGGCAGCCGATGGTGGACTGGCGCGA
>NZ_FTMK01000028.1 GCF_900156255.1 Paracoccus thiocyanatus
GGGGTAGAGCAGCCCGGTAGCTCGTCAGGCTCATAACCTGAAGGTCGTAGGTTCAAATCCTACCCCCGCAACCAACGATAATTGCGAAACCTCCGTAGCATTAAGCGCGGAGGTTTTTGCGTTTTTACGCCCGGGCTTCCGCGATACCGCCATCTGACCCAGCAGGTTGTCCAGCGCCTCGGCTTCCGCAAGGAAATCCGGATCCTTCTTTCCCGCGGCGAAGCGCAGGATGGCGCCGAGATCGCCGCGCAGCACGATGGCCAGTTCGCCGTCCTCCGGCACCTGCCAGGCGAAGAAGCCGCTCTGGCTGACCCCGAGGACGCGGCACCTCCGGCTGATCGGGAAAGTCCGACAGTGGACCTGATGCGCCAGCATATCGAGACGACGAAGAAGGAAACCGCCGCGCGATTGCGCCGCAGGTGAACTGCTGGCCGCTTTTCCGGCGCTATTCCTCTCCGAAGAACTGGCGCATGAAAGCGGGGCCGTCTGTTGTGACGAAGTCGCGGAACTCGCGCGCGGCCGGGCCGAGCGTCTTGCGGCGCGGATAGACCACGAACCAGTCGCGCAACTGCGGCATGCCTTCGACGCTCAGCACGCTCAGCTTGCCCGCCTGCCGCTCCAGCGCGATGGTGTGGGCGGAGAGGAAGGCCAGCCCCATGTTCGCCATAACCGCCTGCTTGATGTTGGCGTTGCTGTCCATCTCTTGCGCCGGCGGCAGCGGCAGGCCGGCCTCGTGGAAGAAATGCTCATGCACCATGCGGGTGCCCGAGCCGCTTTCGCGCACCAGGAAGCGGTGCATGACCAGATCGGCGCGGCGGATGCGGCGAAAGCGGGTCAGCGGATGCTCGGGATTGCCGATCAGCACGTAAGGATGCTTGGCGAACTGATGCTCGGTGACCTCGATCCGCCGCGGCGGGCGGCCCATCAACGCCAGGTCGGCCCGATCCTCCTGCAACTGGGCGATCACGCCGTCGCGGTTGGCGATGCTGATCTCGACCTGTGCCGCGGGGCGCTGGCGCAGGAACTGCTGCACCAGATGCGGCCCGAAGTTCCGCGCCGTCGAGACCATCGCCACCCGCACCTGGTTGTCCAGCCGGCCCTGCATCTGCTCGACCACATGCACCGCCTCGCGCAGGGTTTCGGCCAGCCGCTCGGCATAGGGGACCAGCGCGGTGGCGGTCTGGGTCGGCTGGACGGAACGGCCGTCCTTGACGAACAGCGTGGCGCCTAGCGCCTCGGCCAGCCGGCTCATCTGCATCGAGACGGCGGGCGGCGACAGCGACAGCTTTTCCGCGGCGCGGATGAAGCTGCGGCATTCGACGGCGGCCAGGAAGATCTGCATCTGCCGCAGGGTGATCTTGTCGCCGGCCTCGTCCAATCCGCTTCCCCGCATTGCCCCGGTTGAACTGGTCGCGCGTCAGCCCGGCGGGGTCAAGCCCGGCTTGCGGGTAAAGAAGTCGTTGCCCTTGTCGTCGGTGACGACGAAGGCGGGGAAATCCTGAACCCGGATGCGCCAGACCGCCTCCATGCCGAATTCGCCGAAGTCGATGACTTCCACGCTCTTGATCACGTCGCGGCCCAGCACCGCCGCGGCGCCGCCGACCGACCCCAGGTAGAAGCCGCCATGCCGCTTGCAGCTGGCCACCACCTCGGGGGCACGGTTGCCCTTGGCGATCATCACCCTTGACGCGCCCTGCGCCTGAAGCTCGGGCACATAGGGGTCCATGCGCGCCGCCGTGGTCGGCCCGAAGGAGCCCGAGGCATGGCCCTGCGGCGTCCGGGCCGGGCCGGCGTAATAGACCGGATGGTCGCGCAGATAGCCGGGCAGGGGCTTGCCCTGGCGCATCAGCCGCGCCAGTTCCGCATGGACCAGGTCGCGGGCCACGATCATCGTGCCCGACATCAGCACCGGCGTGCCGACCGTCAGCTGCGACAGCGCCGCGCAGACCCTATCCATCGGCTGGTCGAGGTCGATGCGCGCCGGCGCCGCCCCGCCGGTGCCGCCCTGGGGCAGGAAGCGGGCCGGGTCGCGCTCCAGCGCCTCCAGCCAGATGCCGTCGCGGTCGATGCGGCCGCGGATCTGCCGGTCGGCCGAGCAGCTGACCCCCATGCCGACCGGCAGGCTGCCGCCATGGCGGGGCAGGCGGATCACCCGCACGTCATGGCAGAAATACTTGCCGCCGAATTGCGCGCCCAGCCCCATGGCGCGGGTCAGGTCGAGGATCTGGTCCTCCAGCTCCAGGTCGCGGAAGGCGCGGCCGTCCGGGCTTCCGCTGGTGGGCAAGCCGTCGAGTTCGCGCGCCGAGGCCAGCTTGACGGTCTTGAGGCATTGTTCGGCCGACAGCCCGCCGATGACGATGGCCAGGTGATAGGGCGGGCAGGCCGTGGTCCCCAGCGTGCGGATCTTTTCGTCGAAAAAGGCCAGCAGCCGCTCGGGCTCCAGCAGGCGGCGGGTCTGCTGGAACAGGAAGGTCTTGTTGGCCGAGCCGCCGCCCTTGGCCATGAACAGCAGCTCCAGCGCGTCCCCGCCCACGGCCTCGATGTCGATCTGCGCCGGCAGGTTGGTGCCGGTGTTTCTTTCCTCATACATGGTCAGCGGCGCCATCTGCGAAAACCGCAGGTTGCGGCTGGCCCAGCCCCTTCAGCACGGCGCTGATGTTCTGGTGCTTGAACTCGACCGATCCCTCGGACCGATCATTCAACAGGGGCAGCAGCCCGCGCCGATGCTCGGCCTTGCTGTAGGGACGACCAGAGACGTCGTCGGCCAGCATCGCGAAGTAATCCGCGACGATCAGGTCGTTCTCTTGATCAGTCCAGGCCCCGTTTGACATCACGCCAGGCTAAGGGCGGAAACTCCGTTTGTCATCAGAGACTTCGCGCAAAACTCCCAAGACATACCAACCACCACGCCGCCCGTGTCGCGCCTTCGTCTGTTTTGAGACAAGCCGAAACCAGCGAAACACGGGCGCAATGCGATCCCGCCAGTTCCTTGAAATGCATGGACGTTTTGAAAGCGTCTCGCCGAGAGCGAAGGGCGGGTGGAAAGAGACGGTGGGCGTTCGGAGACCGATCTTGCGCGGCGGGTCTGTCTCCGAAGGGCGGATGGTGCCTGCAAACCCCTTTGGCACATAAAGAAAAAGGCCCCGCGAGGGACCTGTTTTCGGGTTTGCATTGTGCAAGTGGCGGAGGGGGTGGGCCTGAAAGACAACCTTCTTTTGTGGATGCCGCTCGGTTTGCAAGGAATTTCTGATCTTCTGGACATGTGATCGAGTGCGTACTTTTGTCAGGCCTGTTCGTGCGGCTGACTGGCGCCGCTGGCCGGGATGGTGATGCGCGGAGCGGGGCCACATCTCCAAGAGCGAGCTCGAGGCTCGGAGAAGGTTTCTGGTTTGCCCGACCCGGATCATGTCGATCATTTGTCCATGCTGATCATGCCTTCCTCACAACTCGGTGGCCCGAGTGCCCGTTCGATGCCCGATCAGGCGCCGATCAGCACCGGGCCGCGATAGTCTTCGCCGCGCGTCAGCATCGCCCAGATGCCGCGCGCCATCTTGTTCGCCAGCGCGACGGCGACGACCGGGATCGGTTTACGCTCCAGCATCCGGGCCAGCCACGACCCCTTCGGCGCCCCCCGTCGCGAGGCCCAGCGGATCACGGCTGTCGCCCCGATCACGAGCAATCGCCGGATATCCCGTTGTCCCATCTTCGACGTCTTTCCCAGCTTCTGCTTGCCGCCGGTGGAATGCTGCCTCGGCACCAGGCCGAGCCAGGCAGCGAAGTCGCGCCCGCGGCGGAACTGCTCCATCGGCGGCGCGAAAGTCTCGACCGCGAGCGCCGTGATCGGTCCAACGCCCGGCATCGTCTGCAGCTGGCGCGGCATTTCCGCTTCGTTCGACATCGCCGCGATCCTCGCTTTCAGCGCATTCATCCGGTCGGTCAGGTGGGCAATCTGCTCAAGAAGCATGCGGCAGATGTCCCGGGCAAGTTCCGGAATGCCGGTGTTGGGTTCATCGACAACCTTCGCGAGGCGCGGCAGGTAGCCGATGCCCTCTGGCGCGACATGACCGAACTCGTAGAGATGCGACCGCAACGCGTTCACCGCCTCGGTGCGCTGCTTCACGAGCTGCTCGCGCGTGCGGAATGCAACGGCACGAGCCTGCTGGTCGGCCGACTTCGGTTCGACGAAGCGCATCGTAGGCCGCTGCGCCGCCTCGACGATCGCCTCTGCATCGGCAGCATCGTTCTTCTGCCGCTTGATGAACGGCTTGACATAGTGCGGCGTGATCAGCCGGACCTCATGCCCGTGCCGCGCCATTTCCCGCGCCCAATGATGGGCGCTGGCACAGGCTTCCATCGCCACCACACACGCCGGCTGCTCCGACATGAACCGGGCGAACTGCGGCCGTGACAGCTTCTTGCGGAACACAACGGACCCGTCCGCCGCAGCACCATGCACCTGGAACACGTTCTTTGCCAGATCGACGCCGATGATGCTAATCTCTCCCATGGATGTCCTCTCCTTCAGCTTGTGTTTCGACACCACGAGTTTGGCACATCGCGATGCCGTAAGGGGAGAGCGGCATCCACCCCATCTCCACCTCGGGCAGCTTATCGCGGGGCGCATTGAATCCCACCTTTCAGAAATGAAATCAGTATGTTAAGCAAAATCGTCCTTGAACCGATCGAGCTGATGCATCCGCTCGTGCAGGACGGTGACGATGCCGATGTCGCCGTTGGAAAGCCGCCGCCAGTACACGAAATGGTGCTCGTAGCGGAAGAAGTACCCTTCCACCTCGAACTCTGCCGGCACGGGCTTCGACATCACACCGCGTGTTTCGATCTTCTCGAAGGCGGCGAAGAGTCCGGTGAGGTAGGCTTCGGCCTGCGCTTCGCCCCACCGGTCGCGGGTGTATCGGTATATCTCGTCGAGGCGGACGGAGGCTGCCTCCTGGACCCGGATCGCCATGTGCTCAGGCCCGCCGGTTCCGGGTGATGACCTCGGCGGCGGTCAGGGGCTTGTAGCTTTCCTCGGGTGCTGCGAAGGCGCGGTTCAGTTCCGCCTTCAGGCGATCGAAGGCCTCGCGCTCCGCGCGTTCCTTGTCGCGGCGGATGAGATCGCGGATGTACTCGCTGACGTTCTCGTACGCGCCGCCCTCGCCAACATTCGTGGCGACGAACTCGCTGAGGGCGCCGCTGACGCGGACGGTCATGGTGGTTGTGCGGGACATTCGACACCTCTTCGCGGACCGGCTGTCTTCAAGATAACCAAAAGAGAAGACAGATCAAGACGTGCAGGGCCAGTTCGGCTCGCCCCGCTACCCGGCTCCCAGGAGGGTACGACCTTCAATCGTGTTCGTCGTCCACCACATGTCGTCCTGCAAGGGCGAGAACCACGAACAGTACGGCATCGGAGTGCCGAGCCAGCGCGATGAGATGATGGCCGCTCGGGCCACGTTCGCCGGCAAGCCAGTATTTTACGGTTCGCTCGCTGGCCCCCGTCCACCGCATCGCCATCTTGATCGCGCGATTGGTCGAGCCGAGTTCCTCGTGCAGCGCCATCGCCATGGCTTTCCGATAATCAGTCGGCTCGTCGATCAGGTGCACAAATGTGCCCATCTTCGGCACAACTGTGCCCATCTTGATCCGCATCTTCCTGTCCTTTCCCGATAAACATCTGGAGAGCCATGAAAACGGGAGAATCTCTTTTGCGCCCGAGACGACCCTTCGGGGCCGCCTGGCAAAACACTTCGCTATTGGACGGTGACGGCAATGCTTCGAAAATCTGCGCTTCGCACGAGCAGCTGGGATCTGCGGCTGCAGCTGCCGAAAGGCGACCGGAGAAAGAACTTGCCCCTTTCTGGCAACGACTTTCCGGACGCGCTGCTGTCTTCTGCGCAGAACAATATTGCCGAGCACCCCGAGCGTCTGCACTGGCGTCATGGGCGGTAAAGAGGAGCGTCGGATGTGAGAGGCGGCCGGGCGGACACCGAGGACGGGAGCGCGGCATCTGAACAGGACGTGCCGGCCGTCGCCTATGTCCGGATGTCGACCGATCACCAGAAATACTCGACCGAGAACCAGCTTGACGTCATCCGCAGCTATGCCGCCGCCCGTGGCCTGCAGATCCTGCGGGTGTTAGAGGACTCGGGGCGTTCCGGACTGCGGCTGGACGGCCGCGAGGCGCTGCAGAACCTGATGGCCGAGGTCCAGTCCGGTCAGGCCGACTTCAAGGCGATCCTCGTCTATGACGTCAGCCGCTGGGGCCGGTTTCAGGATGCCGACGAGGGCGCCTATCACGAGCACGTCTGCTCCCGCGCCGGCATCCGGGTCCATTACTGCGGCGAGCAGTTCGAGAATGACGGCAGCATCGGCTCGAACCTTCTGAAAACCGTCAAGCGGGTCATGGCCGGCGAGTACAGCCGCGAGCTCTCCGTGAAGGTCTTCGCCGGGCAATGCCGCCTCGTCGAGCTGGGCTATCGCCAGGGCGGCGCCGCAGGATACGGACTGCGGCGGGTGCTGATCGACGAGCATGGCAATCCGAAGGGCGAGCTCTCGCGCGGGGAACAGAAGAGCCTGCAGACCGACCGTGTGATTCTGGCGCCCGGCCCCGAGGAGGAGCAACGGGTTGTCCAGCGCATGTACGAGATGTTCGCCAACGAGGGGCGCCCGGAGCGCGAGATCGCGGAGACCCTGAACGCCGAAGGACATCGCACTGATCTCGATCGTCCATGGACGCGCGCGACCGTCCACCAGGTCCTGACGAACGAAAAATACATCGGGAACAATGTTTTCGCCAAGGTGTCCTTCAAGCTGAAGCAGCGCCGAGTGGTGAACCCGCGGGAGATGTGGATCCGAGCTGAGGGCGCCTATCCCGCCATAGTCGATCAGGCTCTGTTCCTGCGCGCCCGAGAGATCGTGGATGCGCGCAGCCGCCATTTCTCCGACGAGGAACTGCTCGACGCTCTGCGCACGATCCTGAAGCAGCAGGGCATGCTGTCGGGGCTGATCATCGACGAGGAGGACGACTTGCCCTCGTCCAGCGCTTACCGCAGCCGCTTCGGCAGCTTGCTGCGGGCGTACCGGCTGATCGGCTACGAGCCGGACCGGGACTACAGCTACATCGAGATCAACCGCGCCCTACGGCAGGCCCATCCGCAGCTGGTGGCCGAGATTATCGCCGGGGTGGCGAGGCATGGCGGAACGGCCATGCAGGACCCCGATACCGACTTGGTTCGCGTCAACGACGAGTTCACGGTGTCCATCGTCCTCGCCCGATGCACGGCGACGGCGGCCGGGTCGCTCCGCTGGTGCATTCGCCTCGACGCCGGCCTCGTGCCAGACATCACCATCGCCGTGCGCATGGACGAGGTGAACGAGGCGCCACGCGACTACTTCGTGCTGCCCAGCATCGACATGACATTCGGGAAGCTGAAATTCGCCGAGCAGAACGGGCTCGCACTGGATGCGTACCGGTTCGACACGCTCGATTTCTTCTACGCGCTCGCCTCGCGGGCCAGGATCGCGGAGGTGGCGTGATGCCCGACGACATGAAGCCGACCAGCCGGAAGCAGGTGACACCGATCCCCACCAACAGGATCCGGATCCTCAATCCCCGAGTCCGCAATCGACGCACCTTCGAGGAGATGGTGGAGAACATCGCCCGCATCGGCCTCAAGCGCCCAATCACCGTGGCACCGCGCGCCGGGACCGACCCGCAGGAATACGACCTCGTCTGCGGACAGGGCCGGCTCGAGGCCTTCATCGAACTCAAGCAGGACCGTATCCCCGCCATCGTGATCGAGGCCAGCGAAAGCGATTGCCTCGTCATGAGCCTTGTCGAGAACTGCGCGCGGCGGCAGCACAATCCGATCGACCTGATGCGCGAGATCGGCGCACTGCGCGAACGCGGCTACACCGATCGTCAGATCGGCGACAAGATCGGGGTCACCGCTGAGTACGTTAACATGATCGCGGGGCTTCTGGAAAAGGGAGAGGAACGCCTCGTCTCGGCCGTGGAAACCGGGCTCCTGCCGCTGAACCTCGCCATCCAGATCGCCAGAACCGATGCCAAGGGCGCACAGCAGGCGCTCACGGACGCCTACACTCAGAAGAAGCTGCGCGGCAGAAAGCTGACCCTCGTGCGCCGACTGATCCAGCAGCGGGAACAGCGCGGGCCGCAACTGCGGAACAACCCCTTTGGCCGCCGCGACGGCGCAAAGCGGGCGCTGACCAGCGAAGGCCTCGTCCGGGCCTATCAGCAGGAAGCCACCCGGCAGAAGCTGTTGATCAAGAAGGCCGAGCTGACGCAGAGCCGGCTGATGTTCGTGCGCGAGGCCTTCCGCAAACTCTGCTCGGACGAGTATTTCATGACGTTGCTGAGGGCCGAGGGTCTGGAGACCATGCCAGGTGACCTTGCCAGGGCTGTCACGGACGCGAGGCTGACATGAAGCGCGATGCGAGCCAGACACCGCGTTCCGTCAATCGCGGTTTCGAGGACGACTGCGTCACCCTTCCCATTGAATCGATCCTCCCGCTGCGCGCGCTCAGCAAGTCCGCGAAATCCAGCCGGAAATACCGGCAGATCGTGGCCTCCATCGTCCAGATCGGGATCGTCGAGCCGCCGATTGTGGTGCGAAATCCCGATCAATCCGCCACCTGGTTGCTGCTCGACGGGCACCTGCGGATCGAGGCGTTAAAGGATGCCGGTACTCAGGAGGTGGAATGCCTCGTCTCCACCGACGACGAAGCGTTCACCTACAACCGGCAGGTAAGCCGTCTTGCGCCGGTCCAGGAGCACAAGATGATCCGCAAGGCGATCGAGCGTGGTGTACCGGAAGAAAAAATCGCGGCCGCGCTCGACCTCAATCTCAGCAGTATCCGGCGCAAGGTCCGCCTGCTGGACGGAATCTGCGAGGAAGCTGTGGCGATCTTGAAGGACAAGCCCTGCACGGCGGCCGTCTTCGGCGCGCTGCGCAAGATGAAGACCATGCGGCAGATTGAGGCGGCGGAATTGCTCGTCAATGCGAACAATTTTTCCGTCGCCTATGTGAGCGCGATCCTCGCGGGAACGCCGCAAGCGCAGTTGGTCGATTCATCAAAGCCGAAGAAGATCAAGGGAATCACGCCAGAGGCGATGGCGCGGATGGAACAGGAGCTGGCCCGTCTGCAGGAGGGCATCGCTTCGATTCAGGACACCTACGGCCAGGACCACCTGCATTTGACCGTGATCAAGGGTTATGTCGGTAAGCTGATCGGGAACGCACGGATCGTGCGCTATCTGGCGCAGAACCATCCGGAGTTTCTCGGCGAGTTCCAGACGATCACCGAAATCACGCCGGTGGAAGCCGCCAGCCCCGACTGACGGGGCGATAGCGGAGGATGGGGACCCGGACCCGATAAGCGCGGGGACCGCGGGAGACGCCGGACTGTGGGCCGGATCGAGCGCGGTGGTGGGGATGGCGGCGAACCCGCTCGGAGCCCACCAGGTCGGCTCGAGTTTTCGCCGACCGCGCGACCACTATCGTGGTAGCGAACCGACTCAGGCGTGCCGAGCGATGGCGCAACTCGGCACGCCTATTCTGCAAGATTCCCCTCCCAACCATCGCCCCCGATTTAAATTGAGCGCTGATTCACGCGCTTCGACAGCTCTTCGGCGCTTTCCACCCGCTCCGAGTAGCGATCGGTCAGATAGGCCGAGCGGTCGCGCGTGAGATGGGTGAACTTCACAAGTTCCTCCATCACGTCGACGATGCGGTTGTAGTAGGGCGAAGGGCGCATCCGACCGGCCTCGTCGAACTCGTTATACGCCTTCGCTACCGAGGACTGGTTCGGGATCGTCACCATGCGCATCCAGCGACCGAGGATGCGCATCTGGTTGACGGCGTTGAAGCTCTGCGAGCCGCCGGAGACCTGCATGACCGCGAGCGTCTTGCCCTGCGTCGGCCGCACGCCGCCGAGCGACAGCGGCAGCCAGTCGATCTGCGCCTTCATGACGCCGGTCATCGCACCATGGCGCTCGGGCGAGCACCAGACCATGCCCTCCGACCAGGTCGCGAGCTCGCGCAATTCCTTCACCTTCGGGTGGTCGGGGCCTTCGGCGTCCGGCAGCGGCAGACCGGAGGGATTGAAGGTGCGGGTTTCTGCGCCGAACCAGCGGAGAAGGCGCGCCGCCTCCTCCGAGGCGAAGCGCGAGTAGGAGCGCGTCCGGAGCGAGCCATAGAGCATCAGGATGCGCGGCGGGTGCGTGGGCGCGCCCGGCGCGGCGAGCGCGGCCATGTCGATCGGCCTGAGCGAGGCCGGGTCGATGTTCGGCAGGTCCTCGATCGGGACAGGATGGTTAGCCATGCCGCGCACCTCCCGCATCTGCCGGAAAGTGGTGTCGTGTGCGGTTAGCGAGGGCGACCAGCGACAGCATCACCGGCACCTCGACGAGGACCCCGACGACGGTTGCAAGCGCGGCGCCGGATTGAAGTCCGAAGAGGCTGATCGCGACGGCGACCGCCAGCTCGAAGAAGTTCGACGTGCCGATCAGCGCGCAGGGCGCCGCGACGTTGAAGGGCACGCGCCAGGCCCATGCCGCCGCATAGGCGAGCGCGAAAATGCCGTAGGATTGGATGAGCAGCGGAACGGCGATCAGCGCGATCAGCAACGGCTGGTCGAGGATGATCTGCCCCTGAAAGCCGAAGAGCAGCACGACCGTCGCCAGAAGTCCGATCACCGAAGCAGGCTTGACCGCCGCCGTGAAGCGCGCGACCGCCGCCTCGGCGCCCGCGCCCCGCCGTCCCCGTGCGAGCCACTGGCGTGTGGCGGCGCCGGCGGCGAGCGGGATCAGGATGTAGAGCCCGACCGAAAGGATCAGCGTCTCCCACGGCACGACGATGTCGGTGACGCCGAGGAGCAGCGCCACGATCGGCGCGAAGGCGAAGATCATGATGACGTTATTCACCGACACCTGCACCAGCGTGTAGGTGGCGTCGCCCCGAGTGAGCTGCGACCACACGAATACCATCGCTGTGCAGGGTGCCGCGCCGAGCAGGATCAGACCGGCGATGTATTGCTGGGCATCGGCCGGTGCAATCAGATCCGCGAACAGGACCTCGAAGAACAGAACGGCGAGCCCTGCCATGGTGAAGGGCTTGATCAGCCAGTTCACCGCGATCGTCAGCACAAGCCCTTTCGGCCGATCGCCGATATGGCGCAGGCTCGCGAAATCGACCGCCACCATCATCGGATAGACCATCGCCCAGATCAGGACGGCGACGACGAGGTTGACGGAAGCGATCTCCAGCCCGGCCAGCACCTCGAACAGCCCTGGAAACACGTTGCCGAGCAGCAGGCCGGTGGCGATGCAGAGCGCCACCCAGACCGAGAGCCACTTTTCGAAGAAGCCGATCCCGGCGGGCGGCGCCGCGATGGCCTCGGCCGTGGGCGCATAGGTGTCGTTGCTCATCGGGCGGCGCTCTCGTTTACGCGACGTCCGTTGGCGTCCACCACGAGCTCGCCATCCTCCTTGCGGAATTCGCCCTGCTGCGGATTCGGCAGGATCTCCAGCACGGCCTCGGACGGACGGCAGAGCCGGGTCCCGAGCGATGTCTCGACGATCGGTCGGTTGATCAGGATTGGATGCGCCAACATCAGATCGATCAGCTCGTCGTTGGAGAACTTCGGGTCGTCGAGTCCGAGATCATCGTAGGGCGTGCCCTTCCGGCGCAGGAGATTGCGCACCGGAATGCCCATCGCGGCGATCAGGTCCACGAGCCGCTCGCGGCTGGGCGGCGTGTCCAGGTACTCGATGACCTCCGGCTCCTCGCCGGAGTTGCGGATCAGCGCCAGAACGTTGCGCGACGTGCCGCAGTTCGGATTGTGATAGATCGTGGTGGTCATACGGTCTCTTTCCGGGCGGCGGCAGTCGGGGGAGCGATCCCGCAGGCTGCCGGATCGCCAGCGCAGCAGTGACGGGTCAGGTAGTCGATCAACCCAATCATGGTGTCGAAGCTGGCCGCGTAGACGAGCGAGCGTCCCTCGCGCCGGACTGTCACCAGCCCGGCATGCTTCAGCTCCTTGAGGTGGAACGACAGGGTCGCCGAGGGAAGATCGAGCGCCTCGCCAATCCGGCCCACTGCGCGCCCCTCCGGACCGGCCTCGACCAGAAGACGGAAGATGTCGAGACGCGTCTCCTGCGAGAGCGCGGCCAGCGCGGCTAGTGTGTTCTGCTTCTCCATATCTCCACATTATTGGAGATATAAGTGATGATCAATCCCCAGAGTTCGGCAGCTCAGCTCCGATCTTCGATGGCCCTGCAAATCCGTGCCTGCTCGCGCATTACGGCGTAGTCGCTGAGCATCACGGCAATGGCCGAGCCGCCCGGCAACGATGCCAGTTCCTTTGCCGCCCGCGCCTGGAACTCCCGGCTGTACCCGACGACGGGGGCACACGTCTGGAACCCGCCGGGCTCAGAACCGACCGTCGCGCAGCCGCTGAGCAAGCTCGTTGCGATCGCGAGGGCGGCGAGCTGCCGCCTCCAGCATCCGGCGTTGGACGTCATTGGCCTTCTCCGTGGTTTCAAGGCGTTCGGCGAGGCGGCCCGCTCGCTCGCCGGACCGCCGAAGCGAAAGCAGGAACAGGAGCACGGCGAGTATGATGGTGCCGTAGCGCAGCGCCGCCCGCATCCAAGGGCTCGTGGCAATCCCGGTGAGGAGCCAGCCGATCATCGCCGCCCCCGGCGCCAGTCATCCAGACGCGCATAGATCGTAACCGCGATCCCGCCGAGAGCCACCGCGATGAACACCCAGCGGAGCGTATCGAGGTACGGGACGAGCGGCAGGATGGCGGATTGGGTCTCGGCCAGAACGCTATGCGCCACCTCGACGCTTGCCGCGCCCAGTGTCGCAACTCCGGCCGCGCCGCCGCCTTTCATGGTGCGGCTCTCGGCCAGCACTTCGCGCGCGGGCGGCGTTTCGGCTGCAAATGCCGTCGCCCGGACCGGGAAGCGGTCGCCCCACTGCCGTGCGGGGCCGAGGTCGACGTGGATAAAGCCCGAGCGCGGATAGAAGCCGAAGCCGAAGAATCCGACCTCGCGCGCCGCGGCCTCGAACGCCACCGGGTCGTGGTTCGCCATGGCGATGTCGAAGGCGGCGCCGTCGAGATGCTTCGATCGGGTCGCGCCGCCGACGGCACGGTTGTGCTCGGGGCTGCGATAGGCCGAGCGAACGATCAGCGGCTTGCCCAGCCGGTCGCGTAGCGCCTGCAGCTTGTCGAGCGCGGGTTCGTTGATCAGCAGCTTGCCGGTGCCCCGGCAGGCGATTTCGGCCGGGCTGAAATTCGGCCAGCGCCAGGTGCTCTCAGGCAAGTCGCGCCAGTGGTCGTAGAATGTGGTAGTCATGAGGTTCCTCCGAAACGAAATAAACCCGCCTCAAGGGCGGGGTCATTGCGGGTTGATGAATGGGGGATGGGGACGGACTACGGGCTGCCGCCGAAGATCTTGAGCTTGATGGCGATGCCCGCGAGCAGCGCCAGCATGACGCCGGTGGTGATCATGCGGACGGCGGTCTGCATCGCGGTGCGGCGCACCAGCCGGATGCAGTCGACCAGGGATCGCAGATCGCGGATGTCGAGGGCAGCCTCGTCGCCGTCGAGGCCGACATCGGCGAGCGCGCGTTTCGCGCCTTCCTCGGCCGCCCGCGTCAGGATCGCCTCGAACTCGGCGTCGGGCATGCGCACGAAACCCTCGGATCTGGGTGGGTTCATCGGGATCCTCCTTCCGCCGGTCAGCCGATCTTGCAGCCCCAGAAGGAGGTGTGGTCGGCGGCGAAGTAGCCGTCCGCGACCCGGAAATACCCCTGCAGCTCGACGGTATCGCCCGCGGTGAGGGGCACCATGGTCTGCAGCCAGATCGCGGTGGCGAGCGAGACGTGGGTGGCGGAGATTTCGCCGAGGGAGCCGCGGATTTCGGTCGTGCCGTTCAGCACGAGCCGACCGCGCATGCGGGCCGTGGCGCTGGCGTTGATCTTGTAGAGGAGTGTCGCGCCGAAGAGGTAGGTGCCGTCGACCGGGGCTGCGGCAGGTCCATGAGCAGCGCATCCGGCGCGCCGAACACCACGGCGCGCGTCAGCGACGCCGCGCGGGGATCGCCGGGCGGCAGGTCGTAGGTCGCGCGATCCTGGCGGACCGCCTCGATGCCGCGCGCCTCCGCGTCGGCGATGGAGACGAGCCGCAGGTCGACCAGCCGCCCGTCATGGGCGAGCCGGATCGGGTCCGCCGGATCGAGCGCGAGCCGCGAGGGCGGCAGACGGAACGCCGCCGTCTCGCGGCCGACCCACGCCTCCATCAGGGCGCGGCGGCAGCGGCGTTCGGCTTCCTCGGGCGGGACCGCCATCGGGAAGGACTCTGAGGCGATCCGCGTCGTGTCCACGGTGATGCGCCGCGCCTCGACGAGGGCCGCGTCGTAATCTTCGTCGGCGCGGGCGATCTGCCACTTGAGCGCCTGCGGCAGCTCGGTCTCCTGGCCGCGGATGAGTTCCAGCAGGTCGCCCTCGCGGGGGGCGGCCAGATCGTCGGACGCGAGGGTGGTGACGGAGGCCCGGCCGCGCATCACGAAGCGGATTAACCCTTCGGTTTCCACCGCGTCGAAGCCGAAGTGGCGGGCGAGCGTGGTGATCGAGGCGCGCGGGCTTTCGAGCGCGGTGATGGCGTAGCCCTCGACCGCGCCCCAGAGGCCGGCAACGTCGATGCGATCCTCGGGCAGCCCGGCGCGCAGGCAGAGATGCCGGACCAGTGCGGCCAGCGACACCGCGCCAAGCCGTCCGGTCAGCCAGTGGCCGAGCCGCCAGTTCTCCCCGTCCGTCCAGACATCGGTCAGCGCCGGGAAGAACGGATATGGCCGCGCGTCCCAGGTCCAGGCGGCGCATTCCGGCACATGCACCATCCGACCGCCGTAGACCGAGGACACCGGGTTGTTCGCGGCCTCGCCCCACCAGAGGTACGTCGCCTCCAGATAGGCGCGCTGGATGGCGTCGTCGCGCCAGCCCCGCGAGAAATGCGGCGTGAAGCTCTCCGACGACTTCGGGTCGAAGAAGACGTTCGGCTGGTTCGTGCCCCGATCGATGGCCGGGCAGCCCAACTCGGTGAACCAGATCGGCTTGGACTGCGGCGTCCATGCCGTCGCCGTCCCGCTCTCCACGCCACCGGGGCGGTTGTAGTGCGCGTTCGACCACCAGGCGCGCAGATCCTTGTAGCGGAAGACCCACGGCTTGCTGGCGGCACCGTCGGTGATGGGAGTTCGCACCTGCGCGGAGCGGTCGGCGGCGCTGGCATAGAACCAGTCGAAGCCTTCGCCGCCCGCGATGTTCGCCTGCAGGTAGGCGCGGTCGTAGATCGCGGGCCAGCCCTCGGCCGCGTCGGCATGCTCGAATCCGTCGCGCCAGTCCGACAGCGGCATGTAGTTGTCGATGCCGACGAAATCGATCTCTGGATCGGCCCAGAGCGGGTCGAGGTGGAAGAACACGTCGCCCGAGCCATCGCCCGGCTGGTGCCCAAAGTATTCCGACCAGTCGGCCGCATAGCCGATCTTGGTCCCGGACCCGAGGATAGAGCGCACATCCACGAGCAGGTCCCGATACGCCTGCACCGCGGGATACGTGCTGGCCCCCGAGCGGATCGTCGTCAGCCCCGGCATCTCGGTACCGATCAGGAAGGCATCCACCCCGCCCGCCGCCGCGCAGAGATGGGCGTAGTGCAGCACCATGCGGCGCAGGCCCCAGTCGCCGGGCGCGCCGGTCCAGGAGACACTTTCGCCCGAGTCCGCGAAGTCGGACGGGCTGGCGCTCCCGAAGAAGGCCGCGACCTGGCTTGCCGCTGTGGCGGTTTTGTCGACGCTGCCGGCGTAGCCTGCCGCGGGCGAACAGGTGATCCGGCCGCGCCAGGGGAACGCGGGCTGGCCGGTCTCGGCAGCGTTGTCGGAATAGGGGTTCGGCAGCGTGTTGTCGCGCGGGACATCCATCAGGATGAAGGGATAGAAGGTGACGCACAGCCCGCGCGCCTTCATCTCCTGGATCGCCTGCACCACCGCGAAGTCGGACGGCGTGCCGCCATAGACCGGGCGGTCCTGATCGTCGCGGCTGACGAGGAAGGCATTGGCGCGGCTCACGCCATTCACCGACCAGCTGGCGGGCGTGGTCGATTTGGCCGACACCTCGACACCGGGCCGCACTTTGCAGGAGCCCGCGCGCAGGTCGTCGCCGAACCACGCGACGACGAGGCTGACGCTCTCGACCGCAGGAGCCATCGCCTGCAGCCGGTCCAGCGCCTCCACCATGTCGGTAGAATCGGCCAGCGCGTTCAGGTTCTCAGGGATCTGCGCGCCACCATCGGTCTTGCGGATCGCCTGCGTCGCATAGGTGAACTCGCCCGAGGCCGGGATCATGGTGACCGCGCGGGTCAGCCCCTCGGCGGTGTCGGGATCGGCGACCGGACGGAATACCTCGAAGGAAAGCTGCGGCAGGCGGTTGCCGTAGGTCGAGAGCGCCAGTTCCTCAAAGACGACATAGGCCGTGCCGCGATAGGCAGGCGTGCTGGCCGCGCCCATCCTCGCGGCAATGAACGGGTCGGCTGTCTGCGCCTCGTCGCCCGGATACCAGCGCCAGGTGACGCCGGAGAGGTCCATCGGCTTGCCGTCGGCCCAGATGCGGCCGATCCCCGTGATCGGCCCCTCGCAAAGCGCCACGGCGAAGGATGCGTAGTAGAGATACTCGGTGGTCTTGACCTTGCCGCCCCCGCCGCCCTTGCCGCCCCCTTGGGTGGTGGTCTTCGTTTCCTCGCGGAAATCCGTCGCCCAGATGATGTTGCCACCCATCCGCATCCGACCATAGAGGCGCGGGATCACCGCGCCTTCGGTGGCCGAGGTGATGCGCAAGGTGTCGAGCCGCGCGCCCTCGATGCGCTGGGTGGGCGCCAGCGACGAGATGATCCAGCTGTCGACGACCGACCCGATGGTGGAGCCGATGAAGCCGCCGATGGTCGCGGCGCTGACACCGAGGATCGCGCCGCCGATGCTGCCGCCAATGGCGGCGCCGGCGGCACCGAGAACGAGGGTGGCCATGTCGGGGTCTCAGCGTTGCGGAAACAGGAAGGCGAAGGCGATGCGCCGCCGCCAGGATGGTGTGAGCGGTTCCTCGATCACGCCGAGCCGCTCGTAGGCGTGGAGGAAGCTTTCGCGACCGGTGAGGATCCCGACATGCTTGGCGATGGCGCGGGGCCTCATGCGGAAGAGAACCAGCGCGCCGGGACCGGCTGCCGCGGGTTCCACTTCGATCATCATGGCGCGCGCGCCCTCGGCCAGAACTTCGCGCGGGCCTGTCTCACCCCAGTCGCGGCTGTAGGGCGGGATCGGGAAAGGCTCGGGGCCGACCACCTCGCGCCAGACGCCCCGCGCTAGCCCGAGGCAGTCGCAGCCGACGCCGCGCAGACTGGCCTGGTCGTGGTACGGCGTCCCGAGCCACGCGCGCGCGATGGTGATGACGCGCGCGGGGTCGGCCAATGCGAGGGGTTGCGTCACAGCACGCCGCCCTCGTGCCCGCCATCCTTCGTGGCGTAGCGCAGCACGGCGTCCTGGCCGGGGATGTGCGGGAAACCGCGGAAGTTGGCGGTGTTGGCGAACTTCGCCCCGCAGGTCTCCATGCGCTTGTCGCAGCCCGCGCGGATGGCGAAGGCGTCGCCCTCGGCGATCGCGCGCACCGGCACTTCGAGCAGCGTGAGCACGGCGATGCCGTCGGTCACGTCATGGCCCAAAACCTCGGTGCGCCGCCCCGCGTTCGCGCCGCTCGTCCAGTTCAGCGTGCCGAAGGTGAACCAGCCGGCCTCGAACCCAGAGAGCCCCGACGCGGTGAAGGCCCGGTCGCGCAGAAGATCGATAACGGCGCCCGTGCCCTTGAAGGCGGGATCCTCCAGATCAACGCCGCAGCGTGCATCGCCGAGCGCGGCGTCACAGGTCGCCTGAAACGTCCGCCCCACCGTCTGGCCGAGGATATGAGCGAGCGAGCGCACCTCGGCGACGAAGGCGAGCCGCCCGCGCCGGATCTGACCGATGGCGCCTCGCCGCATCAGCACGCGCTGGCTCGTGTCGGCCCAGTTCACCCGCCAGACCTCGACCTCGGCGTTGTCCCAGCGCCCATCCAGGATGTCGGTCTCGGTGATGCGATCCGAGGTCAGCACACCCTCGGCGTCCTGTGCATCGACGGACAGGTCCGAGCCCGAACGGACCTCGGACGCCGTGAGCCCGCTCTCCGGCTCAAAGTCCGTGCCGTCGAAGGAAAGCGTCCGGTCGTGATCGGTGAAGCCGAAGGTGACGCCATCGGCCCGGGCGATCCGCCAGCACCAGGCGAGCGTCGTCGTGCCCTCGTCGAGATGGGCCTGCAGGGCGGGAGAGAGAGTCTTCATCTGCGCAGTTCCAGCAGCGGAATGGAGGTAATCGAGCCGAGCCGCTCGAGGTCGAGCGTTACATCGAGCACGTCGGTGTCGAAGCGCACCGGCACGTCGAACTCGAAGCCCGCGGTGATCGCGACGCCAGCGCCCGGCGCGGCGCTAAAGGTGACGACGCCGGTGGCGGTGTCGGCCGACCAGCCGGAGGGCTGCTCGACCCCGCCGAGGGCGATGCGCACAGTCCCCGCCACCGGCTTGGCGATGGCGCGCGTCCAGGATTGCGCGCCCGAGGCGTAGCGCTTCACCAGCTGAAAGGCGGTTGTCGTGCCATCGCCAGTGCCAATGATCTGGTCGGTGGGCGACGGCGTGCCCGAAGGCAGGCAGGACTTGTGGTCGCCCCAGTCCTTGAAGCGGAAGCCGTGCAGGCGGCCGTTGCGCGCCTCGAAGAAGGCGACCACCGCCGCCAGATCGTCCGCGCGGCGGATGCCATAGGCGACGTCGAAGCGGCGGCGCGAGTTGGCCCATCTGGCGTTGCGTTCCTCGTCGCCCGAGGCAAGCTCGACGATCTGCGTGCGCCGCTCCGGCCCGCCCCGCGCGCCGCGACTGATGTTGTCGGGAAACCGGACCTCGTGAAACGCCATCACATGCCCCTCCGGCCGAGCGAGACCGCACGGGCGATGTCTGCCGCAACCTGCGTCCGCGACTGCCGGAAGCTCTCGGCGTCACGTGCCATGATGGTGACGTTGACGCCGCCGCCCGCGCCGTAGCTCTGCGACTCGCGCCGCGACAGCACTCGTTCGCCGCGCTGCAGGATCGCGGGCACCTCGTCATGGCGCAGCCCCGCCATGCCGCCGCCGTGCATCCGCTGCGCGGCGGCGAAGGCCATGGCCGGGACCATGCGCGAGGGCCCGGCCGAGCCAACCATTCCGCCCGTGTGCAGGACGTTGGCGAAAATGCCGCCGGCACCAGCGAAGACACCCGAGAGCGCATTGGCGATCGGCCCGAGGATGAACCGGCGCGCGGCCAGTTGGGCGAGATCGGCCAGCAGCGAGGTGACCAAGTCGCGGAAGTTCAGCTTGCCGGTCTTCACGAACTGGCCAACCGCGTTCTCGGCCGACTGGAAAGCGCCGACGAGGCTCTGGCCGATGTCGCCACCGATGTCGCGGGCCTTGCTGGCGTAATCCGACAGCGCTGCTGTGACCGCCTGCCACCCGGTGACGGCAGCTTCGGTCGCGGGCTCTGCCGCAGCAGCCGCAGCCCCGGCCGCCACACCGGCGCCCGTCGCGGCACGTCCCGCATCGCCGAGCGCCGTCTCCAGCCGCTCGGCCGCGCCGGTGGCCTCGGTCAGTGCATCCGCACTGGTTTCGTCGGTGCTCCGCACGGCATCGCGGAGCGCCTGCCAGCTCTCCAGAGGCGCGCGGGCGCCTTCCGCCAGATCGCGCGCGGCGCCGCGATAGAGGTTCGCGGATTCGAGCGCGCGGTTCGCCGCGTCGGTCAGGCCGAGATCGGGCGTGGTGAGCGGGTTGTCCTCGAAGGCCCGGTCGAACGCCGCCTGCGCCGCCGTCGTGGCAGCACTGGCCGCGCCCTCGAAGCGGTTCTCGATCTCGCCGAGGTCGAGGTCGGGCACCAGCGAGATGCGGCGCTCGGACCCGAGCGCTTCCAGCCCCTGGTTGATGCCGCCGATGAAGCCGTTGATGCGCGAGACCACGCCGTTCAGCATCGCCTCGACGCCGTCGACCAGGCTGTTGGCCGCCTGAAACGCCAGATCGCCGATGGCGGCGGGCAGAAGGCCCCAGATCGCCTTGATCGCCTCGTAGGCGCCTTCGAACGTGTTCGCCGCGGTGTTGCCGAAAGCCACGACGCTCTCGATGGCGCTCTGCATGCCCGACGCGGCATCGGCCTTCAGGTCGAAGAACATCGCCGTGGCGGCCGCACCCGCAGCCGCCGCGCCCATCCTGATCCGCTCCCAGACCTCGATCGCGAGGTCCTTCAGGAGCGACATCGCTTCTCCGAAACCGCCAGCGCCGGAGACGAGACGGGTGAACTGGTAGACGAGCTCGCCCGCGCCGACGATCAGCGCGCCGATGCCGGTGCGGATCAGCGCGCCGCGCAGGACGACGAGCGCTGTGGCGAGACCTCGGACGGAGAGTGCGGCGGCGGCCATGCCAGCGACCCAACGACCCGCGAGGAACGCCGCGAAGGTGGCGGCATAGGTGGTCAGGCGACCGATGTTGTCGAAGAGGCCGCGGATTGCGATGCCGAGCGGCCCGGTGCGGTTGGCGACTGCCGCCATGGCATTCGCGACCGCTTCCAACGCAGGCGCGGCAGCAACCGCCAGCTGGTTCGACAGCCCGCGCCAGATCAGCCCGAGCCGGGAGATGGCATCGTTGGTCCGCTCGATCTGGTCGGCATCCTGCTCGGAGACCACCACACCGAAAGCGCGCACGTCCTCCGTCGCCTGGCGCAGCGTCGCGGTGTCGATCCGGCTCATGGCGATGGAGCCTTCCTCGCCGAAAAGCTGGCCCGCGACAGCTGCACGTTCGGCGGCGGGCACGAAGCTCTCGATGGCGGCGTTGATCGCACCCACGCGCTGGTCCAGCGGCAGCGCGATCAGCTCGTTGGCCGAGAGCCCCAGCCGGTCGAGCGCGTCGGCGGCGGGGCCGGTCCCGGCGGCCGCCTGGCTGAGACGACGCGTCAGATCCTTGGTGGCCTGTTCGATGCCGGACATCGACACGCCCGCCAGTTCGCCCGCGCGCTCCAGCGTCTGGATCGAGGCGACGGTCGTGCCCAGCGATTGAGCCAGCTTCGCCTGCGCATCCACCGTCTGCAGACCGGACCGGACCATTGCCACACCAGCGGCGGCAGCGGCGGCCACGGCGGCGGCGGCAGCCACAGCGACACGGCGAGAAAACGCCGCCAACCGGGCGTTCGCCGCTTCCATCTCCCGGCTCAGCCGTCCGAAGCCGCGTGACCCGGCTTCACCAACACCTTCCAGCTCGGCGCGCACCTGCCGTCCGCCCACGGCCGCGAGGCGGACGCTGACCCGCTTCTCAGCCATGGGAGTGTTCCATCTGTTCGTTAAGTTTTGCGACCATCACCGCTTCAATGACGGGCAGCAGTTCGGCCATGGCGAGCGGCGGCACGCCGAGCGCGTCACCGAGCGCCAGCGCCGCCGACATGTCCCAGCCGATCACCGCGCCTGGCAGGACACGCAGTTGGCCGCCGAGACGGCCGACGAGGTCCCAGACCTGCCAGCCCTCATGCGTCAGGGGCCGGTTCATCCGCGCCGGGCAGTCCGGGCAGGCTTGCGTGCAGGCTTCGCAGTAGCGCTCGCCCCCGCCGAAGGACCATTCGGCGAGAGCGCGGAGGCGTTTTTTTCCTGCTCCAGCAGCAAGCCCTTCGAGACGTAGGTCAGCTGGAACGCCTCGAAGATCGGCCAGACATCGAGCAGCGCGTCGATGGCCTCCGGGCTCGGGTCGATGGCGTTGCCGTCGGCGTCGCCGATGCCCTCCCAGGCGAGCACGGCGCGGCGCGCGAGCGCCTTGGCGAAGGCGACGGCCCGCTCTTCGTCGGAAGCCTCCTCGGGCACCGCTTCGACGGCGGGATCGCTGCGGGTCGCGACCATCAGCGCGGTGGTCAGCGGTCGCAACTCCACCCGGACGCCGGGCGCGAGGTCATGCCAGCGCGGCGCGTTCGTCAGATCAAGCGTCAGCATCAATAGGTCTCCACGTCGTTCACTAGGGTTGCGGTGCACATCCGGCCGACGACGCTGTCGCGCGCGGCCTGCCAGTCGAAGGTGGCCTGGACGCCCTGAGGCCCGGAAATCTCGATGCGCGGACGCGGCAGGTAGACGGCGTGCACGGTGAAGGTGAAGCTCTCGCCGGACGGCAGGACGTAGGCGAATTCCATCTCGCAGGCCTCGCCGTTGATCGCCTGCGTCACCAGCGTCTGGTCGGCGAAGCGCACCTCGATCCGGCCGGTCAGCGCGGCGATGGAGGGGTCCGCGCCGTCGATGCGGCCGTCCGAGCGGATGGTCTCGATCCGGTCGAGGTTGTTGGCATAGGTGATCTCGGCCGAGACCACGTTGCCGAGTGCAGACCCGTTGCGGGTGATCGCGCCGTTGAAATGCCCGAAGCGCTTCAGCTCCAGCGCGGCGGGCGTCCCCGCGCTGGTCGTGGTGCCGACCGTCTCGCCCTGCGCCACCAGCCGCGCCGTTGCCGTCAGAAGGCCCGAGCGCTGCATCTGCCAGGTGATCTGGTCGAGCACGCAGCCCGAGTACATCGCGTATCGCGGCACCTCCCCGCCGTCCGTCTTGCCGGTGATCGTAGACGCTCGAAAGCGGGCCACCATGCCGGACTATCAGCATGATGGACGCAGGGTGCGTATCGGTGGCAGGCAGATCGAGTGCCTTGACCGTGCAGGATATCTCGGGCTTCAGCTCGAGTATGCCCTTGATCTTGGACGCCAGCGCCTTTTCGTCGATGGCCGCCGCGTCGAGGGCTACCTGGTTCTCCAGTTCGACCTCAAAGGCGTCGTAGAGCTTGCCGTGGTCGCGGAACTGTCGGGCGAAGTGAAAGCTCTCCGCATCCTCGAAGGTTTCGCGTTCATGGAGATATGCCCAGATGCTTCTGCAGAGCTCATCTGGCTGCCGGTGAAACTCCTGCGACCGTGTCTCATCGAGTTGTTGCTCGACAATGGTGGTGAGCGAGGTGACGCCCTTTTTCTCGGCGAGGGCCCGGATCCTTCGTGATCGCTGCTCCGCAGGTCGCAGGTCATCGCGGTCGAAATCCGACAGCGTCTCGACAAGTGCTTGCCGAAACGCCTCGACCGCTTCTTCGTCGGCGAGGTCGGGAACGTCCTCGGGCAGCTTGAATTCCGGCTCATTGTCGCCCTCGCGCACGGCAAGGGCAGTTCGGGCGAGGTCGACGCGCGCATCCTCGATCAGCGCCAGAACATGCGGACCGATCGGGGATGCTTTGCGCGCCATGAACTCACCTCAATGAACTACTGCTCTCGATTGATTCAACCTGCGATAATCATGGACAAATCCGTGATCGGCAAGCCCTGATGTTCTCTCCCTGTTCGCATTTCCGCATCCCGTTCCGCTGAGATGTCCCACCTCGGACGGCTGGGTGGCTTTTGATCGGTAGCACACCATCAAACACGGCCACCGAGACATGAACCGCCCCAATCCGCTACCTCCCGACCAGATGACCGCCGCCGAACGCCGCGCTGAACTGTGCGGCCTGCTGGCGCTCGGGCTGGTTCGGTTGCTCGGGCAGGATGGCCGTGAAGTATCTGACAATACTGGAGAACGTTGCCTACACTATCCCGACGACCAATGCCGTCATGCAACTCCAACTCACCGGAGAAACGCATGACGAAGCCCGATCCCATCCCCGCGCGCCTGGCCGCGCTGAAGTCCATGTCCGTCACCCAGTTGAAGTCGGAGTGGCAGACGATCTTTGCCTCGGCAGCGCCGAACAACAGCCGGGCGTTCCTTGAGAGCCGGTTGGCCTACCGCATCCAGGAGCTGACGTATGGCGGTCCTGATCGCGAAACCCGGCGCATGCTGGACCTGCTGGCCGACGAGGTCGGCGGCACCCTGACACGCAAGAGCCAGATCGCCGATCCTCGCAATCCCGTGGTCGGCACGAGGCTGATCCGCGAATGGAACGGGATCGAGCACACGATCACGGTCTTGCGCGACGGATTCGAGTGGCAAGGCCGCCCCTACAAATCGTTGTCCGCGATTGCGCGGGCGATCACCGGGACGCGCTGGAATGGCTACCGCTTTTTCGGGTTACGCGAACGAAAGCGGGGAAATGATTGATGGATCAGCGCGCAAATCCCATCCGCCGCCAACGCTGCGCCATCTACACGCGCAAATCCTCCGAGGAAGGGCTGGAGCAGGAGTTCAACAGCCTCCACGCCCAGCGAGAGGCCTGCGAGGCCTACATTGCCAGCCAGCGTTCCGAGGGCTGGGTGCTGGTCCGGGATCAGTATGACGACGGCGGGATCTCGGGCGGGACGCTGGAACGGCCCGGTCTCAAGCAGCTTCTGGCCGACATCGAGGACGGCCTGATCGATGTGGTGGTCGTCTACAAGATCGACCGCCTGTCGCGGTCACTGATGGACTTCTCGAAGCTGGTCGAGGTCTTCGATCGCAACGGTGTGACTTTTGTCTCGGTCACGCAGTCCTTCAACACGACGACTTCCATGGGGCGGCTGACGCTGAACATCCTGCTCAGCTTCGCTCAGTTCGAGCGTGAGGTCACGGCCGAGCGTATCCGGGACAAGGTCCGCGCGTCCCGCATGAAGGGCATGTGGATGGGCGGCTACGTCCCGCTCGGGTATGACGTGAAGGACCGCAAACTCGTGGTGAACGAGGAAGAGGCCGCCACCGTGCGGGGCATCTTCGAACGGTTCGTCGAGGTCGGGTCAGCGACCGTGCTGGCCCGCGAACTGCGCCGCAAGGGGCTCCGCAACAAGCAGGGCACCTTGGTCGACAAGGGATACCTCTATAGGGTGCTGGTAAACCGCGTCTATCGCGGCGACGCGGTCCACAAGGGCAAGGCCTATCCCGGCGAGCATCAGGCCATCATCGACGAGCAGCTGTGGGATCAGGTCCATGCCATCTTGCGGCAGAACCCGCGAAAGCGCGCCAACAACACCCGCGCGCAGGCGCCTGCCTTGCTCAAGGGGCTGATCTTCACGGCCACGGGCGCCGCCATGACCCCGAGCAGCACGAAGAAGGGCGCGCGGCGGTACCGGTACTACGTCTCGATGGACGTCATCAAGAATCGCGAACCCAGCGATCAGGGCATCCCGCGCCGCCTCCCTGCCGACCTCGTGGAAGCGGCCGTGGTGACCGAGTTGCGGCGGGTGATGCGCGCGCCCTCGATCACGGCGCAGGTCATCGCCCATTTGGCGCGCGAGGGTCACGCCTTCGCCGAGGCCGACGTGATCTCCGCGCTGCAGACGTTCGACGACGTCTGGGGCCAGCTGTTCCCTGCGGAGCAGACCCGGATCGTGCAGTTGCTGGTGCGGCGGGTGACGGTGACGTCGGAGGGGCTGGTCATCGATGTCCGGACCGACGGCGTCTCGGGCGTCATGCGCGACATGATGGCCCCACGAAAGAAGGTGGCGGCGGAATGATGAAACCAGACGAGTCCATCCAGATCTTCGTACCGCTCAAGGTTCGCAAGCAGAACGGGCGGCCGAAGATCATGCCGCCCGCAACCTATTTGCCGAGCGAAGACCGGACGCAGGATCCGCATATCTTGCGCGCCATCGGCCGGGCGTGGGGTTGGCGGCGGCGCATGGAGGCTGGCGAGTTCAATACGGTCACCGATCTGGCGAAAGCCGTGGGGCTGGCCGAACGCCATGTCAGCCGACAGCTACGGCTCGCCTATCTCGCGCCGGGTGTTCTCAAGCGCTTGGTCTACAAGCGCGAAGTGCCCGCCGTGACCCTTTTGAAACTGACCGATGTCGCGGCTCTGCCGTGGCACGACCAGCTGGAGCGGGTGTTCGAATGAGCCTCAGTGAAAGCTCGCCTGAAACGTCGTCGCGGTCAGCGAGACATGCGCGTCCAACGGTGGGTGCAGTTCGAACGCCTTCGGCTCGCGTGAGAAATTCCACAGCCGGAACAGACGCCATTCCGACCGGCGCTCCTTGGCCACGGCCAGCTCGTTGCGCGTGATGTGGAAGGGCGTGCGCTCCCATCCGTTCGTCGTCTTGACCTCGATCAGCCGCGGGAGCCCGTCCGGGGCGAAACTCGCGATGTCGTAGCCGGCGCCATCGCCATCCTCCTCCGACACCCAGCGCACCTTGCGCGCCAGATCGTCCCGTCCTGCCATCCGCAATGCCGCCCGTTCATGCGCGAGCACGCGCTCCTCGCCCGCGCGTCCGAGGGCCCGGTTGCGCTCGTCCCGGCCCGCCACGTCGAACTTGCGGGCGATGTGCAGCATCTGGTCCAGCTCCTGCGGGGGCGGCTGGTTCGACAGCGTCGGCGGCGGCCCGATCCAAATCTGCGCCGCCTCGCGCAGGCCAGCGGCGGTTTGCAGCCCCGGTTGGCGCCCGAGCCAGGCCGGGTTTAGCGCCAGCCACCGCGCCACGGCATCCACCAAGGTCATCTGGAAGTTGAACGCGGGCTTGTACCCGGGGATCCAGTCCTCGCCGAGTCCCTTCAGCACCGCACTGATGTTCTGGTGCTTGAACTCGACGGACCCCTCGGACCGGTCGTTCAGGAGCGGGAGGAGTGCGCGGCGGTGTTCGGCCTTGCTGTAGCGGCGCGTGGAGACGTCGTCGGCCAGCATCGCGAAGTAATCCGCGACGATCAGGTCGTTCTCTTCATCCGTCCAGGGACCGTTCGACATTGCGCCAGGCTATTGGCGCGAAGTCTGTTTGTCATCAGAGACTTCCGGCAGGGTCCTGGCTCGCTTCGAACGCTGCCGCCGGACTTGGGGATCGGCCACCACGGAGCCGTCCTTCTGGCCGCCCTGCGCCTTCGTGTCGGTCTCCGTCACCGGATTATCTCGCGAACGGGGCGAACCCATGAGCGCGGCAACCCATTGGAAATACGAGGATGTCTTACGCCGTCCCGTGACCGTCGAGGGGCGCTTGAAGAGAGACACAGGCCATTCGGAGACCCATTCTCCGTCAACCGCTCAGTCTCTGCAGGGCGGATGACCTTGCCAACGCCCTTTGAAACAAAAAGAAAAAAGGCCCCAATCGGGGCCCTTGGACGGATTCTGTATCTGAATGTGGCGGAGCAGGTGGGATTCGAACCCACGGGACCATCTCTGGCCCGACCGATTTCAAGTCGGCTGCCTTCGACCACTCGACCACTGCTCCAATCCCGTTCCTATTGGCTGCGCGGCGTTTTGCCAAGATCGCATCGAATCGACGGCGCCCGCGGGGGCGCTGCCGCCGGGACGGCCCGCGCCGCGCAACGCCGGCCGGCCCGCGGCGAGTGACGGGAAAGACGGCAAGGAAAAGCCCCGCAAAGGCGCGGGGCTTTTCATGCGCTGTGCTCAGTTGCGATCCTTGTCCACCATCTTGCCCTTGGAAATCCAGGGCATCATGGCGCGCAGCTTTTCGCCGACCTTCTCGATCTGGTGCTCGTCGTTCATGCGGCGGGTCGCCTTGAAGAACGGCTGGCCCACGGCGTTTTCCTGCATGAAGTCGCGCACGAACTTGCCGGTCTGGATGTCGGTCAGCACCGCCTTCATGCGCGCCTTGGTTTCCTCATAGGGCAGGATGCGCGGGCCGCTGACATATTCGCCATATTCCGCGGTGTTGCTGATCGAATAGTTCATGTTGGCGATGCCGCCTTCATAGATCAGGTCAACGATCAGCTTTACCTCGTGCAGGCATTCGAAATAGGCCATCTCCGGCTCGTAGCCGGCCTCGACCAGGGTTTCGAAGCCCATGCGGATCAGCTCGACCAGGCCGCCGCACAGCACCGCCTGTTCGCCGAACAGGTCGGTTTCGCATTCCTGGCGGAAATTGGTCTCGATGATGCCGGAACGGCCGCCGCCGATGGCCGAGCAATAGGATAGGCCGATATCCATGGCCTTGCCGGTGGCGTCCTGATGCACCGCGACCAGGCAGGGCACGCCGCCGCCCTTGACATATTCGCCGCGCACGGTGTGGCCGGGGCCCTTGGGCGCCATCATGATGACGTCCACGCCGGGCTTGGGCTCGATCAGGCCGAAATGCACGTTCAGCCCGTGGGCGAAGGCGATGGCGGCGCCTTCGCGCAGGTTGTCATGGACGTATTTGCGATAGGTCTCGGCCTGCAATTCGTCGGGCATGGTGAACATGATCAGGTCGGCCCAGGCGGCGGCCTCGGCGATGCCCATGACCTTCAGGCCCTCGGCTTCGGCCTTCTTGGCCGAGGCGGAACCCTCGCGCAGGGCGACGACCAGGTTCTTGGCGCCCGAATCGCGCAGGTTCAGCGCATGGGCATGGCCTTGGCTGCCATAGCCAAGCATGGCGATCTTCTTGTCCTTGATCAGGTTCACATCGCAGTCGCGATCGTAATAGACACGCATCGGGGTCTCCCTCGTTATCGATGCGAAGGTTCTAGCAAGGAAGATGCGGGCGTTCAGCGCATTTTTCGCATCTTTCGCGCGCGCGGCGAAAATTCTATAAACGGAAATGCAAGTCTATGGATGAATCATGCCTGACGCGACAGATCGCCGCATTCTTCGCCAGCTTCTGGCCGAGCCCGACCTTGCGAATGCCGAACTGGCCCGGCGGGCGGGGGTGACGCCGGCAAGCCTGTGGCGCCGGCTTGAGCGGATGCGCGAAACCGGGGTGATCCGCGCCGTCGAAGGCCGGATCGACTGGCGCCGGCTTGGTTATGAGGTGCAGGTCAGCCTGCGCTTTACCCTGGACAAGACCCATCCCCGCGCCTTTGACGAATTCATCGCCGCCGCCCGCCAGGTGCCCGAAGTGACCGAGATCCAGACTTTCCTGGGCTCGGTGGACCTGAGGTTGTCGGTGATCGCGCGCGACATGGCGCATTGGCAGCAGCTTTACCGCGAAAGCATCCTGACCCTGCCGCATGTCGCCGACAGCGACGCGCTGATGCTGATCTCGACCATCAAGGACGTGCAGGAATTGCCGCTATGAGCTTTCCCCCCGACACGACCGACCTGGCGATCCTGCGGCTGCTGGCCCAGGATGCGACGCGCAGCGCGGCCGAGATCGGCCGGGCGCTTGGCCTGACCCAGCCCGCGACCTGGCGGCGCATCCGGCGGCTGACCGAGGCGGGGGTGATCGCCGGACGCCGCGTGGTGGTGGACGAAGCCGCCCTGGGCTTTGGCGTCACCGTGTTCCTGGGCATTCGGCTGGCGGTCAAGGGCCGGGTCAGCCTGGAGGATTTCGAGCGTGCCGTGACAGCAATCCCCGAGGTGCAGGTGGTGCAGCACGTCTTGGGTCAGTTCGATTATCGGCTGCGCATCCACGCCCGCGACATCGCGGATTTCGAACGCATCCTGCGCCGGCGCATCATGACCTTGCCCGGACTGGGCCAGGTCGAGGCCAATGTTATGCTGTCGGAAGAGCGGCGCCCCGGCCCGCTTTAGCCTAGGCTGTCCATAGGGCAGACGGCGGCGCTTTGTTCGTAGTTTGGCAGGGCCCTGATCAGGGGCCGAAGACCCGGCAGGATTGCTGCCGCGCGGCGATGCGGTCGCAGGCAAGCTGGGCGGATTCGCGGCTCATGCCGGTGAAATTCGCCTCGAACCCGCGCTGGGTATTGGCGACGCGGCTGGGCGCGTTGCCTAGCGCGCCGCTTTCCTGAAGCGCGGTTTTCAGCAGCACCTGCTGTGCCTCGCTCTGCGAGCGGAACAGGCCCAGCGACAGGCCCCAGTTCCCGCCGCCGCCAGCCGCGTCGCGGGCGACGATCTCGGTTGCCTGGGGGTCGGCGTCATCGGCGGGCTCAAGCGCGGCCAGGATGATGGTTTCGGACCGCTGGGTGGGCGGCGCGGCCAAAAGCGCCATGCTTTCCGGCTGCGGCACCGCCGTCTGCACGAAAAGCGAGGGGGAGCCGGCCGAAGGCGCGGCCAGGCTGGCAGAGCGGTCGCCGCGCGGCGCCGGCAGGGGGCGGGGGGCTTTCATCGGCGCGGCTGCGGTTTCGGACGCGTCGCCCTCTTCCGGGCGTGCCTCGGGGCGGGCGGCATCGGCCAGCAGTTCCGGCTCTGCCGCGGCGGCCAGGCGCCGGGCCTCGGGCTTGCGCGCCGGCCTTGCGCTGGCGGCCAGCGCGCGGCCGGGCGCGGCCGAAGCCGCCGCGGGCGGGGTGGCGGCCTGCGCGCGCTGCACCGCGGCCGAGATTGCGGCGGGCGTCACCACGGCGACGGTCGAAGCCCGCGCCACCGGCCGTTGCGAGCTGGAAAGCCGCACCGCGGCGGCGGGGGCGGCTGCCTGCGCGACCTGCACGCTGCGGCGCACCTTTCTTTCCGCCACGAATTGCGGCGGCGCAGGCTTCACCTCTCGCACACGGGTGGGGGCCTTTCCGAAGCCGGCATCCAGCAGTTGCGCCATCACCTGGTTGCGATGTGCGGTCGAATTGCCGCCCAGCACGGTGGCCACGATCCGCTTGGAGCCGCGCTTGGCCGATGCGGTCAGGTTGAAACCCGCCGCCCGCGTATAGCCGGTCTTGATGCCATCGGCACCTTCATAGCTGTCAAGAAACCGCTTGTTGGTGCTGGAAACGGTGGTGATCCCCGCATCCGCCGAGCGGCGCGAGAAAAGCGAATAATATTGGGGGAAATCGTAGAACAGCCGCCGGCCCAGGGTCGACATGTCGCGGGCGGTGGAATAATGCCCCTCGGCCGTCAAGCCATTGGCATTGCGGAAATTCGTGTTGCGCATCCCCAGGGCGCGGGCCATCTGCGTCATCTGCTGGGCGAATTTCGGCTCGGAACCGGCCAGCCCCTCGCCGATCACCGTTGCCGCGTCATTGGCGGATTTCACCGCCGCCGCGCGGATCAGATAGCGCAGTTCGATCCGCTGCCCCGCCTTCAGCCCAAGCCGCGACGGCGGCTGCGCGGCCGCATGGCTGGACACCAGGAACTTGCTGTCCAGCCGCACCTGCCCGCGTTCGATGGCGGAAAACGCCATATAAAGCGTCATCATCTTGGTCAGCGAAGCCGGATGAAGTCGCGTATCTGCGTTCTGCGCGTAGATTTCCTTTCCGGTCCTTGCATCCATGACGAAGGCCGCGAAAGGGGCGGCGGCCACCGCCATGGGCAAAGCCCAGGCGAATAGGATCATCAGTCCCATACGGACTTGTCTGGCGAATCTGCTCACTGTCCCGGTCTCTTCTGCCTGTGAGGGTCCGTTCACTATGCGGACCCTTCATTAATAAACCGACAATAACACGCATTCAGCCGTTCGTGAACCGCAAGTTTGCCGCGCTGCGGGCAATCTGCCGCAGGTTGCACGGGGCTTGCGCCCGGCCTGCCGGGGGCGGGGCTTACCAAGCGCGGGGAAAAGCTCTATATTCAGCCCGAGACCGTCCATATCCTGTTGAAAGCCTCGTGATCAATCCGCAGATGACCAACCGACCAGGGGACCGCGAAGAGGTCGAACTGGGGGTCAAGACCCGCCCCCGCACGCAACGGCCTCCGATGTACAAGGTCTTGTTGCTCAACGATGATTTCACGCCGATGGAATTCGTCGTGCATGTGCTTGAGCGGTTGTTCAGCATGAACCACGCCCAGGCGATCGAGATCATGCTGATGGTCCACCGCAAGGGGGTGGCCGTCGTCGGCGTGTTTTCGCACGAAATCGCCGAAACCAAGGTGGCGCAGGTCATGGAACTGGCCCGCCGCCAGCAGCATCCGCTGCAATGCACCATGGAAAAAGAGTAGAAATTGGCAGGATCGAGACTGGACCTTGTCTTTGGCGGCGCGACGCCCCAGGGACGCATGTTGCTGATCGGGGCGGGTGCCGCGACCGATCTTTCCCCCTTTGACGGTGCCAGCACCCAGATCGTGCAGGGCTTTTTTCCCGATCACCAGGCGCTCAAGGCGCGGGGCCTTGACGTCGTGACCCAGCCTTCGGGCAGTTTCGACGCCGCCGTGGTGTTTTTGCCGCGCGCGCGGGCCGAGGCGCGGGCCCGCATCGCCGAAGCCGCGACGCGGCTGCCGCCGGGCGCGTCCTTGTGGATCGACGGGCAAAAGACCGATGGCGTCGATTCCGTGCTGAAAGAGCTGCGCGCCCTGGCCCCGGTCGGCGAAATCCAGTCTAGGGCGCATGGCAAGATCTTTCGGGTGACGCTGCCCCAGCCGGGCTGGCTGCCCGCGGATTGGCTGGCGCGCGACCATCAGGCCGCGCCGGGCATGGTGACGCGGCCGGGGGTCTTCTCGGCCGACGGGCCGGACCCGGCCTCGCAGGCGCTGGCGGCGGCGCTGCCCGAAAAGCTGCCGACCCGCATCGTCGATCTGGGCGCCGGCTGGGGCTGGCTGTCGGCCGAGATCCTGCGCCATCCCGGCGTCGAAACGCTGCACCTGGTCGAGGCGGATGCCGCGGCGCTGGAACTGGCGCGGCGCAACGTCACCGATCCGCGCGCGCGGTTCCACTGGGCCGATGCGCGGGATTTCCGCCTGCCCGACCCGGTGAACGGCGTGATCATGAACCCGCCCTTTCACGACGGGCGGGCCGCCGACCCCAAGCTGGGCGCGGGCTTCATCCGCGCGGCGGCGGGGCTGCTGACCGGGGCAGGGCGGCTGTGGATGGTCGCCAACCGTCACCTGCCCTATGAACAGGCGCTGCGGGAATGCTTTGCCGAGGTGTCCGAGCTTGGCGGCGGCTCGCGGTTCAAGATCCTGACCGCGACCGGCGCGCGCCGGCCTGGCCGTCCGCAAGGCGCGCCGCGCAAGCCGAGGGCCAGATGAGCCTGTCGATCCAGGGCAAAAGCGCCATCGTCACCGGCGCGGCGCGCGGCATCGGCCTGGCCATCGCCCGCCATTTCCAGGCTGCGGGCGCCAATGTCATGTTCGCCGACAGCGACGAGCCGGCGCTGATGGCCGAACTGGGTGAGCAGGCCGCGGCCGACGGCCCGGTGCGCGCCTTTGCCGGCGACCTGGGGCAGAAACTGACGCTGGCGAACCTGGTTTCGGCCACCATCGACGCCTTTGACCGGGTGGATATCCTGGTCAATGCCCACCGCATGGTGCAGGGCTGCGACCCCCTGGCGGTGAGCGAGGAGTTCCTGGGCGACATGCTGCGCCAGAACATGAGCTCGGGCCTGCGCCTGTCGCAAATGGTTGCCCGGCGCATGATGGCCCAGGCCGAAGAGGCGGGCGAGGGGGCCTTGCAGAACGGCGCCATCGTCAACGTCACCTCGCTGGCCGCCGACTGGCCGCAGCCGCAGATGCTGGCCTATTCCATCGCCAGCGCGGCCCAGGCGCAGGCGACCCGCTCGCTGGCATCGGCCCTGGCGCCCAGCCGGATCCGGGTGAACGGAGTGGCCTTTGCCAGCATCATGTCCAACAACCTGCAATTGAAGCTGCGCGAAGAACCGGCCCTGCGCGACCGCATGGTCGCGGCGACGCCGCTGGGCCGCATCGCCGGGGCCGACGAATTGGCGGCGACGGTGCAGTTCCTGGCCAGCGAGGGGTCTAGCTTCGTCACCGGCCAGGTCCTGCGCGTGGACGGCGGGCGCAGCCTGGGCGACCCGCTGGCGCCGGGGGTCTATTAGGCGCTATTCATCCTTTTCCGGGTAGGCGGCCTGGCAGGCATCGACGGCGGCGCGGGCGGCCGGCATCAGCGCCTGCTTGCGCGCCAGCAGGTTGTCGCGCTTGCGGGTTTCGGCGGCCGGGTCGATGGGCACGCGGTAACGCTCGGTATCGGCGACGTCGCGCAGGCAGGGGCGATAGCCCAGCCGGCGGTTGCCGTCCTTGTCCACCCAGACATAGCGGCAATCTTCCCATTGGGTGCGCATCACCGTGCGCTCTTCCCAGGCATAGCCGCGGGCCAGGTTGGCCTCGACCCCGGCCAGCAGTTTGGACACGGTGCGGTATTCGCTGGTATTGCGGCTGATGCATTGTTCTTGCGGGGTTCCGCAGGATGCGACAACCAGAACAGGCATCAGGGCAAGCAGGATGTTGCGGGTCATGGCCGGGTTCTCTAGTTGTTTCCCCCTGAAAGCATAGGCCCGTCGCGGGGGCGGGGCAATTCACGAATGCGGAGGCCGATCCATGGACATGCGGGATGAACGACAAAAGGCAGCGGCCTGGTTCCGGGACTTGCGCGACCGCATCGTCCAAGCCTTCGAGGCGCTGGAGGATCGCGGCGCCGGCAGCGCATCGCCCGGCCGGTTCGAGATCCGCGAGACCCGGCGCGGCGATGACGGCGGTGGCGGGCTGATGTCGGTCATGCGCGGCGGACGGGTCTTCGAGAAGGTGGGGGTGAACTGGTCGGCGGTGCATGGCGAATTGTCGCCCGCCGCCCGGCAGGCCATGGCGGCGCGCGGCGTGCCGGGGATCGAGGCCGATCCGCGCTTCTGGGCCTCGGGGATCAGCCTGGTCGCGCATATGCAGAACCCCAATGCCCCGGCGGTGCATATGAACACCCGGATGTTCTGGACGCCGGGCGCCTGGTGGTTCGGCGGCGGCGCCGACCTGAACCCCTGCCTGGAACGGGCCGAGGATACGGCGCATTTCCACGACACCCTGCGCGCGGCCTGCGCCGCGCATGGCGCGGACTATTACGACCGCTTCAAGGCCTGGGCGGACGAATATTTCTTTGTCCCGCATCGCGGCCGGGCGCGGGGCGTCGGCGGCATCTTCTATGACGACCTGAACACCGGCGACTGGCAGGCCGATTTCGCCTTTACCCAGGCGGTGGGCGCGGCTTTCCTGCCCGCCTTCCTGCCGCTCGCCGAAAAGCGCATGGCCGAGCCATGGGGCGAGGCGGAAAAGGACGCGCAGCTGGTCCATCGCGGTCTTTATGCCGAATACAACCTGGTCTATGACCGCGGCACCCGGTTCGGCCTGGCGACGGGCCACGATCCCGACGCGGTGCTGATGAGCCTGCCGCCGCTGGCGAAATGGGTGTGATGCCGGACTGGCCGGATCTTTACCTGACGCGGCATGGCCAGACGGTCTGGAACGCCGAGGGGCGGATGCAGGGCCGGCTGGATTCGCCGCTTACCCCGCTGGGCGAGGCGCAGGCGCGGCGGCTGGCCTGGCTGGTGCAGGATCTGCGCGGCGTTGCGCGCTATGCCAGCACCGCCGGCCGGGCGCGGCAGACGGCGCGCATCGCCTTTGGCGAGCAGGGCTTCATCGCGGACGAGCGGCTGCACGAGATCGATATCGGCGCCTTTGCCGGCCGCTTGTCGTCAGAATTGCGCCTGGACCATCCGCAGGTCTTTGCCTGCCACGGGCTTGGCTGGTATGACCGCGTGCCCGGAGGCGAGCATTTCGCCGGGCTGGAGGCGCGGGTGCGCTCGTTTCTGAAGGATCTGCCCGGCCCGGCGCTGATCGTCACGCATGGAATCACCTTGCGCATGTTGCGCGCGGTGGCGATGGGCCTGCCGCCGGATCGCCTGGACGAAATGCCGGTGTTCCAGGGCGCGCTGCACCTGGTCAGCCGCGGGCGGCACCAGGTCTTCTTCTAGGGTCTGTTGAGTATCAGGATTCCCCTGTCAGCTGATTTCTGATTCAAGCTTTCCAAACGGGAGGTTTGGATGCCAGTTGAACGCTACA
>NZ_FTMK01000029.1 GCF_900156255.1 Paracoccus thiocyanatus
CCAGTTTCGAGGCGATGCCCGAGGAAAGCTGGGTATAGGCCGCCTCCAGCCCCGCCGACAGGCCGAAGCCGTTCGAGGCCAGGTTTTGCAGCGTCACCCAGATGCTGTCGGTCAGCGACATGCGGCCGCCGTAAAGCGCATTGGCCTCGATCGGGTCGACGATCGGCCCGCGCCGCCGGCGCAGCCGCACCAGCAGGGCGCTGAGCAGCCCGCCGGCGGCCGGGATCGCCAGCAGCGGCCAGCCCCGCTCCAGCCCGGCGCCGCTCAGGCCCTGGGCAAAGCCCACCCCGTAAAGCAGCCGGTGCAGCAGCGCCGCAAGGCTGCCCACCGCCGCCACCACCAGCCCAGAAAGCCCACCCGCCGCAATCCCCAGCAGGATAAGCCCGATCTCGTTGCCCCGCGCAAAGGCACGCCGCCGGAAAAGGGTCAGGCGGATGGCAACGGCCGGTCGATAACGTCTCGCGGACAAGGTTCGACCTCAGGCCATCCAGTTGCCGCCGTCCACGCCAAGGCATTGGGCGACGATATAGCCGGCCTCGGGCGTGGCAAGAAAGATCGCCATGCCGGTCAGGTCAGAGGCCCGGCCCATGCGGCCGAACGGCACCGATTCACCGACGATCCGCTTCTTTTCGCCCAAGGGGCGGCCTTCGTATCTGGCGAAGAAGGCATCGACCCCGTCCCAATGCTCGCCATCCACGACGCCGGGGGCGATGGCGTTGACGTTGATGCCATGCGCAATGAGGTTCAGCCCGGCGCTTTGCGTCATCGAGATCACCGCCGCCTTGGTCGCGCAATAGACCGAGACGAGGGCCTCGCCGCGCCGGCCGGCCTGGCTGGCCATGTTGATGATCTTGCCGCCCTGTCCGCGCGCGATCATGTGGCGCGCAGCCGCCTGCATGCAGAAGAAGGTGCCCGAGGCGTTGACGGCAAAGACCCGGTCGTAATCGGCGCGGGTGACTTCGGTGATCGGGGCGGCGGTGAACAGGGCGGCGTTGTTGACCAGGATGTCCAGATGGCCAAGCTTTTCGATGGCCTCGGCAAAGCCTATGTCGATGCTGTCCTGCGAGGTTACGTCCATCTGCACGGCTATGGCGTGCTTGCCCAGTTCGGCCGCGGCGGCGCGGGCGGCATCGGCATTGATGTCGGCCAGCGCGACGCGGGCGCCTTCGGCGATATAGGCGCGGGCGAATTCCAGCCCGATGCCGCGCGCCGATCCGGTGATGATGGCGGTCTTGCCTTGCAGTCTCATGTCAGGTTCTTTCCCGGTTCGAGATGCGGCGGACCCGTCTTGCAAAGGCAGGGCCGGGGCCGCGCATGTAATGGCGTTCAGGCCGGTATCCGCCGGCCAGAATGTGCAGCAATCGGCGCAAGCGGGCCGGCAGGGTCATTGCGCCAGCAGGTCGGGCGCGGCAATGCGCGCGCCGTCGCGGAACAGGTGCAGCTTGCCGGGCAGCGCCGTGACCCGGACCGAGCCGTCGGCGGCCTGCGCCAGGTCGCGGCCGCAGCGCACGATCATCAGCCCGTGGTCGGTGGCGACATGGGCCAGGCTGTCGCTGCCCAATTGTTCGACCAGGGTGATGCGGCCCGGCCAGCCGGAACCGTCGGCGGACAGCCGCAGGTCCTCGGGGCGGATGCCCAGCGTATCGCCGCCAAGCCCGCGCGCCACGGCGTCGCTGACGAAATTCATCCGCGGCGCGCCGATGAATCCCGCGACGAACGGCGTCTGCGGCGTGTCATATAGTTCCAGAGGAGAGCCGACCTGCTCGATCCGGCCCTTGTTCAGCACCACGATGCGGTCGGCCATGGTCATCGCCTCGACCTGGTCGTGGGTCACGTAGATCATCGTCGCGCCCAGGCGCTTGTGCAGCTCCATCAACTCGACCCGCATCTGGCCGCGCAAGGCGGCGTCGAGATTCGACAGCGGCTCGTCGAACAGGAAGACCTTGGGATGGCGCACGATGGCGCGGCCGATGGCGACGCGCTGGCGCTGGCCACCGGAAAGCTGCTTGGGCTTGCGATCCAGCAGCGGCGTCAGTTGCAGGATCTCGGCCGCCTCCGCCACGCGGGCGTCGATCTGCGCCGGCTCCGCCTTGGCCAGCCGCAGCGAGAAGCTGATATTGTCGCGCACGGTCATGTGCGGGTAAAGCGCATAGCTTTGGAACACCATGGCGATGCCCCGTTCCGAGGGCACCTTGCCGCTGACGTCCAGCCCGTCGATCTGCATCCGCCCCGAACTGGGCTGATCAAGCCCCGCGATCATCCGCAAGAGCGTGGACTTGCCGCAGCCCGACGGGCCGACCAGCACCGTGAACGAACCCGAGGGCACGGTCAGGTCCAGTTCCGGGATCACCTCGACGGCACCGAAAACCTTTCTGAGCTTGCTGATCCTGACTTCTGCCATGACCGTTTTCCTTTCAGTAATCGGAGATGCGTTGCGGGCCGGCGCCCGAGACCAGCATCATCGCCGAGAAGTGTTTCAACAGCAGGTCGGACTTCAGCGCAGCATGGTCGGCGCTGTCCCACAGGTCATGCAACTCGTCCGGGTCAGAGCCCAGATCGAACAGTTCTCCCTGCGCGGCATCGTGATAGACGCAGATCTTGTAGCGGCCGTCGAAATACATCGAGCCGCGCGAGCCCACGCTGCCTGGAAAGCGCAGCGCGTCCATGTATTCGCATAGCACGTGATCCTTGTGACGCCCCGGATCGGCCGCGCCGGTCAGCAAGGGCATCAGCGACTTGCCCTGGTCCTGCACCGGCTTTTCCAGCCCCGCCGCCTCGCAGATCGTGGCGGGAATGTCCACCAATTCGACCAGCGCGTCCGAAACCAGTCCTTCGCACACCCGACCGGGCATCGAGGCGATCATCGGCACATGCACCAGCCCTTCGTAGAAGCGGCAGCCCTTGTAGAGCAGCCCGTGATCGCCCAGCATCTCGCCGTGGTCGCTCATGAACAGGACCAGCGTGTCGCGGCGCTGTCCGGTCCTGTCCAGCCGCGCCACCAGCTTGCCCACCATGTCGTCGATCTGCGCAATCATCGCCATGTAGGCCGCGCGAATGCGCCGGATGTCATAGCTGTCTGGCGGGGTGTCGTGGCTGTAGTCGCCCCGTTGCGATGCATCGGGAACCAGGTTCGGATCGACCGGCTTGCGGGTCTGCTGATCCACGCCCGCCAGCTTGCGATGATGCGCCAGATCCGAGGGCGCAAAGACCGGCGCCGGCATTTGCGCCGGGTCGAAACGCTCGAACCAGGTTTGCGGCGGATCGAAGGGCGGGTGCGGATCATAGACGTTGATCGACAGCAGCCACGGCCGGGCGTCGCCGGCGCGGTCGATGAAATCCAGCGCCCGTTCCGTCGCCCAGGCGGTCTGGCTGTGTTCGGCGGGCACCGGATGCGTCACGATATCGTCGGCCGGCGCATAAGCCTGGGCGGCATCGACGCCCCTGGCCCTGAGCCAGTCGTGATAGTCGTGCCCCTCGGGCCAGTCCGGGTCGGGATGCTGCGACCAGTAGAATTCCTCGTAGCCGTCGGCCGCGGGGCGCTGTTCGACCCGGCCCTGCGCCGAGGACAGGTGCAGCTTGCCGATCAGCCCGGTGCGATAGCCGGCCTGGCGGAACACTTCGGGCACCAGGACCAGATGGTCGGGAAAGCCGGTATTGCCGTTACGCTGCACCTGATGCGCGATCGGATACATGCCCGTCAGGAACGAGGCGCGGCTGGGGGTGCAGATCGGGCTTTGGCAATAGGCGCGGCTAAAGGCGGTGCCCTGTTCGGCCAGCGCATCCAGATGCGGGGTCTGCGCGGCGGGAAAACCCAGACGGCGGATGGTGTCCCAGCGTTGCTGATCGGTGCAGATCCAAAGGATGTTGGGGCGGGTCATGGTTGCAGCCTTCCTTGCCGCTCCGCGACCTGCGGGGCAGCCTTCAAGAAACAGGTCGGTTTGGGGGCGGCGGGCGATGCGCTGGGGCACCGCCAGCCGGGGATCGTCAGTCGATATAGCCCGTGCGGCGGAACATCCGCTCGGTATCGGCCTGGGCCGCATCCAGCGCGTCTTGCGCCGAGCGGCGGCCGGTCACGACCTCTTGCAGCGCCAGGCCGACGCGGTCGCCCACGGCGCGGAACTCGGGGATCGGCAGCCGATAGAGCGGGTCACCATCGGCCAGCGCCTGGGCATAGGCCCTGGTGAACTCGCCATAGCCGAAATCGTAGCCGTGCTTTTCGGTGAATGCCGGATCATTCCAGACCGACTGGCGCGTCACCGCCAGGAACGAGCTGTTCAGCGTGACATCGGTGACGGTTTCCTTCGACGTGGCCCACAGCACGAAAGCCTGCGCGGCCTCGGCATTCTTCGAGCTTGCGCCCACCGCCCAGCCCTGGGCGTTGAAGGGTGCAAATCGCCCCGCCGGCCCGCCGGGGGGCGGCGCAAAGCCCAATTCGCCCTGCACCTTGGACAGTTCGGGGTCCAGGATGCGGCCCGCCAGCGGCGCGCCTTCGATCGCCATGGCGATATTGCCTTGCTGCATCGCCACCACGACCTCGTCATAGCCCGCCGAAACGGAACCGGGGATGCTGTAATCGTTCAGCAATTCGGCATAGATCTCGGTCGCGCGGACGGCTTCGGGCGAATTCAGGGTGGGGGTCATGTCCTGGGGATAGTCCTTGACCCAATGCCCGCCCTGGGCCAGCATGATCTGCGTCCAATACCAGACGTTTTCCGATGTATTGGGCTTGCCGCGCAGCGCCGTGCAGGGCGCGACGCCCTTTTCCTTCAGCGCCTTGCAGATCGAGAGCATGTCCTCGAAGGTCTCGGGCGCCTTGTCGAAGCCCGCCTCGGCCAGGACCGGACCGCGCCAATAGTTCAATTGGGTGGCGGCGAAATAGGGCACGCCCATCTGCTTGCCGTCATATTTGAAGGCTTCCAGCGTCGTCGGGATGAAATCGGCGCCGTCGAAGCCTTCCATTGCTGCGATGGCATCGTCGAAAGGCGCAAGCCGGCCCGCCGCCGCATAGCGCGGCACGTCCGAGGCTTCCAGGAAGAACACGTCATAGGCGGGCGAGCCGGTCGAAAGTTCGACCCCGATCTTTTGCACCGCCTGCCCAAAGGCATAAAGATCGAACTGGACATCCGCGCCGGTCTCTTCCTCGAAGGCGGCGACGCGCTTCTCGATCTCGGCGTCCCAGGGCTGCTGGGTGCTGAGGACGCGCAGCGTCACGCCCTCATAAGGCTTGTCCTGTGCCAGCGCGGTGGTGGCGGCAAGGCCGGCCAGCACGCCCACGGCGGCAAGCAGTCTTGCAGTGGTCGGAATGCGCATCTCGTTTCCTCCTGTTCGATGCGATGGCGGCGCTTATCCCTTCACCCCGCCGGCGGCGGTCTGGATGAAGTATTTGCGGATGGCGACGGCGAAGACGGCGACGGGCAGCAAGATGATGATGCCGGCGGCGGCGATCTTGCCCCATTCGGTGCCCTGATAGGCCATGTAGTTCAGGATCGCGACGGCGGCGGTCTTGGCCTCGACCTGGGTCAGGGTCAGCGCGAACAGGAATTCGTTCCACGAGAAGATGAAGACCAGGATCGCGGCCGAAACGATGCCCGGCGCCGCCATGGGCAGCGATACCCGCAGAAAGGTCTGCCAGCGCGTCGCGCCGTCGACGACGGCCGCCTCTTCGATCTCAAGCGGGATGGCGTCGAAAAAGGCGATCAGGATCCAGATCGCCAGCGGCGCGGTGAAGACCGTGTTGATGACGATCAGCCCGGTCCGCGTATCCATCAGCCCGATCTGGTTAAAGGCCACGAAATAGGGGATCACGAAGATCATCCCCGGCGCGGCCCGCACCAGCAGCACCCAGGACAGAAGCCCCGCCTTGGCGACCGAGCGCAAGCGCGACAGCCCATAGGCCGCAGGCAGCGCCAGCAGCATCGAGGCCAAGACCGTTCCCGCCGAGACCAGGATCGAGTTCAGGAACGACCGCAGGAAGGTCTTGTCCGACAGCACCTGGCGATAATTTTCCAGCGTCACGTCGCCGACCAGCACCGGCGGCTTGGCGAAGATGCCAAGCGGGCCCTTGAACGACGATGACAGCATCCACAGGATCGGCGCCAGCAGGAAGGCGATGAACAGCGCCGCCACGCCGTAGCAGAACAGCTTTTCGCGGGTGCGCAGCATCACCTTGCCTCCTTCGCTTCGCGCCGGGCGATGCCGACCAGGAACGGCGCGCAAAGCGCCATCATCACGATGAAGAAGCTGACGATGATGGTCGCCGCATAATCCACGCGCAGGTATTCGAAGCCGTTGACATAGGCCAGGTAGTTGACCGGCTCGGTCGATCCGGCAGGCCCGCCGCCGGTCAGCACGAAGATGATCGGAAAGATCGCCAGCGCCTCCAGGATGCGAAACACCGTCACGGTGATGATCGCCGGGCGCAGCTCGGGCAGCGAGATGTGCCAATGCGACTGGAACCAGCTTGCCCCGTCGATGCGCGCGGCTTCGTATTGGTCGTCGCCGACGGATTCCAGCGACGACAGGAACAGCAGCGCCACAAAAGGCGTGCCCGTCCAGACCGAGGCGACGATGACGACCGCCAGCGCACTGGACGGCATGCTGAGCAGGTCCAGCGACATGTCGGCGCCAAAGACGCCGCCCAGCCAGGCCAGTCCGCCGGCGCCGGGCACGATGAACAGCTTCCAGATCAGGCCGCTGACGGCAGGCGGGATCACCGCGGGCAGCAGGAAGGCCATGCGCATCCAGCGCGTGCCCGCCAGCTTTTCCTTAAGCACCATGGCCAGAAGCAGCCCGATGGCGATCTGGGCCGCGACCGGGATGAAGATCAGTTCGGCCGTCACCACGGCCGAGTTCCAGAACCGGCTGTCGGCCATCAACTCGGCATAGTTTTCTAGCCCGACGAACATCGGCGGGCCGGGCATCGTCAGGTTGATATAAAGCAGGCTGATGCCGAAGGTCGCAAGGATCGGCGTGACCGTGATTGCCCCAAGCGTCAGAAACGTCGGCAAAATGAACGACCACAGCCCTTTGTTAGAGCTGACGGACATGCGGCTTCCTCCCTCGGCGTATTTCCTGCGACGAAAAGCCACAGCAGGGGTGTTTATGCAAATGCCAAAACTGGATACGGTATCAGGAAATTGAATGATCGGATGATTGATGGACGATTACCTGCGCTTCCTTGCCGTGGCCGAACACCGCAACATCTCGCGCGCGGCCGAGGCGCTGAACATCTCGCAACCGGCGCTGTCGCGCACGATCCGGTTGCTTGAGGACCGCTATGGCACCCCCCTGTTCGAGCGCACGCCGCAGGGGGCCGAACTGTCGGATGCCGGCAAGACGCTATACATCTATGCCAGCCGGGCGGTGCGCGCCCTGAACAACGCGCGCGAGGACATCGACCACAGCCTGCACCAGACCCGGTTAATCCTGCCGATTTGTTCTGGCGATAGCTGGGGTTACGGCATTCTGCCGCATGTCATCGAAAGCTATCGCCGCGACAATCCCGAGGTCTCGATCCATCTCGACGTGATCGAACATGACGCGCGGATGCGGGGGTTGGAAACCCGGCGCCACGACGTGGCCTTCGGTGTGATCTCGCCGGAATACCTGAAGGGCGGCGCCTACGGTTTCGAGCCGATCATCTGCGCGAAATACGACATTTACTGCGACGCCTCGCATCCGCTTTTGCGCCAGGACCGCATCACCGAAGCCGACCTTCTTGCGGAAAGCTGGATCAATCACAAATTCGAATACGACTACGATCCCTCTTCGGCGCTGCGCTCAAGGCGGCGCTACGTGCTGCGCACCAACGCGCTGGTGCCCGCCATCGAGGCGCTGCGCGGGTCGCGCCTGCTGATCTCGACCGCCAAGACGCTGGGGGCGTTATTCGCCCGGTCCGGCATCGTGCGCCTGACCGAGGACGACGAAAGCCCGGATTTCGTCTCGGGCGTGATCAGCCAGCAAGCCGCACCGCTGCGCCCGCATACCCGACGCTTTATCGCCGCGGTCAGGGCTTACTGCCAAGCGCAGGGATTTCAACCCCGTGACCGGCCGTGACGGCCTTTGGTCCCACGGCCGGCGGGCACAGGTCAAGGCTTTCTCGCCTGCGATGCGCCCGGTCCAGGGCGCATCGCGATGCGGGTCAGCTTTGCCCCAGCCATTCCTTGATGCGGTCGGGATGGTCCGCGATATATTTCTCGACCGCGGCCTCGTACGAGGTTTCCTGCGCCTCGAACATGCTGGCTTCCAGCTCGGCGATGGGCAGGTTCATCCGCGACAGGAAGGCCGCGACCTCGGGATGCTCGGCCTTGAAATCCTTGGCCGACAGGATGTCCACATGCTCGGCCGCGCCAAGCGAGCCCTTGGGGTCGTCGATATAGCGCAGCTCGTATTTCCCGAACATCCAGTGCGGGCTCCAGGCGGTTGCGACGAACCAATCCTCGGAGCGCATGCCGCGGTCCACGGTGGTCAGCATCCCGGCCTCGCTGGAGATCTGAAGCTCATAGTCCAGGCCGTAATCGCTGATCGCCTGCTGCGACAGCCGGGTCAGGCCGGCGCCGGGGTCGATGCCCTGCACCATGCCGCCCAGCTTTTCCTTGACCTCGTCCTTGTTCAGGTCCTCGATCGAGGCGATGTCGCTTTCGGGGATATAGGTGGGTACGACCCAGCCCAGTTTGGCGCCGTCATAGATGGTGCCCAGGGTTTCCACGTCATCCTTGATGCGGGCGTAATAGTCGGCATGGGTTTCGGGCAGCCATGCCATCATCATCAGGTCGATGTCGCCGCGCGACAGGCCCTGGTAAAGCGGCGCGACATCGGTCTGGATCAGTTCGACCTGGGTGTCCAGGTTGTCCTCGATCAGCTTCTCGGCCAGCTTGGTGACGAATTCGGCATCCGACCATGCGGCCCAGCCGATCCTGACCGGCTCGCCGTCCTGGGCGAATGCGCCGGTCATCGAGGCGCCCGCCGCAGCGGCGGACAGCGCGACGATCTTGAAGGTCTTGAACATGGGTTCTCCTTATGGGTTTCAGGAGTTCGGGCAGGGCGCAGGCCCCGCCATTGGTTCGGCCAAGGTTAGCCGCCGGCAGATTTTCCGGCGGGCGATGCAGCGGCCGAGCGAAGGGAAAGGCGGCGGAAGAGGCCCGATCCGCCCTTGCCCAAACTTTGCGTGATCCGGTCCAGGATCACCGCCAGGACGACGACCGCAAGGCCGCCTTCGAAGCCGGCGCCCACATCAAGGCGCTGGATGCCGGTCAGGACGTGGTTGCCCAGCCCCCCCGCCCCGATCATCGAGGCGATGACCACCATCGACAAGGACAGCATGATGGTCTGGTTCACCCCCGCCATGATCGAGGCCATGGCGTTGGGCAGTTGCACCTTGAACAGCAACTGCCAGGGCGTGCAGCCAAAGGCCAGCCCGGCCTCGACATATTCGGGGTGGACCTGGCGGATGCCCAGGTTGGTCAGCCGGACCATGGGCGGCATGGCGAAGATCACCGTGGCGATGGTGCCCGGCACCACGCCCAGGCCAAAGAACATCGCCGCCGGTATCAGATAGACAAAGGCCGGCATGGTCTGCATCAGGTCAAGCACCGGGCGCACCAGGCCGGCGACCCGCTGGGACCGCGCCATGGCGATGCCCAGGGGAATGCCCAGCACCACCGCGATCAGCGTGGCCGACAGGACCAGCGCCAGGGTCTGCATCATGGCCCGCCACAGGCCCATATGTTCGACCAGCGCCAACGCCAGCAGCGCGAAGACCGCGAATTTCCAGCCGACGCGCCACAGCGACAGCAGGGTCAGGATGACGATCCCGGCCAGCGAGGGAATCGCGACCAGAAGATCCTGCACGCCATTGGCGACAAAGCCGATCGTGGCCGCGATCGCGTCGAGCGCCGGGGTGAAATTGTCCAGGATGTAATTGACGACGATATCGGCCCCTTGTCCGATACTGAAATCCAGCTTCATGATGCTATCCGTTCCGTTCGGCTCAACCGGCGCGGTCAAGGGTTTCAAGAAGCGAGGACTTGCTGATCGAGCCGATATAGCGGCCGTCCTCTTCCACGACGGGCAGCGGCCAGCGGCTTTCGGCGACCCGGCCCAGGATGTTGGACAGGGGTTCGGCGGCCGGGATCGGATGGTGTTCCGGCAAGAAGGCCTCGCGATAGGGATCGGCGGCCTGGCCACGCAGCTTTTCCACCAGCAGGTCCTGGCTGATCATGCCGTGATAGCGCCCGTCCCGCCCCACCAGCACCGCGAAGTCATGGCCCGAGCGTTCCATCTGCCGCAGGGCCGAGGCCGCCGAGACCCCGTGGCGTTCGATGATCGTCAGGCGGCTTTTGCGGGCAATGTCGCGGGCCTTAAAGACCTGCGAGACATCGACATTGCGAAAGAACGACCGCACATAATCGTTCGCCGGCTTGGACACGATTTCATCGGGGGTGCCGATCTGCACGATGCGCCCATGCTGCATGATGCAGATGCGGTCACCGATGCGCATGGCCTCGTCCAGGTCATGGCTGACAAAGACGACGGTGCGGCTGCTTTCGGCCTGTAGCCGGATCAGCTCGTCCTGCATTTCGGTGCGGATCAGCGGGTCGAGGGCCGAAAACGCCTCGTCCATCAGCAGGATGCCCGGCTCGGTCGCCAGGGCGCGGGCCAGGCCCACGCGCTGCTTCATGCCGCCCGAAAGCTCGTCCGGGCGGCTATGCGCATAGGGGGTCAGGCCCACCGCCTCCAGCGCCGCCATGGCCTTGTCCTTGCGCTGTCCCTCGGCCATGCCCGAGACCTCCAGCCCGAAGGCCACATTGTCCAGAACGCTGCGATTGGGCAACAGGGCAAAGGACTGGAACACCATGCTCATTTCCCGGCGCCGCAGGGTGATCAGGTCGCGCCGGGACATGCGGGTGATGTCCTGCCCCCCGATCTCGATACTGCCGGACGTGGGTTCGATCAGGCGGTTCAGCAGCCGCAACAGCGTGGACTTGCCCGAACCCGACAAGCCCATGATGACGAAGATTTCGCCCGAAAGGATCTCGAAACTGGCATTGTCAACGCCGATCGTGCATCCGGTCGCGGCGAGGATGTCGGACTTCGCCTCTCCGGCCACGGCCATTTTCAGTGCGCGCTCCGGCTCGTCGCCGAAGACCTTGTAGATGTTTCTTGCCCGAACTTTCACGCTGGACGAGCCATCGTGACCAGTCTGCAAATCTGACAAAAGCGAACTCCAAACAATGTTGCCGGCCCGCTTGTCCGTGCAGGCCGCCTTGCATTCATTCCATTGCGATCAAGGCGCGAAGACCATGCCTTCAAGCGCAAACCGGACCATTCCGGCGATCATCCCCAGTGCATTGATCATAATCCACCACGCCCGAGTGTCCACCCGTTTGCGGGAAATGATCCTTGCCGGCGGTGCCAGGTGGGCTGTTTTCCCGGCCAGGATCACGAAGAAAGGCCGGATGGCCGGCACCGGCCCCTGGGAAACGCGTTCCATGTCGCACGGCTTTCGTGACGCCAGCCGCGCCGCCGCGCCCCTGGCTCAGGCCATTGCCGGTCGGGGCAGGGCGGTTCGATCCATGCCCCAGGATCTGACGTCTGCGCCGCTGGGCGACTGAAAGACCGACAGGCCGAATTCCGGCAGGACAGAGATCAGATGGTCGAAGATATCCGACTGGATGGCTTCGTAATCCGCCCAGGCAATGGTTTTCGTGAAGCAGTATATTTCCAGCGGCAGCCCCTCTGGCCCTGGTTGCAGCTGGCGCACCAGGATGGTCATGTCCTGGTGGATTCCCGGATGGGCGCGCACATAAGCCTCTACATAGGCGCGGAATGTGCCGATATTGGTGATGCGGCGCGTGTTCGCGGTCACGGCGCCCTTTTCGCCAAGCCTGCTGTTCCATTCCCTCAACTCTAGCTGCTTTCGCTTCAGATAGCTTTCCAGCAGGCGAAAGCGGCTTAGCCGCCCGATCTCTTCTTCTGACAGGAAACGGATGCTGGTCTGGTCAAGGTTGACCGAACGCTTGATGCGGCGCCCGCCCGCCTCCTGCATGCCGCGCCAGTTCTTGAAGGATTCCGTCACCAGCTTGCGGATCGGAATCGTGGTAATGGTCTTGTCCCAGTTCTGCACCCGAACGGTGTGCAGGGCGATTTCGACGACATCGCCATCCGCGTCCAGGGCCGGCATTTCTATCCAATCGCCCACGCGCACCATGTCGGTCGAGGAAATCTGGATCCCCGCGACCAGCGACAGCAGCGTGTCCTGAAACACCAGAATCAGAACCGCGGCCATGGCGCCCAGCCCCGACAGCAGGATAAGCGGAGAGCGGTCGATCAGCGTCGCGATCATCAGGATCGCGGCGATCGCATAGATGGCGATCTTGACGATCTGGATATAGCTTCTGATCGGTTTCAGCCTTGCGGCCGGGCGGCGGTGATAGATGGTGTCCACCACGTTCAGGGCCGCGGCCAGCGCCATGGCCAGCGTCACGATGATAAAGGCATTGGCTACGTTGCGAACGATGGTGACGGCGGCCGCCGGCAAATGCGGCACCAAGGCGATACCCGAGGCAATGACGAAAGCCGGCATGATATTGGCCAGGCGCTCGATCACGCCGTGGCGGCGCAGTTCTTTGTCGCGTCCATAGACCGTGCGGCCCAGAACGTGATTGAGAACGCGCAGCAAGATCTTCTTGACGACGAAATTGGCGAAAATCGCAGCTATCGCCAGCATGGCCAAAGCCGCGAGCGTGTAGATCCAGGGATGGGCGGTCAGAAAATCTTGCAGCGGTTCCGTCATTATTCCGGCATTCTCGTTTGTTGACAGCGAAGGGCGGGCCCATCCGCCTATAGCCGGAACGCGCAGAATATTGAACCGCAGCAAGCGGGGACCGTGCCGCGCAGCAGGCAGGGCGGCGGCAAGCCATATCAAGGATCATATTCGTTCCTGCGCACCTTATAATCGCGAGGCGATCTCATAGGCTTCGCGCGTTGCGCCCCGCAACGGCATGTCCGACGCCTTTCGCCGCGACTTCCTGATCACGCATTCCTTCAATCCGCCCCGCTGATGCCGCGGCCCGAGATCGTCTTGACCCCGAAAACCGATCCGGCGCTATTGCAGCGCGGCGGGCGGCGCAGCAAGTGCTGGGCAAGACCGTCATCGACCGTGGTCCCGGACCTGACCGGCAAGCTCTGATCGCTTCTTTCGTGGCCAAATATCCTGGGGGGAGCGACCCCGCGGCCCCATCAAGGGGCCGTGGGGACGCGGGGGGCAAAGCCCCCCTGGGCCGACCAGGACAACCTGAGACCGCGCGGCACCAGGCCGCGCGTCGATCAGAAGCATCGGCGATGCCGCAATGGCCGACGCCACCCCACGATGAACATGCCGCCATGCAGGGCGCGATTTCCCTGCTCCTTCGCCGAACCGGTCGATAGAGCCGGAATTTAGACCGGCTGCGGTCTATGCAATTTCGCCTGGCGCGGTCCGCGGCCGCGGGCTGTCCGTCGAGAGGCTTGCGACGGCCTTGTCTAGGGCAGTCAAACCCTGCTGCAAGGCCGCCCTGTCGGCTTCGGACATGGCCCCCAATATCTGGTCGGCACGCGCCGCAACGCCCGAGAAGGCCGCGCCGAACAGCGCCCTGCCGCTTTCGGTGATGGCGTATTGCCGCAGGCGGCGGTCGCTGCTCAGGATCTCGCGCGTGATCAGACGCTTTGCCTCCAGCCGCGTGGCGGCCCGGCTGACCTACACCTTGTCCAGCGAAGTGCGCTGAGAGATTTGCAGCGAGTTAAGAGAGCCGGCGTCCTCCAGCAGGAACAGCAATCGCCACTCTTCCCGCGAGAGACCGTGTTCGCGCCCATAGACTTCGACAAGCTGGCGCGAAAAGGCTTCGGCAACCACGGCAAGCCGATAGGGAAAAAAGGTCTCGATACGCATATTGGCCTCTTTTGCTGTCGGCTGGTGCAGATGCCCCGCCCGCCCAGCCATAGCAAGCGAAACGGGACATTGCGGTCAAGCCACGAGGTAGAGGGACAGGGCCGGAACCGCGATGATCAGCGCCAGCCGCACGATATCGGCCGCCCAGAACACGAAGACGCCCCGGAAGATCGTCCCCAGCGTGACGTCGGGCAGGACCGAACGCAGCACAAAGACGTTCATGCCGATCGGCGGCGTGATCAGGCTGATTTCCGTCACCACCACGACAATGATCGCGAACCAGATCAGCACCATGTCCGGGTCCTGAAGGATTTGCAGCCCGAAATCCAGGTCCACCACCAGGGGATAGAATACCGGAACCGTCAGCAGGATCATCGACAGGCTTTCCAGAAAGCAGCCCAGGACCACATAGATCGCCACGATGACCAGCAGCACGACCCAAGGCGACAGGCCAAGATCTCCGACGATATCCGACAAGGTGTCTGGCAGGCCCGCGAAGGTGATGAAATTGCCAAAGATCTCGGCACCGATGATGATGGCAAAGATCATGGCCGAAGCGGTGGCGCTGTCAAGAAAGGCGGTCCAGAGCGCGGCGCGGGTCAGCCCGCCCGTCACCAGCGCGATCAGCAAAGCCGCCGCCGCGCCCATTCCCGCGGCTTCGATCGGCGTGAAGAACCCGCCATAGATGCCGGCCATGATGAACACGAACAGGGCCAGCACGGCCACGACGCTGATGGCGTCCCTGCGGGTCAGCGGGTGGACCTCGCCGACCTTGGGCGCCAGCTCCGGCTTCAGCCGCACCGCCACCATCACGGCCAGCAGGTAGCCGATGATCCCGACGATGCCGGGAATGATGCCGGCCAGGAACAGCTTGCCGATATCCGCCTCGGTCAGCAGGCCGAAGATGATCAGCACCACCGAAGGCGGGATCAGGATGCCAAGCGTCCCGCCCGCTGCGATGGCGCCGGTTGCAAGGCTGTCGGAATAGCCAAAGCGCCGCATCGAGGGCATGCTGACCTTGGACATGGTCGCGGCGGTGGCCAGCGACGATCCGCAGACCGCAGAAAAGCCGCCGCAGGAAAGGACGGTGGCCATGGCAAGGCCGCCGCGCATCCTGCCGAACACCCGGTCCGCCGCCGCGAACAATCCCTGCGCGATGCCCGACCCCGCCAGGACGTTGCCCATGAAGATGAACAGCGGCACCACGGACAGGGAATAGTTCAATCCCGTCTCGTAGACCGCGTTGCCAATCATCGCGCCGGCCGGGGTCCAGCCCCGCATGATCGCAAAGCCCACGCCCCCGACCAAGGCCATCGCAAAGGCGATCGGCACCCGCGCAAAGACCAGCACCAGCAGGACGGCAAGAGCAATCAGGGAAAGGGTCATGGCGTTCCTTTCGGCAGCAGCATGACAACGGCCGACAGGGCGCAACTGCCCGCCGCCAGAAAGGCCAGGGGCGCCATCGGCAGCAACAGCGAGGCGCTGTGCGTGCCTTCGTGCATCTGGGCGACGCCCAGCAACGCCAGGCGCCAGGTGAAATAGCCCAGGACGACGGCCGAGACGATCCCGGCCAGCCGTCCCAGAAGGTCTTGGAGCCATTTGGGAAACAGGTGCAGCGCCAGATCGACCTCGACATGGCCGCCATCAGCGGAAGTCAGGGGCAGCGCCACGAAGACAAGCGCGGCAAGCAGTATCTGCGTCAGTTCGTAAGCCGCGCCGAAGGGGCGGTTCATCAGATAGCGGCCGATCACGTCGATGCAGGTCACGCCGATCAGCATCGCGATCAGCAAAGCGGCAACCGCCGCCAGCACGCGATACCAGCCGGCCTGCCGATGCGGCGTCCGGCCCGGAATCATGTCCGGGGCCGGCTCTTCCGAAAAGGGGCAGGAGGAGGGGGTCATTCGACCTTGACCCCGGTCATCTCGCGGAATGCCGCCAGGGCGGCGGCGCCGTCATGCTCGCCCAGGCTTTCTGCCCATGCCTGTTCGATCTTCGTGGCAGCCTCGTGCAGCGCGGTCACGACCTCGGGGCTGGCCTGATAGAATTCGACCGCGTCGCCGACTTCCTGCTTGGCGGCGGTGTCGGCGTCGTTCCAGGCCTGGCCCACGCGTTCGGCAAAGGCTTCGCCAGAGATGGCGTCGATGGCTGCGCGATCTTCGGCGGACAGGCTGTTCCACTTGCCTTCGTTGATCACGAAAAACCAGGTGGTGTTGTAGATGCCGCCGGGAACCGTCATTGAATACTTGATGTGGTCGGTCAGGTTGAAGGCGGTCATGGCTTCATAGGTGAAGGCCACGCCGTCGATGACGCCGCGGGACAGTTTCTCATAGACCTCGGGCGAGGACATGAAGAGCGGCGAGGCCCCGAGCGCCGAGACCAGTTCGCCAACATAGCCGCCGGGAACGCGGATCTTCATGCCCTGCATGTCGGCCGGCGTTTCGATCTTGCGGACGTTGTTGTGCAAAAGGCCGGGGCCGTGCATGAACAGGCCCAGAAGATGCGTGCCCGCATGTTCTTCGGCCGCATCCAGCTTGCCGCCATAGATCGACCAGAAGGCCTTGGAATTGGCGACGGCGTCGTCGCCCAGAAAGCTGAACTGGCCCAGTTGCGCCCGGTTGAAGCGGTTGTCCTCGGTAAAGGAATGCAGGCCATAGGTGATGTCCGCGATCCCGTCGCGCGCCATGTCGAAATGCGCGGGCGGGCTGCCAAGCGGCTTGCCCATGATGCGGACCGTCACGCGGCCCTCGGTCACGCGCTCGACGTCTTCGGCCCAGGGCTGGAAGGCGTTGACGACGACCGGATGCTTGGGCGGCAGCCAGGACGACATGATCAGTTCTTCGGCCGCCAATGGCATGGCGGACAGGATCAGGCCCGCAAGGGTCAGGTGGATCGGTTTCATGCTCTCTCCCTCAATGACCCTTGCCTCCTGCGCAGGTCGAAATGGTCCGGATGGGCGGCCGCAAAGGCCGGATGTGCCGCGCAGGCGCGCGCCACGGCGGAAATGCGGGGCAGGTGGCTGAAACCCACGCCCCAGCGGGTCGCATTGTAAAGCTGCGGGATCAAGGTGCAGTCGGCCATGGACGGCGCGTCATACTGGCAGAAGCGGCCGACGAAGCCGGGGTGATCCAGCATCGCCTCGATCGACAGCAATCCGCTTGCGATGTTGTCCTGGTTCCAGTCCGCACGCGCTTCGGCGCCTGCCAGCGCCTCGACCCGTGCCAGCACCGCAAGGTTCGAGACGGGGTGGATCTCGCAGGCGATGGCCAGCGCCAGTGCGCGGACATGGGCCCGCGCGGCAGGTGCGGATGGCAGCAAGGGCGGCTGCGGGCGCGTCTCGTCCAGATAGTCCAGGATCGCCAGCGATTGCGTCAGCACCAGCCCGTCGATCTGTAGCGCGGGCACCAGACCCTGCGGGTTCACCGCCAGATGCCGGGGATGCCGCTGGTCGCCGGCCACCAGATCGACCGACACCCGGTCGAAGGCGATCCCCTTGAGATTCAGCGCGATCCGCACCCGGTAAGAGGCCGAGGACCGCCAATAGTCGTGCAGGACCGGCTTCGCCTTGGGCTGGGCAGCCATCGGCGTCATTCCTGCGCCGGGATGATCTTGCCGGTGCAGGGACCAAAGCCGATGCGATAGCCGTCCCCCTGGGCATATCCGTATAGGCCGATCTCGTCGCCGTCCTCGATGAAGGTGCGTTGTTCGGCGCCGACCTGAACCGGCGTCTTGCCGCCCTGCGTCATTTCAAGCAGCGCGCCGGTCTGGTCAAGCGCCGGGCCCGAAATGGTGCCGGTCCCCAGCAGGTCGCCCACCCGCATCGGACAGCCGGAAACCGCGTGATGCGCGAGTTGCTGCGCCGAGGAATAATACATGACGTTGTAGTTCGTCTGCGCCATGCGCTGGCCGTTCATGGTCCAGCCAAGCGTCAGATCATAGAAACCGGGCCGTTTTTCCTGAAGATAGGGCAGCAGCGGGTTCAGGCGTTCCGCGCCTTCGCAGCGGAACGGCTCCAGCGCCGCCTGCGTCACGATCCAGGGGCTGATCGTGGTGCCAAGCGCCTTGGACTGGAAAGGACCAAGCGGCTGGTATTCCCAGGCCTGGATGTCGCGCGCCGACCAGTCGTTCAGCAGCACATAGCCGAAGATCATGTCCTCGGCCTGGTCCACGCCGATGCGCTGTCCCATCCGGCTGCCGGCGCCGACGATGGCGCCCAGTTCCATTTCCAGGTCCAGGCGGCGGCAGGCGGTCCACAGGGGCCCGTCTTCGCCCTTGACCTGACCCATCGGCCTGCGGATCGGCGTGCCGGATACCACCACCGAGGACGCCCGGCCGTTATAGCCGATGGGCATATGCGTCCATTGCGCGGGCAGCGCGTTTTCCGGCCCCCGGAACAGCACGCCCACGTTGAAGGCGTGGTTCCGGGACGCATAGAAATCGGTGAACTCGGCCACCCGGATCGGCAGGTGCAGGGTTGCATCGGCCATCGGCACCAGCGGCAGGCTGCGGTCGCCGTCCTCGGCAAGCAAGGTGGTAAGCCGGGTCCGCATGTTGTCCCAGGCGCCGCGCCCCTGGTCGATGAAGTCGTTCAGCACCGGCCGCCCGAACGCACCCCCGGCGTCGACCAGCCCGCGCGCCTCGCATTCCGCCAGATCCAGGATCATGTCCCCGATCGCGACCCCGCAGCGCGGCGCCTGTCCGCCCACCGAGAACACGCCATAAGGCAGGTTCTGGATCGGAAAGTCGCAATCGGCTTCATTTGCGGCAGCGACCCAGCTGCGCAGGGGTTGATCGACCATCAGGTGCCTCTTCAGTCTGTTTTCCTGCTGTTTCCGGGCGACCCGGAAAGTTGCATTTGAAACCAGTAGCAGGATTTGTTTCAGATGCAATAAGATTCTTGGACTGAGGAAAACGCCGTGGCAGACGGCCGGACAACCAGCGAAACGCCGCGATCGCCGGGCGGGTTTGGGGGGACAGGGCAGCCCAGGTGTCAGGCAGGACGATTCGCGGCGACGGAAGCGGAGGGCCGGCGCATCGCGACAGGGTGCTATTGCGCCCCGCCGGCGAAGGCCATGGCGGGGGCGGATGCTGGCCAGATGGCGGCAGCGGTGCGGGATGGCCGCACCGCTGCCGGGGTTCACTTCACGCCCGGCGTTCCGTCGAACTTCTTGGTAAGCTGGTTCCAGACTTCGACATATTCCTCTTGCATGGGCGCTTCCCTGGCGGCGAACTGGGTCAGATGCTGGGGAAAGCGGGTCTCGAACATGAAGGACATGGTGTTGTCCAGCTTTTCCGGCTTCAGTTCCGCGTTGCTCGCGCCTTCGAACGCGTCGCGGTCGGGACCGTGGGGCAGCATGCAATTGTGCAGGCTGATGCCGCCGGGCGCAAAGCCCTGCGGCTTGGCGTCATACTGGCCATAGATATTGCCCATCAGTTCGGACATGATGTTCTTGTGATACCAGGGCGGACGGAAGCTGTGCTCAGCGACCATCCAGCGCTCGCGGAACAGCACGAAGTCGATATTGGCGGTGCCTTCCTGCCCGGACGGCGCGGTCAGCACGGTAAAGATCGACGGGTCGGGATGGTCGAACAGGATCGCGCCCACCGGCGAATAGGTCCGCAGGTCGTATTTATAGGCGCAGTAGTTGCCGTGCCAGGCCACCACGTCCAGCGGGCTGTGGTCGATGAAGCTTTCGTGGAACTGGCCGCACCATTTGATGACCACGCGCGACCGGGTCTCGCGGTCCTCGAAGGCCGCGACGGGGCATTTGAAGTCGCGCGGGTTCGCCAGGCAGTTGGCGCCGATGGGTCCGCGGCCCGGCAGGTCGAACTTCTGGCCGTAATTTTCGCAGACGAAGCCGCGGGCCGGGCCCTCCAGCACCTCGACCCGGTAAACGAGCCCGCGCGGGATGATGGCGATCTCCTTCGGCTCCAGGTCGATGACGCCCAGTTCGGTGCAAAAGCGCAGCCGGCCTTCCTGCGGCACGACCAGCAGTTCGCTGTCGGCGGAAAAGAAGTATTCGTCCTGCATCGACCGCGTGACCAGATAGACATGCGACGCCATGCCGACCTGGATGTTCACATCGCCGGCTGTGGTGATGGTGCGCATCCCGGTGATCCAGGTCAGGTCCTGATCCGGCACGGGAATCGGATCCCAGCGGTATTGGCCCAGGCTGACGATGCCGTCGTCGATATTGGGCGCGGTCTTCCAATAGGGCACGTCGATCGGGCTGAAACGTCCGGTGTGATGGACCGATGGGCGGATGCGATAGCACCAGGTCCGCTCGTTCTGGCCGCGCGGGGCGGTAAAGGCCGTGCCCGACAACTGCTCGGCATAAAGGCCATAATTGCATTTCTGCGGGCTGTTCTGGCCCTGGGGCAGGGCGCCGGGCAGCGCCTCGGTTTCGAAGTCGTTGCCAAAGCCGGGCATGTAGCCTTCATGCGTGCCGGTCGTGCCCGTGGCGCGGATCATGCCGCGCGGCAGGTCGTGGGTGGTCATTCGGGTTCCTCCTGCATATTCGTTGACGTTGCAACGATATTGGCCCCGCCGCCCCGTTCTTGTCAAGCCTGTTGCATATGCAACGGATATGGGGTGGTCTGCCTGGAAAGGAGGCTACGATGACATTCCAACTGGACCAGTTCCTGCCCTATCGGCTTTCGGTCGCCGCCGCCGAGGTCAGCCGGCGCTTTGCCGCCCGTTATGCCGCCATTGCCGGCCTTAGCGTCCCGGAATGGCGCGTGATGGCGCATCTTAGCCATTCCGGCGCGGTCAGCGTGCGCGACATCACGCGGCAGGTGAACCTGGACAAGTCCGTGGTCAGCCGCGCTGCAAGCCGCCTGCAAGAGGCCGGCCATGTCGTCAAGTCGGGGCATGACGGCGACCGGCGGCTGATCGCGCTGGAGTTGACGCCGCAGGGCGAGGCGCTGATGAAGCGGCTTTCCGCTGTTGCCGACGAATTCCAGAATGAGCTGCGCACCCTGCTGGGCAACGACATCGCGGGTTTCGAACGCGGCCTGGCGCGGATCCTGGCCCAAGGGGACGACTGACCGAAGCCGCGGCCCCCTTGCGCCCTGGGTCACCGAATCTGAAAGGCCGCGCGATGTTGCGGAAATCCCCGCCGCTCAGTGCATGATCGCCGCCAGCAGGTCGTTGGACTTGCTTATCCCCAGCTTCTGATAGGCCCGCTGGCGATAGGTCAGGACGGTGCTTACACCCAGGGCCAATTCTTCGCCGATCGCGCGAGCCGTTTGCCCAGCGATAGTGCGGGCGCAGATTTCCCGTTCGCGCGCCGTCAGGACCGGATAGGCCTGCGCCAGCCGGTCCTGCACCTCTGCCAGCAAGGGGGCGGGCGACTGGGCAAGGCGGGTCAGGCCGGTCATCGCCAGTTGGGCCAGCGCGCCTAGTTGCGCCATATCCGGTTCAGCGGCATCGCGGCGCTGATAAAAGGTCACGACCAGCGCGTGATCCGCCCTGCACCAGCCAAAGCAGATCTTTTCGGCAAATCGCGGACGGTCAAAGCAAAGGCTGCGATAGGCGCCCAGGCTGATGGCCTGGGCCGGGATCCGGCACGCGAAGCCGTTGCCGGGGCGGGTGGCCCGGCGCGCTTGCGCAACCGGATCGCTGTGGTGAAAGCGGCGGGCATAGGCGCGGGCACGTTCGGCCACGTCCCCAAGACGGCTGGCAGAGGCCAGTATCCGCGGCACATCGTCGCCGACGCGATAGGCGAACAATTCCTCGATGCCGGCGGTGCTGTTCGCGATCTCCAGAAGCCGGGTCGCGAAGAGCTGATTGTCACGGGCCCCCAGAAGGTCCGCCGCCGCGTCCGGGTCGAAAAGCCCGCAGTTCTGCATCTTGCCGGTCCCCTGTTCGCGCCACGCGGCGGTCTGTCGATAGACATAATGACATACAGGCCGGATTCGTTTCAATAGAAATGGCTTTGACAGCAGCAAAGCATGGAAGCGAGAACATGACCAAGCCCTTCGCCTCTTCGACCGATACCGAAACCAAGACCGATACATTGGAAATCCTGGGCAAGGGCGTCTATGCCCTGACCGCCGAGGGCGATCCCAATGTCGGTGCCATCGAAGGCGAGGACTTCGTCGTCGCCATCGAATCCCGCGCCACCCCGGCGGCGTCGCGCGACTGGCTGAGGATCCTGCGCGAACAGACCGACAAGCCGGTCCGTTACCTGGTGCTGACGCATTACCATGCGGTCCGCGTCCTGGGCGCCAGCGCCTTTGACGCCGGCGACATCATCATGTCGGACGCCTCGCGCGAGCTGGTGGCCGAGCGCGGCGAGCAGGATTGGAAAAGCGAATTCGGCCGCATGCCGCGCCTGGCGAAGAATGCCGAGGAAGTGCCCGGCCTGACCTGGCCGACCATCACCTTTGCCACCGAACACGATATCGACCTGGGCGGCGATCGCGGCAAGCTGGAACTGCGCTTCCTTGGCCGGGGACACACCGGAGGCGACATCGCGGTCTGGCACGACAAGACCCGGACCCTTTTTGCCGGGGACCTGGTCGAGGCCAAGGCGGCGCTTTACACCGGCGATGCCTATCATTTCGACTGGGCCGGCAGGACGCTGGACAACGTCAAGGCCTATCGGGCCGAGAACCTGATCGGCGGGCGCGGGGCGGTGGCGCGCGGCGTGGCGCAAACCGATGCGGCGGTCGAGCAGACCCGCAAGTTCTTGAACGGCATGATCGAGAATGTCGGCCGCGCGCACAAGGCCGGCGGTTCGCTTCGCGAAGCCTTCGAGGCGACGCGCGATGCCCTGGCGCCCGAGTTCGGATCCTGGCCGATCTTCGAGCATTGCCTGCCGTTCGACGTCCAGCGTCTTTGGGACGAATATGACGGGATCGAACATCCCCGCATCTGGACTGCCGAGCGCGACCGCGAGGTCTGGGACAAGCTTCAGAACTGATCCGGGGTGGGGGAGGACGACATGGCAAATGTTGCGGGCATTCCCGTCTACAAGGAGATGGGCGCGACGCCTGGACCTGGCAGCGCGCTGGACCGGGTGCGGGTGGCGATCGTCGGTGCGGGTCCGGTGGGCCTGGCGCTGGCGCTGGATCTGGGCCGGCGCGGGCATCCGGTGACGGTGTTGAACCGGCTGGACTTCGTGGCCCATTGCTCCAAGGCGATCTGCTTTTCCAAGCGTTCGCTGGACATTCTGGACCGGCTCGGCATCGGCGACGCGGTCGTCGAGAAGGGCGTGACATGGAATGTCGGCAAGGTCTTCCGTGGTGCGGGCGAAGATCCGGTCTATCGCTTCGACATGCTGCCGGTAAAGGACCAGAAACGTCCCGGATTCGTGAATGTCCAGCAGTACTATATCGAGGAATATCTGCTGGACGGCTGCCGCGCCCTGCCCAATGTCGATATCCGCTGGGGACACGCGGTGGACGCGGTCACGCCGCAGGGTGACGGCGTGGAACTGGCCGTCACGGCCGAAGGTGGCGGCTACAGGCTTCAGGCCGAATGGGTCGTTGCCTGCGATGGCGCGCGCTCGACCGTCCGCGACAGGCTGGGCCTCGACTTCGAAGGACGGGTGTTCGAGGATAACTTCCTGATCGCCGATATCCGCATGAAGCACGAGATGCCGGCCGAGCGCTGGTTCTGGTTCGATCCTCCGTTCAACCCCGGCCGGTCCGCGCTGATGCACAAGCAGCCTGACGATGTCTGGCGCCTGGACTTCCAGCTTGGCTGGAACATCGACCGCGAGGTCGCGACCCGCCCCGAAAACGTCGAGACCTTTATCCGGGCGATGCTGGGCGAAGGGATCGAGTTCGAGCGCGAGTGGTATTCTGTCTATACGTTCCAATGCCGGCGCATGGCGCGCTTTGTGCATGGCCGCGTCGTCTTTGCCGGGGACGCGGCGCATCTGGTTTCACCTTTTGGCGCCCGCGGGTGCAATGGCGGGTTTGCCGATGCCGACAACCTGGGCTGGAAGCTTGATCTGGTGCTGAACGGAAACGCGGATGAAAGCCTGATCGAGACATATAATCACGAAGCCGTCGCGACCGCGGACGAAAACATCCTGAACTCGACCCGCTCGACCGATTTCCTGACGCCCAAGTCGTCGGCAAGCCAGGCGCTGCGCGACGCGGTGCTGGAACTTGCCAAGGATCACGCCTTCGCGCGGCCTTTCGTCAATTCGGGACGGTTGTCGACCGCTGTCGCCTATGCCGACAGCCCGCTCTCCACGCCCGATGAGGATGCGTGGGACGGCGGCGTGGCGCCGGGGATGCCGGTGCTGGACGCCCCCTTTGGCAATGGCTGGCTGCTGGACGAGCTGGGGGACGGCTTCGTGCTGCTTGCCTGCGGCGAAACGCATGACCCGTTGCCGGATATGCGGCTGGTCGCGCTGGAGCCCGGCAGCCTGGCCGCGCAGCGCCTGGGACTGACGGCCGGGGCGGCGGTCCTGGTTCGTCCCGATCAATATGTCGCCGCGCGGTGGCGGCGGCCGACGCCCGCTGCAATCAGCGCCGCCCTGCGACGTGCCAAGGGAGAGATCCAATGCCAGCACTGACCCTGACGCCCAATCTTGGCGGGCATGACGACCTTTACGAGGCGCTGGTCCGTCTGCACGACGGGCTTAGCGACGAACAAAGTCTAAGGCTGTGGTCGCGGCTGGCGCTGATCCTGATGAATCATATCGGCGATCGCGACGTCCTGTTCGCCGCCATGGAGGCGGCGCGGCGAAGCTGAAGAACAGGGGGCGCGGGCATGTCTCAGCGCCCCTTGCAAAGCGCAAAGAGGGCGCCGCGCGACGATATGCCCAGCTTGTCATATGCGCGCTTGCGGTATGTAGAGACCGTTTCCGGCGACAGGTCGAGGTCGGCTGCGATCAGTTCCGCCTTCTTGCCCTCTAGCATCCCCAGGCAGACCTGCCGCTCGCGGGTGCTGAGCACATCCAGCGCCGGCGGCGGGGCAAGCCGGCTGATGCCATCATAGTGCATCAAGGCGATCTTCGCCAACAGCCCGGCAAGGGCTTCGTCCACCGGCTTGTCCTGATCCTGGCCAAAATAAAAATTGACGAACAGCCTTTTCCTGCTTCCGGCGGCCAGAAGCGCCAGTTTTCCGGCCAGCTTTGGCAGGTCGAAAAACCGCGCGCGATAGGCGGGTGGAAGCGAGGCCGCGTCGCTCATCCTGTGCATGCGCCGCTGGCCGCGCGGCAGGTTCATCAGTTCCGGCAGCAGGGGGTCCTTGCGGAACCATCCGTCAAGATATTCGCGCGCAAGCCGTTCGCCCAGATGCTCGCGGCAGAAGTTGCGGGAAAACAGACAAGCCGCGTGGTCGTCGGACAGGTCGAAGACCATCACCTGGCTGGCGTGGGTATGCTGTGCCAGATCCGCGAAACGCGGTGCGAAATCAGAGCCTCCGCAGGCGTCCAGGCACCTTTCGATGTGACCGATCATGCAAACCGGCTGCTGCTCATCCATCATTGCCTGCCCCCTGCGCGCATGGATCGGCTGTGCCACGCGCTTTTCGCCAGATCCTATAGCACCGCCGGCGGAAAATTGTCCTGCGGCCGCGGACATGATGAAGGAATGTCCCTTTGTTCAGGGGACAGACCCCCTGCCGGCATTGCCCTAGATGGCCATGATGCAATCCATGGGAAAGGGGGGAACATATGAGACCGGATGGACGCGGGGAAACAGAGTCGCTTTATTTCGACTATCCGTATTTCGAGCCGCCGCAACAGCGCGGCGAACTTGCAGAACCCACGCCTGTCGCCATCGTCGGCGCGGGTCCCGTCGGCTTGACGGCAGCGCTGCAACTGGCCAGCGAAGGCATCCGCTCGGTCGTGTTCGACAACAAGCCCACCTTTAACGATGGCAGCCGCGCGATCTGCATTTCCCGCTCTAGCCTCGCCATTCTCGACAGGTTGGGGGTGGCGGCGCCCTTTCTGGAAAAGTCCTTGGGATGGACCACGGGGCAATCGTTCTATCGCGGACAGAAGATTCTGGAATTCAAGATGCCGGACGGCGCGGACGAAAAGTTCCGCCCCATGTACAACCTGCAACAGCAGTATATCGAGGCGTTTCTGTGGCAGGCAGTCGCGGCCCATCCGCTGATCCAGACGCGCTGGCAAAGCGAGGTGGTCGGCATAGATCGCCCCGGAAAGATCGCCCTGCGGGTAAGCGATCCGGCTGGCAGCTACGAGATCAAGGCCGATTGGTGCCTTGCCTGCGACGGCGCGCGCAGCCCGATCCGCAAGATGCGGGGCAAGCGCCTGAAGGGCGAGAATTTTGAGGGCCGCTATGTCATCGCCGACATCCGGGCCGACATCGATTTCCCCACCATTCGCCGCGCGCTGTTCGATCCCGCCTGCCGCCCCGGCGGAACGGTCCTGATTCACCGCCAGCCGGACGATATCTGGCGTATCGACTATCAGCTTCGCGACGAAGAAAGCGAAGCCGATGCCGTTCTTGAACAGAACGTCCGCGCGAGCGTGCAGGCGGTGCTGGACGAGACGGGCTACAGCGGGACCTGGGACCTGGAATGGTGGAGCATCTATTCCGCAAACACATTGGCCCTTGACGATTATCGCGACGGGCGGGTGTTCTTCGTGGGGGACAGCGCGCATATCGTGCCGATCTTCGGCGTGCGGGGCCTGAACAACGGGCTGGCCGACGCCGTCAATATCGGCTGGAAGCTGGGCTGGGTGCTGCAAGGGCGTGCGGGTGAAGCGCTGCTGGACACCTATTCCCCCGAGCGTCGCGGCGCGACGCTGGATGTCTTTGCCAACGCCTCGAAAAGCGCGCGTTTCATGACGCCTTCCACGCATGGCTGGAGACTGATGCGTGACGCTGCTCTTTCGCTTGCCCTGCGGCATTCTTTCGCGGGCGAGTTTGCCAATCCGCGGCAGATGGTTCCCTACAGCTACACGGAAAGCGCCGCCGTTCGTTCCGATGCCGGCGGTTTGAAAGCCGGGCCGGCGCCCGGCGAGCATCTGCCCGAACTGCGACTGGGCGACGGCTTTTTGTCCGACCACCTGGGGCCGGGGTTCACGCTGCTGTGTTTCGACGCTGCTTTGGCGTCCGCGGTCGAGGCGCGGAATATCGAGGGCTTGTCCGCTTTTGCCCTGCCCGTTTCCTTGCAGGCTTCCGAAAGGATCGCGCACGAGCCCGGCGCGGCATATCTGGTGCGGCCCGATCTTTATGTCGCCGCGCGCTGGTCCAGGGCTACGCCGGACGAGGTCGCGTCAACATTTGCGGAACTGACATTCCGGAAAGGAAATCAGCTATGACATCGGCAGAAATGGAAGCCGTTTACGACGCCATGGCCCGGCAGATAGACAAGGCCGGGCCCGGCAAAAGCGAAGTTTTCCTGGCCAAGCTTGCGCTGCTTTTGGCGCAAAAGGCGGGCGACGTGCATCAGGTCCTGGATGCGGTTTCCGAAGCGGGCGAATCGCTTTGAACCTGTAACGGCTTCGGTCCGGTCGGCGGCATCTTTTCCGCCGGGTAACGCCGCCCTCGCGCATGACCTCCGCTAAGGATCGGCGCTTACTGGCCTTTCCGGCCGCCTTTGCCGCTGCGCCGAGGGGCTGGTGCCGAACTGCGCGCGAAAGCTGCGGCTGAAATGGCTGCGGCTGGCAAAGCCGGTCGCCTGGGCGATCTCGGCCAGCGGCAGGCCGGACTGGGTCAGCAGTTCCCTGGCCTTGTCCAGCCGCAGGCGGCGATAGAATTGCATCACGCTTTCGCCCAGTTGCGCCTGGGCCAGCCGCTCCAGGTGCCGCGGGGTCATGTCGCAAAGCTGGCCCAGGTCGTCCAGCCCCAGCGGGTCGGCGATATGGCTGGTCATCAGTTCGACCATGGCGACCAGCGCCGGATGGTGCAGGTCATATTTGCGGGCCGGATCAAGCTGTTGCGGCGCCTCGGCCTCGCGGATGCCGGTATGGATGAACCAGTCGCTGACCGCGCGGGCCAGCCCGGCGCCATGGGCCGAGGCGATCAGCGCGTGCATCATGTCCAGCGGCGCCATGCCCCCCGCGCAGGTAAAGCGGTCGCGGTCGATGACGAAAAGCCGCCTCTCGATCAGCGCGTCGGGCCAGGTTTCGCGCATGGCGTCAAGATGCTGCCAGTGGATGGTAAAGCGCCGCGCCGCCATCACCCCCGCCGCCGCCAGGATCGCGGCCCCGCCAGAGATGCCGCCAAGCGCCACTCCGCGCCGCGCCAGTCGCCGCACAAACGCCAGCACCCGCGGATCGCGCTGCGCCAGCGGCTCGCCCCCGGCCACCACGAACATGATATCCAGGTTTTCATCGGCATCGGCCAGCGGAACGGTATCGAACCCGCCGGCCACCGAACTGGGGCAAAAGCCCCCTTCGGTCGAGAGGAATTGCAATTCGTAAAGCGGTCGGCCGCCAAGCAGGTTCGCCGCGCGCAGCGGCTCGACCGCCGATGCGGTGGACATCAGCGCGTAGCCCGGCAGCAGCAGGAAACCATAACGGCGGGGACGGGAAACGGCGGGCATGCGATCCTCGGGGCTTTTGCCGGCAAACTGCCATCAATGTCTGAAACAGGCAACGCAATGTCCTTTCCGCGCGCATCGCCGCGGCTGATCCGTGTCAGGTTCGCATCGACGAAGGAGATTATCGCCATGCATTTCTCGGGCTTGCGGGTCATCAGAGAGGCGCTGACCGGACACAAGGGATGGAAGCCTCTATGGCGCAACCCGGAACCGCAGCCGGCCTATGACTATATCATTGTCGGCGGTGGCGGGCATGGCTTGGCGACGGCCTATTACCTGGCCAAGGCCTTTGGCCGGGCGCGCATCGCCGTGCTTGAAAAAAGCTGGCTCGGCTCGGGCAATGTCGGGCGCAACACCACGATCATCCGCTCGAACTACCTGCTGCCGGGCAACGAGCCCTTCTACGAATTCTCGATGAAGCTGTGGGAGGGGCTTGAGCAAGAGTTCAACTTTAACGCCATGGTCAGCCAGCGCGGCATCCTGAACCTGTGCCATACGGACGCGCAGCGCGACGCCTATCGCCGCCGCGGCAATGCCATGCTGCTGGCCGGGGCGGATGCGGAACTGCTGGACCGCGAAGGCGTGCGGGCCATGGCGCCGTTCCTGAATTTCGACAATGCCCGCTTCCCGATCAAGGGCGGGCTTTTGCAGCGCCGGGCCGGGACCGCGCGCCATGACGGCGTGGCGTGGGGCTATGCCCGCGGCGCCGACATGCAGGGCGTCGACCTGATCCAGAACTGCGAAGTCACCGGCTTGCGCATCAAGGCCGGCCGGGTCTGCGGGGTCGAGACGACGCGCGGCCCTATCGCCGCCGGCAAGGTCGGCGTGGCGGTGGCGGGCGCGTCCAGCCGGGTGATGGCCATGGCGGGAATGCGGCTGCCCATCGAAAGCCATGTCCTGCAAGCCTTTGTCACCGAGGGGCTGAAGCCCACCATTCCGGGGGTCATCACCTTCGGCGCCGGGCATTTCTATGTCAGCCAGTCCGACAAGGGCGGGCTGGTCTTTGGCGGCGACATCGACGGCTACAACTCTTACGCCCAACGCGGCAACCTGCCGGTGATCGAGGACGTGACCGAAGGCGGCATGGCGCTGATGCCGATGATCGGCCGGGCGCGGCTTTTGCGGGTCTGGGGCGGCGCCATCGACATGTCCATGGACGGCAGCCCGATCATCGACCGCACGCCCGTCGAGGGGCTCTATCTGAATGCGGGCTGGTGCTATGGCGGCTTCAAGGCGACGCCGGCCAGCGGCTATGCCTTTGCGCATCTGCTGGCCACCGGCCGCCCGCATGAAACCGCCGCCGCCTATCGGCTGGACCGCTTTGCGCGCGGCCATGTCATCGACGAAAAGGGCGTGGGCGCCCAACCGAACCTGCATTGAGGCTGCCATGCTGATCCCCCATCCCCTTCTTGGCCTGCGCGACGCTCAGGAATTCACCTATCTGGGCGATGCCGCGCTGCTGAACCGCCCCGACGGCATGGCCGAGGGCGCCGAGGCCGCCTTTGCCGAATATGTCTATCTGCGCGACAATCCGGCCGGCCTGCATCGCGAACTGTGGTTCCACGAACAGGGCGACCGCTCCTGGCTGGTCGTGACCCGCGACACCACCACGCACCAGATCCTGGGCGCCGAACTGGCGCGCGACGTCAAGCTGAAAGGCGGTGCCGCATGACCCGCCTGGCCGGAGGGCTGATCGACCGCGCCCGCAACCTGAACTTCACCTTTGACGGCCGGACCTATGCCGGGCACCCCGGCGACACGCTGGCTTCGGCGCTGATGGCGAACGGGGTGCGGCTGGTGGGCCGCAGCTTCAAGTATCACCGGCCGCGCGGCGTCTTTTCCGCCGGCTCCGAAGAGCCGAACGCGCTGGTGGAACTGCGCAGCGGCGCCCGCAAAGAGCCGAATACCCGCGCCACCATGGCCGAGCTTTACGACGGGCTGGAAGCCGCCAGCCAGAACCATGTCGGGCCGCTGGGCTTTGACCTGCTGGCGGTGAACGACCTGTTTTCGCCCTTCTTTGCGGCGGGCTTCTATTACAAGACCTTCATGTGGCCGCGTGCCTTTTGGGAAAAGCTTTACGAGCCCGCGATCCGGCGGGCGGCGGGCTTGGGCAGCCTGTCGATGCAGCCCGACCCCGATACCTATGACAAGCGGTTCCTGCATTGCGACCTGCTGGTCATCGGCGGCGGCGCGGCGGGGCTTTCGGCGGCGCTGACCGCCGCACGGGCCGGGGCGCGCGTCATCCTGGCCGACGAGGATTTCTGCCTGGGCGGCCGGCTGCTGGCGGAATCCCACCTGCTGGACGATGCCCCCGCGACCGAATGGGTGGCGCGCGTCCAGGCCGAGCTTGCGGCGCTGCCCAATGTCCGCATCCTGCCCCGCACCACGGTATTCGGCGCCTTCGACCACGGCGTCTATGGCGCGGTCGAGCGGGTGGCGGATCACCTGCCCCAGCCGGGGGCGCAGGTGCGCCAGACGCTGTGGCGGATCACCGCCCGCGGCGCGGTGCTGGCCGCCGGCGCGATCGAGCGGCATATCCCGTTCCAGAACAACGACCGCCCCGGCATCATGCTGGCCGGTGCCATGCGGGCCTATGCCAACCGCTGGGCCGCCAGCCCGGCCAGGCGGGTGGCGATCTTTACCAACAATGACGACGGCCACCGCACGGCGCTGGACCTTGCCGCCAAGGGGGTCGAAATCGCGGCGGTGATCGACCCGCGCGAAGGCGTGCGAACGCAGGGCGATTACCCGGTGATCGCGGGCCTGGTCGAAAATGCGAAAGGCCGCCTTGGTCTGACGGCGATCAAGGTCGCGGCAAGGGGCGGCAGCCAATGGATCGACTGCGATGCGCTTGGCGTCTCGGGCGGGTGGAACCCGAATGTGCATCTTTCGTCGCATCATCGCGGCCGCCCGGTCTGGGATGCGGCGCTGCAAGCCTTTCTGCCGGCCAAGGATGGCCCGCCCGGCCTGGTCTGCGCCGGCGCGGTCGCGGGACAGGGCGGCACCGCCGCCGCCCTGCGCTCGGGCGCGGATGCGGCTGTCGTGGCGCTGGCGGATCTGGGCATCACGGCCCATGCCCCCGACCTGCCGCGGGCCGAGGATGCGGCGCAAAACCTGCACCCGCTTTGGCATGTGCCGGGCAAGGGCCGCGCCTGGGTCGATTTCCAGAACGACGTGACCGTCAAGGACATCACCCTGGCGCATCAGGAAAACATGCGCCCGGTCGAGCATCTGAAACGCTGGACCACGCTGGGCATGGCGACCGACCAGGGCAAGACCGCGAATGTCACCGCGCTGGCGGTCATGTCCGAACTGACCGGCAAGCCTATCCCGGAAACCGGCACCACGATCTTTCGCCCGCCCTATAGCGGCGTGTCGCTGTCGGTGCTGGGCGGTGGCGATACGGGGCCGCATTTCCGTCCGCGCCGCCTGACGCCCACGCATGAATGGGCGCGCGCCCAGGGCGCGGTCTTTGTCGAGGCGGGCCCCTGGATGCGGGCGCAATACTTCCCCCGGCCGGGCGAGACGACCTGGCGCGAAACCGTGGACCGCGAGGTGCTGGCCACCCGCAAGGGCGTCGGCATCTGCGACGTGACCACGCTGGGCAAGGTCGACGTGCAGGGCCCCGATGCCGGAGAGTTCCTGGACCGGATCTATGCCAATGCCATGAAAAGCCTGCGGGTCGGGATGGTCCGCTATGGGCTGATGCTGCGCGAGGATGGCACGGCCTGGGACGACGGCACCTGCGCCCGGCTTGGGGATGCGCATTACGTCGTCACGACGACCACCGCCAATGCCGGGCCGGTTTACCGCCATATGGAGTTCTGCCGCCAGTGCCTGTGGCCAGAGTTGGACGTGCAGCTGATCTCGACCACCGACGCTTGGGCGCAGATCGCGGTCGCCGGTCCCAATGCGCGCCGGCTGCTGGAACGCATCGTGGATGGGTTTGACCTTTCCAACGGGGCGTTTCCGTTCATGGCCTGCGCGGAACTGACGGTCTGCGGCGGCCTGCGGGCGCGGCTGTTCCGCATTAGCTTTTCGGGCGAGCTGGCCTATGAGATCGCGGTGCCCGCCCGCTATGGCCAGGCGCTGGCCGAGCGGCTGATGGAACAGGGCGCCGATCTGGGCGCGACCCCCTATGGCACCGAGGCGCTGGGGGTGATGCGCATCGAAAAGGGCCATGCCGCGGGCAACGAACTGAACGGCCAGACCACGGCGCAGATGCTGGGGCTGGGCCGGATGGTCAGCACCAGGAAGGACGCGATCGGCGCGGTGATGTCCCGGCGCGAAGGGCTGGCGGCCGAGCGTCGCGTGCTGGTGGGGCTGCAACCCGTGGATGCCGCCGATCCGGTGGTGGCGGGGGCGCATCTCTTCGCCGAAGGCGCGCCGCAGGACACCAGTTCCGACCAGGGCTGGATCAGCTCGGCCTGCTTCTCGCCCCATGTCGGCTCGGCCATCGGGCTGGGCTTCCTGATGGATGGCGCCGCCCGCATGGGCGAGGTGGTGGTCGGCGCCAACCCGCTCCAGGGCCAAACCGTGCGGCTGCGCGTGGTCCCGGCCCATTTCATCGACCCCGAAGGAGAACGTCTTCGTGACTGACCCCAGGCCAATCTGCGCCCTTGGCGCCGCCGCCCCGCAAACCTGTCGGATCGGTGCCGTGACCTTGACCGAAAATGCGGATCTGGGCCTTGCCTCGCTGGCCCTGCGCCGCGGGGCCGCGGTGCCGCAGATCGGGGTTGCGCTGCCGGGACCCGGCGGCTGGGCCGAGGGGTCCGGCATCGCTGCCTTCTGGACCGGACCGGAACAGTGGATGGTCGAATTTCCCGGCCGCGCGGCCGCGGATGTGGCAGGTGAACTGATCGCGGCGGCGCCCGGCTGCTCGATCACCGAACAGACCGACGGCTTCGTCGCCTTCGAGATCACCGCGTCCGAGCCGCAATTGCTGGCGCTGCTGTCCAGGCTGGTGAATATTGACCCCGCCCGGCTTGGCCCAGGCACGGCCACCCGGACCGGCTTTCACCACATGAGCGTCTTTGTCATTCGCCGTGCCGCCGACCGGCTGGCGCTGATCGGGATGCGATCCGCCGCAGGCACGATCTGGCACGCGCTGGTCGAGGCGGCGCAGCGGCAGGAGGTGCCGGCATGACGGCCGACCGGATCGACGGCAAGTCATTTTCTGCGGTTCTTCGGGGTCGGGTTTCGGCTGCTGTCGGGCGCCTGGCTGCCGAGCGCGGGGTGGCGCCGGGCCTGGCGGTGGTTCTGGTGGGCGAGGATCCGGCCAGCCAGGTCTATGTCCGCAACAAGGGCATCCAGACCCGCGACGCCGGCATGAACTCGTGGGAGCATCGGTTGCCGGCCAGCACGGCGCAGGCCGAGTTGATGGCGCTGATCGGGCGGCTGAATGCCGACCCGGCCGTGCATGGCATCCTGGTGCAGCTGCCGCTGCCCGGGCATATGGACGCGGGCGCGGTGATCGACGCCATCGACCCGGCGAAGGACGTGGACGGGTTCCATGTCCTGAACGTGGGCCGCCTGGGGACCGGGCAGAAGGCGATGGTGCCCTGCACGCCCTTGGGCTGCCTGCTGCTGCTCAAGGAGCAGCTCGGCGATCTGTCGGGGCTGGACGCGGTGGTGGTGGGGCGCTCCAACATCGTCGGCAAGCCGATGGCGCAATTGCTGCTGGCCGAGAACTGCACCGTGACCGTGGCGCATTCGCGGACCCGCGACCTGGCCGAACATTGCCGGCGCGCCGACATCCTGGTCGCGGCGGTGGGCCGGCCGGGGATGATCCGGGGCGACTGGATCAAGCCCGGCGCCACGGTGATCGACGTGGGCATCAACCGCATCGAGGAGGCGGGCCGGGCGCGGCTGGTCGGCGACGTGGATTTCGAGGGCGCGGTGCAGGTCGCGGGCGCCATCACCCCGGTGCCGGGGGGCGTGGGGCCGATGACCATCGCCTGCCTGCTGGCCAATACCCTGACCGCCTGCTGCCGGGCACAGGGCTGGCCCGAGCCTGATTTCGCCAAGACGGGGGGCTGACCGCCTGACAGCGCGGCCGGGGCCGGGGGCGCTTCGCCCCCCGGACCCCCCGAGGATATTTGCACACGGAAGAAACCAGGGCCTTGGCCCTTTCAAGGGAGAGCCAGATGAAGAAATACACACTGACAGTCGCCTGCCCCTCGACCCGCGGCATCGTCGCCACCGTGGCCGGCTTCCTGGCCGAGCATGGCTGCAACATCACCGATTCCAGCCAGTTCGACGATACCGAGACCGGGCGCTTCTTCATGCGGGTCAGCTTCGTCTCCGAAGAGGGCGTGGGGCTGGAGGCGCTGCGCGAGGGGCTGGCCGGGCCGGCCCGGCCCTTCGGCATGGATTACGCCATCCATGACGAGGCCGAGAAGATGAAGGTGGTGATCATGGTCAGCCGCTTTGGCCATTGCCTGAACGACCTTCTGTATCGCTGGCGCATCGGGGCGCTGCCGATCGACATCGTGGCGGTGATCAGCAATCACATGGACTACCAGAAGGTGGTGGTGAACCACGACCTTCCCTTTCACTGCATCAAGGTGAGCAAGGAAAACAAGGCCGAGGCCGAGGCGCAGCTGATGGCGGTGGTCGCGGAATCGGGGGCCGAGCTGGTGGTGCTGGCGCGCTACATGCAGGTGCTGTCGGATGCGCTGTGCAAGAAGATGTCGGGACGTATCATCAACATCCACCATTCCTTCCTGCCGAGCTTCAAGGGCGCCAACCCCTACAAGCAGGCCTTCGAGCGCGGGGTGAAGCTGATCGGCGCGACCAGCCATTACGTGACCGCGGACCTGGACGAGGGCCCGATCATCGAGCAGGACATCATCCGGGTGACGCATGCGCAATCGCCCGAGGACTATGTCAGCCTTGGCCGGGACGTGGAAAGCCAGGTGCTGGCCCGCGCCATCCACGCCCATATCCACCGCCGGGTGTTCCTGAACGGCAACAAGACCGTGGTCTTCCCGGCCTCGCCCGGCAGCCATGCCTCCGAGCGCATGGGCTGAGCCGCACCGGACTGCCCCGGTTCTTGCGTGGAAAAATATCCCCGCCGGAGGCCGGCAACGCCGAAGGCCGGGGAAATTGGGCCAAGAAGG
>NZ_FTMK01000030.1 GCF_900156255.1 Paracoccus thiocyanatus
CCATGCGGTCCGAAAAGACCGATACATCCTTTGAGGCCATGATCTACGCTGTGGCAGCCCTGATCAACTCACGATGAATCTCAACAGACCCTAGACCGCTTGGGCGTCGCGCGGCGCAGAAGCTAGGCCCGGCATCATCGTCATACCACCGGGGCGACCGCTGATTGCACCGGCGGCGGGCGTCCCGCAAAGGGATGCGCGAGGCCCCGATTCGATCCCGCAGTGCAGTTACATCTGGTCCTGGATCGCCGCCTCGATCCGCCGCCGCTTGCGCCGCGACCGGATCTGGCGGGCGTGAAGGTCCCTGGGCAGAAAGCGCATCTGCCCATCCTGCACGCAGACCATGAAGCGGCGGGTGGCGGCGGCGACGCGATTGTCCGCCGCGGTGATCGCCGCCACGGTGATCTCGATTTCGCGAAGCTCCCGCGGGTCCAGCCGATCCGGCGTTCTAAGGCGGGCGCGTTCGATCAGGTCCATCACGCTGCCCAGCTCGACATAGTCGCCGCTGCAAAGCGGGCCCTGCAACGTCGCCTCGCGCGCCGAACTGCGCTGGTCTTTGGCAAGCTCGGTGCGGTCGGCGACCGAGGTGATCCGCTCTCCGTCCGCGGCCCAGCGGGTCAGCAGGACCTCCAGCAGGTAGATCGGCTCCAGCCCAAGATTACTGACAAGCACGCAGGCGCTTGAATCGCGCGCGCCGCCAAGATTGATCAGGATCTCGGTCCGGCGCTGGCGGCGCAGCCCGGCCAGGATCGTGTGCAGATAGACCAGCCAGATCATCGCCGTGAGCGCGGCCATGCTTGCCTGGATCAGCCCGCTGTGCTGGGCCAGCCATGATAACACCTCGCGCCTCCGAACCTGTGCGTTGCGCGTCTTCAACCGGCCGGGGCAGGCGATGTTCCATGGCAGGGCGGGCGGGCCAGCGGCCGCCGGTCGGGACGCGGCCGGGAACAACCGGGGCGCTGGCTGGTTGAATCGGCCGCAGCGCCGCGTGGCAGGCGTGGCGCGCCGGCGGCCCCCGCCCCGGCAGGTTCCTGCCCGACGGCAGCGCATCGCTGCCCGGCCCAGACAGCACATGGATGCCCGGCAGGCATCCCGGATCGCCGAGCCCCCGCCCGGCGCACAAGACGGAGAAAACCGACATGGCCGGCAACAAGACGCATGAACAGCAGCTTCGCATCATCGAGAAGCGCGTGGACACCAGCAATGCCGACAAGGACTTCGATCCCCGCCCCGACCTGGAGGCGGCCGAAAAAGGCGGCGGCCGGGTCGAAGAGACGCCCGAGGCCGAGCGCGAGCCGCTGACCCCCGCCGATGGCAGTCCCGGACCGCGCGGCCTGAACCAGGAAAGCCAGCACCACAAGAACCGCGGCACGCCCAAAGACCAGAAGTGATCCGCAGCCGCAAAGCCAACCCGACCGAGGAGCAGAAAATGCAGGAAGACCCGCAAAACAAACACGCACAGCCACCGATGCCCGAACAACAGCAGGACATGCCCGGCTATACCGGGCAGATGGACCCCCGGCCGGACCATGGCGAGGACAGCTATCGCGGCAGCGAGCGGCTGAAGGATCGCGTGGCCATCATCACCGGCGGCGATTCCGGCATCGGCCGCGCGGTCGCCATCGCCTTTGCCCGCGAAGGCGCGGATGTCGTCATCAACTACCTGGAAGAGGACGAGGACGCCCAGGACACTGCCCGCTGGGTCGAAAAGGCCGGGCGCAAGGCGGTGCTGGCCAAGGGCGATGTCTCGGACGAAAGCTTCGCCCGCTCGCTGATCGGCAAGGCGGTGGATGAGCTGGGGCGGCTGGATATCCTGGTCAACAACGCGGCCCATCAGGCCACCTTCGAACGATTCGAGGACATCACCTCGCAGGAATGGGACCTGACGTTCCGCACCAACATCTATGCGATGTTCTACCTGTCGCAAGAAGCCGTGAAGCACATGAAGCCGGGCTCGACGATCATCAACACCTCGTCGATCAACGCCACCAGCCCCTCGCCGACGCTGCTGGCCTATGCCACCACCAAGGGCGCGATCGCGAACTTTACAGCGGGGCTGGCCGGGCTGCTGGCGGACCAGGGCATCCGCGTGAATGCGGTGGCGCCGGGACCGATCTGGACGCCGCTGATCCCCTCGACCATGCCGCCCGAAAAGGTGCGCAATTTCGGCAAGAACACCCCGCTGAAGCGTCCGGGGCAGCCGGCGGAACTGGCGGCGACCTATGTGCTGCTGGCCTCGGCCGAGTCGAGCTATACGACCGGCGCGCTTTACGAAGTCACCGGCGGGCGGCCGATGATATGACGGAAGCCGACCCACGCACCCTGCCCGGCCCGTCATGGTGGCGGACCGGGGTGATCTATCAGGTCTATCCAAGGTCGTTCCAGGACAGCGACGGCGACGGCGTCGGCGATCTGGCCGGCATTCGCGCGCGGCTGGACCATCTGCTGTGGCTGGGGGTGGATGCGATCTGGATCTCGCCCTTCTACCCCTCGCCCATGGCCGATTTCGGCTATGACGTTTCGGATTACTGCGACGTGGACCCGATCTTCGGCACGCTTGCGGATTTCGACGCGCTGGTGGCCGACGCGCATGGCAAGGGGCTGCGCATCATCCTGGACTTCGTCCCCAACCATACCTCGGACCAGCATCCATGGTTCCAGCAATCGCGGCGCGCGCCGTCCGATCCGCGCCGCGACTGGTATATCTGGCGCGATCCGGGTCCCGATGGCGGGCCGCCGAACAACTGGATCAGCAATTTCGGCGGCAGCGCCTGGACCTGGGACGAGACGGCGGGACAATATTACTATCACGCCTTCCTGGCCCAGCAGCCCGACCTGAACTGGCGTAATCCACAGGTGCGCCAGGCGATGCTTGACGCCATGCGCTTCTGGCTGGACCGGGGCGTGGACGGGTTTCGGGTCGACGTGATGTGGCACCTGATCAAGGACGACCTGTTTCGCGACGATCCGCCCAATCCCGCCTGGCGCGAGGGGGATGCCGATATCCGCCGCATCCTGCAACTGCATTCGACCGACCGTCCCGAGGTCCACGAGGTGGTTCGCGCCATGCGCCGCACCGTGGACGCCTATGGCGACCGGCTGCTGATCGGGGAAATCTACCTGCCGCTGGAGCGGCTGATGGCCTATTACGGCGAGGATTTGCAGGGCGCGCATTTGCCTTTCAACTTCCAGCTCATCAAAAGCGCCTGGAACGCCCCGACCATCGCAGGGCTGATCCGGGAATACGAGGCGGCCCTGCCCGAAGGCGGCTGGCCGAACTGGGTGCTGGGCAATCACGACCAGAAACGCATCGCCAGCCGGGTCGGTTCGGCGCAGGCACGGGTGGCGGCGATGCTGCTGCTGACCCTGCGCGGCACGCCGACACTGTATTACGGCGACGAGATCGGCATGCAGGACAGCGAGATCCCAACCGACCGGCTGCGCGACCCCTGGGCCTTGAACGAGCCGGGGCTGGGCGTCGGCCGCGACCCGCAGCGCACGCCGATGCAATGGTGCGACGCGGGCGGCGCGGGCTTCACCAGCGGCGACCCCTGGCTTCCGGTGCCCCAGGACCTTGCCGGGCGCACGGTCGCCGCGCAACGCGACGACCCCGGCTCGTTGCTGCGGCTCTATCGCGACCTTCTGGCGCTGCGCCGCAGCATGCCGGCGCTGACGCAGGGCAGCCTGCGCCTGCTGGAGGCCAAGGGCGAGTTGCTGGCCTATGAGCGCCTGGCCCAGGGGCAAAGGCTGCTTGTCGCGCTGAACCTTGGCCCCGATCCGGTTCAGCTTGTCCTGCCCGCCGCAAGCCCGGCGGTCCGGCCGCGCTTTTCCACCGACCCGGCCCGTCCCCTGGCCGGCCCCGCGGCCGAGCGCGATCAGGTGCGCCTGGCCGGCAATGAGGGGCTGATCCTGGAATGCCTGGACGCCTGACCGCTGTTTTCGGCCCCGTCGCATCATCCATCCCCCGAGGCGACGACGATGCGCAGGGTTTCGACCAGCCGGGCATGATCGAACGGCTGGGGCAGCCAACCCGCGGCCCCGGCCTGGCGGGCGCGCGCCTTGAGTTCCGGCGTGGCCGAGACCGCCATGACCAGGATCGGAATGTCGCGCAGCCCCGGCTGTTTCCGAACCGCCTGGATAAAGCTGAAGCCGCAGATCCGCCGCATGTTGATGCCGGTCAGGATCGCGTCCACCGGCTGGGCTTGCAACAGCGCCAGCCCCTCGGACCCGTCGCGGGACTGTCGCACCACCATTCCCGCCGCCTCCAGCGCCGTGGCGACCCCCTGGCGCAAGGGCCGGTTTGCGTGCTGGACCAGCACCGTCAGCGCCATGGCCAAGCCCGCTGCCTTCGTCCTGCCGTCATGCCGCCCGCGACCATCCGCTGCCTCCGATTCCAAACGGTTTCGTGCAAGATCGCGCAGAAAGATTAAGCTTCGGTTGATCCCAGGACGGAATGCGCCGCATATTGCGCCTGCCCCAGGCAAATTCCGGCGAAACCGACGCATTTTCTGCCGACAGGACTTGCATTCTGGCGGGGATGGGACTATTTCGCGCGCACTTCACAGGCGGGGATCGGGCCGCGGAGGGAGACATCCTTCGACGGTCCACCGGTTGGGGCAAGACCCTGAAACCCCCGCCCAGGCGCAAACCGGAAAGGACATGGACATGGCGCTTCCCGAATTTTCCATGCGTCAGCTGCTTGAAGCTGGCGTTCACTACGGCCACCAGACGCAGCGCTGGAACCCCCGCATGGCCGAGTTCATCTATGGCCAACGCAACGGCATCCACATCGTCGACCTGACCCAGACCGTGCCGATGCTGGATGCGGCGTTGCAGGCCGTGCGCAACACCGTCGCCAAGGGCGGGCGGGTGCTGTTCGTCGGCACCAAGCGCCAGGCGCAGAAAGCCGTCGCCGACGCCGCCGAAAGATCGGCGCAATACTACATGAACCACCGCTGGCTGGGCGGCACGCTGACCAACTGGAAGACCGTTTCGCAGTCTATCCAGCGCCTCAAGGCCCTGGACGAAACCCTGGGTTCGGGCGCCGAAGGCCTGACCAAAAAGGAACGGCTGCAAATGGAGCGCGAGCAGGCCAAGCTGCAAGCCTCGCTGGGCGGCATCCGCGAGATGGGCGGCCTGCCCGACCTGCTGTTCGTCATCGACGTGAACAAGGAAGACCTGGCCATCGCCGAGGCGAAGAAGCTGGGCATCCCCGTGGTCGCCGTGGTCGATACCAACTGCTCGCCCAAGGGTGTGGACTACATCATTCCCGGCAACGATGACGCCGCCCGCGCCATCGCGCTTTACTGTGATCTGGTCAGCCGCGCCGCGCTGGACGGCATGACCGCGCAGATGGGCGCTGCCGGCGTGGACCTTGGCGCGCTGGAAGCCAGCGTCGAGGAAGACCTGGCCGCCGAACCGGCCCAGGGCGAGCCCACCCAGGAAGCCGCCGAAGCCTGATCGGCCGCCTCGGCCGAGCCGCGCGGCAGGTTACGCAACATTCATCAGGCGGGGATAAGCCCCGCCTGACGCATTGAAAGCAAGGAGATCCCCGATGGCTATCACCGCTGCGATGGTGAAAGACCTGCGCGAAACGACCGGCGCGGGCATGATGGACGCCAAGAAGGCGCTGACCGAAACCAATGGCGACATGGAGGCCGCGGTCGACTGGCTGCGCACCAAGGGGCTGGCCAAGGCGGCCAAGAAATCGGGCCGCGTCGCCGCCGAAGGGCTGGTGGGCGTCGCCGTCCGCGCCGGCCGCGGTGTTGCGGTCGAACTGAACTCGGAAACCGATTTCGTCGCCAAGAACGCCGATTTCCAGCAGCTCGTGCGCGAAATCACCAATGTGGCGCTGGATGCCGCGACCGATGTCGAGGTGCTGAAAGCCACGCATCTGAACGGCCGCCCGGTCGAAGAGGTGCTGACCGAAGCCATCGCCCGCATCGGCGAGAACATGACCCTGCGCCGGATGCACGCGCTGGAAGGCGACACCGTGGTGTCCTATGTCCACAACGCCGCGACCGAAGGCATGGGCAAGATCGGCGTGCTGGTCGCGCTGAAAGGCGATGCCGCCAAGGCGCAAGAGATCGGCAAGCAGATCGCCATGCATATCGCCGCGACCAACCCCGCCTCGCTGGCCGAGGCCGACCTGGACCCGGATCTGGTCGAACGCGAAAAGTCCGTGCTGACCGAACAGGCGCGCGAATCGGGCAAGCCCGATGCGGTGATCGAGAAGATGATCGAAGGCCGGATGAAGAAGTTCTTCGAAGAAGTGACGCTGCTTGGCCAGAAATTCGTCATCAACCCCGACATCACCGTCGCGCAGGCCGCGTCCGACGCGGGCCTGGAAGTGACCGGCTATGCCCGCGTCGTGGTCGGCGAGGGTATCGAGAAGAAGGAAGAGGATTTCGCCGCCGAGGTCGCCAAGACCCGCGCCGGCGCCTGATCCTGTTCCTGGCAAGCGCCTGCCGCTTTGGGCGGGCGCTTGCTTTGCCGGCCTAGCCGTCGGGACCCGGCCCGCGCGGCGGCCCTTCTGTAAAGGCCGCATCTGGCGTGGCGCCCCAAGGCTGCGCCTGCCCGGTCTCAACGCCTGCGGCACGGGTTTCTCCAGCAGGCGGCGGCTGCGCCCCTGCCGGCAGGAAGATCAGCTTGCGGCTGGCGGCCAGCAGGATGGCCTGCGCCGTGGTCTTGGCACCCAGCGCCTTTCGCGCCAGCCGCAGGTGCTTTTCCACCGTCGCCGGCCTAAGGGCCAGGATCGCGGCGATTTCCTGGGTGGTGTGGCCGACCGCGATACATTCCAGCACCTCGCGCTGGCGCAGCGTCAGCATGCATTCCTGCGGCGCTTGCGGCAGCGTCGATATGCGCAGATGCATCAGCCCGCTTAGCGCGACGACGACGCGCCCGTGACTGGCCCAAAGCTGGTCCAGTTGGTCCTGGCGCATGCCGATGGCGCCGCCGAGAATCAGCCCGGCGCGGATATGGTCCACCTCGTTGCCCAGACCGATGGCATAGCCGGAAACATGGCCGTGGCGCATGAAGATGTCCGCCGCCGCCTGTTCCTGCGCGGGCAGCCGGCCGGCCAGCCGGCGCCGCTGCATCCAGGCCCAGCTTTCCCAGCCGCCGTTCTGGGCGAGCCAGGAATACATCGGCGCGCTTGCCAGCAGGTCCTGCGCGGCAAGTTCTTGCATCAGATGCGGCGGATAGCTGGACAGCAGCAGGCCGTCGTCCAGCATCCGGTTGCAGCACGACGTCAGGGCGCGCACCGAACGATAGCAGACATGGGCAAAGCCAAGTTCGGCCAAGCGTGCGCAATAATGTTGCCACAGCGCCTGGGCCGAGCGGGCGGCAAGAATGGCCTCGGTATCCTTCAGCATTTCCATATCGACCGAACTCTTCCCCTAAAATCACTTGGAATAAATCGAACGGCTACCAAAGCCTTTTGAAAGAATATTGCCAAGAACGCCCGCGGATCAATCCACCTGCGAAGCTTTCCCCGCCGCCACGGTGTTCATTTCAAGAAAAACCCTTGAAACAACCATCATATAGCAGAAGATCATGAATGGGTCGTAAATGCCTGCGCCTTTTGCGCCGCAATCGGCGGGCCGCCGGGCTATTGCCCCCGGCCACACGCAGAGATTGTTTTTAATAAATCAATTTCAACTGTATAATATGAAGCCGCGCCGGGAATGCCGTGGCTTTGCATCGGGACTAAGTCCGCCGATGGCGGGTAGGGCGCGAAAGATCCGCCCGCCACGCCGCCGCCAGGCAGGTTATGGGGTCAGGAATTCGACCCCCGGCAGCGCGGCGATCTCGGCGATGTCGGCCTCATAGGCCGCGGTGACGCGGTCCACCCGCTGCTGGGTCCAGCCGGGCAGGTTCAATTCGACCTCGATCTGGTCGGGCTGGGCATAGCGTTCCAGCGCCGCGGCAAAGATGCGGCGGCGGCTGGCGACGGTCAACCGCTCTTCCTGCGCCATCGCCTCGCGGATCATGCTGATACCGTCGGGATGCAGGATATCGCCCAGGATCTGCAACCCCGCCTTGAGCGGCACGTCGGCCGGCATGGTCGAGATGCGGCGCACCACCTCGGGCCAGATCAGCGAGGTGTCCTCGTGACACCACAGAACCAGCCGCCGCCCCGGCAGCGTGGCCAGCATCCTGCGGATCGCGGGCCCCCAGCGCAGGGATTCGGGATCGACCCCGCCCATCAGCTCGCCATAGCTGCCGCTGCCTTCCTGGGTCAGGATGAAGGAAAGCAGCGTGGCCGGGTTCTTCAGCGCCAGGAAGAACTCGACCTCGGCGCTGGGAAACAGGTTGGCAAGCGCCGCCATCTTGTCGCCGGCGCTGGCGTAAAGCCCTTCGGCCGAGATGGCGCGGGTCGCCCGGCCCAGAAAGGTCGGCGTGCTGCAAATGATGCGCTGCGGATGGTCCGAATCCAGGATCGCATCCAGCATCACCTGTTCCATCTCTGGCGTGGCGCAGCCGCCCCGCAGCGCGGCCAGCGCCTCGTTGAAGACCTCGCGATGCCGGTTCGGCGTCACCGGCTCGATCCCGTGATGCAGCAGCCAGTCGCGGTTCTGCAACAGGGTCTTGACCATGCGATAAAGATCGGTGCCGTGCGCGCCGCAATGAAAGACCACCTGCATGGATCAACAACTCCTGACTCGTTTTCCGGGCACAGTAACCACCAATCCCGGCGGGGAAAACCTTATGTTGGCCAGCAGTTGCCCCGGATCGGGCGGTCATGCCGGCGCGGCCGATCGGCCGGGCTAGCGCATGGTGTCGCTCCACTGGACCACCCTGCCCCGGCCCGACAGCTTGGCGCGGTAAAGCGCCGCGTCCGCCATTTCGAACAGTTGGTGGGGGCGCGAGACCCCCGTGCCGTCGCAAACCGCAACCCCCATGCTGGCCGAAACCGCGCCGAAACCGGCGGAGATGCCGACCGAGCCCGCCCTGTCCAGAATCCTTTTGCCGATGGCCATCGCATCCGCTTCCGGCCGGGCGGCAAAGATCAGCATCAGGAACTCGTCTCCGCCGACGCGGCAGGCACGATCGTCCAGCCGCACCTCGGTTGCCAGGATCGAGGCGATCTCGGTCAGCACCCGGTCGCCTGTGGCATGGCCGAAGGTGTCGTTGATATCCTTGAAGCGATCAAGATCCAGATGGACCAGGGCAAAGGGCTTGCGGTGCCTTTGGTCGAAGGCCCTGGTGAAGACGATCTCGAAGCCGCGCCGGTTCAGCAAGCCGGTCAGCGGGTCGGTGATCGACAGGATCTGGGCGTTTTCCCGCGCCTCTTCAAGCCTGCTGTTGACGCGCGACAGCTCTTGCAGGGCGGCGCGGTTGGCCTCGTGCAGGAACAGGAACTCCATGGCCAGGTCGGACGGGGGGAAATCGGAATCGTTCAGGCCAAAGGTCTGCACCGCCGCCGAAAGGCCGATCCCGAAACCCAGGTCCAACAGGGCGATATCCGGCGAAAGCCGGACGCCATGGCCGCGCAACGCCACGTCCGGATGGTGGCGCATCTGCAAGAAGATGCGCTTGCCGCCGCCCAGCAGGGAAAACAGGTCGCCGGCAACCGGGCCGCTTCCCAGCCCGATGCCATTGGCCGGCACGAACGCCTCCTCCAGGCGGGACGCGCCCGCCAGCACCTTGGAAAGCGTCCTGCCGCGCGACAGGATCGTGCCCGTTCGGTCCACCAGCAGGTGCATCGGCACCAGTTGCGCCAGGCGGGGAAGATCGACCACCGTATCCTTCACCTCCGCCCCCCGGCCGGAGACAGTTCGAAGCCGCGCTTGTCAGAATAGTCGGGCAGCACCACCTCGATATCGATCCGGTTGCGCACGACCGATATGACGGCCAGCGCGCCGTAATCGTCCGCCATCACCCGCAGCATGCCGGCCAGGACCCGCATCAGGCCCGGCGCATGGGCATCGGCATGGATGCGGTAGCGGCCGGCATCCTGGGACAGGACGGCAAAGCCCGGAAAGGCCAGGTCCGGGATCACCAGCTCTACCCGCCCCGGCAATTCGCGCAACGATTCGACGAATTCCGGGAAGTTCGAGCCGCCGAACCGCAGCAGGCGGCGGATCTGTTCCTGGCAGCTTAGCCAGGCCCCGACGTCCTCCAGCAATTCCCCCACCGATTTCCCCAGCCGCCGCGCCGCGGCGATCACCATCGCATGCGTGACCCGGTCGGGGCTGGGTTCCCAAGTCAGGAAACCGTCGGGGTGGATGTCGACCTGGGCGGCGATCTTTTGCCAGGTGGCGTTTCCATAGCTGCTGCGCAGGAACGCTTCGAGGCAGCGATTGACAAGACCATGCATCTTTCTGGGCCCGATGTGGTGAATTGTTGCAGCCGTCAGTGCCAAAGCCGGCCCGGACCCGGCCTGTTGGCGAAAACCAGTTCCGGACCATGTTCGGTCAGCATGATCGCGGTTGCGCCGTGCCGGCGCAGGCGCGCCTGGTCCAGGACCAGGCAGGGGGCGGGATCATCCAGGGAAAGCGGGCGGTTCGCGACCAGGATGCCGCCTTCGCGGCAACGGGCCTGCGCATCCTGCACCGCCGCCTTGCCGGTCAGGTGCCGGATGCGCAGCCGCTGCCCGCCCCGTTCCAGGTCCGCCCAGCGGTCGGACGGCACGCCCTGCCACAGCGGGCGACCCGCCGCGGAGGCCTGGTCCGCCGGATCGCCATCCGCCTTTAGCCAGTTCGCGACGGCGAAGCTGCCGCCCTTGGGCTTTGACGGCGTCCGGCCGGCCGGGGTCAGCACCGCCGCCGCGTCCCCTTCGGCCGAGACCAGGATGTCGGGCCGCTGGGCGCCATGCCAGGACAGACCCGCCGCCGCCAGCAGGGCTGCCGCCACGGCGCGGCGCAGCACAAGCGCAAGGCCGAGGCCGCCGTCGGGACCGGCGCGCGGCAATGCCATCATCGCCCCGACGGCCATCAGCGGCAGCACGGCGCGCGGCGCGGCGGGCAGCAGGGCGACGGCGCCGTCCAGGTCGGCGATCCATTGCGCGACGGCCAGCATCCAGCCGGTTCCCAACCCCATCAGCCACAGCGCGGGCTGCGCCAGCCCCAAGGGCGCAAGCAGCGCCGCAAGCACGCCGCCGGGCATGACCAGCGTGCCGACCACCGGCACGACCAGCATATTGGCAAGAAGGCCGTATTGCGTCATCCGCCCGAAATGCGCCGCCGCGATCGGGGCCGTCGCCAGCCCCGCCACCAGCGAGGACAGCAGCAGCATCGCCACCGGCCGTCCCCACCAGGGCAGGTGCGGCGACAGCCTGAGCCAGGGTTCCTGCACCAGGATCAGCGCCACGGTGGCGGCAAAGCTCATCTGGAAGCCGGGCTCGGTCAGCGCCTCGGGGCTGAGGACCAGCACGATGCAGGCCGCGACCGCGACGGTGCGCAACGAAATCGCGCGGCGGTCCGCGATGATCGCCAAAAGCATCACCGCCACCATGATAAAGGCCCGCTCGGTCGCGACGCCGCCGCCCGAAAGCCACAGATACAGCGCCGAGGCGCACAGTGCCCCCGCCGCCGCCAGCTTGTGGACCGGCCGCCGGCGCAGGACGCCCGCCGCCTGCGCCGCCACGCCGCCCAGCCGCAGCGCGGCATAGACGAACCCCGCCAGCATGCTCATATGCAGGCCCGAGATGGAAATGATGTGATAAAGGTTCGAATCGCGCATGATCTGGTTGGTTTCTTCGGCGATGCCGGAGCGGTCCCCGGTCATCAGCGCCGCTGAAACCGCGCCGGCCTGGCCGCCGATCCGCTGTTGCATGGCGCCCGACAGCGACATGCGCAGGCGGTGCAGCGCCAGCAGGCCGGTCGCCGCCGGCGGCTCGACCGTCAGAACCGGGGCGCGCGCATAGCCGACCGCGCCCAGCCGTTCGAACCAGGCCATCCGGCGAAAGTCGAAGCCGCCCGGCTCGGACGGGCCGCCCGGCGGTCCCAGATGCGCCGTCAGCATCACCCGCTGGCCGGGCGTCGGCAGGTCCTGCGCCGTCAGCAGCGAGATCCGCACCCGTTCCGGCGTTCGCTGCGGCGAAACCTGGTGCAGCCGCACCTGGTCCAAAAGCAGCCGCATCCGGTCGCGAGACGAGCGGTCGATTCCGATCACCCGCCCTTCGACCGGGCCGTAATAGCGGAAATCCAGCACCGGCGCGGCGACGAGATGGCCGCGCCCGCCCATAAGGCCGGCCCCAAGCGCGACCAGCGCCAGCGCCAGCCCGGCCAGGCGCAGCCGATCCGCAGCGCCCCAGGAAAGCCGCCCCACCCAGGCCGGCCGCGTCGCCCCGGCGGGGATCGCCAGCCCGGCGCCCGCCGCCAGGACCAGCAGCGCATAAAAGCCCCGTCCGGGTTCGTCGGGCAACAGGAACCAGCCGCCGATGCCCAGCGACAGCCAGAACGGCACCCAGGGCAGCGGCCCGGCCCGAATGCTGACCGATGGCCGGGCCGCCGCCGCGCCATGCCGCCCCGCCCCGACGGCCGGCAGACCCGTTCGCAAAGCGTTCACCGATTCCGTCACCGAAACTTGTCCTTGCCGTGGCACTTGCTTATCTGTGGCGGCAAGATTGGCATGCCGACCCTTTCGAAAGGATTAACGGGCATGGCCGATGGCCCCGTTTTCTGAAACTGACCGGATTGCTGATGACTGTTTCCCGCCCCGTCGTGACCCGCTTCGCCCCCTCGCCCACCGGCTACCTGCATATCGGGGGCGCGCGGACGGCGCTGTTCAACTGGCTTTATGCGCGCGGGCGGGGCGGAAAGTTCCTGCTGCGGATCGAGGATACCGACCGCGCGCGTTCCACCCCCGAGGCGACCGAGGCGATCTTGCAGGGCATGCGCTGGCTGGGCCTTGACTGGGATGGCGAGCCGGTCAGCCAGTTCGCCGGCATGGACCGCCATGCCGAAATCGCCCGCGCCATGCTGGAAAACGGCTCTGCCTACAAATGCTTCTCGACCGCCGACGAGATCGCGGCCTTCCGCGAACAGGCCAAGGCCGAGGGGCGCTCGACCCTGTTTTTGTCGCCCTGGCGCGACGCGGATCCGGCCAGCCTGCCCGACCGCCCACATGCGATCCGGCTGAAGGCGCCGCGCGACGGCGAAACCGTGGTGCGCGACGCGGTGCAAGGCGACGTGACCTTCGGCAATGCGCAGCTTGACGACATGGTGCTGCTGCGCTCGGACGGGACGCCGACCTATATGCTGGCGGTGGTGGTGGACGATCACGACATGGGCGTGACCCATGTGATCCGGGGCGACGACCACCTGACCAATGCCGCGCGGCAGGTCCAGATCTATCTGGCGATGGGCTGGGACATCCCGGTCTTTGCCCATATCCCGCTGATCCACGGGCCGGACGGCAAGAAGCTGTCCAAGCGCCATGGCGCGGTCGGGCTGCACGAATATGCCGCCATGGGCTATCCGGCGGCGGCGATGCGCAACTACCTGGCGCGGCTGGGCTGGAGCCATGGCGACGACGAACTGTTCGACGACGCGCAGGCCAGGGCCTGGTTCGACCTGAACGGCATCGGCAAGGCCCCGGCCCGGCTGGACTTCAAGAAGCTGGAACATGTCAGCGGCTGGCATATCGCCCGCATGGAGGATGCCGAATTGCTGAAGGAAATCGCCGGTTTCCGCGCCGCGACCGGCGCGCCGCCGCTGTCCGAACACCAGATCGCCCGGCTGCGCCCGGTGCTGGACGCGTTGAAGGCCAAGGCGAAAACCCTGCCGGCGCTGCTGGACCAGGCGCATTTCGCGCTGATCGACCGGCCCATCGCGGTCGAGGAAAAAGCGGCTGCGGGGCTGGATATTGTATCCCGTGGTATACTGAAAGAATTGACTGCCGCGGTGCAGAATGCTAGCTGGGAACGCGACGAACTCGAGGCGGCGGCCAAGCAGATTGGCGAGTCGCACGGGCTGGGGCTGGGCAAGGTGGCGGCGCCGCTGCGTGCGGCCCTCGCGGGGCGCAGTTCGACCCCCAGCGTGTTCGACATGATGTTGGCGCTTGGCCGCGACGAAACGCTGGCCCGGTTGCAGGATCAAGCGGGCTGAGACCCGCGCCCATCACCCGGCCCGCGGGCCGGAGACAGGTGAAAGGAACTGGGAATGGCTGAAGGAAATACCGCAAGACTGCATCACGCGGGCAAGGATTACGACCTCGCGGTGCTGTCGCCGACGGCGGGGCCGGATGTGGTCGACATCCGCAAGCTTTACAGCGAGGCGGGCGTTTTCACCTATGACCCCGGCTTCACCTCGACCGCGTCCTGCGATTCGACGATCACCTATATCGACGGCGACAAGGGCGAGCTGTGGTATCGCGGCTACCCGATCGAGCAATTGGCCGCGCAATCGCATTACCTGGAAGTCTGCTACCTGCTGCTTTACGGCGAATTGCCGACCCCCGACCAGCTGGTCGATTTCGAGACCCGGATCACCCGTCACACCATGGTGCATGAACAGATGCACTATTTCTTCCGCGGTTTCCGCCGCGACAGCCACCCGATGGCGACCATGGTGGGCGTGGTTGGCGCGATGTCGGCCTTTTACCACGATTCGATCGACATCAACGACCCGGTGCAGCGCGAGATCGCCTCGATCCGGCTGATCGCCAAGGTGCCGACCATCGCCGCCATGGCCTATAAATATTCGCTGGGCCAGCCCTTCGTCTATCCCCGGAACGAGCTGGATTATGCCAGCAATTTCCTGCACATGTGCTTTTCGGTCCCGGCCGAGCCCTATAACGTCGATCCGGCCCTGGCCCGCGCCATGGACCGCATCTTCACGCTGCATGCCGATCACGAACAGAACGCCTCCACCTCGACCGTGCGGCTGGCCGGGTCTTCGGGCGCGAACCCGTTTGCCTGCATCGCCGCCGGCATCGCCTGCCTTTGGGGCCCGGCGCATGGCGGCGCCAACCAGGCCTGCCTGGAAATGCTGCGCCAGATCGGCAGCGTGGACCGCATCCCGGAATTCATCGCCCGCGCCAAGGACAAGAACGACCCGTTCCGGCTGATGGGCTTTGGCCACCGGGTCTACAAGAACTTCGACCCGCGCGCCAAGGTGATGAAGGAATCCGCCGACGAGGTGCTGGACCTCATGGGCGTCCACAACAACCCGACCCTGCAAGTCGCCAAGGAACTGGAAAAGATCGCTCGCGAGGACGAATATTTCGTCTCGAAGAAGCTTTACCCGAATGTCGACTTCTATTCGGGCATCATTCTTGAAGCGATGGGCTTCCCGACCTCGATGTTCACGCCGATCTTCGCGCTGTCCCGGACCGTGGGCTGGATCTCGCAGTGGAAGGAAATGATCGCCGATCCGCAGAACAAGATCGGCCGTCCGCGCCAGCTTTACATCGGCGCGCCGCGGCGCGACTACAAGCCGCTGGACGCGCGCTAGGCGCGTCGCGTCAGGACCAGAACCAGGAACGGCCCCGAAGCGTTTTCGGGGCCGTTCTGCTGTGCCCGGCCCCTATCGGGCCAAAGCGCAGGGCACCCTTGGGCAGGCAATGTGACGCAGCTTCGGCCGGCGCGGCGCAAGGGGCTTGCGCGCCGTCGCCAGCGGTGCGAAATCGTCGCCATGACCGAGCATGACAACATCGCGCTGATCACCGGCGCCTCGCGCGGCCTTGGCGCCGCTTTGGCCGAAACGCTTGCCGCGCGCGGCTGGCATATCCTGGCCGTCGCCCGCACCACCGGCGCGCTGGAAGAGCTGGACGACCGCATCCGCAAGGCCGGCGGCTCGGCCACGCTGGCGCCGATGGATGTGGGCGAGCCGCAGGCGATGGTGCAGATGGTCCGCTCGGTGGCAGAGCGCTGGGGCGGACTGGATCTTTGGGCGCATACGGCCATCCGGGCCGAGCCGCTGGCGCCCGCGGCCCATATCGACGCCAAGGATTTCCAGAAGGCGGTCGACCTGAACATCATCGCCACCCGCGGCCTTATCACCTTGATCGAGCCGCTGTTGCGCGCCCGCCAGGGCACCGCGCTGTTTTTCGACGACAAGCGCGGCGGGCAGAAATTCTTTGGCAATTACGGCGCGACCAAGGCCGGGCAGATCGCCCTGGCGCAAAGCTGGCAGGCGGAAAATGCGACGCTAGGCCCCCGCGTGGTCATTGCCGAGCCGGCGCCGATGCCGACCGCCCTGCGGGCCCGCTTTTTCCCCGGCGAGGATCGCGCCCGCCTGACCCCCTGCAAGGCCGAGGCCGAACGCATCCTGGCCGACCTGCTTTGACGCGCCGGCCGACCGGCCCCGCCTTTGGCGCGCCAGCGCGAACAGCTTAGCGGGCCAGCGCGAACAGCCGGTCCCTAGCGCGCCAGCGCGAACAGTCGGTCGATATCCAGATGCGCCTCCAGATGCGCGGCCAGCCGGTCCAGCACCGCCTCGATCCCCGCGCCGTATTCCAGCGCCGAGACCACGCCGAACTGCCCAAGCCAAGCGGCGCGGAACCCATCGTCCGAAAACAGCCCGTGCAGATAGGTGCCGGAGACGCGCCCGTCGGGGCTGGTGGCGCCGTCCGGCGCGGGAACATGCGCAAAGGGGCGGGCGCAGTCCGGCCCCTCGCTGCGGCCCATGTGGATCTCGTAGCCCTCGATCGGCTGGCCAAGCGCGGTGCCGCGGGATCGCACCAGCCGCTTGTCGGCCGCCATCCGGGTTTCCACGTCCAGAAACCCCAGGCCGGGCGTGCTGCCGGGGTCGCCGTCATGGCCGTCGGGATCGTGGACCCAGCGCCCCAGCATCTGGTAGCCGCCGCAGATGCCCAGGCACCGCCCGCCGCGGCGCAGATGCGCGGCCAGGTCGATGTCCCAGCCCTGCTGGCGCAGAAAGGCCAGATCGCCCCGCGTCGATTTCGTGCCCGGAAGGATGACCATATCGGCATCCCCCGGCAGCGCCCGTCCCGGCGGCACCATGGTCAGCCGCACCCCCGGCTCGGCCGCCAGCGGGTCCAGGTCGTCGAAATTCGCGATCCGCGACAGCATCGGGCAGGCGATGTGCAGCCCGCCCGCGCCGGCGGCGCGGCGCAGGTCCACCGCATCCTCGGCCGGCAAAAGCGCGGCATCGGCGAACCAGGGCACCATCCCCAGGTCCGGCCAGCCGGTGCGCGCGGCGATAAAGGCCCGGCCGGCATCGAACAGCGCGGGATCGCCGCGAAAGCGGTTGATGACAAAGCCGCGGATCATCGCCGCATCGGCCGGGTCGATCACCGCCTGGGTGCCGACGATCTGCGCGATCACACCGCCGCGGTCGATGTCGCCGGCCAGCACCACCGGCACATCGGCGGCGCGGGCAAAGCCCATATTGGCGATGTCGCGGGCGCGCAGGTTGACCTCGGCCGGGGAGCCCGCGCCCTCGACCAGCACCAAGTCATGCGCGGCGCTTAGCCGGGCGAAACTGTCCAGCACCGCCCCCAGCAATCGCGGCTTGAGCGCACCGTAATCCGCGGCCGCCGCCCGCGCCATCGCGCGGCCCTGCACCACCACCTGGGCGGCGCGGTCGGTTTCGGGCTTCAGCAGCACCGGGTTCATGTCCACCGAGGGCGCGATTCCCGCCGCCCGCGCCTGAAGCGCCTGCGCCCGGCCGATCTCGCCCCCTTCGGGGGTCACGGCGGCATTGTTCGACATGTTCTGCGGCTTGAAGGGCGCCACGCCGATCCCGCGCAGCCTGGCGACCCGGCACAGCCCCGCCACCAGCAGCGATTTCCCCACATTCGACCCGGTCCCCTGGATCATCAGCGCGCCCATGCCCGCCCCCGCTTGCCAATCCGCGCCTTGGTGACTAGATAGGCGCGTCGCTGATTGAAAGGCCCCGTGGTGGAAAACGTCGTTCTTACCGTGCACCTGATCCTTGCCGTGCTGCTGATCGGAGTGGTGCTGTTGCAACGGTCCGAAGGCGGCGGCCTTGGCATGGGCGGCGGCGGGGGCGGCGGCGGCGTCATGACCGGCCGGCAGGCGGCGAACGCGCTGTCCCGTCTGACCTGGATCTTTGCCATCGCCTTTATCATCACCTCGATGACGCTGACGCTGATTGCGGCGCGCAACGCCTCCAGCAGCTCGCTTGTCGACCAGTTGAACCTTGGGGGCAGCCAGCAGGCGCCGGCGACCAGCCTGCCCGGCATCGGCGACTATGCCCCACCGCCCGGCGCCGGCCAGCCCGTGGTTCCGGGCGCCAGCCAGCCCGTCGCGCCGCCCGCAGCCGCACCGGCGGCCGAAACCCCGGCCCCGGCCGCCGCCGTCCCGGTGACGCCGCCGGCCAGCACGCCCGCGCCGGATGCCCCGGCCCCCGAAGCGCCGGCACCGGCCGCTAACTGATACCACACCTTGGGGGCGCCTCAGGCGCCCCTTACAACAACTTGCGGTCCGTTGCGGCCACGGGACAAATCGGATATGAGTTGCCCCCCGTGATGCCGGCCAGATTCGGGCCGCGATCTTCTATTGGATTACTCACGGGGGTCCCTCGATGGCGCGTTACATCTTCATCACCGGCGGCGTGGTTTCTTCGCTTGGCAAGGGGCTGGCATCGGCGGCGCTGGGGGCGCTGTTGCAGGCGCGCGGCTTTACCGTGCGGCTGCGCAAGCTGGACCCCTATCTGAACGTCGATCCCGGCACCATGAGCCCCTTTGAACATGGCGAGGTCTTTGTCACCGACGACGGGGCCGAAACCGACTTGGACCTGGGCCATTACGAACGCTTTACCGGGGTTTCGGCGCGCAAGACCGACTCGGTCTCGTCTGGCCGGATCTATTCCAACGTGCTGGAAAAGGAGCGCCGCGGCGCCTATCTGGGCAAGACCATCCAGGTCATTCCGCATGTCACCAACGAGATCAAGGACTTCCTGGCCGTGGGCGAGGATGAGGTCGATTTCATGCTGTGCGAGATCGGCGGCACCGTGGGCGATATCGAGGGCCTGCCCTTTTTCGAGGCGATCCGGCAATTCTCGCAGGAACGCGCGCGGGGCCAGTGCATCTTCGTGCATCTGACGCTGCTGCCCTATCTGGCCGCCTCGGGCGAGTTGAAGACCAAGCCCACGCAGCATTCGGTCAAGGAACTGCGCTCGATCGGCATTGCGCCGGACGTTCTGGTCTGCCGCAGCGAACAGCCGATCCCGGAAAAGGAACGCGCCAAGATCGCGCTGTTCTGCAATGTCCGGCCCGATGCGGTGATCCCCGCCTATGACCTGAAGTCGATCTACGAGGCGCCCTTGGCCTATCATCGCGCGGGCCTCGACCAGGCGGTGCTGGACGCCTTTCAGATCAGCCCCGCGCCGCGCCCCGACCTGACCCGGTGGGAGGACGTGATGGACCGGCTGACCCATGCCGAGGGCCAGGTCCGCATCGCCATCGTCGGCAAATACACCCAGCTTGAGGATGCCTATAAATCCATCGCCGAGGCGCTGACCCATGGCGGCATGGCCAACCGGGTGCGGGTCAAGGCCGATTGGGTGGACAGCGAAAAGCTGGAGGGCGAGGGCGCGCATCTGCTGGACGGCTATAACGGCATCATCGTGCCCGGCGGCTTTGGCGAGCGCGGCACCGAAGGCATGATCGCCGCCGCCACATATGCGCGCGAAAAGAAGGTGCCCTATCTGGGCATCTGCCTAGGGATGCAGATGGCGGTGATCGAGGCGGCGCGCAACCTGGCCGGCATGCCCGATGCCGGCTCGGAAGAATTCGACCACGAGGCCGGCAAGACCCGCTTCACCCCGGTCGTCTATCACCTCAAGGAATGGGTGCAGGGCAATTATACCGTCAGCCGCAAGCTGACCGACGACAAGGGCGGCACCATGCGGCTGGGCGCCTATACCGCCGTGCTGGCGCCGGGTTCGAAGATTTCGGAAGTCTATGACGGCGCGCTGGAGATCGAGGACCGCCACCGCCACCGCTACGAGGTGGATGCCAAATACCGCGACCAGTTGGAAGGGGCGGGCCTGTGCTTTTCCGGCATGTCCCCCGACGGCCGGCTGCCCGAGGTGGTGGAATACCGCGACCATCCCTGGTTCATCGGCGTGCAGTCGCATCCCGAACTGAAATCCAAGCCGTTCCAGCCCGCGCCGCTATTCGCCGGCTTCGTCCGCGCGGCGATGGATAACGAACGGCTGGTCTGAACCGCCGCGGCGCGCCATAGTGTCGGGATCATTGGAGCGGTCCCGACATGCGCCTTGTCCCGTTATTCGCCCTGATCGCCCTGCCTGCCCTGGCGGATGCGCCGCTTTTCGTGCTGGACCAGACGCGCCTGCCTTTCGACCTGGGGCCGGGCGCGCCGCAGAACGCGCCGGCCAGGATCACGAATTCGCCCCATGCCGCGGCCAATTCGGCGGCAAGCCCGGCCAACAGCGCCGCGCGCTACGCCAACTCGCCCGGCAACCCGGCCAATGAAAAGCGGGTGATCTTTACCGCCGACGGCGCGGTCGTGGGTTATTATGCGCCCAATGGCGCCGGCACGCTGAACCTGTTCGACCTGGGCGGCAAGCGCGTCGCCTATCGCCCCAAAGGCAGCAAAAGCCTGTTTTCCGATGACGGCCGCTGGTGCGGCACGGTGGCGGATGCCAGCGGCGGCGGCTTTGCCTTTGGCATGATCCGCGACTGCGCCGGGCTGTTCTGACCGCCGACACCCAATTGTCACATTCCAAGGCTAGATCGCAGGCAATCGCAGCAGGAGATCCACATGCAGGACCAGGCGCCCAAGGACTGGCTGGAAGCCGAACTTCAGGACACGCTGGACGAAGATGTCGAGATCGAACTGGAAGATGCGGTCCTGTCGCAGGAAATCGCCCGCATCTATCGCGATACCCATCCCGACCAGATGCCGCGCGCCGATTACTTTCGCGAACTTCTGCGGCTTCAGTCGGAACTGATCAAGCTGCAAGACTGGGTGGCCCATCACAAGGAAAAGGTGGTGGTGATCTTCGAGGGCCGCGACAGCGCCGGCAAGGGCGGCGCGATCAAGCGCATCACCCAGCGGCTGAACCCCCGCGTCGCCCGCGTGGTGGCCCTGCCTGCCCCCTCGGACCGCGAAAAGACGCAGTGGTATTTCCAGCGCTACGTCCCCCACCTGCCGGCGGGGGGCGAGATCGTGCTGTTCGACCGTAGCTGGTACAACCGCGCCGGGGTCGAGCGGGTCATGGGCTTCGCCTCCGAGGAGGAGGTGCAGCAATTCTTCGACGACGTCCCGGAATTCGAGCGGATGCTGGTGCGTTCCGGCATCCGGCTGGTGAAATACTGGTTCTCGGTGACGGACGAGGAACAGCAGATGCGCTTCCTGATGCGCATCCACGACCCGCTGAAACAGTGGAAGCTGTCGCCCATGGACCTGCAATCCCGCATCCGCTGGGAGGATTACACCAAGGCCAAGGAAGAAATGTTCGAGCGCACCAACATCCCCGAGGCGCCCTGGTACATCGTGCCCGGCAACGACAAGAAGCGGGCGCGGCTGAACTGCATGGCGCATCTTCTGACCATGATCCCTTATGGTCCGGTGCCGCATGAAGACGTCACCCTGCCCGACCGGGTCTTCAATCCCGATTACGAGCGCGAGGTTCTGCCGCACGACCTTTATGTGCCGCAGCGTTACTAGCGCCGCAAGCGGCTTGCGCCGGCGGCCCCGAGCGGCATGATCGGGCCCGAAAGCCACAGGGGAAAACCATGCCCAAAGCCTATTGGATCGCCCATGTCACGGTCGACGACCCGGCCGCATACGAAGCCTATCGCCAGGCCAATGCCGCCGTTTTTGCCCGCTATGGCGCGCGGTTCTTGGTGCGAGGCGGCCCGCAGGAAGTGGTCGAGGGCCAGATGCGCCCCCGCACCGTGGTGATCGAATTCGCCGATCTGGAAACCGCCCGCGCCTGCTATCACAGCCCGGAATACCGGGCGGCGCTGGCGCTGCGCCAGCCCTGCTCGATCGCCGACCTGGCCATCGTCGAGGGCTGGGAAACTGCCTGACAAACTGCGCGTGCCATATTGTTGCGGCGCAAAAATACCTTAATATCCGATCATGTTTCGCAATCTTCTGAGCCGGCTTTTCGCCGACCGTCCCGATTCCTCGCAGCTTAGCAGCCAGGATGCCGAAGTCGCCGTCGCTTCGCTCTTGGTGCGCCTGGCCCGCGCCGACGACCATTATGGCCTGGTCGAACAGCAGCGCATCGACCAGGTCCTGGCCCGGCGCCAGGGGCTGTCCCCGGCCGAGGCGGCCGAACGCCGCGCCGCCGCCGAGATGATCGAGGCCGAGGCCCCCGACACCGTCCGCTTCACCCGCACCATCAAGGAGCGCGTGGACCTGGACGACCGGCAAGAGATCGTCGCCGCCCTGTGGGAGGTCGCCTATGCCGACGGCAGCCGCGATGCCGAAGAGGAATCCTTGGTGCGGCTGGTGGCCGGGCTTCTGGGCGTGAACGACCGCGATTCGGCCTTGGCGCGGCAAAGGGCGCAGGACGACCTGGGACTGTCGGGCAAGTGAAGGCACAGCCCCGCCTCGCCTGGCCGGCCCCGCCCACCCTGCCTGCCGCCGCCGCCCCACCCGGAAAGCCCGTGACGAAAGCGTTGCAAAGGCCCGGCAAATATCGCCTCATATCCGCATGAACCACACAGAACCGACCCTGTCCGCCCCGCCTGCCAGCCCCGATCCGGCCGCCGTCCCGGTGATCGAGATCCGGGATCTGCACAAGGCCTATGGGCCGCTTCAGGTCATCCGCGGCATCAGCCTGTCCGCGCCGCGCGGGCATGTCATTAGCCTGATCGGCTCGTCCGGGTCGGGCAAGTCCACGCTTCTGCGCTGCTGCAACCTGCTTGAAGACAGCCAGCAGGGCGAAATCCTGTTCGAGGGCGAGGCGGTGGCATGGCGCGGCAGCGGGGCCGCCCGCGCGCCCGCCGACCGCGCGCAGGTGACGCGGCTGCGCACCAACCTGTCCATGGTATTCCAGCAGTTCAACCTGTGGTCGCACATGACCATCCTGCAAAACGTCATGGAGGCGCCGGTCCATGTGCTGAAGCGCAGCCCGGCCCAGGTCGAGGCGCAGGCGCGCGAATTGCTGGCCAAGGTCGGCATAGGCGACAAGGCCGATGCCTGGCCCGCACAGCTTTCGGGCGGCCAGCAGCAGCGCGCCGCCATCGCCCGCGCATTGTGCATGGAGCCGCGGGCGCTGCTGCTGGACGAACCGACCAGCGCGCTGGACCCCGAATTGCAGCAAGAGGTGGTCCGCGTCATCAAGGACCTTGCCGCCGAACATCGCACCATGCTTCTTGTGACCCATGACATGCGGCTGGCCGCCGATGTCAGCGACCACGTGGTGTTCCTGCATCAGGGCCGGATCGAGGAAGAGGGACCGCCGGCGCAGCTTTTCGGCGCGCCGCGGTCCGACAGGCTGCGCCAGTTCCTAAGCGCGACCATGGCCGAATGAAAAACCGACAGGAGAGTGAACCATGAAGAAACTGATGCTTGCCGCCGCCGCGCTGGCGCTGACCGCCGGCATGGGCATGGCGCAGACGGTGCGGATCGCGACCGAGGGCGCCTATCCTCCCTACAACCTGATCAACGACCAGGGCCAGGTCGCCGGCTTCGAGGTCGATCTGGGCAACGAACTGTGCAAGCGCGCCGAGTTGCAATGCACCTGGGTCAAGAACGACTGGGATTCGATCATCCCCAACCTGGTCTCGTCGAACTATGACGCGATCATGGCGGCGATGAGCATCAACGAGGAACGCAAGCAGGTCATCGCATTCACCGAAAACTACCTGCCGCCCGCGCCTTCGTCCTATGTCGCGCTTGACGAGGCGGCGGACCTGGAAAGCGGCATCGTCGCGGTCCAGACCGGCACGGTCCAGGCCTCGCATGTCGCCTCGACCCAGGCCACGATGCTGGAATATCCCAATATCGACCAGGTCTTCGCCGCCGTCCGCAATGGCGAGGCCGATGCCGCCTTTGGCGATCACGAGGTCATGCGCCCCTTTGTCGAGGACAGCGATGACCTGATCTTCGTCGGCGAACAGGTCCGGCTGGATGAAGGCATCGGCATCGGCGTGCGCCAGTCCGACAACGAGCTGCGCGAACGCTTCAACGCCGCCATCGGCGCGATGAAACAGGACGGCAGCCTGAACGCGCTGATCACGAAATATTTCGGCGAGGAAGCCCAGACGCACGAATGATCTGGTTGGCGCCGCCGCGGTAAGTGCCGCGGCGGCCTGGCCGGCAGCAAGATGTTTTCCCATTGCACCGATCCCTCTGCCCTCCAAGGGTTTGCCTGGTTGTCCTGCTATCTGACGACCGGCAACCACATGCTGTTCTATGCCAGCTTCGGCACGGTGCTGCTGCTTCTGGCCGTGACGGCGCCGGCGGCGCTGCTGTTCGGCTTTGGCGGCGCGCTGGCGGTGCGTTCGCGCCTGGCGGGGCTGCGGCTGTTCGGGCGCGTCTATACCTCGATGGTGCGGGGCGTGCCCGACATCATCTTCTTCCTGTTCGTGCCCATCGCCATGGACCAGGGCTTCGAATGGCTGCGCTCGCGCGTCTATTGCGACCCCTCGGTGCCGGTGCGCCAGGGCAACGAGTTCATCGTCTGCGCCGCCGCCAAGCTGCCGCTTTCGACCAGCCCGGAATGGGTGCATCAGGCCTATGGGCTGTTTCTGGCGGTCATCGCCTTTGCCGTGGTCTTCGGCGCCTTTGCCGCCAATGTGCTGCATGGCGCCATGCGGGCCGTCCCGCAGGCGCAGCTTGAAACGGCCGAAGCTTACGGCATGACCCCGCGCCAGGTCAGCCGGCGCATCCTGATCCCGCAGATGTGGACCTATGCCCTGCCGGGCCTTGCCAATCTGTGGATGATCCTCATCAAGGCCACGCCGCTTTTGTTCGTGCTGGGGGTCGAGGACATCGTCTATTGGGCGCGGGAACTGGGCAGCGCCAAGACCAGCGCCTATTCCTATCCGCATCCCGATTGGCGGCTTTACTATTTCCTGGGCGTGCTGGCCTTTTACCTGCTGATGACCTGGGGGTCGGAACGGGTCTTCGACCGCATCCGCACCAGGCTGTCGCGCGGCCAGGCCACCGCCGCAGGCGAGGCGATGCGAAAGGCCGCGCCATGAACCAATGCCTGCAAACCATCCAGGATTACGGGCTGCGCGCGCTTGGCCTGGGCGAAAGGCTGCTGCCGCGCAGCGAATTCACCCTGTGCGAACAGGTCACGCTGATCGGCTCGGGCCTGATCTGGAACGTCTATTTCGCGGGGCTGGCGGTCTTTTTCGGCTTCTTCCTGGCCAATGCGCTGGCGGTGGCCAAGGCCAGCCGCAATGGCTGGCTGCGCAAGCCCGCCGAGTGGTTCATCTTCCTGTTCCGCGGCAGCCCGCTTTTCATCCAGTTCTTCCTGGCCTATGAAATTCTGGTGCAACTGCCGCGGGCCGGCATCGACGTGCTGGGCATCACCATCCAGACCAGTTGGATGACCCGCGCCTGGGCGGGCGCGCTTCTGGTCCTGATCCTGAACACCGCCGCCTATTCCGCCGAGATCTTCCACGGCGCGCTGCGCAACCTGCCCAAGGGCGAGCTTGAGGCCGCCGAAGCCTATGGCATGGCCGGCTGGACCCGCTGGCGCCGGGTGGTCTGGCCCCACGCGATGCGGCTGGCCTGGCCGGCCTATACCAACGAGGCGATCTTTCTGTTCCACGCCACGACGCTGGTGTTCTTTTCCGGCTTTCCGGCCTTTCAGCAGCGGGGCGACGCGCTTTATTACGCCAATTATTTCGCCGACAAGACCTTCAACCCCTTCGTCGCCTATCCGATCGTGGCGGGCTATTTCGTGCTGCTGACCCTGGGACTGATCGCGCTGTTCGGCCTGGTGAACCGCAGGCTGAACCGCCACCTGCCGGGCGCGGCGAAAAAGATCCGTTACAGGCCCAATCTCATCAGGTGACATCATGGACTGGCTGCGCGAGCATCCCGAAGTCAAGACCATCCGCATCACTGCCGCCGACCTTAACGGCGTGGCGCGCGGCAAGCGCGTCCCGGCACGCTTTGCCGACAAGATCCTGTCCGAAGGCACGAAATTCCCCTTTTCGGTCCTGAACATGGACATCTGGGGCGAAGATATCGAGGACAGCCCCCTGGTCTTTCAGGCCGGCGATCCCGACGGGCTGCTTTTGCCGACCGAGCGCGGCTTCATGCCCATGCCCTGGCTGGAAGCGCCGACCGGCCTGTTGCCGATCTGGATGTTCCACCTCGACGGCCGCCCCTATGAGGGCGATCCCCGCCAGGCGCTGGCCCGCGTGGTCGAACGCTACCAGGCCGCGGGCCTGACCCCGGTGGTCGCGACCGAACTGGAGTTCTTCCTGATCGACGATTCCGGCGGCCAGCTTCGCGTGCCGCCCAGCCCGCGGTCCGGCAAGCGCCGCACCGGGGCGGAAACGCTAAGCTTGCGCGCGCTTGACGCCTTTGACCGCTTCTTCACCGCGCTTTACCTGGCCTGCGAGGCGATGGACATTCCCGCCGACACCGCCATATCCGAGGCGGCGCCCGGCCAGTTCGAAATCAACCTGATGCACCAGGCCGACCCGATGAAGGCCGCCGACGACGCCTGGCTGTTCAAGCTGCTGGTCAAGGGGCTGGCGCGGCAATACGGCTTTGCCGGTTCCTTCATGGCCAAGCCTTATGAGGAATGGAACGGCTCGGGGATGCACATGCATTTTTCCGTGCTGGACCGCCAGGGCCGCAACGTCTTCGACGATGGCAGCGAGCAGGGCTCGGCGGTGCTGCGCCATGCCGTCGCCGGCTGCCTGGCCGCCATGCCCGGCTCGACCCTCCTGTTCGCCCCGCATGAAAACAGCTACGACCGGCTGGTGCCGAACGCCCATGCGCCCACCGGCATCGGCTGGGCCTATGAAAACCGCACCTCGGCGATCCGCATCCCCTCCTCCGGGCCCAAGGCGCGCCGGATCGAGCATCGCGTCGCGGGCGGTGACGTGAACCCCTATCTGACCGTGGCGGCGGTGCTGGGCGCGGCGCTGAACGGCATCGAGGACCGGGCCGAGCCGCCGCCGCCGATCCGCGGCAATGCCTATGAACAGGGGCTGGAACAGCTTCCCGGCAGTTGGGGCGCGGCCATCGACGCTTTTGAGACCTCGCCGCAGATCGCGCGGATCTTCCCCGCGCATCTGATCGAGAATTTCGTCATGACCAAGCGCCAGGAACTGCACTACATGGCCGAGCTTTCGGACGAGGAAACCGTCGAACTTTACCTCGACACGGTCTAGGGTCTGTTGAGTATCAGGATTCCCCTGTCAGCTGATTTCTGATTCAAGCTTTCCAAACGGGAGGTTTGGATGCCAGTTGAACGCTACATCGTCACGGATTGCCAGTGGGCGAAGATTGAGCCGCATTGCTTGGGCAAGAAGACCGATCCCGGCCGAACGGGCGGTGATGCACGCCTTTTTCTCGAGGCGGTTTTCTGGATCGCTCGGACTGGGGCGCAATGGCGCGATCTTCCGGAGGAGTTCGGGAAATGGAACTCGGTCTACCGCCGTTTCCGGGATTGGGGTGCCGCGGGAGTATTTGAGCGTATCTTCAAAGCATTGTCCGAT
>NZ_FTMK01000031.1 GCF_900156255.1 Paracoccus thiocyanatus
ATGAAAGGGGAACCCATGCCGAACAAAGCCACAGTCCGGGGCGTTCTTTTGGACGCCACGCTTGCGCCGGTCGCCTTTGGCAAGATCGTCGCGACGCTTCACGGCTCGGATGTCTTCGACGGGGGCGTGCGGGTGGTGACGCAAAAGGTCGAGGCGACGACCGGCGCGCAGGGGGAATGGTCGCTGGAGCTGATCGTGAACGGCGAGGGCGAGGCGGGCACCACCACCTGGACCGTCGAAGGCTATAACCAATATGTCGTCAAGGTGTTCGAGGCCAAGGCGCTGTTCCTGGCCTCGGCGCTGGCGGTGACGCTGGGCGATCTGGAGCGGATGAGCGCCCAGAACCTGCGCGCGGCGCGCGAGGCCGGCGCGGCGCGGCTGGTCGTGGCCTCGGATCATGAAAGCTACCTGGCCCTGCCCGAACGCGAAAGGCGGCCAGGCGACCTGGTGCTGGTCAAGCCGCAATAGCCGCCCCCGCAGGGCTGGCGCATCGCGGTCCCGCTTTGCCGGGGCCGTTTTTTTTGGCCCTCGCTCCTTCAAGACCGCCGGGGCCGGCAGGATGGCAACACCGGCGGGGCCAAGGGAACCATCGCCGCGGCCTCTCGTTGAACTCGCCGGGAATAGGCCTATTCTGAAACCGGCCATTCTTCCACCACGAAAGGACGAAGCCGGATGACCACCCAGACGCAGGCCAGCGCCCAAGCTGCCTTGGACGAGATCCACACCGTGACCGCGGTCGTCCTGCCCGAACCGCCCGCAGCCACCCCCAGCCTGACCGAGGCCGAGCCCGCCGTCGCCACCGAGATCCGCCGCCGCATGGACGAAATCGACATCCGCGATTCCGGCTCGATCGTGCATTTCGGCGCCCGCGCCCAGAACGAATTGCAGGAAATCAGCCAGGCCATGCTGGCCGATGTCAAGAACAAGGATGTCGGCCCCGCCGGCGAATCGCTGCGCGAGATCGTGACCACCATCCGCGGCTTTTCCGTCAGCGAACTGGACGTGCGCCGCGAGCGTAGCTGGTGGGAAAAGCTGCTGGGCCGCGCCGCCCCCTTTGCCAAGTTCGTCGCCAATTACGAAGAGGTGCAGGGCCAGATCGACCGCGTCACCGCCGACCTGGACCAGCACCAGCACCGGCTGCTTAAGGACATCAAGTCGCTTGACCTGCTTTATGACCGCACGCTGAACTTCTATGACGAACTGGCGCTCTATATCGCCGCGGGCGAAGAGAAGCTGGCCCAGATCGACCAGGGCGACATCCCCGCCAAGACCGCCGCCGTCGAGGCCGCGGCCGAAAACGACAAGGTGATGGCGGCGCAGGAATTGCGCGACCTGCGCTCGGCCCGCGACGACCTGGAACGCCGCGTCCACGACCTGCGGCTGACGCGGCAGGTGACGATGCAGTCGCTGCCCTCGATCCGGCTGGTCCAGGAAAACGACAAGTCCCTGGTGACAAAGATCAATTCCACGCTGGTCAACACCGTGCCGCTGTGGGAAACCCAGCTTGCCCAGGCCGTCACCATCCAGCGCAGCGCCCAGGCCGCCCGCGCGGTCAAGGAAGCCAACGACCTGACCAACGACCTTTTGACCGCCAATGCCAAGAACCTGCGCGAGGCGAATGCCCAGATCCGCAGCCAAGTGGAGCGCGGCGTTTTCGACATCGAGGCGGTGCGAACCGCCAATGCCGAACTGATCTCGACCATCGAGGACAGCCTGCGCATCGCCGACGAAGGCCGCACCCGCCGCGCCGCCGCCGAAGAGGACCTCAGGACCATGGAGGCCGAATTGCGCAACACCCTTGCCGCGGCCAGCGCCGGATCCACAACGCCGGCCGCAAAGACACCGTGACCCGGACCGCCCGCCCCTGCCTGCCGCACCGGACCGCCGCGCTGGCCCTGCTGCTGGCGCTGCTGGCCGCCTGCGCGCCCGAGCCGCCGGCCGAGCGGCCGCCCAGGGCGCCGGCATCGCTGCCCTCAGTGCCGGCCGCCCCGCCGCCGGTCGATCATGCCGCGCTGCGCCGTGAACGGGCCGAAAACGCCCGCGCCGCCGCCGCCCGCGCCGAAGCCGCCGCCGCATCGCCCGCAAGCCAGGCCATGCGCGATTATCTGGCCGGGGTCGAACAGGCGCTGATCGCCCGCGGCCGGCTGCGCATCGACGACGGCGCCGAAATCGCGCTGACCGCGGAAAAGCTGGCCGAGGATTTCATCGAAGTCGCGCTGCATGACGAATATGCCCGCGAGGGCGGCAGGCTGGTTTCGCGCCCGACCCCCGCCCCCTTGCGGCGCTGGCAGCAGCCGGTGCGGTTGCGGCTGGAATTCGGCGATTCCGTGGCCCCCGACCAGCGCGCCCGCGACCGCGCGGAAATCGCCGGCTTTGCCGGCCGGCTGGCGCGGCTCAGCGGCCACACGGTCGCCCTGACCGGGGGGGCGGGCAATTTCAACGTGCTGATCCTGAACGAGGACGAGCGCCGCGCCATCGCCCCGCGCCTGTCCGCGCTGATGCCCGGCATCCCGGCCGGCGACATCGCCGCGCTGCGCGACCTTGCGCCGCAAAACCATTGCACGGTTTTCGCCTATTCCACCGGCAATTCCCCGGTCTATGCCCAGGCCGTGGCGCTGATCCGCGCCGAATTGCCGCCGCGGCTGCGCCGGTCCTGCATCCACGAGGAACTGGCCCAGGGCATGGGCCTGGCCAATGACAGCCCGCGCGCGCGCCCGTCGCTGTTCAACGATGACGAGGAATTCGCCTTTCTGACCCGGCATGACGAATTGCTGCTGCAAATCCTCTACGATCCACGCCTGCGCCCCGGCATGACCGAGGCCGAGGCCCGCCCCATCGTCTTGCAGATCGCCCGCGAATTGCTGGAGACCCAGGCATAGCCCCGCGCCTGGGGACTTGACGCCGGACGGTTGCGGGTCACTATCGCAGGCAAGCGTCCCGCAGAGCGAAAGGCAGCCCCCATGAGCATCTTCGACATCCTCGGCGGCGAGTTCATCGAGATCATCGAATGGACCGACGACACCCGCGACACCATGGTCTATCGCTTCCCGACCGTGGGCAAGGCGATCAAATACGGCGCCAAGCTGACCGTGCGCGAAGGCCAGGCCGCGGTCTTCATCCACGAAGGGCAATTGGCCGACATCTTCGCCCCCGGCCTTTACATGCTGGAAACGAACAACCTGCCGGTCCTGACCCGGCTTCAGCACTGGGACCACGGCTTTCGCAGCCCGTTCAAGTCGGAAATCTATTTCGTCAACACCACCCGCTTCAACGACCTGAAATGGGGCACCCGCAACCCGGTCATCGCCCGCGACCCGGAATTCGGCCCGGTGCGGCTGCGCGCCTTTGGCACCTATTCCATGCGCGTGACCGATCCCGGCCGCTTCATGACCGAAATCGTCGGCACCGACGGCGAATTCACCGCAGATGAGATCAGCTTCCAGTTGCGCAATATCATTGTGCAGGAATTTTCGCGCATGATTGCGGGCGCAGGCATCCCGGTGCTGGACATGGCCGCCAACACCGCCGACCTGGGCCAGATGGTCGCCAAGGCGATCGGCCCGACCATTGCCGCATATGGCCTGGCCATCCCGGAATTCTATATCGAAAACATCAGCCTGCCCGACGAGGTGGAAAGGATGCTCGACAAGCGCACCTCGATGGGCATCGTCGGCGACCTGAACCGCTTTGGCCAATATGCGGCGTCCGAGGCGATGCTGAACGCCTCGAACCAGCCGGGCGGCATGGGCGCGGGAATGGGCGCGGGCATCGGTGCCGGGCTTGGCGCGGGAATGGCCGCCGCCATGGCGCAGCGCCGCCCCTGGGGGGCGGTTCCCCAGCAGGCGCCCCAGCAAACGCCGCCGCCCCTGCATCCCGAAACCGTCTGGCACATCGCGGTGAACGGCCAGCCCGACGGCCCCTATGGCCGCGCCCATCTGGGCCGGCTGGCGCGCGACGGCGGCTTTACCCGCGACACCCTGGTCTGGACCCCCGGCCAGGACGGCTGGAAGCCCGCCGACGAAATCGCCGAACTCGCGCAGCTCTTTACCGTCGCGCCGCCGCCGCCCCCGCCGCCGATCCCCAAGGCCGAGTAAGCCGCGCCGATGCCCAGCCCGCCCACGGAATACCGCTATCCTTGCGAGAATTGCGGCGCGAGCCTGGAATTCTCGCCCGGCCAGCAAAGCCTGGCCTGTCCCTATTGCGGGCACCGCCAGCAGATCGGCCCCGGCGCCGCCCGCGCCCCCGCCCGCCAGCCGCAGCAGGGGCCATGGGGCGAAAGCGCCATCCTGCTTGACCCGGCGACGGGGCGGGCGCTGCAATGGGACGGCGGCCACAAGGCGCCGCAATTGCAGGAACTGCCGCTGGAACGGGGGCTTTCGCTGGACGGCGACAGCGACCTGGCCGAAACGGTGCGCACGCTTTCCTGCCCCAATTGCGGCGCCAAGGTGGAAATCACCAGCGACCGCCACGCCTCGGCCTGTCCCTTCTGCGCCACCGCGGTCGTGACCGATACCGGCGCGGCGCGGCAGATCAAGCCCCAGGGCGTGCTGCCCTTTGTCATCACCCAGGCGCAGGCGAAATCCGCGCTGGAGGATTGGCTGCGCGGCCTGTGGTTCGCCCCCTCGGGCCTGACCGCCTATGCAAGGCGCGGCAAGAGGATGAGCGGGGTCTATTCGCCCTTCTGGACCTTCGACGCCGACACCGCCTCGCGCTACAGCGGCGCGCGCGGCGACTGGTATTACGAAACCGTCCATGTCACGCAGATGGTGGACGGCCGCCAGCAGCGCGTGGCCCGACAGGTGCGCAAGACCCGCTGGACCCCGGTGCAGGGCCAGGTGGCGCGGGATTTCGACGACGTGCTGGTGCTGGCCTCCAGCTCGCTGCCGCGCCGCATCACCGATGCGCTGACCCCTTGGGACCTGTCGCACCTGGTCCCCTATCAGCCCGAATACCTGGCCGGTTTCCTGGCCGAGGGCTATACCATCCCGCTGGCCGCCGGCCATGACATCGCCCGCCAGGAAATGGCCGGGGTGATCGCCATGGACGTGCGCCGCGCCATCGGCGGCAACGAACAACAGGTCCACGGCATCAAGACCCGCCACGCGGCCGAGACCTTCAAGCATATCCTGCTGCCGGTCTGGACCGCCGCCTATCGCTACAACGGCCGCAGCTACCGTTTCGTGGTCAACGGCCAGTCCGGGCGGGTCCAGGGCGAAAGGCCGTGGTCGGCCTGGAAGATCGCCTTCGCGGCGCTTCTGGCGCTGGCCCTGGCTCTTGCGGCGCTTTGGCTGAACGAACGCGCGGGCTTTGTCCGCCTGGGCGCGGCGCCCTCCACGGCGGATATTCCCATCGCCGCCAGTTACCGCTATCAGAAGGCCGGAACAGGCTAAGGCCGGGAAAGAAAAAGGGGGGACGCCGTGATCCTTTGCGCCGGCGAATCGCTGATCGACATGGTGCCGCAAGCCGACGCCTGGCGCGCGCTGCCGGGGGGCGCGGTCTACAACACCGCCATCGCGCTTGGCCGCATGGGCGTGGATACGGGTTATCTCTGGCCGATTTCGCGCGACGGCTTCGGCCAGGCGCTGCTGCGCCCGCTGGCGGCGGCCGGGGTCGATACCGGCCTGTGTCCCCGCAGCGACCGGCTGACCACGCTGGCCTTCGTCACCCTGGCGGGCGGCGAGGCGCGCTATTGCTTTTATGACGAAGGCACGGCCGGGCGCATGTTCGCCCCCGAAGACCTGCCGCAGATCCCCGATACCGTCTCGGCGCTGTTCGTCGGCGGCATCAGCCTGGTGCCCGATCCCTGCGGCGCCGCGGTCGAGGCGCTGGTGGAACGCCTGCATGGCCGCATCCCGGTGATGCTGGACCCCAATATCCGCCCCTTCTTCATCGCCGACGAGGCAGCCTATCGCGCCCGACTCGACCGGCTCATCGCCATGGCCGACCTGGTCAAGCTTTCGGGCGACGACCTGGAATGGCTGATGCCGGGCGCCAGCTTCGAAGAGGCCGCCGCCGCCATCCTGTCCCGCGGGCCGCGGGTGGTCTTCCAGACCGGCGGCCAGGCCGGGGCGCGGGCGCATTGGTCGGGCGCGCCGCTGGCGGCCCCGGCCCTGCGGGTCCAGGTCGCCGACACGATCGGCGCCGGCGACACCTTCAACGCCGGGGTGCTGGCGGCGCTGGACCGCGCCGGGCTGCTGACCCGCCAGGGCCTGGACCGCCTGACGCCGCAGGCGCTTGTCCAGGCGCTGGCGCTGGGAACCCGCGCGGCGGCGATCACCGTCTCGCGCCCCGGCGCCGACCCGCCCTGGGCGGATGAACTGGACGCGCTGCCGGGCTGAAGGACAGCCGCCGCCCGCCTTTCTCCGTTTTCCAAATACCCAAAACGCAAGGGCGCAGCCGCAGCCCCGCCGCCCGCCTGGCGCCGCCGTCCAGCCTTGAAATCCGCCCGGCCCGGCCCAAGATAGGCTCTTCAGGCCCAGGCAACAGGCAGGAGAGCGAATGCCATCGCAGGGCGAAGGCGGCGAGACCGGCTTGCAACCCGACCCGGCTTGCGGCGACCGAAAGCGGCGGCGCGGCGGCACGCGCCTGCGCGAAAGGCGGCACCTGTCGCAATTCCTGACGCAGCTTGCCCAGGACGACAGCCGCGAGCGGATCAGCGTCACCGACCTGCTGGTGCTGCTGGAAGGGCGGGCAACCGCGGGGCTGCTGCTGCTGTTCGGCTTTCCCAACATGCTGCCGATGCCGCCGGGCACCTCGGGCATCCTGGGCCTGCCGCTGGTCTACCTGTCCTTGCAGATGATGCTGGGCCGGCCGCCCTGGCTGCCCCGCTTCATCGCCGAACGCTCGTTGCCGCGGGCGGATTTCGCGGCGATCATCCGGCGCAGCACCCCGTTTCTGGCACGGGCCGAAAGGCTGCTGGCGCCGCGCATCGCCGCGCTTTCATCGCCGGTGGCCCTGCGCCTGGCGGGGGCGCTGTGCTTTGGGCTATCGCTGGTGCTGCTGCTGCCGATCCCGCTGGGCAACATGCTGCCCGCCGCGGCGATCTGCGTCTTCGCGCTTGGCGTGCTGGAACGCGACGGGCTGTGGATGATCACCGGCTGCCTGCTGGCGGTGCTGTCATTCGCCGTGGTGTCCGGCGTGGTCTGGGCATTCTTGCGCGGCCTTGCCCTGCTTTTGGGCTGACGCGCCCGGCCCCTCCCCCAGGCGCACCGGCGGGTGTCCGGGACACGGCAAGCCCCGGCCACCCAAGACCGCCTAGCTTGCCGGCAGGCCCACCCCGCCGGCCGAAGCCGCGCTCAGCGCGATGAAGTTCAGCGCCTGCTGGCGCACCGCCGCGGCCAGTTCCTGGCGCGCCGACAACAGGCTGCGTTCGGCATCCAGTACCGGGAAGAAATCCGCCTCGCCCAGCTCATAGGAACTGCGGGTCAGCGCCACCGTCTCGCGCGCATTCTCGACCAGGCGCGATTGCGCGGCGACGGCGCGGGCGTCGCGGTTATAGCCGGCCAGCGCGTTCTCGACCTCTTCGACCGCGCCCAGGACGGCGCCCTGCCAGGCCAGCCGCGCCTGTTCGGCCCGCGCCTGGGCCGCGGAAAGCTGCGCCCGGTTCGCGCCGCCCGAAAACAGCGGCAGCGAAATCTGCGGCCCGAAGCCCCAGCTTTCGCCATTCGTGGGCGTGATCGACCCCGAAAGCGTCAGCCGCGGGTAAAAGGCCGCCCGCGCCTCGCCGACATCGGCGGCGGCGGCGGCCAGGTTGCGCTCGGCCATGCGCACGTCGGGGCGCACGCGGACCACATCGGCCGGCACGCCGACGCTGGCGCCATAGCGGGCGCGCGGCTGGCCGCCGCCGCCGCGCAATTGCGCGGCCAGCTCGGCGCTGCGTCCGGCGGTCAGCGTGGCCAGCCGGTTCACCGACTGGTCGAACCCGACCTCCAGCCCCGGCAGCGCCGCCTCGGCCTGGGCGACCAATTGCTCGGCCTGCAAGACCTCCAGCCGCGACACGCTGCCCAGGGCGTCCTGGGTGCGGGTCATCTCCAGCGTGCGGCGGCGGCTTTCCAGGCTTTGCCGGGTCAGGGCCAGCGCCTGTTGATAATAGCGCGCATCGACATAGGCCGAGGCGATGGCGCTGGCCACGGTCAGCCGCGCCACTTCCGCCGACAGATAGGCCGCGTCCAGCCGGGCCGAGGCCCCCTGGCGCGCCGCCTGGTTCTGGCCGAACAGGTCGACCAGCCAGGACACGCCCAGCGTCGCCGAGTCGCTTTCGACGATGCCGCGCTCGTCCCGGTTGCGCGCGGCCGAGCCCTGCACATCCACCTGCGGCAGGTCGGCGGCGCCGATCACGCGGGCGCCGGCCTGGGCCTCGCGGATGGTGGCGACCGCGGTCAGCACGTCCAGGTTGCGCCGCAGCCCCAGCGCCACCAGCCCGTCCAGCCGGCTGTCGCGAAAGGCCGCCCACCAGGCATTGGCCCCGGCGCGGCGGGCGGGCGAATTGGCGGCAAAGCGGGCCGCCACCTCGGCCTGGGGCGCGGCATAGCGGACCGGGTTACAGGCGGCCAGCGCCAGGCTGGAGGCAAGCCCGGCCAGGATGCCGCGGCGGGAAAAAGGCAATGACTGGGTCATCCGAAACTCTCTGTTGGGTGGCCCGGATCGCGGGCGCGAAAGGAACGGGCGGGGGCGGCTCCAGACCGCCCCTGCCATGGGTTGCGGCGCGTCTCAAGCGGTCGTATCGCCGCGGGCGGGCGCGGGTTCGCGGCGGCCGGTCAGCCGGCTGACCGCGCCCAGCACGAAAACGAAGAACACCGGCACGAAGAACACCGCCAGCACCGTGGCCGCGACCATGCCGCCGATGACCCCGGTGCCGATGGCGTTCTGGCTGGCCGCAGACGGCCCGGTGGCGATGGCCAAGGGCACCACGCCCAGCGTGAAGGCCAGCGAGGTCATCAGGATCGGCCGGAAGCGCAGCTTGGCCGCCGTCACCGCCGCGTCGATCAGGCTTTGGCCCTGCTGGCGCAGGTCCTTGGCGAATTCCACGATCAGGATGGCGTTCTTGGCCGACAGGCCGATGATGGCGATCAGCCCGACCTTGAAATAGATGTCGTTGGGCATGTCGCGCAGCATGACCGCGACCACGCAGCCCAGAACGCCCAGCGGCACCACCAGCATCACCGACAAGGGGATCGACCAGCTTTCGTAAAGCCCCGACAGCAACAGGAACACGAACAGGATGCTCATGGCGAACAGCAGCGTGGACTGGTTGCCGGCCTGGATCTCCTCCAGCGACTGCCCGGTCCATTCATAGCCAAAGCCCTGCGGCAGTTCGCTGGCCAGCCGCTCCATCTCGGCCATGGCGGCGCCGGAACTGTAGCCCGGCCCGGCCGCGCCGGCGATGCGCAGCGCCGGATAGCCGTTATAGCCCACGACCTGCGACGGCCCCTGTTCCCAGGCGACGCTGGCAAAGGACGAAAACGGCACCATGCCGCCGCCCGCATTGCGCACGGTCAGCGCCAGGATGTCCTCGGCCTGCATGCGGGAATTGTCCTCGGCCTGCATGACCACGCGCTGCATCTTCCCGGCATTGGGGAAGTCGTTGATATAGGCCGAGCCCAGGTATTGCGAGATCGTGGCCGAAATATCGGCAAAGGTCACGCCGAAGGCATTGGCCTTTTCGCGGTCCACGGTGACGAAGACCTGCGCGGCCGAGGGCAGCCCCTCGATCCGCAGCCCGGTGGCGATGCCGCTTTCCTGGGCCTTGGCGATGATCTGCTGGGCCGCGGCCATCAGCGCCTCTTGCCCCTGCCCGCCGCGGTCCTGCAAGCGAAAGCTGAAGCCGCCGGTGGCGCCGAAGCCGGGGATCGGCGGCGGCGACAGCGCGAAAGCCTGGGCGTCCTGATAGCCGAACATCTGCATGTTGGCGGCGTCGGCGATGTCCTGCGCCGATTGCTCGCGCTCGGCCCAGTCCTTGAAGGTGATGAACATCAAGCCGGCATTCGGCCCCTGCCCCGAAAAGCTGAAGCCGCGAATGGCGACGGTGTTCTCGACCGCCTCGCTTTGCTGGAACATCTGCGTGGCCTGGGCCAGCACCTCGTCGGTGCGGTTGGAACTGGCCGTGGCCGGGGTCTGGATGTCGGCGATGATAAAGCCCTGATCCTCGTTCGGCAGGAAGCTGGTCGGCAGGCGCAGGAATCCCGCGGCCGTCGCGCCCACCAGCACCAGATAGAACGCCATCATCACCAGCCGCCGCCGCGTGACCAGCCCGACCGCGTTGGTATAGCGGTGGGTCAGCCGGTCGAAGCCGCGGTTGAACCAGCCGAAGAAGCCCTTTCTTTCGTGATGGCCGCCGATCGGTTTCAGGAAGGTCGCGCAAAGCGCCGGGGTCAGCGTCAGCGCCAGGAAGGCCGAGAACAGGATCGACACCACCATGGTCAGCGCGAATTGCCGATAGATGATGCCCGACGAGCCGGGAAAGAACGCCATCGGGATGAACACCGCCGCCAGGACCAGGGTAATGCCGACGATGGCGCCCGAGATCTGGCCCATGGCCTTTTCGGTGGCTTCTCGCGGCGCCAACCCCTCGGTCGCCATGATGCGTTCGACGTTCTCGACCACGACGATGGCGTCGTCGACCAGGATGCCGATGGCCAGCACCATGGCGAACATGGTCAGCACGTTGATGGAAAACCCGGCCGCCAGCATGACCGCCACCGTTCCCATCAGCGCGATGGGCACCACGATGGTCGGGATGATGGTATAGCGGAAATTCTGCAAGAACAGGAACATCACCACAAAGACCAACGCCATCGCCTCGACCAGCGTGTGCAGCACCTTTTCGATGGATGCCTCGACGAAGGGGGTGGTGTCATAGGGGATCTTGTAGCTGACGCCGTCGGGGAAGAACTGCGCCAGTTCCTCCATCTTCTGGTGCACCGCGGCCGAGGTGTTCAGCGCGTTGCCGGTCGCCGAAAGCTGGATGCCCAGCGCCGCCGCCGGCTTGCCGTCGATGCGCGAGGCGAAGCTATAGGTCTCGGCCCCGACCTCCAGCCGGGCCACGTCGCGCAAAAGCACGGCCGAGCCGTCGGGATTGGCGCGCAGCACGATCTTGCCGAACTCGTCCACGTCGTCGAGCTGGCCCTTGATCAGCACGGTCGCGGTCAGTTGCTGGCCGATGGGGTTCGGGTCCGCCCCGACCTTGCCGGCCGCGACCTGGGCGTTCTGCGCCCGCACCGCGGCCACGATCTCGGCCGAGCTGAGGTTCAGCCCGGTCATCTTGGCCGGATCGACCCAGATGCGCAGCGCGCGCTGCGGCGCAAAGACCTGCGCCCGGCCCACGCCCTCGATGCGGCGGATTTCGCCCACCACGTTGCGGTTCAGATAGTCGCCCAGCGCGATATCGTCCATCGACCCGTCATCCGAAGTCAGCGCGACCATCATCAGGAATCCGGTGCCCGCCTCTTCGATCAGCACGCCCTGGTCGACCACGCTTTGCGGCAACAGCGGCTCGACCCGCGCCACGGCGTTCTGCACATCGACTTGGGCGCGGGCGATGTCGGTGCCCGGCTCGAAGGTCGCGGTGATCGACATGGCCCCCGAGGAATCCGAGACGGATTCGTAATAGGCCAGCCCCTCGACGCCGTTCAACTCGTCCTCGATGGGCTGGGCGACGGCCTGGTTGATCTCGGCCGGCGCGGCGCCGGTATAGGCGGTCGAGATGGTGATCTGCGGCCAGGCGACCTGCGGATATTGCGCCACCGGCATCCGGGGCAGCGCGATCAACCCGGCGATGACGATGAAGATCGAGATGACCCAGGCCAGCACCGGCCGGTGAATGAAGAACCGTGCCATCGCCCTATTCCTCCTGCACGGGCGCTTCGGCCGCCGCGTCGGCGCCGGCCGGCACCGGCGGCTGGGCCGCGTCCACCGGCTGCGCCACCACCTTGGCGTCGGGGTAAAGCTTCTGCGCGCCGGCGACCACGACCCGGTCGCCCGGCTCAAGCCCGCTTTCCACCAGCCAGCGGCTGTCGGTGGTCTGGCCCAGGGTGACGTCGCGGCGCTCGACCGTCTCGGCGTCCTTCAGCGCGTAGACATAGGCCTGGCCCGACTGGTCGCGCTGCACCGCCATCTGCGGCAGGGTCAGGGCGTTGTCGCGCATGGCCTGTTCGATCCGCACCCGGACATAAAGGCCCGGCAGCAGATCGCCGTCGGGGTTGGGAAATTCGGCGCGCAGGGTGATCTGCCCGGTCGAACTGTCCACGCTCGCCTCGGAAAACAGCAGCTTGCCGGCATGGGCATATTCGCTGCCGTCGTCAAAGATCAGCCGGACCTTGGCCGCGTCGGCCGATACCATCGCCAACTGCCCCGCCGCCAGGGCCCGGCGCAGCGCGAACAGTTCGGACGAGGATTGGGTGAAGTCCACATAGACCGGGTCAAGCTGCTGGATCGTCGCCATGATGTCGGTCTGGGCATTGACCAGCGCCCCTTCGGTCACAAGGGCGCGGCCGACCACGCCGTCGATGGGCGCCGTGACCTTGGTATAGCTCAGGTTCAGCTCGGCCTCTTGCAGCGAGGCGCGGGCAATGGCCACATCCGCCTGGGCCTGGGCCAGGGCGGTCGCGGCATTGTCCAGGTCCACCCCGGCCGTCACCTTGCGCTCGCGCAGGGCGCGGGCGCGCTTTTCCTGGTCGGCGGCGTTCAGCGCCGTCGCCTCGGCGCGGGCAAGCGTCGCCCGCGCCGAGGCGACGCGCACGTCATGGCTCGCCGGATCCAGGCGATAAAGCACATCGCCCGCCTCGACCTTGCCGCCCTGTTCAAAGACCCGCTCGACCACGATGCCGCCGACGCGCGGCCGCACCTCGGCGATGCGGGTCGCGGCCACGCGGCCGGGCAATTCGTTGATCACCGGCAGCGCCTGGGGCGTCATCACCTGGACGCTGACCTGCGGCGGCGGCAATTGCTGGGCCGCGACCGGGGCGGCCGCCATCAGGCAGCAAAGCACAAGCCCGGCGCGGACGCCGGGGGACAGTCTCATGGTCATGGTTCTTTCCTGGATTCGGAAGGTTGGGTGTCAGTCTCCGGCTGCGCCGGGGTCGCTTTCCGCGACCGCCATCAATTCATCAAGGATCTCGTTGCGGGTTTCCTGGTCGAAGCGGTGAAAGCCGAAATATTCCAGGAACGACATGCCATGCAGCGTCAGCAGCGCCATCAGCATGCGCCGCCGGTCTGCCGCCTCGGCCGCCACCGTCTGGGCGTCGCCGGCCAGAAGATCACGCATGATCTCGCGGCATTCCGCATGTTCGCCCATGCTGGCGCTGATCAACAACGCCATGTCCATTTCCTCGTCGGTCGGAACCCGGCGATATTCGTCGATCAAGGCGCGCAGCCGGGCGTTCGGCTCGCCCTCGCGCCGCGCCCGCACCTCGGCAAAGCGCGCCTGGTGCTGCGCCAGCTTGTGGCGGATAAAGCCGGCCAGCAGCCCGGCCTTGCTTTCGCAGTCATAGACCACGCTGGACTTGCTGATCCCCGCCTCGCGCGCGACGGCGTCGATGCTAAGCCCCGCAATGCCCGAGCGACGCGCCACCCGTTCGATGGCGGCCATCAGCTCGTCGCGGTCGATCGTGCGCTTGCGTCCCATATCCGGCCTGATAATTTCAATACGATCGTTCGTCTATAATCCGGTCCCGGACCTGTCAACACCCGAAAAACTGCGACAACACGGTTGCGTGGAATGCGAAAACCGCGGTCGCATGGCGATGCGAACCGCGCTAGAAGCGTCGCAAAGCCGGGCCGTCCCGGCCTGGACCGCGCCCGGTCCGACCCATCCCACCCGGCGGCCGGCAGGCCGGACGACACGGAGCATCCGATGCGCAAAGCCGCCCTTCTGGTCCTGATCGCCCTGGCGCTGGCCGCCCTTTGGGCCGGGCTGGCCGGGACCACCCAGGGCCAGTCCTCCGCGCCCGCCCATGTCAGCGCGCCGGTGACGCGGGGCGATGTCGAAATGGCGGTGATGGCCGAGGGGCGGCTGAAGCCGCAAAACCTGGTCGCGGTCGGCGCGCAGGTTTCGGGGCGGATCACCGAACTGGCGGTCAGCCTGGGCCAGCGGGTGGAACAGGGCGACCTGATCGCCCAGATCGATTCGGTCCAGCAGACCAACGAATTGCGCACCGCCCAAGCAGCGCTGGCCAATCTGCGCGCGCAGATGGCCGAACGCCAGGCGGTGCTGGTGCTGGCCGAAAAGACCCTGGAGCGGTCGGAAAGCCTGATCCGCTCATCGGCCGCGGCGCGCAGCACCATCGACAGCGCCCAGCAGGATGTCGCGGTCGCCCGCGCCCAGATCGCCGCGCTTGAGGCGCAGATCGCCCAGGCCGAGGTGGCGATCGAGATCGCCCAGACCGACCTGGACTATACCCGCGTCACCGCGCCCATCGCCGGCACGGTGCTGGCCATCGTCAGCCAGGCCGGGCAGACGGTGAACGCGGTGCAATCCTCGCCCACCATCGTCGTGCTGGGGCAGTTGGACCGCATGAACGTCCATGCCGAGATTTCCGAGGCCGATATCGGCAAGGTCGAGCCGGGCCAGCAGGTGCGCTTCACCCTGCTTGACGACAGCGGCCGCAGCTATCGGGGCGTGCTGGCCTCGATCGCGCCGGCACCGCAAAGCATCGTCAACGACAGCGCCCTGCAAGGCGGCAGCACCACCGACAGCGCCAGCAGCGCCATCTATTACACCGGCATCATCCCGGTCGAAAACCCCGACGGCCGCCTGCGCAGCTATATGACCGCGCAGGTCAGCATCATCCTGGGCGCGGCGCAGGACGTGCTGACCATCCCGTCCAGCGCGCTTGGCCCGCGCAACCCGGACGGCAGCCACCAGGTCCGGGTGGTGGCCGCGGGCGGCGCCATCCAGACCCGCGACGTGGTGATCGGCCTGAATGACAAGGTCGTGGCCGAGGTGGTTTCCGGCCTGGACGAGGGCGAGCGCGTCGTGACCGGCGAGGCAGGCGCGGCGCCCTCGCCCGCGGGCGGGCGCAGCCCGCGGCGCATGATGGGGCCGCTGGGTGGCTGAGATGGGCGACCCGCTGATCCGGCTGCGCGGCATCACCCGCGCCTATCCCTCGGGCGAGGGCAGCTTGCAGGTGCTGACCGACATCGACCTGGACATCGCGCAGGGCGAATTCGTCGCGGTCATGGGCGCCTCGGGTTCGGGCAAATCCACGCTGATGAACATCCTGGGCTGCCTGGACCGGCCGACATCCGGCAGCTACCTCCTGGACGGGCGCGAGGTCTCGCGGCGCGATCCGGGCGAACTGGCGGCGCTGCGCCGGGAAACCTTCGGCTTCATCTTCCAGCGCTATCACCTGCTGGCCGAGATGACGGCGCTGGGGAATGTCGAGGTGCCGGCGATCTATCGCGGCCTGCCGCGCGAGGCGCGCCGCGCCCGCGCCCGCGACCTGCTGGACCGGCTGGGCCTGGGCGACCGGCTGGCGCACCGGCCGGGCCAGCTTTCGGGCGGCCAGCAGCAGCGCGTCTCGATCGCCCGCGCCCTGGTCAACGACGCCCGCGTCATCCTGGCCGACGAACCCACCGGCGCGCTCGACAGCCGCAGCGGCGAAGAGGTGCTGGCCATCCTGGAACGGCTGAACGCCGAAGGCCGCACCGTCATCATCGTCACCCACGACCCCAAGGTCGCCGCCCGCGCCCGCCGCGTGGTGGAAATCGCCGACGGCCGCATCATCGCCGACCGCCGCACCGACGCTTCCACCGATGCGGCGCGGCTGGCCGCGCCCGAACAGCCCCGCGCCGCCGCCCCGGTGCTGGGCCGGCTGGCCGAGGCGCTGCGCATGGCGGTGCTGGCCATGCGCGCCCACAAGCTGCGCAGCTTCCTGACCATGCTGGGCATCATCATCGGCATCGCTTCGGTCGTCTCGGTCGTGGCGCTTGGCGAGGGCTCGCGCCAGCGCGTGCTGCAAAACATCGCCGGGCTGGGCACCAACACGCTGCAAATCTATCCCGGCCGCGACTTCGGCGACATGCGCTCGGGGCGGGTGACGACGCTGGTCACCGCCGACGGCGCGGCCCTGGCGCGCCAGCCCCATGTCGCGTCGGTCAGCCCCACGGTCTCGACCAGCCAGACCCTGCGCTTCGGCGCGACCGAGGCCGGCGCCCAGATCAGCGGCGTGGGCGAGCAATATTTCGACGTGGCCGGCATCACCCTGACCCAGGGCCGCGGCTTCGATGCGGCCGACGTGGCGGCGATGGGCCAGAACGTCGTCATCGACGAGAACACCCGCAACAGCCTGTTCGGCGACGGCCCGGCGCTGGGACAGGTCTTCATGGCCGGCAAGGTGCCCTTGCGGGTGATCGGCGTGGCCCAGGCGCAGAACCGCGGCCCCGGCGGCTCGACCAGCCTGACCATCTATGCCCCCTATACCACGGTGCAGGCGCGCTACCTGGGCTCGACCAGCGTCAGCGGCCTGACGCTGCGCGTCGCGGACGAGGTGGACATGGCCCTGGCCGAGCAGATGGTCACCGACCTGTTGACCCAGCGCCATGGCAGCAAGGATTTCTTCATCGTCAACAACGACCAGATCCGCCAGACCATCACCTCGACCACGCAGACGCTGACGCTGCTGGTCGCGGCCATCGCGGTGATCTCGCTGCTGGTGGGGGGCATCGGGGTGATGAACATCATGCTGGTTTCCGTCACCGAGCGCATCGGCGAAATCGGCCTGCGCATGGCGGTGGGGGCGCGGCGCGGCGACATCCGCGCGCAATTCCTGATCGAGGCGGTGCTGGTCTGCGTCATCGGCGGCGCGGCCGGCATCCTGGCCGCGCTTGGCTTCGGCCTGGCCTTTGAACGCTTCAGCAGCAATTTCACCCTGGTCTATTCGGCCGCCTCGATGGTGGCCGCGCTGGCCAGCGCCTGCGGCATCGGGCTGGTCTTCGGCTACCTGCCCGCGGTCAACGCAGCCAAGCTCGACCCCGTGACCGCCCTGGCCAAGGGGTGAAACCGTCCCCCGGCCGCGGCGCGGCGATCATGCCGCCCGGCCCGCATCGCCGCGATGCCTGCCGGGCGGCGGTCCTGTCTCTTGCATGCCGCCCGCGCCGCCCCTATATTCCAAGCGTCCGGGTTCGCCCGGACTATGGACATAAACGCGCAGGTAATAAGCGGATCGGACCCGGGGGCGGTACCCGGCGGCTCCACCATCAATCCCTCGTTGGGGGCGCATGGGGCCGAAACAGAATCGACGAACGTCTAAAGCTGTTTGCTTTGTCTCGGTGAGCTACCACCGTCATCGGTGCAAAATGTACAGTTGCCAACGACAACCGTGCTCCGGTCGCTCTGGCTGCGTAAGCAGCTCGGGTAACCGAAACTTAAGCCCTTGCGCCTAGCAGCGTAAGGCGGGGCCCGCAGGAGCCTGGCAACAGAATCCTGCACTTTATTCCTGCCTTCGTAAGCATCTGTTTTCCCTGCCTAATGGGTTTCCAGTTTTGCAACGGTTTTACAGTTTCCGTTCCCGGTATGTGCTGAGAACGGTTTGAGCCGCCGCCACGCGGTCTTGATGGCGGCTGTAACGCTCGACCATTTCGACCGACATTCCGATGGTGTCGCTGATCTGCTGACCGGTGTATCCGGCGCGCCGCAGACGGATGACCGCGTTCGCCCTGAGCCCGTGCCAGACGACGCCGTCGAGTTCTTCGTGCTTGTCGCGGTAGTCGTCGAAGACCTTCCACAACTGATTCGAGCTGACCGGCTTGCCGATGTTCTTGCCGCTGTCTTGCAGCAGGAACGGCCCCGGCCGCTTTTCCCATGTCGCCATTTCCGCTTCGAGCTCGGGGAAGATCGGGCAGACCGGGCGGACGCCGGTCTTCTTCTGGCGCAGGCTGATCGTGTCGCCGTCGACATCAGTCCAGCCCATGCGGATGATGTCGCTGGCACGCTGGCCGGTGTAGCGGGCGAGGAAGAAAGCCCGGCGCAGCATCCCGGTCAGGTTCTCTTCCGCGAAGACCAGCTGGTCATCGGTCCATGGCTCATGCCCGCCTTTCGACTCGAAGGTCTTCACGCCGTGGACGGGATCGGAATGCAGCAGCCCGACGGGACCGCGCGCCCATGAGCACATGCTGCGAAGGGCATAGAGGATGTTGTTGGCCCGGCCGGGCTTCTTGTCGCCGATCTTGACCATGAGTTCTTCGACATGGGCGGGGCGCAGGTCTTCGGCTGGCAGGTTGCCCCATAGCTCACGCACGACTTGCAGATAGCGCCGATACTGCGACTGCGTGGCCGGGGTGATCTTCTTTCGCGCCGATGGCCAAGAGGCGATGTAAGCGTCGATCAGGGCGCCGATGGTGTCTGTCCGTTCAGCGATGCCTTCGAGCTGGCGGATGGCGGTCCAGAATTCGGGGGATCGGGGATCGTCGGGAAGGCGGATGCGAGCTCCTGCGTTCGGCGTTCCCCTTCCCGGCTGAAAGTAGAAGTAATCTCGGCCCCGCGCCTTCACCCGATGAACGCCGCGCGGCAGTTCGATCTTAGGTGACACGGCCTAGCGCCTCCTTGAACGGGTCCGTCGATGCCTGCGGCGGAGCCAGCTTGTCGACCACCTCGGGCCAGTAATACCGAACCGCCCCGGCGGTGTAGCGGCGCGGCGCAGGCAAGATGCCCTGCCGCGTCCATTCATCGACGGTCGAGACGCTGGCGGACAGTTCCGCCGCCAGGTCTGCTTTCGAAAGGAACATCGGCGGACGGTCGCCTTTGACGAGGGGACGCTTCATCAGGCGACAACTCCGTCGATCATGATGTCGGCAAGCGTCAGATCCTCCCCGGCCCTGTGTCGGGTCAGCCTGCTGGACACCCATTCATGGAATTCTTCGATGGTGAATCGGCTGGATGCCAGCGCGCGGACGCCGGTCATGAAGATCAGTCGGGAAATTTCGTCCAGCTTGCGCACCCGATCCAAGACATCCAGTTCGTCTTCGGTCAAGTCGGTCATGGTCCTGCCTCCTATGCTTCCTGCCGTTCCATCCGCTCGCGGACGGCTCGGACGATCTCAGAATTCTGGCTGCTGGCGTTCTTGGCAGCCTGCTCGATCAGCCATGCCTTCACATCGGCGGGCAATCGAAGGGGGAATGCGGGCTTTACTTGCATGGTCCTCTCTCAAGTGCGGATAATTGTCACTTCATAGTGACATTAGATGTGCAGTTGATGTCGGTCAAGAGTGACGTTAGACGTCACATGCAAGATGACACGAGGAAGCCATGGCCAAGGAACCATCAGAGGATACGCCAGCGGGACATGAGAATATCCGGCGCGTGTATGCCTTACCTGCTGAGATGGTCGACCGAATCACCAAGTTCCAAAGAGACAAGGGCTTGGCGTCTGAGGTTGAGGCCGTGCGGCGCTTGCTTGATGAGGCTTTGAAATCGAGGGACGATCTCGACACAATCATAAATCGACTGCTGTCCAAGCTAGGGCAGGTCAGAATTGCTGCCGAGGCAGCACGGGATGTGTTGGTCGGACATCCCTTGGTCGTGGGGATGAATTTCGGAGACAGCTCGGTGTCATTTCAGCTGAAAAACGGCGATCAGGCGACGGTTTTTGAAAGCGGGCACGTTTCGATTAAGAACAACGAATGGACCCCACACGACAAAGGCAACCTTTATGCTGGCGGGGGAAGGGACTTCCCGTTCTAAGGAAACAGTGATGGCAAACGCTATCTGGTATTACAACCGAAACGGAGAGCCAGCCTTCTATCGGGATGGCGACAACGCGTATCGACACGGAAAACGCCTGTATTGGATTTCGGGCGGCAATTGGTATTCGAACGCTTCGGGCGCGGCACGCCGAGAGCTGTATGAGTCTGGGAAATGGCTGTTCGATAACAGCGGGACTGGCCAGTTCTATCGTAGCTAAGCTCACCACTCCATTTGCCAAAGACCGATCCATGCAGACGATCCGTGACCCTCTGACCGCCTACAACGAGCGCGTGAAGCTGTTCGCCAACTTCCTGAACGCGACCGCCCTCGGACTGATCGGGTTCGCTGTTCTGCGCCCACTGACGGAAAGCCTGAGCAACGCCAGCCTGTCCACGCTATGGTGGGGTGCAACGGGACTCGCAATTCACGGCGTTTCCCACTACATTATGGGCAGGATACGCAAGGAGGTGAAGGAATGACGTTCTTCGAGTTCATCGTCCCGGTCGTCGCCCTGGCTGTTGCTGGCGTCGGTATCCTTGTGCTGCGCCGCGAAGAGCGCAAGCTGGACCGCCGCAACGGTGGCCCGAAACATCACCCTGCCGAGTAGCTAAGCCTCGGCCAGCATCGCCAGCATCATGCCTTCGGGGCGTGGATCTTCCCGTAGCTCGAACATCCGGCCGTCGACATGGACCCACCATTCGGATGTCACCTGCCGGGCGTCGGCGCTGTCGCGGATGGTGACGACTGCCGGGGCCTTCGATTGTAGCCGGGCCTGCATCACCGCCTCGGACCCGCGTAGATAGCGCACATGCGCCGCGCAGGCGAAGCGCAACAGCCAGTCCTGCACGACCTGTCCGTCCTCGTCGACGGCCTCGTAGGGCTCATAAAACCGCGCCCGGCTGGTCAGGTCTGATGCTTGCATGTGTTTGCCCTCTGGCGGATGCCCCGGCATTTCTGGGAACAGGTGACTTGCTCATGCCGGTGCGGCTTGAATATCCGGCCGCAGACCGGACAAGGTTTCGGATGTTTCTGGCGCCGATGCGTCGAATAGCAGGCATGGCAGCAAAACGGCCCGTGCCCGCGATATGACATTCCGCAATGGCGACACTTCCGCCGCTCCGCCCGCAGGTCACGCTGCGATGCCGACTGGCAGGCTTTGCCGCAATAAATGACGCCCCGGCGCGCTTCTATCGGGATTGGCCCTTGGCACCATAGGCAGGTGCGCCCTGCGCATTCCTCGGCATGGAGTCGCGCCCGCCACGCTCGCGCCGCGCACTTAGGATTGCAATATTCGCGTTTCAGCGTGCAGCCTTCGGGAAGAGGCTTGCCACAATGCCCGCAATGTCCGCCGTCGGTGTCGATCATAGCCGTTGCACCGCAATATCGAGCGCCCTTTGGTCTGACGCTTCGCGCAGGTATTCGATGCTTTTCTGATGCGACGATGCACAAAGGCGGGAACAGAACTTGTAATGCCCCTCTGGCAGCTTCTTCCCGCAGCCCCGCCTCGCGCAGCGGGTGCGCTCGATCAGCGTCCCGGCCTCGATGGTCCATTCGGGCTGCCCCTCGTTCCATGTCGGGCGCACGGCTCGCACCACGCGGAAAGCGTCGTCCAGCAGGTCACGGGCGCAGAGGTCGGCGGTCAACCAGCCCCAGCCCTGCCGACACAGGTCAGACCGGATGCCAGCGCGGAGGGGGCCTTCCAGACCGAAGAGACTGCCGGTGTCGCCTGCCTCGAACGCCATGCGGATGACGCGGGCCAATTCGCGGACCAGGATGTTATAGCGGCCTTCGCCAAGACGCCCGCGTCGAGCGTCCCGTGCCCGCCGCTCTTTCCGGTTGATGAGATGGGCGGGCATCTGCAACACGGGCTTATTCCTCTTTCGGCGCGGCCTTCTGTTCGGACTGCATATTCATGGGGCTGAGGAAGACGTCGGCATCGGGATCGGACCGCAAGTTCAGATGCTCGAAGCGGCGCAGGTCATTGGCGCTGTAGAGCCCCGTTTCCCGGCCGATCCGATAGCCTTGCAGGCGGGTCAGGAAGTCGGCGCGGACCAGAAGGTCGGTGTCGAATTCGACCTCATGGCTGCGGCGCCCGGCATCGCTGAACAGGTCGCGCATGATGGCCTCTTCCCAGCGCACCAGCCAGGGCTGCACGGTCCCGGCCGCGAATTGGCGGCGCAGCTCGACGACGTTCGAGTAGTTCGCCCCCGACAGCTCTTGCAGCAGCGGCGGGGGGACGTTGAAGATTCGGGCGACTTCCAGCACCGCCAGGCGGCGGGCTTCCGACAATTCGGCATCATGGGCGGTCGAGGATACCGGCACCCAATCGCTGCCCTCTTCCAGAACGCCGATCTTGCCCGCGTTCTCGGCCCCGCCATACAGTGCATTGAGACTATCGCGCAGGGTGCGGGCAGCGTCCGGGCCAATCTGTTCGGGATGCTTCACAAAGCCGCTGAGGCGGGCGCCATTGCGCCAGATGGATTGTGCAAAGCGTTCGGTCGCCACGGCGCCGCCCAGCGCCTCGCGGCAGCGGTCCAGCCGTGACCGGGGCGTGAAGGGATCGTCCCAACGGTCGCGGATCGTGAAGACCTCGTCGGGTAGCAGGCGCCGGGTGCCGACCTCGTCGCTGACCTGATAGCGGATGCGCCGGGTGCCGGGGATGCGCTCGATGGTGATCTGCCCCGGATGGATCGGCCACAGCGCCACGGGGCGCCCGTTGCCGTCGCGCTCGATCTCGGCATAGGCGGCGCCGTGAATGAGGCAGTTCGCCTGCATCATGGCGACCATTTCTGTCGCGGTCTGCAAATCGTTCGGGCTCTTGAACAGCCGGGCCACGGGGTGCGACGCCTCGGCGTTGCGGACGCCCTCGCCCTCGGTCCGGTAGACGCTGACCGGCAGCGCGGCCACCGCCTCGGAAATGACCGTGATCGCGTTGAAGGCTGCGGCATTGCCCTCAATGACGGCGGGCGCGATGTAGCCCCCGGCCAGCGATGGCAAGCCCATGGTCGCCAGCAAGTCCCAGGACGATGCGCGAGTCTCGGGCTTCCGGCCGAAGATGCGGTCGATAATGCTCATAGGCAGGTATCCAGAAAGCGGCGGGCGGCGACCAATTTGCCAGACGCGGCCAGTCGCCGCCTCGCCTGCACTATTGTCCCGTCGTAGGCAGGGAACGCCGAGACAATGCTGATTTCGTGAAGATTGATGCTGCGAAGCTCGCGGCGGGTGTCGTGCCAGCGTTCATCCTTGACCGTGAAGCCGAAGGATGCGCCGCCCACGTCGCCACGTTCCGCCAGTTCGAGGATGTCGCGGCCGATACTGGTATTCGGCACGTCGAGCTCGAAGTGCAGTCCGCGCGTGTCCTCGGCCAGCCGCAGCGTCCCTGAGCGGGTGCGGGCGAGAACAGCGCGCTGGTCATGGTCGGCAAGGGCAAGGATGTCCCTGCCCTCTGCCAGCGTGTCCTTGAAGGCGCCGGGGATGATGACTTCGGTGAAGTCCCTGATGCGAGTATCCTGACCGAAGACGGCGGCATAGCCTTCCAGCTTCCGACCAGCAGCCCGAAGTTCAATCGACGCCCGGCGTTCCATCTTAGCTGCCCGCGCCCAGATCGGTTGCGACCGCGAAGCTCTCGCCGTGGCGGACAGCGACATCGACGTCCTGCATCGCCCGGACCTGCACCCGGCCCCGTGCATAGGCGCTATCGCCATACGGGTTGACCAGAAGATCCAGCCCCGACCAGCGACCGATCAGCAGTTGCGACCATGCGCCGAAGATGACGGTCCCGTCGGTCATCGCGGTGGACGTGCCGACGCCATAACCGGCCAGGCTGCCCGGCTCGGTCATCAGGAAGCCATGTTCGGGTTCGCCCGAAACCTTGTTCGTGCCGCGCAGGGTGGCGACAGCGGCCGGGTTCATGGCCCAGTTCAGAGAGCCGATGTCGGCGTCCTCGTTCTGGATGTCGGCAATCATCGCCAGCACTTCCGCCCAGCTGGGCGTCGCCAGCGTCGAGGAAGCCACGCTGGTCGCGTTCACCACGCCGATGGGCACGGTTGGGCCCAGGATCTTCGCGTGAATGGAGCGCAATTCGTCGGTCGGTCGCAGCGCGCTTTGCCAGCCGCGTTCCCCCGGACGACGACGGTCATGCTCGATCAGGCCGAGGCCGTCGAGGAAGTCGACCTGTGACACGACCTTGCGATAGGTATAGAGCCCGTTGCGGTATCGCTTGGGCATCTCATAATGGCGAGCGGTTCGGCTGTAACTGATCCATCCGTCGGCGTTGCAGATGTCGAGGATGATCGCCGCCCCGGTCGGCGCGACGCCTATTTCGGCTTCGAACGCCTTCCAGAGATGCTTCGTTTCGAACCGCAGCGAAAGCGGCTGCTGGCTCACTAAAGCGAGCCCTCCACCAGCCCGGCCAAGCCAGCGTCGGTGAGCGATTGGCGCACCTGATTGGCGTGGCCCGGCGACAGACAGAAGATGACTTCCGTCGGGGCGCTGGGGCGGTGGACCGTAACGACCGTGCGCCCGTCGATCCACTCGATATGGAACCAGCCGCCCTTGCGTGTCGCCAGGTGATCGGCCAGCGTCAGTGTTTTACAGCCGGGGTCAGTGTTCTGGCTTTGCCCCTGCTTTTCGCGCAAGTCCTTGGAAAACAGTTTCGCTTCCGCCTCAAGCGGATGACCTGTTTCCGATGAAATCCTGCACCTTCCCCCTTTCCATCTGGTTTTTCGGCGCGCGCGGGCCTATTTCGGGCGCATGCAAGGGAATGCCGCCATGAAAGACCTGACCTCTTCCGATGCCGATGCGCTGATCGCGGATCTGGGCGCCAAGGCGCGCGCCGCCGCCGCCGTGCTGGCCGAAGCCAGCGCCGAGCGCAAGCACGCCGCCCTGATCGGCGCCGCCGACGCGATCCTGAAGGCCGAAGGCGCCATCCTCGACGCCAATGCCGAGGATCTGCATTACGCCCAGGAAAAGGGCCTTTCCCCCGCCATGCTCGACCGGCTGACGCTTGATCCGGCGGGCATCCGCGCCATGGCCGAGGGGCTGCGCGCGGTCGCGGCGCAAGCCGATCCCGTCGGCCGGGTGCTGGCGGAATGGGACCGGCCGAACGGGCTGAATATCCGCCGCGTCGCCACCCCGCTGGGCGTTATCGGGGTGATCTATGAAAGCCGCCCCAATGTCACCGCCGATGCCGCGGGGCTGGCGCTGAAAGCCGGCAATGCGGTGATCCTGCGCGGCGGTTCGGAAAGCCTGAACAGCTCGGCCGCCATCCACCGGGCGCTGGTGACGGGCCTGGCCCAGGCCGGCCTGCCCGAAACCGCGGTGCAGATGGTGCCGACCCGCGACCGCGCCGCCGTCGCCGCCATGCTGCGGGCGCAGGAATTCATCGACGTGATCGTGCCGCGCGGCGGCAAGGGCCTGGTCGGGCTGGTGCAAAGGGAAGCCCGCGTGCCGGTCTTTGCCCATCTGGAGGGCATCTGCCACGTCTATGCCGACCGGGACGCCGACCTGGACAAGGCGCGGCGCGTGGTGCTGAACGCCAAGACCCGGCGCACCGGCATCTGTGGCGCCGCCGAATGCCTGCTGATCGACTGGCAGTTCTATACCAAGCACGGCGCGGTGCTGGTCCAGGACCTGCTGGACGCCGGGGTCGAGGTGCGCGCAGCTGGCGAGCTTGCCAGGCTGCCCGGCACCGTCCCGGCCGAGGACGCGGATTTCGGACAGGAATTCCTGGACAATATCATCGCCGTCAAGCTGGTCGATGGCGTCGAAGAGGCGATCGCCCATATCCGCCGCAATGGCTCGGGCCATACCGAATCGATCCTGACCGAAAGCGACGCCACCGCCGAGCGTTTCTTCCAGGGGCTCGACAGCGCCATCCTGATGCGCAACGCCTCGACGCAATTCGCCGATGGCGGCGAATTCGGCATGGGGGCCGAGATCGGCATCGCCACCGGCAAGATGCATGCCCGCGGCCCGGTGGGCGCCGAACAGTTGACCAGCTTCAAGTATCTCGTCACCGGCGACGGCACCATCCGCCCCTGAGGCGCGCGGCCTTGGCGCCGGGCTTTTCGCAAGCGCCGGGACCCCCGGCCTAGGGTCTGTTGAGATTCATCGTGAGTTGATCAGGGCTGCCACAGCGTAGATCATGGCCTCAAAGGATGTATCGGTCTTTTCGGACCGCATGGCGATACGCTTGAACTCCTTGAGTTTGCAGAAGAAGTTCTCGATGAGGTGGCGGCGCTTGTAGAGTTCGGGATCGATGATCAACGGCGCGCGGCGCTGTGGACGCTGCGAGATGCAGATCAGCGCGCCGCGTGCGTTCATCTCGGCGATGATCCAGTTGCTGTCGAAGGCCTTGTCGGCCAGCATCGCATTGAAGGCGAGCCCCTCGATCAGCGGCGCGACCCCAACC
>NZ_FTMK01000032.1 GCF_900156255.1 Paracoccus thiocyanatus
GGCGGTGGGCAGCCTTGCGGCGCTGCTGCACCGGCTGCTTTACGGGGTGGGCTTTGCCCAGGGCCTGAGCGGCGCCGGGCTGGAGCGGGGCTGGCCGCTGCTGGCGATCCCGGCCGCCGGCGGGCTGCTCAGCGCCCTGCTGGTGCGGCTGCGCCGCCGCCGCGGGCCGATCGTCGACCCGATCGAGGCCAATGCGCTTTACGGCGGCCGCATGTCGCTGACCGACAGCATCTGGGTGACGCTGCAAAACCTGGCCTCGAACGGCTTCGGCCTGTCGGCGGGGCTGGAGGCGGCCTATACCCAGCTTTCCTCGGGCATCGCCTCGAAACTGGGGCTGAAGCTGAAATTGCGGCGCGAGGACATGCGGGTGCTGGTCGGCTGCGGCTCGGCCGGGGCCATCGCCGCCGCCTTCGGCGCGCCGCTGACCGGCGCCTTCTATGCGTTCGAGCTGATCATCGGCACCTATACCAGCATCTCGCTGGCGCCGGTGGTGGGCGCCGCCATCGCCGCCATGCTGGTGTCGCGGGCGATCAGCGGCCAGGGCTTTGCCATCGACGTGGGCGAGATCGGCGCCATCTCGGCCGTGGACGTGCTGCCGGCGGTGGGCCTGGGCGGGCTGTGCGCGGCCCTGGGCATCCTGGTCATGGTCGGCGTCGTGCGCACCGAGCGGCTGGCCAGCGCCAGTCGCCTGCCGGGCTGGCTGCGCCCGGCCGCGGGCGGGCTGCTGGTCGGCGGGCTGGCGCTGGTCACGCCGCAGGTGCTGTCGGGCGGGCACGGCGCCATGCACCTGAACCTGGAGGGCGAGGTGGCCTGGACGGCGCTGGTGGCGCTGTTCGCGCTCAAGGCGGCGGCCTCGGCCTTGACCATCGGCTCGGGGTTCCGGGGCGGGCTGTTCTTTGCCTCGCTGCTGCTGGGCGGGCTGGTGGGCAAGGCGCTGGCGGTGCCGCTGGACTGGCTGGCGCCGGGCATGCTGTCGGCGCCGGCGCTGGCGGTGATCGGCATGAGCGCATTCGGCACCGCGGTGATCGGCGGGCCGCTGGCGATGACCTTCCTGGCGCTGGAGGTGACGGGCGAGTTCCCCATCGCCGTGCTGGTGCTGGCGGCGGCGATGACCTCGTCGCTGGTGGTGCGGCAGAGCTTCGGCTATTCCTTCTCGACCTGGCGCTTCCATCTGCGGGGCGAGACGATCCGCAGCGCCCATGACGTGGGCTGGATCCGCAACCTGACCGTGGGCCGGCTGATGCGGCGCGACCTGCGCTCTGCGCCGGCCAGCATGACCCCGGCCGAGTTCCGCGCGGCCTTTCCGCTGGGCTCGACCCAGCGGGTGATCGTCACCGACGAGAATGGCGGCTATGCGGCGCTGATCCATGTCCCCGAGATCCATGCCGATGCCAATGCCGCCCAGCCCAAGGCGCAGCTTGCGGATTTCTTCTGCCAGCAATCCGACATCCTGCTGCCGGGGATGAACGCCCGCCAGGCCGCCAGCCTGTTCGAATCCAGCCGCTCCGAGGCGCTGGCCGTGGTCAGCGACCGCATCGAGCGCCGCGTCCTGGGCATGCTGACCGAGGCCCATACCCTGCGCCGATACAGCGAGGAACTCGACAAGCAAAGACGCGACATCATCGGCGCGACGGAGTGAACAGGAGATCGGCCATGTCCCCCAACAGTCCCGCCAAGCGGTGCTGCGGCATTTCTTCCAAGGCATCGGCACCGCAAGGACGCGATCAGCCGTTGCTGCGTCGGGCAATTGCCGTGCCCCGCGCCGCGGCCAGTGTGACGGAAGAGTTACGGACCCGCTTGCGCCCGGTTCCCGGCGGCATTTTCCAGATGGGGGCCCGCCGATCGACCTATGGCGGCGACCTGGACAGCCCCCGCCGAAAGGTCCGGCTGGACGGGTTCCTGATCTCTGCCTTCGCGGTGACGAATGCCGAATACGCGCGCTTCGTCCAGGAAACCGGCTATCGCACCGTGGCCGAGAACGAGGGGTGGAGCTTTGTCTTTCACCTGCTTCTGCCCGATCCTGCGGCCTTTCCGGCCAGCCCGGCGGGCCTGCCCTGGTGGCGCAAGGTCGATGGAGCGTGCTGGTCCGCGCCCGAAGGTCCGGGCAGTTCGGTCGAAGGGCGCGCGGATCACCCCGCCGTGCATATCGCCTGGTATGATGCGCTGGCCTATTGCACCTGGTCGGGGCTGCGGCTGCCGACCGAGGCCGAATGGGAACGGGCTGCGCGCGGCGGCCTTGGAAATCGCAAGTTTCCCTGGGGCGACGACCTGATGCCAGGGGGCGCCTTTGCCATGAACACTTTCCAGGGCGATTTCCCGCATGCGAATACGGCCGCGGATGGCTATCCCGGCACCGCGCCCGTCGATGCGTTTCGCCCGAACGGCTATGGCCTTTACAACATGACGGGCAATGTCTGGGAATGGGTCGCCGACCGTTTCGGGCCGCTGCCCGACGCGGATCACCTTCCGGCCCGGAACCCGACCGGCGCGGAACTGGGTTACGCCCGCGTGCAGCGCGGAGGCTCGTATCTTTGCCATGCCAGTTATTGCGACCGCTATCACGTCCATTCCCGCACCCGCAACGACCCTGACAGTTCGACCGGCAATGCCGGGTTTCGGGTAGCGGCGGACGGTTAGGGGTCATTCCCCAACCCGGAAACGCTTTCGAGACCAGGCCGGCCAGCGCCCGGTACCAATTCCGCCATGCCTTTTCCGGCGCGGCGGACCCTGCCCGCTACACCCCGTCAGGGCCCAGCCCGATCGCCGCCAGATCCTGGGCCATCCTGCCTGCCAGCCATTCGCAGAACTGCGAAACCACCGGCAGCAAAGGCTTCGACCGGGCGGCGATCAGCGAATGATGGCGGCCCGTGCCGCAAGGCGCGCGAGACGACGCCGACCCAGCCTTGGCCGGTTCCTGAACCTATGGCGGTCGTGATCGACGACAACGCTGCCAATCCGGAATCAAAAGGCCGACCTCCGAGGAGGTCGGCGAAAGGTTGATCAGGGTGGTCCCGGTCAGTTCCGTGTGGTTAGATCGAGGCCACATTTCATCGGAAAGGCGATGCAAAGCCCGTCACGGGACAGCGCGGCCGGGGCGTTGTCGATCGAGTTCAGCGTCCATACCTTGTCATCGCCGCGCGTGATGGTGGCATTCAGAGCCGCATCGGGATTGTCGCGGAACTCCATGCTGATCCGCCGCTCCGACGAGGAGAACATCGACGCCTTGTCGAAGGACACCTGGATCCCCTGCTTGTCAAGTTCGCAAGCCAAATAGCCAAGCGGGGCCTTTTGGACTTCGCCCTGGTGTTCAAGGCGGATCATTTCCTCCCCGAGTTTGCGGCCGAGGGCGCGAACCGAGGGCGAGTCCTGGCATGCGGCGAGCTCAGCCCGCTGCTCGGCCGCGGTTGCGGCTGCCTGGCACTCCTGGCCGAGTTTCCCCAGCGCGCCCTCGATGTTGGCAGGCGGGCAATAAGAACGGCGCTCGCCGCTATTGAGGGTATCATCGCCCGCCTTGGCCAGAACCTCGGCGGAAACGGCCGCGATCAGTTCCTCTTGGCGGGACGCAAGGCGCCGCTCGGCCTCCGCCGCCCATTCGTCCGGCACTGCGGTCAAGACGCCCGCGCCGGTCTCGATATTTCTCGGGGTCATCATCCAGTGGTGCTGCCCCCGGGCCTCTAGGGTCAGTGGCGCCTCGAGACGTTCGGCGATCATCGCCTCGTAGTTAGCGCGCATCCGAGATTCCCGGATTTCGTTGGCAAGGCGCCAGGCTTCGGCACCGCAGTCGCGAGACAGCGAGTCGTATTCGCGGAAGCGCTGCCGCCCGATCATCTCTTCGCAGATGCGGGAACTGTAAAGCAGATCATCCTCGGTCGCATCCTTCAGCCTTTCAGTAAGGGCCGCGACGATCTGGGGCTGGAGCGCGTCGGCGAGCGCCTGGCGGTGCTTTGCCATTCGGCCCCCGTCGATTTCGTCGAAAAGCGCCCGATCGACGCTCTGCGCCTGAAGCTCCTCCTGGGAAATGGAAAGCCCCTGTGTCTCGCGCAGGGTCTCAAAGGTCTGCGGCAGCGCGGCCAGCTCTGCGATGCGCGCCTCGAGCCAAGTGCGAGCCACGGCCGTATCCTCAAGCCGCGCATGGTTGTCCGCGATCATCTTGATCCATGAGTCCGCATTGCTGTCGCAGGACTTCACGTCGTCGATTAAGGCCTGGCTGATATCGCGGTTCCAATATTTCGCCGGCAGAACGACCATGCCCTCGAGCATCTCGAGGCGCGGATAGCCCACGATGCTCTTGAGGTTTGCGCACAGAGCCTCGCCTTCGGGCCGAAGCTCGGTCGGGTCGCCCCCGGCTGCAGCCAAGCGGTCGGCCGCGACGCGCAGCGCCACGTCGAAGGGCTTCGACCAGGAGGGGTCGCCGAGCGCGAAGCCGCGCGGAGCAAGCTGTGTGTCGAAGCTGTCGCGCATGAACTCGACGAAAGCGGCGCGATCCTCGTCGGTGTCGAGCGGCGCGTTCTGCGCATGCTCGGTCCGCGCCGCGATAAAGGCCTTCCAGGCTGCCGAGTAGCCGTCGGCCTCGTCGCGCGAAAGCTTTGTCTGGTCGAGTTCAGGCAGAAGCTGATATGGCGGGAGCGCCTCATGGGCCATCTGCATCGCGCGCATCTCTGCCGCGCTCGGCGCCAGGTTCTTCGTTGCCTCGATGACCTGGGCAAACTGCTCCAGAGGCGTGCCAGCGGGCTTCAGATCGAAGGGCTCGCAACCTGCATCGTTCCAGGACATTTTGATATCCGCGCGGTAACCGCCCTCCGGCAGCGGCTCAAGGCGCAGCTCGCCGTTGTGGATAGGGTGAACGCCGTTCTCCTCAGCGCCAACATCCAGGATCTGGGTCCGGTTGTCGAAGTAGGTCCGGCGGTAAAGGCGATCGCCATCGGGACCGCGCTCGAGCATGGTCGAGGTGCGGCCGCCGGGGCACTGCTCGACGCCCGAGAAATACTCCGTGTCCTCGGCCCAAGCGGGGGTGGTACTGATGAACGTGGTAGTCGCGAGGGCGACGACCAGCGGTGCGCCCTTAATGCGTATGGATATCATGATTGCTCCCGTTTCAACTGTCGTGGATAGACCACAGAACAGATTGGGAAAAAAAGATCGGAGAGAAGCTTTTTTGAGCTCTTGTTGCTGCGCGGGCCCGCTTTCCGAGATCGGCCCGCGTCAAAAATCGATTTTTCTTACGGTGAGCGAATGACCGCATCGGCGCGGCGGACCCTGCCAGCCGCGACCTGCATGCCTCGATCAGGGATGCCTGCCGGCTATGCCTGGGACTGTGACGGGGTTTCGAAAGGCGGCGGGCCTTACAGCCCGCCGAAATGGAACGCCTTGGTTTCCAGATACTCCTCGATCCCGTCCTGCGCCCCCTCGCGGCCCAGGCCCGATGCCTTGACGCCGCCGAAGGGGGTCTCGGCATGGCTGACCGCGCCAGTGTTCAGCCCGACAAGGCCGAACTCCAAAGCCTCGCCCACGCGGAAGGCGCGCGCGATGTCGCGGGTGAAGAAATAGGCGGCCAGGCCAAAGGGCGTGCCGTTGGCGATGGCAAGCGCCTCTTCTTCGGTGTCGAAGCGAAAGATCGGGGCGACGGGGCCAAAGGTTTCCTCGGCGGCCAGCTGCATGTCTGTCGTGGCGCCGGCCAGCACCACCGGGTCGGCATAGGCATCGGGCAGATCGCGCAAGGCGGTGGCGCGACGCGCGCCCTTGGACAGCGCATCCTCGACATGGGCGCGGATCTTGGCGATGGCGGCGCCGTTGATCATCGGGCCGATGGTCGTGCCCTCGGCCGTGCCTGGGCCGACGCGCAGCGCATCGACGCGCGCGGCCAAGGCGGCCACAAAGGCGTCGTGGATGCCCGATTGCACCAGGATGCGGTTCGCGCAGACGCAGGTCTGCCCGCCGTTGCGGAATTTCGACAGCATCGCGCCTTCGACCGCCGCGTCCAGGTCGGCGTCGTCGAAGACGATGAAGGGCGCGTTGCCGCCCAGTTCCAGCGACATGCGCTTCAGCGTCGGTGCGCATTGCTGGGCCAGCAGCGCGCCCACGCGGGTCGAGCCGGTAAAGGACAGCTTGCGCACCACCGGGCTTGCGGTCAGCGTCGCGCCGATCACCTCGGGCCGGCCGGTCAGGATGTTGATGACGCCGGCCGGGATGCCCGCGCGTTCGGCCAGGACGCCAAGCGCCAGCGCCGAATAGGGGGTAAAGTCCGACGGCTTCACCACCATCGTGCAGCCCGCCGCCAGGCCGGGGGCAACCTTGCGGGTGATCATCGCTATGGGAAAGTTCCAGGGCGTGATGATCGCGCAGACGCCCACGGGTTCTTTCATGGCAAAGACCTTCTTGCCCGGCACGGGCGAAGGGATGATCTTGCCGTTGATGCGCCGCGCTTCCTCGGCGAACCAGCGCAGGAAAGAGGCGCCATAGGCGACCTCGCCCCGCGCCTCGGCCAGGGGCTTGCCCTGTTCGGCGGTCAGAATCTGCGCCAGATCCTCGGCATGGTCCAGCATCAGCCGATACCAGGCCATCAGCAGGTCCGCGCGCTCGGCATGGGTGCGCTTGCGCCAGGCCACCATGGCGCGTTCTGCGGCGGCGATGGCCTGGGCGGTTTCAGCCGCCGTGCAGTCGGGCATCGTGCCGATGGCGCGGCCGGTGGCGGGGTCCGTGACCTCCATGTCGGGGCGGGCGATCCACTGGCCGCCGATCAGCGCGGCCTGGCGGAACAGGCCGGGATCGGTCAGTTGCGGGCCGAAATCGGTCATACGGTTCATGCGCTTTCCTCCAACGCGGCCAGGACGGCGGCGGTAATGGCATCGGTGCCGTGCGATCCGGGGCGGATGCCGATGCCCCGGCCGGTGGCGGATTCGATGGCGGCCAGCACCGCAGCGGCGGCGGGCTTTTCGCCCAGGTGATCCAGCATCATCGCGCCCGACCAGATGGCGGCGATGGGGTTGGCGATGTTTTTCCCCGCGATGTCGGGGGCCGATCCGTGGACGGGTTCGAACATCGACGGGCCGCTGCGGTCGGGGCAGATATTGGCCGATGCGGCAAAGCCCAGGCCCCCCTGGATCGCCGCGCCCAGGTCGGTCAGGATGTCGCCGAACAGGTTCGAGGCCACGACCACGTCCAGATCCTGCGGCGCGATCACCATTTTCGCGGCCATCGCGTCGATATGCATGGGACTGACGGTCACGTCAGGGTATTCGGCGGCCAGTTCCCGCGTCACCTCGTCCCAGAACACCATCGAGTATTTCTGCGCATTGGATTTCGTCACCGAGGTCAGGTGCCCGCGCCGCGCGCGCGCCTGCTCGAACCCGAAGCGGATGATGCGTTCCACGCCCTTGCGGGTGAAGATCGCGGTTTCCACGGCGACCTCGTTGTCGCGGCCCTGGTGGACGCGTCCCCCGGCGCCGGAATATTCGCCCTCGGTATTTTCCCGGATGCAGAGGATGTCGAACCCCGTGGCCCGCAGCGGCCCTTCGACGCCGGGCAGCAGCCGGTGCGGGCGGATATTGGCATATTGGTCGAAGGCCTTGCGGATCGGCAGCAGCAGCCCATGCAGCGACACGCTGTCGGGCACCGTGGCGGGCCAGCCGACCGCGCCCAGATAGATCGCGTCAAAGGGGCGCAGCTGCTCGATCCCGTCCGGTGGCATCATGCGGCCGGTCGACAGACAGGTTTCGCAGGACCAATCAAAGCGGGTGGCATCCAGCGTGAAGCCGAAACGGGCCGCAGCCGTGTCCAGCACCTGCATCGTGGCCTGGGTCACATCGACGCCGATGCCGTCGCCGGGGATCAGCGCGATCTTGTGGGCGGTCATTGTCTTCTCCTTCAGATGTCGATCAGCACCGATTTCGTGCGGCGGTTCGCGGCGAATGCCTCGCGCCCCAGGTCCTTGCCCAGGCCCGACGCCTTCCAGCCCCCGGTCGGCAGGATATGGTCGCGCGACCGGCCATAGCGGTTGACCCAGACGGTTCCCGCCTCAAGCCGCCGGGTCAGGCGCAGCGCACGGGACAGGTCGCGGGTGAACAGCCCGGCGCAAAGCCCATAGGTGGGGTGCTGGGCTAGGGCCAGGCCCTCCTCTTCGGTGTCGAAGGTCTGGAAGGTGGCGACCGGGCCGAAGATTTCCTCGGTCACGGCCGGGTTGCCTGCGGATACGCCGCCGATCAGGGTCGGCCGGTAGAAGCTGCCGCCATGATCGAAGCGTGTGCCGCCGCACAGGATCTCGCCGCCCTGCGCCCGCGCGGCCTGCACGATGCCGTCGATGCGGCGCAACTGCGGTTCCGAGATGATGGGCGAAAAGCCGGGGCGTTCCGCCCAGGTCGGCGCGGGGCGGGGCTTGGCAAAGCGGTCGGCCAGCCGCGCGGCCAGCGCATCCGCGATGCCGCGCTGCACGATGATGCGCGATCCGGCCACGCAGAATTGCCCGGCATTGGGCAGGATCCCGCGTTCCAGGCAATCGGCGGTCAGGTCGATATCGGCATCGTCAAAGACCAGCATCGGGCTTTTGCCGCCCAGTTCCAGGGTCATCGGCTTGATGCCGGTGCGCGCGATATTCTCCATGATCGCCGCGCCCGCGCGGGTTGAGCCGGTGAAGCTGACCTTGTCGATGCCGGGATGCCCGGTGATTGCCGCCCCGGTGATCGGCCCATCACCCAGGACGACATTGACCAGCCCCGCCGGAATGCCGGCACGCACCGACAGTTCGGCCATGTAGAGCGTGGACCAGGGCGTCATCTCGGACGGTTTCAGCACCACGGCATTGCCTGCGGCCAGGGCTGGCGCCAGCTTCCAGCCCGCCATCGAAATCGGAAAGTTCCAGGGCGCGATGGCGCCGACCACGCCATAGGGCTCGGCCGCGACAAAGCCCAGGCTGCCCGCGCCCGTGGGCACCAGGTCGCCGCCTTCCTTGTCGGCGAATTCGGCGAAGAAGCGGATCTGTTCCGCCGTGACCGGCACGTCGCCCGCGGCCGCCTGCGCGACGGGGCGGGACGAGCAGACCGCCTCCAGCCGGGCCAGCGCCGGGGCCTCGGCCTCGATCAGGTCGGCCCAGGCATGCAGCGCGCGCAGCCGGTCGCGGGGGTGAAGGCCCGCCCATCCCGACGCGGCAAGCGCCCGCCGCGCCGCCGCCACCGCGCGGTCCACCATGGCCGCATCGGCCACGGGGATATGGCCGATCACCTGGCCGCTGGAGGGCGCGCGCACCTCCAGCCGGGGGGCGTCCTGGACATAGGCACCGTCGATGAAATGGCCCGCGGGCAGGGTCAGGGACAGGGGATCGAAGGCAAGGGTCATGGCATCCTCGGCTATTGGGACAAGGGTGGCGTGAAGCGGCCGGCGAAAGCTGCCGAAGCGGCGCATCGGGCAGCAGAAATCACCGTGCCACATAAGGGCGCAGAAGATTATGCCGTCAGTCGTCCAGCAACGCGCCGATAGGCACCGGGCGCACCGGCGGCTGGCCGCGCAACCGGCCCACGTCCCGCGGGGCAAGGCCAGCGTGGCGGGCGATCAGATCGGCGGCGGCAAGTTGGCAATAGCGGCCCTGGCAGCGGCCCATGCCGATGCGGCCCAGGGATTTCACCCGGTTGGCCTCGGGTCCGCCGTGATCGGCTGCGGCGCGCATCTGGCCCAGGGTGATCCCTTCGCAGCGACACAGGACAGCCGTATCGGGCAGCGCGTCCAGTTGCGCGCCGGGCCAAGGGAAGGCGCGCGCCATTGCAGCGGCAAAGCGCGTCAGCCGCCGGGCGCGGCGCAGCAGCGCGCGCGTGTCGGGCGTGGCGATCCCCAGGTCGTCCAGGCAGGCGCTGGCGGCCAGCGCGCCCGCGACCTCGGCGCCGTCCGCACCCAGGATGCGCAGCCCGTCGCCCGCCAGATAAAGGCCCCGGCCCGCCCGGCCCATCTGGTCCGCGACCGGCAGCCATTGCGCCCAGGTGTCGGACCATGCAAAGCGCGCGCCCGCCAGGTCGGCCAGTTGCGTTTCCGCCCGCAGATGCCAGCCAAGCGCCACCGCGTCGCATTCCGTGACCTGCGCCCGGCCCCCGGCGTCGCGCCAATGCAGCGCGTCGTCCGTGATACGCTCCAGCCTAACGCCGGCGTGATAGAGCCGCCCCAGCCGCGCGCGCATCGCCAGCCCCCGCGCCGTCACCGTCGGGCGCGCCAGGGCCATGCCGATGCCGCCCTGCACCTGCGCGGCCAGGGGGGATGTGTCCAGCACCGCCGCGACCCCTGCCCCTGCCGCCAGCAGCTGCGCCGCCACCAGGGTCAGCAGCGGCCCCGATCCTGCCAGCACGATCTGCCGCCCGATTGCCACGCCTTGCGCCTTCAGCGCGATTTGCGCGGCACCCAGGGAAAAAACCCCGGCACGCTGCCAGCCATCCACCGGGACCAGGCGGTCGGTGGCCCCCGTCGCCAGGATCAGCCGGTCATAGGGGATCCGTGTCGCGGCGACATGCGCCACCCCGTCGCGAATCGCGTGGACCGAGGACTGCGGGCGATAGTCCACCTGCCCCGCCGCGGCCATTGCGTCAAACAGCGCATGCAGCGCCCGCGCCTTGCCCGCATCGGAGCCATAAAGCTGTTGCGGCGGCCGGATGAACCCGTCGGGCGGGCGGCGATAGATCTGGCCGCCGGCCCGCGCACCTTCGTCCACCACCACCGGCCGCAGGCCCGCCCCGACCAGCCGTTCCGCCGCCCGGATGCCCGCAGGCCCGGCGCCGACGATCAGAACCCGCGTCATGCGGGCCACCGCTCGGGCGCGGTGGACAACAGCCGCATCCCCGCCGCAACGGGTGTCGAGCAGGCGCGCAGGCGCGAGCCGTCCTCGGCCCAGATCCAGCAGTCCTGGCAGGCGCCCATCAGGCAGAAGCCCGCGCGCCGTTCCGGCCCGAACTCGGCCGGGCGCAGCGATCCCGTCCCCAGCAGGATCGCGGTCAGAACCGTGTCGCCCAGCAGCCCGGTCATGTCCTGCCCGTCGAAACGGAACGCGACCGGCGCGCGCCCCGTTTCCGCCAGCCGGACCAGTTGCCCGCTCATTCGGCGGCCTGTGCAAGCGCCGGGCGCGGCAGGTCGGGGAAGCGTGCGCAGACGGCGTCAAAGGCGCGGTGGACGGCCTGCGGGCCGTTGCCCTCCATCCGGCGGAAGATTTCGGTCTTGGCGAAGAAGCGCCAGTGGATCGGCAGCGCCGCCAGGATCGCCGTCAGGGCATCATAGGCGGCGTCGGTCCAGCGCGCCTCGAAGCCGTCGCGTTCGGGGCCGAAATGGAAATGCCCCTTGTGTTCTTCCGCCCGCGCCCGCAAGGCCGCCGTGGCATCGGCATCGCCGACGACCACGCCGTAATCGCGCCGCGCCGCTTCGGCCGAGACATAGCCCCGCGCCACGTCCTGCTCGACCCGCCAGACCTCGCGCTGCATCGGATCGCCGCGCCCGCCGCCGCCGGCGGAACGGATCATCAGCACATCGCCGGGACCAAGGATCGCGGTATCGGCAGAGCCGGTGCGGCGTTCCTCGGGCGTGCCGGGGTTCACGATCATCTCGGCCAGGCCCGCCGCCTTGCCGCCCAGGATCCCCCAGGGCCGGAAAAAGCTGCGGTCGCGGTTGCGCGCGGTGATGCGGCTATCGGGGGCAAAGACGCGAAAGGCCATTTCGGTGGCCAGACCGCCCCGCCAGCGGCCTGCCCCGCCGCTGTCCTGCGCCAGGCCATAGCGGACGAATTCTACCGGCACCTCGGTCTCGGTGATCTCGATGGGGGTGTTTTTCAGATAGGCCGCGTCTGCACCCGACCCGTTGGTGCCGTCGCGCCAGGGCATGCCGCCGCCGCCGCCCACCACCGGGTTCACGGCGGCGATGACGGCCTTTTGCGTGCGCTCGTCGCGCGTCATCACGTTGATGATGCAGTTGTTGCCGGCGGGCGCGGCGGGCATCCGGTCGGGAATGGCCTGCGAGAATGCCCCGAAGATCACCGACCGCAACCGCGCGCAGGTCAGCGACCGCATCCCCACGGCGGCGGGCGCGACCGGGTTCAGCACCGTCCCCTGCGGCGCGATGCAGGTAAAGGGCCGGGTCAGCCCGGCATTCAGCAGGATGCGCGGGTTCAGCGTGTAAAGGACGTAATAGATCCCCACCAGCAGCATGGTATGGCGCGGATCCCCGCCCGAGGGCACGTTCAGCGAACTGCCAAGCTGCGGGTCTGATCCGGTGAAATCCAGCACCGCGCTGTCGCCGCGGATCTTCAGCACCAGGTTCAGCCGGCAGGGATTGGCCTGGTCGCTGTCCTCGTCGGCGTAATCGGCAAAGCGGTAGTCCCCGTCCGGGATCGCGCAAAGGATATCGCGGGCCTGCGCCTCGGCCTGGTCCTTCAGCGCGGCAACCCCCTGGACGAAACCCGCCTTGCCGAAACGGGCGATCATCTGGTGCACCTTGCGCTCGCCAGTGTTCAGCGCCCCGACAAGCGCCTTGATGTCGCCGATATTCAGCGCGGGCTTGCGGACATTGGTCTGCATGATCCGCAGGATCTGCTCGTCGAAGACGCCTTCGTTGACCAGCTTCATCGGCGGAAAGCGGATGCCCTCCTGGTGGATCTCGGTCAGGGACCTGGACAGGGACGCGGGCACCGCGCCGCCCATGTCGGTGTTGTGGATGTGCCCGCCGGTCCAGGCGACGATCTCGTCATCCGCGAAGACCGGCTTCCACAGGTGGGTGTCGGGAGCGTGCGTGGCGACATGGCCGGAATAGGGGTCGTTGGTAAAGGCCACGTCGCCGGGGCGATAGTCGTCCACCATGGCGATGGCCCGGCCATAGGTCAGGCCCGGATACCAGGTGGCGCCCAGGTCCATCGGCACGGCGAAAGTGTCGCCCGCCTGGTCCATCAGCATGACGGTGAAGTCCTGCGTTTCCTTGACGAAGGCGGAATGGGCGGTGCGGTGCAGCGTATGGGCCATGTTCTCGGCCGCCGCGCGGGCGTGGTTGGCCAGGACCTGAAGCGTCATCTTGTCGAACATGGGCTTACTCCGCAAAGCTCAGGTGGATATTCAGGTGGCCGTCCACCCGCGCCGTCGCGCCCTGGGGGATGGCAAAGGTGGTGTCTTCCTGCGCGACGATGGCAGGGCCGTGGAAACGCGCGCCCCCCGTCAGGTCCGCGCGGTTGTAAAGCGGCACGTCCTGCCATTCCCCCAGATGCACCGGCACCTGGCGCAAGGGTCGGGCGGGCGCGGAATCGCCGGTTTCCAGGGGAAATTCGGGCTTCGGCCCGGCGCCGATCGCGGACAGGCGCAGGTTCACGATCTCGATCCGGCCTTCGGGGTCGTCGAAATCATAGATGCGCAGATGCGTGGCGTGGAAAGCCTGGGCGATGCGGGCCGGGTCGTCCAGCCAGGCCGGCTCCAGCGCGACCTCGATCTCGTAGCTCTGGCCGGCATAGCGCATGTCGGCCGACAGGCGCAGGTCGGCGGCGCCGTGATGGCCCTGGGCCGCCAGCCAGGCGCGGCCATCATCGGTCAGCGCCCGGAACGGCGCGGTCAGATCCGCGCCCAGATCGGCAAAGACCGTGCGGATGAAATCGCCGCGCAGATCCGCCACCAAGCCGCCAAGCGCCGAGACGACACCCGGACGGCGCGGGGCGATGACGCGCGCGATCCTCAGTTCGCGCGCCAGGAATGCCCCCAGCATCGGCCCGCCGCCACCAAAGGGCATCAGCGCGAAGTCCCGCAGATCGACGCCGGCGCGCGAGGCCAGCTTCTCGACCTCGACGAACAGTTCGGAAGTCGCGATATCCAGGATCGCCTGCGCGGTTTCCTCGGGGCTGCGGCCAAGCTGTTCCGCCAAGATACCAACGGCCTGCCGGGCCAGCGCAACGTCCATCTGCAACTGGCCATAGGCCATCTGGCTGTGGCCCAGCCAGCCGCAGACCGCCATCGCATCCGTCACCGTGGCTTGGCGGCCGCCGCGCCCATAGCAGGCCGGACCGGGGTCCGATCCCGCCGATTCCGGCCCGACGCGCAGCACCCCCTGCGCATCCACGCTGGCGATGGAGCCGCCGCCGATGCCGATGGAACTGACCGAGACCGAAGGGATGTGCAACGGAAACTCGCCGATCCGCTCGTCCGATCCGAACTGCACCTGCCCGTCCACGATCAGCGCGAAATCGGCCGAGGTGCCGCCGATATCCAGCGTCAGGATGCGGTCCTCGCCGGCCTGGCGGGCCAGCCAGCTTGCGCCGATGACCCCCGATGCTGTGCCCGACAGCAGCATCGACACGCAATCGCGCCGCCCCTCGGCCGCCGTCATCAGCCCGCCATTCGACTTGGTCAGCATGGCGCGGGCCGGCACCCCCTGCCCCGCCAGCCGCGATTCCAGCGCCGTCAGATAGCCCGCGACGCGCGGATGGACATAGCCGTTCAGGATCGCGGTCGAGCTGCGTTCGTATTCGCGGATCACCGGCCAGACCTCTGCCGAGGTAAAGACGAACAGATCGGGCGCCTGCGCTTCGATCTGCGCCTTGACGGCGGCCTCTTGTGCCGGGTCGCGCCAGGAATGCAGCAGCGCGACGACCACCCCCTCGGCGCCTGCGGCCCTGGCACGGGCCACCGCATCGGCGATGGCGGCCTGGTCGGGGGTCGCGGTCTGGCGGCCGTCGGCGCGCATGCGGGCCGGGATGCCGAAGATCATGTCGCGGGAAACCAGCGGGTCGGGGCGGTGGCAGAACAGCGAATACATCTGGGGCATCCGCAGCCGGGCAAGTTCGATCACATCCTCGAAGCCCGCATTGGTGATCAGCGCCAGGCGCGCGCCCTTGCGCTGGATGATGGTGTTGATGCCGACCGTGGTGCCGTGGACAAAGCGGCTGACCCTGGCCGGATCCAGCCCCTCGCGTTCAGCCAGCAGCCGAAGCCCTTGCAGCAGTTCGGCGCCGGGATCGTCGGGCGTGGTCAGCACCTTCAACGATGCGACGCGGCCCGTGCTCGCCTCCAACGCGCAGAAATCCATGAAGGTGCCGCCGATATCGACGCCGATCTTCCAGTCCGCCAGGGTCCCGTCCATTCCGCCACTCCGTCATTGGTCGAGGCGATGGAACCAGAAGCGGCGATCCGCGTCCAAGACGCAAAGCGGCGCGGCCTATAAGTTGGACTTATGCCTTCGGATCGTGTCCCGCATCAGGCTTTCCGCGCGCGACAGCACGCGGCCCTTCAGCGTCAGCAGCGACAGGGGCAGCGCCACCTCGTCCAGCAGCGGGCATTGCCGGATGCCCGCGAACTGCGCCCAGGGCAGCAGGGAATCGACGACCGCAATTCCCAGCCCCGCCTGCACGAAGCCGACGGCGGTGATCGACATGTCGATTTCCAGCACCGGCTCGAACCGCAGGCCCTGGGCGCGGGCCGCTTGGGATAACTCGTGATGCGGCCGGGTCGCCGCGCGATACGAGATCAATGGCTGGTCCTGCAAATCGGCAAGCCTCAGCCCCTGGCGGTCCACGAACGGATGGTCCGGCGGCAACAGACAGGTAAACCGCGTGCCCCCCACCGGCTCGACCTCGATATCGGGGGGCATCGTGTCGTCCAGCGCCAGCGCCAGCATGGCGTCGCCGGCGCGCAGCATGGTGATCAGGGACGCGACAGGGGCGACATGGGCGCGCACCAGGATGTCGGGATGCGCCTTGCGATAGGCGGCCAGCACTGCCGGGAGAAAGGACATCGCGGGCGGGGGCGAGGCCGCGATGCGCACCAGCCCCGCCCGCCCCTGGCGCAGGTCGGCGGTCTTGCGGCGAAGCCCCTCCAGCCCGCCGAACAGCCGCTCGGCGTCGGGCAGCAGTTCCAGCGCTTCGGGCGTGGGGTGCAAGCGGCCCTTTTCGCGGGTGAACAGGGCAAAGCCCAACTCGTCCTCGGCATGCAGCAGCACCTGGCTAAGCGCGGGCTGCGAGATGTTCAACATTCGCGCCGCGGCGGTGATCGAGCCTGCGCGCATCACCGCCACGAACACCTCAAGCTGCCTGGCCCGCATCATGCCCCCATAAGTTCGGCTTATGGCTCACCCAAGAACCCGTCCTTGACCCTTCATGACCCAGGGCGTTCCCTTGGACAAGGTTTTCGGAGGAACGCGGATGTCGGTGATCGTTCTGGGCGGCGGCTTGATGGGCAGCGCGACGGCGTTCTTCCTGGCGCGCCGGGGCATCGCCACGACCCTGATCGACCCCGGCCGCATCGGCGCCGGCGCGACCGTCGCATCCTTCGGCAATATCCGGCGCAGCGGGCGTTACCTGCCGCAATTGCCGCTGGCGCATCGCTCGCTTGCCCTGTGGCACCGGCTGGAGGCGCTGCTGGGCCGCGACGTGGAGTTTCGCGCGACGGGCCATCTGCGGCTGATCTTCGACGACCGGGGCCTGGCCCTGATGCGCCGCTTTGCCGAAGACGCCCTGCCCTGGGGGCTGGCGCTGGAAGAGCTTGGCCCGGACCAGATCCGGCGGCGCTTTCCGGGGCTTGGGCCGGATGCCATCGCCGCGTCCTTCTCGCCCCAGGACGGGTCGGCCAACCCGCGCCTGATCGCGCCGGCCTTTGCCGATGCCGCGGCGCGGGCGGGGGCGCAGGTGGTGGACCAGGCGCAGGTGCTGTCCGTCAAGCCCGGATTTGCCGTCGAAACCTCGCGCGGGACATTCCATGCCGATCGCCTGATCAACTGCGCGGGCCATCACGGCGCGGCCCTGGCGGCGCAGTTCGGCGAACCCGTGCCGGTCGAGGTTCGCGGCCCGCAGATGGCCGTGACCGAGCCCCTGCCTTACCGCATCCTGCCGGTGGTCGGGGTCTGGTCCGCCGATCACGGCGCCTATCTGCGGCAGGTGGAACGCGGCAACGTGGTCTTCGGCGGCGCGGTGGACCGGGCGGCGGTCGGCGCGGATGGCCGCGCCCATGCCGACCCCGCGCGCCTGCCCGCGCAATTGCGCGCGGTGGTGCGGCTGTGCCCCGCCCTGCGCCAGGTTGCCGTCATCCGGCAATGGTCGGGGGCCGAGGGCTATGTCCGCGACGGCCTGCCGGTCATGGGCGCGTCGGGGACCACGGCGGGGCTGTTCCATGCCTTTGGTTTCTGCGGTCACGGCTTCCAGCTGGGGCCCGGCGTGGGCGATGCGATGGCGGAACTGGTCGCCACCGACCGCTGCGACACGCCGCTGAAGGATTTCCACATCGGGCGCTTTGCGGCATGAGCTCAGAACTTCGCCACCTTGCCCCATTGGCTGCCCTTGAAACGGTCCAGCCGGTATTGCGCGATCGGGGTGATCGGCGTCCGGCCCAGGATCATGTCGGCCACCAGATGCCCGACCCCCGGCCCGATCCCGAAGCCATGGCCCGACAGGCCCGCCGCCAGGACCAGGCCCGGCAGGCCGCAATCCGCGTCGATGACCGGAACCCCGTCGGGCGTGCTGTCGATGAAGCCCGCCCAACTGGCCTGAACGGGGATGTCGCGCAGCGCGGGCAGCAGGCGGCGCGCGCGGGCCAGCGTTTCCCTGACCAACGCCTTCGAGGGACGGGGATCAAGAATCCGCACCCGCTCCATGGGCGTTTCGCGATCCAGCGACCAGCGGCCGCGCGTCTCGAACCCTGCGGCCCATCCCTGCAAGCCGCCGGGGCGCAGGGCGCGCCAGCGTTTCGCGAACATCGGCAGAAAATGCCTGGCGCCGGCGAACATTCCCGGCGTCGGATCCACATTGGCCCGGCCCGAGATCGCCAGCGTATAGCCTCCGTCGCCCCGGCGCGTGGCCGATACGGCAGCGGTGTGCACGGCATCGGGCAGCCCCTCGGCCCCCGGCATCACCGACAGGATGGAACTGCGCACCGAGGCTTGCGGAAAGGCGATCCCCAACTGGTGCAGGAAACTGCCGGCCCAGGCCCCGCCGGCCATCACCACCGTGCCGGTGCGGATCGTGCCGCGTTCGGTCACGACGCCCGCGATGCGGCCGGCCTTAAGCTCCAGCCCGCGGGCGGCGCAGGACTGGACCACATGGCCGCCATGCTTGACGATGCCCTGCGCGATCAGCGGCGCGGCGCTGGCGGGGTCGGCAATGCCGTCGGTGGGCGACCAGACGCCGCCCAGCCAGGACTTGCCGGTGGCGCGGCCGCGCTCGGCAGCCTGGGGGCCGGACAGCATCCGCGTGTCAATCCCCTCGCCTTGCGCAAAGCGACCCCAGGCGGCCCAACCTTCCAGTTCGGCCGGGTCGTCGGTCAGATACAAAAGCCCGCAGCGGCGAAAGCCGGTGCCGGGACCCAAGTCGGCGGTCATCTGGTCCCACAGGTCCAGGCTGCGCGTGGACAATGGCAATTCACGGGCGTCGCGGTTCTGCTGCCGGCACCAGCCCCAGTTGCGGCTGGACTGCTCGGCCCCGATCCGGCCCTTTTCCAGCAGCACCACGCTTTGCCCTGCGCGGGCCAGCCAATAGGCGGTCGATACCCCGACGATGCCGCCGCCGATCACCACGCAATCGGCGCGGGCGGGCAGGTCCTGGGCGGTCTCGATGGGCAAAAGCGGTGCGGGCATGGGGTTCTCCGGTCGTGTCGGCGCAGGCTAGCGTCGGGTGGCCAGCCGCTTCTGCCGCATCGCGCGGCGGCAGCGGCATTTCCTGTCGAATTGCAGCCGGTTGGCAGCGAGGCCGAATTGCAGCAGAAGGGACCCGGAACGGGAGGGAAGGTCGAATGACACCGCCGCTGAAACTGGACCGCATTGACGTAAAGATCCTGGCCGCGCTGCAAAAGAACGGCCGCATCACCAATGTCGAGCTGGCCGACCTGGTCGCGCTGTCGCCATCGCCCTGCCTGATGCGGGTCAAGAAGCTTCAGCAGGCCGGATACATCACCGGCTATAGCGCCCAGATCAACGTGGCGAAACTGGGCGAGACGTTGACCGTCTTTACCGAGTTCACCCTGAAGAACCACCGCCCGCCAGATTTCGCACGCTTCCAGGAAGCGCTGGAAAAGATCGACAGTTGCATCGAATGCCACCTGGTGTCGGGCGGATACGACTATCTGGCGAAATTCGTGACCTCGGGGATCGTGGACTATCAAAACATCATCGAATCGCTGATCGACCGCGACGTGGGCGTGGACAAGTATTTCAGCTTCGTCGTGATCAAGACGCCTTTCGTCAAGACGCAGATCCCGCTGACAAGGCTGTTTGCGGAACGGTCCTGACGCGGGCCCGGACGAAACGGCCCCCCGCCTGCCGGGCCCTTCGCGGTCCGGCGGTATCTGCGGACAGGCTAGCGGGCCGCAAAGGCGTGGCCCTTGCCGGCCGAAGCTACCTGCCCGCGAACTGGGCGATCAGGGCCGGGTCCTGTTCCAGCCCCTTCAGCCAGCCGGTATCAAGCTGGGGGATCGACCCGATCAGCAGCCGCGAATAGGGATGCGCGGCATCGGTCGACATGCGCGCGGCCGGCAGCGCCTCGACCACCCGGCCCTTCAGCATCACCAGCACCTCGTCGCAGATCGCCTCGACCGTGGACAGGTCGTGGCTGATGAACATGTAGGACAGATTCAGGTCTCGTTGCAGTTCCTTGAGCAGATCCAGGATCGCCGCCGCGACGACGGTGTCCAGGGCCGAGGTGATCTCGTCGCACAGGATCAACTCGGGCTCGGCGGCCAGCGCGCGGGCCAGGTTCACCCGCTGCTTCTGCCCCCCCGACAATTCCGACGGCAGGCGGTGGCGCAGGTGGCCGGGCAGGCGCACCATGTCCAGAAGCTCGATCACGCGGGCCTTGCGCGCGGCCCCTGTCATGCCGTGATAAAAGGCCAGGGGCCGGGCCAGGATCGTCTCGATCGACTGCGCGGGGTTCAGCGCGGTATCGGCCAATTGAAAGACGATCTGGACGCGGCGCAATTCGTCCTTGCTGCGCTGTTGCAGCAAGGGGGCCAGTTCCTTGCCATCCAGCAGCAGGTTGCCGCGATAGGCCGGCAGGATGCCGGCAATGGCGCGGGCGAGCGTCGATTTTCCCGACCCCGATTCCCCGATCACGCCCAGGTTGCGGCCGCGTTCCAGCCGGAAGCTGACATCGTGCAGGATCTTCGCCGCCGGTACGCCGTCGCGCATTACGCCATAGCCTGCGCAAAGATCCTGCACCGTAAGGATCGGCTCGGGCGCCTGGGGCCGGTCCAGGGGGACATGCGGCACGGGTTCAAAGGCATCCAGAAGCTGGCGGGTATAGGGGTGCTTCGGCGCGTGCAGGATCTGTTCCGTCGCGCCTTCCTCCTGCACCATGCCGTTCTTCAGCACGACGATGCGGTCGGCGATCTGGGCCACCACGGCCAGGTCGTGGCTGACATAGACCCCCGCCATGGCGCCCTTGTCCATGACCGACCTGAAGGCGCGCAGCACCTCGATCTGGGTGGTCACGTCCAGCGCCGTCGTCGGCTCGTCGAAGATCACCAGCGCCGGATCCCCGATCAGCGCCATGGCCGCCGACAGGCGCTGCAACTGCCCGCCCGAGACCTGGTGCGGATAGCGGTGGCCTATGGTGTCGGGATCGGGCAGCGCCAGGGCGCGGAACAGCGCCCGCGCCTTGGCCTCGGCCTGCTCGCGCGGCATCAGCTTGTGGATGGCGGTGATCTCGACCACCTGGTCCATGATGCGCTTGGCCGGGTTGAAGGCCGCGGCGGCCGATTGCGGGACATAGGACAGCTCGGTCCCGCGCATGGCGGCGCGCTGGCGTTCGGACATCGCCGTCACCTCGTGCCGGCCCACGCGGATGGTGCCGCCATGGATGGCGCAGCCGGGCCGCGCATGGCCCATCAGCGACAGGGCGATGGTGGTCTTGCCCGACCCGCTTTCGCCGATCAGGGCCACGATTTCGCCCGGTGCGATGTCGAAGCTGACGCCCTTGATGATTTCGACTTCGCGGCCCGAGTCGGTCTTGGCGCCGATCTTCAGGTCGCGCACGGAAACAAGCGGCTGATCCATCATTCGCTCCTGTCGCGGATGCGGGTGGGCAGGTTGTCGATGAACATGTTGACCGAGATGGTCAGCGAGGCGATGGCGATCGAGGGAAAGATCACCGCCGGCGCCCCCAGGCTGAGGCCCTCGATGTTCTCGCGCACCAGGGCGCCCCAGTCGGCATTGGGCGGCTGCACGCCAAGGCCCAGGAAGGACAGGCCCGACAGCACCAGCACGATGAAGACGAAGCGCAGGCCCAGGTCGGCCAGGACGGGGCCCAGGATGTTCGGGAAGATCTCGCGCAGGATGATGTGGCCGAAGCCCTCGCCCCGCGCGCGGGCCACGGTGACGAAATCCATGGTATTGACGTTCACGGCCAGGGCGCGGGCGAAGCGATAGGATCCGGGCAGATACATCGCCGCCAGCGTCACGATCAGGATCGGGATCGAGGATCCGACGGCGGCCACCACGACCAGGCCGAACAGCAGGTGCGGAATGCCGTTGAAGGCGTCCAGGAAGCGCGACAGCAGCGTGTCGAACCAGCCGCCGACCACCGCCGCGATCATGCCCAGAAGCACGCCGCCCGCACAGGCCAGGATCACCGCGGCCAGCGCGATGCCGGTGGTATAGCGCGTGCCCATGATGATGCGGGACAGGATGTCGCGGCCCAGATAGTCGCTGCCCATCCAGAACTGGCTGCTCATCGGGCCGAAATAGTCGAAATCGACCATGTCGCCGGGGGGATAGGGCGCGATCCAGGGGCCGATGATGGCGATCGCCGCCCAGAACAGGATCACGGCCAGGCCGATGCGGCCCGCCCAGTTGAAGGAATATCCCAGCCGGGCCGGGGTCGGAAGGCGCAAAGCAAGGGACATCAACGGCGCAACCTCGGGTTGGAGAGAATGGCGATCATATCGGCCAGCGTGATCAGAGCCAGATAGCTGATGCAGAAGATCATCGCGCAGCTTTGGATCAGCGGCAGGTCCCTTGTGGATACCGCGTCGACCATCAGCTTGGCCACGCCGGGATAGTTGAAGACGGTCTCGACGATGATCACGCCGCCGACCAGATAGGACAAGGACAGCGCCACTGCATTGGCAATGGGGCCAAGCGCGTTCGGCAAGGCGTGGCGCAGCACCATGCGGGTGCGCGACGCACCCTTCAGCAGCGCCATTTCCACATAGGGGGTGTTGATCGTCTCGATCACCGCCGCCCGCGTCATGCGGATCATTTGGGCCGAGACGACGAAGGACAGCGAGATGACGGGCATCGCATAGGCGCGCAGCATGTCGCCCAGGGAATCCACGTCCACGCCAAAGGACAGCGCCGGCAGCCAGTCCAGCCAGACGGCAAAGACCAGCACCGCCAGTGTGGCGACCATGAATTCGGGCACCGAGATGACCGAGATCGTCAGCACCGAGACCAGGCGGTCCAGCCAGGACCCGCGCCACATGGCGGCGGCGATGCCCAAGGCCAGCGCGACGGGCACACAGACCAGGGTGACGATGCCCGCCAGGCGCAGCGTGTTCATCAGCCGCCCCGACAAAAGGTCGGCCACCGCCATCTTGTTGACATAGGACATCCCCAGATCACCGGTGGCAAGCCCGCCCAGCCAGGACAGGAAGCGCCAGATCGCCGGCTCGTCCAGGCCCATGGCCGTGCGCAGGCCCGCCACCGCCTCGGGGGTTGCGGCCTGACCCAGCAGGATCTCGGCCACGTCGCCGGGCAGCAGTTCGGTGGCGAAAAAGACCGCGAAGGACACGATCAGCAGCGTGATGAGCGCGATGCCCAGGCGCTGGCCGACCAGGATCCAGGTGGTTGCGGAACGCAGCATGGCGCACCTCCGGTCAGGGGTGGATGCCCCGCGCAGGTGGCGCGGGGCGCGGTAACGTCAGGCCTCCAGCCAGACATATTCGGCAAAGGCATAGCCCATCTGGCCGCCCAGCGGGTTGGCGCGCATGCCCTTCATCTTGGACGAATGCGCATCGACGTTGGAAATATAGGCGGGAATGATGGTGCCTGCCTCATTGGCGACCATTTCCTGCATCTCCCAATAGATCGCCTTGCGCTTTTCCTCGTCCAGCAAGCCGCGCGCCTCGACCAGCATGGCGTCGAACTTCTCGGACTTGTAGTGGCTTTCGTTCCAGGGCGCGTCGGATGCGTAAAGCAGCGAGAACAGGATGTCCGGCGTCGGGCGCGGATTGATGTTGCCGAAATGGCTTGGTGCCTTCAGCCAGTAGTTCGACCAGTACCCATCAGAGGGCACGCGCTCGATCTTGAAGGGCATGCCGGCCTGGGCGCCGGCCTGCTGGACGACCATGGCATAGTCGATGGCCGAGTTCGCCGCGTCCGAGGTGACGATGGGGATCGCCTGGCCCAGCACCCCGGCCTTTTCGAACAGCGCCTTGGCGCGCTCGGGGTCGAATTCGCGCGGCTTCAGGTTCGGGTTGTGATAGCGGTCCATGGCCGAGACGGGCTGGTCGTTGGCCACCTCGGCCAATCCGCGCAGCACGCCGTTCACGATGGCGTCGCGGTTCATCAGGTATTTCATGCCCTCGATGAAGCCGGCCTTGTCGCCCGGCGCCATGTCCAGACGGATATTGAGGTTGGTATAGTTGCCCGCGGTCGAGATCGAGCTGACGACATGGTCCTGTCCTTCGATCATGCGCATGGACCGCGGGTTGACCGCGGCGGCCAGGTGGATGTCGCCCGACAGCACCGCATTGACGCGCGCATTGTTGTCCGAGATGGCGAAATATTCGAAGCTGTCCAGATATGGCCCGGTGCCCTTGAAGTAGTTCGGGTTGCGCGTCCCGATGGACCGTACGCCGGGTTCGAAGGTTTCGCAGACGAAGGCGCCGGTGCCGTTGGCCGTGCTGAAATCGCTGGTGCCTTCGGCCAGGATCATGAAATGGTGCAGCGACAGGATCGTGGGCAGGTCGGCATTGGCCGCCGTCAGCACGATGCTGACGGTGCGGTCGTCCACGGCGGCGATCTCAGCCATCTGTTCGGCGATGGCGGCGGCCTTGGACCCCACGGCCGGATCCTGATGGCGCTTGAGCGACCAGACCACGTCCGACGCCGTCAAGGTCTTGCCGTCGTGGAAGGTCACGTCGGGCTTCAGCTTGACCTGCCAGCTCTTGCCGTCCGTCGTCTCAATGGACTCGGCCAGCTCCATCTTCACCTCGCTGCCCTCTTCAAGGAAGGTCAGGCGGTTATAAAAGGCGCAGCAGCGGGTATAGTCGGTGGACAGGGACGCCTTGGCCGGGTCCAGCGTGTCGGCGGTCGAGGCCGACCAGCCCGCGGCCTTCAGATGCCCGCCCGTGACCGGGGTTTGCGCGACGGCCTGACCGGCGCGCAGCAGCAGCGACCCGCCCGCAGACAGCGCCACGCCCGACGCCATCAGCATCTTGAGCAGGTCCCGGCGCGAAGCGCCGCGGCGGATTGCAGCCTCGACCATCGCGTCGTCGCGGCCCGTCCAGTTGTTCGGCTTGAGGTCTTTCATGTCGTCATCCCTGTTGCTTGTCCGGCGGCTCTCGTGTCCGCTCGGACGGGTGGAGTCAGCGGTCGAAAGCCTTGTCGGCGGCCTCGGCCAGTTCGATCAATGTATGGAAGTGATAGTCGGGTTCGGTGAATTCTGCGGGCTCGATGGTCCCGCCATAGCCTTCCTGGGCATGGCGGCGCTGGATCCAGGCATTCGTCATGCCCAAGGCGCGCGAGATGCCGATATCGTGGTGCTGGCTTTGCGCGGTATGCAGGATGTCGTCCTTGGTCCCGCCATTCTTGCCGACGAAGTCGAAGACCTGCTGGAAAAAGGCCGGATCGGGCTTTTCGGTGCCGGTATCGTCGGTGGTGAAGCTGGCCCAGAACGGATGGCCCAGCTTTTCTTCGTATTTCTCAAACGCCCAGCGGCGGGCATTGGTCATGGCGATCAGCTTGTAGCGCGCCTTCAGCCGGGCCATTGCCTGGACGCTGTCGGCAAAGGGCTGCGCCTCGCCCACGGCGTCGATCATGAACCGGCGGTTTTCCGGTGTGTCGGGCAGGCCGGTCGCCGCCGCGATCCGACCGTAGCAGCGGCCCAGGTCGTCCGGGAAGCGCAGCGCGTCCGGCTGATAGCGGGCGTCGCGGTAGACGGCCAGCGCCCCTTCGCCATCGACGGTCATGCCGGCACGGGCGGCGATCGCCGCCAGCGCGCCGGTGATCGCCCCCTCGAAGTCGATCAGCGTGCCGACCACATCGAAGGTGACATAGGAAAAGCGGTCCAGGGGTCTTGCCGCCGTCAGGATGGCCATGGGGTGAACTTCCTTTCGCAGGTGCCGCGGGGCCGCGGCGGTCAGATCGGCAGACGCGCGGGCCGTTACATTCCGTCACATCCAGATTGCGCCATTCCCGGTCTGCAAAACGCCGAAACGGGCAGCCGGCGCAGCAGATTCTTTCGTATTGGGCGGGGACGCGGCATATCGCGAGCGCTCTAGGGTCTGTTGAGATTCATCGTGAGTTGATCAGGGCTGCCACAGCGTAGATCATGGCCTCAAAGGATGTATCGGTCTTTTCGGACCGCATGGCGATACGCTTGAACTCCTTGAGTTTGCAGAAGAAGTTCTCGATGAGGTGGCGGCGCTTGTAGAGTTCGGGATCGATGATCAACGGCGCGCGGCGCTGTGGACGCTGCGAGATGCAGATCAGCGCGCCGCGTGCGTTCATCTCGGCGATGATCCAGTTGCTGTCGAAGGCCTTGTCGGCCAGCATCGCATTGAAGGCGAGCCCCTCGATCAGCGGCGCGACCCCAACCGTGTCAAAGCGGTGCCCCGGTATCAGG
>NZ_FTMK01000033.1 GCF_900156255.1 Paracoccus thiocyanatus
GCCCCCGCAACCATCGTTTCCGACTCGACTGATTTACCAGCCCTCGCCAAGCGCGGGGGCTTTGTCGTATCCGCCTCCGAAAGCGCCAGAATCCCGGCCAGTTCGCCCAGCAGTTCGATCTCGTGTCCGCCGGGCGCATCGGGTTCGGGCACCATCCGGATCTCGGTGATCAGGCTCCGAAGGATCTGCGTTGCTTCCAGCTTCATCCCCGGTTCCTGAAGCGCTGCTGAAAGGTTTGCGATCTTCTCGCGGTAGAGATCCGACAGGCGCGGATGCAGCCGCAGGGCCGGAGGCTCCGGGGTATCTTCGAGGAAGGCCGTGAGCTGCGCTTTCCGGGCTTCAAGATCCGCCATCTTCGTCTTCATCGACGGGTGATACATGCCGTCCTCGATGGCGGCGAGGATGCCGGCGATCTTCTTCTGGATCTGCTTCAGGTCGCGCCTGGCATTATCCCGGTCGCTGCTGCGGTCGCCCGCTGCGGCATTGAACGCCTTGCGGTATTCCTCGACGAAGGCGGCGATCAGATCGGGGTGCAGGAGCTTCTCGCGCAACCCGTCGAGCACCCGGGCCTCGACCTCTTCGCGCAGGATTGTCGCACGGTTGCTGCAGATGCTGTGGCCCTTGTTGCGCGCCGCCGCGCAGCCGTAACGGGTCTTGTTGATCAGCGTATAGCTCGCCCCGCAGCAGCCGCATTTGACGAGGCCAGAGAACAGGTAGTCCGGGCGGCGGGCGCGTTCGGGCCGGGGCCGGGCAGACTGGACGCCCGCCGGGTTCATATCGGCGCGGATCGCGCCTTGCCGTTCCTTGGTCGCATGCCAGAGGTCATCGGGGATGATCCGCAGGTCCGGCACCTCTTCGATAATCCAGTCCTCGGGTGGGTTCGGCCGGGCCTGACGCTTCTGCGTCGCCGGGTCCTTCACGAAACGCTGTCGGTTCCAGACGAGGCGGCCGATATAAAGCTCATTGTTCAGGATCCCCGTGCCGCGCTTCCAGTTGCCGGAAATCGTGGATGGTCCCCAGGTGCCCGCGCCCTTGCCGCTGTCGGGCGACGCGATGCCTTCGTCGTTCAGCGCCGCCGCGATGGCGCGGGCGGAACGTCCCGAGGCATATTCGGTGAAGATGCGGGTGACGATCGCAGCCTGATCGGGGTCGATCATCCGTTCGCCGGTGGTGAGCGTTCCATCGGCACACAACTCGCGCCGGGCGCGATAGCCATAGCTGATGCCGCCGGCCGACTTGCCGTCGCGCACACGGCCTTCAAGGCCACGATGTGTCTTTTGGGCGAGGTCTTTCAGATAGAGCGCCGACATCGTGCCCTTCAGCCCGATATGCAGTTCGGAAATCTCGCCCTCGGCCACGGTGATCAGGGGGATGCCGAGAAAACTGACCTGTTTGTAGAAGGCGGCGATATGTTCCTGATCGCGGCTGATCCGGTCGATGCTTTCGGCGACGATGACGTCGATCCGGCGGCGCCGGGCGTCGTCCTGCAACTTCTGGTAACCAGGGCGCAGAGCCGATGCGCCGGAGATGGCGGCATCGGTATAGACTTCGGCAATGGTCCAGTCCTTCTGCGCGATCAGGCGTCGGCAGATGCGGATCTGGTCTTCAAGTGAGGCCTCGCGCTGATTGTCCGAAGAATAGCGTGCATAGATCGCGGCGCGCAGTGCGGGGGATTGGATCATGCGTTACTCCTTCGGGCGATGCGCTGCCTTCTGCGCGGCAATGTCGGCCAGGGCGACGTGGCGCGCCAGCAGCTGGACGAGGCGAACAAGGTCAGGGTGCGGCGGTTCGTGATTCTGGGCAAGGGCTTTGTCGGTGCTATCGGCCGAAGGGGCCGAAGCGGCGGCCGCCGTCTGTGCGGCGCCGTCCTTCCTGGCAATATCTCTCCGGTCTCGCGCCATGGGCCGAGCTGCTCCCTGCGCCGTGGGACATGGCCCATCGGCGTTCGCTGATGATGATCCTGTGTGCGGGTGGTCCCGCTGCTGTTGGAATGATCATAGGGCATGGGAACGGCTCTCTAAGCTGCAAACTCGGGTCTCGAGGTTCATGAATGTGGATAACCAACTGCGAAATATGGAAATCTCACTCTCAAGAGGGGCAGTCGAGGATGGGGCCGGCCCACGGGCAAGCGCGTCGACCACGTCCTACGTGCCGGGCGGGGCTCCAGCCGGGCGCAGCGGACCATCCGCGCGAATTATCCGGATTTTATTTGGGGCTGGGTGGAGCGTCCGGTCCGGGCTTCCAGATCGTCTTGACGGCTCACCCCGCAAACTCCGGTCTGTCCGTATAAAGCTGCGCGACGACGGCCCTGCGCATGCGGATGGCGAGGCTATCGTGCCAGATCTCCATCGCCCGTTTCCGCTCGAGCGGGAGAGCCAGCCGTCCGGCCACCGCCAGTTCGAAAAGAACAGCCAGTCGAGATCATGGATGCGCAGGCAGATCAGGCCCTGCCGCACCGAGTCGCGGGTGAGCGGCAGGCCGATCACCCGGCTGACGCCGTGCTCCGCGCGCAGGCCCTGCTGATGGGCCTCGCGTCGGATCAGCCCCTTGGTGACATCGGCCTCTGTGATGGTGACCAGCCCGTCCAGCCTGCGGCGGATGTCTGCGGGCATCTCGTTGACGGCCCGATCCAGCGCCAGCTGGAAGCGCGAATCGGCGGCGATGTCGAGATCCCATTCCTGTGGCTCCTTGCGCCAGAGCACAGGCTTCGCGGTTACAGTCCATTGGCCGGATTCGATCAGTCCAAGCGCGCGCAGCACCGGCAGCACCTGCGGGGCGGCCCAGGCCGGGCCAAGGCCATGCGCGGTCCTGATGTTCGGCGGCGGAAGGACTGCGCCCGCGCGTCGACCCCACCATGCGGCGGCCTCAGGGGATTCGCACCCGTCGGGCAGTCTGTAAGAGAGAAGCCCGCATTGATGGGCGAGGCTGAGCACAGTGACGCAGATATCGTCCCATCTGGGCAGGATCCCCGGCAGTCGGGGATGGGGCAGCGGTCTCGCGCCACGCCCGGTCTCCTCGGCTTGTCCGAGGGCGATCAGTGCATCGCAGCCGAACTGATAAGCGGAAGTGAACATATGGTCCCATTCCTCGCCCTTGCGATCAAGCACAGGCAAGTTGGCTTCGATGAAGCGGAGCACCCGAGGGATCCAGGTCGCTGGATTTGGATGGTGGGTCATTGCTGGTCACCTCGTCTGGGGAGGACATTCGGGGCGGATAGGGCGCAGGACGTGAAAGACGGATGACTTGATTGTGCCGCGCCATTTCACGTTGTTCTTTTGCGTCTGATCTTTCTCTTTTTGCCTTGGTCACACCGGCGCGCCGAAAGACCCGGCGCGTTCCTGGTTTTTGTTTTTTGGTTTTGGGTCTCTTCTCTCTTTCCTTTTTATTCCCTGGGGAATGGAATGGGCGGCGGGCAGAGCCCGCCGCAGGGGGTGCCGTTTTTTGTTTTGAGGGTTTTATTGGCGGCTCCGCCGCTCTCTTTTGTTTTTTTATTTTGGTCCCTTTCTTTCCTGCGGGGCGATTTGACAGGGCGGCGCGCGATCGCGTGGGGCGGGCACCACCCCCGCTGAATTCTATTGCGGTTGATGCGCAGGGTGCGCGTCATCAACTTCGTCTGGTGCTGCACTGCGCACCCGGGCAAGCCAGTCCGCCGCCTCGGCGCGATCCATGTCGCGGGACGCGGCCAGCGCCCTGGCCATCTCTTCGAGCAGGTCGCGGTGGAGGCTGAGGATCTGGGTGGCGCGTTTCTCGGCAGCCTCCAACTCGCGGCGGACGCGAAACAGCACGTCGGGGTCCAGCGCGATCAAAGTATCGGGATCGGCGGTCCAGACCGGACCCTGAGCACCAAGGCCATAGCGCGTCTGGATCGATGTGGCGATCATCGTGGCCTGAGCCAGATCGGAATCCGGGCTGCCGCCGGCACCGGCCGAGATGTCGCCAAGCACGAGGCGTTCGGCGGCACGTCCGGCGAGCAATTGCGCCAGACGATCCTGCATGTCCTGCAATACGCCATGTTTGGCCTCTGCATCGAACAAGGTGCCGCCGCCGCCGTTCCGGTCGAGGAACATCCGTTTGACCGGCCCAAGGCGAAGGGCCGCACAGGTGATGGCGTGGCCGCATTCGTGCAGGGCGACGCGACGGTCGATCTCAGGATCATGCGTGATGCGGAATACCTGCTGGAGATCGGCAAGCACCATGTCCCGCCTCGCCCCACGGGCCATTGCCCGCGTCTGCCGGATGGCGGCGTCGACATCTGCCGCCGAGCAGCCGACGGCACGCGTGGCGATATCGCGCAGATCGGCCTCGCGCCAGTCCGGCAGGCAATGCCGGAAGACGCTGAACAGACCCTCGACATCCGGCAGGGGCAGGGCGACCTTCATGTCGAAACGTCCGGCGCGCAGCACGGCGGGGTCGATCAGGTCCGGGTGGTTGCAGGTGCCGACGACGATCACGCCTTCTTCCCGGGCGATGGCGTCCATCTCGGCGAGAAAAGCGTTGATGACCTGTGTGCGGTAGGACCGGTTGTGCTGATCGCGGTCTTCGCGCGAACCGACGGCATCAATCTCGTCGATGATCAGCACGGTTGGTGCTTTCGAGCGCGCCTCGGCAAAGCACTTGCGCATCTCGCGCAGCATGTCGCCGAGGTGGCCTGCGGCCTGCCATGCGCCGAAGGTGCCGGTCACGACGCTGAACCCTGCCGAATTGCCCATGGCGCGGGCGATCCACGATTTGCCGGTGCCGGGCGGGCCGTAGAGCAGCAGCGTCCGGGTCAGGTCCTGCCAGGCGACCTCACCCGTCTTCCAAACGCGCAGGTCGCGCGTGATCTGGCGCGCGGCCTGCAGCGCCGGGGTATTGCCGTGGATGTCTTCCAGCCAGGGGCCGTCAGCTGCGGCGCGCGGGGCTTTGTTCGTCAGCGTCACGATCCGTTCGGCAACGGCCTTCGCACTCGGCGCCCGCATCGCCAGACTGAGGGCCAGTGGCTCCAAGTCGGAGAGGGCCGCGTCGTTCGGGAGGGCAGTGCGAACCGCAGTCTCGTCGATCCGTCCGGTGGCACTATGCGTGGCGCGCAGGGCGGTCATCAGGATCTCCGCCGACAGAGGCGCAAAGGCCCGGCGCTGGATTGGCGCTTGCTGCAGCATGGCGGGCACGGCCGCCTCATCTGGCCAGAGGATCACGATCGGTGCGCGCATGTCGACAGCACGCGCGAGATCGGCGGCAAATGCGCTCACGGCGCGTTCAGAGACTTTGTTGTTCGAGATGTCCGGGCTGAGCAGCAGCACGTAGGGCTGACCCTTTGGTAGACGGCCAGGTGACAGGGCCACGGACATGTCCTGAGGGAGAAGATGCGACATGAGCCGGTTGATCTGATCGATGAGATCACCCGGGACGCGCGCGATCACCGTGATCGCGCCCGGCACCAGCATCGCATTGCGATCCGGGATGCTGCCAATACTGGCGGCGAGGCGCAGCAGTGGGAACAACTTGCCGGCGGGCAGGCGGATGCGGGGCTGCGAGGTGCCGTTGGCGGCGGTGGCGGCCGGATCGCCGCCGGCGTCCGCAATGGCGTCATGTTCTTCGGGGGAGATGTTTTGTGCCGCCGGGCTGCGGTTCAAGGCATCAAGCGCAGCGGAGCCCGGAGGCGACATCGCGGCCTCCAGCAGCTCGGGCAGATCCATGTCTTCCGGGTCGAGGCACGGATCCCAGGACGGGGTCAGCTTCTCGGCCAGATCGGCTTTGAGGTGGCGAATGGCCTGACGGGCCAGGGGATGCCAAGTGGGAGGATTATGGGTTCCGGATTCGGGATCAGGATTGCTGGTCGGGGTGAAGATTGTCTGGGTCATGGCAGGACTCCGGGTATAAGAGGGCGAACGATCCGGCATTCCGGATCGCAGCAAGACAGATCGAGGGAGCGCGCGATCCTGTTGACGCGGATGCGGCAGAGGCGGTCTGGTTCGGGGTGAGCAGGGATCCGGAAGCCTTCGGGCATCCGCAGTGCCTGATCCGTTCTGATCTGGAGTCCGGGATGCGGCTTGCAGAAAACCTTGGCATTGCTTCGGTGCCGCGTGGCTTCAAGATGGCAAGGAGACGCGCTGCCGTCCCCTTGCCGCAGGAGGCATCCGGATCAGCGAGATGGTTCCCTCGCGGGATCCGGAACGCCCTGTCCGAAACCCGTTATCCGCTCACGCCCCAATGGCGACGCAGGATCGGATGGTGATCACGCGGGGCTGCCGTGGGGCGGGGTTTGCGGCACGGTTGGGGTGCCGGAGTCCGGGTGGGCGATGCGGCAGGTGGGGGCGTATCCGGGGCACCGAGCGGGGCTTCCGGATTGTTGTCTACCGTGGTGTGGCGCGGCGCTGAGAGGACATCCGGACTCCGGGTGCGGTCCGCATCGACGATCTCTGCCTCGATCCGATCAAGGGTCTCGTGGAGGATGGCAAGCGACTCAGGCCGGTAGATCTCGCTGACCACGTTCATCAGATCATTGAATTCCGGGTGAGGGACGAGGGCTTCCGGATAGAGACGACGAAGTTCCGCATGGGCGGCCTTTTCCATTGCGCAGGCAGCGTGGCCGGTCGGCATGGCCACGACCCGGAGAACCTCGACGTGAGCATCTTTTGGGAGGCCAAGTTGGTGTTTGTGTCTCTTTACGGGATGCGACGAGTATCCGAGTTTGAGATAGTGCCTCTTGGTTCCAGGATGGCGGATATCAAGCAAGTAGATGTAGGACGGCTTGGCGGTCCAGCTCTGCCCACATCCGGCGCAGTCGCACTGCCCCCATTGAAGATTGGCACGCGCGATGCGTTGTTCGTGTCCACAATGGTGGCGATAGAACCGGTAAGACGCGTTGCCCTGCGGGTCGCGCCCGAGGCGTGTCCAACCGACCCGCAGCGCCTCTGCCTCTTCGCGACGAACAAGGCAGGTCTCGCAGCGCGCGGCAACTGCGCCGGATGCGACACGCTCAACGAAGGTGAACTGGCGCCGAATCTCGTGGCCACAGGGCGGGAGGTAACGGCCGTAATGGCGGTGATCCGGATCCCGGCCGAGCCAGGTCAGGCCGGCGGTCAGCGCCATCTCGCGCCACCGGTTCTCGATACAATGCGGGCACAACGGCTGCGCGGTCATCACGACCGAGTGTCGGGCAACGTGAATGCCGCCGCAACTCTGGCAGCGGAGTGCCACATGCAGACGGTCACGAACGCGGGCGATTAGGTCAAAACCCTTGGCGCTCGCCGCCTCGATCCAATGGGCATGCAGTTCGCCGGGATGGATGATCAGCGGCAAGTCGGAGACCGAAAGCGGGGCGCGGGTGTCGTGCGAAGACAGGATGGTCGTGGACATGGGTAGTCCTCCTGAAAAAAGCAGGATGATGGGAAGCCAAGGGCGCCGGGCGCACGCAGGGCGTGCGACCGGATACCGCTGGCAAAAGGAATGGTGCGGGTGCGGGACGAGCTTGCCTGCCGTTTGCAGCAAACAAGTGCCATCAGATATGCGGGGTGATTACGCTGCGGGGGCCAGCATGGTCGCGGGCGTGTCCGGCTCGACCACAAAACAGTCTGCTTCGACCATATCCGCGACATCCTCAAGGGTCGCGAGGGCATGCAGATGCTGCTGGAAACCCGCGACCATCAGGTTGACGCGTCGTGCAACGGGGTCAGTGCCGGCACAGAGGAAGGCATGGGGAAAACGGTCGGGCAGGGCGAGAATGTCCCGGACCTGTTCCGGGCTGTCGCTCTCGATCAGCATCTGTGCCATTTGACCGAGGCGCTTCAGCGGCTGATCCTCGCAGCGACAGACCGGTGTTCCGTGCAGGGCGGTGATCGCGTCCAGCACATGCGCCCGGGCCCGTTCGGCGTCGCGGATCCACGCGTCGCAGGCCGGATCCCAGCTGTCACAATGCTCGAGATCGCGCTCAGCTTCGATGTAAGCCGCGAGGTCGCGCATCACAGCGCCAAACTGGATGGTGACAGGCGTATGCGCAAAGGAAGATGCGACTTCCGTGGTCTTCGCCGAGATAGTATAGGTGCAGTCAGCCATGATGGTCTCCTCAACCGAGATCAGTGTGGTTAGGGCCGGGCAAGGGGGTAGGAGCCCTTGCCTGTGCCTGCATTATATGACACCATTAAACCGTAAATCAAGTATAGATTCGGGAAAATGGAAAAAAAACGTGGACGCCCTCCTGTGGATTCGGAGGCGGTCAATCTTCGGCTTCCTCGCGAACTGATAGAAGCCATAGACAATCGACGTCGTGATGAGAGGGATCTGCCAACGCGGCCCGAGATGATCCGACGCGCACTGGCCCAGTGGCTGGAGATGACAGGCCCGGGAGATTGAAGGGTGCGGACGTCGCGGTTGGATTGTTGAAGCCTGAGATCAGCGGGCAACCCACAATAGGTTCGTCAATCCGGGCAGGCGATCAGATGGCGCCAGTGCGTCCCGGGTCAAACGGGTTCCCTGACGGGTGTCTTCAGAGTGTCCCAGATCATCGGAATGGGTTCAGGTTATCCTTCATTCGGGCGGTGTCACCTGAACTGGGAAAAGGATGAGACATCCGTTCTGCGATGCCGAGATTGCCAAGATCAGGAATTGTGGCCCAAACTCGTCAAGAGGGAATGCGTTGAACCCCCGGTGCGACCTGACAGCGGATCGTAGGATCAGCTTGCGGCGGCCTGACCAAATCGGCGCGGATCACGCACAATGCCTTGGCGAGTTCCTGGCAATGATGGTGGCCTGAATGGCAACAGGGCTTCCATAATCTTGCGTAGGGCAGGCAAGGCGGTGCTGCGGGGGACTCCCGCCTGACACCGGTTCAAGGCCTCTCTTTGTTTTGGTCCGCCGGACCGGTTGGACTGTTGGACAGCCGCCGCACCGCGGGCTTCAACCTGCGCAGCCTTGTAGTGCTCGGTCCGGTCCAATGGTCCAACAAATCCAACGGACCGGCAGATGGGCATGGGCGATTTATCCGGATTTTCCGCATGTGTGGGGTCTGCCGCTTCCTTCTCCATCGGATCATTGTCCGTTCCCATCCGGGTTATCCCCAAAATTCGGGCATCTGGTGCCATTGTCCACAATATCGCGCATCCCTGCCGCTGACTTGCATGCCGACCCGGCACATCATGATGGGGATGGCGCAACCCCGCGCCTTGCATGGAAAAAACGATGCCGGACAATAACCCTATCGACGCACAGCAGCACAGCGCGCTTCCCGAAACCCCGCCCGCCCCCACCGATGCCGGACAGACCATTCTGCCGGATGATGCCGCTGAGGAGACGTCCGAGGCCCGGTTGCGCGCTCTTCATCACGATCCGGAAATCGCCGCCTTCCTGGTCGCCATGCGTCAGGAATTGCCCCCGTTCTGGACCCATCTTCCGCGTGAACAGATGCTGGGCTATGGCGGTATCGACGATGAATGGGTGCCGATGTGCGGACCTCTGCGCGTCGAAGCCTTGACCCGCGATGACAGCGGCAGGAACTGGGGCCGCCGGGTTTGTTTTCTCGACCGCGACGGAAATTTGCGTCGGGAAACCATCCCTGAGGCCGATATTCTCGACAAGCCACGCAGCGTCTGTGCGCAGCTGATCTCGGCGGGACTTGCCATCGAGGGCAACCGGAACGACATCATCGACCTGATCCGCCGCTGGCCGGTGGAAGCCCGGATCCTGTCGGTCTCGCGTCCCGGCTGGATGGCAGGGACGGATGCGGCACCTGCCTATCTGCTGCCTGACGGCAAGCTGCTTCCGGAAGATCCACAGCGTGGTGAGACGGTCGAGTTGATCCATGCCCGCAGCGCCGTACCGTCCTCGGGTTCGCTGGACGGCTGGAAAGACACCGTCGGTCGTCTGGCCGTCGGCAATCCGGCGTTGATCTGCGCCATTTCTGCAGTGCTGGCGGGTCCGCTGTTGAAACATGCGGGGATCGAGACGCTTGGACTGAATTTCCACGCCTCGACCAGTTCGGGAAAGACCACCGCCCTGATCACTGCGCAGAGCTGCATCGGTCCGCCCAAACTTGACCGCTGGAACGCCACTAATACGGCGCTGGAACTCGCATGCCGCCTGGCCCATGACGGCGTCCTGATGCTGGATGAATTCCCGGCCCGACCTTCGCCCGCGATCATCGAGGCCATCTACATGATCGGCAATGGTACGGGCCGGGGGCGCGGCAACCACAAACTGATCATGGAAGCGACGGCGCGCTGGGAAACCGTCCTGCTCTCGACCTCGGAGAAACCGATTGAGCGGATCCTGGCTGCTGCCGGGATCCAGATGCCCGAAGGGATCGGCGTCCGGCTGATTGATGTTCCTGCACCGTCGTGGCCGTTCGGCCTCTTCAAGACGTTGCATGGACATGGCTCGGGCCACGCCTTCGCCGAGACGCTCCAGAATGCTGCCAGGGAACATTATGGGCATGTCCTGCCGGCATTCGTGGACAGGATCATCGCACAACATGACCTGATGAAGGAGACCCTGCGCCCGATGATCTCGCGCCTGCGCAGCAAGATGCTGGTGGCGATCGGGCTGCCTGGGAATGCCAAAGAGGGGCCGGTGCTGCGGGTTCTGAACCGTCTGGCCCTGATCGCTGCGGCTGGCGAAATCGGCAGCCGGCTCGGCGTCCTGCCCTGGCGGAAGGGCATGGCGACCGACGCCCTCGTCGAGATCGCGGTGATCTGGCACAGGGCCCATGCGGCGCGTCCGCCGTCGACTGCCGAGGCCATGGCGGAACGTCTGGCCGGATACTTGCGCCGCAACCGCCACCGCTTGTGCCCGCCGGGAGCCGAGCCGGATCCGGATGCCATCGGCTGGTGTGATGAGCGCTGGATCTATCTCGGCATCGATGCGTTCCGGATGGACATCGCCTCCGGCATGCCGGCAGGCCTGGCGGTGAAGCTGCTGGGCGATGCGGGTCTGCTGGTTCCGGGTGGTGAGCAGAGGTCGTATCAGTATCGCCTGCCCCGGCATGTCGATCCGGACAGGGCACGGGTCTATCGCCTCGACCGGCAGAGGATTGAGGGCGGATAGCCTGGCAGGAGCGGCGCTCTGGCTGGGGGGCAGCCGTTTATCGTAGCGGTTTCCGAGCCGCCACAGACAGGCTGCCCGGCATCATTCGGTGTCGGAATAAAAGTAGTTTGTTTGCTCTCAGCCTCTCAGGCGGCAGGATCTCCGGTTATGCCCTGTCAGTCTTTTCCCCCGCTTGGCGGGCCTCACGGGGCGAACAGAGGCGTTTTACAAAGATCGATAATATGGGGCGAAGGGCGTTTCGCCATGTTATCGGGAATACGAGCAGTTCGTGCCCCGATCGGATCGCCAGGACGTAGCGTTGGACGCCTAGGGGGTAACAATCTACGCCCTCTGTAGCAATCACAGAAGACCTGATGCTCATAATCGCGCGAGCAGCCACTCAGGGTCTGGCCGATGTGCCGGTCTGCTGTGTGAATAACTCGCATCAGGTCTCCCCCAGACTTGACAAGGGGATGCATGAAGGAATAGAAAGTATGCGGGTATTGTAGGGGTGTCCATATATTTTATATCCTCGTGAGAGCGGCGGGACGAACAATGTTGAAATGGGTTGTCGAGAGGCGGCTGGAGTTCATCGAATTTCGCCTGTTCTGGGAGGGGGGCGTCAATCGCTCTGACCTGATCGATACGTTTGGCGTTTCGGTTCCGCAGGCATCAAAGGATTTGACCCATTATCAGGAGCGAGCGCCGCTGAACGCGGTCTACGACAAAAGCGCTCGTCGCTACGTGGCAGGGCCGGATTTTCGGCCAGTGTTTCTTGATCCAGATCCGGATGCCTATCTCATGCGGCTGCGCTCGATGGCAGAAGGTTTCGCAGATTCAGGCTCGAACTGGCTTTCCATCCCGCCTGACATGGATATCGCGCTTACTTTGCGCCGTAAGATCGATACCGAAGTTCTGCGTTCAGTTCTGACGGCAGTGCGTGAAGAGCGATCGCTCGTCCTTCACTATCAATCCATGAGCCGTGATCGCCCTGATCCTGCTTGGCGGCGCATTACCCCCCACGCTTTTGGCTTTGATGGCCTGCGTTGGCACGTTCGGGCCTGGTGTCATGAGACGGAAAGGTTCAAGGATTTCCTGCTTTCACGCGTCCTTGGCCACGGCGAGTCTGGTGAGCCGGGCGCTCGTGCGGCGCAGGACAGGCTGTGGCAAGAAACATTCGACATCACCATTGTTCCGCATCCCGAGCTGTCGGCCGGCCAGCAGGCAGTGGTCGCGAAGGACTACAACATGGCGGATGGGCGCGCTGTGCTGACAGTTCGCTACGCCATGCTGTTTTATGTTCTCAAGCGGTTGGGACTTCTTGAAGGGGCGCTGACGCGTGATCCGCGGACCCAGCATATTGTCGCCGCCAACGAACATGAGGTTGCTGCTGCCCTTGAGCGTGCGCAGCAGGAATTCGATGAGGCTGACGTAGCAAGCGGGGCGGCGCCTCGATGATGGCTACCGTATCGAAATACCGCATGTCCTTCAGTGTGGGCGGGCTGATGCTCAATGAGAGCCTTGCGATCGCGCAGGCCTATCACCCTGGAGAGACATGGGCTTGTGCTCGCGAGCGCCTGCTTGCCCAGGGCGCGTCGTCCTTGCCCAAACTGGCCTCGCAAACTCGCGCACTTCGTGAAGTGTATGACCGGATAGGTCATCTCTCCGATGCAGAGCGCCATTACCTGTCGGCAGAGGCTGACCGCGCCGAGCAGCTGGCGATGATCTGGCTGGCCATCTGCCGGACTTATCGGTTCGTCCACGAGTTCGCCGTCGAGGTGATCAGTGAGCGGTACCAATCCTGGCGACTTGATCTGGGCCATGAGGTTTTTGACCGTTTTCTCGCGGAGAAAGCTGAGACCGATCCTGCCCTTGCGGAGCTTTCGTCATCAACTTGCGCGAAATTGCGTCAGGTCCTGTTTCGGATATTGCGTGAAGCTGGCTTGAGAAGTGTCGAGGGCAGAATTCAGCCGATCTGGTTGTCGGGGCGCATGAAGCGGCTGATTGAGGAGAGTAATCCGGCGGACTTGCGGGTCTTTCCCGGAAATGGGGGGTAATTGTGGGCACGAAAACTGATCGGCGCGCCCGCGCCGAGCACTTATTCAGGGTAATTTCCAGTGATCGGTTCTTGCAAAAGCAAGGGCTGGGAAACGAGGTTCCCTTTTTCATCTGCGCTTTTGATGCTGAAGACGGACTGAGCCTGGGCGAGGATCGCGAGGATCTGATCACCCGGCTAAGCCACGCTGGTGTGCGCGTCCTCGATATCGATCTCTATGACCTTTCGCTCAGGATCCTCGAAGATCGGGGAATCTTCGAGCAGATCCTTGAGGTCGAAGCCGAAACGGAAAAGGCGGAACTCAAGGAGCTGTTGCAGGGCGTTCTGGACCCGCAGGCGCACCTCATTCCAGAGATTGCGCGGCGCATTGAAGAAGTCCCGCACGACGTGATCTTCTTGTCAGGCGTAGGCGAAGTTTACCCCTACCTGCGGTCGCACAACGTCCTCAACAATCTGCAAAGCACCGCGAAAGACCGCCCGACGGTCATGTTCTTTCCTGGAAAATACACACACGCGCTGGCGACAGGAGCATCGCTGGAATTGTTCGGCTTGCTCCATGACGACAAATACTACCGCGCGTTCAATATCATGAATTACGAGGTCTGACCGATGGCTACTTTTCTGCGTGATATCTTTGCCAAGCCGGTCGACCGTTCGATCGATGGGGTGATCAAGGCTGACGACAAGGCCAGCCTCCTGACCGAGCTTGATGAATATGTCATCACCAACGAGATCGGCGCCCGGCTGGAGCAATTCCTCGACGCCTACAACAATTACGATACCGCGAACGGAGTGTGGATTTCCGGCTTCTTCGGGTCAGGCAAATCTCACCTGCTGAAGATGCTCGCCCTGCTGCTGGAGAATGACGAGGTCGAGGGACAACGTCCCGTCGAAATCTTTGAGCGCAAGCTTGAGGGCAATCCGATGCTGGCGGGTGCGCTGCGCAAGGCCGTGTCGATCCCGTCCCGGTCGGTCTTGTTCAATATCGATCAGAAGGCGGATGTGATCTCGAAGACGGATGTCGATGCGCTTCTGGCCGTCTTCCAGAAGGTCTTTGACGAGATGTGCGGCTATTACGGCAAGCTCCCGCATATCGCGCAGTTCGAGCGTGATCTCGACAGCCGCGGGAAGCTTGATGCCTTCAAGGCGGCCTTTGCGCAGTCTTCCGGCAAGCCCTGGGAGCGCGGGCGTGAACAGGCTCTGATGGAAGGCAAGCACATTGCCGCCGCTTTCGCGGAGGTCACGGGCGATGAGGTCAAGGATATTCTTGGCCAGTATCGTAAGGATACCAAGGTCTCGATTGAAGATTTCGCCAACATGGTGAAGTCGTGGATCGATGCGCAGGGGCCAAAATTCCGGCTGAACTTCTTCGTCGATGAGGTCGGGCAGTATATCGCCGACAACGTCAAACTCATGACGAACCTGCAAACCATCGCCGAAAGCCTGAACACGAAGTGCAAGGGGCAGGCCTGGATTGTTGTCACCGCCCAGCAGGACATGGGTTCGGTCATCGGGGATCTGACGGCACAGCAAGAGAATGACTTCTCGAAAATTCAGGCACGCTTCGCCAACCGGATGCCTCTGAATTCTCAAGATGTGGCCGAAGTCATCCAGCGCCGCCTTCTGGCTAAGACCGAGGCTGGTCAGATCACCCTTGGCAATCTTTACGATGCCGAAGAGAACAACCTGCGCACCCTGTTCGATTTTGGAGATAATTCCTTCAAGTTCAGGAATTTCTCCGGAAAGGAGCAGTTCGTCGCGAGCTACCCGTTCCCGAACTACCAGTATGATCTGTTCCAGCGCGCGATCATGGGGCTCTCTCAGCACAATGCGTTTGAGGGCAAGCACAGCTCGGTCGGTGAACGCTCCATGTTGGGGGTGTTTCAGGAGGTGGCCAAAAAGCTGGCGGATACGCCAGTCGGGGGGCTGGCGACCTTCGACCTGATGTTCGAGGGGATTCGCACTGCCCTCAAATCCTCGGTTCAGCAGTCGATCCAACTGGCCGAGAAGAACCTTGGTGATGATTTCGCCGTTCGGGTTCTGAAAGTCCTGTTCCTTGTCAAATATGTCAAGGAATTCAAGCCGACTGCCCGCAACATATCGATCCTCCTGCTGTCCCGGTTCGAGGCGGACCAGACCGAGCAGCGCCGCAATATCGAAGAGGCTTTGTCGCTTCTGGAACGCCAGACGCTGATCCAGCGTAATGGTGAGGTCTATGAATTCCTAACCAACGAGGAAAAGGACGTCGAGGCCGAGATCAAGGCAATTGCCGTCGATCCCGCAGAGATTGAGCGGCAGCTCGATGAACTGGCGTTTGGGGCGATCCTCCGTCACGGCAAGATCAAGCATGCCGGCACGGGTGTGGACTATGCTTTTACCCGCAAGCTCGACGGGCACAGCCTGAACCGGGAGCATGAGCTTTCGGTGAACATCGTCTCGCCCTTCAGCGACGATTCCGACGCGCCGGATGTGGTTCGTTCGAACAGCATGGCAAGCGATGAGATGGTTGTCCTGCTGGGACGTGATGTGCGCTTCACGCGCGATCTCGTCCTCTGGCTCCAGACCGTGAAATTCGCCCGTCAGGTCACCAGCGGTGACGCCCAGCCAGGTCGTGATCGCATCATTGCGGAAAAGCGTGATCAGAATACGCGGCGCGAAAAGGAACTGGTGCAGCGTCTCCGCACTCTGATCGCGGATGCTCGCCTTTTTGTGCGTGGAGCCGAGCTGGAAATCGGAGGTGAAGACCCGCAGGAACGGCTGGTCAAAGGTTTCCAAGTCCTGGTCGACAAGGTCTATACCAGCCTGCCTGTGCTGCGCGGCGCCACCTACACCGAAGCCGATCTCGGGCGCGCAGGACGCGTCGATGGCGGGCTTTTCGGCGGTGAAGGCAGCGGTCTGACCGAAGCCGAGCAGGACGTGCTGAATCACGCTCAGGCCCAGATGCGCCTTGGGACGCGGGTCTCGGTCAAGGCTTTGGTCGAGAAGTTTGGTGCCAAACCTTATGGCTGGCCGTCCATCGCGGTGCTTTGCCTGACCGCGAGCCTTGTCGCGCGCGGCAAGCTCGAGGCACGGGCCGACAGTGCTCTGCTGGAAGGGGATGCTCTGGCGCAGGGGCTGCGCAACAGCCATGCCCTTGGCAATATTCTGCTCTCTCCGCAGATTGAGTTTACCGCGGCCCAGATCCGCAGATCGCGCGAGCTGTTTCAGGCACTGTTCGACCTGCCCGCGTCGGGCAATGACGCTCGCAGTCTGGGGGCGGAGTGGCAGGCCCAGTTGCGCAAGCTGACCAGCGAACTGGAGGGTCTTGGCCGGCAGTCGGCTGGCTATCCCTTTATTGCAGCCCTCGATCCCTTGCGAACTCTGCTCGACAGCATGCGCGACCAGTCGGCGACATGGTTCATTACCGGCCCGGTTGGGCAGGAAGATCAACTGCTGGATGCCAAGGAGGATATCCTCGACAAGGTCCGCAGCTTCATGTCCGGACCGCAGAAGGTCATCTATGACGAGGTGCGCGCTTTCCTGACCGCTCAGGATCAGAACGTCACCTTTGCCGACGCTCCTGCCGCCGATACGTTGCGTCAGGCGCTGGCCGATCCGCAGTGCTTCAAGGGCACCGCGATTCAGGAACTGAAGGCGGATTTCTACACCCTGAAGGAGCGTATCGAACAATCGGTTCTGGCCGAGCGCAACGCCGTCATCGCGGCGATCGAAGAGGTGGCCGAGAAAACCACCCAGACCTCGGAATTCCGTGCGCTACCGCCAGAGCAGCAGACCCGTATCCGCGATGAGCTTGCCGCGCAGAAAGCCAGCATGGCCTCGCAAACCCTGATCCCGGCCTTGCGCCATCGGGTGACAGAGGTGCGTTCCAACCTTCTGGCCGATACGCTGACGCGGATCGCCGAACTGACGCCTGCACCGGCGCCCGCTCCGCAGCCCCAACCTGCAGGTGGCGTGGCCGAAGCCCCGGCCAAGCCATATGTGCCGCCGACGCCGGCAAAGCCCCAATATGTCAACGCCCAGTCGATCACCGTCTCTATCGGGAAAGCCTATCTCGAAGATGCAGACGATGTGACCCGCTACCTCGACGAGATGAAAAAGACCCTGCTGGCCGAGATCGGCGCGGGCAAGAAAGTGATTGTCTGATGGATACCAACGCCCTGAAGAAATTTGCGCAAAGCGCGCGCAACCTGCTGATCGATCAGGTAACTGCCCGGCTTGATATGGTGCTGGCCGAAGGCGCAGCGGCTCGCCGCGAGCATCCCAAAGCGATTGCTAAACTTGAAGCCGCCGCCAACAGCAACCGCGCCCATGTGATCGAGCAGGCAGCCTACACCTGGTTCAACCGCTTCACCGCGCTGCGCTTCATGGATGTCACGGGCCTGACCAACCCGCGCGTCGTATCGCCCGCCGATGGCGCTACCCGGCCCGAGATTCTGGCCGAGGCGATGGCGGGCAACCTGCCGGATCGCGCCCGGCCCGAGATCGCCGAATATCTGAACGGCACTCGCCCCGCCCATGATGGGCAGGCGGAAGCCTATCGGCTGCTGCTGATCCATGCCTGCAACGAATGGCACGCCGCGATGCCCTATATGTTCGAGCGCGCCGATATGCTCGACCGGGCCGAGGATTATACCGAACTGCTGATGCCCGACGATCTTCTGTCGCCGGACAGCATCCTTGCCCGCCTGCGCGAGGTGATGACGGAAGAGGCCTGCCAGGATGTCGAAATCATCGGCTGGCTTTACCAATTCTATATCAGCGAAAAGAAGGATCAGGTTTTCGCGGGCCTGAAGAAGAACCAGAAGATCACGGCGGAAAACATTCCCGCCGCGACGCAGCTGTTCACCCCGCACTGGATCGTTCGCTATCTGGTGGAAAACTCGCTGGGGCGGTTGTGGCTGCTCAATCGGCCCCAGTCGAACCTAGCGGCGAAGATGGATTATTACATCGCGCCGGAAGATCCGGAAACGGATTTCCTGAAAATCACCCGGCCCGAAGATATCCGCATCTGCGATCCGGCCTGCGGCTCGGGCCATATGCTAACCTACGCCTTTGACCTGCTCTATGAAATCTATGCCGAGGAAGGCCATGACGCGGCCGAAATTCCCGGCCTGATCCTGAAGCACAACCTGACTGGCATTGAGATTGACGACCGTGCAGGCGCCTTGGCAGCCTTTGCCCTGTCAATGAAGGCGGCAGCGAAGCTGGGGCGGCGGCGGTTCCTGCGGATGGAGGAAAAGCCCGATATCGTGGTCTTGCAGGATGTGCGCTTCACCCCGGCCGAAATGCAGGACGTGGCCGCCGTGGTGGGCAAGGATCTGTTCACGGATGAGCTGCGCGAGACGCTGGGGCAGTTCGATCAGGCCAAGAACTTCGGCTCGCTGATTGTGCCAAAGCTGCGCGACCCGGCCGAGACGCTGCGGGTGGTGGAAGCGCGGGATTTTGGGTCCGACCTGTTGCTGAAGGAGGTGCAGGCGCGTGTCATGGCCGTGCTGCGCATGGCTGAGGCGCTGTCATCTAAGTACCACGTGGTGGTGGCCAACCCGCCGTATATGGGCAATGGAGGAATGAACGCCCAGCTCAAGTCTATGCTTGCAAGTCAATACAATGCCAGCAAGGCCGACCTTATGACTGCGTTCATAGATAGGTCACAAACCGTTACTCTTAGAAACGGATACATTGCATCTGTTACGCTTGATGCGTGGATGTTTCTTGCTTCCTTCGAGAAATTTCGTTCAAATCTTCTAAAAAAATCTTCGATCGCGCAACTTACGCACATCGGCTGGAATTGTTTCCCGGAAGGGCACACATATAACCGAGGTGTAGCCTTTGTAATATTGAACGGAAAGCGGGATTGCGCTGGAGATTACATCAATCTCGCCGATGCATCGGCAACAACAGGCAAAGGTGCGCTATTCCTTGCAAAGAGGGAGGCGAACGAAACTATTTCGTTGGGCGCGCACGATTTCCAGACGATTCCTGGAACGCCGATTGCATATTGGCTTTCGGGTCAATTGCGGTCAGCTTTTGTAAGTGGCAAACGGATCAACAGTATCGCTCGCGCTGCGAAGGGGCTCGTAACTGCCAATAACGAGCGATTTGTCCGAGATTGGACTGAAGTCAATCTTGCGGGGATAAAGTTCGGTGCGAACTCGCGAAGCGAAGCTAAAGACAGCCAATGCACATGGTTTCCATATGCAAAGGGAGGGCCAGTCCGTCGGTGGTATGGCAATCTTGAGAGCGTTGTGAATTGGTATAATGATGGATACGAAATCCAAAATACCCTTACGGATGATGGGGCTCGTGTAAGAGCCACGAACTTTAATTTAGATCGGATTTTCCTACCTGGCATTAGCTGGACGGTGGTTACATCAAGTGATCTCTCATTCCGCATGGTAGGGGCGGGATACCTGTTCGATGCGGCCGCTGGCGTTTGCCAAGCAAATAGTTTTGATGCCAATCTTGGGTTGCTCAGCTTTCTGAACTCCAAGGTTGCACACAAGATCCTAGAATCGATTAATCCTACGATTAATCTTCACCCTGGCTACCTCGAAGCTCTGCCTATCAATGACACGCTTGGCCCCGAGCCCCCGATGACCGAAAACTGGCTGTTGGATGTGCAATTGGCCAGTGCCGTTTTTCGTGCTGATCAGGCTGCGATCTGGGTGACGGATTTGGGTATCCCGGCGAAATACGAAGCCGCCGTGCGCGAACACGCCGAATTCTACCGTTCCGGTAAGCGGCTGGATGCGCTGCGCGAGATCGAGCGTGAGCGCCCGTCACAAAGCGCCAACGACGTCCGGCGTAAGATGCTGGCGGTCTGCGCCGGCGCGGATGGTGATCTCGATACGGTGATCGAGGCGATGCTGGCCGAACTGGCCGAAGATCGTGATGATGCGCTGCGGCTCATCGACCGGGTCGGGCTGGCGGAGTTTTTCTGGAAAGAGGTTTCGACGCGCTACGGCTATACGCCGGATATCCCGGATTTTCAGGATTTTGCCATCACGCTGTTTTCCAGCGCATGGGCGCGGGCCATGGGAGAAGCTGCCCCCCTGAACACCGATGCCGCGCTGATGTTCCGCCGCTGGAGCGCTTCGCGCCGGTGGGGTGAAGCGTTCGAGAAGCTGTCGGGCGATTATCAGGACGTGCTGAAGATCAGGGACAATCTGGCCTCCCGCGATTTTCGCACCCTCATGCCGCATGATCACTTCGAGGAAGTGGACCGGAGGATCGTTGTCGCCATCGTTGAGGGGCTGGCCCGGCAGAGCCTGCCCGCGACAGATGTGCTGAAATGGGTGCGTGATCGCCGACAGAGCCATTGGTATAGCCGTTACGCCGATGTCTATCAGGCCATTGGCTATGCGACCGAGTTCCAGCAGGTGCTGGCAGAAGCAGACCTGACGATGAGCAGCTTGCCTGATGGCGTGAAACGCTATTCTGCAAGCTGGTTCCGGCTGGACCAGCTTTATCGCAAGTTCATCTATCACATGCAGAAAAGCGGGCAGGCCGGGCTGCTATCCGCGCTCTATGATGCGGTCGAGAACCGCTACACCACAAATTTCGTGCTGAAGCTCAACGACGCCTGGCAGGATCAGATTGCCCGCCTGACGGATTGGACGATTCCGGGTTTTCGTCGGCAGATGGAATTCTATCACGAGGAAGTCGCCTATTTCCGGCGTCTGGATACCCCGCAAAAAGTCGTGGTCATCATCTCGGATGCGCTGCGTTACGAAGTGGCCGAAGAGGCGCTGCGCGAGATCCGCAAGCTCAACCGGTTCGATGCCGAACTGAAGCCGATGATTGGCGCGTTGCCCAGCTATACCCAGCTAGGCATGGCGGCGCTCTTGCCGCATCGACAACTGGCAATCCGCGACGACAATGATCTGGTGCTTCTGGACGGCGAGAGCACTATGGGTGCCGCAGCCCGTGAAAAGGCGCTGGCTGCTGGCCGGGCTGGAGACCGGGTAAAGGTTCTGGCGGCGAAGGATTTCATGAACCTTGGATCGTCAGAGGGCAAAGACCTCTTCCGGGATCATGACATCCTTTATCTCTACCACAACCAGATTGACGCGATTGGCGACAAGCTCGCCACCGAAGAGAATGTTCCCGCAGCAGCAGAGACCGCCATTGAGGATCTGGTGAAGCTGGTGCGCAAGCTGACCTCCGCCAATTTCTCGAACATCCTGATCACCGCGGATCATGGGTTCCTGTGGCAACACAAGGCTTTGGAAGAGAGCGGCTTCGCGCTGAGCGAGCCGGAAGGCGAGATCGTTACACGCAACCGGCGCTATGTGATCGGACGCGGTCTTAACAGCAGTGGCGGCATGAAGAAGTTTTCGGCCGCACAGCTTGGCCTAGAAGGTGAGCAGGACATTCTAATCCCGAACTCGATCAACCGCCTGCGGGTCAAAGGATCGGGCAGCCGCTTTGTCCATGGCGGGGCGAGCCTACAGGAGATCGTCCTGCCAGTCCTGCGTGTGGGCAAGCAGCGCAAGGAGGATGTCGGGCAGGTATCGGTGCAGATCATTCCGCCAGCCCGTGCCCAGATCACTACAGGTCAGATCCAGGTCACCTTCTATCAGGCAGAGCCTGTTACCGAGAAGCAGCAGCCCCGACAGGTGCATGCTGCGATCTTTGCAGACGATGGATCGCTCATCTCTGACGAAGCCGAGCTGGAATTCGATTTCGCATCCGAGAATCCACGCGAGCGTGAGCTATCGCGGGGCTTCCTGCTGACCAAGGCGGCAGACGCCTATAACAATCAGACAGTCTTCCTGAAGCTGCGAACGCGCATCGGCAAGACCAGCCATTTCGAAGATCACGCTTCGCAGCCGCTGCTGCTGAAACGCGGGATCAGCACAGATTTCGATTTCTGAGGTGCCGATGTCGACCCTTGATGACAAGATCAACGAGCATTTTGCCGGTTTCGTGGTCCGCAAGGACTTGGTGAAGGCGGTGAAGGGGAACGCCATCGTTCCCACCTATGTGCTCGAATACCTTCTCGGCCAGTATTGTGCGACCGACGACGAGGCCTCGATTGCGACAGGCATCGAGACGGTCAAGGACATCCTGCGTAAGCACTATGTCCATCGTTCCGAGGCGGGTTTGGTCCAGTCAACGATCAAGGAGCGCGGCCGCTACAAGGTGATTGACCAAGTCAGCGTAGCACTTAACGAGAAGACTGATGCTTATGAAGCGGTCTTTGAAAACCTCGGGATCAAGCGCGTTGCCATCGACAGTGCCACGGTCAAGGCGCACCCTAAACTGCTGGTAACGGGCATCTGGTGCATCGCGGATGTGCAATACGAGTTCTCGGAAGACAGCCGGATCTCCCCTTGGATCATCGACACGCTGAAGCCGATCCAGATCGCCCGTGTGGACTATGACGCCTATCGCGAGACGCGGGACAAGTTCACCACCGAGGAATGGATTGATCTGTTGATGCAGAGCATAGGCTTTGACCCAACCTTGTTCGGGCGCAGGTCAAAGCTTTTGCAGTTGCTGCGCTTGGTCCCCTTCGTCGAGCGGAATTATAACCTCATCGAGCTAGGTCCAAAGGGCACAGGCAAATCGCATGTCTATTCCGAGTTTTCGCCCCATGGTCAGCTGATTTCCGGCGGCGAGATCACGGTTCCTAAGCTCTTCGTGAACAACTCCAATGGGCGGATCGGATTGGTTGGCTATTGGGATGTCGTGGCCTTTGATGAGTTTGCCGGCCGTGAGAAGACGGCCAACAAGGCACTTGTCGACATCATGAAAAACTACATGGCGAACAAGCAGTTCTCGCGCGGGGTAAATCCGATGGGCGCCGAGGCGAGTTTCGCCTTCGTCGGGAACACCGATCATAACGTGCCTTGGATGCTAAAGAATTCCGACCTGTTCGAGGCGCTGCCGCCACAGTTCCACGACAGCGCTTTCATTGACCGGTTGCACGCCTATCTGCCCGGATGGGAGGTCGATATCATCCGGGGTGAGATGTTCACATCTGGCTACGGCTTCATCGTCGACTATCTGGCCGAAATCTTGCGTCACCTGCGGCAGGAGGATTTTTCACATCGGCCAGACCTGCATTTCAAGATCAGCGAGAAAATTTCGACGCGAGATCGGGATGCAATCTACAAGACCATGTCCGGGCTTCTAAAGCTGATCTTCCCAAATGGCGGCGAGACAGCGGAAGATGTCGAAGAACTACTTCGGCTTGCCATGGAAAGCCGCAAGCGCGTGAAAGACCAGCTAGCTCGCATCGACAGCACCTATCCCGAGGTCGATTTTTACTACCTCGGATCCGACGGCACCAAGCGGCGTGTAACAACGGTCGAGGAAGAAGAATACCCGCAGTTCTACTATCTCAAGCCAGCGCTGGATCCCAAGGAACAGGAACAGACCGAGACGTCGACTGATGGTGGCGATGCCGCTTCGGACGCTGGTGGAGCGGGATCAGCTTCCGGCACCGCGGCAGAGCCCATTCTTGCGGCCAAGACAGACGTAAAACCTGCTCTGGAAGAAGGGCATCACGTCTTCACTGAGGATCGCAAGGGGATCAGCTACGATCGCCTCTTTGGCCCATACATTGCGGGCGCATCCAAGATTATCGTGACGGACCCCTATGTGCGGTTCTTCTACCAGATCCGAAACATGATGGAATTCGTCGAAATGGTTATTCGGCGCAAGTCGCCCGAGGACCAGATCAGCGTTCATCTCGTAACCGGTCCTGATGATGGCAACGTCGCGAAACAACGTGAATTGCTGGATTCAATCGCGGACGCCTGCGTCGGCTCTGGCGTTGCGTTCACATGGGCCTTTGATGGCACAGGGACCGCGCATGCGCGCGATATCGTTACCGACACCGGCTGGAAAATCGTTCTGGATCGCGGTCTCGATATTTTCCAGGCACCCATCAGAAAGGACGGGTTTTCACTTGGGGACCGTTTGCAGGAGCACCGGGTCATCAAGGGCTTCTATGTGACCTATGTGCGAAATGGTGAGGGGTAAGGCCTATGTTTCGTGTTGATAAAGATGACAACTCGATCAAGCCCCTCAAGGCACTTTGCTTTTCCGAATTGGGCTTCAAGGAACGCCAGCATCTGCAGGAATGGATCGCGAACTATCCGTCTTGCTTGGACGAAGACCAGTTGATCATCCAGAAGGAGCTCGCGGGATTTTCTGACATCAATGACGAAGGCACCTTTCTAAGGCTTCATAGGTATCAGGCCCCTAGGAGCGGCGTTAAGAGCAAGGTCCGCAGAGAGGTGATAGCACTTGAAAGCATAAAGGAGGCCTTGGAGTATATTCGATACGACCAGACTGCCTCTGGCAAAATACTAGCTATTGAGAAATCGGGTAACCAATGAATAACCAACCTAAACCAGACTCCAAGACCTATGATGACCTGATCTCTGATGTGAAAAAGGGGATCATAAAGGTTCCAAAGTTTCAGCGAGATTTTGTTTGGGATTTGAAGGCGACCGCCAAGCTTTTAGATTCAATCCTGAAGGGCTATCCCATTGGGACATTTATTCTTTGGGAAACCGATCAGCGTATCAACGATATCAAAA
>NZ_FTMK01000034.1 GCF_900156255.1 Paracoccus thiocyanatus
AAATTACCTTTGCGTATCTGCTTGCGCCAATCGTAAATCTGCCAGCGGGTCGTGCCGTGCTTGCGCGCAGTATCTGCGACCGTCACCCCGGGCATCATGCTCTCCGCCGCGATCCGCGCCCGCTCTGCCTTCGTCCGCCGCCGACGACCGCTTGGCCCCCCGATCACCTCAAGCCGCGAGACCCCGACGCCTATAGAGCCGTCCAATTGGACGCCCATTTTGCCGTCTCTCTCCAAATCCAAAACCTCCGCCGCACATGTGCGTGGAGAATGAAGGCATCAACTCAAAAATGGCAGGAGGGGATCGGCGTCGCGCTTACTTTGCACTGACAATGATTATTGAATCATTAACATTCGTGGGTCCAAAAAGGGTCAGAAACGACCGTTTTTGAACGGTTCGCCGAACCGGACTTTGGCGCACTTGCGGCGAAGGTCTGAAAGGTCCCGCATTGCCGACCTCCGCCTGCCTGCCCGTGCAGCGCGGGGCCTTGAATGAACGGTTTGGGGAAGCCGCGCTGCGGCGTTGGTGCTCCTGGCGAACGGAGGCTATGGGCCGTGAGAGACTTGGGCGATCGGTCAGTTCCGACCGCAACATTGCTTGTATTTGCGGCCCGACCCACAGGAGCATGGGTCGTTCCGCCCGGGCCGGGGACCGGCGTTGAACGGCATCTCGGAACGATTTGCGGGCTCCATGCGGGAAAGCTCGGGACGAGACTGATAGAGTATCGTCGCAACGCAGTTCGGGATCAGATTGGGTGCTTCAAGGTCGATTTCGTCGATCTCCTCATCCGTGAACTTGCTGTGGCCAGTGTATATTTCCTGAAGCGCCATCAAGAAGATCATCGTCGTCCGCGTCTCTTCGTCGGCCTGAGCGAGCAGTCGATCCCAAGCATCCGGTCTTAGCCCCAAAGCGCGAGTGAAGCCATCGATCCAAGGCTCCCACATCACCTCATCACTGTTGGGGTCAACCTCGTAGATGGGTTCGATCCAAGGTGAGCGGGTCATCGCCTCCGCAACCGAGTTGTAGTGAGCCATGACCGCACCGACCGTGGCTTCGGCGGTTTTCTGATCGGGAAAATTTGCCTCACCTGTCTCTCCCCAGACATGGGACATCCATTCCGAGGGCGGGATCATATCCGGGCAGGCAAGAACACCGACTACGTAGCCATCAAGTTCACTGAGCGTCATGGGCATGTTCTCGATGGGCAGCGCATGCAACAGCGCGCTGAGACGCTCGAGTTCCTGATCGGACTGGTCCATAAATACCTCCCGGTGTTGCTCGGAATTTTTTACTCTGCGCGACGCCAACCCGCAATCCGCGCGAAGCCTGCTTCAAGCTCGGACAGGAAGATTGCTGCAGGCACCCCGAATGTCCGCAGTGGTGAAGCCGCGACGTAGCATCAGATCGTCGCGCCAACGTCTGCAAAGGGCCGGTCGCTCCCCCTTTCACCCCAACCGCTTCGTCCGCTCCGCCATCCTCTGCGCGGCGCCCACGGCTGCCCCGCTGGCCTGCCGTATCCCCGCGCCAGCGATCTCGCCTGTGGTCTGCGTCCCGAACCGCGCCCGAGCGCGGGAGCCTTTGGTCCCGACCAGCCCTTTCGCGAAGCCTCCAAGTCCCGGCATGCTTGGCGGGGCGGCCATCATGAAATTGCCTGAGATGCCGCGCACGATGAGGGGCGTGGCGAGGATCATGCCGCCGGCGAGGAACATCATCATGAAGAAGGGCACGAGGGCGCCAATATTGCTGGCACCATCGGGATCGCCAAGCTCGGCGAGCAGCGATTGCGACATCCCAACGACGGTGGAGAAGACGCCTGCGATGACGAGCGGGTAAAGCGCGTAGGAGACGGTCGAGGACAGCCAACGTAGGAAGTAATCTTTGGTCACTTCAAAGAGCGAGAGCGCGATCATGATGGGCGCGATGCCGATCATGACGGCGAGCATGATCTTGGCAAAGATTAGTACGAGCCCGCAAAGCGCGCCGATGACGCCCAAAAGGAAGGCCCCGATGGCGCCGATGATCGCGCCGGCCATCCAATGCATATTGTCCCCGGCGGCGTTTAGGTAATCGCCGAACGCCTCGATCAGATCATCGAAGGCGGCGGCAAAATAGGCCGACCCCGCGCCACCGCCGCCCAGGCCCGCCACCATACCACCGGCAAGCTGGTCGAGCCCGTTTGTGATGGCGCTGGCGATGGTATTGAACTGCACCCAGTTGAGCGCAAAGAGCGTGATCAGCAGGAGCTTGACCGCGAACCAGAAGGCGGTGCGCCCGTCGACGGAGCGCACCTGCAAGGCCATGTTCACAAAAAGGCCAATGACGGCGAGGGTGGAGCCCACGGCGATGATCCCGCCAAGCTGGCTGGCCACATTGCCGAAAGTGGTCTCGGCGGCCCCGTCGAGATAGCCGTCGATGGTCTCGACCATCCAGGTGACAACGCCCATCCCGCGCCTCAGGCGATGCGGCGCTTCAGAAACGCAGTCAAGATATGCTCGCCGTCAAAATCGGGCGTGACGGCAACCAGCTCCCATCCATCGCGGGCAAGCGCGTTCAGCACATCGGCATGGGCCCGTTTGGCGCGGGCGGTGTTCAGCTCCACAGTGCGGTATTCAAACATCGGCGGTCTCCATGGTTTGGGTTCGCGGCTCTTGGTCTGCCTCAGCGCCCGGCAGGTAGAACTCGGTGATCCCGCGCGCGCCGTCATGGCGTCCGGCCTGGATGATCACGTCGATCGAGCGGGTGATGTAATGGATCATGTCCTGATAGGTCATCGGCACGTCGGTCTTGAGGGCGGCGATGGCGAGGCGCTGGATGGCCAGTTGTGGCGTTTCGGCATGCAGCGTGGTGAGTGAGCCGCCATGGCCGGTGTTGATGGCTTCGAGGAAAGTCATGGCTTCCTTGCCGCGCACCTCGCCCAGAACGATGCGGTCGGGCCGCATGCGCAGGGTGGCGGTCAGGAGCTGATCGGCGCTGCGCTCGGGCGCGTCACGATCGGCCATGAGCGTGACGATGTTGGGCTGCGTGGGGCGCAGCTCGGCAGCGTCTTCGATGGTGATCAGGCGCTCGGCCGCGGGGACGAAGGAGAGGATCTTGCGGGCGGTGACGGTCTTGCCGGTGGAGGTGCCGCCGGAGACGATCATGTTGAGCTTGTGATGGACGCAGAAGGCGATTGCGGCCTCGATATCGCCGGTGGCCACCACGGCGCGCAGCTCGGCATTGCGCGCGCGCCGCGTGGCCTCGGCGCTGCGCTCGGTGCCAAAGAGATAGGCAAGCTGGATCTGGTCCAGCGGCAGGTCTGCAAAGAAGCGCAGGGAAATCGCAAAGCCGCCCTCCACGGCGGGCGGTTGGATCACCTGCGCGCGGATCGGCCGGTCGCGATAGAGGATGCTGACCGAGACGATGGGTTTGGCGCGGCTGAGGGTGGTGTTGGCGGCGGAAGCAATCTGCGTGCCTAGATCCCGGGCCGCATCAGGGGTCAGCGGCGCGCCAAGCGCGCGCATAAAATGATCGCCCTGGAACTCGCCCCAGACTGTACCGTCGGGGTTGATGCAGAGCTCGATGAGGGTGGGGTCGCGCGCATCGGGCAGCTTGTCGAGCGAGGATTGGAGATAGCTGGCGGCCATGGTTCAAAAAATCTCGAGGTCGCGATCGACCATGACGGTGACGCGCGTGCCCTGATCGACATAGATAACCGGGGCGAGCGCGAGATACTCGCCGATCACGCCTTGAGTGGTGTCTTGCAGGCTCTCGGCCGTGCCTTCGAGCGCGTCTGCCGTGGTCTCATCCTCGGTCGATCCGGCTGCGGCCGTCGGCAGCCCGCCGATGAGCGAGATGAGAGCGGCGGAGCCAAAGCGCGTGGCGAAGCGGCTGTCGACATAGCCGGTTGTGCCGGAGCGGCCAAGCTCATCGCCTCCGAAGGCGCTGATCTCGACGCTTTGGTTGTCGGGCAGAATGATCCGGTCCCAGGCGATGGTGATGCGTTGTTGCGCGATATCGGCGCCGGATTGGTAGCGCCCGATGAGGCGGGATCCGCGCGGAATCAACACGCGGCTGCCATCGAAAGCATGGACATCTTCGGAAACAAGGGCTCGCACCGGCCCGGCGAGCTGGCTGTCGATGGCGGTTTCCAGCACGGCCTGGATCAAGGTGCCTTGAACCACGGTGTTGGCGGGGTTCACGATGGTCTGTGCCTGGGTCACTGTGGCCGGCTGCGCGCCGTTGCGCACGAACTCCGTCTCGCCATCCAAACGGCGCTGATCCGAGGGGCTTTCGTCGCCCACACTGCCTGCGGAGCCGAAGGCGATGATGGGGCTCGCGATCCGCGCCTCGAGGATGGCGCGCTCTTCCTGACGGCGGCGTTCGAGCTCTTGCAGGCGCAGCTCTTCCTCGGTGGGGCCGGTCGGCCCTGGCGTGACGGTGGGTGCCTCAAGGCGGGCAAGCTCCAGATCGGTCTGCAGGCGTTGGATTTGCCGCGCGCGGTCCTCGAGTTCAGCGCGGAGGGCGGCTTCGGACTCCGCCGCCTCGGAGCGCAGAGCGGCGATCTCGACATTCAGCGCCTCGAGCGCGGCGGTATCCATTGCCGGCGGGTCCGGCGGCGGCGCATCGCGCAGCGCGGTCAGTTCCGCGCGCATCGCGGCAAGCTCGGCGCGCAGGGCCTCGGTCTCGGGGTTCTCCTCTGCCGGTGCAGCGGCGGGCGGCGCGGGACCCGGCGGCGCCACGGGATCGAGCGTGCCAAACCCCGGGCCCGTATCCTGAAACTCCGCCGGCGCGGCCGTTTCCATGGGCGCAGGCTCCGAGCCGCCGCTCATGAAAGCCACGACAGCCAGAAGAACAGCCGCCCCCGCGATCCCCAGAGCAACCAGCAACAAGACCGAGCGCTTACGGGTGCCGGAGCCGCTCCCCGCACCACCACCTTCGAGCGCGTCGAGGCGTTTGCGCAGCTCGGCAGTCTCAGTCATCGGCGGGGACCTCGCGCATATCCTGGACGCAGACCTCGAGTTCGCCGAGGCGCAGCACCCACCGGGGGCTGATACCAGAGACACGGATCACGCCGTCTTCGGTGGCTTGGGCATTGACACTGCGCTCGCGGCCTGCGGACCAACGGAAGATCGCGGGCACGGGCGCGTTGGCGCCAAAGCGGAAATACGTAAACGTTCCATCATCCCAGATCTCTTGCGGGGTGATCTCGGCGCGCGCACTGACGCCATAGGCATGATTCACAGGTCCGCGGGCGATGGCGCGTGTCTCATTTCGCTCAGCCTCCGGATAACGAAACCGGATCACATAGAAGGTCGGGTCCGGGGCTTCCGTGACGTTGAAATAATAGCTCCGCCGGTTGGTGTAGACGGTGATATTGGTATGGGCGCCGCGCACCACGGGCTTGATGGCGAAGGCTTGGCCGCCGGGCACGCCGTCGAGGAGGAAGCCTTCCGTGTCGCCGGCGATGATCGAGCGGATGGTCTCGCCGGGGCCGAATTCGATGCTGGTGACATGGGTCAGGCTGGTGCGGATCTGGTAGACCTCGCCATCGACAAAGGTGGCGAGCCGCACCCGGGCATCATGGGGCCCACGGCGGGGCTGGACCTCGGCGAGCGCCGTGCTGGCAAAGACCATGCTGACCGCGGCGAGGGTCACACTGAGCGGGAAAACCATGCGCCTCTACTCCTCAAGCCGATCCGAGCGGATCGCGTATTCTGTGACAGTAAAGCCGAAAGGGTTTTGCCAGACCTCGTCGATTGAGCGCCGCTCTTCGGGGCGGAAGGCAAACATCAGCGTGGCGGTGAAGAGGCCGGTCTGACTGCCGCGCGGGGAGCTGAGGCGTTTGCGCAGGCGGGCCTGGGCACGGTTGGCGCTGATCAGCGTGATCGAAAGGATCTCGACTTCGAGCCTTGCGTCCTCGCCATAGGTATCGGGCGGATAGGCCGTGCTCCCACTGGTCCAGAGCGCGCGCAGGGAGGCGGCAGCCGCGCCGTCGGACTCAGCCAAAACGCGTTCCACGCGCAGATCGTTGTCGAGCTGGTTGTAGGTCTCGCGGTCGGTGACATAGCGGAAGACCTGCGCCTCGATGATCGCCGGGCGCTCGGCGAGCGACACGGCCTCGACGGCGGCATTGGGCAGCGCCATGCCGGTCTCGCTGTCAAAGGGCACGATCATGGGCGCAGGATCAACATCGAGAATGGCCACGAGGGCGGCCGCGAGGCAGCCAAGCCCGCCAAAGCCCAGACCGGTGAGCCCGAGCTTTTGCCAGAAGAGCTCGCGTCGGCGGGCGCCATAGACCAGCTCTTCTTCGATGACCTCCAACTCTTCGCGCATGCCTCACCGCAACTCCGGCATGGTGAAATCCATATACCGGCGCTCTTCCGCGAGTGTTGCAGCATCTGCCACCCCGGCCTGGCCTGCGCCCACGGTCTGGATCGCCTCGAGCTCCCACATGCGGGTCATGGCGATAGCCAGTTCGGCGGTGACGCGGGTGTTGTGATCGACGGCTTCCTTGAGCGTCTCCATATCGGGGATGAGATCAACAAGCTGGTCGACCCGTTCGAGCGATTGGGCGGCCTCGGCGTAGCTGTTCTGCGCAGCTGCCGACATCACAGCGCCGGTGCTGGCTGTGGCAGCGGTGCGCTCAGCACCTGCATTGCCACTGGTCGCCATTGTGGACAGCGTGTCCTGATCGAACCCTGCGTCTTCGAGGGCTTGGGTCATGCGCCCTTCCATCTCGGGGCCGGCATTGCCGATGGCCGGCCTCTGCAGAATGCGCGCACGCCCGTGCCGTCTTCATTCGCAGGATCACGCCATGGCCCATCGAGCCACCGCTACAAATCTGGCGGTGCCCCATGGGTGTCGCTGATCGAGCGCCGTTGCAAAGCATGCCGCCGACCATTTTGCAGGCGAGCGGTTTGCCAGGTCTTGATCCATCCGACCTTATTCGCGTCAACGCAGAGAGCGGCAGCGCCGATATTGATATCAGCGGGATCGAGTTCGATTTTGTCAGATCGATCCGCGTCTGGGATGTCCGTCACTACAGCCATCGCGAGCGCGGTGAAGATGGCGATTGTGAAGAACGATTCTCTATGCGGCTCGGCACTTATGGCGCGCAGGGCGACTTCGCGTGGCACCCGGCGACCCCATCTGCCGCACCAACATGGGTATTGCCGTCGCGCAGTTGTTCATGGGGCAGCACGCGACGCGGCGTCGGTGTGGAGTGGGAAGACCACGAAGGCAATCACGGCTTCGAGTGGGTGAGTTACTGATGCCGGCCCAGTTCGCGCTTTCCCCGAGGGGGCAGAGGGACAGCGACCTCTCAATCTCGGCCGCGTTCCTTCGTGCTTCGGTCAATAGCATCGGCTCGCGTGATGATCTCCGCGGCAATGCTCTCATACATTTGCGCGCGCCGGTCGCGCGTCGATCCGGGCTTGGGCTCTTGGCGCCTGATCCGTTTTGCAAGCCAAAGCAAAATACGCGCTCCGGGCTCCTGAACCGTCTCAGGTGTTTTCGGCGGATAGTGCTCTTCCAGAAGGGCAACGATCTCGGCGTTCATGCTGCGCCGGTTCGCCTCGGCCTTTTCGCGGATGCGATCCCGCAGGCCGTCGGGCATGCGGATGATGTATTTGTCTTGGGTTGCTGAAGGATAATTCGTCATGCTGGCCACCCGCCATAACTTAGCCGTTGACGCAATGCTGGCGTGTCGCCATGTTTAAGTCAAACCAAATCGGGAGAAGACCTGTGGGGCATCGTGAACAGTTGCAGCTGCGGCTGCCCAAAGAGCTCAAAGACTGGATCGCACAGGAGGCTGCGCGCAACTGCAGCTCGCAAAACTCAGAGGTCATTCGGGCGCTTCGGGTCGCGAAGGATATCGCGCAAGGAGCAGGTCAAAAAAGAGGATAAATCGATGAAGAACCTTGCTCTTCAAAAGCAGTTTTCTTGTCGCCTACTCAGCGCCCGGGCTGTCTCAAATGCCTAATCGTCCCGCAAAAGTTACGCGCACAGAGATCAGCCGTGCCCTGCGTGGCGCTGCTGAGGCTGATTTTATCGTTGGAGCGTATACCGTGAACCACGAGACCGGCGAAGTGACTGTCTATCGCGAGGGTTACACCCCGATTAAGTCCAGCGGTCCGGATATCGACCTTTTATTGAGGAAGAACGATGGTGAAGCGTCGTAAGAGATTTCCTGGCGTCACCAAAGCAACCGATCGTCATGGAAAAACCCGGTGGCGGTTGCGCAGGACGATAAAGGGCCGACGAATCGATTGCTACATCGATGCTGTTTTTGGCTCTGAGGATTTTCGGACTCAGTATGAAGCGGCGCTTGCAGAACCTCAAAAGAAGAAAACCTCTGGTGTGGCTGAGCGCACCATTTCTTTCCTAATCGAAGACTACCTCGGTTCTCGCGCCTTCAAGGAGCTGGCGCAGGCCACACGCTATGCGAAACGGCTAAGGCTTGACTGGATACGTTCGACCATTGGTGAAGCGCATTATCAGGACCTCCTGCCGCGCCATGTTACGGCTCTCATGGATCGCAAAGGCGGCCCTGAAGCTGCAAACCGCTTACACAAAGATTTGGCGCAACTCTATAAGTGGGCTAGCCGGCAACATGGGTACACAGGCCGAAATCCCACGGTCGAAGTCGACCGCCAGAAGATCGAAACTGACGGATATCACACGTGGACGCGTGAACAGATCGCACAGTTTCGAGCTTTCTACCCATCTGGAACTAAGGAGCGCCTCGCCTTTGAGTTGGTTCTGGGGACCGGGGCTGCAAGGCAAGACGCTGCACGGATGGGGCCGCTCAACATCCGGGGAGGTGTTATCCGGTATTCGCGCGGCAAAACTGGAGGCAAAGTCGAGTTGCCACTTGCGAAGCTACCGGATCTCGCGCGAGAGCTTGGCGTTCACCAAGAAAATAGGGACGTATTCGTCGCCCGCAAAGATGGGCGGCCCTACACCACTGAAGGTTTTGGCAATTGGTTTGCCACGATGGCGCAGGCCGCAGGCCTCCCATCCGAGTGCCGCATACATGGGCTTCGCAAGCACGGCGCAATGCGTTTGGCTGAGGCTGGCGCCACAGAAGCGCAAATCGCGGCCTTCTTGGGACACCACTCTCACCACGAAGCAAGACGCTACATCGCTGCTGCGAGTCGCATGACACTCGCCTCTTCAGCGCTCGATTTGCTTACAAATTTGCCCAACCTCGACGGGGGGTTGGGCAAAACCACCCTTCAAGATACTGATAAGAAAGGCATAAAATGACCAATTGGCGACCCCGGCAGGATTTGAACCTGCAACCTGCCCCTTAGGAGGGGGCTGCTCTATCCAGTTGAGCCACGGGGCCGCTGGGCGGTCTTTTGCCCTGTGGCACAGGAAATGGCAAGCTTGCCGCGGCGGGGCGGAGGCGATAACGGTAACAGGATTGCGTCCCGGTAGTTGCGATGAACACGAAAAGACCCCGCCGTCCCCTGACCCTGCGTGACGTGTCCGAAGCCTCGGGCGTCTCAGAGATGACGGTCAGCCGGGTGCTGCGCAACCGCGGCGATGTCTCGGCCGCCACCCGCGAAAAGGTGCTGACCGCCGCGCGCACCCTGGGCTATGTCCCCAACAAGATCGCCGGCGGCCTGGCCAGCCAGCGCGTGAACCTGGTCGCGGTGGTCATCCCGTCGCTGTCGAACATGGTGTTTCCCGACGTGCTGGGCGGCATCTCGGCCGAGCTGGACGATACCGGGCTGCAACCGGTGGTGGGGGTGACGAATTACAGCCCCTCGCGCGAGGATGCGGTGCTTTACGACATGCTGAGCTGGCGGCCGTCCGGGGTGATCCTGGCCGGGCTGGAACACAGCCGCGCGGCGCGGGCCATGCTGGACAATGCCGGCTTGCCGGTGGTCGAGATCATGGACGTGGACGGCGAGCCGATCGACACGGCCGTGGGCATCTCGCATCGCCGGGCGGGGGCCGAGATGGCAGGCGAGATCCTGGCCGCCGGCTATCGCCGCATCGGCTTTATCGGCACCCACATGCCCGAGGACCATCGCGCCCGCAAGCGCCTGGCCGGGTTCGAGGAACGGCTGGCCGAGCAGGGCCTGCAGCTGGCCGCCCGCGAATATTACCAGGGCAATTCGTCGCTGCTGAAGGGGCGCGAGATGACCGAGCGCATCCTGACACGCGAGCCGGAGCTGGACTTTCTGTATTTCTCGAACGACATGATCGGGGCCGGCGGCCTGCTGTGGTGCATGGAAAAGGGCTATGACATTCCCGGCCGGCTGGGGCTTGCAGGCTTCAACGGCGTCGAGCTGCTGGACGGGCTGCCGATGCGGCTGACCACCACCGATGCACGGCGCATCGACATCGGCCGGCGCGCCGCCCGCATCGTCGCCGGCAAGGAGCCGCGGCCCGAAAACGGCATCATCGCGCTGGCCCCGACGATCATGCCGGGCGACACCATCCGCAAGCATTGACGCCGCGCCACCCGGCGGCGTTGCATGAGTATTTGTCAAACGGTGAAACAGGCGCCGGACCGGCCCCTTGCGCACCGGCCTACGTTTTCACCGTTTCAGAAATACTCATGCGACAGCGACGGTTGCGCGGCCGCAGGGGTATTTTCGGAACGAAGAAGCCGGATCCGGGAAGTCAGCCCAGGTCGGGGAAGAACAGGCCCTGGGGCGAGAGGGTGAATATCTCGCAGCCATCCGCGGTCACGCCGATCGAATGCTCGAACTGGGCCGAAAGCGACTTGTCGCGGGTGACGGCGGTCCAGTCGTCGGCAAGGATCTTGGTTTCGGGGCGGCCCAGGTTCACCATGGGCTCGATGGTGAAGAACATGCCTTCCTCCAGGACCGGGCCCTTGCCGGGGCGGCCGAAATGCAGGACGTTCGGCGGCGCGTGGAAGCTGCGTCCCAGGCCATGCCCGCAGAAATCGCGCACCACCGACATGCGGTTCGATTCGACATGGGACTGGATCGCCCAGCCGATATCGCCGAAGGTGGCGCCGGGGCGGACGGCCTCAATGCCGCGCATCAGCGCGTCATGCGTGACCTGGATCAGCCGGCGCGCCTTGACGCTGGGCCGGCCCGCCACATACATGCGCGAGCTGTCGCCATACCAGCCATCCGCGATCACCGTCACGTCGATGTTCAGGATGTCGCCATCGGCCAGAAGCTTGTCGCCGGGGATGCCGTGGCAGACCACATGGTTCACGCTGATGCAGCTGGCGTGCTGATAGCCGCGATAGCCGATGGTGGCGCTGACGACGCCCAGTTCCTCGACCCGGTTGCGAATGAAATCGTCCAGCGCGCCGGTGCTGGCGCCGGGCCGGACCAGCGGGCCGACCTCGTCCAGGATCTGCGCCGCGATCAGCCCCGCCGCCCGCATGCCCTGGAAGTCCTGCGGCTCGTGGATGCGGATCCCCTCGCGGGTCTGGCGTGCGTCGTTCATGGCGTCCTCTTGGCTCTGCTGCCCTCACAGATAGTCTTATGGCGCCACTTGTTCCAGCCCCTCGGCCGGACCTATACATTTCGGAACCGCAGCAGATCGCCAGGGGACCGCGCCGATGCAATCCGACAATCCAACCGCCGCCATCCTTGTCATCGGGGACGAGATCCTGTCGGGCCGCACGCGCGAGGGCAATGCCCATTACCTGTCGCAGGTCCTCAACAGCATCGGCGTCGACCTGCGCGAGGTGCGCATCGTCGGCGACGATCACGACCATATCGTCGCCGCGATCCGGGCGCTGGACCGTTCGCTGGGCGGGGCCTGGGACATGCTGTTCACCAGCGGCGGCATCGGGCCGACGCATGACGACATCACCGCCGACGCGGTGGCCGCCGCCTTTGGCGTCGGCATCGACATCAACGAGGAGGCGCGCCGCGTCATGGTCGAACGCTGGCAGGCGCGCGGCGTCGAAGTGACCGGCAACCGGCTGCGCATGGCCCGCATCCCGCTGGGTGCGGCGCTGATCCCCAACGCCCATTCCGCGGCGCCCGGTTTCCATCTGGGCAACACCTATGTCATGGCCGGCGTGCCCGAGGTGTTCCGCGCCATGGTCGAGGCGGTGGTGCCGGGCCTGCCGACCGGCCGCCCCTCGGTCAGCGAGGCGCTGGAGGTGCTGCGCCCCGAATCCGACGTGGCCGACGAGCTGCGCGCCGTGGCCGACGATTTCCCCGACCTGTCGCTTGGCTCTTATCCCTTCCAGAGCGGGCAGCGCTTCGGCACCAGCCTGGTGATCCGCGGGCTGGACGGCCAGCGCGTCAGCGATGCGATGACCGCCTTGCGCGAAAGGCTGGCCCTGTGATCGCCGATCCCCAGATCGCCCGCGCGTTCGAAACCACCTGGCCCGCGGCCGAATACGCCCAGGCCGGCGGCTTTCTGGTCGGGCGCGGCCAAGGCGGCGGCGGGCGGGTCAGCTCGGCGCGCGCCCTGCGGCCGGACTGGGACGCCGCCGACATTCCGCGCGCCGAGGCGATCCAGCGTGGCTGGGACGAACCGCCGCTGTTCCGGGTGGCCGATGGCGATCGCGCCCTGGCCCAGGCGCTGGCCGCGCGCGGCTTTCGCCATGGCGCGCCGACGGTGATCATGGGCGCGGATTGCGCGGCGCTGACCGCTCTGGCGCCGCCGCCGTTGACCGCCTTTGCGATCTGGCCGCCGCTGGCCGTGCAGCGCGACATCTGGAGCGGCGGCGCGGTCTCGGCCGCGCGCCAGGCGGTGATGGAGCGGGTGGCGCCGCCCCGCACGGCGCTGTTGGGCCGGATGCGGGACCGGGCCGCGGGCGCGGCCTTTGTGGCGCTGGACGGGCCTGTCGCCATGGTCCACGCCATCGAGGTGGTGCCGGCGCAGCGTCGGCGCGGCGTGGCCGGCTGGCTGGTCCGCATGGCCGCGCTTTGGGCGCAAGAGCAGGGCGCGACCCGGATCGCGCTGGCGGTCAGCCGCGACAATGCCGCCGCGCGCGGCCTTTACGACCGGCTGGGCTTTGCGGAACTGGGCGGATACGCCTATTGGCGCAAGGATTGACGCCTAGCCCGGATCGGATGCCAGCCGCCGCAATTCCTGCTTGAGCAGTTCCAGTTCGCTGCGCATCAGCGCCAGTTCGGCATGCAGGTCGCCCGTCAGCAGCGCACCCGCGACCAGGGTCAGGCTGCCCAGATGGCGGGCGCCGGGCTGCGGCGGTTCGCCCTCAGCGCCCTGATCCTCGACCAGCAGGAAGCTTTGCGCCCCGTCCGACAGCCGCTCGGCCGGGATCGCGGCGCCGACGCGCCAGCCGCCCTGGGCGTCGGCGGTCACGCGGGCTTCGGCCAGCCGCTCGCCCAGATGCACCAGCACCAGCCGCCCCGGCCGGGCGTCGCGATGGATCGCGCCTTGCCAGATGCCGCTTTTCAGTCCGAAGGACTCGAAATCGCTCATGGAAAATTCCTTGGTCAGAACTCGGCCCGCAGGTGGCGGGAAAAGAACAGTTCGCGGATCTCGACCGCATTCATCCAGGGCGCCTCGAAGATCAGGTCCAGCCAGACCTTTTCCAGCCGCCTGTCGTTCATCTGGGTATAGGCCAGGTCGAATTCGGTCACTTGCCGGCTGTAATGGCCGGCCTCGAAACCGGGCAATTGCTCGGTGACTTCGTCGATATTCGGGCCGTGGCCGATATTGAGCCGAGCATAGACCCGGATCGCCCTTTCGGCCAGGATGCCGGTTTCCAGCCGCAGGACATGGTTGCGGGTCAGCCCCTCCAGCGCGCTGGGGGGCAGGTCGACCGACATGGACAGGAAGCTGCCGGAAAAGCCAAAGACCTCTAGCCGGATGGCAAAGGGCGACAGGTCGGTGGCCCCGCGGGTCGCGACCTGTCCCAGGATCAGCGCGCGCTGGGGACAGTCGTGCCAGATGGCGGCGTCATCGCCCAGCCGGCCGCCATTCTCGGGCCGGGCGATACCGGGGGGCGAGATCTGGCCGGCCATGAAACCGGGGCGCCAGCGCCAGTCGGTCCCGCCGGGCAGGTGCAGCGCATCCAGCGCCGCCCGCGAGCGAATGGCCCGGCGATCCGCCCCGACCAGGAACCGCTCCAGGCTGCCGCGCAGGTCCAGCGCCTCTTCGCGCAGGCGGCGCAGGCGGCCCGGTCCCAGCGTCTCGACCTGCTGCGCCAGTGCCGTCCATTGCCGCAGCGCCCGTTCCCGCGTCTTGCGTTCAAGCCATGTCCGAGGCCGTATTGCCATGCGTCCGCCCGCTTTCACTCGTCAATCTGAACATGTCCCCGACGCAATCACCGGCCGGCCGGCAGTCCCCCAAAGGCCGCCCGCCCTGCCCCGGCGGCATCCTTGGGCTTGCTGCTGGATAGGCGCAGCCCGCCCGCGGGGCAAGAGGGTCCGCAAGCGTCAGCCCGCCGCCGCATCAAGCCGCGCGGCCATGATCAGGTCGTTTCGGGTCACGCCGCCCGCGGAATGGGTGGAATAGGTCACGCGGGCGAACCCCCAGCCGAAGTCGATATCGGGGTGGTGCCCGGCCGCCTCGGCCTGCCAGGCGGCCAGGTTGGCCAATTGCGCCGCCTGGGCAAAGGTCTTGAACCGCCAGGCGCGGCGGATCGCCTTGCCCTCCTGGACCAGTTCCCAGCCGGGCAGCCCGGCCAACGCCGCCTGCACCTCTGCCGCAGGCAGGGCGTGGGCGCCCTGCTCGATCTTGTCCTTGTTGTCGGGCTTCGTCATCATGTCCTCCGTCACAGGATCGGCGCTGCCAGCGCCAGAAGATTGTTGCGCAACCGGCGCCCGACCGACCAGGCGCGGATATCGTCCAGATCCACCGGGCGGGCGCGCTCGGCATAGCTCTGCTGGCGCTCGTCCAGCCGTTCGGTGATGTCGCCGCCCAGAAACAGCATGTTCATTTCATAGTTCAGCTCGAAGCTGCGGCGGTCCATGTTCGCGCTGCCCAGCATCGCCATGCGCCCGTCCACGGTGATGATCTTGGAATGCAGCAGCCCGTCGTGGAACAGCATCAGCCGCACCCCGGCCGAGACGAGGCCGTAATAGAACCCTTCCGAGGACGCCTGCACCACCAGCGAATCGTTGCGCCGTGGCAGGATCATCGTCACCTCGACCCCGCGCCGCGCCGCGGTGCGGATCGCGGAATCAAGCGAGGCGTCGGGCACGTAATAAGGCGTGGTGATGACCAGCCGCTCGCGCGCGGCATGGATCATCGTCACCATGCAATCCGACAGCGAACCCTGGGGATCGTCAGGGCCGGTGGCGACGACCTGCGCCACCTCGCCCGGCGCGGTCACGGGGCGGGTCATGCGCAGCATCTCGCCCAGGTCCTCGCCGGTATAGCTCATCCAGTCTTGCAGGAAGACCGCCTGCATCTGCCGCACCACCGGCCCCTCGATGGCCAGGAACACGTCGATCCAGGGCGCATAGCGCGGCTTGACGGCAAAGGCCCGGTCCGAACAGTTGCGGCTGCCGGTAAAGCCCAGCACATGGTCGATGACCACGATCTTGCGGTGGTTGCGCAGGTCCATGCGCTGGAAAAGCCCGCCGATCACCGGGATGCTCAGCGGCAGCGCCTGGACGCATTCCACGCCCGCCTCACGCATTCGCGCCCAGGCTTCGGACCGGCCAAAGGCGCGAGAGCCGAAGGCGTCGATGATCGCGCGCACCTTGACGCCACGCGAGGCGGCGCGGATCGCCGCCTCTGCCACGGCGCGTCCGGACGGGTCGTCAAGCCAGATATAGAACAGCAGATGCACATGTTCGGTCGCGCCGTCGATCGCCTCGACCAGGGCGGCGATGGCGCGGTCATCCTCGGGCAGCAGGGCGGCGCGGTTGCCGGCGACGGCGGCAAAGCCGGTGGTGGCGTGATTCGCCTTGATGACCGGGGCGGCGAAGTCGGGCAGCACCTTCAATTCCTCGGGGCTGGCCTGCCAAAGCCCCGAAAGACGCGACCGGACGCTGGCCATGGTCTCGACCTCGGCGCCGCGGATGCGAATCTCGCCGAACAGCACATAGGCCAGGATGCCGGCCAGCGGCAAAAGCTCGATCACCAGGATCCAGGACAGCCGGACCGTCGGTTCAAGCCGCGGACGCAGCAGCACGCGGACCGAAACGGCCAGCGCGGTTGCATAATGCACGAACACAAGGGCTTCGGTCCACATGCCGCCATGAAAGCCCGGACAGCGCGGAATTGCAATTCGGCACCGCTTTGCATATCTGACCCCAGAACGCAGCGCAGGGGGCCGCCGATGAACTGGATCACCAATTATGTCCGTCCGCGCATCAATTCGCTGTTCTCGCGCCGCGAGGTGCCCGAGAACCTGTGGACGAAATGCCCCGAATGCGGGACCATGCTGTTCCACCGCGAATTGTCGGACAACCTGAACGTCTGCACGAATTGCGACCATCACCTGGCGATCAGCCCGCGCGGGCGCTTTGCCGCGCTGTTCGACGGCGGCGTCTTCGTCGAGGTCAAGGTGCCCGAGCCGGTCGCCGACCCGCTGGGCTTTCGCGACCAGAAGAAATACCCCGACCGCATGAAGGCCGCGCAGAAATCCACCGCCGAGAAAGAGGCGATGCTGGTCGCCGAGGGCGAGATCGGCCGCACCCCCATCGTCGCCGCCGCCCAGGATTTCAGCTTCATGGGCGGGTCCATGGGCATGTATGTCGGCAATGCCATCATTGCCGCTGCCGAACGCGCGGTAAAGCTGAAGCGGCCCCTGGTGCTGTTTTCCGCCGCCGGCGGCGCGCGCATGCAGGAAGGCATCCTGTCGCTGATGCAGATGCCGCGCACCACCGTCGCCGTGCAGATGCTGAAAGAGGCGCGGCTGCCCTATATCGTCGTGCTGACCCATCCGACCACCGGCGGCGTCACCGCCAGCTATGCCATGCTGGGCGACATCCAGATTTCCGAGCCGAACGCGCTGATCTGCTTTGCCGGCCCGCGGGTGATCGAGCAGACCATCCGCGAAAAGCTGCCCGAGGGGTTCCAGCGCGCCGAATACCTGCTGGAACACGGGATGCTGGACCGGGTGACGCATCGCAAGAAGCTGCGCGAAGAGCTGGTGTCGATCCTGCGCATGCTGGGCGGCCTGCCCGCCCCGGTGGCGGGCGACCTGCCCGCGCCCGGCACCATCGCCCCCCCGACCGCCGCCGGGGGCGAGCCCGAGGCCCAAGCGACGACGCCATGACCGCGTCAGACGCCATTCTCGCCCGGCTCATGCAGCTGCATCCCAAGGTCATCGACCTGTCGCTGGACCGGATGCAGCGCATCCTGGCCGCGCTCGGCAACCCCGAACGCCGCATCCCGCCGGTGGTCCATATCGCCGGCACCAACGGCAAGGGCTCGACCCTGGCGATGATCCGCGCCGGGCTGGAATCGGCGGGAAAGCGCGTCCATGCCTATACCTCGCCGCATCTGGCGCAGTTCCACGAACGCATCCGCCTGGCGGGCGAGCTGATCCCCGAGGCGGCGCTGGCGGCCGCGCTGGAGGAATGCGAGGCCGCGAATGCCGGCCAGCCAATCACCTTTTTCGAGATCACCACCGCCGCGGCCTTCCTGGCCTTTTCCCGCATGCCTGCCGATTACACGCTGCTGGAAGTGGGGCTGGGCGGCCGCCTGGACGCGACCAACGTGATCGAGGCGCCGGCGCTGACCGTCATCACGCCCATCAGCATCGACCATACGCAATACCTGGGCGACACGCTGGCCCAGATCGCCGGCGAAAAGGCCGGGATCATGAAGCGCCGCGTGCCCTGCATCGTCGCGCCGCAGGATGCCGCCGCCCGCGAGGTGATCGAGCAACGGGCCGAGCGGCTGTTTGCGCCCCTGCGCATCGCCCGGCAGGACTGGGACAGCCGGCGCGAGGGCGACGCGCTGGTCTACCAGGACGAGCATGGGCTGATGGACCTGCCCCTGCCGGTGCTGCCCGGCCCGCATCAGATCGTGAACGCCGGCACCGCCATCGCCGCGCTGCGCGAACTGGGCTTTGGCCGCATCGAGGCCCGCGCCGCCGTGGCCGAGGCGGAATGGCCCGCCCGGATGCAGCGCCTGGCGCGCGGCCCGCTGGTCGAGGCGGCCCAGGGCTGCGAATTATGGCTGGACGGCGGCCACAACCCGGCGGGCGGCAAGGCGGTGGCGGCGACGCTGGCCGCCCTGCCGCCGCGGCCGACGCATCTGGTCTGCGGCATGCTGAACACCAAGGATGTCGCGGGCTATATGCGGCCGCTGGCCGGCATCGCGCAAAGCCTGGCCGCGGTGGCCATTCCCGGCGAGCCCAACACCCTGCCGGCCGAGGCGACCGCCGCGGTGGCCCGTTCGGTGGGGATGACCGCCTCGACCGCCGCGGATACGCTGGCGGCGGTCAGCCGCATCGCCACCGATCAGCCCGGCGCGCGCATCCTGATCTGCGGCTCGCTTTATCTTGCCGGGCAGATCCTGCGGGAAAACGGCTAGGCGTCGCGTATGCCCCGCGCGCCGCGATGGGGGCTCTGCCCCCGTCCCTGCGGGACTCCCCCGGAGTATTTGGAAAACGGTGAAAGCCGGGCATCCTGCCCCGCACCCACCGCCGAGACAGGCAAAAGCGGCGGACATGCCCTGCGCTCGCCTGCCCCACGGCCATGGCTTCTCTATCCTGAAAATCCTCCGGGCAGAGGCCGAAGGCCGGGGCAGAGCCGCCTTTACGTCCGCCCCCAACCGGCGTCGCGCATCTCGTGCAAGCGGCTGGCGGTGCGTTCGAATTCAAAGGCACCCTCGCCTTCGGCGTAAAGACGTTCGGGTTCGTCGGCGGCGCTGGCGATCAGCCGCACCCGCGCCTCGTATAGCGCGTCGATCAGGGTCACGAAGCGCTTGGCCTCGTTGTAGTTCGACTGGCCAAGGCGCGGGATGGCGTCGATGAACAGCAGGTCCAGCGCCTCGGCCATGGCCAGGTAATCGGCCGGGCCCAAGGGCTTGCCGCAAATATCCCAGAAGCCGGCGCGCCCGATGCGGCCGACATGCTGGGGGATTTCGACCTTGCGGCCCTTGATCTCCAGCACCAGGGGCGCGGCCGCGGCACCGCCGGTTTCGGCTTGCCACAGCGCGTCCAGATGCGCCCGCGCCGCCGCATCGGCCGGCGTGAACCAGACCTGCCCGCCCTGGTCGCGGTTCTGGCGGTGGTCGGTGGCGCTGGCCAGTTCCACCACCTCCAGCCTTTCGCGGATCAGGGCGATGAAGGGCAGGAAAAGCTGGCGGTTGAGCCCGTTCTTGTAAAGATCCTCGGGCACGCGGTTCGAGGTGGTGACGATGGTCACGCCTTCTTCGAACAGCACCTGGAACAGGCGGCCGACGATCATCGCGTCGGCGATGTCGGTGATCTGCATCTCGTCGAAACACAAAAGCCGCGCCCGCTGGGCCACCGCCTTGGCCACCGGGCGGACGGCGTCCTGCTGGCCGGTCTTGCGCACCTCTTCCAGGGCGCCCTGGATTTCCTGCATGAATTCGTGGAAATGCACGCGGCGCTTGGCGGCGAGCGGCGCCGCCTCCATCACCAGGTCCATGAGCATGGACTTGCCGCGCCCGACGCCGCCCCAAAGATACAGCCCCCTGACGGCCGGGGCAGGCTGGGGCGTCGCGCCGCGCAGCCGCGCCAGCCAGCCGCTTTTCTGCGACGCGGCGGGCGGGGCTGCGGCCAGCGCCCGCACCATTCGGTCCAGCATCGGCAACACGCCGCGTTGCGCCGCATCGGGTTCCAGCCGGCCCGCCGCTACGCGGGCCTCGTATCGTTCAGAGACGCTTGCCATGACCGCCCCCTGCCAAAGAAAGGACCGGCCCGCAAGGGCCGGCCCGGTGATTTCCGCCAAAATCGCCTGGGACTCAGCGCCCGCGGCGCTGGAAGCTGCCGCGCGGATCGGTGCCGCGGCCCAGCCAGTTTTGCGTCACCGCGGCGATCTGGTCCACGATCTGGACGCGCTGGGTCAGGCCGCGCGCCTCGGCCTCGTCGGCGGCCCTGCCAACAAGGGCGGGAAATTCCGCCTTGATCGGCTGCGGCTCGCTGAGCGCGGCACCGCTGCGGGCGTCGAAGACCTGCACGGTATAGTGGATGTTGTGGACGCCGGAGTTCTGCAACCGTTCACGCACCACCGGGGTGATGGCGTGGAACTGGCTTAGGGTGGCGACGATTCGCACGGGCGTCCGACCGCTTTGGCCGGCGCTGCCCTTTTCGATTCCTTCCTTCAGGATGGCGGCGGCCTGGGCGCGGCGGTCGCCGGCCGGTTCGCCATGCCAGACGATGTCGAAATCCGGCAGATAGCTGTTCTTGTCGCTGGTGGTCAGCGTTTCGGGGACCGCCACCTCGACCGCGGCGACGCGCCAGCCGGCCGCCTGTGCCGGGTCGAGTTGCTCGTAAGCGGTTTCCCAGGTGGTGGCGCAGCCTGCAAGGCCAAGGGCCAGGCCAAGCGCCAGAAGCGCGGGTTTCATCATCGGAGTTCCTCATTCAAAACGGATTGATGGAAGGCCGGCCAGAACCGGCCTTTGAAAATTGCGTAGGACCTAAGGCATGATCGCGTCGAAAAGGGACGGATGGATCAGAAAAGCGCCTCCCGCAACGGGCGGGCCTGCGCCGCGCCCCCTGGTCGCGGGATGATTCCCCCGACCCGGCGACAGGATAATCGTGGTTTCTCAATCTGCAAGATCAGATTGCGGCCGACCGGCGCGCCGCGGGATGCGGCTTCAGACGATCGAGCGGTTGCGCGTCTCGGCCCGGATGAACAGCGTGGCCACAGCCGCCAGCAGCAGCAGCGCCGCAAAGACGCCGATGGCGACGCCAAAGCCGCGCGCCACCACATAGCCCATGAGCGAGGGCGCAAGCAGCCCGCCCACCCGCGCCACCGCGCTGGCGGTGCCCATGCCGGTGCCGCGCAACCCGGTCGGATAAAGCTCGGGCGTAAAGGCGTAAAGCGCGCCCCAGGTGCCCAGAAGCGCAAAGCTCATCAAAAGCAGCGAGGCCGCGACCAGCCAGGGGCTGCCGGCGACGGTGAACAGAAAGCAGCCCGCGGCGCTGAGCAGCAGGAAGACCTGCAAGGTGGGCTTCCTGCCCCAGCTTTCCACGCCATGTGCCGCCAGCGCATAGCCCGGCAATTGCGCCAGCGCCATCAGCACCAGGAATCCATAGCCGCGCACGAAGCCGAAGCCGCCCTTGGCCAGTTCCGCCGGCAGCCAGACGAAGACGCCGTAATAGGACAGCGAAACCAGGAACCAGGCGGCAAAGATGCCCAGGCTGCGGCCCCGCAATTCGGGGCCGAACAGCCGCGGCTGGGCGGTGACGGGCGGCGCGGTCAGCCGGGTACCCTGGGGCAGCGCGCGGGCGCCGTTCGCGGTCAGCACCCTATCGATGACGGCGCGCGCCCTGGCCTCGTCGCCCTTGCGCAACAGATACATCGGCGATTCCGGCACCCAAAGCCGCAGCCAGATGCCGATCAGCGCCGGCAGGGCGGCTACGGCGAATATCCAGCGCCAGGGCTCGGCCGCGCCGGCCAGATGCACGATCCAGGCGGTCAGGGCGATGGCGATGGTGCCGATGGCCCAGAACCCCTCCAGCCAGACCAGCCAGCGGCCGCGGTTCCGGGGCGGCAGGAACTCGGCCATCATGGCGTAATCGACCGGCAGCGTGCCGCCCACCGCCATGCCGGTCAGGAAGCGCAGCAGCATCAGCGACCAGATGTCGGGCGCGAATACCGAAGCCAGGCCGAAGACCGCATCGCAGCCCACCGTCACAAGCAGCACGTTGCGCCGCCCGATGCGGTCGGCGATGCGCCCGAACAGCGTGGCCCCCGCGAACATGCCCAGGAAGAACAGCGTGCCGGTTTGCAAGGCCTGCGGCACGGTCAGCCCGAAGCTTGCCGCGATCGAGGCGGCGGTGAAGCCGATGGCGATGACCTGCATCGCATCCGCCGCCCAGACCAGGCCGAAGATGCCCAGCAGTCGCCGCTGAAAGCGCCCGGCGCCGCCTTGGGCCAGGGCCTCGTCGATGGTCAGGTTCATGCTTGCCTCCGCCTTGCCGTCCGCGGCGCAGTTTTGCGACCTTTCGCGGCATGTCCACCGAAAAAAGCCGCAATGCCCGGCGGGCGCAAGTGCCACGGGACGAGGGCATGAAAAAGGCCGCCCGAGGGGCGGCCTTTCGCACCATGCGCCGGTCCGGCGCTCAGCCGGCCAGGAAATCGGCGATCACCTGTTCGAAACTGGCGGCAAAGCTGCCGCCGGCCGGCCGTGCAAACAGCGCCGCGCGCTTCAGCGTGCCATGCACCGCCTGGCCGATGCGCACCGTGGCATAGTCCACCCTGGGCATCCCAAGCGGGCTTTCCGTCACGATAGAGCCGGAAAGCATATAGGTGCGCACGGTTTTCAACACCGTGTCGATTTCCAGCCCGGCAACGAAATCCGGGCCATAGGGCGTGCTTCCCAACGAGATATTGCGCGATGTCCCGTCGTTATAGCGCGCTTGCAGCGTGCCGTTGTTGTCGTTGAGGGCCAGGTGGCCGCCGTTGGGATTGGCCGCGAAAAGCTGCGCCACGCCCGACCCGTAATGCTCCAGCGCCATGCGCAGGACGATGAACACCCCGTCGATCCCGCCGGACGAAAGCCCCGCGGCCTGCAAGAAGCGCCCGCCATTGAACCGGACCCCCGCCGGGGTCATGGTGATGACCTCGCCCGAACTGACCTGCGACAGGTCCCAGCCGCCATTGCCGTCATTCGTCAGCGCCGTCACCGCCGCGGGTTCCCCCACATAGGCCGAGGCGGAATGGAAATAGCCCGCCGCCTGCGCGTAATCGACCCCCGGCGCGGCCGGTTCGGCGACCGTCAGCAGCGCCGGGGCGGCCGCCACCGTGCCGGCCTCATTGCTCCAGTTGACCTCCAGCGCATAGGCGCCAGGCTCGGACAGTTCCATGCTCAGTTCTTGCGGGTCGACCCGGTCGCGGATCGAATTGTCGCCCAGCGTCAGGTCCCAATCCACGGCCGGGGGCGGCGTCCCTTCGGCGCTGCCCAGGTCCAGGGTGATGCTGTCGCCAAGCCCGGCCGTTTCCGGCAGGATCGCGGGCTGGCGGGTGATCGCCGGCGCCACGGCATGGACCGTCTGCCCCACCAGAACCGCGCCATTGGCATCCAGCAGCATCGCGGGCTGGGTGCCGTGAAAGATCTGCGTCACGCCGTCGAAGATCCGCTTTTCGACCGGGCCCTGGATAGCCACCGGCCGCTCCAGCCCGTCGACCAGCACCAGGTCGCCTGGCCGCCTTTCGGCTTCGGGCAGGGCCAGGTAGCTTTCGTGATCCGAGGCGACGACCAGCCGCGCCGCGCCGGCCTCGCGCGCCGCGCGCAGGTTCTGGGCGCTCATCCGCTCCAGATCGCCCAGCGTCACCGCCAGCGCCGAGGCCAGGAACAGCGCCTTGGCCTCGAACACCTTGACGACATATTGGTTATAGCCCTCGACGGTCCAGGTGGTGGTGCCCGCCTCGCCCTCGCCGTTCACGATCAGCTCCAGCGACCATTCCCCCTGCGCGCCGGTCGTCGCCTCGACCTTTTGCGTCACCACCCGCACGCCCCCGTCGAAGACATCCGAGCCGTGAAGCGTCGCGACGATCTTGCCAAAGGCGACCGGCGCAAGCGTGGCGTCCAAA
>NZ_FTMK01000035.1 GCF_900156255.1 Paracoccus thiocyanatus
ATCGCAGCCGTCAGCGTCGTCTTGCCGTGGTCAACGTGGCCAATCGTACCGATGTTGACGTGCGGTTTCGTCCGTTCAAACTTTGCCTTTGCCATGGGCATGGCTCCTTATGTTGACGGTGCGTGCAGCCACGCACCCTACGGGGTTGGTAGGGTGCGTGGTTGCCCACGCACCGCCGGGATTACGCGTATTTCTTTTGGATCTCGTCCGAGATGTTCTGCGGCACGGCCTCGTAATGGTCGAACTGCATGGTGAACACCGCGCGGCCCGAGGACATCGAACGCAGGTTGTTGATATAGCCGAACATGTTGGCCAGGGGCACGAAAGCGTCGATGACGTTCGCGTTGCCGCGGGTATCCTGGCCGCGGACCATGCCGCGACGGCTGGTCAGGTCGCCGATGATCGAGCCGGTATATTCTTCCGGCGTGACCACTTCGACGCGCATGATCGGTTCCAGCAGCTTGGCGCCGGCCTTCTTGAGCCCTTCGCGCATGGCGGCGCGGGAGGCGATCTCGAAGGCCAGGACCGAGGAGTCGACGTCGTGGAAGGCACCGTCGATCAGCGCCACCTTGAAGTCGATCACCGGGAAGCCGGCCAGCGGACCCGAATCCATCACCGACTTGATGCCCTTTTCCACGCCCGGAATGTATTCCTTGGGCACGGCACCGCCGACGATCTTGGATTCGAAGGAATAGCCCTCGCCCGGCTCGGTCGGAGTGATGATCAGCTTGATACGCGCGAACTGGCCGGTGCCGCCGGTCTGTTTCTTGTGCGTATAGTCGATCTCGGCCTCGTTCGAGATGGTCTCGCGATACGCCACCTGCGGGGCGCCGATATTCGCCTCGACCTTGAACTCGCGCTTCATGCGGTCGACCAGGATGTCGAGGTGAAGTTCGCCCATGCCCTTCATGATGGTCTGGCCCGATTCGATATCGGTCTCGACCCGGAAGGACGGATCTTCGGCGGCCAGGCGCTGCAGGGCAAGGCCCATCTTTTCCTGGTCGGCCTTGGACTTGGGCTCGACGGCGATTTCGATCACCGGCTCGGGGAAGGTCATCGTCTCCAGCACCACCGGCTTGGCTGGATCGCAGAGCGTGTCGCCCGTGGTGGTTTCCTTCAGGCCCGCCAGCGCGATGATGTCGCCGGCAAAGGCTTCGTCGATTTCTTCACGGTTGACGGCATGCATGACCATCATCCGGCCGACGCGTTCGCGCTTGCCCTTGGTCGAGTTCAGCATCTGGTCGCCCTTCTTCAGCGCGCCCGAATAGATGCGCGTGAAGGTCAGCGAGCCGACGAAGGGGTCGTTCATGATCTTAAACGCCAGCGCCGAGAAAGGCTCCGCGTCGGTGGCGTGACGCTCGATGTTGCGGGTCTCGGTCTCGTCGCCGGGGGCGAAACCGACATAGGCCGGAACGTCGGTCGGGGCCGGCAGGAAGTCGACCACGGCGTTCAGCAGCGGCTGCACACCCTTGTTCTTGAAGGCAGAACCAGCCATCACCGGGAAGAAGGACAGCGACAGCGTGCCCTTGCGGATCAGCTTGCGCAGGGTCGCCTCGTCAGGCTCGCTGCCTTCCAGATAGGCTTCCATCGCTTCGTCGTCCTGTTCGACGGCGAGTTCGATCATCTTGCCGCGCCATTCTTCGGCCACGTCCTTGAGATCGTCGCGGATCGGCTGGCGAACCCAGGACGCACCCAGATCCTCGCCCTTCCAGACCCATTCTTCCATCTTGATCAGATCGACGATGCCTTCCAGCCGGTCCTCGGCGCCGATCGGCAGCGCGATCGGGCAAGGCGTACCGCCGGTGCGGTCCTTGATCATGGCGACGCATTTGAAGAAATCGGCGCCGATCTTGTCCATCTTGTTGACGAAGACGATCCGCGGAACCTTGTAGCGGTCGGCCTGGCGCCACACCGTTTCGGTCTGCGGCTCGACGCCGGCATTGCCGTCCAGCAGGCAGATCGCGCCGTCCAGAACCGCCAGCGAACGCTCGACCTCGATGGTGAAGTCGACGTGGCCGGGGGTGTCGATGATGTTGAAGCGGCAACGTTCGCCGGGATCGACGCTGTAGTCCGCATCCTCGTGGCGCTGCCAGAAGGTGGTGGTCGCCGCCGAGGAAATGGTGATGCCGCGCTCGGCTTCCTGTTCCATGAAGTCCATGGTCGAGGCGCCGTCATGCGTCTCGCCCATCTTGTGGCTCTTGCCGGTATAGAACAGGATCCGCTCGGTCGTCGTGGTCTTGCCCGCGTCGATATGGGCCATGATCCCGAAGTTCCGATAACGCTCCAGCGGATATTCGCGTGCCATAAAGGGCCTTCCTTCCGGTTACCAGCGGTAGTGGCTGAACGCCTTGTTGGCGTCGGCCATCTTGTGCGTGTCTTCACGCTTCTTGACGGCGGTGCCGCGGCCGTTCACCGCATCGGCCAGTTCGCCGGCAAGACGTTCTTCCATGGTGTGCTCGTTGCGCTTTTTCGACGCGTCGATCAGCCAGCGGATCGCCAGGGCTTCGCGGCGGGTGGGCCGAACCTCGACGGGGACCTGATAGGTCGCGCCGCCGACCCGGCGGGACCGCACCTCGACCGAAGGCTTCACGTTGTCGAGCGCCTCGTGGAAGACCTCGATCGGTTCGCGCTTCAGCCGGCCCTGGACCCGGTCCAGTGCGTTGTAGACGATGCGTTCGGCAACCGATTTCTTGCCGTCGATCATCAGGTTGTTCATGAATTTGGTCAGCACGCGATCGCCATACTTGGCGTCGGGCAGGATTTCGCGCTTTTCAGCGGCGTGACGACGGGACATGGGCCTATCTCCTTACTTCGGACGCTTGGCGCCGTATTTCGAACGGCGCTGACGACGGTCCTTGACACCCTGGGTGTCCAGAACGCCGCGCAGGATGTGATAGCGGACGCCGGGAAGGTCTTTCACCCGGCCGCCGCGGATCAGCACCACCGAGTGCTCTTGCAGGTTGTGCTTTTCGCCCGGAATATAGGAGATCACCTCGAACCCGTTGGTCAGACGCACCTTGGCGACTTTCCGCATGGCCGAGTTCGGCTTTTTCGGCGTCGTGGTATAGACGCGCGTGCATACGCCCCGCTTTTGCGGGCAGGATTGAAGGTGCTGCGACTTGGAGCGCTGCACCTTGGGCTGCCGCGGCTTGCGGATCAGCTGTTGGATCGTCGGCATTCGGTTCCCCGTCTTGCTTTCGTCAATACTCGCAGCAGGCCTGCTGCGCCACTTCTCGACGGCGAATCACGCACATCGTGAAACGCCAGAACCCATCCTGTCCCCGAGAAGGGGGAGGACGGGTCGAATTACCAGAGGATCAGGCCGTTCCGGCCCGGATCATGACCACAGAGGTTCTGGGCCCCGACCAGATCACTGGCGGGTGTGCGGCGTATATGGGGAAAGCCGGGGGGAGTCAACAACCCCACCGCCGCAAGCGCCGGCGAAAACCCCGCCCCTGCCCCCACGGCACGACCCTGCGCGCCGGCCCGTCAGACGCCCCAGCGCGGCCGGTCGGCGCCGGGCAGGCCAAAGGCGCGCGCGCTGCGCTCAAGCGTATCCAGGTCGATGCGGAATCGCCGCGCCAGAAGCCGGCCCCAGCCGGCCGGGTCCGCTTCCCAGGGATAGCCCGCGCCGATCGCGCCCGAGTCGTTGTCGTGGTTCAGAAAGCGCACGAACATCGGCTTGGCGGGCAGCGTGACGCCGGGCATGGAAAGCCCGATCTTCCAATGCGGGAAATGCATGACGCTGCGCTGCGCATCTGGCGGCAGGTAGACGGTCAGCGCCGCGACGGCATTATAGATCACCCGCGGCTCGACCGAGATCCCCTGTTCGGTGGCCTTCAGCACCAGCCCGCGGGAATAGTCGCAAGACAGCCGCCGCCGCCTTTCCCACAGCGGGCGCATCGCCGTGAAGTCGCGCCTGGCATCGTGGACATAGTCGATGGCGACCGCATCGTCGTCATCCTGGCGGAAATGCCCGACCACGTCGGCCCCCGCCTCGATATGGGGCGCGATGGCGGCCATGCAGGCGTCGAGATGCCTTTCCATCGGCGGGATCAGCGCCAGCCGGGCCTGGGGCATGATGTCGGCCAGTTCGCGCAATTGCGACAGCCAGGGTTCGGGCAGGTCCGGGCCGGTCATCAGCACCAGGGTGAAATCCGGGTCGGTCTGCGCCAGCAATCCCGGCAAGGTGACATTCTCGAACCAGTGCCAGCGCCGGGCCAGCCGCTCGGGGTCATAGAGGAATGCCCGCCGCTGCTCCAGCGTCTCGTGCATGACTTGGAAACCGCGGTCGCCGAGATAGGAAAACCGGCACAGGCCCAGCATCTGCACGCGCATCAGCGCGCCCGCCCCAATTGGCGCTCGCGCAGGATGGTATAGATCCCCGCCCCCACCACCAGCGCCGCGCCGGCCCAGGTCCAGGCGTCGGGCCATTCCCCGAACATCGCCAGCCCCAGCAGCACCGCCCAGATCAGCGAGGTATAGCGAAAGGGCGCGACGACGGAAATCTCGCCCACCCGCATGCTGGAAACCGCCGTCACATATCCCAGGGTCAGGAACAAGGCCGCCAGGGTCAGAAGCCCCATCTCGGCCGGGCTGGGCAGGCGCCAGGTTTCGGTAAGGCCCAGCACCGCCCCTGCCATCATCACCGCGAAGCCGGCATAAAAGGCGATGCCGGACGAGCCGACCTGGGCCGAGAATGTCCGCGTCACCAGGTCGCGCAGCACGATCAGCAGCATCGCCGCCAGGACCAGCGCCGACCATTGGTCGAAAGCCCCGGTGCCGGGCCGCAGGATCAGCAGCACGCCGGCGAAGCCTGCACCGATGGCCAGAAGCCGGCGCCAGCCCAGGCGCTCGCCAAAGAACAGCGCCGCCGCCAGCGTCATCGCCAAGGGCAGCGACTGCATGATCGCCGACACATCGGCCAGCGGCATCCGCCGCAGCGCCAGCAGATACAGCACGGTCGAGACCACGTCGGCGCCGGTGCGCAGCAGCAGCCGCCCGGCATCGGCCCGCGCCAGCCGCAATTGCAGCCCGCCGCGTGCCCGCGCGATCAGCACCATCACCAGCAGCACCAGCCCGCCGCGGATGGTGATGGATTCGTAAAGCGGCAGGCTTTGCGTCGCCGCCTTCATCAGCGCGTCATTGCAGGTAAAGCCGGCCACGCTCAGCATCATCAGCCCCGAGCCGCGCAGGTTGTCGGCTGCGCTGGCGGAAAAGACCTGCGGCTCGGCCGGCGGTCGCCCCTTTCGGGTGAATGAAAGAAACGGTGTCCGCATGGCGATTCCCGGCTGTCTGCCAATGCTTAGGAAAGGCGCATCGGAAAAGCCAGCGCCGTTTAGGCCCGCCGATAACGCGCCAGCAGATCGGCGGCCTTTTCGTCGCGGACCATGCGCGCCACCTCGACCGCCACCACGCGCCGGCCCACCGGCCAGAACGACAGGCCGGCCAGCTTGAAGCTTTGCAGCCCGAAGGGAATGCCGATGATCGTCAGGCAGTTCAGCACGCCCGCCACCAGATAGGACAGGAAAAGGACGATCCCGAAACTAACGGCCCAAAGCAGGTTGAAGACGAAGCCGATCGTCCCCGTGGCGGCTGTCCCCGCCGAAAGCTGCTTGCGGTCCAGGTCGCGGACATGCACGACCTCCTTGCCGAAGGGCCAGGCCGAAAGCCGGGCCATTTCGATGGCGGCACGGGTCAAGGGCAGCCCGATGATGGTCAGCGCAAAGACAGCCGCACCCAGCAGCCAGACCAGCGCGATGAACCACCCGCCCAGAACGAACCAGATCACATTTCCAGCAAAGCGCATTTTTGAACCTTTTGACGAATAACAACTTTTGCGCTGCAATCCCAGATTGCCGAGGCCGAGGCAAGCGCTATTCAGACGGCCCCGTCCGCCCATGCGAAAAAAGCCCGGCATCGCTGCCGGGCTTTTCCCATTCCTTTTCGCGGACGATCACTCGCCGCTGCTGGCCTCGGCCGGGCTGTCCTCGGGGGCGATCAGCGCGGCGGCAGCTTCGGCCTCGGCGCGGCGCGCCTCGATCACCTCCTGGTCGCGCTCGGTCGCGATGCGCTTCACGCGCGCCGTGGCCCCGCCGGTGCCGGCCGGGATCAGCCGGCCGACGATGACGTTTTCCTTGAGCCCCAGCAGCTTGTCGCGCTTGCCCTGGACGGCGGCCTCGGTCAGCACGCGGGTCGTTTCCTGGAACGAGGCGGCCGAGATGAAGCTGCGGGTCTGCAAGCTGGCCTTGGTGATGCCCAGCAGCACCGGCTCGCCGGTGGCCGGACGGCCGCCCTTGGCTTCGATCTTGGCGTTCTCTTCCTCGAACTCGTCGCGGTCGACATGCTCGCCCTTCAGCAGCGTGGTGTCGCCGCTGTCCAGGATCTCGATCTTTTGCAGCATCTGGCGGACGATCACCTCGATGTGCTTGTCGTTGATCTTCACGCCTTGCAGCCGGTAGACGTCCTGCACCTCGTCGATCAGGTAATCGGCCAGGGCCTCGATCCCCATGATGCGCAGGATGTCATGCGGCGCCGGGTTGCCGTCCATGATGTAGTCACCCTTTTGCACGAAGTCGCCTTCCTGCACCGGGATGTGCTTGCCTTTCGGCACCATGTACTCGACCTGCTCCAGCGTGTCGTCGGCGGGCTCGATAGCGATGCGGCGCTTGTTCTTGTAGTCCTTGCCAAAGCGCACATAGCCGTCGATTTCGGCGATGATGGCGTGATCCTTGGGACGACGGGCCTCGAACAGTTCCGCCACGCGGGGCAGACCCCCGGTGATGTCCTTGGTCCTGGCGCCTTCGCGCGGGATACGCGCCACCACGTCGCCGGCCCGGATTTCCTGTCCTTCCTCGACCGACAGGATGGCGTCGACCGACATCGGATAGGTGATCGGGTTGCCCTGTTCGTTGCGCACCGGCTCGCCATCGGCATCGACGATGATGATCTCGGGCTTCAGCTCGTTGCCTTTCGGGGCCGAGCGCCAGTCCGTCACGATCTTCTGCGTCATGCCGGTGGCGTCGTCGGTCTCGTCCCGGATCGAAATGCCGCCGAGAAGATCGACATATTTCGCCACGCCCGCCTTTTCGGCGATGATCGGCAGGGTATAGGGATCCCATTCGAACATCTTCTGGCCGCGCGCCACCGCATCGCCTTGGCGAACGAACAGTTTCGAGCCGTAGAACAGCTTGTGGCTGGCCAGGGCATCGCCGGTCGCACCCTTGATGTGCAACTGCATGTTGCGGCTCATGACGATCAGTTCGCCATTGGCGTTTTCCAGGGTGCTTTCGTTCTCGAACGCCACCGTGCCTTCTTGCGCCGCGGCGATGAAGGACTGCTGGCCGCCCTGGGCGATGCCGCCGATGTGGAAGGTCCGCATCGTTAGCTGCGTTCCCGGCTCGCCGATCGACTGGGCGGCGATGATGCCCACCGCCTCGCCGATATTGACCAGCGTGCCGCGCGCCAGGTCGCGGCCATAGCACAGCGCGCAAACCCCGTCATCGGACTCGCAGGTCAGGGCCGAGCGGATGCGCACGTTCAGCACGCCCGCCGCCTCGATCTCGTCGGCCTTGCGCTCGTCGATCAGTTCGTTGCGGCGCACGATCACCACGTCTTCGCCCGGAACCAGAACGTCCTCGGCCGCGACACGGCCCAGCACGCGCTCGGCAAGCGGGCTGACCACCTCGCCGTCATTGACCGCGGCCGAGGCGGTGATCGCCCGGTCGGTGCCGCAATCATGCTCGCGGATGATGCAGTCCTGCGCCACGTCCACAAGGCGGCGGGTCAGATAGCCCGAGTTCGCCGTCTTGAGCGCGGTATCCGACAGGCCCTTGCGCGCGCCGTGGGTCGAGTTGAAGTATTCAAGAACGGTCAGACCTTCCTTGAAGTTCGAGATGATCGGCGTCTCGATGATCTCGCCGTTCGGCTTGGCCATCAACCCGCGCATCCCGCCAAGCTGCTTCATCTGGCTGACCGAGCCCCGCGCGCCCGAATGCGCCATCATGTAGACCGAGTTCGGCTCCAGTTCGGCGCCGCTCTCGTCCTTCTGCGTGGCCGAGATGGTCTTCATCATGGCGTCGGTGACGCGGTCGTTGCATTTCGACCAGGCATCGACGACCTTGTTGTATTTCTCGCCCTGGGTGATCAGCCCGTCCAGGTATTGCTGCTCGAACTGCTTGACCTGGTCCTGCGTTTCCTCGACCAGATCCCATTTCGTCGGCGGCACGACCATGTCGTCCTTGCCGAAGGAAATGCCGGCACGGAACGCCTCGCGGAAGCCCAGGCCCATGATCTGGTCGCAGAAGATCACCGACTCTTTCTGGCCGCAATAGCGATAGACGGTGTCGATGACGTTCTGGATGTCCTTCTTGCGCAGCAGGCGGTTCACCAGCTCGAAGGGCGCTTTCGCGTTCTTCGGCAGCAGGGCGCCCAGGCGCAACCGGCCAGGGGTGGTGTCGAAGCGCTTGATGACCTCGTTGCCGTTCTCGTCGATCTGCGGCAGGCGGGCGGCAATGCGGGCATGCAGATGCACCGCGCCCGAGGCCAGGGCGTGTTCGACCTCGTCCAGGCTGGTGAAGGCCATGCCCTCGCCCTTCATGCCTTCGCGTTCCATGGTGGTGTAGTAAAGACCCAGCACCATGTCCTGCGACGGCACGATGATCGGCGCGCCGTTGGCGGGCGACAGCACGTTGTTCGTGGACATCATCAGCACCCGCGCCTCAAGCTGGGCTTCCAGCGAGAGGGGGACGTGAACGGCCATCTGGTCGCCGTCGAAGTCGGCGTTGAAGGCCGAGCAGACCAGCGGGTGAAGCTGGATCGCCTTGCCTTCGATCAGGATGGGTTCAAACGCCTGGATGCCCAGGCGGTGCAGCGTCGGCGCGCGGTTCAGCAGCACCGGATGTTCGCGGATCACCTCGTCCAGGATGTCCCAGACCTCGGGGCGTTCCTTTTCGACCAGCTTCTTGGCCTGCTTGACGGTGCTGGACAGCCCCTTTGCCTCAAGCCGCGAATAGATGAAGGGCTTGAACAGTTCCAGCGCCATCTTTTTCGGCAGGCCGCATTGGTGCAGCTTCAGCTCCGGCCCGGTCACGATGACCGAGCGGCCCGAAAAGTCCACGCGCTTGCCCAGCAGGTTCTGCCGGAACCGGCCCTGCTTGCCTTTCAGCATGTCGGACAGCGATTTCAGCGGGCGCTTGTTGTTGCCGGTGATGACGCGGCCGCGGCGGCCGTTGTCGAACAGCGCATCGACCGATTCCTGCAACATCCGCTTTTCGTTGCGCACGATGATGTCGGGCGCGCGCAGCTCGATCAGCCGCTTCAGGCGGTTGTTGCGGTTGATGACCCGGCGATACAGGTCGTTCAGGTCGGACGTGGCAAAGCGGCCGCCATCCAGCGGCACCAGCGGGCGCAGTTCCGGCGGGATGACCGGAATGACGGTCAGCACCATCCATTCGGGACGGTTGCCCGATTCCAGGAAGGATTCGACGATCTTCAGCCGCTTGATGATCTTTTTCGGCTTCAGCTCGCCCGTGGCCTCTTTCAGATCCTCGCGCAACTGGTCGGCAGTGGCCGCCAGGTCGATATTGGCCAGCATTTCGCGGATCGCCTCGGCGCCGATATTGGCGGTAAAGGCGTCGGCGCCATACTGGTCCTGCGCGTCGAGGAACTCTTCCTCGGTCAATAGCTGGCCATAGGTCAGGTCGGTCAGGCCCGGCTCGATGACCACGTAGTTTTCGAAATACAGGATGCGCTCAAGATCGCGCAGCGTCATGTCCAGCATCAGGCCGATGCGCGACGGCAGCGACTTCAGGAACCAGATATGCGCGACCGGGGCGGCCAGTTCGATATGGCCCATGCGCTCGCGCCGGACCTTTTGCAGCGTGACTTCCACGCCGCATTTCTCGCAGACCAGGCCGCGATATTTCATGCGCTTGTATTTGCCGCACAGGCATTCATAGTCCTTGATCGGACCAAAGATGCGCGCGCAGAACAGCCCGTCACGCTCGGGCTTGAACGTGCGGTAGTTGATCGTTTCGGGCTTCTTCACCTCGCCGAAGGACCAGGCGAGGATTTCCTCGGGCGAGGCCAGCGAGATGCGGATTTCGTCGAACTGCCGCGGCGCGGCCAGCGGGTTCAGCGGATTGGTGGCAAGTTCCTGGTTCATTTTCAAATCCTAATGAGGGGCGCGGGGGCGTGGCGACGGGCCTGCGGGATGCGCCATGCACATCCCGCAAGGCGATCCGTCACTCATCGTCCTCCGCATCCAGGAGTTCCATGTTGAGGCCCAGACCCCGGACCTCCTTGACCAGGACGTTGAACGATTCCGGCACGCCGGCTTCGAAATTGTCCTCGCCCTTGACGATGCTTTCATAGACCTTGGTGCGGCCCGCCACGTCGTCCGACTTGACCGTTAGCATCTCTTGCAGGGTGTAGGCGGCGCCGTAAGCCTCAAGGGCCCAGACCTCCATCTCACCCAGACGCTGGCCACCGAACTGCGCCTTGCCGCCCAGCGGCTGCTGGGTAACGAGCGAGTAAGGCCCGGTCGAACGCGCATGCATCTTGTCGTCGACAAGGTGGTGCAGCTTCAGGACGTATTTCATCCCCACCGTGACCGGACGCGCGAACTGCTCGCCGGTGCGGCCGTCGAAGACCACGGACTGGCCCGAGGTGTCGAAGCCGGCGCGACGTAGCGCGTCGTTGATGTCGACCTCTTTCGCACCGTCGAAGACGGGTGTGGCGATCGGCACGCCGCCGCGCACGGCATCGGCATGTTCGACCAGCCGCTCGTCATCCATGTCGCCGAAGGTTTCGGCATAGAACGCGTCGCCATAGCCGTTCTTCATCGCCTCGCGCACCGGCGTCATGTCGCCATTGCGGCGATAATCCTGCAACGCATCGTCGATCTTGATGCCCAAGCCGCGCGCGGCCCAGCCCATATGGGTTTCCAGGATCTGCCCGACGTTCATGCGCGAAGGCACGCCCAGCGGGTTGAACACCAGGTCCACGGGGGTGCCGTCGGCCAGGAAGGGCATGTCCTCCATGGGAACCACCTTGGACACCACGCCCTTGTTGCCGTGGCGGCCGGCCATCTTGTCGCCGGCTTGCAGCTTGCGCTTTACCGCGACAAAGACCTTGACCATCTTCATGACGCCCGGCGGCAGGTCGTCGCCCTGACGGACCTTTTCGACCTTGTCGTCGAAGCGGTTGTCCAGCGCGCGCTTGAGACTGTCGAATTGCTGGTTCAGCGCCTCGACCTCTTTCGCGGTATCCTCGTCGGCGACGGCAAGCTGCCACCATTGGCCGCGGCTGAGCTGCCCCAGCAGGTCGTCATCGACCACGGCGCCGGCACGGATGCCTTTCGGCCCCTTGACGACTTCCTTGCCCATGACCAGCGATTTCAGGCGCGCATAGATGTTGCGCTCCAGGATCGCCAATTCGTCGTCGCGGTCGCGGGCCAGGCGCTCGACTTCCTCGCGCTCGATTTGCAGCGCGCGCTCGTCCTTGTCCACGCCGTGGCGGTTGAAGACGCGGACCTCGACGATGGTGCCATAGGCGCCCGGCGGCAGGCGCAGCGAGGTGTCGCGCACATCGCTGGCCTTTTCGCCGAAGATGGCGCGCAGCAGCTTTTCTTCCGGCGTCATCGGCGATTCACCCTTGGGGGTGATCTTGCCGACCAGGATGTCGCCCGGCCCCACTTCGGCGCCGATATAGACGATGCCGGCCTCGTCCAGGTTGCGCAGGGCCTCTTCGCCGACGTTCGGGATGTCGCGGGTGATCTCTTCCGGGCCCAGCTTGGTGTCGCGCGCCGCCACTTCGTATTCGTCGATATGGATCGAGGTGAACACGTCGTCGCGGTGGATCCGCTCGGAAATCAGGATCGAGTCCTCGTAGTTGTAGCCGTTCCAGGGCATGAAGGCCACGACCACGTTGCGGCCGATCGCCAGTTCGCCCTGGTCGGTCGAGGGACCGTCGGCCACGACCTGGCCCTTGACCACCTTTTCGCCGACCTTGACCAGCGGGCGCTGGTTGATGGTCGAGGACTGGTTGGACCGCTTGAACTTGCGCAGCCGGTAGATGTCGACGCCGGCATCGCCAGCGCCCAGATCCTCGGTGGCGCGGATGACGATACGCTGCGCATCGACCTGGTCGATGACGCCGCCCCGGCGCGCCATGATCGCGGCGCCGGAATCGCGCGCCACCGTGCCTTCCATGCCGGTGCCCACAAAGGGCGCCTCGGCGCGCAGCAGCGGAACTGCCTGGCGCTGCATGTTCGAACCCATCAGCGCCCGGTTGGCGTCGTCGTTTTCAAGGAACGGGATCAGCGCCGCCGCGACGGAAACAAGCTGCTTGGGCGACACGTCGATCAAGTCCACGGCGTCGACCGGGTTCAGCATGAAGTCGCCGCCCTGCCGGGTCGAGACCAGTTCCTGCACAAAGCCGCCCTGCTCGTCCAGCTCGGCATTGGCCTGCGCGATGGTGTGGCGCATCTCCTCCATGGCGGACATATAGGTCACGTCGTCCGTCACCTTGCCCTCGACCACCTTGCGATAGGGGGTTTCGATGAAGCCGTATTTGTTCACGCGGGCAAAGGTGGCCAGGCTGTTGATCAGGCCGATGTTCTGGCCTTCGGGCGTTTCGATCGGGCACATCCTGCCGTAATGGGTCGGGTGGACGTCGCGCACCTCGAACCCGGCGCGTTCGCGGGTCAGACCGCCCGGCCCAAGCGCCGACAGGCGGCGCTTATGCGTCACCTCGGACAGCGGGTTGGTCTGGTCCATGAACTGCGACAACTGGCTGGAGCCGAAGAACTCGCGCACCGCGGCCGCGGCCGGCTTGGCGTTGATCAGGTCCTGCGGCATCACCGTGTCGATCTCGACGCCGGACATGCGCTCGCGGATCGCGCGCTCCATGCGCAAAAGGCCGATGCGATACTGATTTTCCATCAGTTCGCCGACCGAACGCACCCGGCGGTTGCCCAGGTGGTCGATGTCGTCGATCTCGCCCTTGCCGTCGCGCAGTTCCACCAGGCCGCGGATACAGGCGACGATGTCTTCGTGACGCAGGGTGCGCTGGGTGTCCGGCGCGTCCAGGTCAAGGCGCATGTTCATCTTGACCCGGCCGACGGCGGAAAGGTCATAGCGCTCGCTGTCAAAGAACAGGCTGCCGAACAGGGCCGAGGCCGCCTCGACGGTCGGCGGCTCGCCCGGACGCATGACGCGATAGATGTCCATCAGCGCGCCGTCGCGGCTCATGTTCTTGTCCGCCGCCATGGTGTTGCGGATATAGGGACCGACGTTCACATGGTCGATGTCGAGAACCGGGATATCCTCGATGCCATTGTCCAGAAGCACCTTGAGCAGGCCGCCCGACATTTCGCCGTCGCGGTCGTATTCGACGGTGATCTCGTCGCCGGCCTCGGCATAGATCAGGCCGGTCTGCTCGTTGATGATGTCCTTGGCGACGAAGCGGCCGACGATCTTTTCGAACGGCATCAGCAGGTTGATCTCGCCCTGCTCGGCAAGCTGCTTGACCAGGCGCGGCGTCACCTTGTCGCCGGCCTTGGTGATGATCTCGCCGGTTTCGGCATTCACCAGGTCAAAGCTGGGACGGGTGCCGCGCACGCGCTCGGGGAAGAATTTCGTGACCCAGCCGGCCGCCTGCCCCTTGCCGGCGCGCTGCAAGCTGTAATCCACGGTATTGTAAAAGGCATCCATGATGCCTTCCTGGTCCATGCCAAGCGCGTAAAGCAGCGTCGTCACCGGCAGCTTGCGGCGGCGGTCGATGCGCGCGAAGACCAGGTCCTTGGCGTCGAATTCGAAATCCAGCCACGAGCCGCGATAGGGAATGATGCGGCAGGCGAACAGAAGCTTGCCCGAGGAATGGGTCTTGCCGCGGTCATGGTCGAAGAACACGCCGGGCGAGCGGTGCATCTGCGACACCACGACGCGCTCGGTCCCGTTCACGATGAACGTCCCGTTCTGCGTCATGAGCGGCATGTCGCCCATATAGACGTCCTGTTCCTTGATGTCCTTGACCGACTTGGCGCCCGTCGCCTCGTCGACGTCGAACACGATCAGGCGCAGCGTCACCTTCAGCGGCGCGGCATAGGTCATGTCGCGGCTCTGGCATTCGTCCACGTCGTATTTCGGCTTTTCCAGTTCGTATTTCACGAATTCCAGCGTCGCCGTCTCGTTGAAGTCCTTGATCGGGAACACCGACTGAAAGACGCCCTGGATGCCTTCGCCGTCCTGGTGCCCCTGGGCGTCGCCCGAGCGCAGGAACAGGTCATAGGAGGATTTCTGAACCTCGATCAGGTTCGGCATCTCCAGAACTTCGCGGATATTGCCATAGTAACGCCGGATGCGTTTCTGGCCGACATAAGCTTGCGCCATAGAGGGTCTTACCTTTCGTCTTTCGCTTGCAGCGGCCGTCGGGGCCCGACCGGCGCAAGGCGGCGAATGAGGGGCGGGGTTCCATTCGTGCCGCGCGTCCCACCGCGAGGCTCCCGAACCCCGAACATGCCCTGAAGGAAGGTCTGGCGGACAAACCGCCCTTCAAGACAGGTTCGGCAGGGTCCGGGAAAACCCCGGACCCTGCCCATTTTCTTGCAGTCAATCGGCCGAAACGGCCAATTACTTCAGCTCGACCTTGGCACCAGCCGCTTCAAGCTTCTTCTTCATTTCCTCGGCGTCGGCTTTCGAGGCACCCTCTTTCACCTTGCCGCCGGCTTCGACCAGATCCTTGGCTTCTTTCAGGCCCAGGCCGGTGATGCCGCGCACTTCCTTGATCACATTGATCTTGTTGGCGCCGGCTTCGACCAGGACGACGTCGAATTCGGTCTTTTCTTCGGCGGCTTCAGCCGGGCCGGCGGCCGGGCCGGCCATCATGACGGCGCCACCGGCGGCCGGCTCGATGCCGTATTCGTCTTTCAGGATGTTCTTCAGTTCCTGGGCTTCCAGCAGGGTCAGGCCCACGATTTCTTCGGCGAGTTTCTTCAGATCAGCCATTTTTCCGTTCTTTCCATTAAGTGTTCCAACGTCGGGGTTTCAACCCCACGACGGAATGGGGATTGCCTCAGGCGGCCTCGCGCTCTTCCAGAGTCGAAAGGATGCCCGCGATGTTGGAAGCAGGTGCGCCAATCGCGCCCGCGATGTTGGAAGCAGGGGCACCGATGCAGGCCACGATCGAGGCGATAAGCTCCTCGCGCGACGGCATCTGGGCCACGGCCTTCACACCGGCCGGGTCAAGCGCCGTGTCGCCCATCGCACCGCCCAGGATCACGAACTTGTCGTTCCCCTTGGCGTATTTGTCCGCGACCTTGGCAGCAGCCACGGGGTCGTCGGAAAAGGCGAGCACGGTCATGCCCGTCAGATAGTCGGCGATGCTGGCGCAAGGCTTTCCATCCAGGGCGATCTTGGCGAGCCTGTTCTTGGCAACGCGGACGGACCCGCCGGCTTCGCGCATCTGCGCGCGCAGGTCCTGCATTTCGGCAACCGTCATTCCTTCGTAGCGGGCAACCACCACGACGCCAGAGGCATCAAAGATCTGGCCGAGTTCGTCGACCACCTGTTCTTTTTGCGCTCTATCCACGGTTTCACTCCAAGTTGGGGGTTTCCCCCCGGCTCTAGTTTTGCCCTCGGGCCTGGGGCCCGGTGGCGCGTTCAGTCCGCTTGAAAGGTCCAGATGTTTCCAACCAATGGATCGCGCTTGCGCCGTTGATCTGAAGTCTCGTCTGATTCCCCATCTCAGGAAGGACTTAGCGGCTTGCGGCCCGCCCTCCGTCTCGGACAGAAGATCACGGGCGCATGACGAATCATGCGCTCGCGAACAGGGCGTTCCTAAAGCAATCGACGGGCCTTGCCAAGCCCTACACCCCCTACGCGATGGAAACACTGCGGGAACGATGTCCGGCCTTCCACTGGCGAGCGACCCTGAAGTCGTTCATATTAATCGGGCTTGAAAAGGCGATGCAGAAGGAGCCGTCGATGCAGTATACCATTCTGGTCGAACTCGAACATACCGGACATGGCGTACTTATCCCCATCCAGCGCGCACGCCAGTTGACGCCATTCATTCTGGAACTGATTGAACGTGATCACATCACGCCATTGTCACTGCCCACCGAAAGCTGTCACATCTGGACCTATCAGCGCGGGAAGGCGATCTTGAGGACTGATCCTCTGGAAGCCCGGCGTCTTTTTACAAAGAGCATCGAACTGTATCCAAATCGGCCAGCCTTCGAAGCGCTTTTTATCGCTTTTCTACGCCACGACCTTATCCCCGAGGCCGTGAGCACCCTGAAGGACTACAGAACCGCGACAGGAACAGATCTCAAGCTGAACAAGGGCGTGCTGGCCCTGATGGAAACCAAAGGAATTTCTGTGGCGGAACTTGCGCCGTGAAAGACGGCGCGAATTATCGCCTCCGACAAACTTGAGGACTGAATACAAATAGGCCGCCAAGCTTTCGCTTGGCGGCCACATTCGTAATGTTCAAACGATCTTACTGCGCCGAGGTGGCCGAGCCGAGGTCCAGCGACACGCCCGGACCCATGGTCGAGCTGATCGAGACCTTCTTGACATAGGTGCCCTTGGCGCCCGAAGGCTTGGCCCGGTTCACCGCATCCACGAAGGCGCGGATGTTCTCGGCCAGTTTCTCGGCATCGAACGAGGCCTTGCCGACGCCGGCATGGACCACGCCGGCCTTTTCGGCCTTGAACTGGACCTCGCCGCCCTTGGCGGCTTCCACGGCGGATTTGACATCCATCGTCACCGTGCCGACCTTGGGGTTCGGCATCAGGTTGCGCGGGCCCAGGATCTTGCCCAGGCGGCCGACCAGCGGCATCATGTCCGGGGTGGCGATGCAGCGGTCGAACTCGATCTTGCCCGACTGGATCGTCTCCATCAGGTCTTCCGCGCCGACGATCTCGGCGCCGGCGGCTTTCGCCTCGTCAGCCTTGGGACCGCGGGCGAAGACGGCGACGCGAACGTCCTTGCCGGTGCCGTTGGGCAGCGTCACCACGCCGCGGACCATCTGGTCGGCATGGCGGGGATCGACGCCCAGGTTCATCGCGATCTCGACGGTCTCGTCGAACTTCGCGGTGGCATTGTCCTTGACCAGCTTGATCGCTTCCTCGATGGCGAGGTTCGATTTGCCGGCAAAGGCGGCGCGCGCCGCGGCTTGCTTTTTCGACAGTTTAGCCATGGCTTAGCCTTTCACCTCGATGCCGATCGAACGCGCCGAGCCCAGGATGATCTGCATCGCGGATTCGACGTCGTTGGCGGACAGGTCCTTCATCTTGGCTTCGGCGATCTCGCGCACCTGCTTGACGGTCACGGTGCCGGCGGTCGCACGGCCGGGCTTGTCCGAGCCCCTGGCGCGGTTGCGCTTGCCCTGCGGCTTCAGGCCGGCGGCCTTTTTCAGCAGGAACGCCGCCGGGGGCGTCTTGGTGTCGAACGTGAAGGACTTGTCGGCGTAATAGGTGATCACGACCGGAACCGGGGCGCCCTGTTCCATCTCCTGCGTGCGGGCGTTGAACGCCTTGCAGAATTCCATGATATTGATACCGCGTTGACCCAAAGCCGGGCCGACGGGCGGGGACGGGGTCGCCTGACCCGCCTTGATTTGCAGCTTGAGGCTGCCGACAACTTTCTTGGCCATCTGGCCCTCTCCTTATCATCACGCCCGCCTGTGCGGGCCGACTTAGCGGTACGGCATTGCCCCAAGGGGCGCGGCCTCCCGCGCACTCTCACGCGGTCTTGGCGACCTGCGTGAATTCCAGTTCGACCGGGGTCGGCCGGCCAAAGATCGACACCGTGACCTTGATGCGGCTCGTCGTCTCGTCCACTTCCTCGACCATGCCCGAGAAGCCTTCGAACGGGCCGTCGGTCACATTCACCTTTTCGCCGACGTCGAACCTGATCAGGTTGCGCGGCGCCACTTCCGCCCCGCCCTCGCCCGTGCGGTTGAGGATCGCATTCACTTCGTCGTCGCGCATCGGCATCGGCTTGCCCTGGGCGCCCAGGAAGCCGGTGACGCGGTTGATCGAGTTCACCAGGTGATAGGTGCGGTCCGTCAGCTCCATGCGCACCAGCACATAGCCGGGCATGAAGCGACGCTCGGACGTGACCTTCTTGCCGCGCCGGATCTCGATCACTTCCTCGGTCGGGACCAGCACTTCGTCGATCTGATCCTCAAGCCCCTTTTCGACCACGGCCAGACGAATCGCCTCGGCGACCTTCTTTTCAAAGTTCGACAGGACGCTGACCGAATACCAACGCTTTGCCATGTCTCGATCGACCCCTGTTTCCTTCCGGGCAGGCCCAGGCCAACCCATTGAATTCCCTAATTGCCCCGGCGGCGTCCCATGCCATCGCCACAAGCGCCCGGCCAAATTGAAATCGGCGCGCACGACCGGATCGATGCACGCCGCGTCATGGGCAGGTCGGGCGGACATAGCGCCCCCTGCCCCGCAATGCAAGCCCTCAGCTGCCGACCAGGTTGATCACCGTCGACAGGCCGGTCTTGATCAGCAGATCGACCAGGAAGAAAAAGACCGCGGCCAGCGACGCCAGGATGAAGACCATGATCGTGGTCGTCACCACCTCGCGACGGGTGGGCCAGGTGATCTTGCCAAGTTCGCCGCGAACCTGGCTGATGAACTGCACGGGGTTGGCCATGGATTTCCCTTTGGTCTTGCAGCCGGTCAGATAGCCTGCGCCAGCCGGCATTTCAAGCACTGATCTGGCCGCAGCCGGTCAGGGGGCCAGAAACTCGACCCGCGGCATGGCGCGCAGGGCCTCGATGTCGCGGGCATAGTTGCGGGCCGAACGGGCATAGGTCGCCTCGTCCAGCGGGCGCAGCGGCGCATGCCCCTCGGCGGGGTGGAATCGCTGCCGGGCACGGCGGACCAGCAGCCGGATATCGGCCTCGGGGGCGGCCGCGGCGCGGCGCAGCAGCCAGTCATAGCCGGGCTGGGTCAGCCCGACATTGGCGGGCGGCGAATCGGGCACCTCGGCCGCCAGGCCGGGCGGCAGCAGCCGTTCCAGAAGCCGCGGGCGCAGCGCCGGATAATCCTCATAGCGCCACAGGACGATCCGGGACAGGTTGTCGACGGCGGCCAGCCGTCCGACCAGCCCGGCCCAGTCCGACCGCGCCGGATCGCGGCCGCACAGATAGTCCTCTAGGTCGATCTCCTTGCCCTCGGCGACCTGAAGCCCAAAGGCCGAAACCACAAAGGTCGCCGGATCGCGCAGCGCCAGATACAGGACCGCCGGTCCCGCATCCGCCAGCGCGATGACATGGCGCAGACGGGTGGCGGCGCGCGGATAGAACTCTCCCCTTCGGGAATACAGCCGGGTGCGATGCGTCAGCCCCAGGATGTTTTCTTCCGAAATCAGCATGTCCGGGCAATCGCCGCGCATGTCGCGGAACGCCTGCCGCGCCGCGGCCTCGTCCCGCCCGCCCAGGCCCTGCGCCAGGATCATCGACAACGCCAGCGGCTGGCCGCGCAGCATGTCGGGTCCCAGATAGGCCAGCCCGGCCGCGCGCAGCCGATCCCGCACCTGGCGCAGAGAATATTGCAGATGCGTCGAGGCGGTCTTGTGCGCCCCCGGATGGATGCTCAGGACCATGTGATTTCGGCAGCCATCAGGCACATGTCTTGACAGGAAAGCGGCTGGCAGGGGTTGGGGGACTCGAACCCACGACCCTCGGTTTTGGAGACCGATGCTCTACCAACTGAGCTAAACCCCTAAGCCGCGCGTCTGATTACGGCAGGCGCGGGCGCGGTTCAAGAGGGAAGATCACTCGGCCTCAAGAAACCCGCCCGACTGCCGCGCCCACAGCCCCGCATAGATGCCGCCCTGCGCCAGCAGCGCGTCATGGGTGCCCTGTTCGGCGATGCGGCCCTGTTCCATCACCACCAGCCGATCCATGCGCGCGATGGTCGAAAGCCGATGCGCGATGGCGATCACCGTCTTGCCCTGCATCAGCAGGTCAAGCTGCGACTGGATCGCCGCCTCGACCTCGCTGTCAAGCGCGCTGGTCGCCTCGTCCAGCACCAGGATCGGCGCGTCCTTCAGCAGCACGCGGGCGATGGCGATGCGCTGGCGCTGCCCGCCCGACAGCTTGACGCCCCGCTCGCCGACATGGGCGTCAAGCCCTTGAAGGCCCTGCGAATCGGTCAGGGTGGCGATGAAATCCGCCTCGGCCAGTTCGGCGGCGCGCAGGATCTGGGCCTCGGACGCGTCGGGGCGACCATAGGCGATATTGTCGCGGATCGAGCGGTGCAGCAGCGAGGTGTCCTGCGTCACCACGCCGATGGCCGCGCGCAGGGATTCCTGCGTGACCTGCGCGATGTCCTGGCCGTCGATCAGGATGCGGCCCGATTCCAGGTCGTGAAAGCGCAGCATCAGGTTCACCAGCGTCGATTTCCCCGCGCCCGAGCGCCCGACCAGCCCGATCCGCTCGCCCGGCGCAATGGCCAGGCTCAGCTCGTCCAGCACCGCGCCGCGGCCGGGCCGCGCCGCCTCGCCATAGCGGAAGGTGACGCGGTCGAACTCGACCCGCCCCTCGGGCACCGCAAGCGGACGGGCGCCGCGCGCATCCGTCACCATGCGCGGCAAGGACAGCGAGCCGATGCCGTCGCGCACCGTGCCAATATTCTCGAAAAGCGTGGCGAACTCCCACATGATCCAATGCGACATGTTGCCCAGCCGCAGCGCCAGCGGGATCGCCACGGCCACCGCGCCCACCTCGATCTGGCCGCGGGTCCACAGCCACAGCCCCAGCGCCGTGATGGCAAAGGTCAGGCCCGAGTTCAGCGTGGACAGCGCGATGTTCTGGATCGAGGCCAGCCGCATCTGTCCATGCACGGTCTGCAAGAACCCGTCCATGCTTTCGCGCACGTAAGCCTCCTCGCGCGAGGAATGCGAGAACAGCTTGACCGTCGAGATATTGGTATAGCTGTCCACCACCCGGCCGGTCATCACCGCGCGGGCATCGGCCTGCGCCTGGCTGATGCGGCCGATGCGCGGGATCAGCCACCACAGCAGCGCGCCATAGGCCAGGCCCCAGCCAAGAAAGGGCAGCGCCAGCCAGCCGTCGGTCGAGGCCGCCAGCACCAGCGCCCCGACGAAATAGACCCCGACATAGGTCAGAACGTCCATGAACTTCATCGCGACTTCGCGCACGGCCAGCGCGGTCTGCATCAGCTTGGTGGCGATGCGGCCGGCGAATTCGTCCTGGAAATAGCTCATCGACTGGCGCAGCAGATAGCGATGCGCCTGCCAGCGGATGCGCTGGGGGAAATTCCCCATCAGCGTCTGGTGCATCAAAAGCGAGACCAGCATCTGGAGGACCGGCAGCCCGATCATCAGCAGCGCGCCCATCAGCATCAGCCGGCCGCCTTCCTGCGTCCAGAAATTCTGGCGGTCCGCCCCGGCCAGCCGGTTCACCAGCTCGCCCAGATAGCCGAACAGCACCACCTCGGCCACGGCGATCAGGGCGGTGCAGGCGGCCATCGACAGCATGTAGCCCTCGGCCCCGCGCGAGAAATGCAGGATGAACCGCCACAATCCCTGCGGCGGCATGCGCGGCGTATCGGCGGGATAGGGATCAAGCCGGCGTTCGAACCAACTGAACATGTCTGACCTCATTCGCAGCGATCCGGGCAAGGGCCCGGTGGTTTCGTCGCGCCGCCTCAGGCGGCCAGTTCTTCGAGCGCCGCGACATCGGCGCGGGCCAGCAGTGCGGTGGCGCGGGCGATCCGCTCCAGGGGCCAATGCCACCATTGCAACGCCATGAGCCGGGCGATGGTGGCATCGTCGAAGCGCATCCGCATGACACGGGCCGGATTGCCCGCGACCACGGCGTAATCCGGCACCGCGCCGCCGACCACGGCGCCGGCGCCGATGATGGCGCCGCTGCCGATGCGCGCGCCGGGCAGGATGGTGGCGCCGTCGCCGATCCAGACGTCATGGCCGATCACCGTATCCGGCAAGCCGCTGATCTGGTCGATATAGTCGCCCACCCGCGCATGGTCGAAGATCGCAAAGGGATAGGTCGAGATCCCGGCCATCGGATGATTGGCCGAGGCGGTGACGATCCGCACCCGGTCGGCGATCTGGCAGAACCGACCGATCACCAGCCGCTCGGGCGCGCCGGCATAGGTATAGGGCGCCAGCCGCGCCGCCCAGTCCCCGGCCTGCGGCGGGTCGAAGCTGCTGGCATAGGTGAAATCGCCGATCTCGATATTCGGATGGTCGATCACCCGGTTCAGATGCACCAGCCCCCGGTTCAGGGTGCCGTCGGGAAAGCGCATGGGATGGGGCAAGGCCGCATCAAGAAAGCCGGTCATGGAAATCCTCTTCAATCCGTCCGTGAAAGGTCAGATCTGCGAGTTGTCCATGACACCGTTCTCCTCTGCTGCGGCGGGCACCATAGCCGGATTTCGGCGCCGAGGCAACCGGCGGAGGCGGTCCGGCCTGGATGCGCGGGCGCCGGGGGCTCTGCCCCCGCCCCTGCGGGGCTCCCCGGAGTATTTGCAAAACGGTGAAAGCGCATGCGGCGCGCGGCCTGCGGTCACAGGTGTCGGGTTTCGGGCGCCGGGTTCCACCAGGCGTCATGCGCGCCGTCGGCGTAGAACACCGGGGCGGCGATCAGTTCGGCCTCTGGCACGCCGTCCAGCGCGCTGACGCAAACCTGGACGAAGCCGCCGCCCATTTCCTTGAGGTCGCCCTCGGTCCACAGCCGCGTGCCGCAGCGCGAACAGAACAGGTGGTGCATGTCCACCCCGTCCTGCTGGCGGCGCGGCGTCTCGGCCAGCATCTCGGCGCCATGGGTGATGCGGAATTGCTCGGGGTCGGGCAGGCGCATTTCCCAATAGCGCATCTTGCGGCAGAAGCTGCAATTGCAGCGCATGGTGCCCTGGGACAGGTCGCCTTCCGCCTGGAAGCGGACCGCGCCGCAAAAGCAGGAGCCGTGATAAGTGGTCATGCCGGTTCTCCGTGAGGGGCGGGCTAGGGATTGCCGCCGTCGGGGATGGAGGGATGCGCCATCATGACACGGCCGGGCATCCGGTTGGAAGCCGTGCCGAACGGGCCGCGATCCGCCCCCGGCAGGGGGTATCGGCGGCAGCAATCGCGATCCGTCCGCCGCGGGAACAGGGCTTTCCGGGGCGCGCCGTATGCCGCGCATGGGGAATGGCCGCTGGTGGAATGGGCGTCCGGCATGGGTGAAGGAACGGTCGCAGGGACCGCGACCCCTGCGGCCGCTGATAAAAAAGCCCGCCCTTTTGGGGCGGGTTTCTTGCGGTTCAGGCGCTCGGGACAGCCCGGCCTGGCTGGCCTGGCCTAGCGGTTCCGGCGGGGCTGCGGGAAAAGCCGCAGCCCGGAGCGATCACTTCAGGATCTTCGACACCACGCCGGCGCCGACCGTGCGGCCGCCTTCGCGGATGGCGAAGCGAAGCTTCTCTTCCATCGCGATCGGCG
>NZ_FTMK01000036.1 GCF_900156255.1 Paracoccus thiocyanatus
GGGATTCTGGCGCTTTCGGAGGCGGATACGACAAAGCCCCCGCGCTTGGCGAGGGCTGGTAAATCAGTCGAGTCGGAAACGATGGTTGCGGGGGCTCGCAACCAACGATACCCCACGACTGGTCGGGCGCCAAATCCCCAAGCTTGTTGCTTAGTATATTCGCCGCTTTTCGCATAGACCACCGGCGCGGCAGGCGTCATGATGGGACCGGCCCAGCATCTGCGCACCGACGAGCAGATCCTGGTCTGGTTCGCCAATGCCGTCGAGGCGATCGGCGAAACCACGCCCTGGGTATTGCAGGACTATCCGCTCGCCCTGACCTGCCAGCTTTCGGTTCCGATCATCGCGGCGATCATGGAGGCCCACCCCTCCTGCGTGATGCTCAAGGCCGAGGATTGGCCCGGCCTTGAAAAGATTTCGGCGCTAAGGCGGCTTCAGGCCGAAGGAACGCTTCGCCCCTTCTCGATCCTGACTGCGAATGGCGGAATGTTTCTCGATCTGGAATACTGGCGGGGGACGAACGGTTCGATGACCGGCTATGCCTTTCCCGACATGCTCGTCGATCTCTACCGCCTCCAGGCAGCGGGCGAACGGGACGCGGCCCATGATCTGTTCGACGCGCACCTGCCGCTGAGGCGCTTTGTCAGTCTGCTGGAATCGGCCAGCGCAATCCCCTACGCCCGCTATGCGTGAATGCTGCTGAAAACGGATGTAGCCCGGCCTCGGTGATCAGGCCTGGGGGCGTGCCGCCGAACGCAATCACCGTCAGAAATCGCTGTCCTTGAAGCCTGGAAGGCCGTTTTCGCGGCGGTAGCGTTCGACTTCTTCGACCATCGCTTCGGGAGTTTTTCCCAGGCTCTGGGTAAAACAGGATATCCCAGCCTTTTCGATGCTGTGCAAGTTCACAAAACTTGCGTATCCAGCGGCTATCTTCGGCTTCCGTTTTTCCGGGTGTTTTTCCAAGAAGTATCACAAAGTCCAAAAACTCCTTTCGCGTCAGCTCCGATATCGATTTCACTTTCATGCAATCAATCATCTGATAATCATTCATGTCTTCACGTGATTTTTCGATGTGAGATTTGGGCGTCATGAGCTGTAGGTTTTCGGAATCATACAGTTTTCCGTCTCGCCACAAAGGTTCGATATGGTCCATTTCCCACCGGTCTCGTAAACCGGCGCTGTCGCCGTAGGGTGCGCTAGGTGCGAGGCCATTCCTGATGCGATCCTGTGCAAACTCATCAAACTGCCCCAACAGTTCCGGTTCCGCCGCCACCGCCTTCCAGAACGCCCGCGGGTAGCTGTCAAAACTGCCGAACCGCCGTCCTTCGAGCTTCTCCGCCACCGACGCCGGAACCGGCATGACCCCATTACGAATCCCTTCGGACAGCCAGTCCGTCCCGACCTGCTTGCCCGCGCCAGAGGCTACGCCCGGCTCGTTGCGGGCGCGGGCCAGGATCTGGGCGTATTCTTCCTCGGTGATCGGCGTCGAGATCACATGTCAGACCGGATCCCCTTCATGCGCATGACCCGTATGGGCGGGCAGGCCGTCGCTCAGCACCGGATCGGCCAGGATGAACGCGTCCCGCTGCTCGGCGGTGAAGCCGGGCAGTTCGGCCAGGCGGCGCTCACCGTCGGTCAGTTCTGGGATAGGTTACCCTCTATATACGATAGGTAGCCACGCCGGAATCTGAAACCTTCTCGACTTCATCACAAATAATGTAAATTGTTGCCCCGTTTGCGGGAACAAAAATGCCAACAAAAAACTCCCCTCCCTCTGGGAGCTCCTGCCGTGACATGTGAAAGCCGTCCGCTTCGGCAACTTTCAAGAAAGATCTAGCAATACGCCCATCCCCGCGAAAAAACTCGACGTGGGAAATAACATTCTGCAATCCAAATTTGCTTATATTTAATGCGTAGATATTGTTCATCCTGACAAATTTAGCGTTATCCGCCGGATCATACACTACCGATAAAATCAAGGAGTTGGAAGGTATGTCATGCTCTACGGCATTAAACTCTAGGTCTGAAAACCTACTATCTTCATTGAAGATCAATTCCCCAATCTTCTGGATGGATTTGACCATCTTCTCGTCGTCCCCCTCTTGAAAAGCCTTCCTCATCGCGAGGAGGACGCCCGGGTTCGCGTTTTCCCTCTTCCCAATCGTGTACATGTGGTTGACCCTACCCTCCGCCCGCTCCCAGCTGACGGAAGCAGCGGCGGGCCGGGCGGCTATACCGCAGGACGTGACCGCGATCATAAATCGCTATCCTTGAAGCCGGGCAGCCCGTTCTCGCGGCGGTAGCGTTCGACTTCTTCGACCATCGCTTCCGGTGAATCCATCCCAGGCGCTGCAAGGCCGCGCGCAAGCTCGCCTCGGGCAGCGCGCCGATGCCATCGACCGGCAGGGTGAAATCGGCCAGAATGGCGCCCGAAGCATCCTTCGGCACCGGCACGGCGCGGCAGCGGCAATTCGGCGCCTGGCCCGATGGCCCTCTTCGGACGGGTGATCCCAGCCGAACACCTTGCCGTTCAGCGCGGCATGGGCGGAACGCACCTTGTGATCGCCCTGCGTGACCCAGACATAGCGCTCGATCCCCAGGTCTTCCTGGCGAAGCTGGTTGATCAGCCCGGCAAAGGCCAGCGCCGTCCGGTCCTCCATATTGGCGCGCAAGGACCGGATGCGCTGCGGGTGGCTCCGATAGCGGGCATGAATATCGGCCAGGCGATCATCCCGAACCTGCAACACCTGCTCGATCAGATCGGTGGCGGGCAGCAGGTCGGATTCGGAATGAAGCGGCACGGTATCGGGCGGCGCCAATGCCGACAGGATCATCCGCGCATTCTCGGCCGCGACAGTTTCCAGGCGCTGACGAAAGGCTTGCCGCAGACGATCATCGCCCGGAAACTGCGATCTCACCGAAAGGCTGCTTCCGTAAGCCGGGCCGTTGCCCTGATGAATGATATATTCGCCGTTCCCGCCGTTACGGAGAGAATCTTTGAAATCGTGATGCATCCTGCCCTCGCCGCTTGCAGGAGAGCATTCAGGAGAAACGTTAATCCTTGGTTACCGAGCGGCTGCTGGTTATTGGCGGCTGGACGATTCCATCTCGCAAGCGGACTCCCTTTCCAGCAGCATCCCCACATAGCGGCGGCAGGGGGCTTCGGATGTGCCTTCATGATGCGTGATCTTCTTTTCGTGCATGTTTTCCGCTGTGGCACATGCCGGACGCATCGGCGATGCTGTCGCTTCCGGCCCGCAATATGTCGCTTTCGCCTATCGCCGCCGCCGGCCGGCCGGCGCTAGGCTTCACCCGATAGCCGACCCGCACGAGGAGAGCGGGACGCCATCGGGCAAAGCCCACCTGCCGAAGGAGGAGAAGCAATGAAAAGGACGTTCTTGCCTGAAAGCTGCCGGCGATGAGCGGGGGCCACTCGATCCGCTTCGGGCGGCGCTGCGTCCTGCAATTCCTGGGGGGAACGGCGCTTGCGGGTGCAGTCGCCCCGTTGGCAGCGTCAGCCGCGGTTTCGCCGCCCGAAATGTGCAGCGACGGCCATCTTGTGCTTGATACCGGCTTCTTCTTTCCGGATGCGCCGCCGGACCAGCTTGCCGCCGCGCTTGGCACGACCGATCTGGCCCAGCCGATCCTGATGCCCTGCACCGTTCCCCTGCTGCGGCATGGCGACCGGACCATTCTTTTCGACGCCGGTGCCGGTCCGGCCTTCATGGACAGCACCGGCCATCTGACCGCCTCGCTTGAAGCGGCGGGGGTCGCGGCGGACGAGATCACGGACATCATTTTCACCCATTGCCACCCGGATCACCTGTGGGGCGTGACGGACGACTTTGACGAGCTGACCTTTGCGAACGCGCGCTATCACCTGTCGCGCCGGGAATATGATTTCTGGACCGGCCCCGATGCACTGGCCACCATGCCGGACAACTTGCAGAATTTCGCCATCGGCGCCCAGTCGCGGTTGCCCCGTATCGCCGACCGGACCAGTTTCTTCGAAGATGGGACCGAGCCGCTGCCGGGGATCGAGGCGTTCGCCACGCCGGGCCACACGCCCGGACATTGCAGCTTCCTGTTGCATCTGGGCGGAGATCCCTTGCTCTTGACCGGCGACGTGCTGTCGGACCCGCTGACGGTGCTTTACCCCGACTGGCGCTGGGGAACCGAACACGACCCCGCCCTAGCCGCATCGACGCGCCGGCGGATGATCGACCGGGTCATCGCAGAGCAGTTGCGGGTTGCGGTCTATCACATGCCGCCCCCGGGGTTCGGCAGGATCGAGCGCACCGCCGAAGGCGCGGTCTGGGTGCAGGAACGTTAAGCCGAGCCGGGCGCCAAACCTGCAATACCGGCTGGCGCCCGGCCGCGACCACGCCCCGTTGGTGACGCAATCGCCGCATGGCTCGGGCACTGGCCCATCGCAGGGGCTGCCGAAACCGGCCCGCATCGCGACATCGGCATGTCCGCGGTTTCCGATAATTGCCGCGCCGCCACGCGCTGCGCGTTCACCCATTGCATGACGCTCATCCCGGTCGTGCCACGGCCGGCCATTCCAGCGCGCCGGGCAGCCGGTTTCGGCAAGGATTCCCACGCCTACCGCCCGCCGCAGGAATTTTTCCCCGCGCCGCCCAAGCTTTCGGGCCGCTTGCGCGTTACAAGGGGGAACGAGGTGGGAAACCGAGCCATGAAAACCCTTGTCGCCGCGCTGCTGCTGTCCTGCGGGTTGCTGTCCGCGGGCCATGCACAGCAAGGATCGGCCATCGACACCATGCCCTCGGCGCAGATCGTTGAGCAGGCGGGATCGCTTCACCCTTCTGCGCTTTACGTCCTCGCCAGCCGGCTGCTGGCCGAGGGCAAGGGGCCAGAGGCGGCGAACTGGATGTATGCCGGCCAGTTGCGCTATCGCTTCCTGCTGGCCGTGCCCAAGGCGCAGGCCGACGACCGCATCCTGTTTGCGGCGCTGTCGGAACAGGTGGGCCGGCCGGTGAACGAATATATCGCCGGCGACCCCGACGAATGGATGGCGGCGATGCGTTGGGCGCTGGACTGGGACGCGGCGAACGAAAACCACGTCACCTCCAAGACCCGGCATGCGGCCGAACTGGCCGAGGTGCGGGGCGGGCTGGACCGGCTGATCTTCAAGGTCGACGCCAGCCGCGACCAGATCCGCCGCGACCGCACCGCCAACGGGCTGGAAAACCGCTGACCCAAAGCTGCAAGGAGAAACCTTCATGACCATTCCCACATTGCTGCGACGCATGGCCGCCGCGCTGGCCGCCGCGCTCTGGCTGGCGCCCGTGCAGGCGCAGACGACGGATCACCTGGGCCTGCCCGGCCCGATTTCGCTGGCGGGCGACAGCTATGCGCTGGCTTGGTCCTCGCGCCCGGCGGACAATTACATCAAGCAGGAATACCTGCCGCCGGATGAAACCCCGGACCGCTACAGCCGGATGCTGCTGGTGGAAACGGTGACGGGCGGCATCGGGGTGATGGATGCGCTGCGGGCGCAGGCCGAGACGCTGACCCAGCGCAAGGCCACCGACCCGCTGGTCAACATGGACATCGTCCAGAACGAGGCCACGGGCGAGGCGCTGCTGGATTTCATCGTCAGCAGCAAGGACGAGGCGGGCGAATATATCGTCGAATGGAACGCCTACCGCTATGCGCCGTTGGACGATGCGGCGGGCGGCCCTGGGGTGATGCTGTTCGGCGTCAGCCACCGTGCTTATGGAAACGAGGCCGCCAAGATGTTCCTCCAGGGGCTGCCCACGCTGCGCCCGGCGCAGATGGAAGCGCTGGCCAATGCGGCTTTGCCGCAACCGGGGAACTGAAGATGCGCGCCGCCCGCTGGCCCTGCTGCCGCGCCGGTGGCAACGAATGTTCCAACCCGCCCTGCTTGCGGCGCCGAATGAAAGGCCCCTGCTTATGACGATACTTGGAAACAAGACTGGAAGGTCCGGTTTCGCGCTGATCCTGCTGGGCGCCATGGCCACCGCCGGCCCGGCTTTGGCGCAGGATTATCTGGGCATCCATCTGGATACGATGCGGGAACACAACCTGCGGCTGCACCAACAACAGAACGCCAGTCCGGGCGGCACCGGCAAGTCCCCCGCATCCAAGCCCAAATCCGGCAAGATGTCCCCCCAGGCCGAAGCCCGCGCGCGGGCCGAGGGCGCAAGGATCATGGAAGAGCACAAGCGCCAGCTTGCCCCCCGCTATCGGATGCGGGTCGAACGCGACGGCAAGCCTTCGGCCGACCGCTGGCTGGCCGAAGAATCCCGGCGGCTGGGCATCGAGACCGGCCGGAAGATGCGGGCGAAATATTCCGGGCAATAGCCCGACGAAACGCCGAAGCGGCGGGATGCGCGGCTTGCGCCCGACAACCCGATCATCGGCGGCCGCATCTGTTGACGCGACGAGAAATAGCCTGCCGGGCAATCGGCGGCCGGACGCTCAGGGCGCGCGGAATCGGTCCAGCAGCATCGCGCCGCGCTGCACACGGGGGACGAACAGCATGGCACCGTCATCCGACCAGAAGGGCGCGGCGCGCAGCCGCCAGCCGGCGCTGCCCTCGATCCGGCCCAGCTCGGCCCCGTCGCGGATGTCCCAGAACCGCAGGCGGTCGCCGCCCCGGTCCGAGGCGTCGGACCCCCCGCGTGCGATGCGGCCGCTGGCCGAGACCGCGGCCGGAAAGGCCGACATGTCGCGCTTGGCCAGTTCCGCGATCCTTGTGCCGCCGGCGTCCAGCAGGACCAGCGACCTCGTGCTGCCGCCGGCCAGGATGCGGCTGCCCTGGGCGGCAAAGACGGCCTCGAACCCGTATGCCTCGGGCGGCGTGGGCGTGCCGGGATAGGCGGTCAGAGAGCGGCCCTGCACCGCGACATCGGCAAACACGCGCAGGTCGTCGCGTTGGGTGACGACCGCATCGCCGCCGGTTTCCGTGCAGGATTGCCGGATCACGCCGCAGGCGATCAGCAGCCGGGTTCCGTCAGGCGACAGGAACAGCCGCGCCACCCCGCCGCGCAAGGGCAGCGGGTAACGCCCGCCTTCCGCGCCGGTTTCGGGGTCAAAAACCAGCAGCCCCGGACGCCAGCCGTCGGCGGTCCGCATCTCGACCGCCATCACCACGCGGCCGTCGCCCAGGGCTTGCGCCGTGCTGTTGCGCGACGGCGCCACACCCTGGAACACGGCGGTGCCAAGGCAACCCGAGCGTCCCAGCGCACGGTCGATCCAGCCGCAGGTCCGCGACCCGTGCCACCCCGCGAACCCCGCCGCCCCGACCAGCGCCAGCGCGGCCACCGCCCGGCCTAGTCTCATTCCCCTGCCCCCGCTGCATAAAGCCGCAACGCACTGTCGGCGCTGGCCGCGGGCTTTCCGGCCAGCGCCACGATCACCGCATCGCGCTGCGGATGCCACAGGATCGCCGGAGCAAGCTCGCGGGCGATGTCATGCGCAGCCAGCAGCCGTCCGCTGGCGATGTCATAGATGCGGATCGCGGCCCGGACCTTGCCCGGCCCCGAAAAGCGGCGGGCAAGGATGGCGATCCGGTCCCCATCCGCCGAGCGGGCGCTGTCCAGCCGCAGGAAGGGGATGAACCCGCCGGGCAGATCCAGCGCCAGCGCCGTGTCGCCCAGCCGGATCTCGGTCCCTGCGGGCAGGCGGGCGTTCGGGTCGGGCAGCGGCTGCTGCCGGGTCAGGACCACCTGGCCCGAGGCCGCGTCAAAGGCGACATGCGCAAAGACCAAGTTGCCCAAAGGGGAAAACCCCAGATCAAAGGCGCGGCCATCGGCATCCGGGGGTGCGTCGCGATGCGCGATCCCGCCGGACCAGTGCCGTTCGCCGTCGCGGTCAAACAGCATCACGCGGGTTTCGCGCGGCTGGCTGCCGCCCGGCAGGTCGCAGGTGTAAAGCGCGTTGCAACTGACAGCCATCGCCGTGCCGTCGGGCGACAGGCGCAACTGTTCGGGGCGGCCCTGCATCCCCAGGTCGGCGCGGGCGATCTCGGCCCCCGTGGCGGGGTCGAGCGTCGCCACCACCATCTGCGCCTGCAATCGGTCGCGGCGGCGTCCGGGGCGATAGTCGATGCCACCGACGACCAGCCGGCCCTGCGCATCGGTTGCCAGCGTGTCGCCGGTCACCACCAGGTCGCGCAGGGCAAAGGTCGCCACGCAGCCGCCACCGCCCGCGACCCGCCCGGCCCAGCCGCAGGGACCGGACAGGGCAAAGCCCGCACCCACGGCACCCAGCAGCACCACCACCAGCAGCAGCGCGCGTTTCATTCCGCGGGCCGTTCGGGGAACCAGTGGCGGCATTCCCCCGCGATGCGCAGGACCACCAGCGTGTCGCCGTCGAAATGCCCCTCGGCCACCACGCAGCCGCCACCGGCAAAGGCGTCCTCGATCCGGGCGCGGTCGGCGTTGCCGGCCCGCAAGGGCGGCGGCGCGGGCATGTCGTGGCCGGACCGCGGGCGGTCGCGGGTCCCGTCGGGGTAGATGCGAAACACCCCGCGCCACGGGCAGGGTGCCTTGACGCAATATATTCCCGTGGTGCCCAGGCCCCAGAACTGCTCGCCCGCGGCCGGGACCGGCAAAGCCTCGACCGGCAGCGCCTGCACGGCAGAGCCCGACAGAAGCAGCGCGGCGGCAAGGATGCTGCGGAACATGGCGGTTCCTTTCCCGAAATCATCGTTCCCCCATGGGACGCGGGGCGCCGCCCGGACCTTGGGCGCTTTATTCGGGGGCGGCCAGCCGGCCCGCCACGGCGGCGCGGTCGGGCGCGTCATGGACCCGCCGCGACAGTTCGGCCGACAGGCGGATGCCGTCCGGCCTGACCGTGAACACGTCCCAGTTCACCGCCGTCCCGACACGGCTTTGCACCAGCAGCAGTTCCGGCTCGTCCGGGGGCGCCAGCAGGAACGCGTCCAGCAGCGCGAACCCTACGCCGGGATCAAGACTGCGGCGGTCGAACGCCAGTTCGGCCCCGTCGCGCAGGAAGGACAGGGTGACGCTGTCGCCGCCCGCACGCACGGCGACCTGGAACCCGTCGAAATCATGGCGCTGCGCGATGGCGGGCAGCGCGTCGTCGGGCGGCGGCATTGCCTGCGGCGGGCGGGCGCCCATGACCCGGCCCGGCGGCGCGCCAGGTTCGGATGCGCCGTCCCGGACCGGCGGCGGCTCGGCCAGCCGGTCGGGCGCCGTGACGGGTTCGCGCGCAAGGCCGCGTCCCTCGGCCGAAGGGGCGCCGTCGGCCAGTTGCGGCGCATCGGGTTGCGGCATCAGCAACGCCACCACGGCCAGCGCCGCAAGCGCCCCCGCCGCAGGGGCCAGCCAGATCCGCCACCCAAGGCGGCGCGGTGCGGGCGGGGGCGCTGGTGCCGGATCGGCAAAGCGCGCCCGCGCGGCCGTGATGGTGGCCTGCATCCGCGCCGGGTCCGGTTCGGGCACGGGGATCCGGCGCAGCAGGTCAAGGGGATCGGACCGCGGGCTTGTCACAGCACCCCCCGCAGCGTCTTGCGCGCCTTGTGGATATGCCAGGCGACGGTAACCTCCTTGCAGCCCATGACCTGCGCGGCCTGGGCCTGGCTTAGCCCCTCGGCATGGAGCAGCATCACCGCATCGCGCTGCTTGTCGGGCAGCGCGCGCACTGCCCGCCAAATGTCGGCGACGCGCAAAGCCTCCTCCTGATCCGGGGGCCCGCTCTCGTTTCCGTGACAACCGGACAAGACCACAGAAGCGCCGCCGGGCAAAGCGGTGAATGCCGCGGCAGGCCGAGGTGGCAGGCGGATCATTGCCGAGCGCCCAGTTCCGGGCGCAGCCTGCCGAAGCGGACGGGGCCGTCGGGGTTGCGGAAACAGGGCGTGTCAAAGAACCCCGCGACATGCTGCGGCCCGGCAGCAAAACCGGAATCGAAGGCGTAGCCATTGCCGGTCCCCGGTTCCCGCGCGGCCAGGTTGACGCCGCCGTTGCGCAGTTGCCGCATCCGGGTGAGGGTCCAGCCGGCTGCCCGCCATTCCGCGTGCAGCCGCCTAAGCTGCGGTCCGGCCGGCGCCGCGGTGGTGCCACGCATCCCGATCCAGATGTGGAAGATATCGTCGCGGTCGCCGCCGGGCGATGAACAACGGTTGGCGCGGATCTCCAGCGCCTCGGCCGCGACGTCCAGCCGGTCCAGCGTCGCCTGGACCCGCGGCAGGAACGCGGCGGCGACGGCAACGGGGCTGCGGGGGCGAGGCAGATCCTGCCCAGCGGCAGCCCCCGGCAGCATCAGGGCCAGGATCAAGCAGATACGGGTCAGATCGCGCTCCTTGGCCAGTGTGCCTTCGACATGGGACGGCCCGCGGGCGGAAAAGCTTGGTCGCCGCCAAGGTTGCGCCGCCCGCGCGCGTCACAAGGGGAAATGACGCGGAACCCCGGCAAGCGGCAACGATGCCAAAGCCGGGGTCCATGGAAGGGGAGATGACCATGAAACGTGCCGCCGTGCTAGCCCTTGCCCTTGCCGCAGGCAGCGCCCATGCTGATGGCGCCAATCTGCGCGCCGCCCTGTCGGTGCTGCCCGACACGGTGTTTTCAGCCGCGAGCCCCGATGTCGCGCGCTATCTTGACCTGTCGGCCCTGGCAGCCCGGCACGGCGGCGTGTTGGGACCCGAGGCGCTGACCCGCGCCACCCTGGGCGGCGGCATCCGCCCGATCGAGGCGATGGCCCTTGCCACCCCCCAGGACTTCGCCGCCAAGGCCGGGATCGACAGCGCCGCGCTAAGCTTCGTGGCCGGGCTGGGACGGCTGCCCGCCGCGGTCTCGATCTGGGGTTTCGCGGATGACGACGCGGCCGCCGCCGCCTATTCCGGCCTTTCGGCGCAGGGATTTTCCCGCCTCGGGCTGCTGCCGGGGATGCTTGCGAATGGGGAACCGAACGTGACGGATATCGGCGCCCGCGACCCGGCCAACCCCTGGCGCGGGCAACTGGGCCAGGCCTCGGTCGTGGCGCGGTCGGGTCCGACGCTGTTGCAGGCCGGCGATCGCGCGGCGCTGGCGCCGGTCAAGGGCGCCTCGGCCCCGGCGCTGGAAACCCCCGCCGGGCAGACCCTGCTGGCGGCGCTGGAGGCGCAGCAGGGCGCGGTGCTGCAAGCCGCGTTCCTGGGGCCGTATCACGGGCTGGGCGGCATCGACCCAGCGATCCTTGTCGGCAAGACCCCGGACGAGGCGCGCGAGGCCCTGGAGCGCGCCGCCGCCAAGGCAAACGGCGGCCTGCCCCCATGGCAAGGCGCGGCACTGGCCGATCTGGAGGCGACGGACGGCCCGGCGCTGATCCTCGCCCTTGCCTATGCGGATTGCCCGACGGCCCAGGCGGCGGCTGCACGAGCTGCGGCCCTGTGGCAGACCATGGACCCGCCCCCCGCGGGCGCGGCCAAGGCAGGCCATGTCGAAACCCCGTCGGGCTGCGCCGCGGTCCTGCGCGCCGCCGGCACTGACGAGCCCAAGGGGCCCTTTGCGCAGGCGGTCTTTGCGTTGATGTCGGGGAACCTGCCGCCGCTGCGCATCGGCCAGTGACGGCCGGCCGTGATGGCCGCGCTGATCTTCCGTCCCCTACAGGTTGCATATCCGGCCGGAACCACGACGTCCGGGGCCATGCGCGTTCGGTCAGCGGAAATACCCCTCTCCGCTGCACGGTGCCGAAGATCCGATGCCCCATCAAGGGGCGCGGGTCATCTTGCGGCCTTGCTGCGCCGCTTGCCCGTCGCCCCAGCCAGAACACGACGAAATCATTCAGCGACTGGACCCGCGCCTTTTCCTTGGGGCGGTGGGTGTCCAGCACCATGGCCGAGGCGCCGATGAAGCCCAGGTTCCAGCCGATGCCCAGCAGGACCAGCGCCATTCATCAGATACATCCGCCGCTCGCCCTTGTTGACGACGATCCCGGTGACGGTGGGGCCGTCATAGCTGCGGAACTTCGTTTCCGGTGCGCCGCAGGCTGCCAGCACCATGAAGGGCAGAAAGGCCAATATTCTAGGTGTCACCGCGATCCCTCGATTCCTGCGGCTTCATTGCGCGGGCGAAAAAGGTCCCGCCCAGGGTCCGAAACCGGGCCCGTCGGACGGCCGGCGGGCCGGTCGGTCAGCCGCTGGCTGTTCAGCACCACCGAGACAGAGCTTGCCAGCATCGCCGCGGCCGCCATGGCGGGACCGATCATCCCGAAAGCCGCTGCGGGCAGCATCAGCGCGTTATAGACCAGCGCCAGCACCAGGTTCTGCCGCGCGATCCGGCCCATGCGGCGCGACAGGGCGATGGCCTCGGCCACCCGCGTCAGCCCGCCACGGGTCACGACCACCGCCGCGGTCTGCGCCGCCGCCGAATGCGCCTGGGCGACCGATATGCCGCAATCGGCCGCGGCAAGGGCAGGCCCGTCATTCACCCCGTCGCCGACGAAGGCGATCGGACGCGGCAAGCGGCGCAGCAATTCCGCCTTTTCCGCCGGGGTGCAGTCATGCGACACGGCATCCGCCGGCAGGCCCAGCCGCCGCGCCAGGGCCATCGCCGCCGGCGCGCCGTCGCCGGTCGCCATGTGCAGCGGGATCCCCGCAGCCCGCAGCCCGTCAAGAATGCCCGGCGCCTCGGGGCGCAGCGTGTCGGCCAGCGCGATCCGCCCCACCTCGCGCCCGTCCCGGCGGACGGCCAGCCATGTGCGCCCCCGATCGTCCGGCTGGCCGGCAGAGCCGATCTCGATGATGCGACCGGCCTCGTCTTCGGCCTCGGCGCCTCGGGGCAGGCGCCGGCCGCCCGACCCGGCCTCGGCGCCATGCGCGGCGACGATGGCGCGGGCGATGGGATGGCTGATGCCGGTTTCGGCTCGCGCGGCCAGTTCCAGAAGCCTGTCTTCGTCGAAGCCGGGCGCCGGACGCAGTTCCGCCACCTGCGGGTGGCCGGTGGTCAATGTCCCGGTCTTGTCAAAGACGATGCTGCCCAGATGGGCAAGCGCCGCGAAGGCGTCGGGATCGCGCAGCCGCATCCCCCGCGCGGCACCGGCCTGCGCCGCCCGCATCTGCACCAGCGGCAGGGCCAGGGACAGGGCGCAGGGGCAGGCCGCGACCAGAAGCGTCAGCCCGCGCATCAATGCCGCCTCGCCCGACAGCCCAAAGGCAAGGGACAGCAGCGCGGTCAATGCCGCCAGCGCCGGGATGGCCAGGGACAGGCGCGCCGCCCAGCGATCCGGGGCGGTCGGTTGCGTGCCGCGCCGGGCGATCTCCAGCGCGATGGCGCCGCCCATGCGGTCGATCTCGCGGTCGCCATGGGCGCGTTCCACCCCCAGCACCAGGCGGCGGCCAAGGTTCAGCGCCCCCGCCTCGATCCGGTCGCCCGGTCCGACCGCGGCCAATGCGGATTCGCCGGTCAGGACGGCGCGGCTGACCTGGCTTTCGCCCGACAGCACCACCCCGTCCATGCTGACCGGCGCGCCGGCATCGACGGCGATGCGCGCACCCACCGGGATGGCGGCACAGGGCCGTTCCTGCCAGCCCGCCCCGGTTTCGACCAGCGCGGTTTCAGGCGCGGCCTCCTCCATTGCGCGCAGGGCGTCGACGGCACTGCGCCGCGTCGCGGTATCGACCAGCCGCCCGAACAGCAGCAGCGTGACCAGCATGGTCGCGGTGTCGAACCAGACCTCGGCCCGGCCCTGCATCAGCGACCAAAGCGATGCCGCACAGGCCGCAAGCGCCCCAAGCCCGATCAGCAGATCCATCCCTGGCGCGCGCAGCAGGACCGAGCGCCAGGCCATCCAAAGGATGCCCGACCCGGCCCAGAACACCACCGGCAGCGCGAAAACGCCCGAGGCCAGCGCCAGCCACCAGGCCACGCCGGGATCGAGCGTGGTGAAATAGATCACCAGCGCCGGCACCATGGACCACATGCCGGCAAAGACGGCCACCGCAAGGCGGACCCCCAGGCGCTGCAACTGGCGCCCCATGGCGGCGGAAATCTGTTCGGGGCGGTGGCGGGATGCCATCCGGTAGCCCGCCTTGGCAACCGCCGCCGCCAGGTCCTGGCGGCTGGCGCGGCTTTCGTCCCAGTCGATCAGCGCCGAGGCGGTCAGGTAATGCACCCCGGCCGCCTGCACGCCGGGCAGCGCCTTCAGCCGCCCCTCCAGCCCGCGCGCGCAGCCCGCGCAGGCCAGGCCCTCGATGCCGAACAGTTGCCGCGTCATTTCCGCGCCATCATTCCAGCGGGGTGGGGCCGATCGGCAGTTCCGGCGCCCCCACGGGCCGTTCGGGACCGGGGGTGCCGACACCCAGCAGGGCCCCGTTCACCTGTTGCCCGTAATAGGTTTCGTCGCCGTCGTGGAAACGCTGCCGGGTCTGCTCGACGGTCATCTCGCCCTGCCGCGCATCCTTGGGACGTTCGTGGCTGTCGATATAGGCAGCCACGTCCCATGCCTCCTGGTCCGTCAGCTTGCCGGGCTGGGACAGGGGCATGTTGTTCTTGACGAAGGCGGCGGCGGTGTCGATCCGCGCCATGCCCGCGCCCCAGTTATAGCTGTTCGGACCCCAAAGCGGCGGGAAGACGATGCGGCCATTGGCGTCGGTCTGGCCCTGCCCGTCCGGGCCGTGGCAGACGGCGCAGTTGGCGGCAAAGACCTGCTCGCCGCGTTCGGGCGAATAGCCCAGCTCGGTCTTGGCGACCTTGCCAAAGCCGCTGCCCTCCATCAGCACATTGGTCGGCGCGCCGGTGGCAAGCCAGTAGAAATAGCTTTCCAGGTCGCGATAGATGTCGCTGCCATGCGGCGGCGGGCCGCCGGCCACCGAATGCTGGGCGTTCATCGAAAAGGTGAAACAGCCCATCACCCGGTCTTCCATGGTGTTGATCTGGTCGTTCTTGGCCCGATACATCGGATAGCGCCCGTAGGCGGCCCACATCGGCGCCGACATCGGCTGGCGGCCGCCGTCCAGGTGGCAGTTCGCGCAGGTCAGCCCGTTGCCGACATAATCCCCGGCATTGGTCGAGGTGTTCATGAAGATGTCGCGCCCGCGCTTGACCGCCTCGCCAAAGGGACCGTCGGGGATCTCGGCCTCGGAGGGCGGCTGGAAATACGCGCTTTCCGCCACATCGGGGGCAGGGGCGCGCCCGCTGATCCAGCCCGGCACCCAGCCCGCCTCCAGCATCAGCGCGCCGATAGCGACCAGCGCCAGGCCGCCGCCCGCCGCGAAGATCAGCCGTTTCGCGCTGCGGCCCTGCCCCGCATCGTCGTGATGTTCAGAGCTCATCTTCGCCTCCTTCGATCCTTGCCATTGCCTGCGGCTCGGGCGCCGGAACCGCCGGAAGCGACGCCAGGTAATCCGAAACCGCGCGGCGGTCCGCCTCGGGCAGCGCCTCGGAGATCCGGTCCATCAGCCCCAGCGGCGAATTGTTGCGATGCCCGCCGGCCCATGCGGCCAACTGGCTGGCGACATAGGCGGGCTGCTGCGCCGCCAAGGCCGGGAACTCGGCCCCGACGCCAAAGCCCGACGGCCCGTGGCAACTGAAACAGGCCGGCACGCCAAGGCCCCAATCGCCTTGCAGCGCGATCTGTTCGCCCCGCGCCAGATCGCCGCCAAGCGCGGGCTGCGCGGTCGAATCCACGCGCAGGCCGGCATAATAGGCGGCCAACCCGTCGATCTCGGCATCGTCCAGCCCCTTGGCCACGAAGCTCATATGCTCGTTGTGCCGTTCGCCCTGGCGGAAGTCGTGCAATTGCTTGGTGATATAGCCCTGCGACAGCCCGGCCAGGCGCGGCGTGTTCTCGGCCCCCTGGCCCAGGCCACCATGGCAGCTTGCACAGGACCAGACATCGCCCTTGCCGGCGAAGATCAGGTCGGAAATGGCCGGGTCCAGCCCCGCCTCGGCCGTGGCCGGCATCGGCGGCTGCGGGGGCAGATCCGCCACCAGGCTGGCCAGTTCCGCGCCGCCCTGCCAACTGCCGCTGCCCGAATGGGTCATGCGCAATTGCGCGACCTCGGCCGGGGCCAGCACCGTCTCGCCCCCTCCGAAGCGCGCGCCCACGTAAGAGGCAAGCTGCGCCACCTCGGCATCATCCAGCGCCTCGGCGAAACTGGGCATATGGCCGTCATAGGTAAAGCCCTTGACCCGGATCGGCCCGTCGATGCCGCGCAGCAGGATCTGCGCCACGACGCCCGGCCCGGCCTTGGCAAATTCGGAATCCTGCAAGGGGGGAACCGCCAGCCTGACGCCCGCGCCGTTCGGCTGGTGGCAGGTCGAGCAATTGGCCAGAAACAGCGCAGCACCACCCTCGGCCGCGTCATGCGCGGCGGCCTCTCCGGCCTCGCGTTCCGCTTGCGCGACGACCTTGCTGTCCTGTTCCTGAAGCAGCAGCGCCGTGCCCCAGATGCCCAGGGCCACCGCGATCCAGATCACCGGCAATGGCACGGGGTTGTGGCTTTCCCACGGCTCGAAATCCTCGCCCGGCTTCACGATCTTGCCGGGCTTTTGCTTGTTGATCCTGGTCACGATCCGCTCTCCCTGTCGGCATAGCCGTCGTCGCGCAGCGCGTCCTCGGGCACCGGATAGGTCCGGTCCAGCGCCAGCAGATAGGCGGTCAGGTCCAGCGCCGCCTGCCGGGCGACGACAACGCCGCTTTCGGGGCCGAAGCCTTTGGGCAGGACGACGACCGTATCTTCGGGGCCGGCTTCCGCCTTTTCCTCGAACAGGTAGGGATAGGCTGGCATGATCGACCAGCCGAAGATCGCCCGCGGCTGATAAAGATGGGTCAGGTGCCAGCTTTCCGAAGGCAGCCGCACGCCGACGTTCAGCAGGTCCGGCCCGGTGCGCATCGTGCCAAGCTGATGCGGCTGGTCGAAGACGTAATCGCCCGCGACCGAGGGACGGCCCCAGCCCCGCTCGACATCCGGTGCCTGGTCGGGCGAACGCGGCTGCTGGCTGTGGCAATAGACGCAGCCAAGGCTGACATATTGCTCGCGCCCGCGGCTTTCCTGTTCGGAATAGGGGTTCAGCCCCTTGGGGACGGCATGCTGCGCAATCTGGACGCCGGGGGCGATGACCAGCATCAGGGTCGCAAAGGCCAGGATGCCCAGGGCAATCAGGACAAGGGGAAGATAGCGGTTCATTCTGCGGCCACCGCGCTTTGGGCAACCGCGCGCGGCTTGCGCAGGATGCCGAGGATGTTGATTGCGAACAGGATATGGCCCAGCGTCATCATCGTGCCGCCGACCGAGCGCGCCTCAAGATAGGGCTTGGTCAGGATCACGCTTTCGGCAAAGCTGCGCGTGGCGTCCAGCATCGCCAGCCCCTGCAACGTGCCGCCGATGGTCAGCGCGAAGAAATAGATCGCAAAGCCCAGCACCACCAGCCAGAAATGCAGCCGGATCAGGCCGGGATGGGCGAACTCGCGTCCCATCATGCGCGGCATGATGTGATAGGCCGCGCCGAACATCACGATGGACACGAAGGCATAGGCGCCCAGATGCGCGTGGCCGACCGTGTAATGGGTGAAGTGGGTGATCGAGTTGACCGAGCGCAGCGCCTCGATCGAGCCCTGGAACGACGCCAGCGTATACATCACCGCGCCAAAGGAGATGAAGCGCAGCGGCAGCGATTCCTTGAACGCCCACAGGTTGCGCGCCACGGTCACGTGCTGGTTGATCGCCACGGCGATCACCGGGATGAACATCATCACCGAATGCACCACCGACAGCGTGACCACCCAGGTCGGGACCGGCCCGCCGATCAGGTGGTGGATGCCCACCTGGCTGTAAAACAGCGCCAGCCCCCAGAAGCCGATCAGCGACAGCGAATAGGAATAGATCGGCTTGCCGATGATCTTGGGGATGAAGTAATAGGCCGCGCCCACGCCAAGCGGCGTCAGCCACAGGCCCAGGACGTTATGGGCAAACCACCAGTTCACCGTCGCCTCTTCGACCCCGTAATGGATGCCGGGCAGGTTGGCGATGAAGAACAGCGCCGGGAACCAGACCATCGCCGCCAGGTAATACCAGCCGGTGACATAGATATGGTCCACCTCGCGCGCCCGCGCGGTCTTGACCAGCGGCACCACGAAAAAGACGCCCGCCAGCACCAGCAGCATGTCGAGCTGCCAGGGAAACTCCAGCCATTCCTCGCCATCGGTCCAGCCGCGGGCAAAGGCCAGCGCGCCAAGCGTCACGGCGATATTCCACAGCCAGAAGCCGATCACCGGCAGATGCGGCGCGCGCAGCGGCGTGCGGAAGATGCGCGGCAGGATCCAGAACATGCAGGCGATGCCGATCTGCGACAGCCAGCCATAGGCGACCAGGTTCAGGTGCAGCGCCCGCATCCGCCCAAAGGTCAGCGGTGCCGCCATGTTCAGCCAGTCGGGCCAATGCAGCTTCAGCGAGGCGATGACCCCGAAGACCGACCCCAGCACCAGCCAGAAGATCGCGCCCAGGATCAACAGCCGCACCGGCCGGGCGGAAACCTTGTCGATGCCGGTGGTGTCGAACAGGTGGGTGCCGTCCGTATCCGGCCCGTCCGCGCCGCCCTTGCCGAAGACCGTCGCGGCATGGGCGCGGTCCAGCGCGAACTGCCTCGTGGCGATGGCCCAGATGAGAAAGGCCAGCGCCAGAAGCGAAACGACAAAGCTCAGGGCCAGCAAAAGGCCCATCGTGATCGGCATGGCTTATCTCCCGTGCGTGCCTATGAATCGGTGCGGGGCCGGAAACGGCCTTGCCCGGATTCTCGCGAATCCGCTGCGTCGGGTCCCTATCGGCGACCAACCTTAAGGCAGGCTTAAGATGGCAAGGGCGAATGCGCGGACAGGCATCGCCCGGCCCACGCCGCCGTCAAAAGATCGTCACCTGCGTTCCCACCTCGACCAGCGGGTAAAGACGGGCGATATGTTCGTTGTAAAGCCCGTAGCACCCGCTAGAGGACTTGCGGCCGATCTTGCGCGTGTCGTGAGTGCCGTGGATCAGGTAGGCGGGCCAGGACAGGTAAAGCGCATAGACGCCCAAGGGGTTGTCGACAGCCCCGCCTTCGACTCGCTGCGGCAGGGTCGGGTCGCGTTCCCGCATATTGGGGGTCGGGGTCCAGGACGGGCGCTCTGCCTTGCGCACGACCTCGGTCCGGCCGCGCCGGGTCAGCTCTTCCGAGGCCGGAATGGAAGAGGGGAAAACCAGATAGGTGCTTTCGTCCCCCGACCAGAAATGAAGGGCGCGCGACGCGACATCCGCCAGGATCACGCCCTTGCCCAGCGTCGGATAGAACTCGCGCCAATGGCGGTTCGTGAAGGACGATATATTGCGCCGCGCGTCCTGCGCCGGGTCGATCTGATAGACGCCCAGGTCGGGAGCCTGGCCCGCGGTCGAGGCGCCATAGACGGCCTGGCCGGTCGTGGGATCGACGGCCTGCGCCGCGGCGATCCGCGGCAGCACCAGACCGCCGGCCAGCAACCCGCCCAGGAAAGCGCGCCTGCTGGCTGCACCATCGCAAGCAGCCGTAGATTTGCGCGGCCGCGGCGGTCTATGGCAAGGTTGGTCCATGTCTCATGCTCCAGTCATCATGGGCTGGGTGCCCGCGCCCCGCAGATGGCCGAGCAAGCTTAAGCGCAGCTTAAGGGATGGCTGGGGCCGGCGCCTTAAGGCTGGGTTAAGTCGCGGCGCATATCGCTGCGCGGCAGAACCCAAAAGGACAGGCTCATGGCTGACAGAACAACACCCACCCCCGATCGTCGGCGTTTCATGCAGGCCGGCATTGCCGCAGGCGTCCTGGCAACCAGCGCCATCCCGGCTTCGGCGCAGGACAATCCGATGCCCGCGGACCTGCGCCAGGCGCTGGAGCAGGAACAGCTTGGCGCAGTCCTTGGCAATGCCTCGGGCGACGTCACGCTGACCGAGTTTTTCGACTATAACTGCCCTTATTGCCGCGCATCGGTTGCGGATATTCGCCAGCTGATCTCGGAGGATCCGAATCTGCGGATCGTGTTGAGGGAATGGCCGGTATTCGGCGCGGGGTCGCTTTACTGCGCCCGCGCCTCGCTGGCCTCGCTGCGGCAGGGGAAGTTCTGGCAGTTCCACGAAGGCTTGATGAGCATCGAGGGTCAGGCGGACGACAAGAGCGCCCTTCGCATCGCCGAGGCCGCCGGGCTGGAGATGGACCGCCTGCGCCGCGACATGGACGACATCGAGATCGCCCGGCAGATCGAGCATTCATGGATCCTGGCCGAGAAGATGGGACTGGCCGGGACGCCCACCTTCATCGCCGGCGATTTCGGCGCCTTCGGCAAGCAATCGCTGGACGACCTTCGCGCCATGATCGCCGACGTGCGCCGCGCGTAGATCGTCACGGTCAGCGAAACGGAAGCGTCTTGGCCCCAGGAAACGGGTTCCCGGCTGCCCCCGCACGACCGGAGCCGCGGAAAAAAGCCGGGAACATCCGCACATTCCGACGGTTGAAGAGCTTCATCCGGAAGGTCCAGCATGCAGCCATACATCCAGACGGCACAAGCGAACAGACCCCAAACCACCGGCGGCGCAGCGGAGGATGGTTCATTGACCCAGCGGTTGCTATTTGGCGCCCTGGCCGGGCTTTCGGCCACCATGGCGATGACCGCGGCGATGGGCGGATCGTTCTTGCCACGCAGATACCGATCGTGAGCGACGGTTTCTTCTTCACGAAATCCTTTCCTTTTGGTCACCCCGTCGCCGCCGCGCCATTGCCGGGAAACCTGCGGCCCGAAGGCATGTTCATCAGCGCCGGCGCGCCGACGCGCTCTTTCCGGACTGCCAGGCCGGACGGGCAGGATTGGTTGATCGCGGCCGGAAAGGAGTTCAAGCCAGGCGACCCGGAACAGCAGCGCGACGCAATCGCCGATCTGCGGGCCTGGCTGCTGGATTGCTTTGGCATCCAGGCGCTTAGCCATCTTTGGACCAACGAGGATTTCAGGCCGATGGACGGCGTGGCCTTCGTCGGCGCCGCGACCGCGTCGCAGCCCGATCTGCTGGTCGCCACCGGTTTCGAAGCCTGGGGGCTGACACAGGGCGCGGTCGCGGCGGACATCATTGCCTCGACGATCTTGGGGGCAGAGCATCCGGCCGCCGACCTGTTGCGCGCAAACCGTGTCAGGCCGCTGGCCGGTGGCGGAACCTTTGTCGCCGAGAACAGCAAGATTGCCGCCCATCTGGTCGGCGACCGGCTGCTGCGGCGCAAGGTCGTGCAGGTAGAGGATATCGGACCAGGCGAAGGCGGCATCGTGAGCAAAAAAGGGGAGCAACTGGCCGTCACGCGACACCAGGACGGCAGCCTAAGCGCGGTTTCCGCGGTTTGCACGCATCTTGGCTGCATCGTCGGGTGGAACGCGACGGATCGGACCTGGGATTGCCCCTGCCATGGCTCGCGTTTCGACGAAAGCGGCAAGGTGCTGACGGGCCCGGCAGTGTCGCCGCTTGCGCAACATGCATGGGACCCGAGCGCGCCCTGACCCGCAAAGCCGCGCTTATGCGGTTGGCGGCATGGCGATCAGCCGCGCAACCGGCGGGGCGGGCCAAGCGCCAATCTCATCGGTCGGCTTTCAATCTCTTGGATCGAGGCGACGAACTTGAACTGGCGCGCCGGACGGTTGGCCGCGCATCCGGTGCGTCTTGACTGCGCCATGCTGTCCTGCCCTGTTCGATCTCGGACATTTGACATGCGGCACTGGTGCGTGGGGGTGGCAATATGTAACAAGAGCGGGCGAAGGTAAACCAGCGAAAGCGCAGCTGCCCGTGAGCATCCCCTCGACCCCGGCCGGCGGCAAGGCCGGCCCCCCGAAGCGGCCGGCCGCGGCCTCGCCCGACAGCGCGGCCCCGGCGCCGGCCGGCCTGGCCGCCGCTGCCGGCCGCACCGCCGCAGCGCCAGGCGCCGCGCCAGGCCCGGCGTCCAGTCCGGCGCCAGGCGGCGCGCAGCGGCCGTTCCAGGGCCGGCAGGGCCTGGGCGCCCAGCCGGCCGGCCAGCCGCAGGGTGGCCAATCGCCGGGGCCGCAAGGTGGCCGACCGCAAGATGCCCGACCGCAGACCGGCCGGTCGCAGGCTGCGGAACCGGCGCCGCCCCGGCCGGCCGAGGCCAGCCCCGCCGCGGCGGGGGCCCGGCAAGGACAGCAGCCGCCCGCCCAGCAGCCCCGCCCAGGCCAGTCCCAGCCCCAAGGCGCATCCGGCGCACAGCCTGGTCAACCCAGGCCCGGCCAAGTCACCCCCAGCCCGCAGCCCGGCCAAGGCATCCCCGGCGCGCAGCCCGGCCAGCCCCAGCCCCAAGGCACCCCCGGCCCGCAGCCCGGCCAACCCCGTCAAGGCCAACCCCGTCCCGGCCAGGCCAAGCCGCCGGCGCTGCGTCCGCAGGGCCAGCAGCAGCCCATTCCCGTCCGCCCCATGCCGCCGCCCGGCCAGCCACGGCCCGGACCCCAGCACCCGCCGCCCGCCCCGCCCGGCGCCGTCCCGGCACGGCCGCTGCGCCAACCCGCCGGCCGCGCCGAGCCCAGGCCCCGGCATTGGCTGATCCTGGGATCCTTCCTCCTGCTCGTGCTGCTGCCCAGCCTGCTTTGGGCCGCCTATCTCTGGCTGCGCGCCGAGGACCAATATGTCTCGACCGTCGGATTCTCGGTGCGCAAAGAGGAATCCACCCCCGCCATCGACCTTTTGGGCGGGCTCGCGCCCCTGGCCGGAAGCGGCGGCAGCGCCCTCGATACCGATATCCTTTACGAATATATCCGCAGCCAGGACATGGTCGAAAGGATCGACGCCACGCTCGACCTGCGCGCCCGCTTCTCGCGCGCCTGGCCGCATGACTTCGTCTTCGCCTTCGATCCGGACGACCATGTCGAGGACCTGACCGATTACTGGCAGCGCCAGGTCAAGGTGCTTTACGACAG
>NZ_FTMK01000037.1 GCF_900156255.1 Paracoccus thiocyanatus
TACCGGGGCACCGCTTTGACACGGTTGGGGTCGCGCCGCTGATCGAGGGGCTCGCCTTCAATGCGATGCTGGCCGACAAGGCCTTCGACAGCAACTGGATCATCGCCGAGATGAACGCACGCGGCGCGCTGATCTGCATCTCGCAGCGTCCACAGCGCCGCGCGCCGTTGATCATCGATCCCGAACTCTACAAGCGCCGCCACCTCATCGAGAACTTCTTCTGCAAACTCAAGGAGTTCAAGCGTATCGCCATGCGGTCCGAAAAGACCGATACATCCTTTGAGGCCATGATCTACGCTGTGGCAGCCCTGATCAACTCACGATGAATCTCAACAGACCCTAATCCATCGCCACGCTGCGCAATTGCGCGATATCGGCGATGACAGCCTTGTCGGCGTCGACCTCGACCCCGTGCTGGCGCAGCCGGGCAAAGGCGCGCGACAGGCTTTCGGGCTGCATGCCCAGATGCCCGGCGATCAGCCGCTTGTTGTAGGGCAGCCGCACCTCGGCCGGCCCCTCTTCGGCATCCGACAGGTCGGCCAGGAACTGCGCCACCCGTTGCACCCCGGTATGGGCCTTGAGGTTTTCGATCTGGTCCACCAGCGCTTGCAGATGCACGAAGGTCGAGGCCAAAAGCCCGATGGCGAATTCCTGGTTCTCCAGCAGGAACTGGCGCAGCCGCGTCCCGTCGATCTGAAGCACCGTGCAATCCGAAATCGCCTCGGCCGAGACCGGATAGGGCGTGCCGCGCAGGGCCATCGCCTCGGCAAAGCTGCGGTTGCGGCCCAGGATCGCCACCACCGCCTCGGTCCCGTTCGGGGTCAGCCGCGACAGCTTGATAAAGCCGTTCAGCACGATGAACACCGCCCGCGCCGGGTCGCCTTGCAGGAAGATGGTCTCGCCCTCGCGATAGCTGCGCCGCTGGGCATCCTTGAGCAGCTTGTCGCGCATTTCCGGGGTCAGGCCATTCAGCAAGACGGATTTCTTCACCGCCTCGGGCAGGGGGGCGTTCATCGCATCCTCGTCCTTGGTTTCGGGGCCGAGTTTCGCACGGGCGGCGGCCAAGGGAAAGGCCGCGCTTGTCGCGCCGGTCTGCCTTCAGGACGACAGCCAGCATTCGCGCATCGTGAAATCCGGTCCCAGCAGCACCAGGTCGGCCGGCCGGCCGGGGGCCAGGGTGCCGTAACGGTCCTGCAAGCCCAGCAGCGCCGCCGGGATGGCCGAGGCCATGCGCAAGGCCCGCTGCGGCGCGATCCCGACCTGGCGGACCAGCAGGGCGACGGCTTGGGGCAGGGTCAGGTCGGCCCCGGCCAGCGTGCCGTCCGCCAGGGTCAGCCGCCCGTCGCGGCGGATCACCTTGCGGCCGCCCAGCTTCATCTCGGCCAGGTCGGTGCCGGCAAAGGCCATGCAATCGGTGACAAGAAAGATGCCCTCGGGCCGGGCGGCCAGGGCAAGGCGCATCACCGCCGGATGCACATGGAAGCCATCGGCGATCAGCCCCGCCGCGGCGTCGCCCGCCAGCACCGCCCCCGCCAGCCCCGGTGCGCGGCTGGCGATCTGGCTCATTGCGTTGAAAAGATGCGTGGCGCAGCGCGCGCCGGCGGCAAAGGCTGCCTGCGCCTTGTCATGGCTGCAATCGCTGTGGCCCAGGCTGACCACGGCGCCGGCCCGCGCTAGGGCTGCGATCTGCGGCGGGCTTGCCGCCTCGGGCGCCAGCGTCACCATCAGCGCCGGCAGCCGGCGGCCGGCATCGCATAGCCGGGCCAGATCCTCGTCGGTCATCGGCCGGATCAGCGCCGGGTCGTGTGCGCCCTTGCGGCGAGGGTCAAGATGCGGCCCCTCCAGGTGCAGGCCCAGAAAGCCCGGCACCTTTGCCGCGGCGGCGGCGATCCCCAGCGCGATCACATGGGCGGTGGCCTGGGGCGTGTCGGTGATCAGAGTCGGCAGCACGCCCGCCGTGCCAAGCGCGCGATGGGCGGCGCAGATGCGGCGCAGGCCGTCCAGGTCGGTCGTGCCGTCCAGCATCAGCCCGCCGCCGCCATTGACCTGCAAGTCCAGAAAGGCCGGCGCCAGGATGCCGGACACCGCCCGCCGGCCCTGCCGGGGGGCGTCGGCTTCGGGCAGGATCGCGGCGATTTCGCCCGCTTCGATCAGCAGCGCGTGCCCGTCCAGAAAGCGGCTGCCGTCAAAGATGCGCGCGCCGGTCAGTATTTCGGTGGTCATGGTGTCCTTGTCAGTGGCGCGAGGCATCGCCGTCACCCCTGTTGCCGGGCAAGATGCAGGGCGCCGTCAAGGCCCGATCCCTTGGGCGGCCGGATCGGCCAATGGCCCTGCAACCGGGCGGCGTAATGCGGCCCCAGCCCGCCCAGGAACACCACCGGCAGGCCGCGGCCGGCTTGCAGCACCTCGATCATGGACTGCACCTGGGCCAGGGCGGCGGCAAGGATGCGTTCCGCCGCCGCATCGCCGGGGGCCAGAAGGCGCGGCGCGAAGGCGGCGAAATCGGCAGGCCGGGCGCGAAAGCCGAACGAGATCGCGCCCTCGGCCCCGCCCAGTTCCGTCAGCACGGCGCGCAGCAGCGGGGTCATGGGCGCAAACCCGTCCTCGGCGCGCAAGGCTTCGGCAAGCAATGTCCGGCCCAGCACCGCGCCGCTGCCCTCGTCCCCCAGCACGAAGCCGCGGCCGCCATATTGCCGCAGCCGGCCGCCCGTCTGGACCGCAAAGACCGAGCCGGTGCCCATGGCGGCGACGATCCCGTCATCCTGTCCCAGCGCGCCCAGGGCGGCGGTCACCGCATCGGTGACGATCCGCGCCCGGCGAAAGGGCAGCATGGCTTGCAGCGCGCGCGCCGCGGCGGTGACATTGGCGCCGGCCAGTCCCAGCACGGCGGTCATCTGGTCCAAGCGGCCCTGGCCGGCCTCGGCCAGCGCGGCGCGGGCGGCGGCCAGGATATTGGCGCATGCCTGCTGGGTCTCGACCGAGATATTGGCCGGCCCCGCCGCGCCGCGGCCGACGATCCGGCCCTGCGCATCGGCAATGGCGGCGCGGCAGCCGGTGCCGCCGCCGTCTATGCCCAGGAAATACGACATGGCGACTCCTTTTTTGGACAGGCGCGCTTCAAGTCACAGAAAAGGCGAAGGCCGGGGCGAACTCAAGACCCGTTGCCGCGGGTGCTAGATCACCACGACGCCCGAATGCTTGGCCTTGTGCTCGGGCTCGACATGGATGGTGATCAGCGCGCCGGGCAGCTTGCTTTTCAGCGCCTGCTCGATGCGGTCGCAGATGTCATGGGCGGTCTCGACCGTGGTCTGGCCGTCCACGACCAGGTGAAAGTCGATGAAGGTGCGCGGGCCGGCATGGCGGGTGCGCAGGTCATGCGCCTCGATCGCGCCTTGGGCTGCGTCCGAAATGGTGGCGCGGATGTCGGCCAGGGTCTCTTCGCCCACCGCCTCGTCCATCAGGCCGGACAGGGAACTGGCCATCACCTTCCAGCCCGACCACAGGATGTTCAGGGCCACCAGCGCCGCCAGCGCCGGGTCCAGCACCGCCCAGCCGGTGGCCACCGCCAGCGCCACGCCGACGACCACGCCGGCCGACGAGATCACGTCCGACAGCAGGTGATGGCCGTCGGCTACCAGCGCCGGCGATTTCAGCCGTCGCCCGCGGCTGATCAGCATCCAGCACCACAGCCCGTTCAGCGCGCCAGCCAGCCCGTTGACCAGCAGCCCCGCCAGCGGCGCGTCCAGCATGCGCGGGTTCTGAAAGCCGTGCCATGCCTCGCGCAGGATCAGCAGGGCGGCGACGATGATCATCACCCCCTCCAGCACGGCGCTGAAGAATTCGGCCTTGTGGTGGCCATAGGGATGGTCGCGGTCGGCCGGCTTGGCCGCCACCCGGATGGCGATCAAGGCCGCGACAGCGGTCGCCACGTTGACCGTGCTTTCCAGCGCATCCGACAGCAGCGCGACCGAGCCGGTCAGCCGCCAGGCCAATGTTTTAAGCCCAAGGACGATCAGCCCCACGGCGATGCTGCCGAAGGCGATCCTTTCGGTCGCTGACATGGCGCTTCCCTTTTGCGAATCGTCGGGGGGGTTTAGCCCCGTTCGCCGGCATGGCCAACCGCCTTGGCCGGCTGCGGGTCCCGGCAAGGCGCGCAGATCGCAGCGGCCAGCGGCGGCCGAACCAGCCGCCGCGATTTTGGGATCAGCGCCCGGTGATCGCCGCCCGGCTGCGCGGGGTGCCGGGGGCCCAGCCAAAGCCGGCGCGGGCCCGGTCGGCGATCGCCCAGCTCCAGCCGATCTGGCGTGAGCGGTGGGGCCGCAGATAGGTCCAGTTGAGCAGGGCCGCGGGAATGCCCAAGGCCAGGCCGATGAGTGCGGCCCAGATGAAGGTCCAGGCCGAGACATATCCCATCGTCAGGCCGGCAATCACCACCACACCCGAGATGCTGCCTACCCACAGGTGGATCAGCAGCAGACGAAGAAACGGAACCATGGTGATCTCCTGTAAAGAATCGCACCTGCATGGAAACGCGGCGACGGGCCGCGCCGTTCCCACCGTCAAGGGGAAAGGGGGCCGCATCGGCCCCCGCGGTCGTCACTGGGCCGGCACGGCCGCCAGATCGTCCACGTGGGCGACGGGATGGCTGAGATGCGGCAGCATTTCGCGCGGGCAGACTTGCAGGAAATTCGCCTTTTCGGTTTCCCAGTCTTGCAAGATCTCCTCGGCCCGGCGCGAGCCGGTCTCGCGCTGGTGCTGCGCGATCAGGCCCCGAAGCTGCTCTTCCCAATGCGCCTGCGTCACCGGGCACAGGACCAGCGTTTCGGCGTTGATATAGTCGCGCGCCAGCCCCTCGGGGTCATGAAGATAGGCCATGCCCCCGGTCATGCCGGCCCCGAAATTCGCGCCGATGCGGCCCAGGATCACGGCGACGCCGCCGGTCATGTATTCGCAGCCATTGCTGCCGCAGCCCTCGATCACCACATTGGCGCCGGAATTGCGGACCGCGAAGCGTTCGCCCGCGCGGCCGGCGGCGAACAGATGGCCGTCGGTGGCGCCGTAAAGCACGGTATTGCCGATGATGGTGTTTTCGGCCGCATTCAGCGGGCTGCCCATGGGCGGGCGCACGACGATGGTGCCGCCCGACAGGCCCTTGCCGACATAGTCGTTGGCATCGCCCGAGACCTCGATCTTCAGCCCAGGTGCTGCGAATGCGCCCAGTGACTGGCCCGCGCTGCCGGTCAGCCGCACGGTCAGGTGGTCGGGTTGCAGCGTGTTGCGCATGCCGAAGGTCTGAACGATCATCGAACTGGTGCGCGTGCCCACCGTCCGCTGGGTGTTCCTGACCGCATAGGAAAGCTGCATCTTCTCGCCATCCGAAAAGAAGCGGCCGGCATCGCGGATGATCTCGGCGTCCAGCGTGTCGGGCACCGCGTTGCGCGGCTTCGAACGGTCGTAGACGATCTTTTCCGAGCCATCGACGGTAATCAGCAGCGGGTTCAGGTCCAGGTCGTCCAGCGACTTGTCGCCGCGGCTGACCTGGGTCAGCAGGTCGGCGCGGCCGATCACCTCGTCAAGGCTGCGCGCGCCGATGCTGGCCAGGATCTCGCGCACTTCGGTCGCGTAAAAGGTGATCAGGTTCACCACCTTGTCGGCCGAGCCGGTGAACATCGCGCGCAGCCTTTCGTCCTGGGTGCAGACGCCGACCGGACAGGTGTTCGACTGGCACTGGCGCACCATGATGCAGCCCATGGCGATCAGCGCGGCGGTGCCGATGCCGTATTCCTCGGCCCCCATCATCGCCGCCATGACGATGTCGCGGCCGGTGCGCAGGCCCCCGTCGGTGCGCAGCGTCACCCGGTCGCGCAGGCGGTTCATCGCCAGCACCTGATGCGCCTCGGTCAGGCCCATCTCCCAGGGCAGGCCGGCGAACTTGATCGAGGTCGCGGGGCTGGCCCCGGTGCCGCCGTTATGGCCCGAGATCAGGATCACGTCGGCCTTGGCCTTGGCCACGCCGGCCGCGATGGTGCCGACGCCGCTGGATGCCACCAGCTTCACGGTGATCTTGGCGCGCGGGTTGATCTGCTTGAGGTCATAGATAAGCTGCGCCAGGTCTTCGATCGAATAGATGTCGTGATGCGGCGGCGGCGAAATCAGCGTCACGCCCTTGGTCGAATGCCGCAGCCGGGCGATCAGTTCGGTCACCTTCATGCCGGGCAACTGCCCGCCCTCGCCGGGCTTGGCGCCTTGGGCGACCTTGATCTCCAGTTCCTCGCAGGCGTTCAGGTATTCGGCGGTGACGCCGAACCGGCCCGAGGCGACCTGCTTGATCTTGGCGCAAGGGTTGTCGCCATTGGGCAGCGGGTGGGAATGCGCCGGATCCTCGCCGCCTTCGCCGCTGTCGGATTTCGCGCCGATGCGGTTCATGGCGATGTTCAGCGTCATATGCGCCTCGGGCGACAGCGCGCCCAGGCTCATGCCCGGCGTCACGAAGCGCTTGCGGATCGAGGTGATGCTTTCCACTTCCTCCAGCGGCACCGGCTTGCCCAGCGGCTTGATGTCCAGAAGGTCGCGGATATGGATCGGCAGGTTCGCCCGCATGGTGGCGGTGAACTGCTTCCAGATGTCATAGGACGCCTTGTCGCAGGCCAGTTGCAACAGCCGCATGGTGTTGGCTTCCCAGGCGTGTTTTTCGCCGGTGCGGCGGGCCTTGTAGAAACCGCCGACCGGCAACAGGTCCACCTGCGCTGCGCCGAAGCCCTGGGCATGGGCTTCTTGCAGCTTGGCTTGCAGCCCGTGCAGCCCGATGCCGGAAATGCGCGACTGCATGCCGGGGAAAAACTCGGCCACCATGGCGCGGGAAAGCCCCACCGCCTCGAAATTCAGCCCGCCGCGATAGGAGGACAGGACCGAAATCCCCATCTTGGCCATGATCTTCAGCAGGCCCGCATCCACCGCCTCGCGATAGCGGGTCATGATGTCGATCAGGTTGCCGTCCAGAAGCCCGCGCTCGATCCGCTCGGCCAGGGTGTCCTGGGCCAGATAGGGGTTCACCGTCGTCGCGCCGCAGCCGATCAGCACAGCGAAATCATGCGGGTCCACGCATTCCGCCGCCCGCACGTTCACCGAGCAGAAGGTCCGCAGCCCCTTGCGCGTCAGCCAGCTATGCACGGCGCTGGTCGCCAGGATCATCGACACGCCGATACGGTCCTGCGCAATCCCCTCGTCGGTCAGGATGATATGGCCATGGCCGGAACGGACGGCATCCTCGGCCTCGGCGCGGATGCGGGCCAGCGCCTCGGCCAGGGCATCGGTGCCGCCGCCGGCCGCAAAGGTGCAATCGACCTGCGTGGCCTGGCCTGCGAACATGCGGGTCAGCTCTTCGAACTCGCCATTGGCCAGGAAGGGGCTTTCCAGCATGGTGATTTCGGCATGGGCCGCGCTTTCGTCCAGCACGTTCTTGAGATTGCCGAAACGGGTGCGCAGGCTCATCACCCGGCTTTCGCGCAAGGAATCGATGGGCGGGTTCGTCACCTGGCTGAAGTTCTGGCGGAAGTAATGCGACAGCGGCCGGAACTGGCGCGACAGCACCGCGGGCGGCGTGTCGTCGCCCATCGAGGCCAGCGCCTCTTTCGCGTCCTCGGCCATCGGCACCAGCATCTGCTCGACCAGTTCGACCGTATAGCCGGCGGCGATCTGGCGGCGGCGCAGGTCCTGGCCCGCATGCAGCGCGGTTTCGGGCAGCTTGGCCATCAATTCCGAGGGCTGGACGACCTTTTCCACCCAATCGCCAAAGGGTTGGCTGGCGGCCAGGTGGTCCTTGATCTCGCGGTCGTGGTAAAGCCTGCCCTCGGCCATGTCGACGGCGATCATCTGGCCCGGCCCCAGCGCGCCCTTTTCGCGGACCCCGTTTTCATCGACGGGGACCATTCCCGCCTCGGACCCCGCAACCAGCAGGTTGTCGCCGGTCACCACATAGCGCAGCGGCCGCAGCCCGTTGCGGTCCAGCCCGCCGCAGACCCAGCGCCCGTCGGTCATCGCCAGCGCCGCCGGCCCGTCCCATGGCTCCATGATCGCGTTGCAATAGGCATACATGTCCGCCCAGGCCCTGGGCATGTCGGTGGTCGCCTTGGACCAGGCTTCGGGCACCAGCATGGTCTTGGTCATCGGCGCATTGCGCCCCGAACGCACCAGCACCTCGAACACCGCATCCAGCGCCGCCGAGTCGGACGAGCCGCCGGGGATGATCGGCTTGATATCCTCGGCCATCTCGCCAAAGGTGCGGCTGGCCATGCGGATCTCGTGGCTGCGCATCCAGTTCGAGTTGCCTTTCAGCGTGTTGATCTCGCCGTTATGGGCCAGCATGCGGAAAGGCTGCGCCAGCCACCATTGCGGAAAGGTGTTGGTGGAATAGCGCTGGTGATAGATGGCAAAGGCGGACTCGAACCGTTCGTCCTTGAGGTCGGGATAGAACTCGGCCACCTGCTCGGCCAGCATCATGCCTTTGTAGATGATGCTGCGGCAGGACAGGGTGCAGATATACATGCCGGCGATCTGTGCCGCGACCGCCGCCTTTTCGATGCGGCGGCGGATGATGTAAAGCTCGCGCTCGAACTGCTCCTGGTCGATGGCCTTTTCGCAGCGGATCAGGATCTGCTCGATCTCGGGGCGGGTGGCATTGGCCTTTTCCCCCAGGACCGCGGTGTTCACCGGCACATGCCGCCAGCCATAGATGTAATGGCCCATGCGCAGCACTTCGGATTCCACGATAGTCCGGCAACGCTCCTGCGCGGCGAAATCGGTGCGCGGCAGGAAGACCTGGCCCACGGCGATCAGCTTGCCCGGGTCGGGCTCGTGCCCGGTGCGGCGCACCTGGTCGTGAAAGAACGGCACCGGGATCTGCACATGGATGCCGGCGCCGTCGCCGGTCTTGCCGTCCGCATCCACCGCGCCGCGATGCCAGATCGCCTTCAGCGCATTGATGCCGCTTTCCACCACCTGGCGGCTGGCCTTGCCCTCGATGCTGACGACCAGCCCGACGCCGCAGGACGAATGCTCGTCCTCGGCACGGTAAAGCGAATGTTCCGCCATCCAGTCGCGGCGGGCCTGTTCCTGCTGTTCCCAGACCGTCATGTCGCCGTCCTTCACGTCCGTGCCTCCTTCACAAGCTGCCACAGGGTCTCGGCCGCTTCGCCGCCGACCATCTGTAGGTCGCAATCATATTCCGGCCTTGTCGCGCCGAAGCCCGCCTCTCCCGGAAACGAGAACGTCACCGGGCTGTCGTTCGTCTGCCGCGCCGTCCCGGTCCAATCCTCCGAGGTTTCCACCCCGCCATAGAACCGGCCCTGCGCGCGGCTGATGAACTGCTGGCCCTGGCGGCGGATCAGAACCTGTCCCGTTTCGGCATAGGTGGTCAGGTCGAACCGGGTCAGTTCCAGGGTCACGCCGTCGATCTGGACGGTCTCGCCGGTCAATTCGTCATGGCCGACATGGCGCAGCCGCTCGCCGCTGGTCGAGCGGGTCCAGAAGTCGAAATCGTCGCGGCCCGTGTCCAGCAGCCCCGAGAAAGAGGCATGGTCCCGCGCCTTATCCTCCAGCAGGTCGGTCAGGCCGCTACGCAAGTCGGTGCTTTCCATCCAGCGCGTCTCGCGGTCGATGCGGGACTGGAAGGTCGGGCCGTCGGCTGCGAAATAGCTGACCCATTGGTCGCCCGGCGCATCCTTGCCGCAGCGGTAATGCTGCGAGACGCTGCAACCGCGGTTCTGCACCGTCACCTCCAGCGTGCAGCCCGAGGGCGGGGTGAAATTCGCGGCCTTGGCCGGTGCGGCCGGAAGGGTCAGCAAAGCTGCCATTGTGGCGGCCAGCGCCGTTCCGGTGCGGGCAAGCGGCGGGCCTTTGCACGTTCCATGGTCCATGGTCGGATCCCCTTGCTATTCGGCCGCGACGCGCGCGGCGCCGGACAGGTAGCCCGCGATGCTGTCGGCGGCCTCGCGCCCGTCGCGGATCGCCCAGACCACCAGCGACGCGCCGCGCACGATGTCGCCCACGGCAAAGATGCCGGGCAGGCTGGTCCGGTGCGTCTGGTAATCGGCCTTGATCGTGCCCCAGCGCGTCACCTCCAGCCCGTCCACGCCCCAAAGCCGCGGCAATTCCTCGGGCTCGAAGCCCAGGGCCTTGATGACCAGTTCGGCCGGCTCGTCGTAATCGGCGCCCTCGATCGGTTCGGGCGACTGCCGGCCCGAGACGTCGGGCGGGCCCAGCCGCATCCGCTGCACCCGGACCGCGCCGACGCTGGCCAGCCCGTCCACGTCCACCTCTTGCGCAAGCATCGCTTCGCCGGTGACGTGGCCGGTAAATGCACCGGGGGCGGTAAGCCAGACGAACTCGACGCCCTCTTCCTCGGCGTTCTGCACCTCGCGCTGGCTGCCGGGCATGTTGGCCCGGTCGCGGCGATACAGGCACTTTACCGATTGCGCGCCCTGGCGGATGGCGGTCCTGACGCAATCCATGGCGGTGTCGCCGCCCCCGATAACGACGACGCGCTTGCCTTTGGCGTTCAACTCGCCATCCTCGTAATCGGGGATCTCGTCGCCCAGATCGACCCGGTTCGAGGCGGTCAGGTAATCCAGCGCCCGCACCACGCCCTTGGCGGCGGCATTGTCGATGTCCAGGTCGCGGGTCTCGTAGACGCCGGTCGCGATCAGCACCGCGTCATGCTTGCCGCGGATGGCGTCGAAGCTGATGTCCTGGCCGACATCGACGTTCAGCACGAACTCCACCCCGCCCTGGACAAGCTGCCGGGTGCGCCGCTCGACCACCTGCTTTTCCAGCTTGAAGCCGGGGATGCCATAGATCATCAGCCCGCCGGCGCGGTCGTGGCGGTCATAGACCGTGACCTGGAAGCCCATGCGGCGCAGCCGGTCGGCGGCGGCAAGCCCGCCCGGTCCCGCGCCGATGATACCGACGGATTCGGCCCGTTCCTGCATGGGCGCGGCGGGCTGGACCCAGCCCTGTTCCCAGGCGGTGTCGGTGATGTATTTCTCGATCGCGCCGATGGTGACGGTGCCGTGGCCGGACTGTTCGATGACGCAATTGCCTTCGCACAGCCGGTCCTGAGGACAGATGCGGCCGCAGATTTCCGGGAAGCTGTTGGTTTCCTGCGCGCGCAGCCAGGCTTCCTGCACCCGCCCTTCGGCGGTCAGGCGCAGCCAGTCGGGGATGTTGTTGTGCAGCGGGCAATGGCTTTGGCAATAGGGCACGCCGCATTGGCTGCACCGGCTGGCCTGTTCCTTGGCCTTGGCGTCGGCGAACTCGCGATAGATTTCGTGGAAGTCTTCCGACCGGGATGCCGCATCACGCTTTTCGGGCATCTGGCGCCCGATGGTGACGAATTTGAGCATCTTTTGCGTGGCCATGGCTGCGCGTCCCTTGATGGCAGGCTGTTCTAGCCTGATAAATCAGACCGCCATCAAAGAAAAGTCAGCTTTGTTTACCTAATTAACGATTTTCTTGCCGAGAGCTTAAAATCCCATGCCGCAAAGGGGAAAAATAGGTCAGCTTAGCTTACCCTCCTGCATACAGAGCCAGCAGAACAACGGCACCGACCACGATTCGCCACCAGGCAAACAGCCCATAGCCATAGGTCGAGACATAGTTCAGCAGCCCGCGCACCACGACCAACGCCGCCAGGAAGGCGCAGGCAAAGCCCAGCACGATATTCCCCGTCGCCGCGGCGTCGAGCATGTCGCGATTCTTGAAAAGATCATAGACGAACGCGCCCAGCATAGTCGGCATGGACAGGAAAAAGCTGAACTCCGCGGCAGAACGCTTGTCCGCGCCCAGAAGCAGGGCGCCGACGATGGTCGCCCCCGAACGCGAGACGCCGGGTATCATCGCCAGGCATTGGATGAAGCCGATCTTCAGCGCCATCGGCAGCGGGAAATCCTCGGCCGAGAAATGGCGCGGCCGGGTCGCCATCCGGTCCACGAACAGCAGCACGACGCCACCCAGGATCAGCATGACGGCGATCAGCACCGGGGTTTCGAACAGCACTTCCTTGATGATGCGATGCGCCAGGACGCCGATCACCACGGCGGGCAGAAAGGCCAGCGCCACCGCCAGGATAAAGCGCCGCGCCCGCGGATCATGCGGGGCCGAGGCGAAAATCCGCCACAGCCGCCCGGCATAGACGCCCAGGATCGCCATGATCGCGCCTAGCTGGATCAGCACCTCGAAGGCGCGGCCGGGCGAATCGAAGCCCAGAAAATGGCCCGCCAGAAGCACATGGCCGGTCGAGGATACGGGAATGAACTCGGTCAGCCCCTCCAGCAGACCAAGGGCGGCGGCGACGATGGTGTTGCGATCCATCAGCCGTTGCGCAGGTTCTTCGCCGAGGCCGCAATCGCCTGATACTGCCCCGACGGGCGAAAGCGCCACAGGTAATCTTCGATGATCGCGGGGGCGGCGCTGGGCTCGATCCCCAGGTCGGCAAAGGTCATGACCCGGTCCGAGACCCGGTTCGGCATGCGCAGCAGCCGGGCCTGGTCCCTGGTCATGATGCGGTTGGTCAACAGCCCGCCGCTGACGGTCTGCACCGCGTCCAGAACCGAACCCAGCGCCCCGCCCAGCCAATGCGGCAGGCCGATGACGGCGCGGCGGCGGCCGGTCGCGGCCAGCACTTGCCGCGCCACTTCGCGCATGGTCAAGACGTCGGGGCCGCCCAGTTCATAGATGCCGGGCCGGGCCTCGCCCGCGGCGGCGATGGCGGCGGCGCGCGCCACGTCCTCGACATAGACCGGCTGCACCTGCGTCGCGGCGCCCGGCACCAGCAGGATCGGGCCAAGCCTGCTCATCGAGGCGATGCGGTTGTAGAAATGATCGTCCGGCCCGAACATGACCGACGGCCGCAGGATGACCGCATCGGGGCGATGCGCCAGCACCGCGGCCTCGCCCCGGCCCTTTGACGCAGCATAACGGCTGGGCGAATCCGGGTCCGCCCCCAAGGCCGAGACATGCACGACATGCGGCACGCCCTGCGCGGCGGCGATCCGCGCGATGCGCAGGGCCGCCTGTTCGTGGATGGCGTCAAAGGTGTTTTTGCCCTCGCGCACCATGATGCCGACGCAATTGATGATGGCATCGGCATCGGCCATGCAGGCGGTCACGGAAAGATCGTCGCGCACGTTGCAGGGCACCGGCTCGACCTGGCCGGGCGCGCCATAGGTGCGCACCACCCCGGCCTCGTTGGGGCGGCGCACGGCGACGCGGATGCGCCAGCCCTGGGCGGCCATCAGCCGCGCGATCTGCCGGCCCAGGAAACCGGACCCGCCATAGATGGTGACAAGCTTGGCTGCGGACATGCGGGCGCTCCCTTCCTGGCGTGCTTGTCTGTTCAATACCCAAGGCTTCCGCCAGCGGCAAGCCGTGGCTGCCGTCCTGCGACGATCCCGTCCGCCACCCGCAGCGCGTTGGCGGCGATGGTCAGGCTGGGATTGACCCCGTTCGAGGTGGGCATGAACGAGGAATCGGCGACATGCAGGTTCTCGATCCCGTGCAGGCGGCAGCCGGGATCCAGGACGCTTGTGGCCGGGTCGCGGCCAAAGCGCAGCGTCCCGCAGGGATGGGCAAAGTTCAACTGCGGCGCCGCGCCCATGAACATGGCCCGATGCGGGCGGAAGGCGGCGCGCAACGCCTTGCGAAAGGCGGCGCGGCGGCCGCGCAGTTCCTCGGAGATGTCATAGCAGCAGCGCAGCCGGTCCGGATCGTCCGGATCGGGCAGAACGCGGTTATGCGCATAGGGCAGGTCTTCCAGCACGCCCACGAACAGCTTGGCATGGCCCAGCAGCCGCGCCGCCGCCATGGCGGGAAGGCGCAGCCCGTGCCGCAGCGGCCGGACCCGGCGCAGCGCCGACTGGTCGAACCGGCCGTTCAGCGCGTGCAGGATTTCGCCATAGCCGGCGGTCAGGCCCATGGATTGCACGGTGCCGAAACGCTGCCCGTCCAGGAAATACAGGTCGCGCATGCTGATCGAACGCGAGGCGCCGGCCTCGGACCGGCCCTGTCCGGCCCAGATGGCGATGATTTCGCTAAGGTGGAACATCAGGTTGCGCCCCACCATGCCGTTGCGGTTGCCCAGCCCCTGAGGCCAGGTCTCGCAGGCCGAGCGCAGCAGCAACGAAGGCGAGCCAAGCCCGCCCGCCGCCAGGACATAGGTCCGCGCGCGCAGGGTGAATTCCTGCCCCTCGCGGCGGCAGACCAGGCCCAGGACGCGCCGCCCGTCGGCCAGGATGCGGGTCACGGTGCAGCGGTCGATCAGCGCCGCCCGGCCGGTTTCCAGCGCCGGCAGCACCCCGGCCGAGCGGCCGTCCATCTTGCAGCGCCGCGGGCAGCGCCGGCCAAAGCAATGCTCGCAACCCGGCAGGAACCGCGCCGCCATATGCGTGCGATAGGGATGCAGGCCGGTGCGGCGCAACGCCGCGATCAGCGCCGCGTCCGAGGCGGGCAGCGGCTGGACCGGCGGCAACAGCTTTGCGCCGGCAGGGGCCAGCGGGTCCGGCTCGCCATTGATGTGGAAATAGCGCTCGGCCAGTTCGAACCAGGGCCGCATCTCGTCATAGCCCACCGGCCAGCCGCCGGTCGGATGCGGATGATCGCGCGAATTCTCCATGTCGTGGCGTTCGGGGCGCTCCAGCGTGGCGGCGTAAAAGGCCGAGGTGCCGCCGACGCCCGCGCCCATCATGCCGTCCAGTTCGCACCAGTTGCCGTCAAGCTGGGCTTCCAGCAGGCAGGGCCAGGCGCCATGGTCCATGCGTTCCTGCGGATCGCGGGTCTTGAGGTCCAGCGCCGACAGGGACGCATCGCCAAGGTCGGGACCCTTTTCGACATAGAGCACGGAAAGCCCGGCCTCGGCCAGGCCGCGTCCCACCGTTCCCCCGCCGATCCCCGTGCCGATCACCACGGCGTCCCATTCGCGGGTTCTAAGGTCGTCCATCGGAAAAATCCGTTTGCCAGGGCATTGTTGCGAATGCCTTACGGCAGGGGTTCTAGTCCCGGCCGCCCTGCTGCGACAACCTGACCGATAGGATAGGGTATTGCGCAAGGGGCTGGCAGGGGGCGGGATGCCGGGGTGCCAAGGGGCCGTTTTCGCCCCGGCCGGCGGGCAGGGCGAAAAGATTTCCGGCATGGCGCATTTTTCTGCCGATCCCCCGTTGACACCCCCCGCGGCTGGCCTTAATCACCCGCCTTACGCAACCTGCCCAGGTGGCGGAATTGGTAGACGCGCACGGTTCAGGTCCGTGTGCCGCAAGGTGTGGAGGTTCGAGTCCTCTCCTGGGCACCATAAGACAAAAGCCGCGCAAGACCTTGGGTTTGCGCGGCTTTTGCTTTGGTTGGTGCGGATGCCCGCCGCAGGCCGCGCCATTGCACGAGGATCGCGCAACCGGAAAACCCCTTGGGCCGCGCAGGTCCGCAAGGCGCGGATCGCGTGATGGAAATCGCCGGTCCGGCTTGGGTTACGCCCGATCCGCCGCATGCCCCGGCGCGGGGGGTGGGGCTATTGCCGCGCCCGCGCAAGGCCCGGCGCGCGGCCTTTCGCGCGGGCCATGCGTCAGCCCCAGGGCGCCTCGGCCATTTTCTGCCGCTCGATCAGCACGGCCGAGATGTCGTCCTTGCGCTCTCCGCCGGCGTAATGCGCCGCCGACCAGCAAATCGATTCCAGCAAGGCATCACCGCGCAGGGTTGCATTGGTGCGCAGGATGGCGTTCAGCCCCTCTTCGCCCAGCGGCTGGCCACGGGGGCTTTCGCTTTCCGTCAGCCCGTCCGAGCTGATGAAAAGCCGGTCGCCGGGGGCAAGCGCCAGATGCAGTTCCTCGTATTCGGCATGGGGAAAGACCCCGACCGGCAGGCCGCCCTGGCCCACGCGCTCGATCCGGCCGTCGGCGCGTTGCAGCATCGGGTGGGGATGGCCCGCCTGCACCAGCCGCAATTGCCCGGACAGGAAGTCCAGGTCGGCATAGACCATGGTGAAATAGGCGTCGGTGCGCAGTTCCTCGATCATCAGCCGGTTGAGCTGGCCCAGGATTTCGGCGGGCGGGCGGGCGTCGTAAAGCCCCAATTCGGTGATTCGCAGCGCGATGTTCTGGTCCGTCCCCCCTGAAAGCAGCGCCGCGAGCCGGGCGGAAAGCAGCGCCGCGGCCACACCATGCCCGGCCACGTCAAGCGCAAACAGCCCGACGCGGCGGGCATTGATCGGAAAGAACCCCACCAGGTCGCCGCCGATATGGCCCGCCGGCCGCATCAGCAGCGAAAGATCGAATTCGCCATAGCGGCCGTGCCGTTCGCGCACCAGGCTTTGTTGCAGCCGCTGCGCTTCGCGCAGATCGCGGTCAAGCGCCGCCTGGGTTTCGCGCAGCCGCGCCAGGGTGGCGCTAAGCTGGGCGTTGGCGTTGCGCAGGCTTTCCTCCATGCCCAGGATGCGCTCGCTGGCCGACAGCCGGGCCAGCAGTTCGGCGCCCGAGACCGGCTTGGTCAGGAATTCGTCGGCGCCGGCGCGCAGCCCTTCGGCAATGTCCTTCTTGTCGTTGCGCGATGTCAGCAGGATGAAATAGCCATAGCGATCCGACTGCATCTCGCGGAAGCGGCGGCAGAAATCCAGCCCGCTTTGCCCCGGCATCATCCAGTCCGAGATGACGATATCGGGCCGCCGCTCCAGGCAAAGGCGCATCGCCTCGTCGCCGGCCGCGGCCTCGACCACGTGATAGCCGGCGCGGGTCAGTTGCACCGCCAGCGTCCGCCGCTGCGCGCGGCTGTCATCCACCAGCAGCACCAGCCTGGGCACCTGCGTCGCTGAACCTGTGGTTTGTGGGTCGAGGGTCATCATGCGCCACTGTCTAAACCGGCGGGGCTGAATGATCCGTTAATCCAGACAATTTTCGCGATTAACACGTTATAGACGAAATCCCTGCTATGGAGAGGGAATTGATTCTTCCGGGGGTTGTCCATGCTGGACTGGGACCGTATCGACGAATTGCGCGGCGAAGTCGGGGACGACGAATTCCAGCTAATCCTGGAACTGTTCCTGGACGAGGTCGAAGGCGCCATCATGCGCCTGTCGCCGGGCGATCCGCTGCGGCTGGAAACCGACCTGCATTTCCTTAAGGGCTGCGCCTGGAACCTGGGCTTTGCCGATTTCGGCAGGCGGTGCGACCAGGGCGAACGGCTGGCCGCCCAGGGCCGCGCACCCATGGTCGATCTGGACGCCCTGCTTGCCAGCTATTCCGCGTCGAAACGGGCGCTCATGCGGCAATTGGGCAGCGCGTCGCGGCCCGGCAGGCAGGCGCACCTTGCCTAAGCGTCGTTCAGATCAGGAATTCGGCCAGGACCGGGTCGCGGGTGATGTCGCGATAGCCTATGCCCGCCGATTCCAGCCGCTCGCGCAGCCGCTCCAGATGCTCGGGGGCGGTAGTTTCGATGCCGATCAGGACCGAGCCGAAGTTGCGGGCCGATTTCTTCAGGTATTCGAAGCGGGCGATGTCATCCTCGGGGCCCAGCAATTGCAGGAAATCGCGCAGCGCGCCGGGGCGCTGCGGCATCCGCAAGATGAAATACCGCTTCAGCCCCGAAAAGCGCTGGGCGCGCTCCTTGACCTCGGGCAGGCGCTCGAAATCGAAATTGCCGCCCGAACAGATGCATACCACGCGCTTGCCGGAAAGGTCCGGGATGTCGCGCAGCACGTCCACCGCCAGCGCCCCGGCGGGTTCCAGCACGATGCCCTCGATATTCAGCATCTCAAGCATGGTGGCGCAGATGCGATCCTCGGGGGCGGCATGCACCCGATCCGCCGCAAAGCCGCGCAGCGCGGCAAAAGGCAGGTCGCCGATCCGCGCCACCGCCGCGCCATCGACGAAATTGTCCACGCTGGGCAACGTCACCGGCCCGCCGGCCAGCAGCGCCTGGCGCAGGCTGGCGCCGCCCTCGGGCTCGGCGAATTCGATGCGCGTATCCGGCGTCAGTTCGGCCATCAGGCGGGTCACGCCCGCGGCCAGCCCGCCGCCGCCGACCGGCAGCACCACGATGTCGGGCGCCGCGTCCAGTTGGCCCAGCAGTTCCAGCCCGACCGTCGCCTGGCCCTCGATGATGTCGGGATCGTCAAAGGGCGACAGGAAGGTCGCGCCCTGGACGCGGGCGAAATCCTGCGCCGCTGCCAGCGTCTGGTCAAAGTAATCGCCGGTCAGCACGATCTCGACCGCGCCATTGCCGAAGATCCGGGTCTTGTCGATCTTTTGCCGGGGCGTCGTGACCGGCATGAAGATCGTGCCGCGGCTGCCGAAATGGCGGCAAGCATAGGCCACGCCCTGCGCGTGGTTGCCGGCGCTGGCGCAGACGAAATGCCCCTGCGATCCGGCGCCGATCTTGCGCATGGCGTTGAAGGCGCCGCGCAGCTTGTAGCTGCGCACCGGGGTCAGGTCTTCGCGTTTCAGCCAGATCTCCGCCCCGTATTTGGCCGAGAGGTGGTCGTTCTTCTGCAAAGGCGTCGGTTCGAACAGGTCGCGCAACGCGACCTCGGCCTGGCGGACGAAGGTGGCAAAGTTTTCCATGTATCGGCGAATGGCGCGAAAAACCGCGCTTGGCAAGTGGGGACCGCGCGACCCGCCGCGCCTGGGCTAGGACCTGGCCCCCAGCGCGCAGGGCAGGACGACGGGTTGCGCGGCATCGGGCAGCCAGGCAAGCACCTGCGTGTCGGACAGGAAGGTGACGGCAACGGGCTTGGCGGGCATGGCCGGAAAGTCGCAACGGTGCTGCTCTTGCCCGTCCAGCCTGCGGACCAGGTCGGACAGGCCGGGCATGATCGCCAGCCAGGATGCAAACGGTATGGCGACCATCGTGGAAAGCGGCAGGACAAGCGCCATCGAGTGCAGGAAGGTCCTGCCTGCGCCCGTCCCGGCCAGCATCTGCAAGACCAGCAGCCCCAGCAGCAGCAATACAAGAAGCACGCCGACCCCCGCAAAGGTCAGCCACAGGGTGCTGACGGCCGTCACCACGTCCAGCGTCACCGGAAAGCTGTCGGGCGAAACCCCGAAGCTATGGGCCAGGATGCCCCGCGCGTCCATGCGCGCACGGATGGCCATGGCCAGCGGAATGGCCAGCGTCAGCCCCAGCCGGAACCCCGGCCAGGGCTGCAAGGCGCCCATAAGGGCGATGCTCCAGCCCAGGACCGCGACGCCGAAGGCCAGCGTCAGCCCCACCATGGCAACGGGATCATGCCAGCCTGGCAGGCGGTCCCACAGCAAAAGCGGCAGAAAGACCACCGCGACGACGATCGCGCTAAGCCACCAGCAGTCGCGAAAGACGCGCCGCAACAGCGCGCCCACCTGGTCCATCAAGGCGTCGCGGCCCCAGCCCGGTCCCCGCCGGAAAGGAAAGCCTCTATCGTGCTTCGTAAAAACCCCCTGCTTGCGGTTGGGCCGCGCCGCGCCCTTGTCGGTCATCGGAAAACATCCTATTGCAACATCAACTCTAAAACGGGGGCCATATTGCATGTCCGACGCGCCGAAAAAAGTCGTCCTTGCCTATTCGGGCGGGCTCGACACCTCGATCATCCTGAAATGGCTCCAGACCGAATACGGCTGCGAGGTCATCACCTTCACCGCCGATCTGGGCCAGGGCGAAGAGCTGGAACCGGCGCGCCAAAAGGCGGAACTGCTGGGCATCAAGGCGGAAAACATCCATATCGTCGATGTGCGCGAGGAATTCGTGCGCGATTTCGTCTTCCCGATGTTCCGCGCCAATGCGGTTTATGAGGGGCTTTACCTGCTGGGCACCTCGATCGCGCGCCCGCTGATCTCCAAGCACCTGGTGGAAATCGCGCATCGCCACGGCGCCGATGCCATCGCCCATGGCGCCACCGGCAAGGGCAACGACCAGGTCCGGTTCGAGCTGTCGGCCTATGCGCTCGACCCCTCGATCAAGGTGATCGCGCCTTGGCGGGAATGGGACCTGACCTCGCGCACCAAGCTGATCGAGTTCGCAGAGGCGAACCAGATCCCGATCGCCAAGGACAAGCGCGGCGAGGCGCCGTTCAGCGTCGATGCCAACCTGCTGCACACCAGCAGCGAGGGCAAGGCGCTGGAAAACCCCGCCGAGGAAGCGCCCGACTATGTCTATCAGCGCACCGTCAACCCCGAGGACGCGCCCGACCAGCCCGAATATATCGAGATCGGCTTCGAACAGGGCGACGCCGTGTCGATCAACGGCGAGGCATTGTCGCCCGCGACGATCCTGACGGCGCTGAACGAATACGGCCGCAAGCACGGGATCGGCCGGCTGGATTTCGTCGAGAACCGCTTCGTCGGCATGAAGTCGCGCGGCATCTACGAAACCCCCGGCGGCACCATCCTGCTGGAAGCGCATCGCGGCATCGAACAGATCACCCTGGACAGCGGCGCCGGCCATCTCAAGGATTCGATCATGCCGCGCTATGCGGAACTGATCTACAACGGCTTCTGGTTCAGCCCCGAGCGCGAGATGCTGCAAGCCCTGATCGACAAAAGCCAGGAGCATGTGACCGGCACCGTGCGGCTCAAGCTTTACAAGGGCAGCGTCCAGACCGTCGGCCGCTGGTCGGATCATTCGCTCTATAGCGAAAAGCACGTCACCTTCGAAGACGATGCCGGCGCCTATGACCAAAAGGACGCGGCCGGCTTCATCCACCTGAACGCGCTGCGGCTGAAGCTGGTCGCGAACCGCAACGCCCGCTTCAAATAGACCCGGCGGCCGCGGGCAGCCCCCGCGGCCTTTTTTTCACGAGGCCCACCATGTCCCGTCCCGCCCATATCGCCATCGTCACCGTCTCGGACCGCGCAGCCCGCGACGAATATCCCGACAAGGGCGGGCCGGGGGCCGAGGATTGGCTGCGCGCCACCATCACCTCGCCCATGGACATCACGCGCCGCATCATCCCGGACGGGCGCGAAATCGTGGCGGACTGCCTGCGCGACCTTGCCGACGACCAGGGCGCCGACCTGATCCTGATCACCGGCGGCACCGGCCCGGCACCGCGCGATCTGACGCCCGAGGCAATGGCCGATGTCATCGAAAAGGAACTGCCCGGCTTTGGCGAGGAAATGCGCCGCGCCAGCCTGCGCGAGGTTCCGACCGCCATCCTGTCGCGCCAGACCGCGGGCATCCGCGGCGCCACGCTGATGATCACCATCCCCGGCAAGCCCTCGGCCATTGCCACCTGCCTGGATGCGGTCTTCGCGGCGGTGCCCTATTGCCTTGACCTGATCGGCGCGGCCCATATCGACACCGACCCCGCCCGCATCAAGGCGTTCCGGCCCAAGAAATAGGCGCCGGCCGGACCCGCAGATCGGCGGGCCGCGATTCGCGCAGCACCAGCGCCGCATTGGCCAGGTCGTTTTCCAGATGCGCCGACACCTCGGCGGGCGAACGCCCCAGCCCCTGCCAGCGCGCGGTAAGGCGGCGGCGCAGCTCCTCTTTCGGCACGTCCAGCATGACCGACAGATCCCAAAGCCCGGCCAGGTCGCGCCAGGGGGCGCGGTCCAGCAGCAGGTAATTGCCTTCGATCACCACCAGCCGGTCGCCCGCGCCGACCCGGCCAGCGCCGGCAATGGCCTGATCCCGCGGGCGGTCGAAAATCGGATAAACCACATCCATCCCGGCCTTCAGTCGCTGGACCAGCACCACAAGGCCCGCGGCATCAAAGGTCTGGGGCGCCCCCTTGCAGGCCCGCAGCCCGTCGCGGTCCAGCAGGTCGTTGTCCAGATGAAACCCGTCCATCGGCACCAGCACGGCATCCTCCAGCGCCGCCACCAGCGCCGCGGCCAGCGTCGACTTTCCCGAACCCGGCGGCCCGGCGATCGCCACAAGCCGTCGTCCGGGGCCAAGCCCTGCAATCCGGTCCAGTATTTCTTCCATGCAGAAATATCCTGGGGGGAGTCCGAAGGACGGTGGACGGGACCACAATATTCTGGAACGCGGAACGCGATCAACTGGAATGACCCGGCCTAGGGTCTGTTGAGTATCAGGATTCCCCTGTCAGCTGATTTCTGATTCAAGCTTTCCAAACGGGAGGTTTGGATGCCAGTTGAACGCTACATCGTCACGGATTGCCAGTGGGCGAAGATTGAGCCGCATTGCTTGGGCAAGAAGACCGATCCCGGCCGAACGGGCGGTGATGCACGCCTTTTTCTCGAGGCGGTTTTCTGGATCGCTCGGACTGGGGCGCAATGGCGCGATCTTCCGGAGGAGTTCGGGAAATGGAACTCGGTCTACCGCCGTTTCCGGGATTGGGGTGCCGCGGGAGTATTTGAGCGTATCTTCAAAGCATTGTCCGATGATCCCGACATGAAAA
>NZ_FTMK01000038.1 GCF_900156255.1 Paracoccus thiocyanatus
ACGACCAGCCGCGCCGCGCCGGCCTCGCGCGCCGCGCGCAGGTTCTGGGCGCTCATCCGCTCCAGATCGCCCAGCGTCACCGCCAGCGCCGAGGCCAGGAACAGCGCCTTGGCCTCGAACACCTTGACGACATATTGGTTATAGCCCTCGACGGTCCAGGTGGTGGTGCCCGCCTCGCCCTCGCCGTTCACGATCAGCTCCAGCGACCATTCCCCCTGCGCGCCGGTCGTCGCCTCGACCTTTTGCGTCACCACCCGCACGCCCCCGTCGAAGACATCCGAGCCGTGAAGCGTCGCGACGATCTTGCCAAAGGCGACCGGCGCAAGCGTGGCGTCCAAAAGAACGCCCCGGACTGTGGCTTTGTTCGGCATGGGTTCCCCTTTCATCATCCCAATCGGCGGCGCCATTATCCGCCACGGCCCAAAACGTTGCGGGAATGAAGCGTGCAACGGGCAATGGTGGCGGTCAGGGCGGCGCGGCGGCGGTGGGCGCGCGGTTCTGGCGCCACAGGTCGGGGGTCGTGCCCTCGGTCTCGCGGAAGACGCGGATCAGGTGCGAGGCGTCGCAAAAGCCAGTCTCTTCGGCGATGCGCGACACCGTGCGGTCGCTGCGCGCCAGCAGCATCCGCGCCTGCGCCAGCCGGATGCGGATCGAGGCATCGGCGGGCGGGATGCCCAGGTCGGCGCTGAAATGCCGTTCCAGCTTGCGCCGCCCGACGCCCAGGTCGCGGGCGATACGGGCGATGGGCAAGGGCGCGTGCAGGTTCTGCTGCATCGCCAGCAGCGCCCGGCGCACCAGCGGGTCGCGGGCATTCAGTTCCAGCGGCAGGCCGGGCTGGGGGCGGTCGCCCTCCATCGGCTCGTCGATCATCAGGATCGACAGCGCCTTGCGCGCCGCCGCCCGGCCCAGGTGGCGGTCGACCAGAAAGGCGGCCAGATGCGCGGCGCTGACGCCCCCCGAACAGGACAGCCGGTCGCGATCCACCACGAAGATCTGGTCCGAGACCGGGCGCATCCGTTCGAATTCGGCCAGGAAATCCTGGTGGTGGAACCAGCTGACGCAGCAGCGATAACCGTCCATCAGCCCGATCCGGGCCATGGCAAAGACCCCGGTGCAAAGCCCGCCAAGCGCCACCCGCGCCTGGGCGGCGCGGCGCAGGAAGCCGGCCTGTTCCGGCGAAAGCCCAGGCCCGCCGTCGATCAGCCCGCCGACGGTCACGATATAGTCGAAGCGCGCGGGATCGCCCAGCCGCTCGTCCGGCTCGATCCGCGCGCCGCAGGACGACTGCACCGGCGCCATGTCGGCCGACAGCACCCGCCAGCGGCAGCGGATCGGGCGCGAGCCGTCGCCTTCGTCGGCCGCGAGCCGCAGCACGTCCACGAAATTGGCAAAGGCCGACAGGGTGAAGCGCGGGGTCAGCAGAAAGCCGATGCGCAGCCGCGGCGGGCCGGGGTCGAGGATGGGGGCGGGCTTGGTCATCTGTCGCGAATCGTCCATGGCTGGCGTCGCGATCATGCCATGTTTCGCGGCGTGATCCAGACCCCGCGCCGTCACTCCTTGGTGGCAAGCACCATGGTGGCGGTGCCGGCCTGGGCGGCATCGGGCGCATCGTCGCCGGCCTCGACCAGTTCGCGGGCTTCCTCTTCGCTTTCGTCCTCCAGCGCGGGGGGATCCTCGCCGGCCAGGAAGTTGCCGAATTTCTGCAAGCCGGGGATGTGGTCGGCCAGGACCCGCATCACCACCAGCAGCGGCACCGCCACGATCATGCCCAGCACCGACCAGAGCCAGGCCCAAAGCGCCACGGTCAGGAACACGACCACCGTGTTCAACTGCAAGCGGTGCGCCACGAAATAGGGGGTGATGAGCTGGCCTTCCAACGCGGTCAGGCCCAGATAGGTCAGCCCGACCATCAGCGGCGCGAAAAGGTCGTCGAAAACGAAGACCCCGACCAGCGCGGCGATGAGCATCCCGGTGACTGAGCCCAGATAGGGGATGAAGTTCAAAAGAAACGCCGCCAGCCCGAACAGCACCGGGCTGGGCATACCCCAGGCCCACATCGCCAGCCCGATGGCCAGCCCCAGGCAGGCATTGATCAGGGTGATCGCGCCCAGATAGGCGCCCAGGCTGTCCTCGATCTCGCGCAGCGCCAGGTAGGCGCCGCGCTTTTCGCGCATGGAATCGAAGCTTTGCACGATCTTGAGGTAAAGCAGGTCGCCCGACGAGATCAGGAAGAACAGCAAAAACAACGTGAAGATGATCTGGCCAAGAAAGGCCGGGCCAAGGTCCAGAACGCTGGCCAGGGTCGAGGACGGGGGCGTGGCATTCACCTCGACCTCGATCTGCTGGTCGGGGGGCGGGGTCGTGCCGGGCGTCGGAACCGGGCTGAGTGTGCCGGTCAGCATGGCGTCGGGCTGCACCTTGCTGGGCGGGGCGGGGGCGTCGGTCCCGCCGCCGCCGCTGGCGATTTCGTCGATCTTTTCGGCGGCGCGTTCCAGCCCGCGGAAATTGCTGCGGATTTCCGAGAACCTTTGTTCCAGCCGCTCGGTGATCTGGGGCGCGTTCTCGATCAGCCGGTCGGCGGGGCCCGAGATGACGAAGCCGATCACCACGACCGAGACCACCAGCCCCAGCGAGACGATGGCGGCGGTGACGGCGGCGCTGACGCCAAGCCGCTCCATCAGCCGGCGAAAGGGGACGAAGACGAAGAACAGCAGGATCGCCAGCGTGACCGGCATCAGGAAGCTGCGCGCCTGGGCGAAAAAGCCAAACAGCAGGATGACGAAGATGCCGATCACCGCCCAGTTGGCGACCTTGGCCACGCCCCGGTCCGACGGCGTGGAAAAGGGGAACATGTGGCTGCGGCGTTCCTGATCTGGCGGCATGCGCGTTCCCTTTCCCGTCCCGCGCGGGGGAAACGCAAAGCCCGCGGCCGGGTTCCCCCAGCCGCGGGCGCTTTCCAAAGGGGCGGACCGTCCGCTTACAGCGGGTGGTCGCCCGAAGCGTCGATGACGCGGGTCGGCAGGCCCAGTTCGCCCAGCAGTTCCAGGAAGGGGCGGGCCGCCAGATCCTCGACATTGACCATGCGCTTGACGTCCCAGGTGCCGCGCGCGACCAGGATCGCGGCTGCCACCGGCGGCACGCCGGCGGTATAGCTGATGCCCTGGCTGCCGACTTCGTTATAGGCGTCCTTGTGATCGGCGACGTTGTAGATGAAGACCTCGCCCGGCTTGCCGTCCAGCGTCCCCTTGACCAGGTCGCCGATGCAGGTCTTGCCCTCGTAATCGGGGGCAAGGCTGGCGGGGTCGGGCAGCACCGCCTTGACCACTTTCAGCGGCACGACCTCCAGCCCCTCGGCGGTCGTGACCGGCTGTTCGGAAAGCAGGCCCAGGTTCTTCAGCACGGTGAAGACGTTGATGTAATGTTCGCCAAAGCCCATCCAGAAGCGCACGTCGGCCTGCTTGTAGCGGGCGGCAAGGCTGTGAACCTCGTCATGGCCGGACAGGTAGGCGGTGCGCTTGCCGACGATGGGCAGGTCCCATTCGCGCCCGACCTCGAACATCCGGTTTTCGCGCCATTCGCCGCCCTGCCAGGAATAGACCGTGCCGGTGAATTCGCGGAAGTTGATCTCGGGGTCGAAATTGGTGGCGAACCAGCGGCCATGGCTGCCGGCGTTGATGTCGACGATGTCGATGCTGTCGATCTTGTCGAAATATTCGTCCTCGGCCAGCCGGGCATAGGCGTTGACCACGCCGGGATCGAAGCCCACGCCCAGGATGGCGGTGACGCCGGCCTTTTCGCAATCCTCGCGCCGCTTCCATTCGTAATTGGCATACCAGGGCGGCGTCTCGCAGATCTTGGCGGGATCTTCGTGGATGGCGGTGTCGAGATAGGCGGCCCCCGTCTCGATACAGCCTTGCAGCACGGTCATGTTGATGAAGGCCGAACCCACGTTGATGACGATGCCGGCGTCGATCCGGCGGATCAGCGCGGCCACGGCGGCGCTGTCCATGGCGTCCAGCGCATGCGCAGAGAACGCGACCGAATGGCCCTTGTCCCGAATGCTCGCGATGATCTTTTCGGCCTTGGAGGGCGTTCGGCTGGCGATATGCAGCGTTCCGAATTCCTTGGCATTCTGCGCCACCTTATGCGCGACCACCTGGGCGACGCCGCCGGCGCCGATGATGAGCACGTTCTTGGCCAATTCAGTCTCCTTTTCGGGGATGGGAAAGGGGATGGCTTGCGCCTGTTCAGGACAGGCTGGCTTTGTAGTCGTCATAGCTGAACCGGCGGACCTGGCGGATCGTTCCGTCCTCGTCCCGGATGGCGATGGCGGGCATGGGTACGCCGTTGAACCAGTTCTTCTTGACCATGGTATAGCCGCCGGCATCGGCGATGCTGATGCGATCGCCGACCTTCAGCGGCTGGGCAAAGCGGCCCTCGCCGAAGATGTCGCCAGCCAGGCAGGTCTTGCCGGCGACCTGCCAGGCATGTTCGCCCTCTTGCGGCAGCTTGGCGGTTTCGCGATAGATCAGCAGGTCGAGCATATGCGCCTCGATGCTGCTGTCCACGATGGCCACGTCCTTGCCGTGATGGATGGTGTCCAGCACCGTGACCTCCAGCGAGGTCGAGCGGGTGATGCTGGCCTCGCCCGGTTCCAGGAAGACCTGGACGCCGAAACGCTGCGCGAAGGCTTTCAGCCGGTCGGCCAGCCGGTCCAGCGGATAGCCGTCGTCGGTGAAATGGATGCCGCCGCCCAGCGAAACCCAGTCGAGCTTTTCCAGGAAGCCGCCGAATTCCGCCTCGATCCGGCTTAGCTGGGCGTCGAAGAGTTCGAAATCGGCATTCTCGCAATTGTAATGGATCATCACGCCCGAGATGCGGTCCAGCGCCGCCTCCAGCCGGTTCAGATCCCATTCGCCCAGCCGTGAAAACGGCCGGGCCGGGTCGGCAAGGTCGAAGCCGCTGGTCGAAAAGCGCGGGTTCAGCCGCAGCCCCATGGCAATGCCGCGCCCGGCCGCCTTGGCCCCGAAACGGTCGAGCTGGGCCAGGCTGTTGAAGATGATCTTGTCGGCGTAACCCAGCGCCTCGTCGATCTCGTGATCGGCCCAAGCGACGGAATAGGCATGGGTTTCCTTGCCGAATTCCTCGTGCCCCAGCCGCAGTTCGAACAGCGAGGACGAGGTGGTGCCGTCCATGAAGGGCCGCATGAAATCGAAGGCCGACCAGGTGGCAAAGCATTTCAGCGCCAGAAGGCATTTTGCGCCCGAGCGTTCCCGCAGGCGCTGGATGCGTTCCATGTTCACCCGCAGCTTGGCGAGGTCGATCAGGTAATAGGGCGTTTGCAGATCGGTCATGGCTCGGGGTCCCCTCGGGCCTTGCGGCCGTGGAAGCTTGGAAAACGAATGGCTCATTTAGGGCCACGCGCGCGGTTTCGCAAGAAAGCGTGACGGGCGCATGACGGCGCGGCCGCGGGGGGCGCTGCCCCCACGCCGGGCAAGCCCGGCGTTCCCCCGGGATATTTGGACACGAAAGAAGCCCGGCCGCTGGGATTACAGGGTATTTCTTCGTTCCCGAAATACCCGTGCGGCCGGGTGGTTCAGTCGTCCACGATCGACAGGATCTTCGGCAGGGCGGGGCAGGGCAGCAACTGGTTGCGCGCCACATCCGCCAGCGTGTGATTGTGCAGGAAGACATAGACATGCGCCGACAGGCTTTCCCACAGCCGGTTCGAGAGCGTCTGCGCCCGCGAGCCCGAAATCCCGCCCGAGGCGCCGGCGCCGATATGCAGGGCGCTGACGGTTTCGTCCACGGCCTCCAGCACCTCGGCCACGCGGATGGTTTCGGGCGCGCGCGCCAGCCGGTAGCCCCCGCCGGGCCCGCGCACGGAATCGACCAGCCCGGCGCGGCGCAGCCGCACGAAAAGCTGTTCGAGATAGGGCAGCGAGATGTCCTGGCGCTTGGAGATCTCGGCCAGCGAGGTCAGTTCCTCGCCCTTGGCGATGGCCAGATCGACCAGGGCGACCATCGCATAACGTCCCTTGGTGGACAGTTTCATCTTGCCTCTCCTCCAGCCGCAACCATTGACGGCGCGCAAGCCAGGGGCTAATTCCCCCGGCGCCGTCCTTGAATGCGTCTTGCCTATGTCGGGCGCGCTTCCCAGATTGACGATCTAGAGCCGCGCCGCCACAGGGTCAAGGAACCCGAGTTTCAAAGGAAGCCCATGCCCGAACTGATTTTCCCCGGTCCCGAAGGTCGCCTGGAAGGCCGCTATCACGCGCAAGCCGCGCCCGACGCCCCCATCGCCATCATCCTGCACCCGCATCCGCAATATGGCGGGACGATGAACAACCGGGTGGTCTATAACCTGCACTATGCCTTTCACCGCATGGGATTCACCGTCATGCGGTTCAACTTTCGCGGCGTCGGCCGCAGCCAGGGCGAATTCGACCAGGGCATCGGCGAGCTGTCGGACGCCGCCTCGGCGCTGGACTACCTGCAGGCGATGAACCCCAATTCCAAGCATTGCTGGGTCGCGGGCTTTTCCTTCGGCGCCTGGATCGGGATGCAGCTTTTGATGCGGCGGCCAGAGATCACCGGCTTCATCTCGGTCGCGCCGCCGGCGAACATGTATGATTTCAGCTTCCTGGCGCCCTGCCCGTCCTCGGGGCTGATCATCAACGGCACCGCCGACCGGGTGGCGCCGCCCAAGGACACCCATGCGCTGGTGGGCAAGCTGCGCGAGCAGAAGGGCATCACCATCACCCATGAAGAGGTCGAGGGGGCGGACCATTTCTTCCGCGACGACGAGACGCATATGAAGCCGATGATCGACACGGTGCAAACCTATGTGCGCCGCCGCCTGACCGAGAACACGCGATAGGAAACCGGGCCGGCCGGGCCGGCCTGGGCTTTTGCCATGACCGACCTGACCCTGCGCTTTGCCTTCCTGACCGAGGCCTGCCGGCTGAAATCCGTCAGCCGCGCGAATGTGCTGATGGACCTGTCGCGGCCGGAAAACAGCGCCGAGCATAGCTGGCACGTCGCGCTTTACGCGCTGGTCTTCGGCGCCTCGGATCGCGCCGTCGCCATGCTGCTGGTCCATGACCTGGTCGAGATCGACTGCGGCGACCATCCGATCCATCTGGCCCATGACGGCGCCGCCGTGCAGGCGGCCGAGGATGCCGCGGCGCGCCGGCTGTTTGCGATGCTGCCGGGCGGCGAGGCGCTGATGGCGCTGTGGCGGGAATTCGAGGCGGGCGAGAGCCCGGACGCCCGCATGGCCAAGCGCATGGACCATGCCCAGCCGCTGTTCCAGGTGCTGTGCGCGCCCGAGCCGCTGGCCGATCATGTCGCCATCGTGCGCGACAACATGACCGCGGGCCGCGCGCGGCGGCTGTGGGTGGAATGGCCCGAGGCGATGGAGGCGGCGCAGGCCCTGCTGGATGGCCGCGCGCCCTGGGGCGAACTGGCGCAGCGCCTGGAGTTCCTGGCCGAGGCGGACCGGCTGAAATCGGTGCTGCGCGCCAGCCTGCTATGCGACGGCTCGCGGCGCGAGAACAGCGCCGAGCATAGCTGGCACCTGGCGCTTTACGCGCTGGTCATGGCGCCCCATGCCGGGCCGGCGGTGGATATCGGCCGGGTGATCCGCATGCTGCTGATCCACGACCTGGTCGAGGTCGACGCGGGCGACGTGCCGATCCACGCGCAGGGCGGCGCCGCCCATCACGGCGCGGCGCAATTGCAGGCCGAGGCCGAGGCGGCCGAGCGGATCTTTGGCCTGCTGCCCGCGGCGCAGGGGGCGGAACTGCGCGCGCTTTGGGCCGAGTTCGAGGCGAACGAGACCCCGGATGCGGTCTTTGCCAAATCGCTGGACCGGGCGCAGCCGGTGATGCAGAACATCGCCTCGGGCGGCGGCACCTGGGCGGAATACCGCGTGACCTATGAGCAGCTGGTCGAGCGCGTCGGCCTGCGCATCGAGCGCGGCGCGCCGGCGCTGTGGTCCTGGCTGAGCGAAAGCGCGCAGGTCTATTTCATCGCAAGAACCGGCGGCTAGCGTTTCAGGCCCCGGCTTGCCGCCTCGTGGCGCAGGGCTTCGGCGGTGATCTCGATCAGGTGCGGGGGCTTCTCGGCTTGTGCGCCGGGGGTGTAGTCGCGCCAGGGCAGGTTGCGGTATTCGTCCAGGAACTCGATCCGGCAACCCGGCAGGGCGCGCATGAGCGCGCAGGCCAGGAAGAAGCCGCGCAGGTTGATCGCCTTGAAGTGATCGAAGGGCGGCGCGGGCCAGTCCTTGACGTGGAGATGGTCGAACCAGGCGTCCTCATGCGTGTTGTAGCACTCGGCCCAAAGCCGGCAGCGCGCCGCCAGGCTGGCCGTTATCGGCAGGGCGGCGGGGTCGATGTCCAGGCATCCTTCGTCATCGCAGAGCCAGACCGCCTCGGCAGCGCAGTCGCCGAAGACGCGCAGGTGGAACGGCGGCACCAGCGGGGCGAAACCCGGCGCGGCCCGTGCGTCGCGGATTTCCGCCAGGGCGGTGCGCGCCTTGCGCCGCCATTCGGCGCGGGCCGCGGCATCTTCGGCATACCATGGCATACCGGGCTTTCCTTTCGTTGCGAATGCCGCTATAGCGCGGCCGAGCCGCATCCTAATCCGAAGGGACCACCCATGTCGAAGATCAAGGTAGAGAACCCCGTCGTCGAACTCGACGGCGACGAGATGACCCGGATCATCTGGGACTTCATCAAGCAGAAGCTGATCCTGCCCTATCTGGACATCGACCTGAAATATTACGACCTGGGCATCGAAGAGCGCGACCGCACCGACGACCAGATCACCATCGACGCGGCCGAGGCGATCAAGCAATACGGCGTCGGCGTCAAATGCGCCACCATCACCCCCGACGAGGCGCGGGTCGAGGAATTCGGCCTGAAGAAGATGTGGAAATCGCCCAACGGCACCATCCGCAACATCCTGGGCGGCGTGATCTTCCGCGAGCCGATCATCTGCAAGAACGTGCCGCGGCTGGTGCCGGGCTGGACCCAGCCGATCATCGTCGGCCGCCATGCCTTTGGCGACCAGTACAAGGCCACCGATTTCCGCTTTCCCGGCAAGGGCAAGCTGACGATCAAGTTCGTCGGCGAGGATGGCGAGACCATCGAGCACGAGATCTACCAGGCGCCGGGCGCCGGCGTCGCCATGGCGATGTACAACCTGGACCAGTCGATCATCGACTTTGCCCGCGCCTCGATGAACTATGGGCTGAACCGCGGCTATCCGGTTTACCTGTCGACCAAGAACACCATCATGAAAGCCTATGACGGGCGCTTCAAAGACCTGTTCCAGAAGGTCTATGAGGAAGAGTTCGAGGCCGAGTTCAAGAAGAAGGGCATCACCTACGAGCATCGCCTGATCGACGACATGGTCGCTTCGGCGATGAAATGGTCGGGCGGCTATGTCTGGGCTTGCAAGAACTACGACGGCGACGTGCAGTCGGATACCGTCGCGCAGGGCTTCGGCAGCCTCGGGCTGATGACCTCGGTGCTGATGACGCCGGACGGGAAGATCGTCGAATCCGAGGCCGCGCATGGCACGGTGACGCGGCACTATCGCGAACACCAGAAGGGCAACCAGACCTCGACCAACTCGATCGCCTCGATCTTTGCCTGGACCGGCGGGCTGAAGCACCGCGCCAAGCTGGACGGCAATGCGGCGCTGAAGAACTTTGCCGAGACGCTGGAGAAGGTCACGGTGCAGGCGGTCGAGGACGGGCACATGACCAAGGACCTGGCGCTGCTGGTGGGGCCGGACCAGAAATGGCTGACCACCATGGGCTATCTGGAAAAGGTGGACGAATACCTGAACAAGGCGCTGGCGGGCTGATCCGCCGGGCAGGGTTGCGAAGGGCCGGGGGAAACCTCGGCCCTTTTTCGCTTGCGGCACGGGTTTTGAGTATTTGGGAAACGGTGAAACGGGCAGGGGCCGGCGGCGGCGCTTCGTCGCGGTCGCTTGCGTTTTTGGGGAAGGAAGAGGTCGCGGCGGTGCAAAGCCGCTTAACATGCGGCCCGGCTTGGAGTATGGGGGCGCGAGGCCTTATCCCGGAGAATCGCCATGAAAGCTGCCGTCATCACCTTTCCCGGTTCGAATTGCGATCGCGACCTGGCCGTGGCGCTGGAGCAGGCGGGGGCCGAGGTTGCGCGGGTCTGGCACAAGGACGAGGCGCTGCCGGCCGGGACCGACCTGGTGGCGGTGCCGGGCGGGTTCTCCTTTGGCGACTATCTGCGCTGCGGGGCCATCGCCGCGCATTCGCCCGTCGCCGGCGCGATCAAGGCCCATGCGGCGCGGGGCGGTTATGTCCTGGGCGTCTGCAACGGCTTTCAGGTGCTGACCGAGCTGAACCTGCTGCCCGGTGCGCTGATGCGCAATGCCGGGCTGCGTTTCCTGTGCCGCGAGGCGGTGCTGCGGGTGGCGACCAGCGCCAGCGCCTTTACCGCGCTTTACCGCGCGGGCGAGGAGATCCGGGTGCCGGTCGCCCATCATGACGGCAATTTCCAGATCGACCCCGAGGGGCTGGCGGCGCTGAAGGACCAGGATCGCATCGCCTTTACTTATGCGCCGGGCGTCAACGGCTCGGTCGCGGATATTGCCGGGGTGCTGTCGGAAAACCGCCGGGTGCTAGGCATGATGCCCCATCCCGAGCGCGCTGCCGATCCCGCCCATGGCGGCATGGATGGCGCGAGGCTTTTTGCCTCGTTGATGCAGGAGCTTGTCGCGGCCTGACTTGAGCGGCGCGGCTTGCCGCACTAGACTGCGCCGACCCCTTGTCGGGGGCGGTGCCGGAGGCTCATGCAAGAGGAAGACGATTCCACCGGATTCCCGGAAGGCGGGGCGGGCCTGACCAGCCGCTGGGGCCTGCGCGGCGTGATCGCCGTGCTGCTGATCGTGGCTGCGGGCACGGTCTGGTTCACCAATGCCTGGCTGACGGCGCGGTTTTCCGAAACGACGCGGGTCAGGACCGAACTGCGCGCGGCGCTTTATACCGGCAACCTGCTTTCGGAATTGCAGCGCACCTCGGTGGTGCCCTTGCTGCTGGCGCGCGATCCGGCGCTGATCTCGGCCTTGTCGGGCAATGATTTCTCGGGGACCTCGGCGCGGCTGATCTCGGCCCAGAAGGAGATCGCGGCGGCGTCGATCAAGCTTCTGGATGCCTCGGGGCGCGTCGTCGGCTCGACCGACCGCAACCTGATCAGCACCAATTATGTGCAAGAGCCGTTCTTTGTCGAGGCGCTGCGGTCCAAGGATACGGTGTTCACCGTCTCGCCCTCGCCGCAGGGGGCTTATGAGTTCACCTATTCCCGGACCGTGGTCGCGGACGGGCGCACGCTGGGCGTGGTGGTGGTGGGGGCGGACCTGACGCGGCTGGTGCGGTCCTGGGCGGGGATTTCCGATGCCATCGCCGTCACCGACAGCGAGGGGCAGATCATCCTGTCGACCGAGCCGCGCTGGCGCGGGCTGACCCTGCCCGAAGCCTTGGCGGTCCGTTCGGCGCCGTCGGCCATCGCGCGGGCCTTTCAGGTCACGGCGGATTGGACGGCGATGCCGGCCGACGCCTATGTGCAGGGCCGGGCCGTCATGCAGTCGGAAACGCGCATCCCGTTCCGCGGCTGGAAGATGATCGCCTTTACCACCTATGAATCGGTGCGCGAGCGGGTGAACGCGGTGCTGGCCATGGTCATCATGGGCTTTGCCATCCTGCTGGCGGCGGTGTTCTACCTGCTGTCGCGGCGGGCGCGGGTCGAATCGGCGGCCTGGATGCGCGAATCGGCTGATCTGCGGGCGCTGAACCAGCGCCTGACCCGCGAGATCGCCGAGCGCGAACGGATGCAGAAGGAATTGCGCGTGGCCGAGCAGACCGTGCAGCAATCCAGCAAGCTGGCCGCCCTGGGCGAGATGTCGGCGGGGGTCAGCCACGAGTTGAACCAGCCGCTGGCGGCGATGAAGACCTATCTGGCCGGGGCGCGGCTTTTGTTGCAGCGCGGCCGGGCCGAGGAGGCGCAGTCGAGCTTCCAGCGCATCGACGACCTGGTCGAGCGCATGGGCGCCATCACCCGGCAGCTTAAATCCTATGCCCGAAAGGGCGGCGAGGCGTTCGAGCCAGTGGACCTGCGCGCCGCGCTGTCCAGCGCGCTGGTGATGATGGAGCCGCAGTTGCGAAGCCGCACCATCCGCTTGCAGCGCAATATCCCGCGCTATCCGGTCATGGTGCTGTGCGATCGCATCCGGCTGGAGCAGATCATCATCAACCTGTTGCGCAACGCGGTGGACGCGACCAAGGGCGTCCGCGATCCGGCCATCGAAATCACCGTAAGCGCCGGGTCTCACGCATTCTTGTCCGTTCGCGACAACGGTCCGGGTGTATCGGACCTGGAGAATCTGTTTGAACCCTTCTTCACCACCAAGAAGCCCGGAGAGGGGACCGGCCTGGGGCTGGCGATCTCGTCGGGGATCGCCGCCGATTTCGGGGGGCGCCTGACGGCGCACAACGCCTTGGATGCAACAGGGCGGGGCGCCGTATTCGAACTTGAACTGCCGCTTCATGATCCCGGCCGCAAGGCAGGGACGCGCCTGGCGGCGGAATGATGAAAAGAGGTAAAGGCCCATGAGCCGCACTTTGAAGATCGCCGTCGTCGATGACGAACCCGACATGCGCGAATCGATCAGCCAGTGGCTGACGCTGTCCGGCTTTGACGCCGAAACCTTCGCCACCGCCGAAGAGGCGCTCAAGGCGATCGGGTCCGATTGGCCGGGGGTGGTGATTTCCGACATCCGCATGCCGGGCATGGACGGGATGGCGTTCCTCAAGCGGCTGATGGGGCTGGATTCGGGCCTGCCGGTGATCATGATCACCGGGCATGGCGACGTGCCGATGGCGGTCGAGGCGATGCGGATCGGCGCCATGGACTTCATGGAAAAACCCTTCAACCCCGAACGGCTGACCGAACTGGTCAAGAAGGCGACCCAGGCCCGGCGCATGACGCTGGACAACCGCGCCCTGCGCCGCGACCTGTCCGAAGGCCAGCAGGTCATGTCCAAGCTGATCGGGTCGAGCCCGGTGATGGACCGGCTGCGCGAGGATATCCTGGACCTGGGCCAGGCCGACGGCCATGTGCTGATCGACGGCGAGACCGGGACCGGCAAGACCCTGGTCGCCCATGCGCTGCACGCGGTGGGACCGCGGGCCAGCAAGAAGTTCGTGCCGATTTCCTGCGCTGCCTATGCCGACGAGGTGCTGTCGGGCAAGCTGTTCGGCCCGGTCGAAAGCGGGTTGCCCGCGGTCGAGGAGGCGCGCGGCGGCACGCTGTGCCTGGAGGATATCGAGGCGCTGTCGGATGCGCTGCAAGCGCGGCTGCTGGCCTTTATCGCCGAACAGGGCAGCCCGGCCGAGACCCGGATCATCGCCATTTCCAACGCCCGCGGCGAGGGGCGGCGGGCCGAGGATTCGCTGCGCCCCGACCTGTTCTATCGCCTGACGGCGCTGAAGATCACCCTGCCGCCGCTGCGGTCGCGCGGCGAGGACATCCTGACGCTGTTCACCCGCATGACCGAGCAGTTCGCCGAGGAATACGGCTGCGAGCCGCCGCAGGTGACGGCGCAGGAAGCCGCGCAGCTTTTGCAGGCGCCCTGGCCGGGCAATGTGCGTCAGCTTATCAACGTGGCCGAGCGCGCGGTCTTGCAGAACCGCCGCGGCTCGGGCTCGATCACCTCGCTGTTGATGGCGGATGGCGAGGATACGCAAGAGGCGACCACGACCGAGGGCAAGCCGCTCAAGGAATATGTCGAGAGTTTCGAGAAGATGCTGATCGACAACACCATGCGCCGCCACAAGGGCAGCATCGCCGCGGTCATGGACGAGCTTTGCCTGCCGCGCCGGACGCTGAACGAGAAGATGGCGAAATACGGGCTGAGCCGCGGCGATTACCTGTAGGCGCCGCGCCCGGATGCGCCGGGGCATGGGTATTTGGGAAACGGAGAAATCGCCAGGCGCGCGGGATTCCGGCGGCGGGTCCGGTGCCGGCGGCCGGGCGGGCGATCGGCAAAACGCGGCGCCTGATCCAAAAATAGATTGTAACGGCGCGCCCTTCCCCGCTATCTTGCCCCAGTAGGGTGGGCGCCACAACGCATGGTTGCTTGACCTCGCCAGTTTCGCAGCGCGCCAGCCAGCCGCGACACCTGAAAAGTGCCGGTGGTGCCACGCGCGGAAAATCCTGCCCACGCCCCAAGGGGCCTCTGGGCGACCGTAGATCGCAGCCCGACCGCATGCGCGGATGGGCCAAGAAAGGTAAACAGACGCGATGGATCGCGCAGCGCAGCTTGATCGGCAACGGAGGCAGGGGATTTCCCCGGCCGCCGCGATTGCTGCTGGCGGTGCGGCCTTCGTTGTCCTCTCATACGGCAGCCGAACCTTGCCCCCGCCGATGTGCGGGCCGGTGCGGCCGCCCGAAAGACGGAAACATGTCAAAGAAAATGCTGATCGACGCCACGCATTCCGAGGAGACTCGGGTTGTCGTGGTCGATGGAACCAAAGTCGAGGAATTTGATTTCGAGACGGTCAACAAGCGGCAGCTTGCTGGCAACATCTACCTGGCGAAGGTGACGCGGGTCGAACCGTCGCTGCAAGCGGCTTTCGTGGATTACGGCGGCAACCGCCACGGCTTCCTGGCCTTTGCCGAAATCCATCCCGATTATTACCAGATCCCCGCGGCCGACCGTAAGGCGCTGCTGGAAGAGGAACGCCAAGCCGCCGCCGACGAGGATGACGAGGGCGAGAAGAAGCGCGGCTCGCGCCGCCGCCGGTCGGCCAGGCCGGCCGCCGCGGATAACGGCGATGCGGTCGCCGTTTCTGACGAGATCGCCGGCATGGCCGTGGTGGACCCGTCCGAAGGGGATGAGGTGGAACCGGGCGCGCTGGCCGTGGACGTGGCCGAGGCCGGGCAGGAAGGCGGGTCGGGCGAGGGGTCGCCCGGCGACCGGCCGGCCCGCGATTCGGCGGGCGACGATGCGGCCGAGGATGACGGCATCGAATCCGTGGCTGAGGAGGACGTGACCGAAGAGATCCGCGCCCCCCGCAAGCCGCGCGCGCGCCGCTACAAGATCCAGGAGGTGATCAAGGTCCGGCAGATCATGCTGGTCCAGGTCGTCAAGGAAGAGCGCGGCAACAAGGGCGCGGCGCTGACCACCTATCTGTCGCTGGCCGGGCGCTATTGCGTGCTGATGCCCAATACCGCGCGCGGCGGCGGCATTTCGCGCAAGATCACCAATGCCGCCGACCGCAAGAAGCTGAAGGAGATCGCCAGCGAGCTGGAGGTGCCCGAGGGCGCCGGCCTGATCATCCGCACCGCCGGCAGCCAGCGCACCCGGACGGAAATCCGCCGCGATTACGAATATCTGATGCGGCTGTGGGAGCAGATTCGCGAACTGACCTTCAAGTCCATCGCCCCGGCGCCGGTCTATGAGGAAGGCGACCTGATCAAGCGCACCATCCGCGACATCTACAGCAAGGAAATCGACGAGGTCCTGGTCGAGGGCGAGCGCGGCTATCGCACCGCCAAGGACTTCATGAAGATGATCATGCCGTCCCACGCCAAGAACGTGAAGCATTACACCGATTCGATGCCGCTTTATGCGCGCTTCCAGGTGGAAAGCTATCTGGCCGGCATGTTCAACCCGGTCGTGCAGCTGAAATCGGGCGGCTATATCGTCATCGGCGTCACCGAGGCGCTGGTGGCCATCGACGTGAACTCGGGCCGGGCCACGAAAGAGGGCTCGATCGAGGACACGGCGCTGAAGACGAACCTGGAAGCCGCCGAGGAAATCGCCCGCCAGTTGCGGCTGCGCGACCTGGCCGGGCTGATCGTCATCGACTTCATCGACATGGAAGAGCGCAAGAACAACGCCGCCGTCGAGAAGCGTTTCAAGGACAAGCTCAAGACCGACCGGGCGCGCATCCAGGTCGGGCGCATCTCGGGCTTTGGGCTGTTGGAGATGTCGCGCCAGCGGCTGCGGCCGGGGATGCTGGAATCGACCACGCAACCCTGCGCGCATTGCCACGGCACCGGGCTGATCCGGTCCGATGACAGCCTGGCGCTGACCATCCTGCGCGCCATCGAAGAAGAGGGCACCCGCAAGCGGTCCCGCGAGGTGCTGGTCAAGGCGCCGATCGCGGTCGCCAATTTCCTGATGAACGCCAAGCGCGAGCATATCGCGGGGATCGAGGCGCGCTATGGGCTGTCGGTCCGGGTCGAGGCCGATCCGGTGCTGATCTCGCCCGATTACGCCATCGAGAAGTTCAAGACCGCGACCCGCAACGTGCCCGAGGTGGTCTCGCCCGTGGTATCGGTCGATGCCCGGCTGATGGCGCAGATCGACGATGAGGAGGCGCCCGAGGACGAGACCTTCGAGGCCGCCGAAGAGGAAGACCGCGCCGACGACAGCCATGCCGAGACCGGCGAGAATGGCGATAATGGCGAGGGGGCCGAGAACGGCAGCAAGCGCCGCCGCCGTCGCCGTCGCCGCCGGGGCGGCAAGAACGGCGAGGGCGAAGCCTCCCATGCCGAGGACGGTTCCGATCATGCCGAGGACGGCGCCGAGGAGGGGGCCGAGGACGCGGACGGGGAAACCGAGCCGGGGCAACAGCCCGCCGAGGTCGAGCCCGCGGTCGAGGCCGAGCCTGCCGTGGAAGCGGCCGAAAAGCCGCGTCGCCGCACCCGGACCCGCCGTCGCAAGCCGGATGACGCGGCCGAAGAGGCGGCAGCCGCCGCGGCCGAGCCGGCCGAAACGACCGCGGCCGAGCCGCAGCCCGTTGCCGCGGACGCGGTGACGGCCGCTGTCGCCGAGACGGAACAGCCCGACGCCGCCGAACCGCAACCCGCCGAGGCCGATACCCAGCCCGAAGAGCCGGCCGCGACCGAGCCGGCGGCCCAGGCCGACACGCAGGAGCCGGAACCCGTGGCGCGCCCGGCAGCCGATGCGGAACCGCAAGCCGCGGCCGAGCCCGGCGAGGCCGAAGCCATGGCACCCGAAGCCGCGCCAGAGCCGCAGCGGGAACCCGAGCCGGCGGCCGCGAACGACGAGCCGTCGCGCCCCAAGCGCCGGGGCTGGTGGTCCCAGGGCTGATCTGTCGCAGCCTTCCCACGAAACTGTTATGGGCGCGGGGCTTTCCCGCGCCCTTTCCTTAAGCCAAGGTGCTGGACATGTTGGGAATCGAGCTTGCAGACGCCGCCTTCCTGCCCGCCGCGACGGTCGCGCTGCTGGCGGGCATCCTGTCCTTTCTGTCGCCCTGCGTCCTGCCGGTGGTGCCGCCCTATCTGGCCTATATGACCGGGGTCGGCGTCGGAGGGCTGAAATCGGGCGAACGCAGCGCCGTGGTGCCGGCGCTGTTCTTCATCCTGGGGCTGTCGACGGTCTTTCTGCTGATGGGCATGGCGGCCTCGGCCTTTGGCCGGATATTCCTGCAATGGCAGGACTGGCTGGCGCGCGGGGCCGGGGTCGTGGTGATCATCATGGGCCTGCATTTCCTGCGCCTCATCCGCATCCCGTTCCTGGATACCGAGGCGCGGCTGGATGCTGGCGACAAGGGCGGATCGTCGCTGGGGGCCTATATCCTGGGCTTGGCCTTTGCCTTTGGCTGGACGCCCTGCATCGGGCCGCAGCTTGGCATGATCCTGTCGCTGGCCGCCACCGGGGCCGAGGCCGGGCGCGGTGCCGCGCTGCTGGCGGTCTATGCGCTGGGGCTGGGCATTCCGTTCCTGCTATCGGCGATCTTCATCAACCGCGCCATCGGGGTGATGAACCGCATCAAGCCGCATCTGAAGCTGATCGAGCGCATCATGGGCGCGCTGCTGGTCGTGGTCGGGGCGGCGCTGCTGACCGGCGCCTTCCCGACCTTTGCCTATTGGCTGCTTGAGACCTTTCCCTGGCTAGCGGCGCTGGGTTAATCCCAGTTGGGGGGCCGCTTTTCCAGGAAAGCCTGGATCCCCTCGGCCGTGTCAGGCAGCAGCAGGTTTTCACAGATCACCGCGCCGGTCGCGTCATAGGCGTCGGCCAGGCCCAGGTTGCGTTGCGCGTGAAAGGCCCGCTTGCCCATGCGCACCGCGGCCGGCAGCTTGGCGGCGATGGTCCGCGCCAGCGCCGTCGCCTCGGCCGTCAGCGCGGCGGGCGGGGTGACGCGGTTGACCAGGCCCAGCTCGCGCGCCCGCGCGGCGTCGATGAATTCGCCCGTCACCAGCAATTCAAAGGCGGCGCGCGGCGCGATGGCGCGGGTCAGCGCCACCATCGGGGTCGAGCAGAACAGCCCGATATTCACCCCGTTCACGCCAAAGCGCACGCCTTCCGCCGCCACGGCCATGTCGCAGCTTGCGACCAGTTGGCAGCCGGCGGCGGTGGCAATGCCCTGCACCTCGGCGATGACCGGCTGCGGCAGGGCCGGCAGCTTTTGCATCATCTCGGCGCAGCGCGAGAACAGCCGTTCATAGGCGGCGCGGCCGCCATCCCCGTCATTGCGCGCGCCCTGCATCTCGCGCAGGTCGTGCCCGGCGCAGAACGCCTTGCCCTGGGCGGCCAGCACCACGACGCGGATATCCTCATCCGCCGCGATTTCGTCCAGCGCATCGGACAGCGCGTCGATCATCGCCGTGGACAGGGCGTTGTAATTCGCCGGGCTGTTCAGGATCAGCCGCGCCACGGGGCCGTCGTCCTGGCGCAGCACCAGCGGTTCGGGATTTCCGTCCTTCATCATTCCTCCTGACGCCACGATGAGGCTTGTCTTTTTCGGGCTTTGCCGGCCAGTCTAGCGGCCGTTCCGGCAGGGGGGAAGCATGGCATTGGCAATGGGCCGCGAGGCGCTGAACGAATTTCTCGGACGCAGCTTCCCGCAGATCGCGGGGCAGGTCCGGGTGGAAACGGTGGACGAGGACCTGCTGACCGCGCGGCTGGTCGTGGACGACCGGCACCTGCGCCCCGGCGGCACGGTCAGCGGCCCCTCGATGTTCGCCCTGGCGGATGTGGCGATCTACCTGGCCATCCTGGCCCGCATCGGCGAGGTGGCGCTGGCGGTGACGACTAACGCCTCGGTCGACTTCATGCGCAAGCCCGAAGCGGGGCGCGACCTGCTGGCCGAATGCCGCATCCTGAAGCTGGGCCGGCTTCTGGCGGTGGGCGAGGTGCTGATCCGCGCGCAAGGCGGGCAAGACCCGGTGGCGCGCTGTTCGATGACCTATGCGATTCCGCCGAAACGCTGACCGCGACGGCGCTTATCTTGCGGTATTTAGATACCTAATTCATAAGCCGCTGGATTCGATGGATAAAATCGCCCGCAACGCGCTTGACCTGCGCGTGGCTTTTGCCGATATAGCTCCATCTCGAATTACAGCCCCCAAAGGGACCGACAGATGAAAACCTATACCGCGAAACCGGCGGAGATCGAGAAGAAGTGGATCCTGATCGACGCCGAGGGCGTCGTTCTGGGCCGTCTTGCCTCGATCGTGGCGATGCGCCTGCGTGGCAAGCACAAGCCGACCTTCACCCCGCACATGGACATGGGCGACAATGTCATCATCATCAACGCCGACAAGGTGCAGATGACCGGCGACAAGCGCGATGCCAAGAAATACTACTGGCACACCGGCCATCCGGGCGGCATCAAGCACCGCACCGCCCGCCAGGTGCTGGAAGGCGCCCACCCCGAGCGTGTGGTCATCAAGGCCGTCGAGCGCATGATCTCGCGCAACAAGCTGGGCAAGCAGCAGATGACCAATCTGCGCGTCTATGCCGGTGCCGAACACCCGCACGAAGCGCAGCAGCCCGAAGTGCTGGACGTCAAGTCCATGAACGCCAAGAATACCCGGAGCGCGTAAGCCATGGCCGAAGACATCAAAACCCTCGACGATCTGAAATCGGTCGCGGCGGCGGCGCCTGCGGCCGCGCCCGTGCACGAACCCCAGCGCGACGCGCTGAACCGTGCCTATGCCACCGGCAAGCGCAAGGATGCGGTCGCCCGCGTCTGGGTCAAGCCCGGCTCGGGCAAGGTCGTGGTGAACGGCAAGGATATCGCCGAATATTTCGCCCGCCCGGTGCTGCAAATGATCCTGCGCCAGCCCTTCGACGTGGCCGGCGTTGCGGGCCAGTATGACGTTTACGCCACGGTTGCGGGCGGCGGCCTGTCGGGCCAGGCCGGCGCGGTCAAGCACGGCATCTCCAAGGCGCTGCAACTGCACGAGCCCAGCCTGCGCGCGGCGCTGAAGGCCGCGGGCTTCCTGACCCGCGATTCGCGGGTGGTCGAGCGCAAGAAATACGGCAAGGCCAAGGCCCGCCGTTCGTTCCAGTTCTCCAAGCGCTAAGCTTTCCGGCGTTTGGTTCTGCCTTGGCGCGGCCCCTCGGGGCCGCGTTTTGCGTTTCCGGCGCCGATCCCATCCCCTTCGGGCACGCGAATCCGGCTGGGATGCGGGGAATCGCGCCGGGAATCGCCGGAACTTCGGCGCGATCCGCAGGGCGGCGGCCCGCCGGCCCAGGCAAACAGGCTATCCTGGCGCGAAATATGCGACAGAAAAATGACATTAAATCATGGTATTGCCTGTTTCTTGCCAAGGGGGTCGATTTTAGCGCTTGCAAGCCTGCGCCCCAGACCCTAAATACCCGCTCACCGAGACGACGGGACGGTCGGAACGGGACGGGACGCGGCGCTTGACGCGCGGTTCTGGGACAATCTGGGAATGCACGACCGGACGGTGCGTCGCTTGTTAGGCGCCTCTTCCGTGATTTTGTTTCCCCTGCTTTTTGACATTGCTGTTTCATGAAGGGATATGCGGGCGGTCTGGTCGTTTTCGACGGGAAGCTTGCGTATCGGCCTGGTAGGGGTGACCCGATGATCCAGGTGTCAGCTTCACTGTTTGTCGGCCCGCGCGAGTGGGAAGACGAGCAGAGATGATCCTTCCCTTTTCGGGAAGGACAGATGTGCAAGGTTCTCTGTCAAGGATAGT
>NZ_FTMK01000039.1 GCF_900156255.1 Paracoccus thiocyanatus
CAGTCCAGACCAGCCATCTCGAGGATGCTGGCGACCATTCCGGTCGTTTGCCGAAGCGGCAGGCCGAAGAGCACCTTGATCATCAGACAGAACTGGATGGCGGCGTCGGAGAAGACCGGCGGACGTCCGGGCTTGCCTGCCTTCGGCGCAAGCCAGTCCATGTCCCGGTCTAGCCAGACGAGCAGAGATCCGCGCCGCTTCAGCGCGTCGTTATAGGATTTCCAGTTGGTCGTACGGTAGCGGGCAGGTTCGGGCTTGCTCATGGCAGGCTCTTAACCCACCGGATTCACGCCGTGAATCCCGGAAGCTCATGAGTTCTGCAACAACGCTTGCGCCATCAGCCCGAAAACCGCGAAAGGTGCCAGAAACATTGCCCATTTCACGATGTTCATCGAGATCGACAGCAATGCGTCCATCAGGGCCAGGAACGGCGCGGCGCGCTTGGCTTGAACCTGGGTGACAGAAACACCGACCAGCAGCGCCAGCACGACGACAGCCAGCATATCGCCCTGCACGATCGACGCGGTGGGGTTGGTCGGCAGTATATTGACGATCATGTCCGGCAGGGCGGCTGGTGCCTCCTGATCCGGCACCTCCGGTATCGCGGCGCTCACGTCCGGCAGGGCCGCATCAGCCGGCCCCGACGCAAACCCGGCAAGCCCCTCGCCGGGTTCGAGCCACTGGGCCAGCATCACGCCGATCGTCGCCGCAACCGTCGTTGTCGACAGGATGAAGGCTGCCAGACGCAAGCCGACCGAGCGCAGTTCTTCGCCCGATCCGGCCCCCGAGAGTCCCCCCACGATCGACGAGAAGATTAGCGGAATCAGGACCATCGCGATCAGCGCCAGGAATATCTTGCCGGGCAGCGCCAACCATATCCCGATCACCTCGGCGGTGTCCGGATGAACCAGCCCCGTTGCCTCGCTCAGCAGCAGGCCAAGGCCGAAGCCCAAGATCATCCCGGCCATCACCTGTGCCCAGAGCCTTGACGTGATCCAGACCCGCAGCTTGAAACGCTGCTTGGCGATCTGCATCGGGGGATCTTGTGTGCGCTGTGTCATGGCACGCGCATAGCATGGCTCGATGTGAAGGTTAACTCGCACTCGGCAAATGGGAACTTTTCAAAAAGCAGGTGCCCAAACCTCCCTGGCGGAGCCGAGCTGATATTATCTCCGTCTGGTTTAAAGCCGTCGGATATTGAGCTAAACCGACCAGCATGCAAAGCGCGCTCATTCTTCTGGTCATCGTTGCCGTCGCCGGTGTCCTGATCCACCCGCGGCTGTCCGGATCACGGCTCTGGCTCGCGACCATCACGCCGCTCGCCTCGATCATGGGAAGCGGATTTCTGATCCTGGGGCCGATTCTGGAAGACCTCTATGGCTATCTTGCGCCCGGCGTTATGCTGGCGCTTTGCGCGGGTGCCTATCTCTTTGGTGCCGCGATCCGCGCCAACATGGTCACGATCGAACGCGCGTCAGGATATCGACCGCGCGTAGAGCGCCGTCTGGAGACGTTGGCATCCTGGTCACTGGCGTTCGCCTATGTCATCTCGGTTGCCTACTACCTCAACCTGTTCGGGGCTTACCTCGGCGTCGAACTGGAGGATGCGCTCGCGATTGCAGAGTCGGTAGAGATTTGAGCGCCTGGGGCCGGTCCGTCGCGGCCGGCCCTGAGCAGTCGTTGGCCTATCTCGCAGCGAAGGTCGGCTCCGAGCCCGAAGTGTAGAATGCTGCGTCATGGATGGATGTCCGCTAACGAAGGACAGCCAAAAACCTTCAACAACCACTTGGGTTTTGAACAGGGTTTTTGGCAGCGTCAAAAGGGGCCGTTTCTGCCTGTGCCAAAAATGAGCGTTAAAGACCGTACGCGCCGCATTAGGGTCGAAACAATCGCGGGGATGCCCCACTCATTCGATGGAGCGACCAAAGACTACGATCAGCGAGGCCAGAACGCATGCGGCCCCGAAGATGGCCAGTCGCGGCCAGTCGCGGTCGCGCAACGCACCCATTGTCGCGATCGCAGATTGCAGAGCATAATAGAGCGCAAAGGCGCGCGACGCGTAGCTGATGATTTGAAAGACGTTAGTCGTCCAGGTCAGCACCAGTCCGGCTGCCACCAGCACCACATAGGCCTGGCGTGTGGTGATCCGGCCCTTCGCCAGCTCCTCGATCAGCCCGCCCGAGCCGCTGGTATCGGCCACGGCAGCGCTGAGCTGCGCGCTGAGCGCCGCCGCGACCAGAAGAAGAGGCAGGATGGGGGCGACGATCTACATCGCGGCGGTGATTGCGGTCTCGTCCAGCGGCATCGTACCGCGTGGCAGGGAATAGGCGAGAAGAAAAATATAGATCATGTAGATCGCGGTGGACATTCCCTGGGCCAGTCGCATCGAGCGGATGCGCGTCGCCACGTCATAGCTGGCACCCAGGTAGCGCGACGTCTCGAACCCCTGAACGGTGACGATCAGGCCGAAAGCAAGCGTCACACCGCCCCAGCCCGTGACTGCCACGGGATTGAAAAACAACTCGCCCACCGTCGCCTGGCGCGCGAAATACAATGCGAGGCCAAAAAGCAGGCCTGCGATGATGGCAAGTTTGATGCCGACCGACACCTGTTCCAGCCGCTCCAGCCCGGAAAAACCGCGCGTCCAGCCGGTAAGCAGGATCAAAAGGAAAATCGCGCTGGAAAGAACCCGCGCATGGAAGGTGTCGGCTACCGGCGTGAGGCTGACGCCGAAACGCACGGTGCTGTCCATCTTCGTATGGCCAAGCAATAGCTGCACTGCTCTAAGATTGCCGGTCTTCCGATAAATCTGCGCAACCTTAGTGCGGCGCATGGAATGGGTGCCGTAGGCGCTTGGCTCGAGACCGATGGAGGTCACCCAGTCCCGGACGAGGCGAGCATACTGCCGTGTTGAGATATGCCGCCGTTCGTGGAACCGTCCCGGCCAGAGATGCTCCGACCCGACCATGAGCGGGGCATCCAGCCAGGCTGCGATTGCTTTCCGGGTACCTTCGGTGACCTCGAAGCTGACAGGCCTTCTTGTCTTGCTCTGAACGATCGTAGCGCGGTGCTTGACCTGACCCGCTGCATAGAGGTCGGCGACCTTGAGCCGCACCAGGTCGCAGCCACGCAATTTGCTGTCGATGGCAAGGTTGAAGAGCGCCAGTTCTCTGGTGCGATGCGCGATTTCGAGTCGGACCCGGATCGCCCAGACATGCTTCGGTTGCAGCGGACGTTTTTGACCGACGATGCGCCCTTTGTTCCAAGCGGGGCGGCAAGCACGGATTGCTGGTAGGTTGGCGGTAGACATGGCGGTTCGTCTTCGATGGCCGGCTCGAGATCGACAACAATCCCGTCGAGCGCTGCATGCGGCTGATCGCCCTGGCGAAGAAGAACTCGCTCGGTGCCGGTTCGCATGAGGCGGCGCAGGTTTGGGCGACCTACTATACCCTGATCGAGAGCGCCCGCCTGAACCGGGTCAATCCGCGCGCCTACCTGAACTGGGTGGTCGAGGAAATCGAGCGCACCGCCGGCGAGATCGACTATAGCCTGCTGATGCCCTTCCATGCGCACCCGTGCCAAGCCTTTGCGCACGGCGCCTTCAGGCCAGTTCGGTCGACTTGTCCACCTGGCGGCCGCTGAGCCGCGACACTGACCGGCGATGACTTCCGCACAGCAGATCGACCGCGCCGATTTCAGCGGGGCCTGAACGCCGAAGTGACGATCGGCAGGAGGCCGGAGCAGTCCGAAAACCAACCGTGGTTGACACAAAAAAGCCGGGTTTCACCACGTCGCCGGTGACGCAACGAAATATTTTTCTTGCATCGAATCTATTTCTTGCGAAAGATTGCGTCGAGCTCAACAGCGAGCTTGTCCGAGATATACGAGCAAGATGGCTCTCAATCGCAGCGTTTGCTGTGGCTGGGGGCCATTTTTTTTGTTTGCTTGATGTTTTGAACGCCAATCAGGGAGAAGAAAAATGAAAAGACGGGAATTCTTGGGACGCGCCGGCGCTGTCGGCACAATGGGACTGGCGGGCGGGCTATCGGCACCGGCCCTGCTGAGCGGAGTGGGCCGCGCCTATGCAGCGGGGGACGACATTCCGGTGGGGCTGCTCTTTTCGCTCACCGGCGCGGTGGCGGTGGTGGAACACACGCTGCATGACGCCGCGCTGATGGCGATCGAGGAAATCAACGCTGCTGGTGGCATCCACGGCAAGCAGCTGCGCCCGATCATCGAAGATCCGGCCTCGGATCCGGCCACCTATGCCGACCGGGCGCGGCGCCTGATGATCCGCGACAAATGCGTCAGCGTGTTCGGCTCCTACACGTCGTCCAGCCGCCAGGCGGTGTTGCCGGTGGCCGAGCAGCGCAACAACCTCTACTGGTATCCGACGCTCTACGAGGGGCGGGAGTGTTCGCGCAACGTGATGTATGGCGGTGCTCTGGCCAACCAGCAGCAGGATATCCTGATCCCCTGGCTGGTCGAGAACTACGGTCCGCGGTTCTACATGATCGGCAACAACTACGTCTATCCCAAGGAAGAGAACAACTATTGCAAGACCTTGCTCAAGGACCTGAGCGGCGAGGTCGTGCATGAGGAATATGTGCCGATGGGGCATTCCGATTTCTCGTCGGTGCTGAACCGCATCCGTGCCGAGGAACCGGACGTGATCTTCTCGACGCTGGTGGGTGATTCGGACGTGGCCTTTGCCCGTCAGTACCACGCCGCCGAGCTGAACCCCGAGAAGATGCCGGTCGTCAGCCTGACCCGGTCCGAGATCGAGGTGAAGGCGATCGGTGGCGAGGCGGCAGCAGGCCACTTCTCGTCGGCGCCCTATTTCATGGGGCACGAGTCGCCCGAGAACGAGAAATTCGTCGAAGCCTACAAGGCGCGCTACGGCGCCGATGCCGTGACGCATTTCGTCAACGAGGCCGCCTATTTCCAAGTCTACCAGTTCAAGAACGCGATGGAAAAGCTGGATCCGGCCGATGTCAGCCCGCCCAATATCCGCGATGCGGCGGTAGGCATGTCGATGAAGGCACCGCAGGGCGAGATCCTGATCGACGAGAACCTGCACACGCATCTGTGGCCGAAAGTGGCCCAGTGGCAAGCCGATGGTCAGGCCAAGGTGATCCTGCAATCCGAGGAACGCGTGGCGCCCAAGCCCTACGCTGCCTATCCGGGACAGGAATGCACCGGCAAAGGTCTGGTCAAGACCTGAGCCACCGGGCGCACCCCGCCTTAATACCGAAAACCCAACAGTGTCCGGCTCGTATCCCGAGCCGGACCAACGGAGGGATGTGTCCGATGGACGTAGTCTTTAACCAAGTCTTTGCCGGACTGAGCTTTGCCTCGATCCTGCTGATCATCGCGCTGGGCCTGGCCATCATTTACGGCACGATGGGCGTGATCAACCTGGCACATGGCGAATTCGTGATGCTGGGCGCCTACGCCACCTGGGCGTTGCAGAGCTTCGCCGGAATCGGCGTGGTCACGGCGCTGCCGCTGGTGTTTGTGGCGGTGGCCGCGGTGGGCTGGATCATCGAGAAGGGCATCGTGCAATGGCTGTATCACCGGCCGCTGGACACGATCCTGGCGACCTGGGGGATCGGCATCATCCTGCAACAGGCGATCCGCATGGGCGTCGGCGCGGAATCCAAATTTGTCAGGGGGCCGGACTGGCTGTCGGGCAATATCGAGATCGGGACGCTGGTGATGTCGAACTACCGCATCTTCGTGATCGTCTTCTCGGTGGCGGTGCTGACCGGAACATGGCTGCTGATGACGCGGACCGAGTTCGGCATGAAGCTGCGTGCCGTCATCCAGAATCGCGGCATTTCCGAATGCTACGGGATCGAGGCCAAGCGGGTCTATTCCGTCACCTTCGCCTATGGCGCGGGACTGGCCGGGATCGCCGGCGCGCTGATCACGCCGCTGTTCAGCACCATTCCCACGATGGGTACGGGGCTGGTGGTGGATGCGTTCCTGGTGGTGATCGCTGGCGGCCTGGGCAGCCTGGTGGGCACGGCCGCGGCGGCCATGCTGATCGGCGAGGTCACGGCGCTGTTCTCGATCGTAATCAACGACACGCTGGGGCGGATCGCGGTGCTTGCGGGCATCATCCTGCTGATCCGGTTCCGGCCGCGCGGCCTGTTCCCCGCCGACACCCGCCGCTGAGGAGGCCGGACGATGACCAACAAGCTTTCCTACGACATCATCGGGCTGGCGCTGTTCGCCGCGGTGATCCTGTTCGGCGTACCGGCCTTCTTCGGCTATGACGGGTTCGAGCTGAACACCTTCTCGCGCTATCTGAGCCTGGCGATCGTGTCGATGGCGCTGGCGCTGTCCTGGGGCACGGCGGGCCTTCTGAACCTGGGGCAGGCCGCGACCTTCGGCATGGGATCCTATGCCATGGCGATGCATCTGAAGCTGAAGGCCAGCGGCGAGGGACTGCCCGATTTCATGGGCTGGAACAATGTCGAGACGCTGCCGGCGCTCTGGGTGCCGTTCCATTCGCTGACCTTCACCCTGCTGGCCGGTCTGCTGATCCCGGCGGCGGTGGGCGGGCTGATCGCCATCTTCATGTTCCGCGCGCGCATCGCGGGGGTGTTCGTGGCGGTGATCACGCTGGCCTTCCTCGTGGCGTTCCAGCTGCTGGTGATCGAGCAGCAGGGCTTTACCGGGGGGCAGAACGGGCTGACCGGGCTGGCGCAGCTGGAGCTGTTCGGCTGGACCGTCGATATCTATGCGACGTCCTTCTACTATCTGGTGGGCATCTGCCTGATGGTGGCGCTGACCGTCGGGCTCTATCTGACGCATTCCAAATTCGGGCTGATCCTGCGCGCCATCCGCGAGGATGCCGATCGGACGCGCTATTTCGGCTATAACGTGGCGAATTACCAGACGGTGATCTTCTGCATCTCGGCGGGGCTCGCCGGCTGGGCGGGGATGCTTTACGCCCTGGTGCTGGAGTTTGCCTCGCCCACCTACATGAGCGTGTCCTTCAGCCTGGCGATCGTCATCTGGTGCGCCGTGGGCGGGCGCGAGTCGGTGCTGGCTGCGGCTGCGGGCGCGATCTTGGTCAATCTGGCCGAGAACCGCCTGTCGGATGTCTTCGTCGAGGGCTGGCACATGATGCTGGGGGTGCTGTTCCTGCTGGTGGTCATGTTCATGCCGCGCGGCATCTACGGCGTGATCGTCGATGCGGGCCGCGCGTTGCGGCGCAAGGGCGGCGGCGACGCCGAAGAACCGGCCTATGACGCCTCCCTCAAATCCAAGCAGGAGGGCTGAGCATGGCACAGCTTGAAGTCAGGGATCTGCATGTCGTGTTCGGCGGCCTGCGCGCCGTGGACGGCATGACATTCGATGTCGAGAAGGGCGAGATCCTGTGTCTCTTGGGGCCGAACGGGGCCGGCAAGTCCACGACGCTGGATCTGATCTGCGGCAAGACCCAGCCCACGGGCGGCTCGATCCGCTTTCAGGAGACCGAGATCTCGCAGATGATGGAGTTTCAGCGCGCCCGTCTGGGCGTCGGGCGCAAGTTCCAGGTGCCGTCGGTCTACAAGGAACTGAGCGTGGCCGAGAACCTGTCGGTGGCGCGGTCGATGAAGCCGGGCATCTGGCATGCGCTGACCGCCCCGGCGGTGCGCCGCAGCAAGCGGATGCGCGAGATCCTCGATCTGGTGGGCCTGGCCGACAAGACCGAGGAACCCGCCGGCAACCTGTCGCATGGCGAGACGCAATGGCTGGAGATCGCCATGCTGATCGCGCAGGACAGCCGGCTGATCCTGATGGACGAGCCGACCGCCGGCATGACCATCCAGGAGACTGCCCGCACCGCCGACATCTTCCGTTCGCTCAGCGAGAACCACACGCTGATCGTGGTCGAACACGACATGTCCTTCGTGCGCACCGTGGCCGACCGCATCATCGTGATGAACCAGGGCACGTTGCTGGCCGAGGGGTCGATCGAGGAAATCGAAGAGAACGAAGCGGTCAAGACCGCGTATCTGGGGCATTGACCGATGGAACATCTCAGCGCAAGCAACCTCTATTCCTACTACGGCAAGAGCCCGGTCCTGCAGGGCGTGTCCTTCGATCTGAAACCGGGCGAGTTCCTGTCGGTGCTGGGCCGCAACGGCGTGGGCAAGACGACGCTGCTGAAAAGCATCATGGGGCTGACCGATTCCTGCCGGGGCGAGTTGAAGTTCGGGCAGACCGACCTTCTGAAATGCTCGACCCCGCAGCGGTCCCTGCAGGGCATCGGCTATATTCCGCAGGGGCGCGAGATCATCCCGCGCTTCACGGTCCGCGAGAACATCCTGATGGGCACCTTCGCGCGGGCCGACGGCAAGCGCGACATCCCCGACTATCTGTTCGACATGTTCCCGATCCTGCGCGAGTTCATCTCGCGCCGGGGGGGCGATCTGTCGGGCGGACAGCAACAGCAACTGGCCATCGCCCGGGCGCTGGCCATGGACCCCAAGATCCTGATCCTCGACGAGCCGACGGAGGGCATCCAGCCCAACATCGTCAAGCAGATCGAGGACGCGATCATCACGCTCAACCGCGAACGCGGTCTGGGCATCATCCTGGTCGAGCAGAACGTGCCTTTCGCGCGGGCTGCTTCTGACCGCTTCCTTGTGCTCGACAAGGGCCGCGTCGTGCTGAGCGGCACCTCGTCCGAGCTGACAGACTCCGTCGTGGAGGAACACCTGACGTTCTGAAGACGCAGGAACATGCCAACCAACCTCGCCAACAGGAAAGGAAAAGACAATGAGACACGGAGACATTTCCAGCAGCGACGATACCGTCGGTGTTGCCGTCGTGAACTACAAGATGCCCCGGTTGCATACCCGGGCCGAGGTCCTGGAGAATGCCGAGAAGATGGGCGAGATGATCCAGGGCATGAAACAGGGCCTGCCCGGCATGGATCTGGTGATCTTCCCCGAATACAGCCTTCAGGGCATCATGTACGATCCTGACGAGATGATGGAAACGGCCGTCACCATCCCCGGAGACGAGACCGAGGTGTTTGCCCGCGCCTGCCGCAAGGCCAACGTCTGGGGCGTGTTCTCGCTGACCGGCGAGCGCCACGAGGAGCACCCCAAGAAGACACCCTACAACACCCTGATCCTGATGAACAACAAGGGCGAGATCGTGCAGACCTACCGCAAGATCCTGCCCTGGTGCCCGATCGAGGGCTGGTATCCGGGTGACAGCACGCATGTTGCCGAAGGGCCCAAGGGGCTGAAGATCAGCCTGATCATCTGCGATGACGGCAACTATCCCGAGATCTGGCGCGATTGCGCGATGCGGGGCGCCGAACTGATCGTGCGCTGCCAGGGCTACATGTATCCCGCCAAGGAACAGCAGATCACCATGGCCAAATGCATGGCCTGGGCCAACAACTGCTATGTCGCGGTGGCCAATGCCGCGGGCAATGACGGGGTCTATACCTATTTCGGGCACAGCTCGATCATCGGTTTCGACGGGCGCACGCTGGGCGAATGCGGCACCGAGGAGATGGGCATCCAGTACGCACAGCTGTCGGTGTCGCAGATCCGCGACGCGCGCAAGAACGACCAGTCGCAGAACCACCTCTTCAAGCTGTTGCACCGCGGCTATACCGGCATGCACAACTCGGGCGATGGCGACAAGGGCGTGGCGGATTGCCCGTTCGAGTTCTATCGCAACTGGGTGAACGACGCCGAGAAGACCCGCGAGCAGGTCGAGGCTTTCACCCGCGAGACGATCGGCGTCGCGCAATGCCCGGTGGGCAGCCTGCCCACGGGCGCCAAGGAAAGAGAGGCCGGCTGACAAGCGGTCCCGTGACGCGGCGCGGCGCCCTTGCGGCGCCGCGCCAACCGCCAGCACCATCCCGAAGGAACCCAGCATATGCCATTCATGACCGACCGCTTGCAGGCCGTGCAGCGCGAGAACCAGCTCAAGAGCGCGCTGGCCGACGAGAACACAGCCGCGATCAGCCATGCCAATGGCAAGACCGGGGCGAGCTTTCTCAACTCGCGCTTTTCCTTCGACATGGGCGTGGTCGAGCGCGAATTGCGCGCCTCGATCATCGGGCAGGACGACGCCATCGCCGAGGTTCTGGAGATCCTCAAGGTCGTGCGCGCCGATATCGGCGACCCGCGCAAGCCGCTGGCCTCGCTGCTGTTCTGCGGCCCGACCGGGGTGGGCAAGACGGAAACCGTGCGCACCATCGCGCGCGCGCTTTATGGCGATGCGGATGCGATGTGCCGGATCGACATGAACACGTTGGCGCAGGAACATTACGCGGCCTCGTTCACCGGTGCGCCGCCGGGTTATGTGGGGTCGAAGGAGGGCACGACGATCCTCGATCAGGAGAAGATCGAGGGCACGCGCAACCTTCCGGGGATCGTGCTGTTCGACGAGCTGGAGAAGGCCAGCAACGAGGTGGTGCTGGCGCTGCTCAACGTGTTCGACAACGGCATCCTGACGGTGGCCTCGGGCGAGCGGACGTTCTCGTTCCGCAACGCGATCATCTTCATGTCCTCCAACCTGGGCGCGCGCGAGCTGATGGAGCTTCAGGAGGGGCGGCCGGGGCTTCTGGCGCTGCTGAAGGGGCAGGGCGGCAAGGACCGGCGGACCCGCGCGCAGGACATCGTGATGAAATGCCTGCTGGACCGTTTCCCGCCGGAATTCGTCAACCGGATCGACCATGTGGATACGTTCAACTGGATCGGCCGCGAGACCGTGCCGCGCCTTGTCGAGGTCGAGCTGGAACGCCTCAACCGGCGGCTGCGCAAACATGACGTGAGCCTTGCCATATCGGACGCGCTTCGCGATTTTCTTTCCGAGCAGGGCTATGATAAGCGGTTCGGCGCACGCGGGCTGCGACGCGCGATGCGGCGGCATCTGGAATTTCCCCTTGCGACCTATCTGCTGGAGCCCGGCACCGCGGCCGGCCTGTCCGGCAGCGGCGGCACGCTGAGGCTGTCGGCGGACCGGGAGGGGGACGGTGTCGTCTTTCGGTATGATTGAACAAGGATGGCCAAGGTGAGCAGTGACGACAGCTGGAAGATCGGGATCCTCTTTTCAACGACGGGTGTGACGTCGATCATCGAGCAGTCGCAGCTGAACGGCACGCTTCTGGCCATCGACGAGATCAACGCCGCGGGCGGGGTGCGCGGCCGGCCCATCGCGCCGGTCAGCTACAACCCCGATTCGGTGGTGTCTTGCTATGGCGAGATGGCCGAGAAGCTGATCGTCGAGGACCGGATCACGGCGCTGTTCGGCTGCTACATGTCGTCGTCGCGCAAGGAGGTGCTGCCGGTGGTCGAGCGGCGCAATGCGCTGTTCTTCTATCCCACGCTCTATGAGGGGTTCGAATATTCGCCCAACGTGATCTATGGCGGCGCCACCCCCAACCAGAACAGCGTGCCGCTGGCCAATCACCTGATGAACAATTTCGGCAAGCGCATCTTCTTCGTCGGATCGGACTATATCTATCCGCGCGAATCGAACCGCGTGATGCGCAACGTGCTGCGCCAGGGCGGCGGCGAGGTGCTGGGCGAGCGCTATTATGATTTTGACGCCGATACCGCACAGTTCGCCCGGATCGCCCAGGAGATCGTCGATCTGAAACCCGATGCGATCTTTTCCACCGTGGTGGGCCAGATGTGCATCGACTTCTACCGCGCCTATCATGCAGCGGGCGGCGACGGGCGCGTCTGCCCGATCGCCAGCCTGACCACGAACGAGGCCGAGATCGCGGCCATCGGCGCCGGGGCGGCAGTGGGCCACATCACGGCGGCGCCCTATTTCCGCACCATAAATTCGCCCGCCAACCGAAAGTTTCTGAAGGCCTACAAGCAGAAATTCGGTACAGTGCGCGACGTCACCAGTTGCTGCGAGGCGGCCTATTGCCAGATGCACATGTTCGCCGCCGCCCTCGAAGAGGTGGGCGAGATGGATACCGACCGCCTGCACGAGGCGTTGCTGGGCGCCAGTTTCGACGCGCCGCAGGGCCATATCAAGATCGATCCGGACAACAACCACACCTATCTGCAATCGCGCATCGCCCGGGTGGACGAGCGGGGCGAGTTCGTCATCGAGAACAAGGTCCGCCGCGCCATCAAGCCCGATCCCTACCTGGTCTATCCGGGGATTCACGACTGGAGTTTCCGGACACAGAAGGTGGCCCAGACGTCAGCATGAGACATGAGTGACTTCATTCGAGATCTCAGGGATCTGCATGTCCTGGTCATCCATCAGCGGGACCGGGGTGCCGACGAACTGCTGCAGCAGGTCAACCGGATCGGCTGCAATTTCGAGAATGCCTGGCCCATCCCCGAAAGCCTGCAGAAAAAGTTCGACCTGGTGTTCATCGACGTCACCGACCAGACCGCGGGCCGGATCAAGTCCTTCCTGAACAGCGGCGAGGGCGGCCTGCCCACGGTGATCGCGCTGATCGGCTATGAAAACCCCTCGACGCTGGATCTGATCTTCGAGATCGGCGCGCATGCGGTGCTGACCAAGCCGGTGCGCGCCACGGGCGTGCTCAGCGCGATGCTGATGGCGCGCCGCACCTGGGCCGAGCAGCTGCGCTTTCAGAAGGACCTGTCGAAACTGCGCGACCGGCTGGACAACATGCAGAAGATCAACGACGCCAAGTTCATCCTGATGCGCCATCACGGCATCGACGAGACCGAGGCCTACGCGGTGATCCGCAAACAGGCCATGGCCAAGCGCACAACCACCTTCGAGATCGCCCAGTCGATCATCAACGCCGACGGCATCCTGCGCAACATAGGACAGGCATGACAGCCCGCCAGCCGACACCACCCCGCCGGCAAGCGTCAGACATTTCGAGCGGAGAGAGAACATGAGCCGTTCTTATGCGTATCTGTTGCCGGTTGCGCTTCTGATCATGTCCAACATCTTCATGACATTCGCCTGGTACGGGCATCTGAAATTCCACGGCAGACCCATCATCCTGATCATCCTGGTCAGCTGGGGCATCGCCTTTTTCGAGTACTGCCTGGCGGTTCCGGCCAATCGCATCGGCACACAGGTCTATTCCACGGCCGAACTGAAGGTCATGCAGGAAGTCATCACGCTCTGCGTCTTCGCGGTGTTTTCCGTCACCTATCTGGGCGAGAGGATCACCATCAATCATGCCGTCGGCTTCGCGTTGATTTGCACGGGGGCCTTTTTCGTCTTCCGGGCGCCGCTGTAGCGCGATTCGGGAAAGCGCCCGTTTATCGGCGCATCCTGGTGAAAAGTGCGCGGCGGCATCCTTGGGCGTCAGGCGCTGCCGCTGGGATTTCCGAGAAACACCATGTATTTCAATGGCTTGCGACCCTCCCGATAGATCTTGCTTTCCTGACCGAGTTGGGCAACGATATGTGCAGGCTCAGGATCGAGCCTGCACATATCGAGGCAAGAAAGCCTCCAAGATTTCCGGCAGGTCCGGTCATCTTGGAGGCTTTTTTTCGTTTCGTGCTAGAGGAGGAGGACACGATGAGTCTGCCAATCAAAGACGTACTTGCCGCAAAGGGTATCAAACCCTCGGCCGAACATCTGACGAAACTGGAGGCGAAGTGGAAGGAGTTCGAGGCCCTGAAGGGGTCGCTCGAAGGGGCCCATCTGGATGATTACGACATATCGCTGAAGAACATCGCAGGGGGGGATCACCATGGATAAGGATCTGCTGAAGAAGACGATGACCGAGGTCGCGGGCCTGATCAAGGACAAGAAAGTGTCCCCCGTCGAGGTCACCCAGAACCTTCTCGACTATATCGACGAGAGCAACAAGAAGACGAACGCCTATATCTCCGTCACCGCGGAGTCGGCGCTGGACAGTGCCAGGCAGGCCGAGAAGGAGATCTCGGCGGGCAATTACAAGGGCGTGTTTCACGGCGTTCCGCTGGCCTTGAAGGACAATATCTACTTCAAGAACGAAGTGACGACGATGGCGTCCAAGATCCACAAGGATTTCGTCTCGGAAGAGGATGCAACGGTCACCGAGCGGCTGCGCGATGCCGGGGCGGTGTTCACCGGCAAGCTGAACATGCATGAATATGCCTGGGGCATCGACAACAACAACCCGCATTTCGGCGCGGTCCACAACCCCTGGAACCCTGACCGGGTGCCCGGAGGATCGAGTGGCGGTTCAGGCGCGGCTGTCGCCTCGCACAGTTCCTACACGACGCTGGGAACCGACACGGCAGGGTCGATCCGCATCCCGTCTTCGGCCTGTGGCCTGGTCGGTCTCAAGCCCACCCATGGACGCGTCAGCAAGTTCGGCGTGTTTCCCCTGGCCTGGACGCTGGATCATGTCGGGCCGATGGCGAAATCGGTGGCAGACGCTGCCGCCATGCTGGCCACGATCGCAGGGTTCGACCCGCGCGACCCCACCTGTGCGAATGTGCCGGTCGGCGATTATACCAGCGGCCTGAACGGCCAGGTCAAGGGCCTGAAGATCGGCATCAACGAAGAGTATTTCTTCAAGAATGTCGACGGCCCGGTCGAGAAGCTGATCCGGGAACGGATTGCCGATCTGGAAAAGCAGGGCGCAACGGTCAAGAAGGTTTCCATCCCGTCGCTGCGCAATGCGGAATGGGTCGAACTGGCCACCAGCCTGTCCGAGGCATCGGCGATCCATCATCACGACATGCAGACCCGTCCAGAGGATTTCGGCGCCGATATCCGGTTCCTGTTCGAACTGGGCGAGTTGTTCACTGCGGTGGATTATCTGCAGGCGCAGCAGGCACGGCGTCAGCTGAAGGCCGAATTCGATGCCGCGCTGCAGGAGGTGGATGTCCTGATCGCGCCCACCCTGCCGTTCATTCCGCCGAATATCGGTGACGACAAGGTGAACATCAACGGCAAGCAGATGGATTTCATCGAGAACTGCATCCGCTTCACCGGGCCGAGCAACCTGACCGGCCTGCCGGCGATGACCGTTCCCGCGGGCCTGGGTGATGGCATGCCGGTCGGCCTTCAGATCATCGGACGGGCGTTCGACGAGGCCAGAGTGCTGAATGTGGGCAAGGCCGTCGAGGATATGAAGCCCATGGGCGACAAGAGCCCCGTGCTGGCCCCGTAAGGCGATTCTCAAGCGATGAAGGACATGGTCTGACCTGTCCGAACCTGCCCGGCCCTGGCAATCAGGGCCGGGCAGTCGTTTCTGAGGGTGGGCTGCCGGAGGATTTTTGCCCCGCCTGCGGTCAGAGGCTGACCCTGTCTTGCCTGATCCGTGAACGGCATCTTCTGCCCTCGTGCCGGGCCCCTGCAAGGACGCGCGTGGCTTTCCGCGCTTCGACCCGCAGAACTTGTTGCGATGCAGCCCACTGGCCACCGCTTGACGGGGGGCTGTCGGGCGCCTTGTCTAACCTCGCTGGATCACATCATCCATGGTTGAGATCAGCCTGTCTATCTGGTCGCGCAGGGCTTTATCCTCGGCAAGACAGGCCCGCCCAAGCGGACGGCACCGTTTTTGCTCTCCACGGTCTTTCCCCATGCCTTAATCGTGGCCCCCACGGGTCGCGGCAAGACCACGGGCTTTGTGATCCCGAACCTGCTGACCTATCAGGGCAGCACTGTGGTGCTCGACGTCAAAGGCGAGAACTTCGAGGCCACGGCGCGGCACCGCGTCGCGCAGGGGGACGCGGTCTTCCGCTTTGCGCCAACCGACTGGAACGATGGCCGCTCGCACCGCTACAACCCGCTTCTGCGCATCGCGTCGCTGGACAATGTCGACCGTCAGCAGATGGAGCTGCAGCTTCTGGCCTCGCTCTTCCTGCAGGCTGATAGCGACCGGGTTCAGGGGCTGCTCGATGGTGGCATCGATCTCTTCGTGGCCGCGGGTCTCTTGGCCTTCGAGCGCAAGCGGCCCACCCTGGGCGAGATTTACCGCATCACGGCCTCTGGCGGCGACAAGCAGAAGGAATATCGCCGCCGCGCCGATGAGGTGCAAAACCCCGCCGCCAAGCTGATCTTCATGCGTATGGCCTCAACCAACAACGACACGCTGACCTCCTACCTCTCGCTCCTGATGACCTCTGGCCTCAAGCAATGGGCCAACCCCGCCATCGACCGCGCCACGGCCACGTCGGACTTCGACTTCCGCGAGATCCGCCGCACGCCTTTCAGTGTCTATCTCGTGGTCGAGCCGCTGATGGTGAAGCCCTTGGCGCCGCTGATCCGGCTCTTCTTCTCCGACCTTGCCCGGGTGCGGGCGCGGTTTGTCGCAGAGCTGGTGAACCGTCATGCAAGACTGGTGGTGCTGAGGGCCTGGCTGGACGACGCCTCTGCCTATGGCCCGGCCCTGACGGAGACCGGACAAATCTGTCACAAGATCGCCGGGACGGCCGCCACCCTCGGCTTTCCCACGCTCGGCACCCAGGCAGGCGCGATCGACGATTTGATCACGAAAAGCCAGCAGGCGACCGAAACAGCCGCTCCTGACCTGACCGAGTTTGCCCATGAAGCCATTGCGATTCAGCTCGCTGCGGGTCTGCCAATGGGTCTCGCCAAACCGTGTCAGCACATCGTTCATCAGGATGGCGCTCAGGAGCAGCCCGGCTCCGGTGCTGATCCCGATGATCAGATGCACGATGGTCATGTCGCCGGGATGGGCGGTGCGCAGCTCAGCGTAGTTGCGGGCAATCATTAGGAAGTCGATCTCGGCGCCCATGCCATACCAGTGGAAGGCCAGGAAGGCCGAGGCCAGCGCATAGCCCAGGGCGGCGCCAAGCAGGGCAAAGCTCAGCACGCCGATGGCAATCCGTCCCTTACCCATGGCGCGGCCCTCCTTCGCTGTCGGTGTCGCCGTGGCGCTCGCGCTGCACCTCGATCTCTTCATTGGCGATCTCGTCGAGCACATGTTCCATGGCCGCACTCTGGGCCAGGGCGGCGTCGCTCTGCAGATAGGCTTTTGCCATGTAGAGCCGGTCCAGCCGGTCCTCGAGCACCTCCTCCAGCGCGTCGTCATCGCCGGTGGCCAGATCAATGGCACGTTCGTCCCCGATCCGCGCGTCGATCTCCTCGCGGAAGGCAAGCCGCTCGGCCTCATTGCGGAAGGGATCGCCGGCCGGATCATCGCGCATGCGGCTGAGCACTTCGGCCGCGGTCGGTGGCAGGTCGGCCACGTCAGCGTCCCGCGCGGCGCGGTCGGCCAGCGTGACGGTCACCGTACAGTTGTTGAAATCGCAGGTGCCGTTCTCGTCCAGGCCGTTTACCTCATCGGTGCGGCTGATCCAGATTTCATTCCCCCGCTGGCGGCGCGGGCTGACGTCCCCGGTTTCGTTGGTGAAGGTCCAGAACTCCGCCCCACCCTCTAGTGAGGCCTCAAAATACCAACTATCGGCCAGAGCCGGGCTGGCGAGCGCCATCATCAGGGCTGCAAGGCGTGCTTTCATTCGTCCAGATCCTCCGCTGGAATATCTACGCCCGCATCCGCCAGCGCCCGCGCGATCAGCTGGCTCATAGTCATATCGCGTCGCAGGGCCTCGATACGCAACGACTTGTGCGCCTCGGCGCTGAGGCTGATCGACGTGCGTTTGGGGCCGCCCATCTGCCGTTTGCGTCGCAGGCTGGTCATCGGAACCAGCTTTCCTGCATCCGGGGAATGAAGCGGTGCATCACCAGACCCGCAATGCCAAAGAACAGCATGAAGGGGCTGAGCAGCATGAACATGAAAAAGCCCACGCCCCAGTTGACCTGCCAAGAGCTGGTGGCCGCCGAGTAGCCGAGGGCGATGCCGATCAGGACCGCAATACCTGCGCCGATGAACATGACCTGCGCGGCACCCCGCCATCTTTCAGCCGACCACCCCGGCTTCAGGATGCCGCGCTGTGCGCCGCAGCTCGGACAGGTTGTCGCTTCAGCGTGAATCTCGCTCATGCAATGCGGACACTGTTGGGGCATCAATGAATCCTGAAATGAAAGATGCAAACACGTCGCGCCTGAAATAACCCGAAATGGGATATTATTCAATGCCTACTATCCGATTTCCGGATTTATTCGGAGACAGGATATGGGCAGAACCCTGCGGAGTCCGGGCCACCTTGCCCTGATGGCCGCCCTCAAGCAGGCGAGACTGGATGCCGGATTGACCCAGACAGAACTGGCCGGGCGCCTGGAGCGGCCGCAGTCCTTCGTTGCGAAGTACGAGAACGGGGAGCGGCGTATAGAAGTGGTGGAGCTGATCGAGATTGCCGCTGCAATGAATGCCGATCCCTGCAAGATCATACAGGCGGTGCGAGAAGCCGAGGGATGAAGACCAGCGCGCATACGACGTCATAGGCAGACTTGAAATTTATAGCGAATAGGGTATATAGCGGATATGAGATGGACGGTTGAGACACTCGATGCCGTTGACAACGAGATTGAGGCCCTGCCACCCAAGCTTCAGGCCCGGCTGCTGCGCTTGCTGGAGATGATCGAGAATGTCGGGCTTGAGCAGATCCACGAGCCGCATGTCAAACATCTTGACGGCAAGCTGTGGGAGCTACGTGCTAAGGCGCAGGAAGGCATTGCGCGGGGGATCTACGTCACGGTGACGGGGCGCCGTGTGGTAGTGCTGCACGTCTTCGTCAAGAAGTCGCCAAAGACCCCAAAGCCAGCCCTAGAGCTGGCGCGGGAACGGATGAAACAGGTGGAAACATGAGCAAGCTGACTGACCTGAAAGCGCACCTGATGGAAAACCCGGAGGTGCGGGAGGAATACGCAAAGGCCGACGCCGAGTTTTCCCTGATCGAGGACATGATCCGGGCCCGCATTGACGCAAAGTTGACCCAGGCGCAGCTGGCGGAGCGGATCGGCACTACGCAGTCCGCCATAGCACGGCTGGAAGGCGGGAAGGTATCCCCCTCGATTGCAACCCTGCGGCGCTATGCCGAGGCGACAGGGCATCAGTTGCGGGTGGGGTTTGAATAGGCGGTAAGGGCGGAGAGCCGCCTGACGGCGGCGCAGCATACCATGGGTCTCAGGACGCAGGAGCGGACGTTCGTCGCCGCAACGGCATGACCGGTGCCGAGCCAGTCACGAAGGGCGGAGAGCAGTCATTCGCCGCAGCTTGAATGAATGACCGGAATGGGGTCGAATCGGCGAACAGGTTGAACTTGCCACGTTCTCATAGCTTCTTAAGCATCTCAATTTCGCGGAGCGCTGCACGTTCAAAGCGTTTAATTTGCTGAGAGATTTTCTCGTCTCCCCCGAATGCGGCGGCGCTGCGGCGACCATAGGAGGAAAAATTTCTGACGATACGAAGCCCCTCTTTATCGCGCACCTTCAGATGCGTGAAGCGGCGGTACAGGCGCTTGGTGTGTGCCTTTGTGGACTTTCCAGAAGCGATGTTTCGCTCCGCGATCTTGCGAGTCCGTCGCATCGATCTTCGCATCTTCCGCCACTGGCGAGCGAGTGAGCTTTCTCGGATGGCTGGCCCGGATTCGTGCAGTGCGAAGCCGAGGTACTGAGCGGCTTTTCCCACGACCGCGCCCGTCCCTGTAAACTCGGTCCTTTCGGTTTTGTGCGGCGATATCTCGAGCTTCTCTGCCTTGATTAGTTCCATGATCTTTGCTTCGGCGACTGTGGCGTGAGTAGGGTCACAGATTACCAAGATGTCGTCCGAATACCGGCGATACATGGCGCCAATGCTATCGCAGTAGGTGGGCATTGTTGCAGAAGTCGGCTTCAGGACATGATGGCCCTTTCCCCAGCTGAGGTCAGGCCACGCGTTCGATCTCGGCGGTGCCGAGGGCGTTGAAGCGGTTCATCAGGGCGACGCGGATGTGGATCTCGGCTGTCTGGCGGTCGGGGTCCCTCGACGCGATCCGCTCGCCGAAGGATTTCAGATTCCTCATCCGGGCCTCGACCCGGCTGCGGACATGATAGCCGGACCACCTTTTCCAGATCGTCCGGCCGAGGCGCTGGGTTGCCCTCAGGATGTCGTTGCGGGCCAAGGCGGCGGGGCAATCTTCTTTCCAGAGGCGGCCATTTCTGCGGATGG
>NZ_FTMK01000040.1 GCF_900156255.1 Paracoccus thiocyanatus
GCCAGGATCTTGGTCGTCCAGCCGCCCCTCGACTTGCCTATCGCTTGACTTTGAGTCCCCCTTTTGAGCCCTGTCCGTGGCGGTGAACCTTTACGATTGTTCCGTCGATCATCGCCATTTTCATGTCGGGATCATCGGACAATGCTTTGAAGATACGCTCAAATACTCCCGCGGCACCCCAATCCCGGAAACGGCGGTAGACCGAGTTCCATTTCCCGAACTCCTCCGGAAGATCGCGCCATTGCGCCCCAGTCCGAGCGATCCAGAAAACCGCCTCGAGAAAAAGGCGTGCATCACCGCCCGTTCGGCCGGGATCGGTCTTCTTGCCCAAGCAATGCGGCTCAATCTTCGCCCACTGGCAATCCGTGACGATGTAGCGTTCAACTGGCATCCAAACCTCCCGTTTGGAAAGCTTGAATCAGAAATCAGCTGACAGGGGAATCCTGATACTCAACAGACCCTAGTATCCCCGGCTGCGGTCCACCAGACCGGGCACCGGCTGTCCGTCGCGCTCGGCACGGATGACGGCCAGGGCATGGCGCGCGCCTTCCTCGGCATCGGTATGGGCGGCGATATGCGGGGTGATCAGCACGCGCGGATCGCGCCAGGCCCAGTGATCGGCGGGCAAGGGCTCGGGCTCGGTCACGTCCAGCATGGCGGCCGACAGCCGCCCGCCATCCAGCGCCCGGCGCAGCGCCGCCATGTCCAGCTGCGCGCCGCGCCCGGCATGGACCAGCCCCGCGCCCTGCGGCAGCCGGTCGAAGAAGCCGCTGCCCATCAGGCCGCGGGTTTCGTCCGTCAGCGGCAGCAGGCAAACCAGGATATCGGCCCCGGCCAGAAAGGCGTCCAGCCGCTGCGCGCCAAAGACCTGGACCCCTTCGACCGGCCTGCCAAAGCGGCTGTATCCCGAAACGGCAAAGCCCAGCGCTTGCAGGCTTTCGGCGGCCAGACGCCCGATCCGGCCCATGCCCATGATCCCAACCCGCCGCGTGCGCGCCAGCCGCGCCGGGCGGGGCTGCCATTCACCGCGCGCGGCATGATCCAGATAGAACGGCAGGTCCCGGTGCAGCGCCAGCGTGGCCATCACCACCCAGTCGCGCACCATGGCCTCGATCCCCGGCGCGATGGTGCGCGACAGCGCCACGCCGTCCGGCAAGGCCGGGAAATGGTCGGTCCCCGCGCCGACGCAGATCACCGTGTGCAGGTTCGGATAGCGCGACAGATCGGCGGGCGGCGTCCAGCAGGCCAGATGCGTGACCTGCGAGGCGTCGGTCACGCCCGCGGCGTCAGCGATGAAGCCCTCGCCCGCCTCGGCGAAGATGCGGCCCCAGACGGCGCCGCGTTCGGGGGTGGAATGCAGCAGCAGCGCCATCAGCGCAGGACCGCGCGGATTTCCGGGTCTTCCAGCGTCAGGTCCAGCACCTTGCGGGTGCGGGCGACGATCTGGTCGATCTGTTCGTCCGTGCAGCAAAAGGGCGGCGCATAGCCGAAGATGCCCTGCGCAAAGGATCGCACGATCAACCCCTGTTCCCAAGCCCGGTCGAACAGCCGCGTGGCGGGCTGGACCTCGGGCGGCAGGGGGGTCTTGGCATCCTTGTCCACGACCAGCTCGACCGCCGCCAGCATCCCCCTGCCCCGGACGTCGCCGACCAGGGGATGATCGCGCAGGCTTTCCAGCCCCGCCTGCAACCGCGCGCCCGCACGGCGACCGTTTTCCAGCAACCCGCCTTCGTAAAGCGCCAGCACCTCCAGCGCCACGGCGGCGCTGACCGGATGCGCGGAATAGGTGAAGCCGTGACCCACGGCCTTGGCCCCCGCGCCGTCGGCGATGGTCTCGTAGACATGGTCGCGCATAAGGACCGCGCCCATCGGCACATAGCCCGAGGTCAGGCCCTTGGCCGTGGTCATCAGGTCGGGCACGATCCCCTCGTCCTGACAGGCGAAGAGCGGGCCGGTGCGGCCAAAGCCGGTGATCACCTCGTCGGCGACGAAGAGCACCCCGTATTCGGCGCAAAGATCGCGCATCGCCTTGATCCAGCCCTGGGGCGGCACCAGCACGCCGCCCGAGCCCTGGATCGGCTCGACATAGAAGGCGGCGACGCGGTCCGGGCCGATGGCTTCGATCTTTGCCCGCAGTTCCGCGACCGAGGCGTCGGTCACCGCCTGCGGATCGCTGCCCAGCGGGTTGCGATACAGGTAATGCGACGAAATCTTGTGCTGCCAGTCATAGGGCACCCCGAACCCGTCGTGGAAACCCGGCAGCGCCGTCAGCCCCGCGCCCATGGTCGTGGACCCGTGATAGCCATTGGCGACCGAGATGAACTGGTCGCGCCCCGGCTGGCCCTTGGCATGCCAGTAATAGCGGATGAAGCGGATCGTGCTGTCCACCGCATCCGATCCGCCCAGCGTGAAATAGACGTGGTTCAGATCGCCGGGCGCGCGTTCGGCCAGGGCGGCGGCGAAGCGAATCGGCGCCTCGGCCCCGAGGTCGAAATAGCCGGTGGCATAGGGCAGCTTGCGCATCTGCTCAGCGGCGGCCTCGACGATGCTTTCGTGGCCATAGCCGGCGTTCACGCACCACAGGCCGGCGAAACCGTCGATCAGGCTGCGGCCCTCGCTGTCGGTGACGGTCGCGCCCTGCCCGCCGGTCAGGATGCGCACGCCGCGCTGCTCATGGCCGCGAAAGGACGAAACCGGGTGGATCAGGTGCCGGCGGTCAAGCTCGGCCAAGGAATTGCTCAGCATGGGGGTCTCCGGGTTCAGCCCAGGGCTTGCGAGATCAGGGCCTGGGTGGTGGGTGCGGGGGTGCGCGGGTTGCGGGTCATGGCGGTGCCGCCGCCGGCATGGGCAAGGCCCAGCGTCGCCGCCGCGAAGCCGCCAAGGCCCTGTTCCGCGCGCAGATCGACACGCAGGAAGCTGCCCTCGCAGCGGCGGGCGGCCTCGGCCAGCAATGCGCGGGCGGTGGCGGCATCGGGGGCGACGACCGGCCCGACGACGCGGCCGCGCCCGAAATCGCGCAGCATGGCGAAGCCTGCGTTGCAGATCAGGACCTCGCCACCGGCGGCGATGTCGCGCAACAGCGATGTGCGGTCCATGCCGCTGGCGGCGCGGTCGGCATCGGCAAGGCGGTCGATATCGGCGGGACTGCCGGTGGCGACGGGCAGTTCCGGCGCGGTGGCGACGGCAAGGCCCTGATGCTGGACAATCTGGCCGCTGGCCCGGAAGCCAAGCTTTTCGTAAAGCGGCAGCCCGTCCGTGGTGGCAATCAGGCGCATTTCGCGGTCGCCGGCCAGGGCGATGATCGCCTCCATCAACGCGCGGCCCAGGCCACGTCCGCGCATCGCCGCATCGACGATGATCATGTTCAGCGCGGCGACCGGGCCGAAGGGCGAACACAGCGCGGTGCCGACCACGCGGCCTTCGTCCAGCGCCACGACGCCATGGGATACCGACAGGGTCAGGGCCCAGTCCTGGGGCCGGTGGGGCCAGCCGGCCTGCTGCGACAGGCGCAGCGCCTGCGGCAGATGGGCGGGGGTAAAGGCAGTAAGTGCGGGGGTGGTGGTCGTGGTCATGCGATTTGTCCTTGTTGGCACCATCCTGCCACGGGCACACTCGCAGGATTGCCGATCTGGCAAGGGCGGGCGGCATGTCCTGCGGATCACGGAACGGCCGCCGCAGAAAATGCTGTCACGGGCAAAGCCGCCGGCCCAGCCGACGGATCAGGGCGCAGGCGTCCTGCAATTCGGCCTGGGTCAGGTATTCCTCGGGGCGGTGCGCGCGGGCGATGTCGCCGGGGCCGCAGATGATCGCGGGGATCCCGGCCTGCTGGTAAAGCCCGGCCTCGGTGCCATAGCTGACGGCGCCCAGCGGGGTGGTGCCGGTCAGTTCGGCCAGCAGCCGCGCCAGCGGGTGATCGCCATCAAGGGCAAGCGCCGGATAGGAGGACAGCCAGTCCACGGCCAGCCCGCCTGCCGCCGCGACCACCGGCTTCAGGATCGCCCTGGGATCGACGCCGTGGATCGCGCGGGCCTCGATCTGCGCCTCGGCCCGGTCGGGGATGATGTTGACCGCCTGCCCGCCCGCGACGGTGCCGATCTGAAGGCTGGACCAGGGCGGCGCGAAGCGCGGGTCCTGCGGCCCGGATTGCAGCGCCACGGCCTGCGCCGCGGCGGCGGTCAGCGCCGGCAGCAGCGCGTGGATCGCGTTCGCGCCCAGGTCGGGGCGCGAACTGTGCCCCGTCACCCCCGTCGCCACCAGCCGCAGCGCCGCCTTGCCCTTGTGCGCCAGCACCGGCACCAGGCCGGATGGCTCGCCGATGATCGCCCCCAGCGGCGGCGCGCAAAGTCCGGGCAGGGCCGCCAGCAGATGCGGCACGCCCCGGCAGCCCGCCTCTTCGTCATAGGAAAGCGCGATATGGACCGGCGCGGACAGCGGCATCGCGGCCAGTTCGGGCACCATCGCCAGGGCGGCGGCGACAAAGCCCTTCATGTCGCAGGCCCCGCGCCCGATCAGCCGGTCGCCCTGGCGGCGCAGGACAAAGGGATCGGCCTGCCAATCCGGCTCTGCCGCCGGAACCACGTCGAGATGGCCCGACAGGACATAGCCGGGACGCGCGGCATCGCCGATGCTGGCAAACAGGTTCCAGCGGTCGCCCTCGGGTCCGGGGACCAGCGCCGGCCTGATCCCGTGCCGGCGCAGATAGTCCGCCACGAAGCCGACGATGTCGCCGTTCGGGCCGCCCACGACGCTGGGAAACCCGACCAGCCGGTCCAGCAGATCAGTCGGCGAAGACATAGATCTTGCGCACGGTTTCGATGGTTTTCCAGGTGCCGTTGAAGCCGGGCTTCATCAGGAAGCTGTCGCCTGCGGCAAAGCGGCGCGTCTCGCCGCCTTCCTCGGTCAGATCGACCACCCCGGACAGGATATGGCAGAATTCCAGCGCCTCGCCCTTGACGGAACGGGTGGTGCCGGGCGTCGCTTCCCAGATGCCGGTGCGGATCTTCGACCAATTGCCCAAGGGAACCTCGTCCAGGGCCCAGGTCTTGAAGGCGGGGGCGCCCTCGATCAGCTTCTCGGGGGCGGCCGCGTCCTGGCGCGGGGCGAAGCCGGGGGCGGTGTCGATGGGGGTCAGCAGGGTCATAGGGTTCCTTTCAGTTGCGCCGCCAGCCTGGCCCGATCCGCGCAGGCTCGGGCACCGTTGTCGGGGCATGGGCGGCACGGCCTGCCGTCCATTGCCGCAATTTCGCAATGTCCTGCCGTCCGGCGCCCGACTGCCGCACGCGCTGTCGCAAAAGCGGGCCAATGATGGCTCAAACGGACCAACAGGAGGACCCGATGGCGCTGCGCCCGAAATTCATTACCTTCGATTGCCATGGCACGATGATCTTCTTCGACATGGCGGGCGCCGCGCGCGACCATTACGGCGCGCAGCTCAGCGGTCCGCAGATGGAGAAATTCATCGCCAATTTCGCGGCCTATCGCCTGGACGAGGTGCTGGGCGCCTGGAAACCCTATGCCGAGGTCGTCCACAATGCGCTGGAACGCACCTGCAAGCGCAACGGCATCGCCTTCGATCCCGCGGTGGCCGCGGATATCTATGCCCGCGTACCGACCTGGGGACCGAACCTTGACGTGCCCGCGGGGCTTAGGCGCATTGCCGGGAAAATCCCGCTTGTCGCGCTGACCAATTCGATGAACGACCAGATCCCGCATAACATCGCCAAGCTGGGCGCGCCCATCGATCATGTCTTCACCGCCGAAAGCGCCGGCGCCTACAAGCCGCAGATGCGGGCCTTCGAATACATGTTCGACCAGCTTGGCTGCGGACCCCAGGACGTGCTGCACGTGTCGTCGTCGTTCCGCTATGACCTGATGACCGCACATGACCTGGGCATCCGCAACAAGGTCTGGGTCAACCGCGGCCATGAGCCGGCGAACCCCTATTACGGCTATACCGAGGTCAGGGACATCTCGGGCCTGGCCGAGGTGGTGGGGCTGTGACGAAATACGCGTCCTATTGGCATGATGGCGTCCCCGCCTTTGCGGGCGCCGAGGCCGGGCCGGTCGAGGGACGCTTCGACGTGGCCGTGATCGGCGGCGGCTTCACCGGGCTGAACGCCGCCCGCAGCCTGGCGAAAGCCGGGCTGCGCGTCGCGCTGCTGGAGGCCGAGCAGGTCGGCTGGGGCGCGTCGGGCCGCAATGGCGGGCACCTGAACAACGGCATCGCGCATGGCTATGCCGATGCCAAGGCGCATCTGGGGGCAGAGCGCGCCCATGCCCTTTATCGCGCCTATGATCAGTCCATCGACATGATCGAAGCGATCGTGGCCGAGGAAGGCATCGCCTGCGATTTCCGCCGGTCTGGCAAGCTGAAGCTGGCATCCAAGCCCAGCCATGTGGCGGGGCTGCGCGCGAATTTCGACTTGATCCATGCCGAGGTCGATCCCGGCACCCGCTGGCTGGACCGCGACCAGATCCCGGCCGAGGTCGGGTCCGACAGCTTCCACGGCGCGATGCTTTATGAAAAATCCGCGATGATGCATATGGGCCGCTATGCCCAGGGGCTTGCCACGGCGGCGCATCGCCACGGCGCGCGGATCTGGGAAGGCGCGCCGATGACCGGCCGCACAAGGCTGGCCGATGGCTGGCAAGTGCAGACCCCGCGCGGCAGCCTGGCCGCGGACCGGGTGATCGTGGCGACCGGGGCTTACGGCACGACGGCGCCCTTGCGCCATTTCCGGCGCCGCATCATCTCGGTCGGGTCGTTCATCATCGCGACGCGGCCCCTGTCGGATGCCGAGGTCGCGGCCACCCTGCCCGGCGACCGGACCTGCGTGACCTCGATGAACATCGGCAATTATTTCCGCCTGTCGCCCGACCGGCGGCTGATCTTTGGCGGGCGGGCCCGGTTCTCGGCCCGGTCGGACCAGACTTCGGACGCGAAGTCGGGGGCGGTCCTGCGCCGGTCCATGGCCTCGATCTTTCCGCATCTGGCGGATATTCCCATTGATTATTGCTGGGGCGGGCTGGTGGACATGACCAAGGACCGTTTCCCCCGCGCCGGAGAGGCGGACGGCATGATCTATGGCATGGGCTATTCCGGCCATGGCGCGCAGATGTCCACGCTGATCGGGCAGGTCCTGGCAGACCTTGCCCTGGGCCAGCGCGGCACGAACCCGCTGGAGGGCCTCGACTGGCCCGCGATCCCCGCGCATAGCGGCAAGCCCTGGTTCCTGCCGCTGGTGGGGCTGTGGTTCGGGCTGAAAGACCGGCTGTCCTGATTGCGTGCGATAGTGGCGCTAGCCCAGCGAATGCGACGCCAGGCCATAGGTTACAGCCCCTTCCGTCGCACGACGGTGGGGGCCGATGCACATTTCCGTAACCGTGTCAAAGGGCACCAGCCCGGCATCCGCCAGGAAGGACAGGAAGCCCTCGCTGTCCACCGGCGTATCCAGGCGCGTGAACCCGCCCGCATTCGCCCGGATCAGCGGCGCGACCAGGGCTTTTGCCATGGCGTCCCCCTCGGCGATGACGGGACCGATCATCGTGCCCTTGCCGAAATCACGCTGTAGCGCAAAGCCGCAGACGGCGCCGTCGCGCAGCGCGACCGTGCCGGTCGACAAGCGCAGCAGCGCATCCAGCACCCGCGTCCGCGTCGCGCCATAGGCGGTCGCGTCCAGCGACCGAAGGCTCGCCTCGTCGCCCGCCCGCAGATCGCGGACCAGAATGCCGGGCGCGCGAACGGGTGCGATATCCCGCGCAATGCCCTGCTGCTGGCGGATGATGCCCACCGGCCGGAACCCTGCCGCCGCGTAAAGGCGATAGCCCGAATGCGTCGCGCTAAGCCGCAGGTCGCGGCCCGCGCAATCGGCCATCACCCGTTGCAGCAGCCATTTGCCTGCCCCCCGCGCCTGCAACCGCGGCACCGTGACCATCATTCCCAGCATGGCGAAATCGTCGCCGGTCAGGAAATACATCGCCGATCCGACGGGGCGGCCGATCTCGTCAACCGCCAGGTAGCCCTGCCCCAGCGACAGGAACAGGTCAAGGTCACGGGGACGATGCGGCCACAGCACCCCCACCGTCAACTCGTGCAACAACCGCCGTTGCGCCATGCGCAAGGGTTTGGCGCTGGTTTCATAGGCATCGATGCGCAAACGCGGCAGGGGGTTGTGATCACCTGCTGCCAAGCCCGCTTCGTTCTGACCCATGTTGCCCCGCTTCCAGACTATCCCCGCGCAGTATGCCCGCTGTCCCTCGCCATTTGATGCCGTATCACGGGCCGCAGGACAAAGATCGTGCCGCCCGCGCGGGCATTCCGCCAGCCACAGGCCTGCGCGCCCAAAGATCAGAAACCCGACCCGTGGCGCAACAGCCATTTGTCATTATTACCCCTGATTATGTCGATATCGCCAATACGCATGGATCGGCCCGGCGCCTATCTTATGCCCATCACAAAGCGAACAGCAGAAAGGACAAGCCATGAGCAAGCGCGCCATCGTCGTCGTCGATCTTCAGAACGACTATTTCCCTGGCGGAAAATATGAACTCGTCGGCATCGACAACGCCGCGGCAAACGCCGCCCGCGTGATCGAGGCCGCCCGCGAAAGGGGCGACCGCGTCATCCATGTCCAGCATATCTTCCCCAGCCAGGATGCGCCCTTCTTCACGCCCGATTCTGAAGGCACCGAAATCAACCCGGTCGTTGCCCCGCGCGAGGGCGAGACGGTCGTGGTCAAGAACTACCCCAATTCCTTCCTCAAGACCGAGTTGAAGGACATCCTTGATGCCGAGGGGGTCGAAGAGGTCGTGGTCGTCGGCGCGATGAGCCATATGTGCATCGACGCGACCACTCGTGCCGCCAGCGATTTCGGCTACAAGACGACCGTCATCCAGGATGCCTGCGCGACGCGCGATCTGGAACATCAAGGCGTCACCGTGCCGGCCGCATCCGTCCATGCCGCCATGATGTCGGCGCTTGGCTTTGCCTATGCGGCGATCACGGATACCGACACTTACGTGGCGCAGTAAATCGGGCTGCCCGACCTTGTGAACGCAATCCGTCTGCCGGGGCGCGCCTGTTGCCCCGGCGGACGGCGCATCTGTTTGCGCCGATATGTATGGAGATGACGACATGACCCCGGAAATCATCGCGACGCGCGTCGGCAACGCCCCGGTGCCCATTTCGATTCTGGATTTCGCCATGGCCGGACAGGGGCTGACCGCGCGCGATGCGCTGGCGGCCAGCGTCGATCTGGCGCGGCTGGTGGACCGGCGCGGCTTCGCCCGCTATTGGGTGGCCGAGCATCATTCCTCGCCGGGTGTCACCACCTCTTCGCCGCCGATGCTGCTGGCGCGGCTGGTCGGCGAAACGAAGCGGATCCGGCTTGGCGCGGGCGGCATGATGCTGCCCAATTTCCCGCCGCTGGTGGTGGCCGAACAATTCGGGCTGCTGTCCTCGATGGCGCCGGGGCGCATAGATCTGGGCATCGGCCGGGCGCCGGGCACGGACATGGCGACCGCCGCCGCCCTGCGGCGCGGCCAGATCGGCGCCGAGGATTTCCCCAACCAGTTGATGGAACTGCTGGCCTTTCTGGACGCCGATTTTCCGGGCGGCAGCCCCTATGGCGACCGCGTGCAGGCCGTGCCGGGACCATGGCAGGACCGCGAAAACGGCGTGGCGCGCGCGTTCCAGCGTCCGCCGGTCTGGCTGCTGGGCTCGTCTGGCTATTCGGCGCAACTGGCCGCGCATCTGGGCTTTCCCTTCGCCTTCGCCGCGCATCTGGCGGACCAGAATCTGGACTTCGCGCTTGATCTATATCGCAGCAAATTCCGCCCCTCGGCCCTTCTTGACAAGCCCTATGCCATCGTCAGTTCCGGCGTGATGGCGGCTGACGACGAACACGAGGCGCAGCGGCAATCATGGGCCTATTCGCATGCCATGATGCGCATGTCGCAGGGCAAGTCCTTCGTGGTGCCGACGCCCGAAAATGCCCAGACCTATTCCTATACCATGCAGGAACGGCAGATCATCGGCATGTGGGATGCCAAGACGATGAAAGGCACGGGCGCGCAGGTGGTCGAGCAACTGAATGCGCGGCAGAAGCATACGGGCGCGGATGAGATGATGATCCTGAACCTGGGCCATACGCCTTCGGCGATCCACCGCTCGACCGAACTGATCGCGGATGCCTATGCCATGCCTGCCGGGCCGGCTTAGTCAAGGGACGGGCTGGTCCCCAAGGCATCTCCGCGCCATCATTCACCTCACCCTTGATCACATACCGACCAGTTGGTATTGTTGATTCAAGGAGGAATGACATGCCTGCGCGAATCGCAAAGCCCAATGCCCGCTCCAAATTGCTTGATGCCGCCTTGTCGATGATCCGCGCCAAGGGCTATTGCGCCACCACGGTCGATGAACTTTGCGCCGCCGCCGGTGTCACCAAGGGCGCCTTCTTCCATCATTTCAGGAACAAGGACGAATTGGGCGTCGCCGCCGCCGGGCATTGGTCCGAAATGACCGGCGCCCTGTTCGCCGCTGCGCCCTATCACAACCATGCCGATCCGCTGGACCGCGTGCTGGGCTATGTCGCCTTCCGCAAGGCCTTGCTGCATGGCGGCGTGCCCGATTTCACCTGTCTGGTCGGCACCATGGTGCAGGAAACCTATGAGACGGCCCCGGCCATTCGCGATGCCTGCGACCGCAGCATCAGCACCCATGCCAGGACGCTGGAGGCGGATATCGGGGCGGCGATGCGCGACCGGGACATGTCAGCCGATTGGACGCCCGAAACGCTTGCCCTCCACATCCAGGCGGTCCTGCAAGGCGCCTTTATCCTTGCCAAGGCCAAGGGCGGGGCGCAGGTCGCCGCCGACAGCCTGGACCACCTGAGCCGCTACCTGACGCTGCTGTTTGGCGCGGGTGGCGCAACCCCCAACCCGTAAGGAGATCGTCATGCCCAGCACCATCATCCTGCACCGCGTCATCGCGGCAAAGCCCGAAAAGGTCTATCGCGCCTTTACCGAGCCGGATGCCATTGCAAGCTGGTTTCCGCCCTTCGGCTTTCTGTGCACCGTCCATGAGCTGGACGCCAAGGTCGGCGGCAAGCACAGGATGTCCTTTCGGAATTTCACCACCGGGGACAGCCATTCCTTCGGCGGCGAATATGTCGAACTCGTTCCCGGCGAACGGCTGGTCTACACGGACAGGTTCGACGACGCGAACCTGCCGGGCGAAATGCGGATCACCGTCACGCTGAAACCCGTGTCGGTGGGCACCGAGATGACCGTCGAGCAGGCCGGCGTGCCGGACCTGATCCCGGCCGAGGCCTGTTATCTTGGCTGGCAGCAAAGCCTGCGCAAGCTTGCAAGCCTGGTTCAGCCGGAAATCGACCAATAGCGGCGGCGGATCGCTGTTCGATCCGGCGCGAAACCCCCAGACCAAAGGAGACCAGAGATGACCGATCTTGTGACCTGCCTGTGGTTCGACCATGGCGAAGCTGGAAAAGCCGCCGCATTCTATGCCGCCACCTTTCCCGACAGCCATGTCGACCGGGTTAACGCCGCACCCGCCGACTATCCCGGCGGCCGGGCGGGCGATGAGCTGACCGTGGAATTCACCGTCCTTGGCCGAAGGTTCATCGGCCTTAACGGCGGCCCGGCCTTTACCCCGAACGAGGCGGTCAGCTTCATGGTCCTGACCGAGGATCAGGAAGAAACCGATCGCTACTGGAACGCGATCGTCGCAAACGGCGGCCAGGAAAGCGATTGCGGCTGGTGCAAGGACCGCTGGGGTCATTCCTGGCAGATCACCCCCAGGCGGCTGATGGAGCTGACGACCGATCCCGACCGCGCCAAGGCCAAGCGCGCGATGGAGGCGATGATGACGATGCGGAAAATCGACATCGCCCGCATCGAGGCGGCAGCGTCCGCCGGGGCAGAGTGACGAGGCAAGGGACGGCGACGAACGACGGTGCATCGCAGTCCTGGCGCGGCACTTAGGCGAACCCATGCGACGCAGCCGGAGCTTGTCGGTTGCGGAACGCATGCGAGAAAGAAGGGGGTGATGTGAGGGGCCTCTCGCCCTCCTCCAGCCTTGACCCCGCGGCGGGCCAGCCCGCCCTGCCTAAAGCAATCCCAGCCAGCGCGGCAGGGCCAGCGAAAGCGCGGGGATGAAGGTCGTCAGAACCATCACCGGCAAGGCGACGAAGGCCATCATGCGCAGCGCCGGACCGACCGCCTGATGGACCGGAGCACGTCCGATCCGGCAGGCCATGAACAGCACCGGCGCCATCGGCGGGCTGTTCGACCCGATCACCACCGAGGTCGCGACGATGGCGGCGAAATGCACCGGGTGCACCTCGACCGAGACCATCAGCGGCAGCAACAGCGGCGCGATCACCACCGTGACCGACACGTCGTCGATCAGCGCCCCGGCGATGATCAGGAACATGTTCACCAGGATCATCACGCCAATCGGATTGCTGACCAGCGACGCCACCAGTTCGGTGAGGTCCTGCGGGATGCGCTCGGCCACCAGGATGCGGCCGATCACAAAGGAAAACAGCAGGATCAGCACGATGGAGCCGGTGGTCTCGGCCGCCGCCACCGTGCTGTCGCGCAGCCGCGCCAGGCTCATGTCGCGATAGATGAAAAGGCCGATCAGGACCGCGGCGAGAACGGCAAAGGCCGCCGCCTCGGTCGGCGTGAAGAAGCCGCCATAGATGCCGCCGATGATGATGACCGGCAGCGAAAAGGCGGGGATGGTGCGCAGGGTGATGCGCCATTTCTCGGCGCCCGTCATCCGGCCCTCGTCCCGGATCTCGTGGATGCGGCGGCCGATCTGGGCGCGGTTGAAGATCATCAGCCCGACCATCAGCATGATCCCCGGCACGATCGAGGCCGCAAAGCAGGCCGCCACCGATTGCTGGGTCGCCACCGCGAACAGGATCATGGTGATCGAGGGCGGGATGAGGATGCCCAGAAGCGAGGAAATCCCCAGCAGCGCCGCCGAATAGCCGCGCGGATAGCCGCGTTCGGCCATCGGGTCGATCATCAGCGTGCCGATGGCCGCCACCGCCGCCGTGGCCGTCCCGGCGATGGCGCCGAACAGGCCCGCGGCGCCCACCATGGCATTGCCGAGCCCGCCCCGCCGCCGCCCGATCGCCATTTCGATAAAGCCGACCAGGCGGTTCGCGATGCCCCCCGACTGCATCAGGTATCCCGCCAGGATGAACAGCGGCAGGGCCAGCAGGATCACCGAGTTCAGCGACCGGAAGCCCTGCAACATCAGCGTGTTGGGATTGGCATCATAGATCCAGGCCAAGGCGGCCACGACGCCGGCGAAAGACCATGCGACGGGCAGCCCGATGCCCAGCAGAACCAGCAGCAGTCCCAGAACCAGCAAAGCCTCCATGTCAGGCCTCCTTGCCGGGTTGGGCGATCCGAAGACCCGCGCGGGCGATGTCGCGCAGGGCATAGAGGACGGCGGATACGGCGGCCAGCGCCAGCGGCGCCTGCGCATACCACAGCGGCAGGTTCAGGACCGGGATGATCTGCGGCCGCTTCATCCCCCAGGCCAGCATGCTCCACACCCAAAGCGCGAAGATCGCCGCGATGACCAGGGTCAGCACCGCGACGACAAGGCCGTGGATCGCCTGGGCGCGGGGCGCGCGCAGCGATGTGGCCAGGAAATCCACGACCAGATGCTCGGACCGCCGCGAGGCCATGACGGCACCCGCCATGTAAAGCCACATGGCGGCAAGCAGGCTCGCCTCGTGCATGCCCAACAGCGACTGGCTGAAGAAGACGCGAAAGATCACCAGCGCCACCAGCGACAGGGTGACGATGGCGCTGGTCGCCAGGATGACGACCTGCAAGAGCCAGGCAAAGGCCCGGTCGGCAAGGGTCAGGACGGCGACCACGGAAACCTCCATGCAAGGATGGCGACGGGGATCACTCGGCGGCGGCGTTCTGGCGGACGAGGTCCAGAAGCTCGGCGCCGATCATCGCCTCCATCTTGGGCCAGACCGCCTCTCGCACGGTCTTGCTCAGCGCGGCCAGTTCCTCGGGGCTCGGCTCGACATAGGTATGGCCCAGCTTCTTCCATGCCTCGACATAGCCGTCATCGGCGCGCTTGGCGGCGTCGAACTGCGCCAGCATGACCTTTTCCGCACCCGCGGCAACGGCCTGCTGCTGTTCGGGTGAAAGCCCGTCCCAGGTTTCCTGGTTCGCGGTCAGAATGCCGGTCAGGAACTGCTGCCGGCTGTGGACGTAATCGGTCAGCACGTCGCCGAAATATTCGTAATCGTAGAAGATCACATTGGCGCTGTCGCCGTCGACGACCCCGGTCTGGATGGCCGAGTAAAGCTCGCCCCAGTCGATGGTCGCGGTCTGATAGCCCATGGCCGCGATGGTTTCGGTAAAGGGCGAAACCGGCGGGACGCGCACCTTGAAGGCCTTGGCGGCCTCGACCGTGGTGGCGTGGCCGCCCTTGGTGCCGACGCCGTTGAACCCCTCGGGCCAGGCGCCAAGGTATTTCAGCCCGGTATCGGCATAGACCTCGGACAGCGCCGTGCTGAGCCAGCCATCCTTGCCATAGGCGGCCAGCGCCTCGTCCCAGTCGGTGAACATGTAGGGCGTATAGATCAGCGAGATGCGCTGGTCGTATGAGGTCATCGGCCAGTTCAGCATCAGATCGACATCGCCGGCCATGAGCAGGTCAAAGACCTCCTGCTGGCCGCCGAGTTCGTTCTGGTAGAAGATCTCGACCGTCAACGCGCCGTCGGTGGCGGTTTCGATTTCCTTGGCCCAGGCCTCGATGGCATTGCCCGCGTCCGAGCCTTTCGCGCCGGAATCGGTCGCCATCTTCAGCGTTTCCGCCATTGCCGGCATGGCCGTCGCGCCGCAGGCCAGCGCCGCAAGCAGCAAGGCGGCCGTCATTCCATTCATTTTTCTGACCATTTCCTTTCCCTCCCCAGGAAGCGGGCCGTTTTCAGGCCTCGTGTCGGTTCTTGAAAATCTCATAGGCAAAGCGCGCCCTGACGCCGATGTCCAGGAAAGGCCGCGGCGGCACCGGCGTCGGCATGCCAAGGCCGATCATGTCCGAGATCAGCGGATCGTCCTCGCCAAGCGCCATGGCCGCGGCCAGCCGGCCGCTGATCGTGCCCTTGGCGACGCCGACGGCATTCTGGCAAACCGCGCTCCAGACGTTCGGGGCGACCTGCCCGAAGCCGGGCGCACCGTTGCGCGACAGGCAGATATAGCCGGTCCAGGTATGCTCCATGGCGACGCCGCGCAGCATCGGGAAGCGCGCGTCGAACAGGCGCTGGTGCTCGGCCCGGATCTTTTGCCGGCGTGCGTCGGACTGGCGCAGGCCGGGACAGAAATGGATGTTCTGGCGGATCAGGATGCGGCGATCGTTGGTATAGCGCATGGTGATGCCGGCAAAGGCATTGGCCGGGGTCGAGCCCCAGGGCGCGATATTGCCGAAGGCCGCCTGCTCGGCCGGCGTCAGGCGGCGCGTCAGGCTGGCATGGGCGGCAAAGTTCAGCAGCCTGCCCCGCCAGAAGCCGAAGCGCATGGCCAGGCCGTTCACCGCCAGGATGGCCTTGGGCGCCCGGACCGAGCCATGCGCGGTCCTCAGCGTGATCGTCGGGCCGAAATCCGCCTCCAGCACCGGGCAATTCTCGTAAAGCGTGACGTTTTCCGGCAGGGTGTCGCCCAAGCCCCGGTTCAGCGCCGCCGGGTTCAGAAGCACCGTGCCGGGCGTATAGACCGAGGCCGCGAAATGCCGCGTGCCCAGGCGCCGGGCGGTTTCCCCGGCATCCAGCCATTCGTAAGGCTCGCCCAGCCGCTTCAATTCCTCGACCGTGGGCCGCAGGACCTGCTCGGCGCCGCGTTCGGAACTGGCGGTATGGTATTTGCCGTCCTCGCTCCAGTCGCAGTCGATGCCGTGGCGCTGCACGCAATCGCGCAGCGAGGCGATCCCCGCGCGGGCAAGGCGCAGATAGGCCCGGCCCTTGGCCAGTTCTTCGAGCGAGGAGCCGACATTATGCGGCAGGTCGATGGCAAAGCCCGAATTGCGGCCCGACGCGCCTTCGCCCAGTTGCTGCGCGTCGAACACCACGATCTTCGCATGGGGTCGCAGCTCGGCCAGACGGCGCGCCGCACCCAGCCCGGCATAGCCCGCGCCGATCACCACGACATCGGCGGCGATGTCTTTGGACAGCGGCGGCCTGGGCTGGCGCGGCGGCAAAAGCGCGGACCAGCCATTGCTGCGGTCGTCTTTGGGAAGCAGCGAGATCCGCGTCATGTCGCGGCCCCCGTGGCCCAGCTTGCCGGCTGGAGGCTGTAGAACACCAGCGCATCGGCCGAGACATAGCGCAGCTCGGTGCCGGCGGGCAGCCAGATCGTGTCCATGGGCCCGGCTTCCAGCCGGCCCTGCGGCGTTTCGACCGCGAAGGACCCCGAGATGACCAGGATCAGTTCGTCGTATTTGACCTGCCAGGGAATGTCCGCATCCCGGAACCGGGCAAAGCCGCCCGCCAGTTCGCTGCGATCCGCCAGGCCGGCCACTTCCACGACCTCGGCCATCGCGGGATAGGCGAAACGCGGCTGGAAACGCAGGTCGGAAAAGCGGTTCAGGCGCGCCGGTGCCTTGTCGGCATTCGTCATCTTTCTCTTCCCCTCCGGTCATGCCATCTGTTCTGGTGAAGAAAGGGATCGTCCGACACCATACATTGGTGTATTTTAAGATACAGACCTGTATGGAGCAGTCAATGAGAAAGCGCCAGCTGATAGAGCGTGTCAGCAAGGAAGCCGAGGGAGATCATGCCCAGCCCCGGCTGACACGCGCGGATTGGCTGGAGAAAGCCCTGGAAATGCTGATCGAGAACGGCATCGACGCGGTCAGGATCACCCGGCTTGCGGATCTGCTGGGGGTGACGCGCGGCAGCTTCTACTGGCACTTTGCCGACCGCAACGAATTGCTGGGGGCCGTGCTGGACGTGTGGCAGCAGTCCAACACGGCCAGCATCATTCAGGCCGCGACCGCGCCGGGCATGCTTCAGGACCGCATCCTGGCCCTGTTCATCTGCTGGCTGGACCCCGAACTGTTCGATCCGCGGCTTGACTTCGCGGTGCGCGACTGGGCGCGGGGCGATGCCGCGCTTCAGGCGGTCATCGCGCGATCGGACCAGCAGCGCATGGACGCGCTGATCGCCATGTTCGCAGCCCATGGCTTTGCCGAACGCCAGGCGATCATCCGGGCCCCCGAAGTTCGACAGCAAAACCGCTAAGCGATTGATTTCTCTGAGGCGGATTTCGCCTTTGTGTGACTACGGGACGGCTCTTAGGCAGGTTT
>NZ_FTMK01000041.1 GCF_900156255.1 Paracoccus thiocyanatus
CTTTGAAGATACGCTCAAATACTCCCGCGGCACCCCAATCCCGGAAACGGCGGTAGACCGAGTTCCATTTCCCGAACTCCTCCGGAAGATCGCGCCATTGCGCCCCAGTCCGAGCGATCCAGAAAACCGCCTCGAGAAAAAGGCGTGCATCACCGCCCGTTCGGCCGGGATCGGTCTTCTTGCCCAAGCAATGCGGCTCAATCTTCGCCCACTGGCAATCTGTGACGATGTAGCGTTCAACTGGCATCCAAACCTCCCGTTTGGAAAGCTTGAATCAGAAATCAGCTGACAGGGGAATCCTGATACTCAACAGACCCTAGACCGAGCCATAGAACGATTACCAGGATGACCGTGACGAGCAGTACATAGTACCATCCGAGCGTGGGCCCGGTTGCGGATCGGACATCGGACAGAGCCTCTGCAACCAGATCCGGGCGCCACGTTCCCAGCATGACCCAAAGCCCGACCAGTCCCGTGGCCGCGGTGGTCGCGCGAGTGTTCAACCCTCGAAACGGTCCTTTTGGAAAGACATGCGGGCGCCGGACCGGCGATGTCTCAATCATGGGGACGTCGCCTCCTTCTCGTCTGGCGCAATCGGGTTTTTGTTGTCCTGCGCCTGCGCCAGGCCAAGATCGCCGAGAATGGCGTAGAAGGCGGGCAGGACGATCAGGACAAGGACCGTGGAGGAGAACAGGCCAAAGACCACCGAGATCACCAGCGGCTTCAACGTCTGCGCCTGAGTGCTGGTCTCGAGAAGCAGCGGCACAAGTCCCATCATCGTCGTCGAGACCGACATCAGGATCGGGCGAAACCGCGCGCGACTGGCTTGGCCTGCGGCGCGGGCCAGATCCATGCCTTCGGCGGCGCGTGCCTTGATGATCTGCACCAAGAGGATGGCGTTGTTGACCACGATACCGGCCAGCGACGCGGCGCCGATCAGCGACGGCATCGAGATATTGTAGCCCATGATCAGGTGCCCCAGTACCACGCCGATGAAGGCCAACGGGATCGACAGCATCACAATCACGGGTTCCACATAGCTGCGGAACTGGAAGGACAGCACGACGTAGATACCGATCAATCCTATGAGGAAACCACGCAGGATCGACGCGACGGTTTCCGCCGAATTGGCGCTCTGCCCGGCAACCTCGAAACCAAGACCCGGGAACTCAGCAGCAAGCCGTGGCAGAAAGCTGTTCGACAATTCGGATACGATCGCGTCGGCATTGCCGATGCGCGTATCGACATCGGCCTGCACCGTCACGGTGCGCTGCCCGTCTACATGGGTAATGGAGGACCAGCCCCGCGCCTCGTCGACCACCGCAACGGTTGAGAGAGGCACTGTGTGGCTGTCCGGCAGGGTGATGGTGAAGTTGCGAAGATCGTCGTAGGAGTCCCGATCTTCCGCGACTTGTTCAAGCTCGATCTCGTGGGCGATGTCGCCTTGCTGCACGGTGGTTATCACGCGGCCTAGGTAGGCGGCGCCGATCTGATCGGCCACATTTTGCGCGGTCAGTCCCAGCCCGGTCGCGCCCTCGGCGATGCGCATCCGAAGTTCCGGCTTGCCGGGGCGCAGGTCACGAGTGGCATTGAATACTCCGGAATAGGTCTGGACCTCGGCAAGAAGGCTATTGCCGGCCTTGGCCAAGTTCTCCAGATCCTGTGCCGACAACCGGATCTCGATGGCGATCCCTTGTGGACCGATGCTGGGTTCCATCAGCAGGATCGCCAGGGCTCCAGGTACATCCCCGATCTCCTCGCGCCAAAGCGTCACGATCTCATCCAGCGCCACGGTGCGTGTCTCGGCGCCCAGTAGGTCGGCGCTGATCGTGGCAACATGCGGACCGGATTCGCCGGCGGTGGGATTGTAGTTGAATCGCGTCTGGACGGACTTCACCAGTGCCGCGCCGCCCGGCTGATCGGGCGCAAAGGCGGCATCCACCCGGCCCAATGCGGCGCTCACCCGGTCGGCCACCTCTGCGGTGCGCGCAAACGGCGTGCCCTGCGGCATGAGTATGCGTGCCTCCAGCACGTCACCGTCGATGGCCGGGATCGCCTCGCGCTTGAGATACCCGCCCCCCATAAGCCCCACGGTCACGATCAGTGCCGCGATCGTCGCGCCGATGACAAGGTATCTTCGCCGGATCGCCATGTCCGCCATGGCGCCGATCCGCTTCTCGCGAAACCGTTCGAAACGTGCATCGAATCCCGCGCGGAACCTCGATGGCGGCTTTTCCGCCCCCTTCAATCCGTGGCTCAGGTGATGCGGCAGCACCCAGAAAGCCTCGGCCAGGCTTGCCGCAAGTGCCGCGATCAGCACCATGGGGATCACCTCGAGGATGGCACCCAGTTCGCCCACCAGGAAGGCCAGCGGGCCGAAGACCGCGATGGTGGTGGCAAAGGACGAGAGCACCCCCGGCATCACCGCCATAGTGCCTTTCACTGCTGCCGCGGTGCGCGAGGCGCCGTCTGCAGCGGCCTCGGCGATGGCGTCGGAAATGACGATCGAATCGTCCATCACGATCCCGATGGCCATCAACAAAGCCACCAGTGTCATCATGTTCAGCGACAGCCCCTGAAGCGCCATCGCGGCGAACGCACCCATGAATGCCACCGGAAGGCCCATGGCCGCCCAGATCGCGAAGCCGGGGCGGAAGAAGAGGCTCATCACCGCGACGACCAGGATCAGTCCCAAAATACCGTTCTCCACAAGCATCGTCAGCCGGTCGCGCACGATGCTGGTCATGTCCTTGACGACGTCCAACCGCAGCGTGTCGGGTAGGGCCAGACGCTCGGAAGCTACGAGCTTCTCGACGCTGCTGAACACTTCCAGCGCGTCGGCTCCAAGCGCCTTGTCCACTTGCAGGTAGACTGCGCGTTGCCCGTCGAGATAGGCGCGTTCCTCCTCTGGCGAATAGTGCTCGGAGATCGACGCGATCTGTCCGAGGGTAAGCTCGGCGCCGTTCGGCCGGGACAGAACGACAAGGCCGGCGAGGCCGGCCGCGCTGCGCCGCTCATCGGTGAAACGGAGGCTGATCTCACGGTCGGCGGTCTCAAGCGTACCGAGGGGGCGGTCGAGGCTCTGTGCGCCGATTGTTCCTGCAAGTTGCGTGACGGTGAGGCCGTGTTGTTCCAGCACCGCCCGAGGCACTGTTATCCGGAACTGACGCGTTCCGAAGCCGGACATCGTGACCTTCGCCACCCCGGGGAGGATAGATAATTTGTCCTGAAGACCAGCAGCGTAGCGTTCCAGATGCGCGGCCGGCAAATCACCCGCCACGGCAACCGAGGTAACGTTGTCGGTGCGGTGAAGCTCGCGCACGATTGCCGGGTCGGCTTGGTCGGGAAAATCGTCGATCGCCGTCACCTCGGTGCGCAGATCATTCACGAATCTGGCACTGTCGCCCGACGGGGCCATCGTGGCGATGGCTCGCGCAACGCCGCCCTGCGCGGTGCAGGTCAATTCTTCCAGATCCTCGACGCTTTCGACCGCATCCCAGATCCGTCGGCAGATGGCGTCCTCGACCTCTTCGGCCGTGGCGCCGCGATAGACCACGCTGATCTCCGCCTCGACAGGACGGAAATCAGGAAAGGTCTCACGCTTCAGCGTTGGCGCAGCCATCAGACCGGCCGCGAAAATAAGCACGAGTAACAGGTTGGCGGCGGTGGGGTGCCCGGCGAACCAGCGGATCATTCCGAGCCCTCCGCCGGTTCGACGATCATGCCCGGGATCGCCGGCATCAGATCATTGGTGACGACCTCTTCGCCCGCTGCGATACCACCATCCAGCACCACAATGCCCGACTGCCGCCAGTCTACCGATACCGTGCGCACCTCCAGGCGACCTTCTTCGTTTCGAAGATAAACGACATTGCCCTCATGGATTGCACCATCGGGCAGAGTGATGCGCGCCGGTTCTTCGGGCCCGGTGAGGATGACCTCGACATACATGTTCGGCACCAGTGGCAGGCGCAGCGGCGGGTTCGCGCCGGCATAGGGATCATCCACCGCGATGACAGCGGGAACCGACCGGGCCTGCGGATCGAGTGCGCTTTCCACCCGCACCAGCCGGCCCGTCCATGTCTGGGATGGGTCGGACACAAGACGCACCTCTGCGGCAATGTCTGCGAACCGCTCGGAAAGATCCGAGATCGTCATTGGGCCGTTTCCCGTAGCGCCACTCAGCAGGCGGCGGAACGAGTCCACGGGAATCTGTGCCGTGATCTCCGCCTGGCCGATGTCGTCGGCCGCGACCAGAGACTGACCGGCGCTCACAAACTGGTGGTGCTCGACACGCACCTCACTGATCCGGAGATCGAATGGTGCCGAGATATCAGTCTTATGGAGGTCATGCGTTGCGCGGGCCAGAATGGTTCTCGTCCGCGCAACCTGGGCCTCAAGTCGTGCGCGGCGTGAGGGAATCAGCGCGTTGGCATTGCGCAACTCCTCCACACCCCGACGCACCTGTAAGGTGGTGCGTTCCTGGGCGTCGAGCGTAGACTGGGCTGCGACTCCACGCTCGGACAGGTCGCGCACTCGCGCCAGTTCGGCCTCTGCCAGCGTCAGCCGGTCTTCTTCCAGGGCCAGGAGACGGCTGGTGTTTGCCTCGTCAACGCCGAGTTGCGCGGCGTCCGCTTCCAATGCGGCCAGATCGGCCTCGGCCTGCGCAATGGCCAGTTCGTAACCCGTTGGGTCGATCCGGAGAACCTTTGTCCCTTCGCCGATAATATTGCCGGTCTCCAGATCGGGATGACGCCAGACGATCGTTCCGGCAACCTCGGCCACCGCTTCCCAGTTTCGCGCCGCCTGCACATTGCCGTACCCCCGCACGGTGGTCCGCACACGCGTCATCTCAGCGATCACAGTGCGCGCGACGACGCTGCGCTCGGATTGGTCTATCCGCGCCGGAGGTTCCGCCGTTGAGATAAGCCATGCAGCGGCGCCGACGCCGATGGCGACCGGTGGTGCGAGTTTCAATAGGCGTGGAATTTTCACGATCTGTCTCCCCCGGCTTCCAGTCCGGACAGGCGAAGCTGCAGCCCGATCAGCCGATCACCTTCTGCCACCAAATCGAAACCGCGTCCGGTCAGTGACCAGCGCAGTACGCAATCCTGAACCACTCCGAGTAGCAAGGATTCGATATCGAGTGTATCGATCTGAATATCTCGACCGCATTCCTGCACCGCCACGGAAAGTTCTTCCGTTATGCGTAACCGGAGCGCCGTCATGATACGGACATGTATCGGATGGACGACTTCTTCGGCGGCGAGACGTCCAGTTGAAAACAACAGTGTCGGGATCGCCGGATAGTTTTCGATCAGCTTAAGTTGCGCCAACAGAGTCTTGCGGACTCGGACGACTGCCGGGTCGCCTTCCTGACTCGCACGTTCCCAGGAGTGGCGGGCAAGTCGCTCGATTTCCGTCAGAACTGCAATCCAGAGATCATTCTTGGTGGGGAGGTGCCGGAAGAGGCCGGCTTGGGTGATGCCAATATGATCGGCAATCGTCTGAGTGGACAAACCACCTTCACCCAATTCGGACAGCAGACGAAGGGTCATTTCCACGATTTCCTGTTGACGCTCAGCCGCTGGTTTCCTGGCAGTGGTCATCTGGTTGCCTCTAAAGATAGTGATTAATTACTATCTAAAATGCTTTAATGCAATAGTGTTTAGGGAAGACACCAAAACCCGGCTCGAAATCGGTGGACCGGGCTCTCAGTTCGGGAGGTGAAACTCCGCCACAAATCCGCCCGTTCGGCCAGGTATCGGAGATCGCAGTTGCAGTTCGCCCTGAGAGCCCTTCGCGATAGCGTCGACGATAGCGAGTCCTAGCCCGCTGCCACCCCCGGACGTGCCGGCGCGCTCGAAACGGTCGGTAAGGCGCGCAAGAACTTCCGGCGGCAGGGAAGGACCGTCATTGGCGACGGTAAGAGTGCCGTCTGGGCTCAGCGTCACCTCGACAGGTGCGGCCGGATCTCCATGACGTAGCGCGTTCTCGATCAGGTTGCGGCAGAGGATGGCGAAGGCGTCGGGGTCGAGATCCGACATAACCGGGCGTTCGGCCAGCGAGAACACGATCCGGCCCGGGCCATCGGTGCGTCCGATATCTTCCACGATGACGCGCGCGACGGTTCGCATATCGGTGCTTGTTTCGAGCCGAAGCCGGCCACCCTCTGCTCTGGCGAACTGCAGGAGGCGTTCCGAGAGCCGGGTCAGGCGCTTGAGCGTCGCCTCAATCTCGGCGGCACGCGCTTCGGTGGCCGGCTCCTCCGTCTCCGCCCTCAGCCGCTGCGCCTGAGCGATTGCGCCTGCGAGTGGCGTTCGCAATTCGTGCGCGGCGTTCGCAGCGAAGCTGCGTTCGGCCTCGAAAGCCTCGCGCAACCTGGTCAGAAGGCTGTTCAGGGCTTCGGCCAGCGGACCTATCTCCGTCGGCAGTCCTTCGGCGGGAACCTCCGACAGGTCGCTGGCGCCACGCGCCTCGAGCCGAGCGCGGAACCGGCGCAGGGGATCGAGGCTGAAGCGGACGGCCAGGATGATAGCCGCGAGCGCGACCGGCAGGACGATCAGTAAGGGCAGGCCGAGGCCCATCTGGATTTCCCGCGCGACCGACGCGCGATGCGCCAGCGGCTCGGCCACGGTAATCCGGATCGTACCCTGCAGCGCCGCGTCGCTATAGAGCCTGTGCGTCGCGGTCTGACCGAACCCCGGTCCGTCGTAAGGCGGGAACACGGCGGGGTCGGCGGCGTGCGACTGCAGCAGGATCCGCCCCTCGGCATCGCGGACAAGATAGGTGAAGAACTCGTCGTGTTCCCGGATCGGGGCGAGCCGCTGCCTCACGCCCTGATCTTCCCGCCCGACGATGTCGGTCACGGCCAGCGGCAGGATGCGCTCCGCCGTCTCGCGCAGGGCACTGTCGAAAACCTTGTCCAATTCGCCCCGGACGATCACGGCGGTCACCGTCGCGGCCAGCAGCCACAGCACCGTGAGCATTAGCCCGAGCGACAGGCCAAGCCGCGCCTGGAGGCTGCGCGGAAGCCTCATGGTTTGCCCAGCCGGTAGCCCATGCCGCGCTCGGTCTCGATGACCGCGCTCCCCAGCTTCTTGCGCAGGCGGCTGACATGGACCTCGATGGTGTTGCTCTCCACCTCGGCGGCGAAAGCGTAGAGCTTCTCCTCCAGCTGCGCCTTGGACAGCAGTTGCCCCGGGCGCGCGAGAAAGGCTTCGAACAGCGCCCACTCTCGCGCCGTCAGTTGGACAGGCTTGCCGTCGCGATGGACGCTGCGCGCGGCCAAGTCGATCTGAAGCGGGCCATGGGTGACTAATGGGTTCGGGTTGCCGCTGTAGCGCCGGGCGACCGAGCCGATCCTGGCAGACAATTCGGCAAGGTCGAAGGGTTTCACGAGGTAGTCGTCGGCGCCGGCGTTGAGCCCCTCGATCCGGTCAGAGATCTGGTCGAGCGCGGTCAGGATGATGACCGGCGTCACGTCGCCGCGTGCGCGCAAGGCTTTCAGAAACGCGATGCCGCGCCCGTCGGGCAGCATGAGGTCGAGCAGGATCAGGTCGTAGGACGTCGTCCTTGCGGCGTCGCCGGCGGCATCGAGGCGCGTCACCCAGTCCACCGACTGTCCATCGGCCGCGATCTGGTCGCGCACCGCGGCGCCCAGCACCGTGTCGTCTTCGATCAGCAGAATACGCATGTTCGGTCCCGTACTGTTCCGATAACCCTCCATGATCCGCGTGGCTGACACGAAGCTGAAGCGGTTGGGGCACGCCCCTTCAGGCTGCCGTCAGCTTCGCCGCGCACGAACGGTGTTAAGATGGCCTCGTTGAGGAGTTTGGCCCATGAAGAAGACGTTGACAATTCTCGGCTTTCTGGCGGTCGTTCCGGCCGGTGTCGCGTTGGCGGACGACGACTGTTTCGTGCCGATGGCCGACTGGCAGCCGCGCGACGCCGTCGCCCTGCTGGCCGAGGAGAACGGCTGGATGGTGCGCCGGATCAAGATCGACGACGGCTGCTACGAGATCGACGGCCGGGATGCCGAGGGGCGCCGGATCGAGGTGACCGTGCATCCGGCGACGCTTGAGGTGATCGAGTTCGAATACGAGGACGAAGACGACGACGGTCGGCGTGACCAGGATCGGGATCGGACTCGCGAAGGAGGCGACGATGACTGATGCGACCACTCATGAAATGTTGAACGCGGGGCCGGCCGGCACGATCGGGGTCTGGGATCCGCTGCTGCGCATCTTCCACTGGGGCCTTGTCGCCGCCGTCACCGTCGCCTGGCTGACCGCGGATGAATGGCAGACCACGCACGAGGTCGCGGGCTACACCGTCGCGGGCCTTGTCGCATTCCGGCTGGTCTGGGGTCTTGTCGGCAGCCGGTATGCGCGCTTCGCCCAGTTCCTGAAGGGGCCGGCCGGCACGCTCGCCTATGTCGGCGACATGATGCGGGGGCGCGAGCGGCGCTACCTCGGTCACAATCCGGCAGGAGCCGCCATGGTCGTGGCGCTGCTGGTGACGCTCTCGGGAACCGCCTTCACCGGCTGGCTCATGGAGGACGAGACCCGCGTGGCGATGCTGCCAGCCATGCCGGCCATCGTGGCTCCGGCATGGGCGTATGACGACGGGGACGCGCAGGGTCAGCGTGGCGATTCCGAAGACGCGCTGGAAGAGGTGCATGAAACGCTGGCCAACCTGATGCTCCTGCTCGTGGCGCTGCATGTGGCCGGGGTCGTTTTGACCTCGTTCCGGCACCACGAGAACCTGCCCCGCGCCATGGTCACTGGCGACAAGCGCGCCCCTGGCCCTGACGACATCGCCTGACCCGCGCAGACCGCAAGGCCGACTGTCCCTTCGGCCGAGTCTGGCCCCGCTCTCACCGGCGGGGTCGTTCTTTTGTTTCTGACGGCGACCTGACGCGCAAACCGCCGCGCCGTCAGGAAAGCATCAGGCAGCGCCGTCACATTGGGCTCATCAAGAAAGAGGAGGCTGAAATGCAGAAGACCCTGATCATCGCCGCGGCCCTGTCGGCCCTTTCCATCCCGGCCCTCGCGGCACCCAATGAGACCCCCTACGCCCTGAGCGCAGTGCACGCCGATTTCCAGGCCGAACTCGAACGGACGGCAAGACTTCCGGGCGAGGTCGGTGCGGCAGCGGGCGCTGCCGCCGAACTCATGGCGCCGCATAACGCGGCGCAGGAGCGCCTCGTTCTGCCGCTGCTCGGCTGGGCGGATGCCGTCGCCAGCGGGCGGGAGGCAAAGTTGCCCGACATTCCCGACCGGACGCGCATCGATGCAGTTCTGTCGCAACTATACGACCGTGACGTGGACCTCGTCACGGCGCTGGTCGAACTTTATGCCGCGGCGGATGAGGCCGGAGACGCCGAAACCGCGCGGCTCGCTGAGAGAATGATCTGGCACCAGACCAGCGACCTCGAAGTGCTTTACCCCGCAGCCCTGTTTGTTGAAACGGCCATGAGATCGGCAACAACAGACGACTAAACGGCGCGGGACGGAGCCAAGCAAGGCCGGCTGACGCAGCCGGCCTTTTCATTTCTGACAGCAAGCTGAAGCCGAAATCGCTGTGGCGTCAGGAAGCCCTCAGGTCGGCGCTCCAGACAGGTCTCAGCAGACAAAAGGAGACCCTGCCATGAAAACCACCCTAGCAGCACTTGCTCTTGCAGCCCTTCTGCCCGCCGGCGCCGTGCTTGCCGACGATGACGATTGCAAGGCGCCCCGCGACACCTGGCAGCCGCGCGAGGCGGCGATGCAACTGGCCAAGGCGAACGGCTGGACCGTGCAGGACTTCGAGGTCGACGATGGTTGTTACGAGATCGAGGGCCGGGACCGCGACGGTCGGGAGATCGAAGTGAAGCTCGACCCGGCGACGCTGAAGGTCGTCGAGATGGAATATGAGGATGACGACAACCGCGGCGCCCGCAACCCCGCGCCCGCGGGCGCCGTCGCGCCGCCGGCAAACGGGCTCTTCGAGGGCGGCACCCCGCCACAGGTGAAATCCAACTGACCCAACCTTGCGGCGGGATGGTCCCGCCGCGCCGTTCCTGTTCGTATCCTCGGGAGAGAGACCATGAAATCCCTGCTTGCATCCCTCGCGCTCACCACCGCGCTGACGCTTCCCGGCCTTGCGATGGCACGGCCGGTCACGCTCGCCACGACTCTCAACAATTATGGTGGCGACGGGGCCTATCTCGCGCTCTACGTCACCGATGCCTCGGGCGCCTATGTCGGAAGCCTCTGGATGGCCGGCGGCAAGTCGAAATACTACGAGCATCTGAGCGACTGGTACCGCGCGACGGGCGGCGACCCGGCGCAGATCAACGGCATCACCGGCGCCAGCGTCGGCGCGGGACGTACGCTCGAGATCACGCTCGACCTGGCCGATGCGCTCTTCGATGCGGGCTACACGCTGCATGTCGACGCCGCCGTCGAGGAGATGCGCGACAGCCCCAACGAGGTGGCGGTGCCGCTCACAACGACAGGCGCCGGGACGCCGGTGCAGGGCCGCCGCTACGTCGCCAGCTTCACCTACGATATGTGAGGAGCGGGGCCATGATCCGCGCACTCCATCGCTGGCCGGGTCTTCTGGCCCTCGCGCTCGTCACGATCCTCGCGCTGAGTGGCGCGGCACTGTCGGTCTTCCCTGCGGCCGAACGGCTTGCCGCCCCGCAGGCGGAGACCGGGCTCACGGTCGCCGCCCTCGCGGACCGCATCCAGACGGTCTATCCGGGCGTCGAGCAGATCCGCCGATCACCCTCGGGCCGGATCACCGCCTACTGGTTCGATCAGGGCGCGCCGGGGGCCGCCGTGATCGACCCGGCGACGGGTGAGGGCGTGGCCTCGGCTGACCCGAACCAGGCCGAACGCTGGCTGACCAACCTGCACCGTTCGCTCTTCCTCGGGGACGGCGGCCGCATCGCCATGGCCGCAGGGGCTGCCGCGATGCTGGTCCTCTCGCTCTCCGGCGCGGCGCTGGTGGCGCGCCGGGCGGGCGGCTGGCGGCACTGGTTCGCGCGCTTGCGTGGTCCGCTCGCGGGCAGGCTGCACGTCGAGATCGGCCGGATCGCCGTCGTCGGCCTCGTTCTATCCTCCACGACCGCCCTCTGGATGACGGCGTCTACCTTCGATCTCCTGCCGGATGGGGGCGCCATATCGGCCGCCCCGATCGAAGTCAGTGGAGAGACGGGGTCCGCGCTGGACCAGATCCCCACGCTGCAGCAGACGCCCGTCGCCGAGTTGCGCGAACTGAGCTTTCCCTATCCCGGCGACGCGACGGACGTCTTCACGCTCAAGACCGACCGGGGCACCGGGTATCTCGATCAGGGCGACGGAGCCCTTCTTGCCTGGGCCGACCTGACCGGTTGGGAGCGCGTGTCGGAGACCATCTACACGCTGCACACGGGACAGGGCGCGGCGGTGCTCGGCCTCGTGCTCGGGCTCATGGCGCTCGGCGTCCCGGCCATGGGCGCGACCGGCGTCCTGGTCTGGCTCGCCGGGCGGTGCGGGCGGCCGCGCATCCGGAGCAATCAGTCCGCGGGGCGCGCCGAGACGGTCCTGCTTGTCGGGAGCGAGGGCGGCAGCACCTGGGGCTTTGCCGCGACGCTTCACGCCGCGCTGACGCAAGCCGGGCAGAGTGTCCATGTCGGCCCGATGTCGGGCTTTGCTCCGCTGCGCTACAGCAACGCCCGGCGGATCATCCTGCTTGCCGCGACCTATGGCGACGGCGCGGCGCCGGCTTCGGCGAAGGGTTTTCTTGAACGGCTGAATGTGCCCGGACCTGCGCCGGACATTCCTCTGGCCGTGCTTGGCTTTGGCGATCGCGGCTTTCCGGCCTATTGCGCCTTTGCCAGGGATGTCGCGGCAGCGGCGCACGCGAAGGGCTGGCGCGCGCTTCTGCCGCTCTACACGGTCGACCGCCAATCGCCGCAGGATTTCGCGCGTTGGGGCCGTGCGCTCGGGGATGCGCTGGGCATTGCGCTTGAACTCTCGCATCAGCCGGTGCTGCCCGTGTTCGACAGCCTGACCCTGGTCTCGCGCCGCGACTATGGCGCCGAGGTGCAGGCCCCGACCTGCGTTCTCCGTTTCGCGCTTCCGCGCGTTTCGGTCTGGCAACGGCTGTGCGGGGCCGGTTTCGCGCGGTTCCAGGCGGGCGACCTGATCGGCATTCTGCCCAAGGGGAGCGCCGTTCCGCGGTTCTATTCGCTCGCCTCCGGACGCCGCGACGGCTTCGTCGAGATCGTGGTCAGGAAGCACCCCGGCGGCCTCTGTTCCGGCCAGCTGACGGCGCTGGAGCCTGGCGACACGGTGAGCGCTTTCCTGCACCCCAACCCCGGTTTCCGTCCGGGGCGGGGCCGGGCGCCGCTGATCCTGATCGGCGCGGGCACCGGCATCGGGCCGCTTGCTGGCTTTGTGCGCGGCAACGCGCGCGGCCGGCCCGTTCACCTGTTCTTCGGCATGCGCCATCCCGACAGCGATTTCTTCTACGGCGAGGAGTTCCCCGGCTGGCAGGAGGAGGGGCGTCTGATCCGGCTGGTCACGGCCGTCTCACGCGGGGCGCGTCCCCACTATGTCCAGGACGCGCTGCGCGGCGAGGCCACTCAGGTCGCGGAGCTCATCCGCAATGGGGCGCGCGTGATGGTCTGCGGCGGACGAGACATGGCCGCCGGCGTGGCGGAGGCGCTGGCCGAGATCCTCACGCCGGCCGGGCTGACGCCGGCGGTCCTGAAGGCGGAGGGCCGGTATGTCGAAGATGTCTACTGAGAGCGCGCGCATCGCTCTGAACGGACCTACCATGGGAACGCGCTGGTCGGCGCTTTTCTTCGCGGAGCCGGACTTCGACCCGGCCCCGATCCTTGCGGCGCTGCAGGCGGCCGTGGAAGAGGTGGACGGACAGATGTCGACCTGGAACGCGGGCAGCGACCTGATGCGGCTCAACGCGGCGCCGGTGGGAGAATGGGTGGCGGTGCCCGCGCAACTGGCTGCGGTCCTGCGCCTCGGCCTCGAGATCGGGCGCGCCTCGGGCGGAGCCTTCGATATCGGCATGGGCGACGCGGTGACGGCCTGGGGCTTCGGGCCGGACAAGGCGACATCCGAGGCCATCCGCGCGGCGATGGAGGCATGCCGTCAACCGGCGCATGAGGTGCTGGAAATCGATGGCGCCCGTGTGCGCAAGTCCACGCCGATCGCGCTCGATCTCAACGGTATTGCCAAGGGCTACGGCGTCGACCGACTGGCCGAAACCCTGCGCGACTACGGAATCACTGACGCCCTCGTCGGAATCGACGGCGAGATGCGGGCGATGGGCCTCCGGCCGGACGGCGCGGCCTGGGCGATCGCGGTCGAGGCGCCGGATACCGCCCGCAGGACGCCGCATTCGATCCTCGCGCTTCAAGACGCCGCCGTCGCGACCTCGGGCGATTACCGCCACTGGGTCGAGGTGCAGGGACGTCGTCTGTCGCACACCATGGACCCGGCACGCGCCGCGCCGCTGATCGCCTCGCCGGCCTCCGTCACCGTGGTGGCCCGCACCTGTGCCGAGGCCGATGCATGGGCGACCGCGCTCATAGTGCTCGGCCCCGAAGCGGGCGCGGCACTCGCAACAGAACGCGAACTCGACGCCCTGTTTCTCCTACGGGATAAGAAAAGCGGCGTCCAAATGCGCCCAATCGGTGTTCTGTTCAGCAAGACGACACAGGATGCCGCACAAGTTGAGTGGAAGCGAGACCCGAAACATATGTGACCTAATTCGTAGTGAGGCAATGCCCAATCACGCAACTTCGGCTCGATCGGACCGCCGCGAGCGGAGAGAACTCGAACCTACGCTGCAATCTGTGGAACCTCGTTCTCCACCAATCGCAGAAATCGTTGGTTGCACGCCCCCGCAACCATCGTTTCCGACTCGACTGATTTACCAGCCCTCGCCAAGCGCGGGGGCTTTGTCGTATCCGCCTCCGAAAGCGCCAGAATCCCGGCCAGTTCGCCCAGCAGTTCGATCTCGTGTCCGCCGGGCGCATCGGGTTCGGGCACCATCCGGATCTCGGTGATCAGGCTCCGAAGGATCTGCGTTGCTTCCAGCTTCATCCCCGGTTCCTGAAGCGCTGCTGAAAGGTTTGCGATCTTCTCGCGGTAGAGATCCGACAGGCGCGGATGCAGCCGCAGGGCCGGAGGCTCCGGGGTATCTTCGAGGAAGGCCGTGAGCTGCGCTTTCCGGGCTTCAAGATCCGCCATCTTCGTCTTCATCGACGGGTGATACATGCCGTCCTCGATGGCGGCGAGGATGCCGGCGATCTTCTTCTGGATCTGCTTCAGGTCGCGCCTGGCATTATCCCGGTCGCTGCTGCGGTCGCCCGCTGCGGCATTGAACGCCTTGCGGTATTCCTCGACGAAGGCGGCGATCAGATCGGGGTGCAGGAGCTTCTCGCGCAACCCGTCGAGCACCCGGGCCTCGACCTCTTCGCGCAGGATTGTCGCACGGTTGCTGCAGATGCTGTGGCCCTTGTTGCGCGCCGCCGCGCAGCCGTAACGGGTCTTGTTGATCAGCGTATAGCTCGCCCCGCAGCAGCCGCATTTGACGAGGCCAGAGAACAGGTAGTCCGGGCGGCGGGCGCGTTCGGGCCGGGGCCGGGCAGACTGGACGCCCGCCGGGTTCATATCGGCGCGGATCGCGCCTTGCCGTTCCTTGGTCGCATGCCAGAGGTCATCGGGGATGATCCGCAGGTCCGGCACCTCTTCGATAATCCAGTCCTCGGGTGGGTTCGGCCGGGCCTGACGCTTCTGCGTCGCCGGGTCCTTCACGAAACGCTGTCGGTTCCAGACGAGGCGGCCGATATAAAGCTCATTGTTCAGGATCCCCGTGCCGCGCTTCCAGTTGCCGGAAATCGTGGATGGTCCCCAGGTGCCCGCGCCCTTGCCGCTGTCGGGCGACGCGATGCCTTCGTCGTTCAGCGCCGCCGCGATGGCGCGGGCGGAACGTCCCGAGGCATATTCGGTGAAGATGCGGGTGACGATCGCAGCCTGATCGGGGTCGATCATCCGTTCGCCGGTGGTGAGCGTTCCATCGGCACACAACTCGCGCCGGGCGCGATAGCCATAGCTGATGCCGCCGGCCGACTTGCCGTCGCGCACACGGCCTTCAAGGCCACGATGTGTCTTTTGGGCGAGGTCTTTCAGATAGAGCGCCGACATCGTGCCCTTCAGCCCGATATGCAGTTCGGAAATCTCGCCCTCGGCCACGGTGATCAGGGGGATGCCGAGAAAACTGACCTGTTTGTAGAAGGCGGCGATATGTTCCTGATCGCGGCTGATCCGGTCGATGCTTTCGGCGACGATGACGTCGATCCGGCGGCGCCGGGCGTCGTCCTGCAACTTCTGGTAACCAGGGCGCAGAGCCGATGCGCCGGAGATGGCGGCATCGGTATAGACTTCGGCAATGGTCCAGTCCTTCTGCGCGATCAGGCGTCGGCAGATGCGGATCTGGTCTTCAAGTGAGGCCTCGCGCTGATTGTCCGAAGAATAGCGTGCATAGATCGCGGCGCGCAGTGCGGGGGATTGGATCATGCGTTACTCCTTCGGGCGATGCGCTGCCTTCTGCGCGGCAATGTCGGCCAGGGCGACGTGGCGCGCCAGCAGCTGGACGAGGCGAACAAGGTCAGGGTGCGGCGGTTCGTGATTCTGGGCAAGGGCTTTGTCGGTGCTATCGGCCGAAGGGGCCGAAGCGGCGGCCGCCGTCTGTGCGGCGCCGTCCTTCCTGGCAATATCTCTCCGGTCTCGCGCCATGGGCCGAGCTGCTCCCTGCGCCGTGGGACATGGCCCATCGGCGTTCGCTGATGATGATCCTGTGTGCGGGTGGTCCCGCTGCTGTTGGAATGATCATAGGGCATGGGAACGGCTCTCTAAGCTG
>NZ_FTMK01000042.1 GCF_900156255.1 Paracoccus thiocyanatus
GCCGAAGACATCCGCTACTCCCTCGCGCACTGGCCCGGACTGATCCGCTTCCTCGAGCACGGCATGCTGGAGCTCGACACCAACCCGGTCGAGAACCAGATCAGGCCGATTGCCCTGACAAGAAAAAATGCACTCTTCGCCGGGAATGAAGTCGGCGCCGAAAACTGGGCTATGCTCGCCTCGCTGGTCGCTACCTGCAAGATGTCCGACGTGAACCCGGTCGACTATCTCGCCGCCACACTGCGCGCCATCCTCGACGGTCACCCGCAAAGCGGTATCGAAGACCTCATGCCATGGCGCTTCAACCAGCCGTCAAGCCTCGCAGCATAGGGCCGCAACGTCGCGCTTACCCACGTCCGGTGTTTTTGTTGAGTCAGTGTTGAGTCAACGGGGGACGACAAAAAGCCCCGCGATCATGCGGGGCGTAAGGTGTTGATATGTTGGGTTTATTTGGTTGCGGGGGCGCACAACCACCGTAACCTACCTGAGCTCAGATGCGCCGTTTAATTTTCCCCTCACCTTCGATGCTCCGTGCGACAACAGGCAACCGCCACCTGACATCAAGACGTTGCGCACGCCTCTGTGCCGGAATCCTGGCGGATTCCGGCTGTCGGTGTTTTCTCGGGAAAGGCCCGGCCTTGTCGGCCGGGCGGATCAGGTTCAGTCGTCGAGCCGACCGACGGGGCAATGCCAGGGCATCAGCAGGCTATAGTCGATCTCGCCGGCGGTGCGCTCGATCTCCTCGACCACCCAGTTCAGGTAGCGTCGATCAGTATTTCTCCGATCGACGGAGAAGCATTTGTGGCCTCCACAGCCTGAAGCAAGCGAACCATGTGTTCTTCTATGATCGTCATGGATGACCTTTCTGGATAAGGAACGGCGAGCTAGGCAAACAAAACTGATTCGTCCAGACAAAATGAGCAAATAGGCGTCATGTAGGGGATATGCTTCCGCCGAACTCGGCATCATCGCCGACAAGTGATGCGAAAAGGCCGACTGATTGCGTTTGGCATGGCTCTGTTTTGAGCAGTTCGAGGGCCGCGCTATACCACCTTAATCTGCAGTCCGCGAAACCGGCAGCAGGCCACAGGCCTTCCTCCGCTGCCATGCCCGTCACGGTTGAACGCTGCCGGGCAAAATGCAATGTCGTGATGGTCTGCGTGAGAGAGGTCCGGTCGTGCCCGATTCCAAATCCAGGACGCCACTGGCCGATCAGAGCTTCTTTCTGTCGCCCCAACTTAGCGAAGGCCGTGATTCGGATGACGATATCGATCTGAACATCATCGCCAGCACCTATCGCTCGATCATCGACGAGCATGCCTTCGATGAAATGGTTGCGAGTTGGGAGGCCAAACTGGAAGTGCCCGGTGAAAACGTCGCGTATCCCAAAGTCTCCAGGGGTCTTTTCAGCCAGTTGCTGACCTTCCGCACCACCCTGGAGAAGCTGGACCTCCCGACGGAAAGCGACCCGCTGAAACTGGCGGTTTCCGAAGTGCCCGGCCCGGCGATGGTGCTGTCTCCGGGCGGCAATGTCGCGGTCATCAACATTGCCGGCGAACGCGCTTTCGGCAAACGACAGGGCGCGTTCATGGACGCGGGCGTCATCGCGCCAAACTCGCTGGAGGACTATCGCGCGCTGTTGCGCGCGGCCACCGGTCAGGGCAATGCGGCACAGGCGATCCTGACGATCCTGCCCGTCGCCGAGGACTATGGCGATTCCTTCCTGGCCGAGGCTTACCTGATCCGCATGCCGGGCCAGAGCGGCGCGCATATCGCCATCCGCTCTCTGGAAATCGCCTGGGGATCGCGGATCGCCGATCGTCTGCAACAGGCCTTCGGCCTGACGCAGGCTGAATCCGAAGTCGCGCATCTGTTCTTCCGTTTGCGCAACCTCGAATCGATCGCGGCCCAACGAGGCGTATCGCTGCTGACGGTGCGCACCCAGATCAAGACGATCATGGCCAAGATGGGCGCGCCGTCGAATATCGACCTGATGCGTCTGCTGGCCATGATCGCCAGTCGCGAACATGTCGGGCTTCGGGGCGAAGCCCCTGTCTGGCACGATCCCCTGGGCCGTGAAAAGCTGATTGCGATGCCCGATGGACGCAAGATCGCATGGACCTGGATGGGCGCGAAGCGGGGCGTGCCGGTGGTCATGCTTCGCGGATTGCCGATGACCTATCTGCTGCCCGGCGATGGAGAGGCCCGGCTGCGCGATGCCGGCATCTGCCTCTATGTTCCGTCACGCCCCGGTCACGGGAACAGCACGATGGACCCGTCGCTCGACGTGATGAGCGACAATCTGGTCGCATTGCGGGCCTTTCTCGACCAGGTCGTCGGCCGCCCCTGCCTCGGTGTCGGATTGGCCAGCGGCACCTTGCCGCTTGTGGTCGAGGCGGTCGCGGATCCCTCGCGCTTCCACGGAATCCTTGCGGTCGGTTTCTCGTCCGGGATCGACCCTTCGGGAGTCCGGCGTCTGCCGCAGATTCAGCGCACCCTGCTGCACCTCGCAGACAGCGCGCCCTGGGTGGCCGAACTGATGGCCAAATCCGGGCACAGGATGATGCGCCAGCACGGCCTGGACTGGTATCTGGAACGGGCCTTCCGCAATACGCCGCTGAACCAGCAAACGGTGCGTAATCCCGATTGGACGGCATTGATCCGAAACGCCTGTGAGCATTTGCTGAAACAGGGTCACGCCACCTTCGTGCGGGAATTGCAGCTTTCGCGCCATCGCATGGACAGCGCGCTGCGGGAGCTTGCCATCCCCATGCGATATCTGGCGCCCCTCGAGGATGCCGGCATCGACCTTGCATCGTGCAGGCAGCTGGAAAAGGTCAATCCCATGATCACGGTCGAGCCGGTGCCCGATGCGGCCGAACTGGTCTTCTACCAGCGCAATGACCTCATCCTTGATCGTATCATCGCCTCGGCACAGCGAAACTGAGGCGCATACACCAATCGGCGTATGACGAGGTGGATCGACATCCGCTAGAGCCGCCATTCAAGGCATGTGGTCGGTGCGGTAGTGAATTGTTCAGCTTGTCATGACCGGTGCCAGGCAGGTCTTCGGACTGTCGGTTTCGCAATGCAATGAGGGATTGATGAGCGACGCAAGCATCATGCGGCCAGGCCGCCAGGCACCGGAATACGTGACCAGCCCGGACATGGCAGCCTTCACCATCGGGCAGATCGTCATCGCCTTGCTGGCGGATGGTGGCGAGGTTTCGCTGGAAACGGTGCGCAAGCAGCTGATCCGGGTCTCGATGGGGCATGGCCGCACCCTGGATGCCCGGGTGAGCGCCGAAATGGCGCTCGGCGCCCTCGATTACATCAAGTCCCGGTTGCTGGCCAATAAGCTCAGGATCTGTCCGGATTGCTGACGTTTGACATCCCTGCCTCTTGGCAGTGACGGGCCACCTTTCGGCGTCTTCGCGCCGATGAAACGAGCCGGCGACGATGGGGACAAGAAGGTCATTGCCCTGTTACCGTGTCGTGCGACACTGATCCAATCGAGACAAAGATCATTTTGGAATAATGAGCACAACGAACGATGCCCGTTTCTGGGATCGGGCCTCACGAAAATATGCCCGGAGTGCGATTGCGGATCAGGCCGGGTATGAGCGCACCCTCGACCGTGCCCTCGGCCTTCTGGCACCGGATGACCGGGTGCTGGAACTGGGTTGCGGAACGGGAACAACGGCGCTTCGTCTTGCGGCTGGCGTGAAAAGCTATCTCGCGACGGATATATCGCCGGAGATGATCGCCATCGCGAATGAAAGATATGCCGGCAATCCCGTGCCGGGCCTTGTCTTCGATACCGCCACCGCCGAATCCGTGAAATCCGGGCCATCCGGATTCAATGCCGCTCTTGGTTTCAACTACCTTCATCTCGTCCGCGACCTGCCCGGAACGTTGAGCCAGATTCACGCTCTGCTTGCGGCGGAGGGCCTGTTTGTATCGAAAACACCCTGCATCGGCGATATGAACGTTCTGATCAAGCTCGCCCTGCCCGTGATGCGCGCGATAGGAAAGGCCCCCTATGTGGGCGTCTTCCGGGAAACCGAACTGAAGCAGCGTATATCGACCGCAGGCTTCGAGATACTTGCCATGGAAAACCATGCAACAAAGGGTAGCGGGTTCCGGCCTTACATCGTGGCGCGAAAGAGATGATACGGCCATCCGGCTGATCCCCGTCATCTGCCTAATATTTCCGCAAGCTCTTTCGCGTCGATGTAGCAGATCGGTCGCGGTCTGGACGGAGCGGACGTTGCAGATACAGTTTTAATTCTGTTGCCAAGTGTGATACTTCCGAGCCATGAAAATCGTGGTGCTTCCAGGTCTCGACGGCACAGGCCGCTTGTTGTCAGATTTTACTGCATCTTTGCGTAAAAATTTCGACGTTGAGATTGTTTCCTATCCACTGGACATGACCTCTTATGAAGAGATCCGCAAATGGATTGGCCCTCGCCTTCGGCAGGATGATTATGTGATCGTCGCCGAATCTTTTTCTGGACCGGTAGCGATTGATATCACAGCTCAGCGTCCACCCCCTGTGGGGCTGTGGCTGAAATAGCTTCACCATGGGTTCTCGGCGTAAGCCCGATCAGCCGGACGGCAACAATCCGCCTCATGCCGCCTGAACGATTTGACCCACGCTACCAATTAAGTTCTGTTGATGCGTCTGCATTTTTCACAGTTGGCCCGCACTCCCCTGTGCGGGCTTTGGTTATTTGGTTATTGGACACCTGCCAGTATTGCTGTCGCCGCACAGCACAGATCGAGATCCCGGCTCACCTCCCGGTGCAGCGTTCCGCCTCCAGAACAAGGTGCGCTCTCAGAAGCGAATCGCGCAACGTTGGACCGATAACATCGGTTTCGCGTAAGCGGCCCTCATCATCTTCGTCGCGCATCAGTTCCAAAAGACGGATGATGGAACGGTCAATGATCGTCATTCCTTCCCCCTTTGGTTCAAGCGTGTGGTGAAGAAACGCAGTTCTAGAACGGATAGTTCATCCGGGCGGATGGCCGAGCAGGGCATCGTTGCGCCCACCGGGCCTGCGCATGTCGGGCGCCTTGCAACGGTCATCGAGGGCGATAATCCGTTCACGTTCGTGGATCTCCGCGGAGGACGCCGAACAAAGCGCCAGGAAGACGCCCGGATGATCGACGGCCCAGTCGATATAGGTATCGACAAGCGCCGCGACCTGCCCAAGCTGGTCCCCGCGGTCCACCATCGTGGCTGAACGGATGCAACGGTCGACGAGACGCTGCAGGGCACTTTCGAACGCCATTTCCGCGAGATCGGATCGCCGTGGCAGAATGGCGTGAGCGCGTCCGGGGTCACGCCAAGCCTCGTGGCGACATCCTTCATGCTCGGCGGACGGCCGGTTTCATTCAGCAACCGGCGAAATTCGGTTGCCGCCTCCGAGCAAAGGTGGTGGCCGGCAGGGGTATGACGATTCATGGGTTATACCACGCGAACAGGGCGCTTCCGAGCCGCTCGGGCCGGCTTGCCGTTCCGGATCGCGGACCGGGAGGCGAGCAGCATTCGCAACACCACCGTGGCGGCGAAGCCGAGGATTCCGAAGAGAGAATAACATGCGAGTGCGGCTGTCCCGCCGTGACCGAGCAAAAGCGCGACCACCGCCGAGAAAAATCCCGCGACAACGCCGGCAAGCAAGTATGCCAACATATACTGAATGTTTCCGCTAACTGGTTGGAGGTGGCCGCCCGCTAGCATGGCCGGATGCTTCGATCCAATGATTCCCGCATTCGTGACGCAGCGTCGCTCGATTTTTGCGCCCGGACACAGCCTTCAGCCGCAAGGTCTTCTGCGCCCGCGCCTGGGCGATGGCGTCGAGTTCGTCGACCGGACGTTTCCGAGCGAGGAACTGCGATTGCGCCTCGGCGAAGGCAATCTCGGCCTGCGCCCGCGACCGGCTGGATGTGTGCGTCATGCGGTTCACCTCTGAAAGCTCGCTTGGTTGAGCGGCAAGAAAAAAGGTCAGGCGGACCGCCTGACCTTCAACGGTGTCCGGCGCTCAGGAGTGCACCTGCATCCCTGAGCAAGGGGAAAGGCAGGGGAGAGGTCAGGCAGTCTGGAGATTGCAGGCCGACATCTTGCCCGACTTGCTGTCGCGCTCCAGGTCGTAGCCGATCTTCTGACCCTCGGTGATTTCGCCCATGCCCGACCGCTCGACGGCCGAGATATGGACGAAGGCGTCGGGGCCGCCGTTATCGGGCTGAATAAAGCCGAAGCCCTTGGTGGCATTGAACCATTTTACTGTGCCGGTGGTCATGATGAACCCTTTCAGAAGCATGTTGGATAACCGTGACGCGCGAGCGACACGATCAGGGATAACGATTTTTGAAAGGGAGGTCTGTTCAGGGCGCGGTGCCAATCGCGCAGCAACCAAAGCTCGGCAAGCAAATATCGGTCCGTCGCTGATAGCATCAGAGATCTCGGATGTCCACCATGAAAGCTCGGAGTTCACTGATCCGCTCAACGGCCGCCACTCCCATGGCGCCGTGAGCGGTGCTTTTCCGGATATCGCCGCGCAGCCGGGCTGACTGATCCTCCGCACCCCCAGCGTCAAGGCCGCAGGAGGGTTCACATCCGGCTGGTCGGTCGGTTTGCCATCCAGCAGCCTGTGGAGCAGGTTCAGCACATGGGTCTTGGTCGGCACGCCCGCCTCCAGAGCCAATTCCACGGCGCAAAGCACGGCCTGTTCGTCATGGTGCAGCACCAGGGACAGGATATCGACCATTTCGCGGTCCCCGCCAGGCTGGCGCAGTATCTTCGCCTGCAGCAGACGGAAGGGCTCAGGCATTTCCACGAAGGGAGCACCATTGCGCAGCGCGCCGGGTTTGCGCTGAACGACTGCCAGATAGTGGCGCCAATCATAGATGACGCGCCCCGGCTGGCCCGCGTGATCTGGGCCATGCTGACGACTGGCAAGGAATATCGGGATGCGGAGCGGGCCATGGCTGCGTGACATTTGCGCAGAATGCCATGGCCCGAAACCGGTGAAGAAGGTGTGAGAAGGCGACAACCCGCATGGGCAGAATGATCGAACAGATCTGGACCCGGAAAACCAGTCGGACCCTTCGAGCCGCAAAGCTCGGGTAGAAGATTTGGACCGGTTCCGCAGATCACCATACCGGCCCGCGGCACCTGACAGGCCGCACCTCAGAGGCCTGACACAAGACCGCACTCGATCACCGGCCCAGACGAAAAGAAGCCCTTGAACCTTGGGCGGCAACCACACAAGGGGCCGCTTCGCAATCCATTCCGCGGCGCCCCTCCCATGAAAGGTCAAGCTCGGCGCGTCTTTTTGCGCCAACGCGGCGCCGAGGGCGTCGGTCGCCGCTCCTGGACATGGCGTTTTCCGACATGACATCGACCGTATCGACGCTAATGAGATCGCGGCGCGATCAACCGGCTGGCGCAATCAGATACTTCTGGCCCGTCGCCTTCTTCTGGTAGGCCAGCGCGATGTCGGGATCGAGTGCTTCCGCCAGGCTGATGCTGTCGGTGAAATGGCTCTCAAAGGTCGTCGTCATTTCGGACGCGACACGTTCGTGCATCCGCTGCACGATCACAGGATCCGTGCGGCCGAGGAAATGGAACAGCAGCCAGCCGCCGACGTTCCACCGGAAACCGAAGCCGCGCTTCAGGATCGTGGGCCCGGTGTCCAGCGCGCCGTAGATGTAGACCTGCTTCATGACAGCCGACCCGTAACGGTCATAGCTCTCCATGTCGCGGGCGGCGACCGTCTCCATGGCGTTGAGCAGCGCGCTGGTCATCTCGCCGCCGCCGATGGCATCGAAGGCCAGCGTCGCGCCGGTCTCGGCGATGGCCCCTTCCAGCTGCTGCCGAAAGTCTGGCTGGCTGCTGTCCACGACATGGGTCGCGCCGATACCCCGCAGCAGCTCGACCTGCGCGGGGCTGCGGACGATGTTCACCAGGTCGATGCCGTCCGCTTTGCAGATCCGCACCAGCATCTGCCCCAGGTTCGATGCGGCGGGAACATGGATGATGGCCTTGTGGCCCTCGGCCCGCATGGTCTCCACGAAGCCGAGGGCGGTGAGTGGGTTGACAAAGAGCGCCGCCCCCTCAGCCGCCGTCGCGCTCTCCGGCAGGACGATGCATGCATCACGGCGGATCAGGCGCAGCTCGGCATACATGGCGCCCCCGATCATGGCGACGCGCCTGCCGACCAGCTCCTGCACGTCAGGACCCGCAGCAATCACCGTTCCAGAGGCCTCGTTGCCCACCGGCATGGGCTGGTCCAGCCGGGCGTTGACGGCGGGAAGCAGATGCGAAGGAACCTTCGCCGTCAGAACCGGCGCTTCCCCTCTGCCCTCGGCCCGCAGCGTATCCATGTCGGCGGGGCCGAACAGCAGCCCGAGGTCCGAGGGGTTGATTGGCGCGGCCTCAACCCGGACCAGCAGCTCGCCCTGCGCCGGTTCGGCGACAGAGACGCGTTCCAGCTCGATCCGCAGCATTCCGTCCGCTGTGATGGTCGATCTCAGTTCAAGGCTGTTTCGCGGCATGAGTTCCTCACCAGTTGGAGTTCCGTCCGATCCTTGTCATCGCCAGAGCAAACGCCGCCCGCACGGAACTGGCCAGCCGAGGGCTTCAGCGCGGCATCAGGAAGACCTCGCGGACAGACGCATGGTCGCCCGCCTCAAGCGCGTAAAGCGCAGCGCTGGCGACCTCGTCCGCCCGGATGGCCTTGGGCTTGGCCTCATCGAAGAAATCCGTGTCCACCATTCCCGGCGCGATGAGGGTGCAGCGCCCGCCCCATTCGCGCATCTCCTCCACCAAATTGCCCGCATAGCCGTGGACGAACCATTTCGAGGCGCCGTAGACCGAACCCTTGATATGAATGCGACCCGCCGCTGATCCGGTCATCAGCAGCTGGCCTTGCCTTTCCTTCAGGTGAGGCAGGGCCGCCTTCGCGGTGAAGAGCAAGCCCATGATGTTGACCCCGATCATGGCCTGCCATTCGTTCACGTCGCCGCCCTCGGTGCCCGGTGCGTCGAGGCCACGACCGGCATTCGCGAAAGCTGCATCGATGCCGCCGAACGCCTCGGCCATCCGATCCAGCGCCGCCTGCTGATCGGAGAACTGCGTCACGTCACCAGGCAGCGCGATCGCATTGCCGGTGCCGAGCTCATTGACGAGCGCCCCAAGCCGGTCCGCGCGCCTGGCGAACAGCCCCACCCGCCAACCTCTCGAGGCTGCAAGCCGGGCGGTGGCAGCGCCGATACCGCTGGACGCGCCGGTGATGAACAGGGTCTTGCCGGACATTTGCATTCCTCCAATCGGCCGCGCCGCGAGGTGCTGGCATCGTTTCGCCAAGTTGCCCCGAAAGGTTACCCGCCTGGTTTTTCATGCGCAAGGCTGCTGGGAGTGTCTGAAACTCTGTGCATCATTGATCACCCATCTCTACCACCCGGCCGCTCTGTCGGGGCGTAATCAGATGGGACAAGTCAAAGCCCTGTTCGCGCGCCGTGTTCAGATAATCGCTCCGCACCGCCTGCGGCAGGTCATGATCACGGGCCAGCAGCCAGAGGTTTCGGCGATCCGGGGTCCCAACCAGTGACACGCTGTAATCTTCGGCCAACCGAATGACCCAATAATCGCCCTTGGTGAAGGGAATCCATCGCAAATATTCGGGCAGGAAAGAGACGGTTAACCTCGCACCGGTGTCGTCAACCGGCCTGGCTTCGCCCAGAGCCTGCGCGGGCAGTCCCGCATCGTCAATGCAGCGATTATCCACCCTGACGCTACCATCTTCATTCAGACTGTAGGTAGCGGTAATGTCGCGTGCCCCTTCATCTTCATATTTCAGGGGCAGGCGACTGATTTCGAACCATGTGCCGAGATAGCGGTCAAGTTCGACCCGTTCGACGGTGTTCAGTAGTGCAGTCATATCCAATTCCTTCGATTTGCCTGGTTCAACCCACCAAGTTGCAGGTGGTTTCGCGGGATCGGAGATAACGATCGCTCCATGTGTATCCGCCGCGCGCTGAACCATCCGGAAGCAAAAGACAGCTCGCCTTGCCCCGCGCGAGGCTTTTTTGATGAATCGTAATCGCAGCGTTCTTCACTGCGCTCTGGGCGCGGATCAAAGCCCTGTTCGCTACACCCGTGCGGGCAGCCGCAGCAACCGGCACCGGTAGGTCCACCACAATGGTCGCTTCATCTCCGTCGCGTCGTGTGAGAACGGCGGTGCAAAAATCGGCCACGGTAGCGGCGGGATGATCCTGCTGCGGGCGGCGTAAAAGTCGTCCACTTTTACCCTTTCTGGCGACAGGGAGGGCGGGAGGATTTTCACCGTGGACTTGTATCGTAGAGTGCGATTGGCCTGTGCCGAGGGGATGAGCCAGCGCGAGGCAGCGCGTCATTTCAACATCTCGCGCGACAGCGTAGCCAAGATGATGGCGTTCTCGGTTCCGCCCGGATATCGGCGGACGGCCCCCGTGAAGCGGCCGAAGCTGGATGCCTACACCGGGATCATCGACGGCTGGCTGGAGGGCGATCGGGAGGTCCATCGCAAGCAGAGGCATACGGCGAAGCGGGTGTTCGAGCGGCTTCGCGATGAGCACGGGTTCACCGGCGGCTACACGATCGTGAAGGACTACATGCGGGAGCGCGAACGGCGCGGTCGCGAGATGTTCGTGCCGCTGGCACACCCGCCCGGACATGCCCAGGCCGACTTCGGCGAGGCGGTGGCCATCATCGACGGTGTCGAGCAGAAGGCGCATTTCTTTGTCATGGACCTGCCGCACAGCGATGCCTGTTATGTCAGGGCCTATCCAGCGGCGACCGCGGAAGCCTGGGTTGACGGTCACGTCCAGGCCTTCGCATTCTTCGGCAAGGTGCCCGCATCGGTCCTCTACGACAACGACCGCTGCCTGGTTGCGAAGATCCTGCCGGACGGGGCGCGCCAGCGAGCCACGCTCTTCAACGGGTTACGCAGGCGCTACCTTGTGTCGGTTGCGGTCATCTGTTCCCCTCGACGTTTTCGCGCTCTGTCAGGTCCAGCCTGACCAGTTCGCCATTGCCAAGCGCCTGCCGGGGCATCCCCTCGCCCCCGTCCAGCACCAGCCGCAAACCGCCCAGCCATGCGCCATGCCCGAAGGCCAGCACCGGCCCCGGCGCGGCCAGCACACGCTGACGGACGCGCATGATCCGGGCGGTGAAATCGGCGAATGTCTCACCCAGCGCCAACCGGTGCGGCGCGGTTTGCCACAGGCCGGGATGGGCGGCTTCCAGATCGGCCCAGGTGCGGCCCTCCCAGTCGCCAAAGGCGATCTCGGCCAGATCGGGGTCGGGTTCGGGCGCAAACCCGTGCAGCTCCGCCGTGTGGCGCGCGCGCCCCAGCGGGGAACTCAGCACAAGCGCGAAATCCCGCCCCGCCAGCGCCTGCCTATTGGCGGCAAGCGTGGCCATGTCCTGCACGCCCAGCGGATCGTCCAGAGCGATGTCGCGCTGGCCCTGCAAGCGGCCTTGGCTGTTCCACGGCGTGCGGAAATGGCGGATGAACCAGAACTCGGCCATCAGTCCGCCAGCAAGGGCGCGCTGCCGCTGTCGATGGACAGCGACACGGCCGCGCCCTCATCGTAAGGGGGCTGGCCGAAGGTATGCAGCGTATCGACGATGATCTGGCCATCGGGCGTCTCGACCAGATAGCGGATCTGACTGCCCAGAAATTCACGATGCGAGACCTTGCCCGCAATCTCGCCGCCTGATCCCGCGATACGGATGTTCTGCGGGCGCAGCACGATGCGGTTCGCGCCCGCGACCGGCGTGGCGACGGGCAGGCGCTGGCCGGCCTCGGTCACGAAATCCCCGCCCTGCATGGCGCCTTTCAGGATATTCGCGGTGCCCAGAAACCCCGCGACGAAGGCATTCGCCGGGTGGTCGTAAAGCTGCTGCGGGGTGCCGATCTGCTGGATCACGCCCTTGTCCAGCGCCGCCATCCGGTCCGAGGTGGTGTTGGCTTCCTCTTGGTCATGGGTGACAAAGATCGTCGTCAGCCCCAGCTTGCGCTGCAAGGCCAGCAATTCGCGCCGCATCTGCACACGCAAGGCTGCGTCGAGGTTCGACAGCGGCTCATCCAGCAACAGCACCTGCGGCTCAATCGCGATGGTGCGGGCCAGCGCCACGCGCTGTTGCTGACCACCCGAAAGCTGCGCAGGCATCCGGTCGGCCAGATGCAGCAGGCCCACGGTTTCCAGCGCGGCCTCGACCTTGGGGCCGATCTCGCGCGCGGGAATCCGGCGTTCTTCAAGGCCAAAGGCCACGTTGCGGCGCACCGACATATGCGGCCACAGCGCATAGGATTGGAACACCATGCCCACGTTGCGCTTCCACGGCGGCAGGTCGGCAATGTCGCGATCACCGATCAGGATGCGCCCGCGCGGCGTCGGGCCGAACCCGGCAATCGCGCGCAACAGCGTCGATTTGCCCGAGCCCGAGGGGCCGAGGAAGGCAAAGAACTCGCCCGGCTCGATCACCATGTCGATGCCTTCCAGCACCTTGGTGTCGCCAAAGGACAGGTGCAGATCCTCGATGCGGATGCCGGCTTTGGTCTGGGTCATCTGGTGCGTCTCCTAGTGCTGGTCGCCGGTCATGGTCTGGCGGGCGCGCTCACGCTCGATGATGCGTTGCGACAGATAGGTGCCAAGCGCCACGATCACCACGGCAAGGATGCCAAGCGCCGCCCCCGGCCCGCGTCCGGCGGGCGATTGCATGTAAAGATAGATGCCATAGGCCAAGGGCGCGTCCGAGGACCGCCCGACCAGCATGATCGTGGCCGACAGTTCCACCGCTGCGGTGGCAAAGCTGGTGACGAAACCGGCAAGGATACCGCCCGTCATCAGCGGCACCACGATGCGCCGGATGGTGCTGGAACGCGAGGCGCCAAGGCTCTCGGCGGCTTCCTCAAGCGACAGCGAGACCTGTTGCAGCGCCGCCATGCAGGCGCGCAACGCATAGGGCAACCGCCGCACCGCCAGCGCCACGATGATGATGCCCCAGAAGCTGGACATCTGGCCAAGGCCAAAGGGCAGTTGGATGCCGTGGAACATGCGCAGATAGCCGATGCCCAGCACCACGCCGGGCACGGCCAGCGCGGCGGTCGCCATATAGTCCAGCCATTTGCGCCCCGGCAGCCCGGTGCGGATCACGATATAGGCGATGGCGGTGCCCAGCAGGACGTCGATCAGCGCCGCCGACCCGGCATAGATCAGCGTGTTCCAGACATATTGCGACGACTGGGTGAAGATCGTCCCGAAATGCTGCACGGTAAACCCGTCGGGCAGCGGCGAGAAGGACCAGATCGTCCCGAAGGCCAGCAGCAGCAGCCCCAGATGCGGCGACAGCACCATCGCAAGGATCAGCAGGATCACCCCCCATGCCAGCCATTTCTCGCGCGGTTTCAGGTCGCGGCGCGACAGGCCGCCGCCGCCCTTTTGCACGGTCGCGTAATCCTTGCCGCGCATGAACAGGAAGGACGCCCAGAGCGAAAAGACCGAGAACGCCACAAGGATGAAGGAAATCACATAGCCCATCGGATCGTTGATCCCGACTCCGGTGATGCGCAGATAGGCCTGCGGGGCCAGCATGTTGTTGACGTTCAACAGCAAAGGCGTGCCCAGATCGTCGAAGACCTTGATGAAGACCAGCGCCGCCCCGGCCAGATAGCCCGGCATGGCCAGCGGAAAGACGATGCGCCGGAACATCCGCATCCCGTGAGAGCCAAGGTTCTGCGCCGCCTCCTCCATCGAGCGGTCGATATCCCGAACATTTCCTGCACCGCCAGCGACAGCCCATCTATGCCCTTGCGGAAGTCTACCGGCCGCGTCGCCACGAAGACCTTCACCGGGCCGCCCTGGCCGAACATCACGACGCCGCTGCCCGTGCCGCGCGGATTGCCCGGGTCAGTTGGCCCTCGTCGACACCAGGACCCGCGCGGATGACGATGTCGCCCACCACGATTTCGAGATCAGACCCGGGGACGGCCGCCGAAGCCTCAGTCGCGCTGTCATCAACCACCAGTTCCGCGAAGAACGGCAAGGCCGCCACGCTTTCGGGCACCACCAAATTACCTTTGCGTATCTGCTTGCGCCAATCGTAAATCTGCCAGCGCGTCGTGCCGTGCTTGCGCGCAACGTCGGCCACCGTCACACTAGGCATCATGCTCTCCGCCGCGATCCGCGCCCGCTCCGCCTTCGTGCGTCGCCGCCGACCACTCGGCCCTTCAAGCACCTCAAGCCGGGAAACCCCAAAGCCCTTCGAGCTGTCCAAATGGACGCCCATTTTGCCGTCTCTCTCCAAATCCAACACCTCCGCCGCAAATGTGCGCGGAGAATGAAGGCATCAGGTCAGAAATGGCAGGCCGAAGTTCGACAAAATTGGTCTATGTTTGAGGGGTGTCGGTCCGTCTGATCGAGTCATCTCAATGGGTTAGTGATATCTAAGGGTCAAAGTTCTGTAGTCACACGTCGACAGCTGTTTTGGTTTGCCTGGATGGTTCAACTGCAATATTCTGTAGGTATGTTTGTTCGGATCAGCAAAAGCGGTGAACGGCGCTACCTGCAGCTCGTCGAGTCCTATCGGAACGAGGCGGGGCAACCGCGCCATCGGGTTGTTGCCAACCTTGGCCGCATCGACGGGATGCAGGATGGCCATCTCGACCCGTTGATCCGCGGCCT
>NZ_FTMK01000043.1 GCF_900156255.1 Paracoccus thiocyanatus
TGAATGCGGGGAGTGTCTTCGTGTGCGTCCATAAGGACACTCGATAAACGATCTCACTGCCCAGCAGACAGACGGCCCTCGGCGGATGTTTACCGTGGAGACACCGCCTGTGGATTTGCAGTGCAGAAGAGTCGAGGAATATTGGGCAAAACAAGCCCTTTGAACGGCGAGATGTCGTTACTGCAACGTCTTCCGGAACCGCCACAGCGAGACGGAAAAGAAGGCAAGGCCGATCACGATCAGCGCAAGGAAACGCGGCCAGATCGCGTCCAGCCCGGCTCCGCGGAACAGGATCGCCTGTGACAGCGACACGAAATGCGTGTCTGGCGCTGCAGACATCAGGATGCGCAGCCCGGCCGGCATGTTCTCGACCGGCGTCAGCCCGCCGGCGAGGATTTGCAGGGGAAACAGCACAAGCATCAACAGCAGCCCGAATTGCGGCATGGAGCCTGCGATCTTGGCGAGAAGGATGCCGAGCGACGTCGTCGCGAAAAGCTGAAGCACCACCCCCAGCATCAACAGCCCAAGCGACCCGGCGACCGGGATCGCCAGCCATGTCTGCACCACGACCGTCATCGCGAACAGCACCGCCCCCGCCACCACCAGCGCCACGGGCCAGATCTTGCCCAGCATGATTTCAGTGGGAGTGACGGGCATGACCAGAAGATGCTCGATGGTGCCGCGTTCGCGTTCCCGGATCAGGGCTGCGCCAGCCAGGATGACCGAAAGCAGCGAGACGTTGTTGATCACCTCCATCATCGCGCTGAACCAGCCGGGATTGAGTTCGGGATTGAAGCGCGCCCGCAGGACCAGTTCGACCGGGGCGGATGGGACGGTGCGGTATCGCTGAGCGAACTCCCCGACCTCGCCCGAGACGATGGCCTGCACATAGCCCGCGCCGGTGAAGGCCTGCGTCATCCGCGTGGCATCGACGTTGAGTTGCAGCGCGGGTTCGGCACCGGCCAGCAGGTCGCGCTGGAAATTGGGTGGGATGATCAGCGCGAAGGTGTCGATGCCGGTATCCATGCGCCGGTTCATCTCGGGCAGGGTGATTGGTGCCGGGGGCGTGAAATGAGGTGGATAGAAGGCCGATCCGATCCGCGCCGAGAGGGCCGAGACATCTTCGTCCACGATGGAGATCGGCGCCTTGTTGAGCGTGAAGGGCGTGGCCGTCGCCGCCGCGTAGATCTGGATCGAGAAGGCCGCGGCGATCAGCGCCAGCAGCGCGGGTGTGCGCAACAGCCCCCGCAACTCCTTGATACCCAGACGCCAGACCGTAGATATCCGCATGGCCTACCGCGCCTGTTTCTTCAGGAAAATCACGCTGAGCGCAATCAGGACCGGACCTGCAGCCAGCAAGGCCAGCAGGGATGCGGCCAGATCGCCAAGCCCCAGTGCCTTGGAAAACGCCCCGCGCGATATGGTGATGAAATGGCTGGCCGGGTTGATCGTGCCGATGACGGCCGCCGAGCCCTCCATCGCCGCGACCGGGTCGATCATGCCCGAATACTGCACGGCAAGCAGCATCGAGACGAGCGTCGCAAGGAAGATAGCTGCGATCTGGCTGTTCATGAAGCTGGATATGAACAGGCCGAGCGCCGTCGACGCGACCGCGTAAAGCAGCCCGCCAAGCGTGTAGGCAAGGACCGAACCGGTGAACGGCACCCCCTGCACCAGCACGGCGAATGCGGTCAGCGTGACGAAGTTCAGCATGGCGAGGCCAATATAGGGGATCTGCTTGCCCAGCAGGAACTCCAGCCGCGAAACTGGTGTGACATAGAGATTGACGATGGAGCCCAGATCCTTTTCCCGCACGACGGAAAGCGTGGCCAGCATGGTCGGGATGAACAGCAGCACCAGCCCGATGACGGCGGGCACCATGGCGATCAGGCTTTCCACGTTCGGATTGTAGCGAAACCGCGTCTCCAGGCTGAAATCGCCGGCGCGCACGCCCTGTGACTCGCGCGCCTGCCGCATCAGCCAATGCGCATGCAGCCCCTCGACATAACCCTGCGCGGTTTCGGCGCGCGAGGGCATCGAGCCGTCGATCCAGCCGCCGATCTCTGCTTCACGCCCGGCCGAGACCTCGCGGGCGAAACCCGGCGGGATTTCCAGCGCAAGGCTCAACTCGCCATTGCGCATGCGCCGGTCCAGATCGGCCGGGCTGGCGATGGGCGGGCGCTCGGTGAAATAGCGCGACCCGGCGATGTCCAGCGTATAGTCGCGGCTGATCGTGGTCTGGTCGTGGTCCAGCACGGCGAAGGGCAGATCCTCGACATCCATGCTGATGCCGTAACCCAGTACGAAGAGCAGAATGAGACTGCCGAAAAACGCGAAGGAGGCGCGGATCGGATCGCGGCGCAGTTCCAGCGCCTCGCGTCTTGCATAGCTGCCGATGCGGCGCGGGTCGAGAAAGCGCCGGGATGTCGCCTGCCGGTGATGCGCGGCGATGGTTTGCACCCGGTCGGGCGGGGGCGGCGCGGTGTTGTCCGGCTCCTCCTCATCGGCGATGGCGTCTTCCAGATGGGTAACGAAGGCGTTTTCCAGATCGGCGGCGCCGCTGTCTTCGACGATCCGCGCCGGGGTGTCCGAGACCAGCACCTTGCCCGCATGCATCAGCGAGATGCGGTCGCAACGCTCGGCCTCGTTCATGAAATGGGTCGAGATGAAGATCGTCACCCCATCCTTGCGCGACAGGTCCGCGAAACTTTGCCACAGCGCGTCGCGGGCAACCGGATCGACGCCCGAGGTCGGCTCGTCCAGGATCAGCATCTCGGGCGCGTGGATCATGGCGACGGCCAACGACAGCCGCTGCGTGACGCCGAGGGGCAGGGCATCCGGCAGCTTGTCCATCACCTCCAGCAGGCCGAAACGTTGCGCCATTTCCTGAATGCGGGCGGGGATGTCGCGGGCGGGCAGCTGGAACAGCCGGGCGTGCAGGTCCAGGTTTTGCCGCACCGTCAGTTCGGTATAGAGCGAGAAGGACTGCGACATATAGCCGACGCGGCGGCGGGTGTCGATGTCATGCGGGTCCACCGTCTGGCCGAACAGCCGCGCCGTGCCCTCGCTTGCGGGCAGAAGGCCGGTCAGCATCTTCATTGTCGTGGTCTTGCCGCAGCCGTTCGAGCCGAGAAAGCCGAATATCTCGCCCTTCGGGATGCGGAAGCTGACATTGTCGACCGCGGTGAAATCGCCGAAGCGGATGGTCAGCCCCTCGGCCTCGATCGCGGCATCCCCGTTACCGGTGTCGGATCGTGGTGGGATATCGACCCGGCGGTGGTGCCTGCGCTTCTCTTCGGGCATCAGCGAGATGAAGGCGTCCTCAAGCGACGAGGTGCCGGTCTGGCGTCGCAATTCGTCGGGCGTGCCCGTCGCCAGAGTTCGCCCACCGTCCATCGCGACCAGCCAGTCGAAACCCGATGCCTCGTCCATATAGGCGGTGGCGACGATGACGCCCATATTGGGCTGGCCCGTCCTGATGCCGTTGATCAGATCCCAGAACTGCCGCCGCGCCAGCGGGTCGACGCCGGTGGTCGGCTCATCGAGGATCAGCAGGTCCGGGTCGTGGATCAGCGCGCAACACAGGCCCAGCTTCTGCTTCATGCCGCCCGACAGCTTGCCCGCAGGCCGGTCGGCAAAGGGAGCAAGTCCGGTCGCCGCCAGCAATTCGCGGATGCGCCGTTCGCGTTCCCGCCGGGCATGGCCGAAAAGGCGGCCGAAGAAATCGACGTTCTCGAATACCGAAAGCGTCGGATAGAGGTTCTTGCCCAGCCCCTGCGGCATATAGGCGATGCGCGGTCCGACCTCGCCGCGCTGCGTGGCATCGCGCATGTTGGCGTCCAGTGCGAAAACCTCACCCTGCTGGACGCGGCGCGCCCCGGCGATCAGCGAAAGCAGGGTCGATTTGCCCACCCCGTCTGGTCCTATCACCCCGATCATCCGGCCCGCCGGAAAATCCAGGGTTACATCCTCCAGCGCGCGCGTCTTGCCGAAGGCGTGGCCGACCGACCGCACGCAGGCGGCAAGCCGGGGGGTGCCGCTGTCCTGCGGGGTTTTGGTCATTCCAGCAGCCCGGCGCGCAGGCTGTCGGGCCATTCAGCCTGCGCCTCCAGCTTGACATGAGCGATGCCGGGCAGGCCCGGTTTGACGTAATCGGGATATTTGCGCAACAATTCGGGCGGCACCCGGACGCGGACGCGGAACATCAGGCCGAGGCGCTCTTCCGTCGTCTCGACCGTGCGCGGTGTGAACTGGGCCACATCCGAGATGAACGACACCTCTGCCGGAATCACCACGCCCGGTGCAGTGTCCAGCACGATCCGCGCCTCGGACCCCACCGCGACCCGGCCTGCGGGCACGGTGGACAGAAAGAAGGTCATGTAGACATCGTCGAGATCGATCAGGTTCAGCACCCGTCCGCCGCCAGCCACGACCTCTCCGGGCTGGGCGACCAGATATTGCACTCTACCGGCGCGGGGCGAGCGCAGCGTGCTGTCGTCTCTCTCGACCTGAATGCGTTCGATGGCGGCTTCGGTTGCCTCGATGGTCGCCTCCGCATCGACGATCCGCGCCCGCGCCGTCGCGATCCCTGCCTCGGCTGAGGCGGCCTGCGCGCGTGCCGCATCCAGCGTGGCCTGCGCTCCGGCCCGGCGCGCCCTGTCGTCGTCCAGCGTCTGCTGCGAGATCGCGCTGGTGCGGGCCAGTTGTTCGGCCCGCTGCAACCGGTTTTCAGCCGAATCGAGTTCGCTCCGGCGCTGCTCCACCACGGCAAGGGCGGCGGAATGTTCCGCCTCGGCCTGCGTGACGCCGCTTTCCGCCACATCGCGCGCGATCCGCCCGCGCTGGAACTGGGCGCGGGCCTCGCGCAGCTGGGCGTCAAGCTGCTGGGTGTCCAGATGTGCGAGAATCTCACCGCGGGCGACCGTCTGCCCCTCTTGCGCAACGATATCGGTGATGCGGCCGCCGGTCCGGGCAGAGATGTCGATGGCCACTGCCTCGATCCGTCCATTGCCTGTGGCGATCCAGTCCGGCAATTGCGGTTCCGCCAGCTTCTGCGTCAGATACCAGCCACCGGCAATTGTCATGGCCAGCATTGCGATCCAGACCCATGATCTGGAAAAGAATCTTTTCACGCGATCAAGCATGTTCCGGACTCCGCCCTGGTGATGTATGCTGGCCGACAATCCCTGTTCTTTGGCTCATAAGCAATCCGCGGTTCTGGACGCCTTTGGGTTGTATATGTGGAAAGCCTGCTTTCCGCGAATTCCCCGTCAGAAGAAGTCTGCTTCAGCTTCTGTCCGTCATTCAACCGTCAACTCATCCCGCCTCCCGGAACAAACGACACCCATCCCGTTTGATCCTTTGGCAGATTATTGCGTCTGTTGTGTTTCTGGCCATGCGGTCATCGCGGCGGCGGCGGGCAGATCGAGAGGCCGGGGGCCCTTTGAGCTCTGCCGGGCGGGGGCGGAGAATTCAATGAATTTCATTTTCAGCCCCGTTCGGTAAGGCGGCATCAGTGGCAGCAAGATGATTGCGACGACCGGTTGACCGGGCTGCACGCAGGTTTTCTCAATGTAATCAAGGCTTAAAACCCGTCCATGCGCCGCGCTCGTCCTCACACAATTCAGCGCTGCCATGCAGGCAGGGTAACGAATTTCTGCCGGTTGATCTGAATCAATGCGGCGATGCGTGCGTCGTGAGACGCTGAATACAGTTCGCAAGGCCACTGAAGAGCATCCCTGCAGTTTCGGATGAGTTCGACAGCGGCGATCTCGCGTCGCATAAGCAGCCAGCACCGACAGGACGCCGCGCCAGCTGCCATCCCAGCCGCCGGAGGCAATCATGGACAAGACGCCCGAGAAGACCGAGAAGCGGGGACTGCGTTTCCCCACCGCCTTCACCATCCTGTTCGGCCTGATCATCCTGGTCGCCGCGCTGACATGGATCGTGCCCGCCGGACAGTATCAGCGCGAGATGAACGAGGCGCTGGACCGAGAGGTTCCCGTCGCCGGCACCTATACCGAGACCGAGCCCAATCCGCAGGGCATCGCCGATGTGCTGATGGCGCCCATCGCCGGGCTCTACGATCCCGACAGCTACGAGGCGAATGCCATCGACGTGGCCGTCTTCGTGCTGGTCATCGGCGGCTTCATCGGCGTGGTCGCCGCCAGCGGCGCCATCAATGCCGGCATCGGCCACGCCATGACCAGGCTGGCGGGGCGCGAGAAATGGATGATCCCGGTGCTGATGGGGCTGTTCGCGCTTGGCGGCACCACCTATGGCATGGCCGAGGAGACGCTGGCCTTCTACATGCTGCTGATCCCGATCATGATCGCCGCGCGCTATGACGCGGTGACGGCGGTGGCGATCATCCTCTTGGGCGCGGGCGTGGGGGTCCTGGGCTCGACCGTCAACGCCTTCGCCACCGTGATCGCGTCCGATGCGGCAGGGATCCCCTTCACGCGCGGGCTGGTGCTGCGGCTGGTGATCCTGGTCCTGTGCTGGCTGGCCTGCGTCGTCTACGTCATGCGCTATGCCGAAAAGGTCCGCCGCGATCCGTCGAAATCGCTGGTCTACGACATGAAGGCCCGCAACGAGGCGCATTTCCTCAGCGGCCATCAAGGCGAGAAGACCGAATTCACCACCATCCACAAGATCGTCCTGTCGATCTTCGGGCTGACCTTCTTGGTCATGGTCTGGGGCGTGCTGGCCGGGGGCTGGTGGATGGGCGAGATGAGCGCGCTGTTCCTCGGCGCGGCGATCCTGGTCGGGCTGGTCGTGCGACCGGGCGAGAAGGACTTCGTCGATTCCTTCGTCGACGGCGCGCGCGACCTGCTGGGCGTGGCGCTGATCATCGGGCTGGCGCGCGGCATCGTGGTCGTCATGGATGCCGGACGCATCACCGACACCATCCTGCACTGGGCCGAGATGTCTGTTGCCGGTCTGGGCGAGGTGGCCTTCATCAACGTGATGTACTGGCTGCAGGTGCTGATGTCCTTCTTCGTTCCGTCCTCGTCCGGGCTGGCGGTGCTGTCCATGCCGATCATGGCGCCGGTCGCGGATTTCGCCGGCGTGGGGCGTGACCTGGTGGTGACGGCCTATCAGTCGGCGAACGGGCTGGTGAACCTGATCAATCCGACCTTCGCCGTGGTCATGGGCGCGCTGGCCATCGGGCGCGTGCCCTATGAACGCTGGCTGCGCTTCATGTGGCCGCTTCTGCTGATCCTGACCGTCATCATCATGGCCTGCCTCAGCATCGCCGCCCTGATCGTCTGAAACCGGAGAGCGAACATGTCCATCACCTATGGCGTCCATTCGGAAATCGGCAAGCTGCGCCGTGTCCTTGTCCACCGGCCCGGTTCGGCCTTGGCGCGGCTGACGCCCTCGAACTGTCGCGAATTGCTGTTCGACGACGTGATCTGGGTCAAGCAGGCGCGCACCGATCACATGGAATTCGTCGATGCCATGCGCTATCGCGGCGCCGAGGTCGTGTTCCTGCGCGAGCTTCTGGCCGAGACGATGCGCATCCCCGAGGCCCGCGACTGGCTGCTGCGGCGGCGCGTCAACGAAAACACCGTCGGCGTGGGCCTGGCCGACGAGCTGCGCGCCCATCTGATGGAAATCGACGCCGACCCGCTGTCGCTGATCCTTCTGGGCGGGATGAGCCGGGCCGAGCTGCCGCTTGAAGGGGGCGGGCTGTTCCCCGCCACCCTGCGGCCCGAGGATTTCGTGCTGCCGCCGCTGCCCAATCACCTGTTCACCCGCGACACGACCTGCTGGATCCATGGCGGCGTGACACTGAACCCGATGCGCTGGAACGCGCGCAAGCTGGAGACGGTGAACATCGCCGCGATCTATCGCTTCCATCCCGATTTCCGCGATGCGGGCTTCCCGGTCTGGTGGGGCGACCCGGATCGCGACCACGGCCTTGCCACGCTGGAGGGCGGCGACGTCATGCCGATCGGCAACGGCACCGTGCTGGTCGGGATGGGCGAACGCACCACGCCGCAGGCGGTTGACCAGCTTGCCCGTGCGCTGTTCGCGCAGGGCGGGGCCGAGCGGGTGATCGCCTGCAAGCTGCCGGTCGAGCGCGCTTCGATGCACCTGGACACGGTGTTCAGCTTCTGCGACCGCGACCTGGTCACGGTCTTTGCCGATGTGGCGACCCGGATCGTGCCCTATTCGATCCGCCCTGGCGACAGGGACTGGACGCTGGATATCCGCGAGGAAAACCGCCCGCTGGTCGAGGTGGCGGCCGAGGCGCTTGGCCTGCCGAAGCTGCGCGTGGTCGAGACCGGCGGCAACGCCTATGTGGCCGAGCGCGAGCAATGGGACGACGGCAACAACGTCATCGCGCTCGAGCCCGGCGTGGTCATCGCTTATGACCGTAACACCTATACCAACACCCAGCTGCGCAAGGCGGGGGTCGAGGTCATCACCATCCCCGGCGCGGAACTGGGCCGCGGGCGCGGCGGCGGCCATTGCATGACCAGCCCGCTGATCCGCGATCCGGCCTAGGAGAGGCAAGCAAATGCCCGTCAATCTTCTGGGACGCAGCGTCCTGAAACTCATGGATTTCAGCCCCGACGAGATTCGCTTCCTGCTGCGGCTGTCGGCCTCGCTGAAGCAGGCCAGATATGGCGGCTATGAGCAGCAGCGGCTGCGCGGGCGCAACATCGCGCTGATCTTCGAAAAGGACTCGACCCGCACCCGCACCGGCTTCGAGGTGGCCGCCTATGACCAGGGCGCGCATGTCACTTATCTGGGCCCGACCGGCACCCAGATCGGCAAGAAGGAATCGATGAAGGATACCGCCCGCGTGCTGGGCCGCATCTATGACGCCATCGAATATCGCGGCTTCGGCCAGCAGCAGGCCGAGCTTCTGGCCGAATGGTCGGGTGTGCCGGTTTATAACGGGCTGACGGACGAATTCCACCCGACCCAGGTCCTTGCCGATTTCCTGACCATGCGCGAATTCACTCGCAAGCACCTGTCGCAGCTAGCCTTCTGCTTTCTTGGCGATGCCGGCAACAACATGGGCAATTCGCTGCTGGAGGGCGCGGCGCTGATCGGCATGGACGTGCGGCTTGGCGCCCCCCGCGACTGCTGGCCCGACGCGGCCCTGGTTGGCCGCTGCCGCGAGATCGCCGCGACCACCGGCGCGACGATCACCCTGACGGAGGATCCGGCCGAGGCCGCGCGCGGCTGCGATTTCGTCTATACCGATGTCTGGGTCTCGATGGGAGAGCCCGAGGAGGTCTGGGCCGGGCGGATCGAGAAGCTGACTCCCTATCGCGTCACCCGCCAAATCATGGAGGCGGCCGGCAATCCCCACGCCAAGTTCATGCATTGCCTGCCCGCCTTCCACAACCGTGAGACCGAGATGGGCGAGAAGATCTTCCGCGACTACGGCATCGACTGCATGGAGGTAACCGAGGAGGTCTTCGAATCCGCCGCCTCGATCGTCTTCGACCAGGCCGAGAACCGGATGCACACGATCAAGGCGATGCTGGTCGCCACCCTGGCGGGCTAGGGCGATGCGTGTCGTGGTGGCCCTTGGCGGCAACGCCCTTCTGCGCCGCGGAGAGCCGATGACGGCCGAGGCGCAGCGCGCCAATGTGCGCAAGGCGGCGCGAGCACTGGCCGATCTGGCGCGCGACCACCAGATCGTGGTCGCGCATGGCAACGGCCCGCAGGTAGGGCTGCTGGCGCTACAGGCGGCGGCCTATGGCGGCGAGACGGTTTGGCCGTTGGACATTCTGGGCGCCGAAAGCGTCGGCATGATCGGCTATCTCGTCGAGCAGGAGCTGGCCAACGCCCTGCCGCGCGGCGCGGCGCTGGCCACGCTGCTGACCCAGATCGAGGTGGCGCCGGACGATCCCGCATTCGCCCGGCCCGAAAAACCCATCGGCCCACTTTATGACGCCGAGGAGGCCGGGAAGATGCGCGCCGCCCATGGCTGGCCGATGGCCGAGGAGAGTGCCGGCAAATGGCGACGCGTCGTGCCCTCGCCCCGTCCCCGACACATCACCCAGATCCGCGCGGTGCGCCTGCTGGTCGACGGGGGCGTCACGGTGATCTGCGCGGGCGGCGGCGGCATTCCGGTGATCCGGCTGGCCGATGGCAGCCTGCAAGGGGTAGAGGCCGTGATCGACAAGGACCACGCCGCCGGGCTGCTGGCCGGGCAGCTGGAGGCCGACGCCTTCCTGATGCTGACCGATGTGGATGCGGTCTATGACGGCTGGGGTACCCCGGACCAGCGCGCCATCCGCAAGGCACGGCCCGACCAGCTGGATCCGGGCGGCTTCGCCCAGGGCTCGATGGCGCCCAAGGTCGAGGCCGCCCGCACCTTCGCCTCATCGCCGGGCAGGGTGGCCGGGATCGGCCGGCTGGAGGATGCCCGTGCGATCCTGGAAAGGCGGGCAGGGACGCTGGTCGCGTTTGGACCCGGATGAACCGGATTCCGGGGACAGCAGCTTTCATCGACAGGGCCATATTTTGTTAGGTAGCTTCGGTTATATATCTGCGCTCTCCGGACAAAGGGTTTTGGCCATGAGCTGAGTCCCGATATTTTCCCTGCTTCATCCGAGGATGGTTCGGACCGGCGTTCGGGGTCTCGATGTCGGCCAAATACGGCATCTAACTTGATCTGCTGTCCACGAAACCGGCAGCAGGCCACACGGCGTCTTCGGTCATGTCGAAGACCTCGGTCAGAAGGACGGTCGGAACGACGAAACCGGTTCCGTCACATTTGAGCTGGTTCATGGCTGACCAGTTAGCGAGCATGGCCGAGCGGGTCGAAGACGTGCACTTCTGCGAAGTCAGTGTACCCGAGGGCCTGTCGGTCCTGCTGCAAAGGATGATTGGCGAGATGGAAGTGCGTATCAAGAAAGAGGATCTGATACTCTTTCCAACAATCCGCCGCGGTGGGATACTCGGAATCAAACAGCCGATCACGGTGATGCGGGCGAATCACGCCGGGCATCTGCGGCAGCTTCTGGCGGTCAGGTTTGAGGGGCGTCGGGCATGGTCCTGCCGGCCTATTGGCCAATCAAGGGGGAAACCCGATCTGTGAGGCATGATGGCAGACCTGTATGACGCAGGCCTTATCTTCGCATTGCTGGTGGTCGAAGTAAGGGATAGCCCGCTGGTCTTTCGTCGCTGGCCGCCCGAATTGCGGATGGTGCGGGGTGACTGGGATATTCCGGTTCCACCGGCCGATACCGGAAGGCTGACACCTGATGTTTCAGTGTCCCCGGTTGTGGGATGGGATAGGGTAGGGTTCAGGCTGGGCTATAGCGGGGGTTATTTCGACCGCACCTTGGTGAAGCTCGCCCCACGACCTTTTCCCATCGGGATTGGTCTGCAAGCGGCGCAGCTTGCCAACATCTTTCCCGAACCCCACTATATCCCGCTGAATGTCGTCCTGACGGAGACCGGCGTCCAGTTTCCAGGCGAGGGACGATGACTACATCTGCCGAACAGATGCGTGCCTGGCGCGGGCCTGCGATCCTGACCTTCGGATTTCGCCCGTTCTTCTTTGGCGCAAGTGTCTGGGCAGCCTTGGCCATGGCGCTGTGGGTACCGATGCTATCGAGAGATCTTACACTGCCCACGGCCTTTGATCCGGTGTCGTGGCACGCGCATGAATTTCTGTTCGGTTATCTGGCGGCCGTTATCGCCGGGTTCCTGCTGACAGCGGTGCCGAACTGGACCGGCTGGTTGCCGACTGTCGGCTGGCCACTGGGTGCTTTGTTCGGGCTGTGGCTGATTGGGCGGGTGGCGGTGGCCCTGTCTGCTCATCTGCCGCCGCTGGCCGTAGCGCTGGCAGATCTGGCGATGCCGCTGGCTCTTGCGGCCGTGATAGGGTGCGAGATTGTGGTGGGCAAGAGTTGGCGCAACCTGATCGTGCTGGCGCTGCTGGATGTGCTGATCTTCGGCAACGGTCTTTTTCATATCGAGGCCGTGCGTGGCCACTATGCCGCTCAGGGTTATTGCCTCAGGGTCGGGCTTGGGGCCGTGATCATGATGATTGCCGTGATCGGCGGGCGAGTCGTGCCGTCCTTCACGCGCAACTGGTTGGTCAAGCGGGGGCCCGGCAGGCTGCCTGTGCCACCGATGCAAAGGTTCGACAAGATAGCGCTTCTGGCCCTGCTTGCGGCGCTCATGGTCTGGGCTGTCCTGCCCGATCACTTGTTAACCGGCATGCTGCTGGCCCTGGCAGGGACGCTGCACACGATCCGGCTGGCCCGTTGGGCGGGGCACCATACCTTGGCAGAGCCTTTGGTCGCGGTCCTGCATCTGGGATATGCTTTCCTGCCGTTGGGGGCCTTGGCTATGGGTGCAGAAATCCTTGTGCCCGGCCTGTTCGGCATGGCTGCAGCGCAGCATCTGTGGACGGGCGGTGCTGCGAGCCTGATAACGCTGGCCATGATGACCCGGGCCACGCTTGGCCATACCGGACAGACCCTGACCGTCGGGCCGGGCACGGTCGGCATCTATACGGCGCTGGTGGTGGCGGTGCTGGCCCGATTTGCCGCCGGTTTTTTACCGGCTCAGGTGTCTGCCCTGCACATGGTTGCGGCTATGGCGTGGATCCTGGCCTTTGTGGGATTTGCCGTGATCTATGGCCGCCTGTTGTTGCGCATGCCGGCTGCAAAGCACATTTGAAAGGTGGTACGACTCGTAAACTGGCTGGAATTCACTGCGGCCTTCGCGGCTTTTTTTGTCAGCCATTCTGCGCCAGTCCGGCCGACCATTCGCACCCACTTGCAGCAATTCCTTGGTCGATACGGTTTCCGCAAGCGGCGCGAGATGGGCAAAGACTGGGACCCTCGGCGCGCTAATGTCAAACCGCCGCATTCCTTCCGTTCCGCTTTCGCGTCTTGCGGCAGGTCTGGCCCTGTATCTGCAGCTGATCGCCGCATATCGGCCGCGGGCTTAGGCCAGCCCGCTATCCTTACAATCAAATCGAGTGATCATCGATGAGGGGGGTCGGTTTTGCGAACCTCTCCAGATCGGCCTGATCGTCAATGTAAATGCGCGGTCCCTCGACAGTGACACCGTATGGCTGAAGGCCCTCGAAGGCCCGGCTGAGATTCTCGGCGGTCATGCCCAGGACCGAGGCGAGACGGCGCTTTTCGAAATCCAGCTCGAAGGAACCTCCTCCGCCAGCACGCTTCTGATGACGCAGAAGATGGTTTGCCAGCCGTTCGAGCGAGGTCCGAAGCTTGAGATCCTTCTGTGCCTTGATGACCGAGCGATAACACTGCGCAAGTTCCGTCACTATCGCCCGGGCGAAATTGCCGTCTACATCGAAGACGGCGCGTACGTCCTGGCTGGGGATCAGGACGATCCGGCTTTTTTCCAGCGTTCTTGCAGACATCAGATAGGGGGCGTTTTTGATCGTTGCCGCCAGAATGAAGGTCGAAATCGGCCGCACGGTCGCGAGGCTGGTGTCGCGACCGTTCCATGTTGAAAACAGATCGACAGAGCCCCGAAGTTCGACAAAATTGGTCTATGTTTGAGGGGTGTCGGTCCGTCTGATCGAGTCATCTCAATGGGTTAGTGATATCTAAGGGTCAAAGTTCTGTAGTCACACGTCGACAGCTGTTTTGGTTTGCCTGGATGGTTCAACTGCAATATTCTGTAGGTATGTTTGTTCGGATCAGCAAAAGCGGTGAACGGCGCTACCTGCAGCTCGTCGAGTCCTATCGGAACGAGGCGGGGCAACCGCGCCATCGGGTTGTTGCCAACCTTGGCCGCATCGACGGGATGCAGGATGGCCATCTCGACCCGTTGATCCGCGGCCTTTGCCGCGTGGCCGGGCGCGACGAACCAGAAG
>NZ_FTMK01000044.1 GCF_900156255.1 Paracoccus thiocyanatus
GCCCCCGCAACCATCGTTTCCGACTCGACTGATTTACCAGCCCTCGCCAAGCGCGGGGGCTTTGTCGTATCCGCCTCCGAAAGCGCCAGAATCCCGGCCAGTTCGCCCAGCAGTTCGATCTCGTGTCCGCCGGGCGCATCGGGTTCGGGCACCATCCGGATCTCGGTGATCAGGCTCCGAAGGATCTGCGTTGCTTCCAGCTTCATCCCCGGTTCCTGAAGCGCTGCTGAAAGGTTTGCGATCTTCTCGCGGTAGAGATCCGACAGGCGCGGATGCAGCCGCAGGGCCGGAGGCTCCGGGGTATCTTCGAGGAAGGCCGTGAGCTGCGCTTTCCGGGCTTCAAGATCCGCCATCTTCGTCTTCATCGACGGGTGATACATGCCGTCCTCGATGGCGGCGAGGATGCCGGCGATCTTCTTCTGGATCTGCTTCAGGTCGCGCCTGGCATTATCCCGGTCGCTGCTGCGGTCGCCCGCTGCGGCATTGAACGCCTTGCGGTATTCCTCGACGAAGGCGGCGATCAGATCGGGGTGCAGGAGCTTCTCGCGCAACCCGTCGAGCACCCGGGCCTCGACCTCTTCGCGCAGGATTGTCGCACGGTTGCTGCAGATGCTGTGGCCCTTGTTGCGCGCCGCCGCGCAGCCGTAACGGGTCTTGTTGATCAGCGTATAGCTCGCCCCGCAGCAGCCGCATTTGACGAGGCCAGAGAACAGGTAGTCCGGGCGGCGGGCGCGTTCGGGCCGGGGCCGGGCAGACTGGACGCCCGCCGGGTTCATATCGGCGCGGATCGCGCCTTGCCGTTCCTTGGTCGCATGCCAGAGGTCATCGGGGATGATCCGCAGGTCCGGCACCTCTTCGATAATCCAGTCCTCGGGTGGGTTCGGCCGGGCCTGACGCTTCTGCGTCGCCGGGTCCTTCACGAAACGCTGTCGGTTCCAGACGAGGCGGCCGATATAAAGCTCATTGTTCAGGATCCCCGTGCCGCGCTTCCAGTTGCCGGAAATCGTGGATGGTCCCCAGGTGCCCGCGCCCTTGCCGCTGTCGGGCGACGCGATGCCTTCGTCGTTCAGCGCCGCCGCGATGGCGCGGGCGGAACGTCCCGAGGCATATTCGGTGAAGATGCGGGTGACGATCGCAGCCTGATCGGGGTCGATCATCCGTTCGCCGGTGGTGAGCGTTCCATCGGCACACAACTCGCGCCGGGCGCGATAGCCATAGCTGATGCCGCCGGCCGACTTGCCGTCGCGCACACGGCCTTCAAGGCCACGATGTGTCTTTTGGGCGAGGTCTTTCAGATAGAGCGCCGACATCGTGCCCTTCAGCCCGATATGCAGTTCGGAAATCTCGCCCTCGGCCACGGTGATCAGGGGGATGCCGAGAAAACTGACCTGTTTGTAGAAGGCGGCGATATGTTCCTGATCGCGGCTGATCCGGTCGATGCTTTCGGCGACGATGACGTCGATCCGGCGGCGCCGGGCGTCGTCCTGCAACTTCTGGTAACCAGGGCGCAGAGCCGATGCGCCGGAGATGGCGGCATCGGTATAGACTTCGGCAATGGTCCAGTCCTTCTGCGCGATCAGGCGTCGGCAGATGCGGATCTGGTCTTCAAGTGAGGCCTCGCGCTGATTGTCCGAAGAATAGCGTGCATAGATCGCGGCGCGCAGTGCGGGGGATTGGATCATGCGTTACTCCTTCGGGCGATGCGCTGCCTTCTGCGCGGCAATGTCGGCCAGGGCGACGTGGCGCGCCAGCAGCTGGACGAGGCGAACAAGGTCAGGGTGCGGCGGTTCGTGATTCTGGGCAAGGGCTTTGTCGGTGCTATCGGCCGAAGGGGCCGAAGCGGCGGCCGCCGTCTGTGCGGCGCCGTCCTTCCTGGCAATATCTCTCCGGTCTCGCGCCATGGGCCGAGCTGCTCCCTGCGCCGTGGGACATGGCCCATCGGCGTTCGCTGATGATGATCCTGTGTGCGGGTGGTCCCGCTGCTGTTGGAATGATCATAGGGCATGGGAACGGCTCTCTAAGCTGAAAACTGGGTTCTCGTGTCTCGTGAATGTGGATAACCACCTGAAAATACGCAAATCTCACCCTCAAGAGGGGTGACGAGGGACGACTGCGGCTCATTGGGAGCGCGCGACGACCGCCTCCTGATCGCCGGGCGGGGCGAGAGCTGGGGCGAAGCGGAACATCGGGCGCGAATTATCCGGATTTTACGGGGCAGGGCGTATGATCCAGCTTCCAGATCGCCCCGATGCTTCATCCGGAAAACTCCGGCCGGTCCGGGTATAGCCGCCTGACGACTGCCCTGCGCATGCGGATGGCGAGGCTGTCGTGGAAGATCTCCATCGTCCGTTTCCGTTCTGACGGGGGGAGCCAGCCGTCCGGCCACCGCCAGTTCGAAAAGAATAGCCAATCCAGATCATGGATCCTGATGAAGATCAGGCCCTGTTTTACCGATTCCCGGGTGAGCGGCAGGCCGATCACCCGGCTGGCGCCGTATTCCGCGCGCAGCCCCTCCTGATGGGCCTCGCGCCGGATCAGTCCCTCGGTCACGTCCGCCTCGGTGATCGTGACCAGCCGGTCCAGTTCGTGGCGGATGTTTGCGGGCATCTCGATGATGGCCCGGTCCAGCGCCTGCCGGAAGCGCGGATCGGCGGCGATGTCGAGACCCCATTCCGGCGGCTCCTCGCGCCAGAGCACCGGTTCCGCGGCTGCGGCCCATTGACCGGATCCGACCAGACCAAGCGCGCAGAGGACCGAAAGCACCTGCGTGGTGGCCCAGGCCGGGCCAAGCCCATGCGCGGCCGTGATGTTCGGCTGCGGCAGGACCTCGCCCGCGCGCCGGCCCCACCACGCGGCAGCCTCGGGGGATTCGCACCCGTCCGGCAGCCGGTATGATAATTGCCCGCGTTGATGGGCGAGGCTGAGAACGGTGACGCAGATATCGTCCCATCTGGGGAGAATATCCGGCAGGCGAGGGTGGGCCGACGGCCGGGCCCCGCGCCCAGTCTCCTCCGCCTGTCGAGGGCGAATAGTGTCTCGCAGCCGAACTGAAAGGCGGTGGTGAACATATGGTCCATTCCTCGCCCTTGCGATCAAGGACAGGCAGGTTGGCTTCGATGAAGCGGATCACCGGAGGGATCCATGCCGCGGGGGCGGGGTGGTGGTGCATGGCTGGTTTCCTCATCTGGGAGAATATCCGGGGGGAGAGGGGTCAGGACATCACGGGCGGAGGATTTGATTGTGCCGCGCCATATCACGTTGTTCTTTTGCGCCTGATCTTTCTCTTCTTTGAATTGGACGCACTGCGGCGCCGAAATGCCCGAAGCGTTTTTTTGATCTTTTGTTTTTTGTTCTCGGTCTTTTGCTCTCTCCTTATTATTCCGCTGGGGAATGGAGGGGGCGGCGGGCAGGGCCCGCCGCAGGGAGCACGGTTTTTGGTTTTGAGGGCTTGTTTGGCGGCGTTGCCGCTCTTTTGTTTTTTGTCTCTATTATTTGTGCGGGCGTGGTGTGACAGGGTGACGCGTGATCGCCGGTTGGGCGTCACCCCTTCAGTCTCTACTCCGGTTGCGGCGCGGGGCGCGCGTTATGATCGTCGTCCGGCGCGGTATGGCGCACCCGCGCGAGCCAGTCCTGGGCCTCGGTGCGGTCCATGTCGCGCGATGCCATCAGCGCCTCGGCCATCTCTTCGAGCAGGTTGCGGTGGACGCTGAGAATCTGGACAGCGCGCTTCTCGGCAGCCTCAAGCTCGCGGCGGACACGAAACAGCACGTCGGGGTCCAGCGCGATCAAGGTCTCGGGATCTGCGGTCCAGACCGGGCCCTGGGCACCGAGTCCATATCGTGTCTGGATCGATGTGGCGATCATCGTCGCCTGGGCCAGGTCTGAGTCCGCACTGCCGCCTGCGCCAGCCGAAATATCCCCGATAACGAGGCGTTCTGCGGCACGACCGGCGAGGATCTGGGTCAGCCGGTCTTGCAGGTCGCTGAGCAGTCCGGGCTTCTCTCTGGCGGTGAACACCGTGCCGCCGCCGCCGTCGCGGTTCAGGAAAATGCGGCGGACCGGGCCGAGGTTCAGGGCGGCGCAGATAATGGCGTGGCCACATTCATGGAGGGCGACGCGGCGGTCGATGGCCGGGTCGTGGTCGAGGATGAAGACTTGGCGCAGATCGTCCAGCGTCATGTCACGCTTTTGTCCCCGTGCGATTGCCCGCGTTTGCCGGATCGCGGCATCGATATCGGCGGCAGAACAGCCGACAGCCCGCGCGGCAAGATCGCGCAGATCGACCTCGCGCAAATCGGGCAGGCAGTGCCGGAATACGCTGAACAAACCATCGGCATCGGGCAAAGGCAACGCGACCTTCATGTCGAACCGTCCTGCGCGCAACACAGCGGGGTCGATCAGGTCCGGATGATTGCAGGTGCCGATGACGATCACGCCCTCCTCCCGCGCGACGGCGTCCATCTCGGCCAAAAACGCGTTGATCACCTGGACCCTGTAGCTGTGATTGTGGCGATCCCGATCGCGATCTTCACGCGAGCCGACGGCGTCGATCTCGTCGATGATCAGCACGGTCGGTGCCTGCGCGCGTGCCTGGCTGAACGTCCTGCGCATCTCACGCAGCATGTCGCCGAGATGTCCCGCTGCCTGCCACTGCCCGAAGGTGCCGGTCACCACGCTGAACCCCGCGCTGTTGCCCATCGCGCGGGCGATCCACGATTTGCCGGTGCCGGGCGGGCCGTAGAGCAGCAGGGTGCGGGTCAGGTCCTGCCAGCCGACCTCGCCTTCCCGGCAATCCACACGCATCAATTTGGCAGCAGCATCGAAGGATATATCACGGACCGTGCGGATGGACTTAAAGAAGGTCCACATCCAGACATCCACCGGTGTCTCCGGCGCAGCTTCCGGCAACTCACCGGCTATCATTGTAGCCATCGTCGGGTTTGAAGCGTTCGAATGAAGCGACGAGAACATATGAGAACATACTGACTACAAGTCCTTCGTGTTCGTTGCGGAACGGTCTTGATCGCTATGTCAGATATTCAATGCGCCGCTTCACTCAGGTCACCGGCTGCGCCAGTGGTACTGACAGAATCAACGCCACCAGTTCCGCCTGCCTTTGCACGCCGGTCTTGGAGAAGATGTTTCGCAGATGGAATGCGACGGTCGTGCCCGAGATCGCCAACCGGTCTGCAATCTGGCTGCGGCGCAGCCCTTCTGCCAACAAATACGCGACCTGGGCTTCCATCGGCGTCAGGCCGAACAACTGGCCAAGCGTCGCAGTGTCCATAGGAGGTTTGCTGTCTGTGCCGCTCAGTATCAGCATGGCGACCGCCTCATCATGGTGCGAGTGCGCTGGCAGCGACATCCCGATAATCATGAGCTGGCACCCATCGTCCAAGCGCAACCCCGTCGGCGCCATCCCTTTACCCGGGGCCAACCCTGCGATCAACGCGGACAGCTTCCGGCCATTTTCGCCGCTGGCGGCAAAACGCCCACTCAGCGAGATTCCGGCCGCGCCCGACAAGCTTTGGGCCAGAGGATTGGCATGGACCACGCCGCCATTGGCATCGAGCAGCACCACGCCAAGAACCAGGCGGTCGAGGGCGGCCAGGCCAGATCGATCTCCCGGCATTGCGCGCAACCTTTGCATCCGGTTCAGGCGCGCTTCAACGGTGGCACGAAGCAGGTCGTAATCAATGGGCTTGGTCACATAATCGTCGGCCCCCGCCATGCGCCCATCGATTACCTGCTGGCGCGAGGACAGGGCAGTCAGAAAGACAAAGGGCACGTCATCAAGATCGGGTCTCGTCCGGCGCAAATGGGACATGAACCTCTTGCCGTCCATGCCGGGCATCAGGATGTCACAGAGGATCAGATCGGGGCGCTGCCTTTCCAGACAGGCCAGCGCCTCGCGCGCATCTCCGGCGGCGCTCACGATGTAACCGGCCTCGTGCAGTTCGAAGGCGATGTCGTCGCGCAGGGATGGTTCATCCTCGACACACAGGATCAGTGGCGCGGTCATGCGACGTCATCCTTCGGCAGGTAAAGCGCGGCTGTCAGGCCTCCCCCGTCACGCTGCGTCAAGGTCACGTCTCCTCCCTGTATTCGCGCCAGATCGCGCGCAAGCGTCAGCCCCAATCCGGAGCCGGGCAAAGTCTCGTGCCCGCTGCCTCGGTAGAACCTGTCAAAAGCACACTCAATCTCTTCGGGCGACATACCCCTCCCTCTGTCCTCGATCCGACAGACGATGCAGTCCCGCGACTGAAAAACACTCACATCGACGCGGCAATCGGGCGGAGAATACAAGAGCGCATTGCGCAGGAGGTTGGACAGGATTTCGGCGGTCAGCATCGGATCGCACAGCGCGACAGTTGGTTCTGTTTGCACCGACTGCCGAATACGGGCCGGGTCGCGGTCCCACGCCGTCGCCATCAGGTCATCAATGACTGAAGATACAAGATCGTTTAGGTCATGGGCGCGCAGGCTAGGAAGAACCGCATCGCGTTCCAGCCGGGACATCATCAATGCGGTATCTGTCAACTTCACGAGCCGCGCGACCGCCTCACGGGACACCGCCGCCTTTTCCGAGATCAGTTCTGGTGGAACCGGGCCGCCGCTGCGCCGCGTCAGGCGGTGCATCGCGCTGTCGATTACGGCTAGCGGCGTGCGGAACTGATGGGCAATCAGGTCGGCGAACCGGCGGTGGTTCTCGGAGGTTTCGCGTTCGCGTTCCAGATCGCTGGCGAGCTTCTCAGCCCGCAGGTGGTCCAGCTGTCCGCTCATCAGCCGCCTCTCACGATCGATCAGGATTGCCACCAGCCCCAATCCCGCTACAGCAGCCCCCAGCACTGACATCAGCGCAAGCAAATGCAGGTGCCTCAGGCTGTCCAGGCGCGTGGCCTGACTCTGCCATTCATGGGACATCACCAGACTCGCCTTGGTCCTTAGTGCAGCGACCAGCGCCGTGACATGTGCCCGCAGCGCGGCCGGATCGGCACCTTGCGCGGGGTCAAGCGCCAGAAGCCCACTGCGCCAGCGTGCAAGTGTTTCGGACACTCCCGCATTCTCGAGAAAGCGACGTTGCGGCCCATCTTCCAACAGCGTCAGCCGCGAAACCAATATATCAAAACGGGTCTGGATCTGTTGTGGCGCTGCCTCATCCGAGAGCGCCAGCGCAAGGTTCAAGGCCTCGATCTGCGTCTGGCCAAAGACCCAGATCATGTTCTCGGTTGCGGCAATGCGCATCTGGCGTTCCAGCACCACAAGCTGCCACGCAGCCAGCGCCAACAGGCCCAGGCAGATCGCCACCAGCCCACCAAGCCACAGATAGCGGGCCCGCCCGCCTGTGCCGGTCATTGCACATGCAGCGCGACAAGCTGCCAGACCCATCGCATGTCATACCGTATATCGGCCAGAACGCCGTGATTGTCGCGCGGATAGACGATCCAGACTGGACCCTTGTCACGCGGGGTCAGAGGCACGTCATCCATGTAAAGCGCGGCTAGAACATCAAACCGGTGAAAATCCTCGACAGGTATATCGACGACATAGTCGTTCAACGCTGTCGCGCGCACACTACTTCCCTCGGCTCCGGCATGGGCGAGGACGTCTCGCATCAGCACACCGCGGAACTCCGGCCTGCCATCTGTGACGCTGGTCGATGTCGAAAACTCATGCCAGTCCATCGTATCGAAATCCGCGCGCGTCATCTCCACTCTGCCGTCCGTGACCGCGCCGGTCAGGGTCAGCAGGACGTCCTCGGCAGCCGCTGGTACGGCCATGAACACAAGTGCCGTCATCAACGCGGTCTGAACGATGTGATACCGCAAGCTCATCACCACAACCCAAAATGAAAACCAGGTTCCGGACTGAACTCTATCACAGGAGACTACATGTTCCCCGTTCAAACGAACGGGGCGGCCAGTCTTGAGCAGAACTAAACTCGGAATCAAACAGCAGGAGGATCTACGCTTGACCATCTTCTCGACCATGCGAAGAGCGGGCATACCTGTTCTGGCCTGTCTTCTGGCGCTGCCGGCGCTGGCCGACGAGCCTGGAGGGCTGGTTACCGGCAGTTTTGGCGATCAGCCGCTGGAGCTGACTGTTGCCCCCGAATTGTCCGGCGCGACGATCATCGGCAACTATGCCGATGCCTCCTTGCTTGCCTCACAGATGGAGGGCGATCAGGGGCCGGTCAATCTGGAACTGACGATCAATGGCGAATTGCCCGCGCCCGGCGAAATGGCGCTGACGATCACCTTTGCGCGCGACATGGGACGGAATTGGACCGGCGATCAGGACAGCCTGACACTGACCCTGGAGGAATTCACGCCGGGCGACGGGATCGTCGTCTTGAAGGGTACGCTCACCGGGCAAGTCAGCCTTCGCCCCGCAAACGAAACTCGTTGCGCTCTCATCCCGACATCCCCCGGATGCAACAACGGGCAAGTCAGCGGTGGCCCCTCATCCGAAACCCGGCCTGTCACCTTCAGCTTCGACACCCGGCTTGAAGAGCTTGACTGAGATGGCTGGACCCGCCTTTGCCCGAACTGCGGCCCTGCTGCTGATCGCTACGGCAACCTCAGCACTGGCCGGTGAACCGTCCAACCCGGTCTGCCACGCGGACGTCCATCGCGCCGGTAATTTTGACCTGCGACAGATTGGTCCGCTGATCGCGGGAACGTGGACCGAAGCCGCCATCGGAACGAGTGTGGCAATAGGCGTTCAGGAGAGCACCTTCGAGATCATTTATGATCGGAACCGCAACCGATTGTATCTGGGTTCGGACGGCATTCAGACCGAACTGGTGCCGGTTCGAGGTGGCAACAAGCCGCTGCGCTTTGACTTTGTGCGTGGCGAGCCAATGGACCCGCAGTTTTATATGTTGACTTCAACGGGTTCCGAGCCCGGCGCGGAGCCTTGGGAATGGGCGGTGGTTCAGGATTGCCAGATTGCCTCGGCACCGCAATTCGAATGGCAATTCGGCACCGGTGCGCGGCGCTCGGACGGGATCATCAGTTTCTTCTCGGCCAATGAGGCGATGGGAACAAAACGCAATTCGGCGCGGGGCGTCCGCGAACAGCTGATCAGCCGATAGGAATGACAATGAAGGTGCTTGTCCCGCTTGTCCTGGCCCTCGGAATCGCAACCCCCGCTGGTGCATTGGACGCCATCGGCGAGATCGGGGCAAACCTGGACGGTGAAGAACTGAACTGGCAGGTGATGCGTCAGGATGATGGCTCGGCGATGGTGCAGATCACCGATATCGGCCCGCTGACCATGATCGAACTGCATGCACTTGGTGATGGCAGCATTTCTATCGGCCTGATCTTTCACGGCAAGCCTTCCGGAGATACGCCGCCCGCCGGTCTGACCATCGACATGCGGCCCGATCGCGGGGCGATGGCGGGCGCGGTCTGGGAAAGCGAGGAAGAGCCGCCGCAGATGTCGATCGACCTGCTGGATCTTGAGGATGAAGGCCGCATCCAGGCCAGCTTTGCGGCAACCCTATGCCGCCGGGATGCCCCGGACGACTGTCGCGACGTCGAGGGGCGGATCGACACGTCGTTGGGTGCAGGCCCATGACACTGGCCGAGTTTCTGGCTGATCCGCTGCGCGTGACGCAAATCTCCGACAGCGTGCTGGAGATCGAGAATCGTCCGGTCCGGCGGGCGGTGATTCCTGCGGCGGTGATATTGGTGGCGATCGCGGCGGGCCTGGCAGCCATCGGGGATGGTGCGACCGGAACGGGGATCATCGTGCTTGCCGTGGTGGGCCTGATCGGTTGGCTCTACATGCACGAGTTGGTGCAGCTGACTCAACTGAGCCTGGACAGGCATGCCGGTCTTGTCCGGCTGCGTGTGACCACATTGCGCGGGCGGCGTGAAGAGACATTCGCACTCTCGGACCTGCACAAGCTGGAAAGCATCGCGCACTATGGCACGGCGGCAGGAAACGATGAGACTCGGCTGGTGCTGATTTGCGGATCGGGACCAGAGCGGCGCGAGATCATAGTGCCCATGTTCCGCCCGGATCCCGAAGAGGTGGCGCATCTGACGGGCGTCGTCAATGGCTGGCTTTCCCGCCAGGGAAAGGGAAACCCGTCATGAGTATTGAGACGAATACGCCCGAACGACTGGAACTGGAACTGGCGATACCGCGCTTTATCCTGTGGTTCGTCATGCTGCCTGTCCTGCCGATCACCCTGATCGGGCTGGCCAATCTGATCGGGGGAGAAATCCTGACCGCGCTGGTGCTGCTGGTCGGGCTGAACGGGGCCTTTCTCGCGGGATATGTCGCTCTGTCCGAGCGCACACGGCTCAGGCTTGACGCAGGGTCAGGGCTGGTCAGCATCATCCGGACATCACGCCTCGGTGCGCGTCAGCGGGACTATCCGCTGGAGGCGCTCGACAGTGCCGAACTGGACCGCAGCCATGCCTCGCGAGAGGATCGCAGCACCTCGAAGGTGGTTCTGGTTTTTCGCAACACCCGCCCGGCAACACGGGTTCCGTTGTCACGTTGGGGCGTATCGGGCGATGGCCCTCCGCAGATCGCCAATGACATCAACGGCTGGCTGCGACGCCATTTCGGGGACGAACAGACTACCCCAACCTCTCAACCTTCAAGCTGATCACGACAGGAGGAACCGGCGCCATGTGGGATTTCAATACCGGACAAGCTCTCGGACTGCTGGGCCGAACAATGCCTCTTGTGCTCCGGCGTGCCGGCGCCCGCTTCGGGACAACGTGCGATGGAGTAGCCGCATGAGATTTTTTATGACTGCCGGGCTCATCGCCCTGACATCCGCCCTTGCGCCGGCGGCGCTTGCCCAGGAACAGCCCAGTACGATTCTCGTTTTGGATGCCTCGGGGTCGATGTGGGGGCAGATCGACGGGGTGAACAAGATCACCATCGCGCGCGATGTCGTCGGCGAAATCGTGTCGGATTTCCCCACCAATCAGAACCTCGGTTTCGTCACCTATGGCCATCGCGAGCGTGGGCAATGCGCGGATATCGAGACCCTGGTCGACCCCGCGCCCGGCACCGCGGCAGAGATCATCGGCATCGTTGAAGGGTTGAACCCGCGGGGCATGACTCCGATGACCGATGCCGTCATCACCGCGGCTCAGGCGTTGCGCCACACCGAACAGGCGGCGACGGTGATCCTGGTTTCCGATGGGATCGAGACCTGCAATCCTGATCCTTGCGCCGCCGCCCGCGCATTGGAAGAAGCGGGCGTAGATTTTACCGCCCATGTCATCGGCTTCGACGTGCGGGGCGAAGCCGATGCCCTGTTGCAGATGCAATGCATCGCCGAGGAAACCGGCGGCCGCTTCCTGACTGCCGACAATGCCCAGGAACTCAACGAAGCCTTGCGCGAGGTCACTGCCGCGCCGGCCTCAGGGAGTTTCACCTTCACCGCAAATCTCGGAGGCGAGGAGATCGGCGACGACACCGTCTGGGAGCGGCCAGTAGCGCCACTGGAGCTGCCACTTCTGTCCGACGAGGTGATCTGGGAGATATCGGATACTTCGTTCAACAGGGTGCAGACCGGCACCGCGAACCCTTTCACCACGGATCTTCCGTTCGGCGACTATATCGTGACGGTCCATTCGACGGCGCAGGACGACTTCTCGCAGACCGAGGCCAGTTTGGCGTTGGACAGCGCGCGCAATGTCCACGCCATTTTCCCGCCCATCACGTCGCAACAGCCCACCGCCCAGGTCTTTGGCCCTGCACAAACCCTGGTTGGCTCCGCGTTTACGGTGAGCTGGGAAGGTGAGGGTCTGGCTCCACGTGATTATGTGACAATTGTCCCCGCCGACGCCGAAGACGGAGCCTATGCGGATTATGACCGGCTAGAGAACCGTACCGAAGGCGAGCTTCGTGCACCTGCCGAGCCCGGCCTCTACGAAGTGCGTCTGCAACTGGACGCGGGTGACCGCGTGCTCGCCCGCACCCCGGTCGAAGTTGTTGATGCCGAGGTTACTGTCTCGGCGCCAGCCCAGGTCGTTGTCGGGTCGGCATTCCCGGTCACCTGGCAGGGTGAGGGCCTGCACGCGCGCGACTACGTGACTATTGTTCCCGCCGGTTCGGCGGACGGCACCTATGCCGATTACGATCGCATGCAAGGTCGGAGCGAAGCCGAGCTTCGAGCACCTGCCGAGCCCGGCCTATACGAAGTGCGTCTGCAATTGGACGCGGGGGACCGCGTGCTCGCCCGTGCCCCGGTCGAGGTGGTCGATGCCGAGGTTACTGTCTCGGCGCCAGCCCAGGTCGTTGTCGGGTCGGCATTCCCGGTCACCTGGCAGGGTGAGGGCCTGCACGCGCGCG
>NZ_FTMK01000045.1 GCF_900156255.1 Paracoccus thiocyanatus
CGCATTCGCCGCCAGCATCTCGTCGAGCTTGCCTTTCCAGGGACCGATCTTCGGCTGCGGTTGGACGGTTCGCTCGTAAGTCATCTCCGTTGCGCCGGACCGGATCACCTTCCGAACCGTGTTCCGCGATACCCGCAGCTCTCGGCAGATATGCTTGATCGACTTCTTGTCCTGGAAATACGCCCGGCGGATCTTCGCAATCGTCTCCACAACCAGCATCCCACACTGTGCCCCCCGATAGCCTCGGAGGCATCATGACCATCAGCGTAAGGGGGTCATTTTTGGAAGCCGATTACCCCGTTACGGGGTCAATTTTGCACGCCGGTTCACAGCAGCGCCCTTTGCCGTCCATGGAGATCCGGATGCTAACGCGCTTCAGCCGATCAGTCCAGGCGAAGGACGTGAACTGGCTGCCCTGATCCGTGTTCATGATCTCCGGCACGCCGAAGCGGTGGATGGCCTCGTTCAGCGCCTCAACGCAGAAGTCAGCCTCCAGCGTGTTCGAGATGCGCCAGGCCAGAACCTTGCGTGTGAACCAGTCCATGATGGCCACCAGATACAGGAAGCCGCGCCGCATCGGCAGGTAGGTGATATCGGCGCACCAGACCTGGCCGGGACGATCCACCCGCAGCCCGCCCAGCAGATAGGGATAGGTCTTGTGGCCCTTTCTCGGCTTGCTGGTGTTGGGCTTCTGGAAGATCGGCATCAGGCGCATGAGCCGCATCAGACGTCTGATGCGCTTCTGGTTCACGCCATGCCCCTCGTTCTGCAGATGCCACGTCATCTGCCGGACGCCGTAGAAGGGCGTGTCGAGGAACTGCTGGTCGATCAGCCGCATCAGCCCGAGGTTCCGCTCCGTCTCTCCGGCCGGTTCATGATAGAACGACGAGCGCGAGATCGACAGCAGGCGGCACTGCGCCACGATCGACAGCGCGGGATGGTCCCGTTCAATCATGCCACGCCTCACTTGCCGGTCCACGGCTTGAGCTTTCGTGACAAAAAATCGTTGGCGACGGCCAACTCCCCGATCTTGGCATGCAGGGAACGAACAGTTTCCTCGTCCACCTCCGCTGCGGGCCTCCGGCTGCCCCGCTCGAAGATATCCGCAGCCCCGTCGAGCAACGCCTTCTTCCACTGGTGGATCATCGTCGGATGGACACCGTATTCGGCGGCCAGCTCCGACACAGTGCGCTCGCCCTTCAGGGCCTCAAGCGCCACGCGCGCCTTGAAGCCCGCGTCATGGTTCCTGCGTTTCCGCATTCCTGATCTCCTCGTCCTTGGAAACCAGCAAACGTCAGATCGTAGCTTCCGTCACTGTCCAATTTCCGGGGAGTAGCTCACAATCGGACCGCCCCGAGCTCAGCTCGGCCCGGCGCGTGGTTTCGGGCGGCCGCGGCCTTGGCTCGCAGGAAAGCTTCGCGCTGATCGAGGCGCTTGCCGACAAGCTTGGCGCCGCGGTGGGCGCGTCCCGCGCCGCGGTGGACAGCGGCTATGCCCCGAACGACTGGCAGGTCGGCCAAACCGGCAAGGTGGTTGCGCCCGAACTTTACGTGGCGGTCGGCATCTCCGGCGCCATCCAGCACCTTGCCGGGATGAAGGACAGCAAGGTCATCGTGGCGATCAACAAGGACGAAGAGGCGCCGATCTTCCAGATCGCCGATTACGGGATTGTCGGAGACCTGTTCTAGGTTGCGCAGGAGTTCGCAGAGAAGCTGTGATGCACCAGGTGCCTAATTCTTGCCCCGCAACCATCTTTACCTTCCGATTCCGATTCCGATTCCGATTCCGATTCCGGTTTGGGCTGGGGCCTGAGGCCTGCCGGTATCGAGGTCTTTAACGACGCGCTGGCAGCCCCAGACGATTTTTGCTGACATCCTCTTGGCCGTCCGGACCCAGGCGATGGTGCGCCGGGGTCCGGCCTCGGGCAGCCAGGCGGGCCAGGTGCTCGTGGATGCCTTGGGCTGTTTCATTCCGTAACGAGAGCGTCAATATAACCAAGCGCCCCAAGGGCCATGTCGGGGCTTACCCGCGTCGCGAGCGCCTCGTCGATTCCGCCGGCGATGCGGACAAGATGATCGCGCAGGTTTTCCGCAGAAAGCGTACCCTTTTCCCTTAATGCAGCCAGGGTAATCTGCCCGATGGTAAAGGCTACCATATCTGGGCTAGCCACATATTCCAACGCCCGATGGCGTCGTCTGGTGACGGCTGCATCGCTTATCATTCGCTTGTTCCCCCATATCTCGCAAAACTGACAGGTTGAAAGCCTATCGAGCGCCCATGGCCGAAAGTTGAGCAATTTTGCCGCCGCGAGCCTAGAGAACACAGGCCGGTCTTGTCATACGCCGATTGGAGTATGGACCTTAGTTTCGGCGCGCCGAAGCGATGATGTGATCAAGGATCAGCTCGCTGCGCTGGTAAAAGATCAAATCGGTTGCATCCGAGACCAGCTCGACCGCGATCATGGGGTTGAGCCTTTCCAGTTGCTTGCACGACGCAATATCTATGCCGGGGTCCTCGGCAGGCGCCAGATACCGCATGGGTATGGCCAGATCCCGCAGCGCCGCGTCCATCCTGTAGCGCGAAAGCTGCAATTCCCGCACGAAAGTCGCGTGACCCTGTTTCAGCAGATGTTCGCAGGCGTTGCGGATCAACGCCGTCCAGTCGGGGTTGCGCACGATTTGCTGGTTCAAAGGCATGTGGCGGAAGGCGCGCTCCAGATACCAGTCCAACCCGTGCTGGCGCATCATCCGGTGCCCGGACTTGGCCATCAGTTCCGCCACCCAGGGCGCGCTGCCCGCGAGTTGCAGCATGGTGCGCTGAATCCGCGGCAGGCGCTGGATTCCCGACGGGTCGATGCCGCACGAATAGCCGACCGCCAGGATGCCGTGAAAACGCATGGGGTTGGCCACCGCCTCGACCACCAGCGGCAGGGTGCCGCTGGCCACCCCGACGCCAAGGCAGGGCCGGCGGCCGACGACCTGGTCCAGAAAGGCCCGCAGCGCGACCAGGTTGTCGCCCATCACGTCAAGCGAGGGATCCATCGTGCTGTTCCCGTGACCGGGCCGCGATGGAACGTAAAGGCAGATGCCCGCATCGCGCAGCCGGGCCTCTCCATCCCCCGGCAGCAGATAGGTCATCGGCAATCCGCGCAGCATGACCACCGGCACGCCTCGCCTGGCCCCCATCCAGGTCCAGGCGATCTTGCGCCCGTCGGGCATCGCGATCAGCTTTTCGCGCCCCAGCGGGTCGTGCCAGACCGGGGCCTCGCCCCGCAGCCCGACATGTTCCCGGCTGGCGATCATGGCCAGCAGGCGCATCAAGTCGATATTCGACGGCGTGCCCATCTTGGCCATGATCGTCTTGATCTGGGTGCGCACCGTCAGCAGGGACACGCCGCGCTGCGTGGCGACCGCGTCGAGATTGCGCAGCAGAAAGAACTGGTGTGCCACCTCGGCTTCGGCCGAGGTCAGGCCGAAAGCCTGCTGCAAGCGCTCGGCGATGCGCGGCCCCCAGGCGATTTCCAGCGAGCGGATGGCGATATGCGCACCGCTTTGGCCCGGCAGGCGGATCAGGTATCCTTCGGCCAGAAAGGATTCGCCGAAATCCCCGGCGATGGGCAGGATCGTCAGAATCGCCTGCGCCGCATTGCCCTGGCCGGTGGCGGCGCGCAACAACGCGCGATAATCCTCAAGCGAGCGGGGCGCGATGACGGCCATGTCCATGAACGCGCCCTGTCGCCCGCCAAAGGCCCGTTCGCCGGCAATATTGATGACCGCGATATTGCCGTTCGGAGAAAGCACCATCGCCGGTCCGGGCACTTCCGAAACCGCCAGTTTCAGCGGGTCGTTCCCGGCCGGTATATCCAGCTTTTCCAAGGTGTCGCGAAAGGTCAGCAACTGGCCGAAGAGGCGCTTGGACACCTTGGGGTATTCGGCATCGTCGCCCGACGAGGCCAGCTTGGCTTCCCAGTTCGCGACCATTTCGTCAAAGGCATGTTCGTCGACGACCGAACGATAGGTGCTGGCGATGATGCTCAGGTCTATATCGTGGTCCGTATCCCGGCTTTCGCTTAGCTCGGGCGACAAAAAGAACTGCTGATCAGCCAGCGGCGTCTTGGATTTGGGATCGGACACGAACGGATCTCTCGCAGGCAGGCGGTCACAGCTTTGCATTTAGCACGGCGCCTGTGCCCCGCGCTTCGGCACCCGCCCCGCGCTTTTCTTCAGCTTCGGATCGCCTGGATGGCGGCGGCAAAGAAGTCTCTGTCGCCCATTTGACCTCCTTTCAGGATCATTGGCAACTCCCCGCCCTCCAACCGCGCGCGCAGGACCGGAACCCCTGGGCAGACGTCGCCCGCGTGCTCCAGCCAGGCCGGTCCAAGGCGCGTGACGATGGCGCTTGACGTGTCGCCGCCTGCGACGATCAAACCGCCCGCAAGCCCTGCACTGACCAGCCGGTGGACAAAATGGGCGCTGCGTTCCGCCAGAAGCGCCGGTGCAATCGTCCCAGAACCCTCGGCCGTCAGGTAGAGCATGCAGTCCTGTCCGCTGTCCAGCCTGGCGCATGCCCAATCAAGCGAGGACTGCAACGCCGGACCACCAGCGATCATGTCGACGGGATTGATCGGCAGGCAGGCAGTGCCGCCGGCCGCGGCGATCTGGCTTGTGGTCAGCGATGACCGGGATCCCGCGAAGACCAGGATGGGACCGGATGCCGTCAGGGGCGAAAGCGTTCCGGCCGATTGCGATGGATGGGCGGCCAGCCAGGCCTCTGCCACCGCGGACGACCCCATGACCAGCAAGGCATCGGACGATGCCGCCAGATCACGGCCGGCCGACACGACATCCTGCTGCTCCAGGGCGTCGTAGAGCCGGGGAAAACGGCTGCCACGCCCGCCGCGGCGGACCAGTTCGATATCGTTAAGGCCAAGCCGCGCCAGATGGCGGATCAGGTCTGCCTCGTCCATCGGCGTGACAGGATGGGTGGACATGACCGGGTGCCGGTCGATCCGGTGGATCTGCCCATCCGGGCCGCGCGCGAACAGCGTGCCGAAGACCGCATACCGCCCCAGCGAAGGCTGCCCAGCTATGACCGCGATGTCACGGATGCCGATGGCGTCGGCCAGACCTTGCGCCAGCAGCGCGATATTGCCCACCTTGGCACTGCTGTCGAAGGTGGAGCAGATCTTGAGGTGCAGAAGCTGCGGACGAAAGGCCGAAAGCCCGTGCCCGATCCTATGCGCAAGCGCCGCCATGGCAGGGGTTTCAAGCGCGCGGGCATCGGTCGCGATGCCCCAGGCGTCAAGGTCGCCGACATCGTGCGGCTGGGGAAGATCCCGGAACAGCCGGGCGCGCATTCCGGCCCGCGACAAGGTCGCAAGCGTATCCGATGCGCCGGTAAAGTCGTCGGCGACGAAGATATAGGCCATTGCTAGCCCTTGCCGAATGTCGCAAGCGCCGCTGCCAGTTCCGGCCGATCGCATGCCGCCTGGTCCAGAGGAATGCCGGCGCGCACGGCCTCATGCGCCTGACGCAGGCTGGCCAAGCCTGCCGCGGGGCCGCCGGGATGCGCCATGATGCCGCCTCCGCACAGGAACATCAGGTCGTCCGAGTCGATCTGGCGCAACGTGTGCGGCAGCGTCCCCGCCCATTGCCCCGACGAGAAGACCGGCATGACCCGGTCCTCGTCCGCCATCGCGGTCAGGCAATGGCGGGCGGCTTCGGTCACGTCCTGGTCCAGGTCCGAGAACTTGCCGCCCATGCCATGCACATGCATGTGGTCGATCCCGGCCAGCCGATACAGCGCCTGATAGGCGCGCACCCCCATGCCCAGCAGCGGATGCCGCCCCATGCCGCCATAGCCGTTGCGGTGGCCGTGGATCGCCAGCCCGGTGTGGCGGCGCAGGCTCTCAACGGCCGAAAGCCCGCACCAATTCAGCGATACCATGGCGCAGCTTCCACCCTCGGCCTCGATCAGGTCGGCGTGGCGGCGCATGGCGTCGGTTTCGTCGGTGATGTTGAAGGCGACCATGACCAGCTTGCCGGTTCGGTCCTGGTGACGGCGGACCACGTCCATCACCGCGCGGATGCGGGCATCGACGGGGGCATGGGGATGGGTGCCCGCGATCTCGTCATCCTTGACGAAATCCGCCCCCGCCTGGGCCAGCCGCGCCACGAGGGCGGCGATCTCATCGGGCGACAGGCCGATATTCGGCTTGATAATCGTGCCGAAGATCGGGCGGTCCTGAACGCCGAGCGAGGCGCGCGTGCCTGCGATCCCCTGCACCGGCATCGGATAGCGGCGGCGATAGTCCGACGTCAGCGTCACGTCGATCAGCTTCAGGCCGGTGACTTCGCCCAAGTCGTAAAGGTTGCCCGCAACGACCGAGGCCAGCGTGGGCAGGTTCACCCCCACATTGTCCTCGGGATAGTCGATGACCACGCGGAAGATGCCGCATGGTCCGCCCAGGTCCCGGCGTTCGGCCCATGCGGACCGCAGCGACGGCGCCGGGCTTTCACCGATCTGCGTGGTTTCGACAACCCTTGCGCCGAAGCGGTCGCGCAGCGCGTCGGTCTCGCCCTCGACGCGGACGAAGGTGCCGGCGCTCTGCTCTCCCGCCATCATGGCGGCAACCTCGGCAATGGGGCAGGGGGTTTCGACGTGATAGGTGGCGCGGATCATCGGTCAGATCGCCCGCAGGTCGGGGAAGGGGCGCACCGGATCGCTGCCGTCCCAGCCTTCGGACGCCTCGCGGATCATGGCGAACATCCGGCCCTTTGGCCCCTTCACCTCGGACAGCTCGATGCAGGTGCCGGGGTGATCCTGGCGGTCGAAATACGCGAAGCGGCCGTTCTCTCCGACCTTGCCCGACATGCGGACGGCAAAGCCCTGGTCCTGCATGGCAGCCAGGTCGCGGTCGTAATCCTCGGTCCAGTATGCGGTGTGCTGTAGGCCCTGATGGCCGGCATCCGTGAACTCCTTGTAGCACGAGGGCACATCGTTGCGGCACTGGATCAGTTCCACCTGGATATAGCCTGCATTGGCAAGCGCCACGGAATTGTGCGGCGTATAGGATCGGCCGTCATAGGTGTAATCCTCGATCGGCACCTGCGGGTTATAGAAGAAGGGGCCGACGCCCATCACCTGCGTCCAGTGGGCCATCGCGGCCTCGATATCGGGGACGACAAAGCCAAGCTGGCGGATCGGGCCGAGAAAGCGGCTCATGGATTACCTCATCAGATAGTTGGGCAGCCAGGCGGTCAGGCCGGGAAACAGCGTGACAAGCAGCAGTGCCGTGAACAGGGGGATAAAGAAGGGGGCAACCCCGCGCACGACCTCGGCAAAGGGCATCCGCACGGTGATCGCCATCATGTACAGGCTCATGCCGACGGGCGGGGTCAGCAGGCCGATCATCAGGTTCAGGACCATGACCACCCCGATCTGTTCGGCAGGCGCGCCGGCCTGGATCAGCGCGGGGGTGACGATGGGCGCGATGATCAGGATCGCGGCGATGGATTCCAGGAACATGCCCGCGACCAGCAGGACCACGTTCAGGATCAGCAGCAGGACAAGCGGGTTGTCCGAGAGCCCCAGCAGCCATTCGCCCGCCTTCATCGGCACCTGATCCATCGTCAGCACCCAGGCGAAGACCGCGGCGGCGGCAACGACGAACAGGATATTGGCCGTGGCCAGCACCGTGTCGCGTGCCGAATCCAGCAGGGCGCGCAGCGTCAGCGTGCGATAGACGGCGACGCCGATCACGATGGCATAGGCGACGGTGATGCCCGCGGCCTCGGTTGGGCCAAAATAGCCCGACAGCAGCCCTCCGATCAGCAGCACCGGCGTCAGCAGCGCGGGGAAGGAAATCAATGCAAGCCGCGCGAATGCGGGCAGGCTGGGCCGGACGTCGTCGCGCGGCAGGTTCTGGCTGCGGGCGACAATCGCGATATAGGCCATCATGGCGCCGGCCAGCAGCAGCGCCGGCACGATTCCCGCCAAAAGCAGCTTGACGGGCGAAACCTCGGCTGCGGCGGCGAATATGATCAGCGGAATCGACGGCGGAAAGATCGGCCCGATGGTCGCGGATGCGATGGTCAGGCCAGCGGCAAAGCGGCGGGTGTAACCCTGCTTTTCCATCTCTCGGACCTGCATGCCGCCAAGCGCGCCGATATCGGCCAGGGCGGCGCCCGACATGCCGGCGAAGACCAGCGACAGCAGCACGTTGACATGCGCCATGCCGCCGCGGACGCGGCCCACGATCATGCGGACCAGGTCGAACATATAGGTCGTCACGCCGGTCGCGCCAAGAAGCGCCGCCGCCATGATGAACATCGGCACCGCCAGCAGGGGCGAGCTGTCGATCGACGCCACCGCCCGCTGCAACAGCACCGTGGCCGGCAGGTCATGCACGACAATGGCAATGGCCGAGGATAGTCCAAGCGCAACCGCGATCGGCGCCCCGATGACCAGCAGCAGGGCGAAGGCCAGAAGAAGGGTGATGGTCATGGTGCGGTCCTGCCCCCCTTAAGCGTCGCGGCAATGCGCCACAAGGCGATGGCACAAAGCAGCAGAAGCGACGCCATGATCGGGCCATAAAGCCAGATGTTGCGGATCCCAAGGGCGGGGGTCTTGAACTTCCAGGCGCGTTCCAGATACAGCCAGCCACCCCACAAGGTCAGCGCGCCAAAAGCCATGACCGAGGTTTCGGCAAGCAGGTTGCAGGCCAGCCGGGGCAGGCGCGGCATCATGGTGGTAAAGACGTCGACCGCGACATGCTGGCCATGCAGCGCCAGCAGCGGCGCGGTGAAATAGACCGCCAGGACGCCGCAATAGCGGCTGATTTCCTCGGCACGGGGCAGGCCCATGTTCCAAACGTTGCGGGCGGCGATCTGCGCCACGATCAGCACGATGATCAGCAAAAGCAGCCCCGTGGACACCGCCAGCAGGCCGCGCGTCACAAGGTCCAGCACCCTTGGCGGCGTGCTGGGACTTTGCGTGTCGGGCGGAATGTCCGCCATCAGGCGACCGCCGCGATCTTGGCGTAAAGTTCGCCGAACTGGCTGTCGAATTCGCTGGCGACGCGTGCCTGCACCGCTTGCCTGAAGGCCGCCAGATCAAGGCCGCTGTCCGCGTCCAGAACGGTCATGCCATGGCTGCGCAGCACCTCAAGGTCGCTGGCCTCGGATGACAGCATCGCATCGGAGGCGCGGGTGCGCGTTTGCGCCGCGGCGATGGCCAGGGCTTCCTTGTGGGCATCCGACAGATCGTTCCACACGCCGTCGTTCATCATCACGACCTGGGCCGCGGTGATGTGGCCGGTCAGCATCAGGTGGCTTTGCACCTCGTAAAGCTTGGCCGAGACCAGGACGTTCATCGGGTTTTCCTGCCCGTTGACGACCCCGGTCGCCAGCGCGGTCGGCACCTCGGACCAATCGACCGGCACCGGAACGCCGCCAAGGCCTTCGACCGTGGCCATGTAGATCGGGAAGGGGATGGAACGGATCTTGACCCCGGCCAGATCGGCCGGCGCCTTGGCGGCGCGGTCGGCAGTCAGGTTGCGGGTGCCGAAATAAAAGGCGTATAGCGCGCGGGTGCCGGATGCATCGACCAGGCCCTGGTTCAAGTCCTTCATCACCGGGCTTTCGACATCCGTGACCTTCATCAGGTGGTCGATGTCACGATACAGGTAAGGCGTGTCGAAGGCGGCAAAAGGCTCGTATAGCGACCCGATGGCGCCCGCCGTGTTGTGCGAAAACGCGATGGATCCGGTCGACACCGCCTCGGCCAGTTCCTGTAGCTTGCCCAGTTGAGAGTTCGGAAAGATCTGGATGTCCAGCTCTCCGCCGGTCTTTTCCCGCACCGCATCGGCGAACCACTGCGCCTGCTCGCCGGCGATCGAGTTCGGCGTATGCATGTGGCCATAGCGCAGCGTCGTCGCGGCATGGGCACCCTTGCCCAGGAACGGTGCGGCTATGGTCGCGGCACCTGCGGAAAGCAGAAGATTGCGTCTGGAAATGGCCAAGGTCGTCATGTGTTTCCCCCCTGATATGGCAGCAAGGCATCTGTGCTTGCGCGGTTGACCGAAAGTCTATGTTGGGGCGATAAGAAATCAATGCGGCTTTCTTGATGGGTTTTGATGGATCATGCGTCCGGGTATTCGCGAGATTGCCGCCATGGCTGGCGTTTCCGAGGCGACGGTGGACCGCGTCCTTCATGGCCGCCCCAACGTTCGCCCTGCAACGGCAGAGCGTGTCCTGGCAGCGGCGGCCGAATGCCGGTATCTTGCGGATCGCGACCTGGACCGCCTGCGCCGCCCGGACCGCATGCGGCTGGCCGTCATACTGCCCAGCACCGCAAACCCCTATATCCGAACCCTGAACGCCGAGTTGCGGACATGGTCGCAGGCGCGGGACCGGGGCGCACGGGTCCACAGCTTCCTGCTGGATTCCATGAACCCCGAGATGATGGCGCGCAGCCTTCGGCGACTGGGGCGCAACTCTGATGCGGTGGCCTTTTTCGGCATCGACCACCCGGATATCGCGCTTGCGGCGGACGAGCTTGCGGATAAGGGCAAGCTGGTCTTGACGCTGATCAGCGACATTACGGGATCGCGTCGCCATGCCTTTATCGGCATCGACAACCTGGCCGCGGGGCGCACCGCTGCCTACCTGCTGGCAGCCACGGCGCCAGCCTCGGGCGGAAAGCTGGCCGTCATCGCCGCCACCCGCCAGTACCGATCACATATCGAACGCGAGCTTGGCTTTCAGGAACTGATCCAGCGCGACCATCCCCGGTTGGAGTTCACGGGAACGATCGAGGGTCAGGACGATCCCATGACCAACATGAACATGACCCTGGCCTTGCTGCAACGCTTTCCGGATCTGTGCGGCATCTATAACGTGGGAGGTTCCTCCGAGGGGATCGGCATGGCGTTGCGCCGGACCGGCCGCGCGGGAAAGGTCCGGCTGATCGGCCACGGCTACGGGTCCGACACGCGCAACCTGCTGGCCGAAGGCGTGATGACAGCCGTGCTGACGCAGCGCAACATGACCCTGTTCGAGGCCATGCTGGACCAGCTGCACAATCCAAAAACGGCCGAGCCGCTGCCCATGCAGATCATCTTTCCAACCAATCTTCCCGGCTAGAGCCGCGGTCGCAGCTTATGCCCGACCCACGCCGTCAACGGACAGGGATGCGCTCGTCGCCCCACAGCTCCTTTCGCGCGATGACCTTGTGGCGAAAATCGGCCTCGGCCTGCGGGTCCAGCTTTTCGTCGGTATAGGTCTCGAAATAGGTGGGGACATAGGACAGCCGCACCGACAGCGGCTCGCGCACGTTCAGCGCGTAATATCCCATCTGCGTATAGTAGAAGTTGCGGGCCCCCGAAGTTCGACAAAATTGGTCTATGTTTGAGGGGTGTCGGTCCGTCTGATCGAGTCATCTCAATGGGTTAGTGATATCTAAGGGTCAAAGTTCTGTAGTCACACGTCGACAGCTGTTTTGGTTTGCCTGGATGGTTCAACTGCAATATTCTGTAGGTATGTTTGTTCGGATCAGCAAAAGCGGTGAACGGCGCTACCTGCAGCTCGTCGAGTCCTATCGGAACGAGGCGGGGCAACCGCGCCATCGGGTTGTTGCCAACCTTGGCCGCATCGACGGGATGCAGGATGGCCATCTCGACCCGTTGATCCGCGGCCTTTGCCGCGTGGCCGGGCGCGACGAACCAG
>NZ_FTMK01000046.1 GCF_900156255.1 Paracoccus thiocyanatus
CGTCAGCCGCCGCCTATGTGCCACTGAGCTTCGATCCGGGTGAAGCCTACCAGTTCGACTGGAGTCACGAGGTCGTTCTGATCGACGGCGTGACCACCACGGTGAAGGTGGCTCACGTCCGGCTTTGTCATAGCCGGATGCTGTTCGTCCGGGCCTACCCGCGAGAGACGCAGGAAATGGTGTTCGATGCCCATGACAAGGCCTTTGCCTTCTTCGGCGGCGCCTGTGCGCGTGGGATCTACGACAACATGAAGACGGCGGTGGACACGATCTTCGTCGGCCGCGACCGCGCGTATAATCGCCGGTTCCAGCAGATGTGCGGACACTACCTTGTCGATCCCGTCGCCTGGGCCAGGCCGCGGCCGAGACCGAGGCGCGGATCCTCATCACCCTCCTGGAGGCGGGCAGCGGGAACGGGCCGACGATGTCGGACGGCAAGACGCTGTTCCACGCCGACCATGGCAACAAGGCGGGCACCGGTGCGGTGATCTCCGACGCCACGCTCTCGGCCGCCCGGCTGGCGCTGCGGACCCAGAAGGGCATCGAGGACCGCACGATCCGCGTGACGCCCCGCAACCTGCTGGTGCCACCCGCGCTGGAGACCACCGCCGAGAAGTGGCTGGCCAGCATCGCACCGGCGACGGCGGCCGATGTGAACCCGTTCTCCGGATCGCTCTCGCTGGTGGTCGAGCCGCGCCTCAGTTCGGCCACCCGCTGGTACGTCACGGCCGACCCCGGCGAGATCGACGGGCTGGAGTTCGCCTATCTCTCGGGCGCGGAGGGCCCGCAGGTAGAAAGCCGCTCGGGCTGGGACGTCGACGGCGTGGAGATCCGGGTGATCCTCGATTTCGGGGCCGGGTTCATCGACCATCGGGGCTGGTTCATGAACGCGGGCGCGTAGGCCGCCACTTCGAGGAGGTCGATCAACAGGTCGGGAATGTTCCCGATCATCGAGCGGCTGATGTAGTCGATCCTCAGATTGACGTTCTTGCCGGGCTCGCTGACGTTCATCGCGAGCGCATCGGCCTCGGATGCCTGCGGCACGCCGCATTCGATCAGGCATCGTTTCACTTTGGCCCCTTCCTGTTTTTGAGTTCGTTCCCAATCTTCTCGACGGCGAAGGCCGAGAAGCGGCGGGCACCATCCCTCGATATGTCCTTGCCGTCCCGGTACTGGTTCTTGCCAAGCCAGTCCCTAGCGAAGGCGCGCATGATCAGCGCAGCCTCGATGCAGTGACGGCGTATCGCGGAATTGTAGGTCGCGAGATCATGGACAGACCGCGCGACGCGATCGGCGCCAACGAGCTTGTGCAAGGTTCGATCGACGTAATAGTGGATGACGCGTTCCACGATGTTCGCGTGGAAATGGTGGGCCAGGGCGCCGAATTTCTCCGGTGACCTCAGCGCCGCCACTGAAGCCTGCACATCGGCAGCAGTTGGGGACCACATCGGCATGCCCGCCTCCACGGCCTCAGCGAGCGCGGCGGCTCCCGCCTCGCGGGCGATGTCGCCAAGGTCCGTCGCTCCCGCATGGACACGCCGTTGCACGCGCTCAAGTGCGCTGTTGTAGGCGACCATCAGTTCAGTCACCGAAGTCGGCGGTCGCGCTCCCATGCCAATGTCGGCGAGGGCTGCCCCGAAATCCTTCGACGCAGCGGCCTGCGGCAACCTGATGAGCAGCCACAACGCTTCCACAAAGACAGGGTCCCTCAGCGCGTGCTTCAGCGCGTCCCGACTGACTTCGGTCACCTGTTCCACCAGCGGCGCGGTGGGTGCGCCACCGGTCACCAGATACCTGACGATGTCCGGCAGGTATCGGTGGGTGGGGAGTTTTCCGAGGCGCTGATGTCCCATCGCGCCACCGGTTCAGAGGGTGCGCCCGGACCGGATCTGGCGCGGACAGAGGGAATGAGCACTCGACAAGAAAAGGAACCTTCCGTTAGAACCACGACAAAGAAAGGAACATGCGATATCCTTTCTCAGGCAGCCTGCCAAGGAAAGGATCCTTTTTCAACCATGGCGTTATCACCGGAGCCATCACGGTTGGGTCAGCGCGTGGCCATCTCGACCGCAGGCGAACGCGCAGAGGCGTTCGTGCCGCCCCCCTTGCCGCCGGCCCCGCCGGTGAGGATGGATCGGCTCTACCGTCAGCTCGAGCGCGCGAACCGCGCGATCGGCCGGCTGGATGGCGTGACCTCCATCCTGCCCGACACCCCGCTCTTCCTCTACATGTACGTCCGCAAAGAGGCGCTGCTGTCCTCGCAGATCGAGGGCACGCAGTCGTCGCTCTCCGACCTGCTGCTATTCGAGAGCGAGGAAGCGCCGGGTGTCCCGCTCGACGACGTGCAGGAGGTTTCCAACTACGTCGCCGCCATGAACCATGGCCTCGACCGGATCCGCGAGGGCTTTCCGCTTTCCCTGCGCCTGATCCGGGAAATCCACGCCATCCTTCTCGAAAAGGGACGCGGGAGCACGAAGCAGCCGGGAGAGTTCCGACGTTCGCAGAACTGGATCGGCGGAACGCGGCCGGGCAATGCGCTCTTCGTGCCGCCACCCCCCGAGAACGTCCTCGACCTCATGTCGGACCTGGAGGCGTTCATCCATACCGACACGCCGGAGATGCCGACCCTCATCAAGGCCGGGCTCGTCCATGTGCAGTTCGAGACCATCCATCCGTTCCTCGACGGAAACGGACGCCTCGGCCGCCTGCTGATCACCTTCCTGCTCTGCACGCAGGGCATCCTGAAGGAGCCGATCCTCTATCTCAGCCTCTACTTCAAGACGCATCGCCGCCAGTATTACGACTTGCTGCAACAGGTCCGCGAGAATGGCGACTGGGAGACATGGCTGGAGTTCTTCCTCGACGGCATCGCCGAGACATCCTTGCAGGCGTCCGAGGCGGCGCGCGAGATCCTCGCTCTGTTCGAAGCCGATCGGCACCGGATCGAGGATCTCGGACGCCCGGCCGCATCCGCCCTCCGGGTTCACCAGCTGCTTCAGCAGAAGCCGATCATCGGCATTCCCGCGGCGGCGCAGCGGCTGAGCATCTCGCCCCCGACAATTGCGAAGTCGATCCAGCATCTGGAGGATCTCGGCATCGTGCGGGAGGTGACCGGGAAGCAGCGTGGCCGGATGTATGTCTACAGCGACTACTTGAGCATCCTCAGCCGAGGAACTGAACCATTGCGGTGAAACGATCACCTCCATTTAGAACCTCCAAAACTGCGATCTGTGAATGACGAAAGAGCACGAATTCAAGACATGGCTCGAGCAAGGCGGAGCCCAGACAGAAGCGGGCCGCAATTCGCGGGCTTACGCGATCCGAACCATTGAGCGGAACCTTTCGGCGCTTGGAATGCCGCATCGGGATCTCGACGAGGCATGGGAAGCCGACAGGTTCGAGGCGCTGCGAGAGCGTCTGCGCAAAATTCGGGAGGATGCCCGAACAGGCGGTCAGGACTACCGAATCCTCATGCCGGACTCCGACAATCCCCACAACAGGCTCTCCAACTGGGGTAGCTGGTTGGGGCAGTACGGGCGGTTCCTGGCGGGTGACCCTCCGGGAGCGGCCAAGGACGCTGATCGGATACGGCAATACATACTCGAGCACTACATCGAGCCCGCGCGTGAGGAAGGTCGCGACCACGTCGACGTGCTCGTCCGCGACGTGAACGAAGCACTTGGGCTCAAGGAGGCCTGGCCGAATATCTGCCAAGCTCTGGCCGGACGGATATTCCAGGACATGGCGCAGCTCCCAGAGCCTGAACGGATCGGGGCCGACCAAAGCTCAGCCACGGTGTTCCGCTTCAAGCTTGATGAGACTGTTCAGTCCGATGGAAGCCGCCCCTTCGTCCTTTTCGATGCGACGGGGGCCCCCTTTCAGCCTGTCAGGAACTACAACCGCAGCAGCGGCGTATCGGCATTTCGGATCAAGCCGCGAGGCGCCGGGAACAAGGCGGATGAGGCTATCGAGACGGAGGACATCGTCGATGTCGCACGGGCGATGCTCGTCGACGGCCTCGCGTCACGCGTCAAGGCGATCGCCGGCGGACCCGTCAATTACCTGACCTACGGCGGCGACAAGCTTGTTCGCTATGAGCTCTCTCCGGAGATTGCTCAGGCAATCGGTGTTCCCCCACGTGGCGGCGTGAATGGAACGAGCAGTGCTGACGACGGTCGCGCGACTGACGCCAAGATCCAGAAGGGATTCACCCCCATGAACCTCATTCTCTACGGGCCACCCGGCACCGGGAAAACCTTTTCCACTGCGGCCGAGGCAGTGCGGCTGTGCGGTGAGCCGGTGCCGCAGGATCGGGCCGAGCTCATGGCGGTCTACCAGAGGCTCGTGGCGGCCGGGCGCGTCGAGTTCGTCACATTCCACCAGTCGATGGCCTACGAGGATTTTGTCGAAGGTCGGCAGCCCATGACCGGGGCGGACGGCGAAGGTGAGGCGGAGTCGGCTGGCTTCCGGCTCGAAACGGTCCACGGGATATTCAGGCGGATCGCGAAGCGCGCGGAGACCAGCCGTGGGCGCTCATCGGGCGATGACATGATCAGGCTGGAGGACCGCCAGGTCTTCAAGATGTCGATCGGCGAAGCGAACAACCCCGAGGACGCCCACTTGTTCGAGGAAGCGATAGAGGGCGGTTACACGCTCCTCGGCTTCGACGACATCGACTGGAGCGATGAGAAGTACGCCAGCCGGGAGGCGATTTTCGAAGCCTGCAAGGACCACCGAGACGGCAGCGGCGACATAGATTCAAGATCCGGATGGGTGCAGATGCCCTTTCGATTCCGGAACTGGGTCCGGCACGGCGACATCGTGATCGTATCGAAGGGAAACCAGCAGTTCCGTGCCATCGGGGAGTTCGTCGGCGATTACGAGTTCAAGCCACGGCCGGAAGGGGGCTATGCCCACCGTCGCGCGGTGCGATGGCTCTGGCTGGATCGTGACGGGGTAGCGGTCAGCGAGATCTACAGCCGCGGCTTCATGCAGCAGTCGATTTATCTGCTCTACGACAGCGAGCTCAATATTCCGGCGCTCGAGCGCTACATGAACAGTCAGAGGAACGACGGGGGTGACGAGCCCGATCAGTTCGTTCTGATTATCGACGAGATCAACCGGGCGAACATTTCCAAGGTTTTCGGCGAACTGATCACCCTTCTCGAGGCCGACAAGCGGCTCAACCAGCCGAATGCGGTACGGGTTCGCTTGCCCTATTCCGGGGACGAATTCGGCGTGCCGTCCAACCTGCACATCCTCGGCACCATGAACACCGCCGACCGGTCGATCGCGCTTCTCGACACTGCACTCCGGCGGCGGTTCACCTTCCGTGAAATGATGCCTGATGCATCCATCCTCAAAGACGCTGGCCAGAAATGCGGGATCGACCTGCCGCGACTTCTCGCCACGATCAACGAGCGGATCGAGTATCTCTACGACCGCGAACACCAGATCGGACACGCCTACTTCACTGCGTGCAGTTCGCAAGCAGATGTCGACGAGGTCATGCGCCACAAGGTCATCCCGCTCCTCGCGGAATACTTCTTCGAAGACTGGGCCAAGATCGCGGCCGTGCTCGGCGACCTGGAACCGGGTGAGGGTTCGATCACCGGTGGCTTTCTCAAGCGTACGGTCCTGAACCCGCCTCCGGGCCTCGAGGACGGCGATGCTGTCGCCCGGTTTCGCTGGCAGGTTCGATCCGTCGATGAGGGCTTCGACTACAGCAAGTTGGTCGGGACATGATCCGCCGCACGATCCGCGAGTGGGAGCGCATCGCCTACGGGTCCGGCGACACCGAGATCCCGGAGACGCAGGCTGATCGGCTTGCCGCGGTTGCGAGGACATCGACCTTCTCCGGGCGCGGGGGTGAGGGTGTTCTGGAACACGGGCGGAAGGGGCTCCGAGCACGTGGAGTCGTCGGCGTCATTGCCACCCCCGACTGCCAACTTGAGATTCTCCCAAAAATCGAAGGGGGCGGCGAGAGCGGGGTGTCGGATGCGGTACTCAGGCAGCGCCTCATCCACATGCTTGCGGTGACCTACGATCTGCCAATCGAAGCCGGCGCGATGACGCAGCTTGGCTGGCAGCGCGAGACCGTGCTCGAACTTCTGATCCGTCTGTTCTGTGTGAAGCTCACCGACGCGGTCCGCCAAGGGATGCCGCGCCACTACCTCGAACACGAAGACGACTTGCCTGCGCTTCGGGGACGCCTGGACGTGACACGGCAGTTCTCGACGCTCGCGGTCTCGCCACAAAAGCTCGCATGCCGTTTCGATGCTCTATCGCCGGACATTGCCCTGAATCAGGTCATGCGGGCGGCGGTCAGCAAGCTGTCGCGTCTGTCCGGTGCTCCGGATAACCAGCGCGCGCTGCGCGAGCTGAGCTTCGTGTATGCCGACGTAGCCGACGTTCCTCCCAACGCCCTCCGCTGGGACCGGATCCTCCTGGACCGCACCAATCGTCGTTGGCGGGATCTCCTGTCTCTCGCACGCCTCTTTCTATCGGACCGGCACCAGCAGACGAGCGCGGGAACCATCGACGGTCACGCGCTGCTCTTCGAGATGAACGTCTTGTTCGAAGCATACATCGAACGGACCCTGTCGCGTGCTCTGGCCGGCACGGGCTTCCGTGTGTCGTCGCAAGGCGGCCATCGGGATTGTCTCTACGAAGGCGAGACCGGCCGCTTCCGCACAAGGCCCGACCTCATCGTCCGGGAGGGCGAGAAGATAGCGCTGATCATCGACACGAAGTGGAAGCGCATGACGCCACGGATCGACGATCCAAAGCAGGGGGTCAGCCAGGCGGACGTCTACCAGCTGATGGCATATGGCAGGCTCTACGACTGCCCGAACGTCGTACTGCTATATCCCCATCATGGTAAGCGCGACGCCGATCCCCTCCTGCCATTTTTGAGTTGATGCCTTCATTCTCCACG
>NZ_FTMK01000047.1 GCF_900156255.1 Paracoccus thiocyanatus
TGCCGTTGATCGTACCCTGCCAAGAGAAGTCGAATTTGGCGCCGGTCGTCACCTCTTTCGGGGCAGTAAGGGTCACTTCTGGCAGGGTTGGCGTTTCCACCTTTTCCGGTTCTGGCACTTCCTCGACTGCGCCTTTTACTTCGGCAAGCGCGGTTTTCAGTTGATCGGCGTTGTCGGCGGTGACGAATTTGCCGCCAGTATTTTCGGCAATGCAGGACAGGCTTTCGCGGGCTGCATTGTCCAGATCAAAGCCAACGACATGCGCGGTGAATTTCACGCCCTGCTTTTCCAGTTGCGCCGCAACTGCACAGGGGTCGGCGTTGCAGGTTTCCACCCCGTCGGAAATCAGCACGACGGTTGCCGGGTTGTCGCGGTAGGACAAAAGATCAGCCGCCTGTCGGATCGCGGCCGAGATCGGCGTCTTGCCCACCGGTTTGATCGCATTGACAGTGGCGATGAACTTGGCCTTGTCAAGCGGGCCGGGGGTGATCATCGTCTCGATATCGGTGCAATCGCCCTGACGGCGGTGGCCATAGGCAACGAGGCCCAGATTGGTGTTCTCGCCCCAGCCTTTGACCAGATCGGCGAGCACATCGCGGGCAATCTCGATCTTGGAGGTTCCGTCGATCTGGCCCCACATCGAGCCGGACGCATCATAAACGATCACGACATCGTCCGCAGCACTGGCAGGAGCTGCGCAAGCAATGCCACCTGCGATGGTCAATGCGGCCAATCCCGATGCAAGCTTCTTCATTCTTCAATCCTCCATAAATTCAGCAAATGCGGATATCGCCCTCGCAGCCAGCCTCACGGTTTCACACTCGCATGTATGCCCGTTACTGGTGATCCGATCGCGCGATAGGCCTCATCCGCGGCCTGCGCGCGTCCCCGGCGCCCTCGGGATTTTCCCTCGGCGTAATGCGCCTTCTCGAAAATATCCGTGCGCGCATCCAAAAGACCGGCCTGGACATCGTTGATGCCGTCTTCCTTGATCGCGAAGAACTTGAACCGGAGGCGCCTCTCGGCCTCGGGCAGTTTTGTCTCCGGCGCGTCCGGCGCGCAGAAATCCGTTGTAGTGCCGGGATCGTCGACGCGGAGCCGCCCCGTGTAGGAGCCGTCCGTCGTGACGGGCAGCAGGCGGCCATCCTCGTCGAGCAGGAGATTGACTTCGACGACTGTCGTGGTGTCGGGCGGAAAGACCCGGCAGGTCTTGACGCCGGTCAATTCGATGGGGCAGCCCGGCTCACCGGGGAGGATTTCGCTCACCCCCTCGTCCGATTGGCGGGTCTTGGCCACGGATCGCAGGGCCGAAATGTAGCGCTCACTCTGATCCCTTGGCACGCCCAACTCGTCCGCGACGATGCCGATCACTTCGCTGCGCAGGGCCGGGTCCACGGTCAGCCGGTCGTCGTCCGATGGGCCGTTCTCTTGCTCTTGAATGTCGCAGCCTTCCATATCGGGGCTGTGCCCCTCCACAAGCGTCATCTCGAAAATCACGCCGCCGTTCGAGCCTGGAATCAGGATCTGCCCGGTCAGGCGATCGGGGCTCCAGACATCGAACACGGCCGGCGCACCCTGATGCGACCCGACATAATGCGCGGGATCGTTGGCACTTTGCTGGAGCGGGATCGTGCCGTCGCCATGAATCACCAGCGTGCGTCCGCAATCCTCCACGTCGATGCGAACCGGTTGTTTGCGGTAGGGATTGGGGACACCCGTGACCTTGCCCTGAACGGGTGGTGATGCGCCGGTGACGGCAGATATGTATTCCCCTTCGCAAACAGGGGCCGCTCCAGCGGCATGAGACACGGCCAATGACGCGGCAAATGTCAAAAATATCCGGCTGAATGTGGTCATCGTCATTTTTCTTTCCTGTCTTGGCGTGGCGTCGCTTCTGACCTTTGGGACGGTTGAGATCAGGGCGACTTGTGCCGTCCCGTCACCGGAGACCCGATAGCCCGATACGCCTCGTCGGCGGCGTCTGCACGCCCCTGGCGCCCCTGGGATTTCCCCTTGGCGTAATGTGCCTTCTTGAAATGATCGGTGCGCGCATCCAAAAGACCGGCCTGAACATCGTTGATGCCGTCTTCCTCGATGGCGAAGAACTTGAACCGGAGGCGTTGTTCCGCCGGGGGCAACGTCGACTCTGGCGCACATAAATCCGCCACGCCGGGATCATCGACGCGGATCCGCCCCGTATCAGAGCCGTCCGTCGTGACGGGCAGCAGGCGTCCATCCCCATCGAGCAGGAGATTGACTTCGACGACTGTCGTGGTGTCGGGCGGAAAGACCCGGCAGGTCTTGACGCCGGTCAATTCGATGGGGCAGCCTGGTTCCCCGGGGAGGATTTCGCTCACCCCCTCGTCCGATTGGCGGGTTTTGGCCACGGATCGCAGGGCAGAGATGTAGCGCTCGCTCTGATCCCTTGGCACGCCCAACTCGTCCGCGACGATGCCGATCACCTCGCTGCGCAGGGCTGGATCGACGGTCAGGCGGTCACCAGCAGGTGTGTCGGGCGTGGCGGCCGTGTCGTCGTTGCACCGCTTCATATCGGGCATGGAGACATCGCGCGGGTCCATCGCGACCGGGATATTGAAGGCAAACCCGTGCGATTTTCCCTTGACCGAGCCGACCATGATCTTGTGATCGACCACCCGCAGCGTCAATTCGGCCTCGTTCGTGCCGATGTCCTGCGCAACATAAAGCGTGTCATCCATGATGGATTGCAGGAACAGCATGGTTTTTGAGCCCTGCGACAGGGTGAACTGTCGGCCACATTGACTGACCTTGACCTCGTGCAGGCCCTCACTTTTCGGCTTGCCCATGAACTGACCCAGCCACGCACCCCGCTGAGCATTATAGAGCCTTGCTGCCAAAGCGCCGTTTTCTGGCGCTTCGCCGGGGATCGCGTTGACAGTGTCCTTGCCGTTGAAGAATTCATAGGTGCCCTCGCAAACAATGTTCGCCAAGGCTGCCTGCGGTAACATCGCTACAAACGCTAATGTCAGCGATATCCGTGTCGAATTAATCATTTCGCATCTCCCTCAGCGTCTTTCTAGCGCTCAATCCCAGTAATGCTTATCATGTTGCTGCCGCATCTGCGCCAAACGCGCGATCCTTAAGCTTACGGAATTTGCCTGACATCTGTTCCAGCTTGGCTTCCCATTCGGGGTTCGGTTGCTGGCCCTCAATTGTCTTGAAATAGACTTGCATCATGCAGGTGATGGCAAAAGGTTCCAGCAGTGCGGCCTTGATGCTCCATGCGAACAGCAGCGCGAATACCACGCCGCCTGCCGCCCATGCGCCGGGCATCAGGTAGACCACCAGCGCAGCTGGCGCGAGCATGACAAGAAACACTACAAAACTGAGGCCGTAGACAATAATTGCCAGCCATGCAGCATTCTTAAGCATTGGCTTGTAGTTCTGCGCATAGAGCACGAGCGCCACTTTCGCTGACCCCCATGCATTTGTCGAATTCGTGCGGATGGCGTGGGCAAGGATCACTTCGTCAACGAACCCGACGGCGACGCGCAAAAACGCGGATATGATACCGCCAATCTGTTGCGCTCCGGGAATCGGCAGAATGGTCAGGATGCCACGCACCAATCCCGAAATGGCGCGCACAACGCCTTTGATCAATTGATCGACGGCGAACAACACGCTGGCCTGCGGAAACCGTTCTTTAACCACCGCTGTTGCATGACTGATTTGGCTGCGGCCATGCGGCATCAGTTTACCATCAATCAATTCGATCAAAACGGCAATGTGTCCGGCCTTGACGATATAGAGAATATATTCGCGCGCCCAATACATAAAGACGCCAAAAAGCCCAAAGCCCGCAAAGCCGCCCCACATTGTTGTCGTGGCGCGAAACTCTTCGTCGCCAAACCCACCGACACCCCAGCCGACACCGGCGCCGACACCGGTAATCAGAATATAGCCCAGCGAGATCCCGAAATAGACCGCCATGCGCAACAGGATAAACGGCATCGTGCGCACCATCATTCCGAGCGCACCTCCAATACTAAAATCCCACATTTCCCTCTCCCGAGTAAAGCTACTTTGCCTGCCTAAAAAACCGTTCCCTGCGCTTGGATCACCCCTCGCACGTGCTATTGCCGTATTTCGCCACGCATGCCCGCGCGGTGCAGGATGATATCTGCGGGCCGCGCTGCGCTTTCTTGATATCAACGGTTTCTACCGTTGTGTAGGGAACCGAAACCGTCTCCAAGACCGGCTTGCAATTGATAGTGGTCCCAGTTGTTTCGCAGATCGTTTCGCCGGTCGGTCGTTCTTTGTTGCGGTATTTGGTGACGATCTCTTGTCGATAGACCGGTGGGATTTTAAGCATCCACTCCGCTTCACAATGACTTTTTTCAGTTCGGTATTCTGGTGTGCCGCAACTCGAAAGTAAAACAAACCCAGCGACTCCAACAATCCTGAAGTGTGGGACGATGTTCAGCATAGGTCTACTCCAGCCATGTTTGGTGCGCTCGCAAGTTACAAGACTTCACTTTGATCTTGCACGGCTTGGGCGGCACCCTCGATCTCAAGGATGGCGTAGATCGTGTCCATATCGACGGGCAGCATGCGCAGCGTCATGTCCATGACCGCCCCCGCCATGGCCACATGGCTCTGACCGATGAGACGGGGCAGATCCTCCTGATCGCAGTCTCCGGCCCACGCCAGCACGGCTTCGTCCGGCGTCAGTGCCGGCTCGGGGATCTCGGGATGGTTGGCCTCGATCACCCAACGGCCTTCGTCGGCAAGGGTGATAGCCATCGGCTCGGTCATCTCCGCATGGTCGAGCAGCAGATCCTCGCCCAATACCCAGATCGACATGGTCTCTGTTTCGGGGGAAGGCTCCATAGGGATGACCATCCTGCCGGCATGGACGTAGCCGGACAGGTGGTCAACGCGCCAGTCACCCACGAAGTGTTCCCGCAGCCCCTGCCACGTTGCCGGCGAGGACGTTCCGCAAAGGTCCGAAATGTCGCCCGCGCGCTGCGCCAGCGCGGGAACGGCGGCGCAGGACAAAATGGCTGTCAAAACGATGACCGGTCTCATTGGATTTTTCCTCCCTGCCGCAGAACGCTAGTGCCCGGTAGCGGTGATCCGGCCTCCATCCACATCCAGAACCAGCATTTGTCGTTCGACGGCAGTTCGGCCTGACATCGGGTAGGCCGTCAGGCCTGCCTCGATCACGCCGGTAAAGTGAAGTGAACCGTCATTGTTGTGGTCGATCTCGAGCATTGCCTGCCCCCCGGCCTCGCTTGACAGTCCAAGAGCGGGATTTCCGTCTTCGTCCTCGAGCCGCAGTTCGAGAAGACTTGTGGTCCCATCGGCCACCATCACCATCAACCGGATGGAACCGATGCCCGATGGCACCTCCTGCGGTTCGGCAAGAATCCGCAGAGAGCCAATGCCTTCGCTCTCGAAATGGAATTCTGACCGCTCGGCGTCGATCCGCCATGAAACAGGTGCCACTTCGAGAAACCCAGTCATATCCCCATCCGGCTGATCGGCCAGCACAGGCGCGGACAGGCAGATCGCAATTAGGGAAAACGCCGCGGTCCTCACTGCAACTCACCCAATACGGCTTCAAATGTCAGGCTAACGTTGAGAGTGTCGTCAGGGTCAGGATTACGAAGTGCAATCCGGTCCATACTCGTTAGAACACCTTGCACCTGGCCCGCGATCGCCAGCACACCGCCTTGGTGCGAGGCGCTCGTAATTGTCAGGGAGAGTTCATCGTCCAAGTCCGCACGGTAGATGCGATACGGATCGGTATCGAGAATTGGGATATCGATTTCTGCGGAAAAGAAGTCACCATCAAGATCGCCGATCCACTCTGCGCCGAGGGATAAGTTGCCCAGACCGCGCTCCCTCAGTGCCGGTGCTCGAAAATAGATCGAAAAACTGGAAGACGTGAAGTCGGACTGCTCTGTCCAGACCGACAGTTCTATCTCTTCGCCTGCAATCGTCCCTGACGCCGCTCCCCCCGGTTCTGCAGCCATGACGGGAACGGCAAGGGCGAGTAAGCCAAATGCAGTGATGACTGATCTGAGCATGGTCTTGGGTTCTCCGGATTCTTTGATGTGTTCGTAGTTCATTCGCCGAGCGTGATCATCGCGCGTCCGAGAACGCTCTGGCTTTGAAGGTCGAGAAACCGCACTTCGTATTGTCCCGGCTCGTCCGGGAGCTTGATTACCGTTTCGGTTTCGTCGCCCACGCGATGGACTGTAATCCAGGTAAAGTCGGGCGCATCAGCTCGTGCCAGCGCCACGCGCCGGTCGGCATCGCCAGCTTCGATTGTCCACGAAACTGTAACGATATCGCCCGGCCTTGCTGTACCAGGAACCATAAGCCCGGCACCCTCGTCTATCGGCGCGTCCGCCGCCAGCACCTCGAGCGGTCGCCGGGCCATGACCCGATCGCCGCGGTCCAAATGGTAGCGGATTTCATAGGCACCAGGCTCCGCGGGTGCAGTGAACGTGGCCTGATCTCCGTCCTGAATGCGGCGATAGCCACTTTGCTCGCCGTCGGGCGTGCCGCCGGGAACGATGGCTATGTAATCGCGCGGATGTATGGCACCCGTCCAGGATAGCGTGATCTCGGCGCCGGCCCGCGCCCTGTCCGGTCCGTCAAGTGAAACATCACCATCCATCACCTCGACCGGGGTGCGGGCGAGCACGCGGTCCCCCGCGTCCAATTGCAGACGCACTTCGTATAGACCGGGCTCGGCAGGCGCTCGAAGCTCGCCTTCGCTCCGACCTTG
>NZ_FTMK01000048.1:0-2500 GCF_900156255.1 Paracoccus thiocyanatus
TTGGTTGCGGGGGTAGGATTTGAACCTACGACCTTCAGGTTATGAGCCTGACGAGCTACCGGGCTGCTCTACCCCGCGGCATTTGCACCGCGTTTTTTGCGGTGCTTTTTGTTCCGAGAGATTTTCGCTTCTTTTCAGGTCTGGCGGTGACCTACTCTCCCACGTCTTTTGACGCAGTACCATTGGCGCGACGGCACTTAACGGCCGAGTTCGGGATGGGATCGGGTGTTTTGCTCGTGCTTTGGCCACCAGACCGGAAAAGGAGCGAGTTCGGCGTTTTCCGGTTCAGGTGAACCTGGAAAGTCATTGTCCAAGGATGCTTTTGGAAGCAGGTTTTCCCGCCTTTCGGCTGGTCTGTCTTCTTCCGGATCAAATCAAGCCAATCGAGCCATTAGTACCGGTCAACTGAACGCATTGCTGCGCTTACATCTCCGGCCTATCGACGTGGTGGTCTTCCACGGCTCTCAAGGGATACCTTGTTTTGAGGGGGGCTTCACGCTTAGATGCCTTCAGCGTTTATCCTGTCCGTTCATAGCTACCCAGCACTACCGTTGGCACGATAACTGGTCCACCAGTGGAACGTTCACCCCGGTCCTCTCGTACTAGGGGCAACTCCTCTCAAGTATCCTACACCCACGGCAGATAGGGACCGAACTGTCTCACGACGTTCTAAACCCAGCTCACGTACCTCTTTAAACGGCGAACAGCCGTACCCTTGGGACCTGCTCCAGCCCCAGGATGAGATGAGCCGACATCGAGGTGCCAAACGATGCCGTCGATATGGACTCTTGGGCATCATCAGCCTGTTATCCCCAGCGTACCTTTTATCCGTTGAGCGATGGCCCTTCCACTCGGGACCACCGGATCACTATGGCCGACTTTCGTCTCTGCTCGACTTGTCAGTCTTGCAGTCAGGCTGGCTTCTGCCATTGCACTCGACGAGCGATTTCCGACCGCTCTGAGCCAACCTTCGCGCGCCTCCGTTACTCTTTGGGAGGCGACCGCCCCAGTCAAACTACCCACCACGCAGGGTCCCGGACCCGGATAACGGGCCGCGGTTAGACATCAAGAGTGCGAAGGGTGGTATCTCAAGGATGGCTCCACCGGAACTGGCGTCCCGGTTTCAGCGCCTACCACCTATCCTGCACATCGCAATCCTGATGCCAGTGCGAAGCTATAGTAAAGGTGCATGGGGTCTTTCCGTCTAACCGCGGGAAGTCTGCATCTTCACAGACAATTCAATTTCGCTGAGTCCACATTTGAGACAGCGGGGAAGTCGTTACGCCATTCGTGCAGGTCGGAACTTACCCGACAAGGAATTTCGCTACCTTAGGACCGTTATAGTTACGGCCGCCGTTTACCGGGGCTTCAATTCAAGGCTTGCACCTCTCCTTTTAACCTTCCGGCACCGGGCAGGCGTCAGACCCTATACGTCGCCTTACGGCTTCGCAGAGCCCTGTGTTTTTAGTAAACAGTCGCCACCCCCTGGTTTGTGCCCCCCGCCGACAGTTGCCTGCCAACGGGGCCTCCTTCTCGCGAACTTACGGAGGTATTTTGCCGAGTTCCTTAAATGTGGTTCTCTCAAGCGCCTTGGTATTCTCTACCAGTCCACCTGTGTCGGTTTAGGGTACGGTCTCATGGAGGGCTATTTCCAGGAACCGCTCACCAGCCCTTCCAATCCGATAAGGAAGAACTAGCTCTGCGATCCGTCACCATCTCCTGGCCCAGGAATATTAACCTGGTTCCCATCGACTACGCCTTTCGGCCTCGCCTTAGGGGCCGGCTTACCCTGCTCAGATTAGCTTTAAGCAGGAACCCTTGGACTTTCGGCGACAGGGTCTCTCACCCTGTTTGTCGCTACTCATGTCAACATTCTCGCTTCTGATCACTCCACCGGATGCCTTACAGCCCGGCTTCACAGTCAGAACATTGCCTCCGTTGCCCTGACGGGCAAAAGAGGCAGCGTTCTATATCACAGAACGCTCCGCTACCGCGTGCATAAATGCACACCCAAAGCTTCGGCTCGTGGCTTGAGCCCCGTTACATCTTCGCCGCAAGACCTCTTGACTAGACCAGTGAGCTGTTACGCTATCTTTAAAGGATGGCTGCTTCTAAGCCAACCTCCTGGTTGTTTTGGAAGTCTCACATGCTTTCCCACTTAGCCACGAATTGGGGGCCTTAGCTGTTGGTCAGGGTTGTTTCCCTCTCCACGACGGACGTTAGCACCCGCCGTGTGTCTGCCAGATAGTTCTTCCCGGTATTCGGAGTTTGCTTAGACTCAGTAAGGCTGTGGGCCCCCATCATCCATGCAGTGCTCTACCCCCGGGAGAATTCGTCTGACGCGCTACCTAAATAGCTTTCGCGGAGAACCAGCTATCTCCAGATTTGATTGGCCTTTCACCCCTAGGCACAAGTCATCCCGACCTTTTTCAACAGGTGTGGGTTCGGCCCTCCAGTTGGTGTTACCCAACCTTCAGCCTGCTCATGCCTAGATCATCTG
>NZ_FTMK01000049.1 GCF_900156255.1 Paracoccus thiocyanatus
GCCAGCTCCTGTTCCACCTCATCAGTCGCCTTTACGAACGCACCTCGATCATCGTGACGACGAACCTCGACTTCGGCGAATGGCCGACCGTCTTCGGAGACGCGAAGATGACAACGGCGCTCCTCGACCGACTGACCCATCACTGTGACATCGTCGAGACCGGCAACGAGAGCTGGCGCTTCAAGACGCGGGAATGACCGAGACGCCGCTGGCCCGATCCGGTTGCGCTGTATGGAGGCTACACCGCATCGGGCCAGCTACCCGTGCTGACCAAGCGGGGTCATTATTGGGCGCCGAAAGGGGGTCAAAGTTGCGTGCCGATTGACAGGCCGGCCAGCAGGAAATCTGTCGACCGGCTTCCGGACTACAGGTCTATCCCCTCTGACAGTGTCAACGCATCGTCAAGGTCGACGCCGAGGTACCGAACTGTGCTGTCCATCTTGGTGTGGCCCAGCAGAAGCTGAACCGTCCGCAGGTTGCCGGTCCTTTTGTAGATTTGCGCCACCTTTGTCCGACGCATCGAATGCGTGCCATAGGCGCTCGGCTCGAGCCCTATCGACGTGACCCATCCCCGCACGATGCGCGCATACTGGCGCGTCGACAGATGAGCGCTGTGGTGGAGGCGGCTGGGCCAGGGATACTCCAGCCCAAGCATCTCAGGATCGACGATCCAGAGATCAAGCGATTGGCGCGTCGTTTCGGTGATCTCGAAGCGAACCGGCTTGCCCGTCTTGCTCTGGGTGACGGAGGCGCGCTCCTTGACTCTCCCCGCCGCGAAGACCTCGCGGACCTTCAGGCAGACCAGGTCGCAGCCCCTAAGCTTGCTGTCGATAGCCATATTGAACAACGCCAGGTCGCGTCGGTTGTCTGCCATCTCCAGGCGGACTCGGATCGACCATACGTGTTTCGGCAGCAGCGGGCGCTTCTGGCCGATGATGCGCCCCTTGTTCCAGGCAGGATGTTCAGGCCGGAGTACTGGAAGATTGTCGGCGGACATGGCGTTACCTCCTGTCCTCCAGCCCGCCCTGACTTCGGATGATCCGACAAACTCGATGATATCACGAGATGTCCGAGTCGTTCTGCGCAGCCTCGCGGGCGGTGAGCCGACATGCGGCGGTGCAGCACCACATCCGCAGAAACCTGAGATACCAGTAATTCGTGCGCGTCGCAGCGAAACCTTGGCAAGCATTCGACGCCACAGTGGACCATTCGCCCTTAACGTGCATGGTAGACTAAATTATACATGCGGTTGGGATGAGATTTCGAACATGGTGGTCAGCCTTCTATGAGTACTGGTCTTACTAAAACCGGCCGCTGGATCTCTGCTAAGCTCATCAAGATAGCGGAAGCGCTGCGCCTACGAACCGCTTCATCCGTGGCGCCAGCGAAATTCGTTGATCTCGCCCCTACCGATGCGGCCGACCATGGAGGGGTATATTCGGCTGCATTGAAGTTCGCGACCGACAGCCCGGACGTATCTAACATCGCGCTCACAGGACCTTATGGCTCTGGCAAGAGCAGCATCATCCGATCCTTCCTCAAGTCCTATCCCCGCCAAGCCCTACACATTTCTCTTGCGGCCTTCTTACCGGAAGCAGGCGATGAGCGACGTACGGTGAACAAACAGGAGATTGAGCGGAGTATCCTCCAGCAACTGCTCTATGGCGCAGATGCAGACAAACTGCCCCTCTCGCGTTTCAAGCGTATCCAAACGCCAGGATTCTGGTCAATCTTTCGATCACTCTACATTCTGACCGGACTGCTGGCTCTCTGGCATATGTTCGATGAACGCGCAGCGATTTTTGATGGATCGTATTTCAAACCCTTCGACCTCACGAACTGGCTCGATATCTCCGTAGTCGCTTTCGCATTGATCTTTCTTTGGTCTGCGATTCATCACTTCTATGTCGCCAGCTTCGGCGTTTCGCTCAAAAGCGTTTCGCTGAAGGATATCCAGATAAGACCGTCTTCGGAAGACCAGGATTCAATCCTCAACCGCCACCTCGACGAGATCATCTACTTCTTCCAGTCGACGCGTTACGACCTCGTCATTGTGGAGGATCTCGATCGCTTCAACGATTCCGATATCTTCGTCACCCTTCGTGAAATCAACAGTCTCGTGAACGGCAATGTGGGCGTGAAACGGCGGATTAGGTTCCTCTACGCGTTGCGCGACGACATGTTCGTGAACACCGACCGGACAAAGTTCTTCGAATTCATCATACCCGTCATTCCGATTATCAACAGCTCGAACTCGATTGATATGGTGCTGGCGCAGGGCAAACGGCTGGAGCTGGACGGAAGGCTCGATAAGCAGTTCCTGCGCGAAGTGTCCCGCTACCTAAGCGATCTCCGGCTGATCCACAACATCTTCAACGAGTACGCGATCTATGTCGCCAATCTGGAAACAGATGGTGAGAACAACCTAGATCCTACAAAGCTTCTCGCCGTGCTGATATATAAGAACGCTTATCCTAGGGATTTCGAACGGCTGCATCGGGGCAGAGGGCATCTCGCTGGAATTTTGGGGTGTAAAGACGAACTCATCTCCGAACGTGAACAGAGCTTTCGATCCGAGATCGTTGCACTCGAACGCGATATTGACGCCGCCGAAAAGCAGATCCCAAAGGATCTACGCGAGCTCAGACGAATTTACGTGATGGCCCTTATCGAGGCGCTGCCGGAAAATGTGATTGGCGTCGGCAGAAACGCACAGGAGCGCATTCCGCTCAATACTTTGTCCGATCACAAGGATATCGACGAAATTATAGCTGCACCGAACCTCATTCACTGGAATGCTCATGGCCATCGCACTCAGCACAACAATTCGTCTCTGCAGCACACCGTAGACTCCGAATCCAGCTATGCCGAACGGGTACGAAGCATCGAACAGAAAGCGGGTGCACATAAAAAGGCAGCACATAGTAGGATCGCCGAACTAAGACACAAAATTAAAGCCATCCGGACCAGCAAGTTCAATATCCTGCTGCGATACGGTACGCAGCAAGTCAAAGACCTTTTTGAGAACTTCGGCGACGGTGGCGATCTCGCTCGTTTCCTGCTCTTGGAGGGCTATCTCGACGACAGCTACTATCAGTACACTTCCTTGTTCCACTCGGGACGGCTTTCGCCGAACGACAACAAGTTCCTGATACAAATTAGGGCTTTCAACACACCTGAACCCAGCTTTCCGATTGACAATCCCAGCGAAGTCATCGCGGCAATGAGGGAGGACGATTTCAGCCTAGATTATGCGCTGAACGTCCGGCTCGTCGACGCTCTCATAGAAAGCGAGGGGCATAAGGAGCGACTCGGGAAAGTTTTCGCGTATCTTTCGAACGAGTTTCTGAACCAGCAGGGGTTCTTCGAAGCCTATTATGCGACGGGATCGCACGTTGCCGATTTTTTGAGGCAGTTCGTTGACGCTTGGCGCGGTTTCGTACCGGCGACCATTGAGAGCCCCTTCGCAGTCTTGCATGTCGCCGGCCTCATCGAACATCTTCCGCCGGTTTTGCTGGCTCGCGAACGCAAGGAGCACCCCGAGATTCGGGCATTCGCGGCCGACAACCTTCGCGACATTCTTGACCTGTTGGAGGGCGTGGATCCGGTCAAGCTCGAAGAGCTGCACATCGAGACAAGGGATCTCGCCGCCATTGATAGATATCCGGACATCGCTCGCAAGCTTTACGAGCTCGGCCATTACCGCCTGAACGATGCAAACTTTGACTACATTTTTGGCTCTATCCTCGGCAAAGAGGCCGGCCCGGCCTTGCGTAAGCGGCATTACACGGCGGTTCGAAAATCCGGAGCTGAACCGCTCCTCGACCGGGTGGAAAATGATTTTGAAGCGTATTTTGCAAACGTGTTGCTAGATATGGACGATAACGATGAGGAGGATATTGACGCGATTCTAGCTGTGATGTCTCATGATACGCTTGATGCCGAAGAGATAGAAACCTTCGTCCTACGCCAAACTAAGCTACTGCCGGCATTCGAAGAAGTGCCCGTGCGCTTTCAGGCCATGGTGTTCCGTAGGACCCGGATCGTTCCTAGCTGGTCCAACTGTCTTGCCTTCATTCAGTCTGAAAATTTCGAAAGCGACGCTCTCATCGCGTTCCTCAGCGATGACGAGGCCCGTTCCGCCGTTCTGGAAACTCCGATTCCAGACAACAAAGAGGCATTCCCTCTTCGTCAGTTCCTGATTGATGCAGAGCGTCTCGCGGACATCGCATATCACGACTATATCCGAGCTCTTCCAAGGGAGTTCAAGAAATTTCCAGATACCGTAAGCGCCAGCAAGCGCCGGATACTGATCGATGCACAACGCGTCACGTTCAATGCCGAGAATCTAGCGGCACTTGACGGCGAGGTAGATCTTCAAGCGGCATTCGTCGCCCAGAACATCGCCTCCTATCTTCGCGACCCCGGCTCTTTCTCGGTCGACGACGACTTCCGCGGTAAACATCCGCCGAGGGCCGTCTGTCTGCTGGGCAGTGAGATCGTTTATCGAGTGTCCTTATGGACGCACACGAAGACACTCCCCGCATTCAAGTTTTGTCGGTCTCTGATACCGGTCGCCGTCGCCGTTGGACGGATGATGAGAAGGTCCGGATCGTTGAGGAAAGCCATTGTGATGGCGTGACATTGGCGGAGGTCGCACGGCGCCATGACATTTCGCGATCACAGCTTTACGATTGGCGATACAGGCACAAGAATGGGCTGCTTGGGGCTGGCCCACGATTTTTGCGCGTTCTTCAGGTCGAAGACGGTTCTGGCCCTGATGAT
>NZ_FTMK01000050.1 GCF_900156255.1 Paracoccus thiocyanatus
GAACAGCGCCGACAGCGGCCAGCAGACCGTGCTGGCGAAGCCGCCCCAGAGGGTCAGCGTGGTGATCGCGGATCGGGCCTCGCGCCCGTAGATGCCCCCAAGCGTGGCGAAAGCCGCGTCATAGAGACCCGCCCCCATCCCGATCCCGAGGACGATCCATCCGGCGATGAACACCGGCAGCACCGGCGCGGTGGCGAGGATCAGCAGCCCCGCCGCCAGCAGGAGGGCGGAAAGCGCCAGCACGGGCTTGCCGCCATGGTGCCGGATCGCCTCGCCCACACGCGGCGAGGCCATACCGGCGACGAACAGGCCGAGGGAGAGGCCGCCGACGATCCACGACAGCGACCAGCCCGTATCGGCGGCGATGGGGGAAGCGAACACCGCCAGCAGGTAGTAGGAGCTGCCCCAGGCGAAAATCTGGACGATCCCCAGGGCCGAGATTACCGGCCAGCGCCGGGCGTCCGGCATACCCGTGGCTGTCATCCTGCCTTCGCCATATCCGCCGCCTCGCGGGCCTTCACGTCCTCTGGAAACCATCGGGCACCCAGCCGCAAGGCGACATGCACCAGCAGGATCAGCGCAGGCACCTCGACCAGCGGCCCGATCACCGCCGCGAAGGCGACCGGGGAGGCCAGGCCGAAGGCGGCGATGGCGACGGCAATCGCCAGCTCGAAGTTGTTGCCCGCCGCCGTGAAGGCGATGGCCGTGGTGCGCGGATAGTCCGCCTCGATCAGCCGACCCATGGCGAAGCTGACGAGGAACTGGATCACGAAGTAGAGTGCGAGCGGCACCGCGATCCGCAGGGCATCGACCGGCAGGCGCACCACGTCGCCGCCTTTCAAGCTGAACATGGCGACGATGGTGAACAGCAGGGCCGCCAGCGTGATCGGGCCGATACGGGGCAGGAATGCGGTTTCATACCAGCTCTCGCCCTTGCGGGCGACGAGGATGCGTCGGGTGAGGAACCCGGCTGCAAAGGGGATGCCGAGATAGATCAGCACCGCTTCGGTGATGGTCCAGAAACTCACGTCGATCACGCTGCCTTCCAGCCCGAACAGCGGCGGCAGGACCGAGAGGAAAAACCACGCATAGGTGGAGAAGAACAGGATCTGGAACACCGAGTTGAAGGCGACCAGCGCCGCGACATACTGGCCGTCGCCTCGTGCGAGCTGGTTCCAGACCAGCACCATGGCGATGCAGCGCGCCAGCCCGATCAGGATCAGGCCGGTCATGTATTCCGGGTGATCGCGCAGGAAGATCACCGCCAGCGCGAACATCAGCACCGGCCCGATGATCCAGTTCTGCACCAGCGACAGCACCAGCACCCGCCTGTCGGAGAACACGCGCGGCAGTTCCTCGTATCGGACTTTCGCAAGCGGCGGATACATCATCAGGATCAGGCCGATGGCGATGGGAATGTTGGTGGTGCCGACCGAGAGCGCGTCGAGCGCGACCGGCAGGCCGGGAAAGATCGAGCCAAGCGCGATACCAAGCGCCATTGCGGCGAAGATCTACAGCGTCAGCCAGCGGTCGAGGAACGAGAGCCGCGAAGGCGGCGCGAGGGCGGTCATGGGCTGATCTCCGGTCAGGATGCTGCGGGCGTCACGCGGAGGCCGTCGGCCCCCACCACGGCTTCCCCGTCCTCTTTCGAGAACGCAGCCAGTTGCGGGGGCAGAAGGTCCAGCACCGCCTCGGACGGGCGGCAGAGCCGCACCCCCTTGGGGCTGACCACGATGGGCCGGTTGATGAGGACCGGGTGCGCCATCATCGCATCCAGAAGCTGATCCTCGCTCAGCGCCGGATCGACGAGGCCAAGCTCGGCATAGGGCGTTCCCTTCTCACGCAGCAGATCGCGGGCGGTCAGTCCCATGCGGGCAATGAGTTGCACCAGCAGTTCCCGGCCTGGCGGGCATTTCAGATACTCGATCACATGCGGCTCGACGCCAGCGTTGCGGATCAGGCCGAGGGTATTCCTGGACGTGCCGCAGTCGGGGTTGTGGTAGATCACGACATCCATGATCCGCCCTCACGCCACATCCGGCCGGGGCCGGGTCGCGCCCTCGGCCTGGCCGATCTCGCGGAGCTTGGTCGCAAGGCTCGACCGATCCAGCGAGGCCACCGGCAGCGAGGAAAAGGCCGCGATCCGCGCTTTCATGTAGCGCAGCGCATTGACGAAGGCCATTTTGCGCTCAAGCTCGGTGCCGGTCGCAGCGGCGGGGTCTTCGATCCCCCAATGCGCCGTCATCGGCTGGCCCGGCCAGAACGGGCAGACCTCCCCGGCCGCGTTGTCGCAAACGGTGAACACGAAATCCATCACCGGCGCGTCCGGGCGGGCGAACTCGTCCCAGCTCTTCGAGCGCAGGCCATCGGTCGGGTAGTGGAAGTTCTCCAGCACCTGCAAGGCGGTCGGATGGACTTCCGCCTTCGGATGGCTTCCGGCCGAGAAGGCCCGGAAGCGCCCGCCGCCGTCCTGGCGCAAGACGCTTTCGGCGACGATCGACCGCGCCGAGTTGCCGGTGCAAAGGAACAGCACGTTGAACACGCGCGAGGATTGCTCGGACATGGCGATCACCCGCAGCAGGGCTGCGCCCCGGCCGGGGCCGAGCAGCTCTTCTGGTCCTGAAGCCAGCGGTCGCGGGGCTTGCAGCTTGCTGGGCGCGGCGAGAGCGCTACGCGGACCTGCCCGCCCTCGATCCGGGGCAGCGCGGCCCGGTGAAGCTGCATCGGCTGCACCCCGTCGCTGACCTCGAAGGTCAGCTTCGCGCCGCGATCCAGACCGACGTGCTCGATCACCTTGCCGATGATCTTCATGAACTTGCCCGCAGGCATATGGGCGCGGTCCTCGTTCACGTCCCAGAGCTGGATGAAGATCTCGGTCCAGCTTTCCGGGTTCGCGCCGCAGTCCAGCGCCTCGAAGCGGCCCGCCTTGACTTCGGTGACGTGGTAGCCGGGCTTCACGTCCTGGCCGTCATAGCTGAACACCAGTGGCAGATCGGCTGCGCCGTCCAGCGCCGCCAGCAGCTCACCGATGGTAATGTCTTCCGGGTCGACCGCGCCGGTCAGCGCGCCGAGGTTGCCTTGGATGGTCATCTGCGATACCTTTTGATTCGACACTTTTAGGATTGTAGAAATATGGAAGAGCGTCAAGCCCTCGCTGCCTTCGGGGCTCTGTCACAGGAAACCCGCCTGCGCATCCTGCGGCTGCTGGTCGTTGCCGGTCCCGAAGGACTGGCCGCCGGGGTAATCGCGGACCAGGCGGGAGTGAGCGCCTCAAACGTGAGCTTCCACGTCAAGGAACTGGAACGCGCAGGACTGGTGAACGCCCGCCGGGAAAGCCGGTCGATCCTCTACAGCGTCGATTTCGAGGCGCTGAACGGTCTGGTGCGGTTTCTGATGGAAGACTGCTGCGCCGGGCAAATCGGACGTTGTGTCGAGACCGACACGTCGATTTGCCAAAGTTCCTGCGCGTAGCGCTCTCGTCATCGGCGGGACGACTAAATTGGCCGTAGTTTACAAAGGACGCCAGAGATTGGCTAAGAGAAGTACCGGTCCTTGATTCTGGAGGGTTCGGTATGCCTGAAGATCACTTCATCGGCCTGGACGTCTCGGCTCGGAGCGTCAACCTCTGCGCGGTAAACGGGGACGGCAAGGTCGTCCATGAAGCCAAGCTCTCGTCAAATCCAGACGACATCGTGCGTCACATCCTGGCGTTGCCATTTTCTGTCGTCCGCATCGGCCTGGAAGCCGGTATGCTGTCGCAACACATCTACAGCGGACTCGTCGAGGCAGACCTTGCAGCGGTCTGCGTTGAAACCCGCCACATGAAGGCGGCGCTGGCGGCGCAGTTGAACAAGACCGATCGGCATGATGCGCGAGGGATCGCACAGATGATGCGGGTTGGCTTGTTCAAACCCGTCCACGTCAAGACGGCGACCAGCCGCCGCCTGCGAGCCGTCCTCGCCGCCCGTCAGTTGCTGCGGAACAAGTTGCAGGATGTCGAGAACGAAATCCGGGGAGTGATCCGCGATTTCGGCTATGAGATCGGCAGGGTCACGAAGAGGGACTTCGAGTCGCGCGTTCGCGAACTGACCGAGAACACCATATTGCATGGGGTTTCGGATGCCCTGCTCCTGGCGAGACGCGGGTTGTGGGAACAGTTTCTTCGCCTCGATGACCTGCTTGTTCGCCTAGCGCGGGAAGATGAGCTGACACGGCGTTTCATGACGGTGCCCGGCGTCGGCCCGATGGTCGCATTGACCTTCCGTGCCACCGTGGACGTTCCTTCGCGTTTCATCCGGTCCAGGACGGTTGGTGCCCATTTCGGCCTGACGCCCCGCAAGCACCAATCCGGCGATGTCGACCGAACAGGCCGGATCTCCCGATGGGGCGACGCCATGATGCGCAGCCTGCTTTACGAGGCTGCGCAGGTCCTGCTGGCAAGAGTAAAGCGGTGGTCAGCACTGAAGGCCTGGGCCATGCAGGTGGCCCGGCGGCGCGGCCGCAAGAAGGCTGTCG
>NZ_FTMK01000051.1 GCF_900156255.1 Paracoccus thiocyanatus
AGATCGAAACGCGCCATCCTGAACCCTCCATAGGTCCAGTGAATCACGCCGGCCATCATAACGGAATCCCGTTTATGAGTTCACAGCCTAGGCCGGCTTGCGGAAATCCGCCGGCGCGGCCCGCAGCGGGAAACCATCTGCCGCCTTGCGCGTTTGCTGGCCTGGAAGTCCAGCCTCATGAGGACAAGATGAAACTCCCGCTTTCCCTTGCCATTCTGGCAGCTCCGTTCGCCCTGGCCGCCTGCACCCCCGAGGCCCCGCCGCCCGAAGAGCCCACGGCCTCGATCGCCGATCCCTGCGGCGCGGCGCGCTACAGCCACCTGGTCGGCCAGACCTCGCCCACCATCACCGTCCCGGAAGGGCAGATGTATCGCATCGCGCGCGAGGACCGGCCGATGACGATGGAGATGATCCAAGAACGGCTGACCTTTGTCGTCGATAGCCGCGGCAAGATGCTTTCGGTCAGTTGCAGTTGATGGCGGGCCGGGCAGGGGCCGCTCTGCCGCCCGCGGCCCGACCTAGCCCCGGCGCCGCGACCGCTTGTTGCCGCCGCGCTGGCCCGCCCGCCCCGCGGACGAGCGGCCAGAGGATTTGACCGCCGCCTCGGCCGCCTCTTCGATGGCGGATTGCCGGGCCAGCGGGTCGTCGGCCACCGCCAGTTCCACCGCTTCCAGCCGCTTCACCTCGTCGCGCAGCCGCGCGGCCTCTTCGAATTCCAGATTCTCGGCCGCCTTGCGCATCTGTCCGCGCAAAGCGTCCAGATGCGCCGCCAGATTGGCCCCGACCAGCGGCTTTCCGACCTTGGCGGTGACCCGCGACTGATCGGTATCGCCTTGCCACAGCCCCGCCAGCACGTCCTCGACATTCTTGCGCACGGTCTGGGGCGTGATGCCGTGTTCCTGGTTATAGGCCATCTGCTTTTGCCGCCGCCGCTCGGTCTCGGCCATGGCGCGTTCCATGCTGCCGGTGATGCGGTCGGCATACATGATGACCCGGCCGTCGGCATTGCGCGCCGCCCGGCCGATGGTCTGGATCAGCGAGGTTTCGGACCGCAGGAACCCCTCTTTGTCGGCATCGAGGATCGCCACTAGCCCGCATTCAGGAATATCCAGCCCTTCACGCAGCAGGTTGATGCCGACAAGCACGTCGAAAGCCCCCAGCCGCAGGTCGCGCAGGATTTCGATCCGCTCGATCGTGTCGATATCGCTATGCATGTAGCGCACGCGGATGCCCTGTTCGTGCAGGTATTCGGTCAGGTCCTCGGCCATGCGCTTGGTCAGGGTGGTGACCAGGGTGCGATAACCTTGGGCGGAGACCTTGCGCACCTCGTCCAAAAGGTCGTCCACCTGCATCTCGACCGGGCGGATCTCGATCTGCGGGTCGATCAGCCCGGTGGGGCGGATGACCTGTTCGGTAAAGACGCCGCCGGTCTGGTCCATTTCCCATTGTGCGGGGGTGGCGCTGACAAAGACCGATTGCGGGCGCATCGCATCCCATTCCTCGAATTTCAGCGGCCGGTTGTCCATGCAAGAGGGCAGGCGGAAGCCGTGTTCGGCCAGGGTGAACTTGCGCCGGAAGTCGCCGCGATACATGCCGCCGATCTGCGGCACCGAGACATGCGATTCGTCCGCGAAGACGATGGCGTTGTCGGGAATGAACTCGAACAGCGTCGGCGGCGGCTCGCCCGGCGCGCGGCCGGTCAGGTAGCGGGAATAGTTTTCGATCCCATTGCAAACGCCAGTCGCTTCAAGCATTTCCAGGTCGAAGTTCGTGCGCTGTTCCAGCCGCTGGGCCTCAAGCAGCTTGCCTTCATCGGTCAGTTGCTTCAGCCGGGCCTGAAGTTCGGCGCGTATCCCCTTGGTTGCCTGCTGCAAGGTCGGGCGGGGGGTGACATAGTGGCTGTTGGCATAGATGCGGATCTGCTTGAAGCTGTCGGTCTTTTGCCCGGTCAGCGGGTCGAATTCGGTGATCGCCTCAAGCTCGTTGCCGAAAAAGTCGAAGCGCCAGGCCCGGTCTTCCAGGTGGGCGGGCCAGACCTCGACCAGATCGCCGCGCACGCGAAAGCCGCCGCGCTGAAAGGCGGCGTCGAGGCGGCGATATTGCTGCGCCACCAGTTCCGCCAGGAATTCGCGCTGGTCATAGCTTTCGCCGACCACCATGTCCTGGGTCATCGCCGAATAGGTCTCGACCGAGCCGATGCCGTAGATGCAGGAAACCGAGGCGACGATGATCACGTCGTCCCGCTCCAGCAGGGCGCGGGTTGCCGAATGGCGCATCCGGTCGATGGCCTCGTTGATCTGCGATTCCTTCTCGATATAGGTGTCGGACCGCGCGACATAGGCTTCGGGCTGGTAATAGTCGTAATAGCTGACGAAATATTCGACGGCGTTTTCCGGGAAGAACCCCTTGAACTCGCCGTATAATTGCGCCGCAAGGGTCTTGTTTGGGGCCAGGATGATGGCGGGGCGCTGGGTGGCCTCGATCACCTTGGCCATGGTGAAGGTCTTGCCGGTGCCGGTCGCGCCCAGCAGCACCTGGTCGCGTTCGCCCGCCTGGACGCCCTGGGTCAGCTCGACGATGGCGGTGGGCTGGTCGCCTGCCGGCTGGAACTCGGAATGCATGACGAAGCGCCGGCCGCCTTCCAGCTTGGGCCGGCTTACCTCGGGAAAGCGCGCGACGGGGGCGTTGGTGTTGTTGTGGCCCATGGTTTCACCTTTGTTCCTGCCTTGGTAATCTGGCGCATTCGGGCCGCGATGCAAGTGCGGCTGGCCGATATCCTGCGGCGCCATGGGCGGCGCGGCGGTAAATCGCATGCCGGGCATCTTGATCGCCGGCCCCGCATCGGGGATAAGGCGACAAGCAAGACAGAGGGTTCCCGCCATGCGCGTCCGCATCTACAAGCCTGCCCGAAATGCCATGCAATCGGGCACGTCCCGCAGCAAGGACTGGGTTCTGGTCTTTCCGGCCGCCGACCCGCGCGAGATCGACCCGCTGATGGGCTGGACCAGCAGCGACGACACCCAAAGCCAGGTGTGCCTGCATTTCGAAACCCGCAAGCAGGCCGAGGACTATGCCCGCGAAAAGGGCCTTGATTACGAGGTGTTCGAGCCGCAGGGCCGCGCCCCGAACATCCGCCCCCGCGGCTATGGCGAGAATTTCGCCAGCGACCGCCGCGCGCCCTGGACGCATTAAGGTGCATCGGGGCGCACTCGGTTCGGACGACGCCCAGGTCTAAGACGGCACGATCTCGCCGCAGCCGCCAGGTTGCGGCTTTCAGGTTCCCACGTTCCTCCAGCTTTGCCACCGTTGCCTTTCGCTCGTTGTAGCGGTCGGTCGGGAATCCCGACAGGTGGCGGGCCAGCAGCGTGAAGCGGACCAATTCCTCCATCATCTCGACGATGCGGTCGTAATAGCTGGACGGGCGCGTCCGCTTCGTCGGCCGCGCCGGCTCCTCCGGGCCAAGTTTGGCATAGGGCCGTGATCCCTTTGCGGGCGATCCACTGTCCGCGCGGGAAGCGCAAAGGCGGTGTCTTCAGGTATTCCGCCGCCTTTTCCGTGCGGCGTCGTGGTCCGGTCGGGCAGGTTGGGAAGCGATTCCCAGCGCAGATGCGGGCACAAGCCGGGAGGACCCGCAATAATCCCTTATATTTCACTCACTTCCCTAATATTGTCATTTTTTTGAATTTTGTCTCTTGCGGGTTTTGGGCGGGGGGCCTAAATACCCGCTCACC
>NZ_FTMK01000052.1 GCF_900156255.1 Paracoccus thiocyanatus
AAACCTGCCTAAGAGCCGTCCCGTAGTCACACAAAGGCGAAATCCGCCTCAGAGAAATCAATCGCTTAGCGGTTTTGCTGTCGAACTTCGGGGGCAATGACGTGGGTTCCGGGGGGCTTCGCTTTGCTGCGCGCGGTCTCTTGGCTGCATTGCGGCGGGGTAGGGGTTAAACCGCGCATTTCAACTCAGGTAGGTTACGGCGGTTGCGCGCCCCCGCAACCATCTTTACTTGCGATGACCCCGCCCCTAAGGCGGGGTTTTTCGTTTGCGCGGAAATCGTAAGGATTCCAGCGAGATCGCCCTGGACGTCGATCTCCACCTTGCCATCCACCGGCGTCAGCACGATCTTGTCCACCAGTGAGCGCAGGATGTCTGCTGCCTCGATCCGCTTCTCTTCCTCTTCGTCCTGCAAGGCTTCGCACAGCTGCTGGACCCGCTTGCGGTATTGCAGCGCCATCGAGGGATGCAGAAGGGGAGGCGGTTCATCGGCCTCGGCCAGGAACAGAGCCAGCTCCTTCTTGCGGTGTTCGAGCAGGACCATCTTGGAGTTGATGGCGTCAGCCGCGCCGCCCTTGAGGATCAGGTTGAGCAGCGTGTCGAGTTCCCGGTCGATCTTCGCCATCTCGGCCTCGGCCGCGGCGATACCGGCGCGGCCTTCCATCCGCAGCCGGTTCATCTCCTGCGTAAACACCGCGCAGAAGTGAGCGAACAATTCGGGATCGACAAGTTTGGTGCGAAGCGCATTCAGCACGCGCGTCTCCAGCTCGTCTCGGCGGATGTTCACCCGGTTGGAGCAGGTGCCCTTGTTGCGGGCCGTCGAGCAGCCGATCAGGGTCGCCGAGATCGCGGAATAGCCGCCGCCGCAGCAGGCGCATTTGGTCAGGCCCGAGAACAGGTATTTCGGCCGGCGGCGGTGGTTCATCTTGCGGACGTCGGCGACGCCGCTCTCATCACGCTCGGTCCGGTTCTCGCCCTGCCTTGCCTTCACGGCGTTCCAGAGGTCGTCATCGAGGATGCGCAGCTCCGGCGCTTCCTGGATGACCCATTCGGATTCGGGGTTGGGCCGGGCCTGGCGCTTCCCGGTATCGGGGTCTTTGACGAAACGCTGGCGGTTCCAGACGATCTTGCCGACATACATCTCGTTGTTGAGGATGCCGTTGCCACGCTTCGGGTTGCCATTGATTGTGCTGAAACCCCAATCGCCACCGGACGGCGCGGGGATGCGGTCCCTGTTCAGGGCGAAGGCGATGGTCTTGGCCGACTTGCCGGCTGCGTAGTCGCGGAAGATGCGGCGGACGACCTCGGCCTGCACCGGGTTGATGGTGCGGTCGCCACGGACGGGCTCGCCGTTGGCATCGAACTTCTTCACCACGTCATAGCCGTAGGAATTGCCGCCGCCCGACTTGCCGGCCTCGACGCGGCCGCGTTGCCCGCGGCGCGTCTTGTCGGCCAGATCTTTTAGGAACAGGGCGTTCATCGTGCCCTTGAGGCCAACATGCAACTCGCTGATCTCGCCCTCGGACAGGGTGAACATCTTCACGTCCGCATAGCGCATGCGCTTGTAGATGCCGGCAATGTCCTCTTGATCCCGGCTGATCCGGTCGAGCGCCTCGGCCAGGATCATGTCGAACCGGCCTCGCCCGGAATCCATGATCACCGCCTGGATGCCGGGACGCTGGATCATGCTGGAGCCGGAAATGGCGTGATCGGAATATTCCTCGACCACCGTCCAGCCTTCCTTCTCCGCCCGCAGGCGGCACATGCGGAACTGGTCGGCGATGGACGCCTCGCGCTGATTGTCCGACGAATAGCGGCGTAGATCACGACTTTCACTGCACATCTCCTTTCGGCATCAGGAGGTGCGCTTCCCCCGTCGACGCGTCATCTTCACTTCCTCGGCGTAGCATTCCCGCGCTGCCTGCCGCGCCAGAAACTCGACGAGACGCAGAAGGCGCGGATCGGGATTGCCGCACGGGGTGAACGTCAGTTCCGGCTCGTCGATCATCAGGGATTCGAGCAGCACTTCGCGCTCTCGTCCTGACATCTTTGCTGTGTTTCCGGGAGCTCGCAAGGTCATACTTCGCAGCATCGCCACCTGAAGCCAGCCAAGCAACTGAAATCAAACCCGTAATTCTGGCGGTGGATGAGGCGTGATCGGCGTCTTCCGCGCGGTCTGGCGAAGCGTAGCGCATCACAGCATATGGAAAATACTGGCGGGAACGCGCAGTATTCTTCTGCACGAATGGCTTGTGGTGCGAGTCTCGCGGCATCGCTGACATCCCTTGTTTGCAAGGATAATATCGGCTATATATCAGGATATAGCATGGAGGCCAGCAATGAGCAATGCCGCACAGAAAAGAGCGATCGAGAACTACCGGGCGCGCCTGATGCAGCGTGGCTTCAAGCGCTTTGAGGTCTTGGCATTGGAATCCGACCGCGAACTGATCCGGTCGCTCGCCCGCCAACTGGCGGAGGAGGGACCGGAAGCGGATCAGGCGCGGGCTGCGGTCAAGGCAGCCCTCGTCGCGGGTGAGCCGCCAAAATCTGGCGGCATCCTGTCCGCGCTGCGCCGTTCGCCCCTTGTCGGCGCCGATCTCGATCTGTCGCGCCCGCGCGAGGAAGGGCGCCGGGTCGATCTGTGACGCGCTATCTCCTCGATACCAACATCATCAGCAACGTCGTCAAGCCGCATCCGTCGGAAGCGCTGTTGGCGTGGTGGGCGGAGCAGCGCGACGAAGACCTGTTTATTTCGGTGCTGACCATCGCCGAGATCCGGCGCGGCATTCTGGAGAAACCGCGCGGGAAAAAACGCGATGCTCTCGACGCTTGGTTCTCGGGACCGGAGGGGCCGCAGGAACTGTTCGCTGGCCGCATTCTCTCGTTCGATGACAAGGCGGGCCTGATCTGGGCGCGGTTGATGGCGGAAGGTAAGCTGGCGGGACGTCCGCGGAGCGCGCTCGATATGATCATTGCTGCTGTGGCGGGAGCAAACGACTGTGTGGTCGTCACAGATAACGAAAAGGATTTCAGGGGGCTTCAAATCGTCAACCCCTTGCGCCATGGAGCAGAAGGGGGAGAGATATGACACCAGCGGTGCCTGTGCCGATAGAATATCAGCTCATCGGCCCAACGGAGGGCGGCGGTGTTGGCGATCTGCTGATTGGCCTGGACCAGAAGCGACAGCACGAACCGCAGCAAATCGTGGGCGACCTGCTGAACGCCGAGATCAGCGAGAAACAAGCTCGCTCGATCAAATACCAGATGACCA
>NZ_FTMK01000053.1 GCF_900156255.1 Paracoccus thiocyanatus
GTCTCTCTCCAAATCCAAAACCTCCGCCGCACATGTGCGTGGAGAATGAAGGCATCAACTCAAAAATGGCAGGAGGGGATCGGCGTCGCGCTTACGGACGTGGGTGCAGCGCGGACTGGCGCATGCGATCCCGTTGGCCGGAAAGGAGCGTGGAAAGGGGGGGCAGGCAGGCACACGCCGGAAGCCTGGCCGGAAAATGGTAGAGATCCGGGTACGGATATAGGCCGAGAAATGCAGCTACGCCCGCCTATAGATTCGTCGACGGAATTCAGCTACTAATCAAATTGGTAAGTGGCGGTGGTCGCAAGGTGAGTTGATGGGTGCTTCGACAGCAGTAAAAGAGACCCTGGTTGTAGAAGTTGGTGAGCAGGACGCGCGACCTCTCCGTGTTGATCGTCCAACCGAAGAACTTGTCGTCGGCCTTGTTGGCGCGGTGGGTGCAGGCGTCTCCACAACAGCTGAGCTTCTGCGCGATAAGCTGGAGAAGGAATACGGCTATACAGTCTCAATCATCAAAGCGAGTGATCTGATCCGCGAGAACGCAGCTAAAACCGTAAAGCCGGCACCTGCGGAAGGGGGTTCGGATCGTATCAAGGACTTGCAAGAAGTGGGAACCTTGCTGAGAGATAAATTCGGCGAGGATTATGTTGCTGCGAAAGCGATAGAAGCGATTGCTGTTTATCGGAGCGCTGCTGGCGGATATGACGAATCGACCCAAGTCCCCCAGCCGAAACGCCTTAGACAAGCAACTATAATCGACTCGCTCAAACACCCTAGGGAGACGGAACTCCTTAGGCGTGTATATGGTGGAATGTACTGGCAGTTCACCGTTTTCGCGCCGGAAGCTGTCCGTGAATCTCGCCTCAAGGTCCAAGGCATCGAGAAAGATGACCTGGCGGGAATATTTACGCGAGATGAAAATGATCGAGAAGGTGACCATGGCCAAAAAGTAAGTAAGACTGCTTACTTATCAGATTATTTTGTTCGAAATGATGGTCAGAACGATGTTCGACTGGGAGCAGTGGTTGATCGTTACCTCGAGATAATTTTTAATATTTCTGTTCATACACCGACCTCGGATGAGGCTGGCATGTATGCGGCCGTTTCTGCTGCAAGTAAATCCGCGTGTTTGTCGCGGCAGGTTGGTGCGGCGATTTATTCTGGGAAGGGTGAATTGCTAGGTGTCGGGTGGAATGATGTCCCGAAGGGTGGTGGCGGTTTATATTCTGCAGATGACAGAGACAGAGATCATCGTTGTTTCAAGTGGGGCGGCCGAGTATGTCACAATGATCGAAAAAAAGAAGATCTTTACACGAAAATATACGACAGATTATCGCGGGAGGGACTGCTTGTTAAAGGTGCAAGCCGCGACCAGCTACGAACACAGCTTCTAAAAACACCGGTTAGAGACCTAATCGAATATAGCCGATCAATTCACGCTGAGATGGAGGCGATAGTTTCAGCCGCGCGATCCGGAAAGCCCGGTATCGTTGGAAGCACTCTCTATACAACGACGTTTCCCTGCCACAACTGCGCGCGGCATATTGTGGCCGCAGGTATTTCGAAGGTTTTCTACGTCGAACCTTATGCAAAGAGCTTGGCTCTAGAGCTTCACAGTGATTCGATTGGTGTGATCGGCGATGCGGGGGGGCAGTGTGCGTTCTTGCAGTATGAGGGTGTTGGGCCCGATAGCGCTCTCAAGCTGTTCCATCATGGCGTCGAGCGGAAGCAAGGTGGCAAGGCGATCATTCAAGAGAAGAAAGAAGCCCTACCAGTCCTCCCTCCGCCAATGGATGGATTCACAACCCACGAAAAACGCGTTATAAGACGGATAGCTGATGCGGAGGCAGAGGTCGCTCACGCAGAGAGTGGGGTAGGCAGATGAAGAAACGGGCTCAGGGCCATCGAGAGCAGCCGGAATTTCTCTTTGTTTTCAGAGGAAGGACTGGCGAGGTGCAAGATGTCAGACCTTCCTGCGATGATTCGAAAAACTCTGGCTCGCTTAGCGAAGATGTGTCGCAGGCGCATCGGGAGAAGCTACTCGCTCAGCTGCGTGAGTATGGATGCTAACCTAAAGATTGTAGGTTCAGATCCCACCTTCGCAACCAAAATCTGATATAAATATCAGAAGCCTACCGGGCGACGACAAGCAGCGGCTTTTGCCGTGCGCACGTGACTTAGCACCAACTCAACAAAAATCACCGGGGGCGAGGCGAGGGCGGGCAGGTCAGGCTGCCCGTCTTCCGAACTTAGGCCGATAGGGGCCGGGCGTGCGCGGCAACCTCAGCTTCCGATCTCAACGGCCGACGACCCGTTCAGGCAGGTTGCGAACCTGGCGTTAGGCGTCCATCATCAATCACGAGAGGCAATAAGGCGGAGCTTGGGCTTTGTAGCCGCAGCTCTCACAGGTTCCGGTGGAAGAAGACCGTGCATAGCCGCGAACTCTTCAGGTCCGATACGGACGGCGTCTGCAAGTTCCTCAATCTGATAGCCAAGCCCTGTAAGGTGCATGTCCACCAACTGTCCGGCGAGTTTGCCCGTCTCGGGCTCAATGTCAAATTCCTGCGGTTCACGCGTCCTGTATCCCGACGCGCTCATTCTCTTGTAGAGTGAGATCGCTGCTTCATCTGTGATCGCCCTGAGAGCTTTCGCCCGATAGATCAATGCAGACATTGCTGTACGCCACTTCTGCTTAAGCTGACCCAGCCTCGGAATGGAAAGGCCGCGCTTTAGGTCAGGCAATACGCCTTCGCTTGTGAACCGGCGTGCAAAATTGACCCCGTAACGGGGTAATCGGCTTCCAAAAATGACCCCCTTACGCTGATGGTCATGATGCCTCCGAGGCTAT
>NZ_FTMK01000054.1 GCF_900156255.1 Paracoccus thiocyanatus
TTCGCACATAGGTCACATAGAAGCCCTTGATGACCCGGTGCTCCTGCAAACGGTCCCCAAGTGAAAACCCGTCCTTTCTGATGGGTGCCTGGAAAGGCATTGCCAAGTTGTTGTGTCGTGAAGCGCCTGCTACAGGATCTCGGATGAAAACGCCATCATCCATGCCGCGCCTGAAGGGGTTTCGCTTTCCCCGTGAGATCATTGCCTACGCCGTCTGGGCATATCACCGCTTCGCCCTGAGCGGGGCTGACGTCGAGGACCTTCTGGCAGAGCGCGGCGTGATCGTCAGCCGCGAGAGCATCAGGCTTTGGGTTAACCGCTTTGGCGCGCAGTTTGCCACCTGCATCCGGCGCGATAGGCCGGGGCCGTCGGACAAGTGGCATCTGGACGAGGTCGTCATCCCGATACGCGGCAGGAAACACTGGCTCTGGCGGGCGGTTGACGCCAATGGCCACACGCTCGACATCCTCGTGCAAACCCGCCGGAACGCCAGAGCCGCGAGGCGCTTTCTGGCAAGGCTCATCGCGCAATTCGGCCAGCCGCGTGTGATGATCACCGACAAGCTGCGCAGCTACTTCAAGCCAATCCGGAACCTGGCTCCCGACGCCGACCACAGGGCACACAAGGGGCTGAACAACCTGGTCGAGGGCTCACACAGACCAACGCGACGGCGAGAGAAGATCATGGGACGCTTCAAGTCCCAACGACAGGCGCAGAGATTCCTCGCCGCCCATGACCAGATCAACACCCTCTTCCGTCCCCGCCGCTATCGTCTCACCGCATCTTCATACCGCCACGCACGGGCTGACGCCTTCAGCCTGTGGAACGACTATGCGCTCGAGATGAACGCATAAGCGCTCACGCTTCGCCCCCCTTTGCGCCCACAATCACCCAACTTGGCAATGCCTTACGGAAAACTCCAATCGTCATGCTCGATATGAAATATCCGAAAGGGCGCACCTGGCTGATCGGTATCCGCGCGCAGATAGAAGGCGATGCTGTCTTCTCTGCCGAAATTGGTGAAATCGGCGTTGACCTTGATGGTGCCGCGAAACATCGGCTTGTCGGCATCCGGCGCGATGCGTGTGACCTCGCCCTGGAAATCCTGCGCGCCATAGAGCAAATCAGACCCGTGGCCGCGCAACTTCTGTGCCATATTGGCAAAGAAATAGCGCGCGACATTGGTATCTGCGAAAGGGTTGTCTGCCTGGCTACCCGACGCGGCAAAATCGGCATAGAGATCGCGTACAAGCGCCGCCGCCCCGTCGATCAACGGATCGCCGATGGTCTTCAGCGAGATGTCAGCGCCGGGTGCCGCGCCGGGACCGGAGATTTCCTCCAACCCGTCCTCCATGAGGAAGCGCTGTGCGACCCAGCCCGCCTTGGCAAAATCGGGGGTCCGCATCAGGCACCAGCGTTGTGGCAGGGCGGCGCGCTCAGTCTCGCTCAGCCGGTTGTAAATCGAGGGGATCAACAGCGGCACGCAGGTGATCTGTTCCAGCCCGCGCGCATTGGGTGCGAGGCTGCCGATCACCAGGTATTGCGTGCCCGGCCCCATCCGCATGTTCAGCACATCGTTTGCGGCCACGCCGGTCACGCGCCAGGCATCTGGCCCGTGACCGTCGATTTCGGCGTGCGCGGCGGGGATCGCAAGTGCCAATCCCCCACAGACCGCTATGGTGAAAAGAAATAGCCGTATCATTCTACCTCCACCACCGAGCGGCCAAGCAATGCGCGCCCGTTAATATCCAGAAAGCGAACCTCGTAGGTGCCGGGTTCATCGGGCATGGTGAGATCCATTGATTTCTGCTCCCCGATCTTGTGAACCGAAATCCAGCTGAAATCGGGCTGGTCCTTGCGCGCCACTGCCAGCCGCTGATCCGCGCTGTCGTTGCCACCCGTCCATGTCACCGTGATCGTCGCACCCGGCGCAGCACTTTGCGGCACCGACAGCCCGGCACCATCGTCGAGCGGCGCATCGGCCCCGACCACCTCCAGCGGTGCACTGGCCAGCATGTGCCGCCCCTTCTCAAGCACATACCGGATTTCGTAAATGCCAGGTGTCTCGGGCGCTTTCAGGCGGCCCTTGGTGGCATTCCCGGCGCGAAGATGGCTGTCAACCTCGTTCTCATCAGCCCCGGCGGGAACGATGGTGATGAAATCGCTGCCGTTGATCGTGCCTGACCAGGTGATATCCACGGCCTCCCCCGCGCGCACCGTGCCGGGGCTGGTGATGCCGACCTCGGCACTCGTCACCTCGATCGGCGCGCGGGCCAGTGTACGACGGCCCTTCTCAAGCACATAGCGCAGCTCGTAAAGGCCCGGTGTTCCGGGGGCTGTGAGCGTG
>NZ_FTMK01000055.1 GCF_900156255.1 Paracoccus thiocyanatus
GACGGTCACCCGCAAAGCGGTATCGAAGACCTCATGCCATGGCGCTTCAACCAGCCGTCAAGCCTCGCAGCATAGGGCCGCAACGTCGCGCTTACGTTTATTTACGAAAGGCGGATAGTGAAATTGCGTGGCACAGCCCACCGGGTCCGTCCCGTAGGTCAGAAGGCCGATTATACTTGAAACGGGCAAAACTGCCCAGGAATGGAGATTCGAAATGTCCAGCATTCTGACCAATAATGGCGCAATGGTTGCGCTTCAGACCCTCAAGGGGATCAACGCCAACCTGACCAAGGCGCAAAACGAGATTTCGACCGGCAAGAAGGTCGCCAACGCACAGGACAATGCCGCCGTCTGGTCGATCTCGAAGGTGATGGAGGCAGATCAGTCAACCTTCAAGACGCTCCAAAGCAACCTGAACCTTGCCCATTCCGTGGTTTCGACCGCTCGGGACGGCGCCGAGGATATCCATCAACACTTGATGAAGATGCGGGATCTGGCCGCCAGCGCCGGCAGCGACGCAAACGATTTTGGAACCGTCAACGACCAGATTGTCAGGATGAAGGAGCAAATCGTCTCGATCATCGACGCCACCCAGATGAATGGGGTCAACCTGCTCAAGACGAACCCCATTGGCACGGCGACGTCTTTCTCGGTACTGTCTTCTCTGGACCGCACATCTGGCACGGTGGCTACCACCTCGCAGTCGATCACCGTGGATTCGGTGGACTTCGAAGGCGATATCGAAGCAGCGACGATCACGACAATCACCGACAGCACAACCGCAAAAACCGCTATCTCCGAGATCGAAGCGCTGATCGACATCGCCAACACGGGCGCCACCAAGCTCGGCAATGCCGCACAACGGATCAGCGATCAGTCCAACTTTGTGGGCGAGCTTGCCGATTCGCTTACGCGCGGGATCAGCGCCCTGGTCGATGCCGACATGGAGGAAGCCTCGGCGCGCTTGCAGGCCCTGCAAACCCAGCAGCAACTTGGCGTCCAGGCCCTGTCGATCGCCAACCAGGCGCCGCAAACGATCCTGTCGCTGTTCCGCTGATCAAAGGGGCGCCCCGCGGGGCGCCCTTTCACTGACGCAAAGGTCTAGAATGGGTCTCTCATCGTGAGTTTCATACAAGCACAATACAATGTCGGCAACTTTGGCTCCGAGCACGTCCGGACCGCCAAAGATAGCGAGTATAGGGCCTTTTCACACATCACGCAGAAGTTGACCAACGCCGGGAAAAGTGGCGATACTCGGGCAATGATAGAGGCCGCAGCTGCAAATAACGAGCTTTGGACGACGCTTGCGGCGGACCTCGCGCATCCAGGGAATAAGCTGCCCCCGGAGGTAAAGGCCGGGCTGCTTTCCCTCGCTTTTTTTTCCATCAAGCAGGGGCGGCGAATCTTGCAAGGCAGCTCTTCCCCCGACGCGCTCATAGACATTAACGTCAAAATCATGAAAGGCCTGCGGGGTGAAGGAAGCTCATGACCGGCCTTGTTCTGAAGCTCGCACCCAAGGAAAGGGTGCTCGTCAACGGCGTGGTGATTGAAAATGGGGATCGTCGCTCTCGGATCTCCATCATCACACCGAACGCGCATGTTCTCAGATTGAAGGACGCGATCCATCCCGATTCTGCCAACACACCTGTTTCTCGGCTTTGCTATATCTGTCAACTCCTTCTCATTGGAGATGCCGATATCGCCGAGGGGCGGCGGCAGGTAATTTTGGGAATAGAGCAACTTTCGCAGATTCTTCCAGATACCGACAGCCAAGGTTTGCTGGGGTTGGCGTCCAATGCAGTCATCGAAGGTGATTTCTATAGAGCGTTCAAGAAGCTCAGGGCACTTCTTCCCCGTGAAGCCCGTTTGATCGCAATAGGGAAACCATGAGCTACAATGTGCAGGTTGGGACCGGCGGCTACACCGGTTGGAAGATTCTGGAACGCACGATGGAAAGACAGCGCGACGTCTTTTCGCAGAACTATGCCGTAAGATCCTATAAGGACTACTTTTCGAATAAATTCCCCGAAGTGGCGACTGCAGAGCAGCTGGTCGCGGATTACAAGCTGCTGACAGTAGCGTTACGGGCATTCGGCTTGGAGTCCGACATAAACAACAAATTCTTTATAAGAAAAATTCTGGAGTCTGACCCCGATGACAGCACCAGCCTAGTCAACAGGCTTGCTGATAAACGATATCTTAAGCTGAATCAAGCGCTTGCCTTTCACGACACCCCCGATGAACGCGAGAAAAAACTCGAACCCCTGTCGATCATCGAAAAATTCGAGATCAGATCA
>NZ_FTMK01000056.1 GCF_900156255.1 Paracoccus thiocyanatus
CATGTTCGAGCTTCTTGTTTACCTCGCCGGTGCGCATGTCATAGCGCAGAGTAGACTTGAACTCGACCAGCTGACCTTCGCCTTCCAGGATCATCTCATGCACAGGGTCAATTTTGGTGGAAGCCTCAGAGGGTTCTATCCGCTTCAGTATCTCGGCATAGAGAGCCTCGGAGCGCTTTTTCAGGAAAGCGGTGAAGTCATTCTGGATGATAGAGGCATCATCCAATTCGATGAGATGGCTCTTCAGCGCATGTTTCAGCTCTGAATTTTCGTCTGCGAAATCTGCCAGATAGACGGAGGGTGCCTTGGCTCCGATGCGTTTCTTGTTCAACTCTGCGCTGACCAAGGTGATGTTCACAATCGAGTTTGCATAGGGTGTCTCAGCATCACTTCCATGCTTGCGGACATAGGCCCTAGGGAAGAAGTGGTGGTAGTTCTTGCTGCTGGCAATTTTCAGGTACGAGTTATCCAGAAGCACTTTCCCGTTGCTGTCGAAATCCTTGGGTTCGTAATAGGCTAGGATACAAAGGATCGACTTACAGATTGCATTGCCGGTCGAGAAATCGGTCTCCTTGAGATCCTGTGCGGAATTGATGTAGAGCTTGAACTCAGGGTAGGGCGGGCGCTGACCATCGATGATGAGGTCAACTTTTTTGATGTCCGCTGCCAGCTTTGACTCTGTGGCGGATGAGTATCGCAGGGACAGGCTCGACCGCCAAAACAGTTCTTCAAGGTACTTACGCTGCTGTCCATTGGGTGCCTTGCCCGTTTTCAGGAAAAAGTAAGCAAACGGCACGATGAGCGTGTCATAGGGCAGGAGTTGCGACACAGGGATGCGCAAGACGGTGCGGAAATAGTCAATCGTCTTCTCGATGGCAGAGATAGCGTCATCCCATTTTTCGAGGATATCAGCCTTCTCAAGCCCCAAGATAGTCTTACGCTTGCATTCTCGTGTTTCACTGATGATAAGGCTCAGGATCTGTAAGATGACAGACGGCGAGATGTTCTCATACTTGCGATCATTCAATTTCTTCTGGAACTGCTCCCAGCGAGCTTGCATGTCGAAGTCATTGGCTTCGTCATAGGTCTTTGCCGACATGATTTCGAACAGGGTTAAGACCTTGCCACCCGTGTTAATGCGAGTGAAGACCTCGATTGCGGATTCGATGTCATTCTGGCGCAAGGTGACTGTGGAGAAGGCATAGGTCTTGAAGGCGCTTGAGTAGGCACTGATCTGGTTGATCTGGGCTTTGTCAAACCCACGCTGTTCCAGCTCGTTGCCCATCTGATAATCGAAGTTCAGCACATCATGTAGAGGAATAGCGATCTCGGCTTCATCCTTGACGGTAACAATATCTTTTTCCTTTTCCTCGAGGTTTTCCTCAAGGTTCACCACGATATCGTTATAGTCTGTGACTTTCTTTTCACCTGGTTTTTTGATCTTGGCGCCGAGATAGGCTGCAAAAAGCGAGGTGATCCGTTGCTGTCCATCAAGGACATATTGAACATTTCGCCCAAGTGGAGTTTCCGGAAGGTCAAAGCCACCAATATTTTTGATATCGTTGATACGCTGATCGGTTTCCCAAAGAATAAATGTCCCAATGGGATAGCCCTTCAGGATTGAATCTAAAAGCTTGGCGGTCGCCTTCAAATCCCAAACAAAATCTCGCTGAAACTTTGGAACCTTTATGATCCCCTTTTTCACATCAGAGATCAGGTCATCATAGGTCTTGGAGTCTGGTTTAGGTTGGTTATTCATTGGTTACCCGATTTCTCAATAGCTAGTATTTTGCCAGAGGCAGTCTGGTC
>NZ_FTMK01000057.1 GCF_900156255.1 Paracoccus thiocyanatus
CCGTCACCCAGATCGCAGCCTGATCAGCACGAAAAACGGCACTGGCCAATTGCACATCCAACAGCCAGTTTTCGGTCATCGGGGGCTCGGGGCCATCCTTGTAGAGTAGGAACCGCTCCTTCGGCTCCTGCCGCAGCATGCGATATTTCAGGCCGAATTCGTTGTTGGCGATCTCCTCCTTGGTCACGCCGGGCAGGTCTACCGCATCGAACGCCGCGCGCAGATCGCGGGCGGCATCATACCAGAATACAATGCGGTGCCCCTGATCCTCATAGAGCCGCATCAGGCCGGCGGTGATGCGATCAGTCATCGGCAACCTCCAGTCCCTTGATCGGCTTCAGCGCGCCAGCGAACAGCGGATAGTTACGCTTGACCCCGTCATCGAGATCGATGGCGATCTTTTTCTGTGCCATGGGGTAGACGACATCACGTTCCCATTCGGTCAGCTCGGCGATCTGCTTGATGACCGTGCCAATGTCCTTCTGCGCCTTGGTGCGGGCGCTTTGCGTGGCGTTCGGATCATCGGCCAGCTTCTCCAGTCGGGCGCGTTCGACTTCCAGCTTGTGGATGAACTCGCGCAGATACTGATTCAGCACCACCGAGACCGTGTCAGGCCGGTAACGGTGCATATAGATCAGCGCATTAAACGTGCCTTTGGGGCTGGAAAACATCCAGTAGATCGGGCGCTTTTTATAGCGGCGCACATGATAATCGAAGAAGTCCTTGGTGAACCATTTACGCAGATCCTTGCCAAGCGCGGCCTCGATGAAGGCGAGGTTTTCGCGGAACTTCGCCTCGCCAAAGGTAACGCGCAGGAAATCGCGGGCTCGCGTGACGATGTCATCGGCGAACCAGTCGGCATCCAGCACCGGAATGACATTGTCGCGGTCGGGCGCGAAAGTCGGTTCCGGCACACGGGCCAGATACTCCTCCATCCCTTCACCCTGATTGGCGAGGATCAGGCCTGGCGCATCGAGACTATAGCGCCCGAACATGCAGCCCACGGCATAGTGGAGGAATTCGGCCACCGTATCCTCGCGCAGTCGCGCCTCGCGGTCCTCTTCCGAACCCTTCACGCCATAGCGGTAGGCTGGGTTGCAGGTGAGAGTGATTTTCTCAATCGGCACCTCGGGGGTGAGTTCCTCAGCCAGGCCATAGGCGTCGATGAAGATGCGATTGTTCGCTTCCTCCAAGCTCTTCACTTGGTCCGTGATGCCCTGCCAGTGGGCGCGGAGTTGCGCGTAGCTGGCTGCGAGCGTCTCGGTTCGATGATCGGATGAGAGAAGCGGAAGCGTAGTGAAATCCCAAGAAGTTTCGTAGGCATCCCAGTCGGATCTGGCGAATGCGACCATAGCTTCGACATCACGCTTGCCGGCACCGCGATCAAGCGTGTCATTGATAGGCAGAGCTTCGAGGTAGCCAGGGTGAAGATTAATCGTAGGATTAATCGATTCTAGGATCTTGTGTGCAACCTTGGAG
>NZ_FTMK01000058.1 GCF_900156255.1 Paracoccus thiocyanatus
GGGCAGCTGCGCTTTCGCTGGTTTACCTTCGCCCGCTCTTGTTACATATTGCCACCCCCACGCACCAGTGCCGCATGTCAAATGTCCGAGATCGACGCCAAGACCCACTCGGCCCCCATCCGCCCGGCGCAGCCGCCGGGGCGCAACGGGCCTGCGCTGCGGATGCCGCGTACCGTGATGGCGCTGATGCTGCGCGAGATGGCGACCACCTATGGCCGCTCGGCCGGCGGCTATATCTGGGCGGTGCTCGAGCCGGTGCTGGGCGTCGCGCTTTTGTCGGTGCTGTTCAGCATGGCGTTGCGCAACCCCGGATTGGGGTCGAACTTCCCGCTGTTCTATGCCACCGGCTATCTGCCCTTTGCCATGTTCAACGACCTGGCCAACAAGACCGCAACCTCGATCCGCTTTTCCCGGCCGTTCCTGGCCTATCCCAGCGTGACCTTTATCGATGCGCTGATCGCGCGGGTGGTGCTGAACGTGCTGACCCATATCGCCGTCATTGCCATCGTTTTCGGCGGCATCTTCATCATCTTCCAGCTACCGGGTCCGGTTGCCATGGCCCCGGTGTTCGAGGCGCTGCTGCTGGTCGCCCTTCTGGGGACGGGGGTGGGCACGCTGAACTGCTATCTGATGACCACGTTCCCGATCTGGGAGCGGGTCTGGCAAATCCTGACCCGGCCACTTTTCCTGATATCGGGCATTTTCTTCCTTTATGACATGATGCCGCCCAAGGCGCAGGACCTGTTGTGGTACAATCCCCTGATCCATTGCACCGGCCTGATGCGCCGCGGATTTTATCCCACTTACGAAGCCAGCTATATCAACCAGGGATATGTCATCGCCATCTCGCTGATCCTTCTGCTGGCGGGGCTGGCGCTTCTGGAGCGCAATCACAAGAAGCTTCTGGAGCGCTAGGACGGGGTCTGGCCCAGGCGAATCGTGGTTCCGGCCGGGAGGTTGGCATTTGCCGTCCTGACAGGTAGCGACGCCACGGCGTGGTTGCCTGCGTGTCGCGCCCCGGGATTTGGGGATGTGCGCCCGGTGGCATCGCGCATGCCCCGATGCAAGACGGCAAGGACGTGGCAGCATGCCGGCGGTGCAGGTTGCCAAGAAGCGCCGCTTCTTGCCCCTTGCCAGGAAGATGAGGATCGGGTGTTTTCACGATCGGGCAGGTTTTGAGGCGATTAAGCTGCCTGTCCTGATCCGGGACGGTTTCGCACTGCTTCACTGGAATCTTGCGGCTATCGTTCCGTCAGGGCCTGGGTCGTTGAGCTTGGCATAACCTTTGTAGCCATAGGCATGGAGAATGCCGCGGGTTCTGGCTAGATGGCGATGGATATGCTCTTCCTTCTAGGGTCTGTTGAGTATCAGGATTCCCCTGTCAGCTGATTTCTGATTCAAGCTTTCCAAACGGGAGGTTTGGATGCCAGTTGAACGCTACA
>NZ_FTMK01000059.1 GCF_900156255.1 Paracoccus thiocyanatus
TTGGGAATACGGCAGCGGCAAGCAGATCACGGCTTGGTGCGTTCGATCCGGCTCTGGACGCGAGTACATGGAAACAAGTGATCCGGGCGGGGGAAGGGGCATGATCGGGCCGGGAACTGGCGTCCGCGTCTATCTGGCCTGTGGCGTGCCCGATATACGGGAGGATCGAGGGCCTTGCAGCTCTCGCACAGGATCATCTGCGCCAGAAGCCGACCAGCTGTACCGTTCGCGTTCCGCGGCTGGTGGGGTGACAGGCTGAAGCTTTTGCATAGGGATCAGCGGGGTCTGTCTCTATCACAAGTGCTGGAAAAGAGACGCTTTCTGGCCCGCCTGCGGTGGCGGCACCGGACGCCTGACCTCGGCGCAACTGGTGACGCTGGGGGAGGGATTGATTGGGGTTTGGGGCGCTCCACCGGCCCCGCGTTGGCTGATTATCCGTTGAAATGTCTCGGGTTCATGGTCAGCCCTACTGCCCTGTGGCAGTCAGGTACATGTCGAATGCGGCCCACACCCTTCCCGATGATCCTGCGCTTCTGACGGCGTTGATCATGGGTTTGCAGGCAGATAATACGAAGATCTCGGCCACTCTGCCCGCCCATGACCAGTTGATCCAGACCCTGCGGCTGCGCATCGCCAAGCTGAAGAAGCAGGTCTTCGGCCAGTCCTCGGAATAGATCGAGCACGAGATCGAACGGCTGGAACTGGCGCTCGATGGTCTTTTGAAGAGCGCGCCGGTCGATTGGTGTGGTCGCGCCATGGAGTTGCCGGCCCCGCTGATCGAGAAGACCGAAGCGGATCTCATGGCCAGCGACCTCCTCCATGCCGAGGACACGCCGATCCGGGTGCTGGACCGCCAAGCCGCGACAGGGGGCTGGGCAAGGGTGAGAAAAGGGCCGGATCTGGGCTTATGACCGCGACCAGCGACCATGTGCAGGCGCCTCGCCACTTGGCGCGGTCCATGCCTTCGCGCCGGCCTAGGGTCTGTTGAGATTCATCGTGAGTTGATCAGGGCTGCCACAGCGTAGATCATGGCCTCAAAGGATGTATCGGTCTTTTCGGACC
>NZ_FTMK01000060.1 GCF_900156255.1 Paracoccus thiocyanatus
GCTGAGCCGCACCGGACTGCCCCGGTTCTTGCGTGGAAAAATATCCCCGCCGGAGGCCGGCAACGCCGAAGGCCGGGGAAATTGGGCCAAGAAGGAGGGCTAGAACGTGGAGATTGCGCATTCGGATTCCCGGAATTTGCAGGAATCCGAACTCGTGCATAAGTCCTGCTGTTCAAGGCGCTATCGGCGTGACGTTTGATGTCGATACCGTTCGGGCGCCAATACGCACCACCGCTTGCACGGTGCAGTCCCGATCCGTGCAAAGCCTTAGTTTTTCACCGCGACATAGCTACCGTTCTCGATCTTGAGGACATAGGTCCCATAGACCGGGCGGCGATCGTCCATCAGCGAATAACGACCAAAGCCGATCCGCACCGGCACGTCTGTTGTCCCATCCAGCGCCTTGCGCAGATCGTCGCGCGTCGGCTGGGGCCCGGATTTGGCCAGCGCCTCGATCAGCACCCGCATGATCGAATAGCCCACCGCCGCCCAGCTGTCGGGGGCGGCACCGGTATCCGCCTCGAACCGCTGGGCAAAGGCGCGGCTGCTATCGTCGAATCCGCCGGGGATCCACTCGCCATAGAAATGCACGCCCTCGGCGGCGGGGCCAGCGATATCCACGAATTCCGGCGAGGAGAAGATATTGAGCCCCATCACCGTGACCTTGGAATCCAGCCCCGCCTGCCGCAGTTTTGTGACGATCCCCGCGCCCTGCGCCGCATAAGAGGCAATGAAGACGCAATCGACATCAGAAAAGGCGATTTTGGTCGAGATCGAGCTGAAATCGGTATCGGTGTTCTGGACCATTTCGCGCGCGCCGATCGCGACCCCTTGCGCGGCAATGCCTTTTTCGAATTCCTGCAAAAGCTGCACATAGACCTTGATGTTCTGGATCCTGATCAGCGCACAGTTCTTCAACTTGAGCTTTTGCGCCATCACCGGCGTGGATTGCGATCTAGGCTGTGAACTCATAAACGGGATTCCGTTATGATGGCCGGCGTGATTCACTGGACCTATGGAGGGTTCAGGATGGCGCGTTTCGATCTGACG
>NZ_FTMK01000061.1 GCF_900156255.1 Paracoccus thiocyanatus
TGGAGCTGTTCAACACCCTGAACCTGCCAAAACCTGCCTAAGAGCCGTCCCGTAGTCACACAAAGGCGAAATCCGCCTCAGAGAAATCAATCGCTCAGCGGTTTTGCTGTCGAACTTCGGCGAGCCGGCTGCCGAACGCCTTTGCCATGGGCAGCCCCGAGGACAGCACGATCTGCGTCACCGACGGGCTGCTCGAGATCCTGGACGGTCGCGAACTTGCCGGCGTCCTCGCGCACGAGATCGGCCACATCGCCCATCGCGACCTCTGGATTATGGGACTCGCAGACGTGATGTCGCGGCTGGTGTCGCTGGCAAGCTGGATGGGACAGTTGCTTGTGCTGGTGAACCTGCCGCTCGTGATGGCGGGCATGGTCCATGTGCCCTGGTCGGTCGTGGTGCTCCTGATCTTCGCGCCCACGCTGATGGCGCTGATCCAGCTCGGGCTGTCGCGCACCCGCGAATACGATGCAGACCGGGTGGCGGCGGACCTGACCGGCGACCCCGAGGGGTTGATCGGCGCGCTCGGCAAGCTCGAGCGCCGCGTCGGCCGGTTCTGGGAGGACATCTTCCTGCCCGGCAGACGCATCCCCGAACCCTCGCTGCTGCGGACGCATCCGCCGGTAGAAAGCCGGATCGCGAGGCTCCGCGCGCTGGCCCCCAGCCGAACGCTTTCCGTCCCGCCGATGGCCGGGCACGCGATGCCCGCACTGACGTCGCCACAGGCTCAACCGCGGTTCAGGTCCTTCGGATTTTATTGGTAAGGCAGCCGGACGGCTGACGGAAACGCACGTAAGTCATTGCTTTGTAAAGTAAATCAGTGGAAAAGGTTGTCTTTCAGACCCATCCCCTCCGCCATATTCCGTTGATTTAATTGATAAATATGCATTTTGGAGCGCGCCCGCCATTGTGCCCGCCACGCGCGAAACGCTTGATTGTCAATCGGCACGCAACTTTGACCCCCTTTCGGCGCCCAATAATGACCCCGCTTGGTCAGCACGGGTAGCTGGCCCGATGCGGTGTAGCCTCC
>NZ_FTMK01000062.1 GCF_900156255.1 Paracoccus thiocyanatus
AACTTTGACCCTTAGATATCACTAACCCATTGAGATGACTCGATCAGACGGACCGACACCCCTCAAACATAGACCAATTTTGTCGAACTTCGGGGACCAAGTCATTCACTTGGGGCAGCTTGAACCACAACTGGTAATCTTAGCAGTTGACAGAAGACCGCAACGCCTTCGCCGGAGCAGAGCCGCATGAATTTGCAATCGTTTTCAGACGCTATCGCGGGCATTCTCGCCGCCGAAGAAATCGACCAGGTGGCAAGGTTCATCCACCAGGCCAGCGCGGCCTTGGGCTTTGCGACCTTCAACATCAGCTATTACAAGTCCCGCGTCGAGGACTTCATGACCCAGCCGGATATCAGTTCCTGGTCGTCAAGCGACGTCGATTCCTATGTCGATAGCGGTTTCCTGGGCAGGGATCCGTTGTTGCATTATGTCAAGGGAAACAAGGCGCCGCTGTTCTGGAACCAGGATTTCATCCGCCGCTCGCAAGTGCATGATTATGCCGATATGATCGTGGAAAGGAACATCCTGGGCGGTGCGACGGTGCCGTTGCCCGCGCCTCGGGGCAAGTTCAGCGCCATTACATTCCTGTCTTTGCAAGCCCTGCCGGCCGCCCCCAGCCAATGCGCGGAACTGGCGAAGGTCATCGGCCATGTCTCGCTTGCGAAACTGTCGCAGTTCGACAACCTGTCTCTGGAGCGGCCGTCCCAGGCCGGCAAGCTGAAGCAGCTGACGGGCAAGCAGATCGAAGTCCTGAAATGGCTGTCCACGGGAAAGACCAACCACGAAATCGCGGGAATCATGGGATTGCCCCGGCGGCAGATCGACTACCACGTGTCCGAGATCCTGCAAAAGCTGGGGGTGGCGACCAGGGTCCAGGCCGCGACGATCTATGCCACGCGCTAGCCCTCGCCTAGGTTGCGGACTCATAATTCCTCATCCACAGCCTTGAGCATGCCATGAGGACGGCGGCGAGGTAGTTTTCCGCCGTCTTCTCGTATCGGGTGG